>MTLP01000022.1 GCA_002009975.1 Thermococcus sp. JdFR-02
CCAAACAAACATCCCACCCTCAGGCCTAGTCCACACAACACCACCAGGCATAAACTCCTCCAAACAATCAAGCATAACATCCCTCTTAGGCTTATAGAACTTTATGAGGTCCTCGATATGTTTCTTTAGTAAGCCTTTTTTCATAAATGTCCAGGCAATGTATTGACCAACCGTATTTGTACAGATGTCAATGGTTTGCTTTCCAACTTCAATCTTTTCCATAAGCTCCTTGTCACCAACAAGCCAAGCCAATCTAAAACCGGGAACAAATATTTTTGAAAAAGTGCCGAGGTAAATTACATTCCCGCTCTTATCATAGTGCTTTATCGCCTTTACATGGCTACCAGAATATCTCAAATCGCCATATGGATTGTCTTCAACTATAACAAATTCAAATTCATCTGCTAATTCGACTAAATGCTTTCTCCTTTCCTCACTCATTGTAACTCCAGTTGGATTTTGAAAAGTAGGTATTGTGTATAGAAGCTTAATGCCTTTTCCTTCACTCTTAAGTTTCCTCAAGGTCTTTTCAAGCTGGAAAGTGTTTAGTCCATTCTCATCCAATGGAATCTGAAGAAATTTTGGCTCATAAACCTGAAACGTATAAAATGCTACGAAATAGCTTGGAGCTTCAACTATGATTGTATCAGCTGGATTAACAAACACTCTCCCTATAATATCCATTCCTTGCTGAGATCCATGGGTTATCGCTATCTCATTAGGAGTGACATTTATGCCTTGAGTCTTTTTTAGGAATTTTGAAAGCTCTTTCCTAAGCTTTTCAAATCCAAAAGTTGTTGAATATTGAAAAGCTTCAGGATTTTCAGCTATTTCTAAAAACGCTTCTTTTATTTTCTCAAGAGGAAAAGTTCTGGTATTTGGAACTCCTCCAGCAAATGAGATAACATCTCCCTCTCTAATTAAGCTAAGGACTTTTTTAAGTTCAGATGTATCAACACCTAAAATCCTATGTGAAAACATTTTAAATCCCCCAAACAGGTTAAAAGGTTTCTAGAAATATGGTTTTCTTGGATTTAAATCTTTTCACATGTTTTTTGAATAAATGACAAATATTGCAATTCCACTGAAATCTTAAATAGGAATCTTGTAATTTTTGGATTTCCAAAACCTACAAAAACTTTTGGTACACCTTTCTAAATGTTAAACAAATTAATGAGAATTATTGTCTGAAGATTTTACGATTTAACAATAATTTATTCGAAAAACCTTATATATTTAATGCTCGTAAACCATTTACTGAAAACCATGTACATGGAGGTGCTACCAAGATGAATTCTGCCATTGTAATATTGGCAGCTGCAATTATTTATGTGGCATTGTATTTTACCTATGGAAAAAGCCTTCAAAGCAAAATAGTTAAAGCAGATCCAAGCAGACCAACACCAGCACACAAACTTTATGATGGAGTTGACTATGTCCCAGCACACCCATTAGTGCTTTATGGACACCACTTTGCCTCAATAGCAGGTGCTGGACCAATCGTAGGTCCCGCTATAGCTATGGCATGGGGATGGTTACCAACGCTACTTTGGGTATGGTTTGGAAATGTTTTCATTGGTGCAGTTCACGACTATTTAGCATTGATGGCATCAGTTAGATATGATGGTAAGTCTATTCAATGGATTGCAGGTAAAATAATGAGCAAAAGAACTGGTATTGCTTTCGAAGTTTACATATGGTTCACACTCTTACTTGTAGTTGCAGCGTTCGTTGCAGTTGTATCAAACATATTTGTAAACACTCCACAAGCAGCAACAGCGTCACTGTTATTCTTGTTAGTAGCAATAATCCTCGGATGGTTAATGTACAAAGCAAAGTTAAACTTCTATGCAGCAACAGCAATAGGACTTATATTGTTGGTAATAGGCGTATACATTGGGTTCAAGAACCCACTGGTAGCAAGTTACCACACCTGGAACATAGTGCTCTGGCTTTACATCATTGCAGCATCATCACTACCTGTGTGGATTCTATTACAACCAAGAGACTATCTAAATGCCTACATACTCTGGTTCGGACTGTTAATAGGCGGTATAGCATTCATAGCATTAGCAAAGCCCTTTGAGGTTCCTGGATTTACAATGTGGTCTGCTAATGTTGTTGGTAAGCAACCTTCACCATTCTGGCCAACGATTCCATTGGTCATTGCATGTGGTGCATTGAGTGGATTCCACTCAATAGTTGGTTCCGGTACATCCTCAAAGCAATTGGACAATGAAATTCATGGATTATTGGTAGGATATGGTGGAATGTTCACAGAGGGATTCCTATCAACAATTGTCATTACATCTATAGCAGTTTATGGTGTTAAATTAACAGGATTAAGTGCTGATGCAGTAACATGGGGAACTCAATACATCACAAAAGGTGGATTAGGAACATTCATTGGAGGATATGCACAAGGATTAGCTGATCTATATGGAATTGATGTAACACTAGGTAAGACCTTTGCAAGCTTGTGGGTTTCAGCATTTGCTTTAACATCATTAGACACCGCAACGAGGCTTGGAAGATTTGCATGGCAAGAAGTCTTTGGAATGGTTGTAGACACTACCCAAGGAATCTACAAGACCATAACAAACAAGTGGGTCGCATCAATCATAATTGCTTCACTTGGAACTTACTTAGCATGGGGAGCGGGTTATAAGGTGTTATGGCCCGCATTTGCTGGTATGAACCAGTTATTAGCTTCAATTGCAATGATGACCGCTGCATTATGGGCATACAAGATACAAAAAGCAGGAACATGGAGCTATGCAGTTTTAATCCCAGCATTATTCCTTTGGATAACAGTTACAGCTGGTATTATATGGTACATCATGGTAATTCCACTAAGCGGAGCAACCTTAATAGGTGCCAAGGGTTCATTGGTTGTCGGCTTGCTCTTAAACCTCCTCTTAGCTTACGACTTCTACCTTGCATGGAAGGCACCAGCAGAAGAGTATGAAGCGGCTGCTGCTTGAAGCTTTCTAAACTTTCTTTTATTTATTTCTTTCTTGGAGGCGATTTAATGCTTAAAAAGATTCTATGGTGGATATCATTACCCATAAGGGTTTTGTGGGAGTTTAATAAAGGATTTAAACTTTACTATGTGAAAGGCATACAATGGGAACTCGAAGAGTTAGAAAATATCTTTGCTTTAATTTTGCTTGGTAGTTATATCGGGATTCCAAATCCCCCCATCGATTTAAGCTATCGTTTAGTACCTTACATGATTAGAGAGATTTATGTTATGCAAGAAAAATCCACAAAAGAGATAAATCTTAGAACGGGGTGGTTAAATGTTTGAAGGTTTAAAAGCATTCCTACGAGGATTTCTAAACTCTTTCAAAGCACGTTCTACAGATTATATAGAATTTGAAGAAAAAGAGCTTGAGAATGTTTTTGCATTAATCCTAATGGGTTCATTTATAGGAATACCTTCACCACCAACAACACTAGTTATGCGCCTAATGCCCCATATGGTTCGGGAAATCTATGTTATGCAGAGGAGAGTAGTTGATATGGATGATATATTTGGTGAAATTGCAGCAATGTTTGAAATAACATGAGGTGAATAAAATGAAAGAGTATTTAAGTCCAAAAGAGGGATTTAAGGTCCTTTTTTTCATTGGTAAGGGTGGAGTTGGAAAAACAACCACTTCAGCCGCTACCTCAGTGACCTTAGCGAAAAAAGGATATAAAACGTTAATAGTTTCAACCGACCCCGCACACAACTTAGGCGATGTCTTTATGATCAAGCTAAATGATAAACCGAAGAAGATTATAGAGAACCTTTATGCAATGGAACTTGATATGGAAAAGTTAATTCAAAGCTACCTAAAACGCTTGGAAGAAAATCTAAAGCACATGTATAAATACTTGACAGTTATAAATTTGGAGAAATACTTTGAGGTGCTAAGCTTTTCACCCGGGATTGAAGAGTATGCAACCTTGGAAGCTATTAAGGAGATTTTACAAGAGGGGAACAAATGGGATATTATAATCTTTGACACCCCACCAACAGGCCTTACTTTGAGAGTTCTAGCTTTACCTCAAATTGCCTTACTTTGGACGAACAAGCTCATTGAAATTAGAAAAAAGATTCTTGATAGGAGAAAAACAATAGAAAGAATTCAAGGAGAAAGAAAGTTTGTTATAGAAGGACAAGAGTATAAACTCCCAAGTGAAGAGGAAGAGGACGCTGTAATGAAAGAGCTTAAGAAATACAGAGAAGAAATAAAGTATGTACACAATATTATAACAAATGAAAACAAGACAAGCGTCATTGCAGTTATGAATCCAGAGATGTTGCCCTTCTATGAAACAGAGAGAGCCTACGAAACACTAAGAAAGTTCAGGATACCATTTAAATTAGTTGTGATTAACAAGATCATCGAACTTAAAGATGTCCCTCCTACACTTAAAGTCAAAATAGAAACTCAAAAGAAGGTAATGGAGAAAATTGCAGAGAGATTTAAAGGCGTTGATATACTTAAAGTTCCCATGTGGGAGGAAGAGCCGAGAGGTTTAGAATGGCTTGAAAAAATTGGAGGTATGATTGTTGGAGATTGAAGAAATTTACAAAGAGCTTGAAAAGGTAATAGAGCCTACAAGTGGGGAAGATATAGTTAAGTTAGGCATAGTAAGCAAGATCATCAAAGAAAACAATAAATTTTTGATCTTTCTGAGTTTAGCAAGAAGAACTCCTTGGAGTCCTTTTGAAATGGCGATGAACTGGACAGTTCATGCCAAGATTGTTAAAGAGATAGTAAAAGTTTTAGAGGAGAAAATAGCAGATTTTGAGATATATGATGATATGACACTGCAGAGATATTATCCGATAAAGGGGGTTTAATCATGAAAGTTTCACCTGAATTTTTACTTGCAATAATGGTTTTGGGTGCCATTGCAGCTGTGCAGTTTTTCAAAGGGAGAAAGCTTAACTTAATGATGATGCAACATTATTTAAAGGCAATAGAAGACGTTGTAAAGCCAAAGGATAAGGATTATATATGGATAGGTGGGTACGTTGGATTTAGAGCTTTTTATAAAATTAGAGAAGGTAACATTGACAAATTTGAATACACACTAACGCTCTTACCAAGACAGAGCATACTTTACTTTCCAATCTCAAAGATCATAAACAGACATGATAAGCTTTACATAGTCGTTCGTCCTTACTCTCAAATTAAAAGAGAGATACACTTAATTCAAAAGGGCTATTACAGATTTAAGCCAAAAATTGAAAATGAGCCGCTTTTGCAGAAGGATATTATTGAAGTTAATGGGAAGCAATATGAAGCACTGTTTGAGAAAAGAAGAGACATTGAGCTTTTAAGACAATTCTTACAAGGCTTTTCAAATCCCCTGAACGTTAAACATATCTCACTAACACCTAAAACAAATGTGCTCTATATTTTCATGAAGCCAGAGCCAGAAACAATAGAGGAAGACACGCAACATATAGTAAGGTTTGTAAATGAAAAATTAAAGGAGAGCCCTTTTGATACGTGATTCTTCGTCTTTAAATTTCTTCTTTTACATAAACGTATGCTTCTCTCAAGTCGATTCTTTCCCTTAAGAACCTCAATATATATTGTCCACAATTAGAACCAATTAAATTCTCTCTAGTGTCACCCACTGATAATATCACGTCATAACCCCTCTCTTTGAGATCTTCCACAAATCTTCTGTGCTTTATGGGCATTCCGCTCTTTAAATCAACATCATTCCTGAGGTTGTTTTTCTTGACACTGACAGTTGGATTTAAGGGAGTTATTTTGATTAAAAAGTATTCTTTTGGGAAATACTCTTCAATAACATCTGCCTCGACCACATTTTCTTCAGCTAAAGCGAAATTGAGCGTTATCTTTTTTCCTCCTTCATCATAAAATCTTGCTCCATAATCAGCAATTTTCTCAAAGCCCCACTTTTTGACGGGTATTATTTCATCCCTCTGCTTTGAATCAGTTGAATGAATTGAAAACTGAAGCTGGAAGTTAGTTGGAAACATTTCTTTTTTGAGCTCTAAAAGTCCTTCAAAGAACCTATCAGTTCCTATTGGAGCTATCGTGGAAAGAGATGGATGAAAGTTTTCATATTTTTCACCTAAAACCCTCAAAGCATCGAGAACAGCAGGATTAAAAGAAGGTTCTCCCATTCTTGCAAATTGAACCTTAAATTTCTTTGTTCTGACTTTTCCATCTGGAAAGCGCCTTTTTATAGGATACTCCACCTGCTCTAAAAGTTCTTCCACAGTTAGCTTCCCTTTATAAAAGAAGCCAGCATCACACATTTTACATCCAACGGGACAGCCATTGAGCGATGAAATTATCAATACCCATTTTTCGTCTATATTTTTAGTAGGAGTTGACTCTACAAACTCAACTATGTTTCCCCTCGATGTCTTTCCGATATAAACCTTAGCTACTCTCTCATCCCCAATCTCCTTAAGTATCTCCATATCTCTCCCTCCTCCAAATCTCCATTGCAGTTTTTATTCCATCTGCGATGCTTAAAGCTGTCTGCCTATATATCCCATTTTTGACATCTCCTACTAAAAAGACATTTTCCTCATTTAAAACTTCTCTTGCAAAGTCCAAATTTGGTTCCCTTCCAATGGCTACTAATATTACATCAAATTCAAAATTTCCAGCTGTTGTTTTAGCTAATCGCTCTCCAACATCTAAAACCTGACCCTTAACAACGGAGACATTTTTCCTCTCTTTTATATATTCTCTGAGTAGGGGTAATGCTTTAGGCTCACTTCTTGTGAGTATTATAACCTCCTTTGCCCTTTCACTCATAGTTAGTGCATAATCAAAAGCTACATCCCCTCCACCAATTATTAAAACCCTCTCAAAGTTCCCTTCCGGAACATCAATCACATGATAAAATAGCCTTGATGTGTTCAAGTTAAGTCTTTTTGGTTTAGTCCCGCTGGCTATAACAACGTACTTAAATGTATATTCTCCTTTATTTGTAATAACTCTGAAGAGATTTCCTTTTTTCAAAATTCTCACAACCTCTTCGTATAGAATTTTGAGCTCATATTTTTTGACATATTCTTGAAGAATTTCAACAACTTTTACTCCCTTAATCCCATCTGGAAAGAACATTGTATTTTCAACAGAATAAGCGTTCCTTATTAAACCACCAATTGCTTCGCGTTCAAATATGAGAGCATCTATCCCATAACGCTTGAGCTGAACAGCAGTTGCAATTCCTCCAATACCCCCTCCAACTATTCCGACAAGAGCCACTCTTTCACCTCCTCCAGCAGAGGAGTTACAGCAAATCCATGAGCTATTGCCCTTATAGTTCCTTCATGAAGAGCTCTGTTTTGAGTTAAAGTTCCATCTACTGGGAATATGACCCTAAATCCTCTTATAAAAGCTTCCCTGGCTGTTGTTTCACAGCATAGATGTGTCATAACGCCTGTTATTACAATTGTTTCAACTTTAAGATTTTTCAATAGTTCTCCCAAGTTGGTTTTATAAAAAGCGCTGTAGGAAGTTTTGTCCAAAATGTAATCACTAAAAGGCTTAAGATCATCCACAATGTCAAAAAACTCGCTTTCTTTTTCTAATTTACTGCCCCACCAAAACTCCATCAAATTGTTTTCATCATGATGTCGGGTAAAGATTATTGGAGCATTGATATTGTCATAAAATTCTCTTAAATGTTCTATGAATTCTTTTGATGAAGGAAGAAATGCTTTAGATCCTTCATTAAGGAAATATTTTTGAAGATCTATCCCCAGTATGGCAACTCTTTTAAACTTCCTCAATTTCTTCCATTGCCTTTCTCGAAAGTATTTTTCCCTTAGTTTCACCAAAAAGCTCTCACTAAAGTAACGTTCCTTCATAACTAACACCATTAAGTTTTCATTACATAAAAATACCTCTCTAAAGAACCATGAACCCTCTGATAGTGTTTTTCCAGAACTTTAAAACCAATCCTCTCTGCAATTTTTTCAGCATCAAAGCTCTTTGGAAAAGCTATACTTAAATAACCATCCAAAACCTCATATATGCTTTCTAGGGCTTTTATATATAGTTCATCTTTCCTCCTTCCAGCTAAAGTTGCAGAAGTCCCATAGGGGGGATCAGTTACAACGGCTTCAAAAGTCTTATCTGGAAAGACTTCTTTGAGTTTTGTAGCATCCCCCACTCTTAGATCATAATCCTTAACTCCATAATGCTCTAAGTTAATTTTCGCCCCTTCTACCATATCCCTTCTTATATCAACACCATAGACTTTCAATCCCATTAAACCAGCTTCAATTAAAATACCTCCAGAACCCATAAAAGGATCTAAAACTTCATTTTTGGCTCTTGCGAGATTTACTAAAGCCCTTGAAATTCTTGGATGTAAAGAGATCGGCTTAAAGAAAGGTCTGTGATGGGCTTTTCTTTTTTCAAACTCCTTTGGACTGAAGCGATGCTTCCTAATTCCAACCCAAAGCTTATTGCCACAATAAACTCTAACAACTGTTTTTGGAGTCTTCAAATTAACTTTTAAACCCTGGTGATAAATTATTGCACCAAGTTCTCTCTCAATCTCTCTAACCTCATATTTACAATTTAGCATTGTTTCATTATCAACAGCAAAAGGCTCTTTAACTAAGTTCCTCCACTCAATATCCTTTGCAGTCTCATAAAGCTCCTCCAAACTTTTAGCTTCAAAAAGTAAAACACCGTATTCATGAGCCATGCCTAAGCGATTTAAAAACGAATAAGCCCTTTCATCAGCATTGGAAGTTAAGAGCAAGTAATCTCTCCCAAGAACTTTGAAATTATTATCCGCTAGCTCCAAAAGGGCTTTAACTTCACTTTCTGCTAAGCTTGGTAAATTCCCAAGGATCTCAACATAAAGCATGGAGAAAAGTTGGAGAGAGGGCTTTTAAACTTTGCTCCAGTTTATGGATAACTTTTCCCATAGAGCCTCCAGAGTGCTTCGTTAAGCCATTTACTGTGAATTTCTTTTCCATAGAACTTAACCCTGCATGCTGGCGCTTCAATTGCTCCAACGTACTTATCCGCAGCTCCGTAATACATAATCCACTTTCCTTTATATCTAACTAATGCCTCAGCAAAAACGACGTTCGGAACATTCCCTATTTTCTCCCAAAGCAACTGTGGCTCAAATATAGGCTCGTCAGACCTTGCAATGACTTTGTATGGATTGGAAGGGTCAAGAAGAGCCCATCCAATACTATAACCCTTTTCCCAGCTTGCTCCATTATAAAACAATAAAATCCCTTTGTCTGTCAATATTGGTGGAGGTCCTGGTTCTACAAGACGCTCATCAAACATTCCCATTCTCGCTTCAAGTATTGGATTTTTCCAATCAGCTTTCCAATGTATGAGATCTTCACTATATGCAATCCATATCTTCCAGTCTCCAAAAAACATGATATAGGTTCCATTTATTTTAACTGGGAGTATTGCACCACTTTTTGTCCATGGCCATTCAGGGAAAACAATTCCATGCTTTTTCCAATTTATTAAATCTTTACTCGATGCTATTGCAAGCCTAGCGGTGGAACCGTCAAAAGCGGTGTAAGTCATATAATAAGTATCATTAACCTTTACAATTCTCGGATCCTCACATCCCATCTTTTCCTCTGGAAGGGTAGGATAAATTATTGGCTTAGGATATTTCTCAAAGTTTATCCCATCTTTACTGATTGCAAGGGCTATATATGACCTGAATTTCTTATCTTGAGCCCTATAGAATAAATAAATAGTGTCATTGATAACTACAGCTGCAGGATTAAATGCCGCTTTAGAATCAAAGGGAAAATCTCCGGGTGACAGAATAGGTTTATCTGAAACTCTTACATATCCTTCAAGAGGTGGAGTACAATCAAAATCAAGCCCAATTACTAAAAATACAATAATAAATAAAGGAATAAGCAGTTTTTTCAAAATCTATCCCCCTTATCCATAGATCGTTTTTCCCGTTTTTGGATCAAATAGATAAATCCTGTTCTTTTGTGGTTTCCAGTATATCTCCCCTCTACTAATCCTTATGTCCTCAGGAACCCTGACGACTATGTCTGTGTTGCCATAAGTGATGTGACCATAGTTCTCTACACCAAGCTTCTCGACACCTAGGAGTTTTCCTGATATATAGTCATCTTTCTGTTCTAATGCAACATCCACATGTTGGGGTCTAAATCCTAGGATAATTTCTTCAGCCTCAGGCACATCGGGAGAGAGTTTTAATGTGAAGTATTCAGTTTCAAAGAACACCTCTCCATCTTTTCTCCTTATTTCTCCCTTTATTAAGTTCATTGGAGGACTTCCAACAAAAGTTGCAACGAATGTGTTAGAGGGTTTGTAGAATATCTCATCGGGTGTTCCAACTTGCTGTAAAACTCCTTTATTCATAACCGCTATTCTGTCAGCCATTGTCATTGCCTCAACTTGATCGTGAGTAACGTAAATTGTCGTAATGCCAAGTTCATAACTTAAAAGTTTTTTAAGTTCAAAACGCATTTGAGTTCTAATCTTTGCATCCAAGTTTGAGAGAGGTTCATCCAACAAGAAAACCTGAGGCTCTCTAACTAAAGCTCTAGCCAAAGCCACTCTCTGCTGCTGTCCACCGCTTAATTGACTTGGTTTTCTATCTAACAAATCCGCTATTCCAAGGAATTCAGCAACTTCCTTTACCTTTTTAGCTCTCTCTTGCTTTGGAACTCCAGACATTCTTAGAGGAAATTCAATGTTTCCAAAGACAGTCATATGAGGATATAGAGCATAGCTTTGAAAAACCATAGCAATGTTTCTCTTTGTAGGATCAATCTCATTAACGAGTGTATCCCCTATCCAAATTTCACCCTCGTTTGGAGTTTCAAGTCCTGCTATCATTCTAAGGGTAGTTGATTTTCCACATCCACTTGGACCAAGTAACACCATAAATTCACCATCTTTAATCTCAAGGTTTAACTTGTTTACAGCAATTAAATTGCCAAATCTTTTAGTTACTTCTTTAAGCAAAACCCTCGCCATCATCCCTTACCTCCAGTGATTACTATTCCTCTAATCAGGTATTTATTAAGCAGGAGGAATAATATTATCGTGGGAGCAGAGGCAACTATAGACCCCGCTATGATTGGGGTGTATTCAACCCACATAGCTCTTTGGAAAGCAAAACTTAAACCTACTGGAAGTGTAAAGTTCTCTGGTGATCTTAAGAATATCAATGGTCCTATAAATGCGTTCCAAGAACCAAGGAATTGATATACAGCTACTGCTCCTAGTGCTGGTCTTGCAAGGGGCAACGCAATAAAGAAGAATGATTTTATTGGCCCACACCCATCTAAGCGTGCTGCTTCAAATATTTCATTTGAGAGCGACATAAAGTACTGTCTCATTAGGAAAATACTTGAAACATTTGTTAGCCCAAGTAATGCCAATCCAAAGATGTTGTCTATTAATCCAAGCTTGTAGATTATGATGTAGTTGGGAACTAAGGTTACGAACATTGGGATCATCATAAGCGAAAGTAGAGCTGAGAATATTGCATCTCTTCCTGGAAACCTTAGGCGAGCAAAAGCGTAACCTGCCATTGTCGAAAAGAGGATATTTCCAGCAATAATTAGTCCAGCATAAAGTGCAGTATTTCTAATCCATCTTGGGAAAAGTTCTAGTCTAAATAACTTTTCATAATTTTCCAATGTAAAAGGATTTGGAATCCATTCTGGAGGATATCTAGAGGCTTGAGCCCAATTCATGAATGATGCTATGATTGATCTAATAAAGGGAGTTAAATAGACTAAAGCAAAAGTTATGAGGACTACGTAAGTTATTAAAATCCAAGCCTTTTTTATGAGGTTCTCCCTTTCCTTGGGAGTCATCTTAAAGCCCTCCCGTACTTCTTTTGGAAGATGTATGTAGTTGTGAATATTATAGCAAACAAGAACCAACTTTTAGCTGCTGCAACTCCAGGTCTAATCCTTGTAAATGCTTCATTATATATGTCCAAGGCAACTGTATAACCAGCACCTCCCGGACCTCCACTTGCTCCTGCCATAACCCATGCTAGATCAAACATCTGCAGTGCGCCGATTAAGCCCATGACAACGACGTAAACTATCATAGGTCTAAGCATTGGTATTGTTATGAAAAAGAATCTTCTGATTGGACCTGCTCCATCAAGCATTGCGGCTTCATAGAGTTCCTTTGGTATTGCCTGCATAGCTGCTAAAAATGACACCATGAAGTGACCGCTGGTTCCCCAAATTGCAACCATTGAAATTGCTAGAAGGATATACCGTTTATCATTTAACCAATCTATTGGTTGAAAACCAGGCACTGTGAGATCAAACACATAATTAATAAATCCATTTTTCATGAACAGCCAAATGAAAATTAGTGAGATTATAACCGAAGAGGTCGTTGCAGGAAGAAAATAAGAGACTTTAAAAAATTGTTGTCCCTTAATTTTTTGATTAGCAAAAGAAGCCAAAACAATAGCTAAAAATGTTTGAACTGGAACTACAATAGCGGTATAGATTAAAATATTCTTCAAACCTGTATAGAAAGGAGCAATTAAGTAATAAGAACCATGAAGACCTCTACTTAAATCTCTAAGCACGATTGCAAAATTTTTTAAACCAACAAACTGCATCTCACCAATATAATCCCACTTAAAGAAGCTCAGGTAGAAGGCAAATATCATAGCAAAGTATCCAAAAACTAGATTTAATAAAACTGCAATTGAAATCAAAGAGAGACCAGCTACAATCTCCTTATTTTTAGACTTCTCATAAAAAGAAGAAAATGATTTAAAAAGAGGCATAAAAATCACCTCAACCGCTTAGCTCTTCTTCCACAATTTGCTTCATGGTTGCTATGGCTTCCTCGGGAGTTATTTCTCCTCTCATTGCTGCTGCCATTGCATCACTGAATTTACCCTCTAAGATACCTGACTTTGGACCCCATAGGAATACTACCACATTGTCATACTTGAATGATAGTGTCTTTGCGTGTTGTGGCCACATGTCTGGATCATTCTCAAAGCCCTTTAGGCTTGGTAATGCGTGACCACCTTTAACTACAAGCTCTTTTTGTCCTTCTGGACCTAAGACATACTCAACAAACTTCCATGTCTCTTGTGGGTGCTCAGACTTTGCGTTTATACCTAAGATAACGGTATATGCCATAGTTGCTCTTCCTTTCTTTCCAGCTGGAACTGGAGCAATGTCCCAATCTTCACCATACTTGAAGTCTGGGAATTGATCCGCTAAGAATGGGATCATCCAGTTACCACTTATCACCATTGCAACTTCTTGTTGACCAAAGGCATCTCCTAACCAACCAGCTCCAACGTCACCTGGTTGGACAACATAGGGTGTCTTTCCTTGGTTTTCCATTTCAATCTTACCAATTCTGTACAAGTTAATGTACCATGTTAATGTTTCCTTGACAACTGGGTTGTCAAACCATGAAGCATCTGCTGGTTTTTCAAACCATGGCTTTGGAGCGCCATTGCTAATAGCAACTGGAACATACCTGTTGAATCCTCCCAAATATATGGCCAATCCTGGCTTTCCAGTCTTTTCGGCAATAATCTTTGCATATTGCTCTAATTCTTCCCAGGTTTCAGGAGGCTTTGTTAAACCAGCTTGTGCAAAGAGCTTCTTGTTATAGAATAGGGCTAACATACTCCAGTCTTTTGGAAGCCCATAGAGCTTTCCATCTTTCTTAAATGGTTCTAATAGGAATGGATAGAATTGGTCAATAAAGCTCTTGTCTGCGAGGTCAGAGATTGGATATAATGCTCCTTTTTCTATGAAGATTGGTGACCATGAGCTGTCAACGTAGAAGACATCGGGTGCTACCCCGGCTCCAAATGAAGCTAAAATGTTCTCATGGAACATTTGGGTGATGACTTCGTATTTAACCCCTATTGTTGGATTTTTCTTTTCGAATTCTTCAATGAGTGCTTGATACTTCTTCATCTCAGTTTCTCCAGCACTCCAGCCAGCAAACCTTATGAAAACTTTCTCTTGGGTTTCAACCTTTGTTTCTACTTTTGTTTCTGTCTTTACAATGGTTTCTGGAGTTGCTGTTTCTTTTTCTCCACCTATACATCCAGCTGCAACAATAGCCAACAAAAGCACTGAAACTAAAACAAGACTGTGGACCATTTTTTTCTTCATGCTTCAACACCTCTATACAGGGGACTTCACATTTTATACTACAATAATATTATATAAACTTTATCTTTATTTTCTACAATATATTTAAATAGTAAAAATGTTATCTTAATTTAGTGCTGATGGTGTCGATGGGGGGAACATATTTATGGAGAATCTCACTCTAACGGTTATTAAAAAGCTCCAAGAGTTGGGCTTAACAAAAAGAGAAGCAGAAGTTTATCTAACGATCTGGATAAAAAAAAGTGCTACAGTGAAGGATTTGTTAGATTCTTTAGACGTTCATCAACCCCAACTTTATAACATAATTCAAAGCCTTATTAGGAAGGGTTTTGTAAGAGCTTCAGCTGGAAGACCAAGAGTTTACATAGCAAGTGATATTACTTCTTTAATAGATGTTCAAAAGATGAAACTTGATATTCTAAAAAGAACTCTTGAAGAAGAGCTTAAGAAGATAAGGAGCAGATCAGAGGAAGAAGGACCCTATATTTCAATAGTTCGAAGTTTGGATGGAATTATCTCAAGTGTAATTGAAACTATAAACTCTGCAGAAGTTGAGATCAGAGCAGAACTTCCATATTCTATCTTTAAAGAACTCAAGCCTTATTTTTTGAGTGCTCTTCAAAGAGGAGTAAACTTGTATCTTCTAGTCTACCCAGGATTAGGAACGTTCAGTGAATTTGAGTTGTTTAAAGATCAAGTAAAGATAAAGACTTCTGAACTTGGGAATTTTCTTTTAATAATCTCTGATCTTTCAGTTGGAGTGTATTCCAGAAGAAGATTCTTTAGTACCAACAAATCACCAGTCTCAAACTCCGAGATTTATGGATATGTTGTGCAGGAAAAAGATCTCTTTCTTAGGCTTTTGAACATTCATAATAACTTGTGGCTGAAGGCTAAGGATGTACTCTGCTGGCAACCAAGACCAGAGATTTACCCCAAAACCTTTATAGAATTCTCTATGGCACTGGAGGAAATTAGAACACTTCTAAAGCTTAAATATACACCTATCGTAAGCGTTGAGGGAAGAGATGTAAAAGAAGGATTGCCCATAAAGATTAGGGGGAAAGTACGTTCTGTTAACAAATTAGGAATTATAAGCAACTTTGTTTTGGAAACTAATGAGGGAACAATGACTGTAGGAGGTTTTGATGCAGAGGTTGAAGACATTGAGGCTCAACGGATTACTATAGAAAAAGTTGAAAAATAGTCTCAGGGGGATTAAATATGAATGAAATAGGCATGATTTGGGACTTCGATGGTGTCCTAGTTTTTACTCCCCATGAAGAAGCTTGGAGAAGAGCAGCTGAGCACTACGGTGTTAACGACTTTGATCACGACTTCTATGTCCATTATGTCTCAGGAAAGCCAAGGTATGAAGGAGCAGACAACATATTAACTCTGAAAGGCGTCTATGAAAAGTTTAATGCCCAAACAGAAGAAGAAAAACAAAAACTCCTCCATGAATTTGCAGATTTCAAGAACAAAATCGTGAATGAGATGTTTGACAAAGGAGAGTACGAAATTAATGAAAATGCCATAAAATTTCTAATTGAAGCAAAAAAAGCAGGAATAAAGCATGCTTTAGCCTCGGCATCAAAAAATGCAGCAAAGCTTAGCAAGAAAATAGAAGTTGAATTCAACGGACAAAAAGTTTCCTTAAGTGATCTCTTTGATATCAATGTAAGTGGTTTAGCTCCTAGCAAAAAAGAAGTCTTTAAAATGGCTTTGAAAGAGCTAAAATCTAAGTTTCCTAATCTAAAGGTATTCATAGTTGTTGAAGATGCTCCAGCTGGAATAAAGGCAGCTAAAGAGCTAAACATGTTAACCCTCGGTTATATAAGAGAAGCTGACCTTAAGGCTGACTTAACTTTTAGAGACTTTAATGAGGTTAGTTTAGAGAAAATTAGATCTCTAATAAGGTAAGGAGGTCCATCCATGAAATACAGCTTCAAGTTTAAAGAATATGACCCCAAAATAGAAGGAATTTACGGAACAATTCTCACATTGGGAAATGGGCATATTGGGATCAGGGGCGAAATTGAACTTGAACCAACAATCTATGGAACAACGATAGCTGGAGTTTATGATTATGCTCCCTACTTTTATAGAGAGATCATCAATGCCCCAAGGGTGATAGGAATACAAGCACTTTTCAACGGCGAACCGATATGCTTAAGCGGTCAAAAGCTCCTAAACTACGAGAGAGAGCTGGATATCGAAGATGCAACACTGAAAACTTTTGTAAGTGTAAAGACTCAAAGCGGTGCTAAAATAGACTATGAGAGCATAAGGATAGTTCATGGAAAGAGAAAGAATTTGGCTATTCTAAAATTTAAAATCAAAGCAGATAGAGATGGTCTTTTAACGTTAATAAGTCCAATTGAGACAGATGTAGCCAATCCATCGTATAGGAACGAGATAATGATAAAACATTACAACGTTGAAGAGCTTGAGGAAAGTAAAAAGGGAATCTACGCAGGCGTTCGAACCTTAGATGGAAAGTATAAAATTGAAATAGCCAGTTCTCTTGTAAGTGAAGGCAATATCAAAAGAACAGTTGTTAAAAATACAAAAGGCATAACCGAGATCTTAAACGTTAAAATTGAAAAAGGCAAGACCTATGAATTCATAAAATATATAGTTATAATCTCCTCTGAGGATTCAAACCTGAAAGATAAAGCATTTCAAGAGATAGAGGAGGCTAGAGCTCTTGGTTTTGATAAACTCTACAAGGAACATAAAGAATATTGGGAAAAAATTTGGGAAAAAGCCAACATTGAAATAGATGGTGATGATCAAGCTGAAAAAGGCTTAAAGTTCAGTCTCTTCCATTTAATTCAGTCCATGCCAAAGGATAGCAAAATATCATTAACCGCAAGGGGAATTCATGGCTTTGGTTATAGAGGACACGTCTTTTGGGATACGGAAATCTATGCATTGCCATTCTTCATGGCTGTCTTTCCAGAAAAAACTAGGGAAATGCTAATGTATAGATACAATAACTTAGATGCCGCACGAGAAAATGCAAAGCTTAATGGATATAAAGGGGCTCAATTTCCATGGGAATCAGCAGATGATGGTTATGAAGCAACACCACCCCTTATTCCTCTTGATATGATAGGAAAAGGTGTAGTTAGAATATACACCGGTGAGGAGGAACATCATATAACCGCTGATATAGCCTATGCAGTGGAACTTTATTACAAATTCACTAACGATGATGACTTTATGTCCAAATATGGGCTTGAAATTATCTTGGAAACCGCAAGATTTTGGGCAAGCAGAGTGGAATATGATAAAGAAAAGGGCTATGTTATTAAGAAAGTTATTGGTCCAGATGAGTACCATGAACATGTAAACAACAACTTCTTCACAAATTTAATGGCAAAATATAACCTCATTTTAGCAGCCGAGTACTATAGAAAAGCTAAAGAACTCGGAGGAGATTGGCTCGAAACTGTAAAAAGAATTGGAGTGAATGAAGAGGAAGTTATGAAATGGCTCGAAATTGCTGAAAAAATCTACATTCCAAGGCAAGTAAATGGAGTCTTCGAACAGTTTGACGGCTACTTTGATCTAATGGATTACACGATTGATCCCTATGGTATTGGAGAAAATAGGCTTCCAGAGGAAGTAAAGAGAAACTTAGGAAAGACAAAGCTGATTAAGCAAGCCGATGTCATAGCAGCGCAGTATCTCCTTAAAGAACAGTTTGACCTCGAAACAATCAAGAAGAACTTTGATTACTATGTCGTTAGAACCACTCATGCATCATCACTTTCAATGCCCGCATACAGTATAGTAGCATCATGGCTCGGCTATGAGGATTTAGCCTACGACTACTTCATAAAATGTGCCTTCATAGACCTTCACAATATTTACGGCAACACTCAAGATGGCTTCCATTTAGCAACTGCTGGTGGAGTTTGGCAAATACTCTTTAGAGGTTTCTGCGGAATCGAGATAAAGGGAGATACTTTGAAAATTACACCAAGACTCCCACAAAAATGGAGATCAGTAAAGCTAAAATTCTTCTTTAAGGGAGCATTACTTAGCTTGGAAATCAAGAATGATGAAGTGAAAGCTAAAGTCATCAATGATAAGAGCGCCAAAATTAGCGCATTTAGTAAAGATGTTCTTTTGAAGCCCGGAGAAGAGATTATTTTAAGAGGTGAAGCAAGATGATTGAAAAAGTGTTAAATTTAAATAAGGGGGTTCTTTCAGTTAAACCTCTACAAAAGCTCTCTCATCCAATTTTAAAGCCGTCAAAAGAGGGTTTTGACTCAAAGAATATTTACAATCCTACAGTTGTTAAAGTTAAAGACACTATAATCATGCTCTATCGTGCAGAAAGCAAAAAGGATAAAATAACAGGAAGGATAGGGTTAGCCTTAAGTCAAGATGGAATAAACTTCTTGAGACACCCAGAGCCAATACTAGAACCAGAGTATGATTATGAAGTTATGGGAGTTGAAGACCCAAGAGTTGTAAAAGTCGGCAACACATATTATATGACTTACACTGGTTATGACGGCAAGACAGCAAAGCTTTGTATTGCAAGTTCAAAAAACTTAGTAAATTGGAAAAAACATGGTGTAGTCTTTGAAGACTTTCCACAAACAAAAGACTGGACAAAGAGCGGTGCTATCTTGCCTCAGAAACTAGAAAAGGGAGAATTTAAAGGGAAATATATTATGTATTTTGGAGACTCAAATATATGGTTAGCCTATTCTAATGATTTGATAAATTGGGAGTACATTGAAAACCCGGTGCTAAAACCAAGAAAAGACAACTTTGATAATGTGCTTGTAGAACCAGGACCATTTACAATAATGACAGAATTAGGAATTTTACTAATATACAACAGTGCTGGAAAAGAAGGGGATACGTTAAAATACAAAGTTGGAGTTGCTTTATTTGACAAAGAAGACCCAACAAAGCTAATAGCTCGTACAGAAAAGCCAATTCTAGAGCCCACTTATGAATGGGAAATCAATGGATGGGTAAATAACGTCGTATTCGTTGAAGGATTAATTGAGCATGACAACAAAATCTATATCTACTACGGAGGAGCAGATAAATACATTGGATTAGCTTATTGGGAGGTATAAAGGCTCAGTGGGTGTTCACTTCTTCATCAATCAGCATGCTTGCTAATCGTCATCGCCTAAATTTGTTTATTTTTATTCTCTTTTAAACTTAGCTAAAATAGCTAAGCTTTTATGATATAATGTCCAATAATTATTGAAAAAATTTCGTGGTGATTGAAATGATACATGCATCTAAAAGGTCGATGGGGATTGAATATGCCATCAGGGATGTTGTATTGCCTGCAAGAGAACTTGAGAAAAAAGGGATAAAAGTAATCAAACTTAACATTGGTGATCCTGTTAAGTTTGATTTCCAGCCTCCACAGCACATGAAAGAGGCGTATTGTAAAGCTATTATGGAAGGGCACAACTATTATGGGGATAGCGAGGGAGATTTAGAGCTTAGGAAAGCAATCGTAGAGAGGGAAAAGAAAAAGAATGGAGTCAACATAACACCTGACGACGTTATGGTAACCGCAGCAGTTACCGAGGCATTACAATTCATCTTTGGTTCCATCGTTGAGGAAGGAGATGAGGTTTTAATTCCAGGGCCGAGTTATCCTCCATACGTTGCTCTAGTTAAGTTCTATGGAGGAATTCCAAAAGCATATCTAGGAATTGAAGAAGAAGGATGGCAGCCAGATATAGATGATATGAGGAAAAAGATAAGCGAGAAAACAAAGGCAATAGCAGTTATAAACCCAAACAACCCCACAGGAGCTCTTTATGGTAAGAAGACTTTGAAAGAGATCATTGATTTAGCTGGAGAATATGACATCCCCATTATAAGTGATGAAATTTATGATTTAATGACTTATGAAGGAAAGCATGTTTCTCCAGGCTCATTAACTAAAGATGTTCCCGTTATAGTCATGAATGGACTTTCAAAAGTTTACTTTGCAACAGGCTGGCGTTTAGGATACATGTACTTTGTTGATCCAGAAAACAAGCTTGCTGAAGTTAAAGAAGCAATTGGAAAGCTCGCAAGAATTAGGCTTTGTCCAAACACTCCAGCGCAAAAAGCGGCGATTGCCGGATTAATAGGTCCAATGGACTATCTCGATGAATATATGGCGAAGCTAAAAGAAAGGAGAGACTACATTTACAAGCGCTTAAATGAAATTCCAGGAATAAGCACGCAAAAACCTGAAGGAGCGTTCTACATATTCCCCAAGATAGAAGAAAGAAGCAAATGGAAGAGTGATAAAGAGTTCGTGCTTGATGTCCTAAGAAATGCCCACATATTGGTAGTTCACGGCTCTGGATTTGGAGAGGGTGGAGAATGGCACTTCAGAGCAGTGTTCTTGCCACCTGTCGAGATTCTTGAACAAGCTATGGACAACTTAGAAAAGTTCATGAAAGAAAAACTAAAGTAATCTCTTCACTTTTTAATTTGTTTTTAACCGCCTGAGACAACTGGTATTACTTCAACGTAATCCCCATCTTTTATTTTAGCATCTTCTAGGGCAACTTTCCCATTAACCTTGGCTATGGCACTTTCTGTGTTGAATCCAACTAATTTTAAGATATCCTTAACTTTCAATCCCTCTCTAAATTCAAGCTCCCTCTCAATGTTTCTTCCGATGACCTTGACCTTTATCATAAACACTCCCTCCCATTGATGATTTGAAATAAAAGGTATGGCGCCCCGGCGGGGATTTGAACCCCGGACCTTGAGGTCCGCAGCCTCACGCCCTATCCAGACTAGGCCACCGGGGCATCCAAATGAAGTTTCCAGGATTTGCTTATAAATTTTGCCTATGGTCTTTATTTAGCTTTTAAGCCTTTTAAGAGAAAGGCGAAAAACTTATAAACCTTCTTTTTTCCTAATATCTATCGGCAGTTATGCGGTGGTAGTCTAGCCTGGCCTAGGACAGCGGCCTGCCACGCCGCGGGCCCGGGTTCAAATCCCGGCCACCGCACCACCACTAATTTTTCAAGCCTTGAGAGAGCATCTTCTTGCGAAACTATTCCTGCAAGAACCATATTAACCACCCGCGAGAGATTATAACCTCTGCGCCTAACTTCCGCGACCAAATCCTCATAAAGGTACAAATGAACACGTTTCTTTCGCCTTGTTTCAGCTTTAACTCCCGAATGAGAGCCGCTATTTTTATGCCCACGTTTGCCCATTTTGACCCACTACTATTCCTGTCTATATTATAATATATGAACATTTGGAGTTCACCTCATGCTTTAAGCCATTCCCAATAGATCCTACCTAGTTTTATTGTCCTGGAACCAAAGGCTTTAGAAAAAGCGATGTAATCTTTCCCGTTTATGATAACCCTCTCAAGGATTCCGAGCTCTTCGAGGCGTTTGATCATGTTGTAAACCTGTCTGTCTGAAATGTTGCTTACTTCCGCGACTTCTTGAACAAATCTTTTTAAGTTTCCAAGGAAGAGTTTACCGTTGTGCTCTATTTTTAACTTCTCGAGCAAGTTTTCATACGCCAGCTTGTTGCCTTTTATCATTCCATACTCAAATGCTTTATCTAACCATGAAGTCATATTTTCACCCGTGAAATGTTTTTTTCATAAAGCTATTTCTCAAGGACAAAAGAAGCTTTCTCATGCCTTTTTTCTTCAAAGTTGCATGAGTGCTATAGTGAAATAAAGATTTCATATTTATAAACCCCTTACCATACAGGCTTGCTTGAGCATCAAGGAAATATTCTGAAAAATTAAGGCACAATTGTGCCACGGCTCAAGCCTCCTCTTCAATGCAAGGTTCATTATAATAATAGCATTGTAAATCTTTGATGAATCTTCTAAGGAACTCATCTTTCTTGCTTGCTTCAACAAGTACTGCTCCTGCAATAAGAAGCTCTTCAGGAATGCTGAGTGAAATTTCCCCTTGGCTAACACTGAAAAGCCAGACATCAGCCCCATAAGTCAATTCAACTGCAACTTCCAATTCTTTTCCTTTGAATCGTATCTTCGCTAATACAATCACCTCATTCTCTAAATCAACCTCAACTTTCTTAACCTCTAAAACCTTCACCAAACCCATCAAACCACCCCCTTTGCTTTTATATTAACAAAACAATACCAAAGAAAGCGTCAAAATTGAAGAGATGAACATTGTTCAATTTTGTAATTAAGCGTGTGCTAAGATCTCTCCCTTTACTCACTCTATCCTGTACATCTATGTCCATTGATTTTGAACATTGTTCAATCATCAAACTACCCCCTTAAAGAGAAGCTTGAAAGTATCAACAACTTCTTCTGGTTTCATCTTAACAACAAAATCTTTCTCAATAACTGCATATCTATCTCTTGAAATTCCCTTTCCCCTGACCTCTGATCTTGGAACAACTCTGCTTGCATTGAACAAATAGAACTCCTCCCACTCAACATTAACAAAATAGTATAAATCCCTGTTCAAAAGCCTTGAAAGATAGTAAAGTGTCTCAAACTGAGCCCAATTAACAGTAAGCTTTAAGCCCTTAGTTGTATAAGCATGCTTAAACTTCAGCTCGAAAAAGCCAAGATAACGTTTCCTCCTCCCATTATCCATAACCAAGACAGGAATTGCATCAATATCATACATGATCAAGTTATGAGGAAACAGCTGCCTCATGACTGCTGAAAACAAAAGCTTGTTCTGAGCATCATTAAGCTGATTAACGAGAAAACGCTTAAGTTTCTCATCCTTTATAGTCTCATTTATATACTCCTTTACCGCTTCTATCTCCTCAATAGGCTTTGCCCTAAACTCATTACGAGAAAGCTGAGAAGAATAAAACGAAAGAACTTGCTTCCTCATAAGACTCCCACCTCACCTTGAGATTCGAAGATTTCCTCGACATGGTCCATGTCGAAGATTCCTTCGTCTCCAGGTCCTACTGTCGAAGATTCCTTCGAACTTCCTGGAGTCGAAAGTTTCTTAGACACTTGACTCAGCCACTTCAAGAACTCAATAATAGCTTCACCCTTCTTCTCACTGATCTCAAATTCATCCCCTGTCCCATAATTCACGTAAGCTATCCACTTATGCCTCTTACTGTCATAATAGAAACTGATCTTCTCAATCTTGCTTATATCAATCCCAAACTCACGCCACTCAACAACTACTTTCATGCCCTCACCTCCTGGACCTTCAGCTCTCCAGTCTCGACGTTCAAAACATTCCTGACAACCCTAACCTTCCACCTATCCCAACTCCTGGAGATCCATGTTCCTGTTGAGCCCTCATTCCTCTTCCACAAGATTGCCGTTACCTTGAACTCTTTCCCATCAAAGCTCTCAAAAACAAGCCAGGCTCTAAGCTTTGCAACACCACTAGAGCGATAGCCATAATAGATTGCCTCCGCAAAAATAGGAGCGTATCTAATGATAATCTTCCTCTTTCTCTTTCCTTTAAGCTGCAGAAATTCCCTATTGTTCCACTTCTTGAACTTTTTAAATTCTATATCAACCTCTGGTGGTTTGAACTCTCTAACCCCAAGTTCTGGTAAAGAAAAGTCGTAGTGGGCAAAGAAGCTTCTGAGCTGCTCATATTCTGCTTTAGTTATGAAACGAGGCATATTGTATGGTGGAATTATAAATTTGACATCACCAACCCTGACAACAACAGCAGCTTCGCTCATCCTTTCACCCCCACTTTGATGATGGGAACCTCAGGAACTTCGGTTTCTGGAATTTGATAACGAGATACGAGAATAGCCTTCTCCTCTTTGCTCCAATGTGCGTGGGCAAGGGATTGCAATTTGGTGAGAATCTCTTTATATTTTTTATAAGGAACCTTTTGCCTAAGCCTTATTTTGTAGTATTTCCCATCAATAATTATTTTCACAGGCACGTCAAGGCTTTTAAGGACCTGCTTAACACGCTCAAGCTCCAGAACCTCAGCTTTCCCTGGCACCTCGTCATCATCAATAAGAACCTGAATCTGCTGAGCCTCCCACCTAGCTTTAGCCTCCTCAAACTTAGAAAGATGTTTAACTTTGGTCCGACCTTTCATTCTTTCACCTCCTTAAAGTTGGAATAAAAACATCCGCGCGAATCTCCATTATTTCACCCTCTTTTTTCAAAATCTCCAAAATTTTATCTAAATCTCTCCTTGTAAGACCCTCTTGCCTCACTTTCTCAAGAACATGCTCATATGTTGCTTCACCTTTTTCTCTGTAAAGCCTAACAATTACATCCTTCACAATCTCATCATACTGAGCAACCTTCGAAGAAACACCCGCAACTAGATAATTCACATCAGGTAGTCCAGTTTCAGGATCACGGAGCGTTGTATTGTACATAAACTCCATAAGCATAATTGCAACTCTTGCATCTTCAACTGTAACAACGTCACTTAATCTCATTCTTGCAGCAGCTTGAGCTAATCTGATCAAAGCCTCAGCTTGCCTTGCCGTTGCCGTTGTTATATCTTGAACACGCATGCCTTCAGCTTCATTTCGCAAAACCTTCTTGAACAAGTTCCTAAGATTGAGATATGCCTTCTCAAGCTCTTTTTCAGCCTCTTTTGAGAGTCTCGGAAAAACATGCTTTCTAGCATATGCAACATATTTCCGCAAAAGCTCTGGAGAAATTTTAGGCTTAACAACCTCAGTATCACCACTCCTAATCTTTGCAATATGTCTAAAAATCTCACGATCTTTCTTGTCATCAGGATCATCTAAAATCGTGAAGATTAAATCAAACCTGCTAAGGATCGTTGGAGGAAGTTTTATCTGCTCAACAATTGGTTTATAGCGGTTGAATCTTCCATGCTTTGGATTAGCTGCAGCAATAACTGTAGTTCTTGTGTTTATGATAGTCGTGATTCCCCCTTTACTGATACCCACCCTTTGCTGTTCCATTGCCTCATGGATCTTGTTCCTATCCTCTTCACTCATCTTATCCAGCTCATCTAAGAACGCGAAGCCTCCATCAGCAATTGTCAAAACACCAGCTTCAATAATCCAACCACCAGAAACATCATCTCTGACTGCAACTGCAATCAGGCTCTTACCGGTTGAGTTTGGAGCGCTGGTGTAAATGCTTCTCGGGGCTTTACTAGCTGCTTGCGCGAGTATTGTAGATTTAGCAGTTCCCGGATCGCCAACAAGAAGAATATGAATATCTCCCCTAAGCCAAGTTCCATCAGGCAACTCTACTGGAACTCCTCCAAACAAAGCTAAAGCGAGACCAAGCTTAACTTCCTTCATACCCTTCGTCGCAGGAGCTATAGAATCAATAATATCGTCAATAAGTGTTGGACTCTGAGCAAGCTTTTTAATTTTCATTTCATCCTCCGGAGTGATTTCAATATCTTCAAAAGAGGCAAACTCAGAGATAATGTTATTCACAATCAAAGCTTTTTCCTTGATTGGAAGCTTTGTAGCCTTTGAAGAATCAGCCCTAAGTCTGAGAATACCTACAAGGGTAATCCTATCTCCAGGTCTCACTTTATCAACCAAATCACCAAGAACAATGGCATCAACGTGCCTTGGCAATTCACCACCAGACAGTTGTTCAGGTTTATCTTGGATCCTGATCCTCTGAGCATTCACAAACTCGCTCTTATCCTCATCTAAAACCATATCCTTACTTCCACAATCGGTGCACCTAGATGGCTTTACCATAAAAGTAAAAGGCTTTTGAATGCGAATCATTTCATGACCACATTGCTTGCAGACAAAGACTGCTTTCCTTACAAATGGCTGAATCGCTGATATTCTTGAAACAACGCCCTCCACTTGGATAAAACGATTGATATGATTAGAACCAATTTGTCTTGGCATTAAAGTCTCTGGTAGATTGTAAAAGCGGACTTGAATATCAAGAACTTCTCTTGAATCCTCTGGAATACCCAACTCATCTTGAATCTCCTCTATGGCTACTCTCAAGCCATCCTGAGCTGCAAGTAATGCCTCCTCAGGATCCTTAAGAACAGCCCTAGCGGTATTTGGACATGCAGCATTCAAATGCTTCCAATCAACATCAATAGCCTTAATAGGCAAAGTAGTCAAAGCCTCAATAATCTTATCACGATAAATCAGCTTATCTTTTCCATCAAAACGGACAGAATAACTCTTAAAGAAATCTGCAAAAGCCCTAATCATCTCTTCCCTTTCCCTACCATCAGCTAAAGCCTTTGCTTCTTTGAGCTGCTCCCTTTGAAGCAAAACCATCAACTGCTCATCAATATCCCTACGAACATCATCAAGAAGCCTATAGTACAGTGTTTTTCTAATCTCAGTTGGTTGAACAATGTCAGTATTATTAAGAACTCTTGAAATAGCCTGAGATAGTGTAGTAGATGTATATCTATTACCCAAGGATTGATTGATCTTTTTGGTTTTATCTTCTATTGTCTCTCTATCATAGAATTTCTCTTTACCATCTTCATGTGAAGGAAGAGTATAAAGAGCTAAAATTGGTATAGCTTCATTTGGTCTTCTTAGGTCAATTGCCTTTTTTACAGCTTCAATTAATATCTCAAAGTCTTTTGCATTGTTTTGCATTTGGATTTGCAGTTTTGCATTGTTTTGCATTTGGGATGCAAAATGTGAGAAGTCTTTATTTTGAATTTGCATGTCTTGCAAAGTTGGAAAATTATCTTTTTGCACAATTTCTTTATTGTTTACAATATTCTCTAGTTCTTGAACTGTGATGAAGTCTTTTTCAGAATAGCCAAATTTGAGCATTAGGTAATGTCTCAGTGCAAGATCCTGGATCTTCTTAACCTGCACTCTCTGAATCCCCATGTCTTTTAAGAACTGTAAGTACTCTTTTCCAATTTCAGCACTCATAAAAATCACCGAGAAGAGTGATAGTCAAGAATTTCCACTTGTACAATATCCCCAAAATTTATCCCTAGCTTTTCTCTAATATCTTTAGGGATAACTATTAGTCCTCTGTCCTCTAAACGTTCAGAAATGGTGGCATATTTTCCAACTACTGGTTTCTTTTTAACAATCTTTGTAATTTTTGCCACTCTACATTTTATGTAATCTCCCCTAGTTAGATTAAGAAGTTCTCTAGTGCTCTTTGGAATTACTATTCTGCCACCTTTTACAACTCTTGTGTGATATTTTACGATTGGAGTTCTATCCTCCATTGCTATCACCCGAATAATTCCTATTATGTGATTAAATCACATTATTTAAATACTTTTCGGTTAGTGAAAATTACACATATCAAAAATCATAAATAATATGCGTGAGAATTTCATAATATCATGATAAAATCACAAATGGAGGGAGGATAATGAGCGAATCTCAGGAATCTATTATTCGATATCATGCAAAAGTCACTAGTGGAGGTAGGATTATTATTCCTGATATAACCCGAAGGATATTGGGAATAAAGAAGGGTAACATTGTAAAACTAAAAGTTTCTAAGGTAGATAGTGTTAAAGAAAAAGAAAAGCGCGTGATAATAAGAACGGGTCCAGAAGTAATTTTTGAAGCAAAAGTTGGAAGTAGAGGCTTGATTACTATTCCCGACAAAGCAAGAGAACTTCTTAAAATTTCAGATGGAGATTATGTAGAAGTGGAACTTCTAGACTATAAACCTGCCACTTTGGGACTTATAGAATTCCTCCGGACTTGAACAAAGAAGTTAATAAGTAAAGCTCTACTTAGGAAAAAATCAAAACCTTAAATAATTCTTCTCTTCAATGTGAAAAAGTTTATATTTTGAGATGTTGTTTATTTTGTTTGGTGAATGTAAGTGCCGGAGTGTCCTTATTGTGGTAAGTGGTTTAAGACTAAGAGAGGTCTTGAACAGCATATTACTAAGGTCCACAAGATTGATACTCCTTTTGGCAAGGCTTTGAATCCGGCATCGTTTGATTTTATGGGTAAGCTTAAGAGAGAGGAAGAGCGTGCTAAAAGGCGCCAGCAGAGGAAGAAATCTTCTGGTGGATTTGGTTTGGGATTTGGAGATCTTTTTGGATCATCGTCTGGTTCTAAAAAGAAGTCTAAGAAGAAAAAGAAGGGTCCGTTTGATTTCTTCTGATTGATTTTTGTATTGTTTGGTGATGTGATATGGGATTGAAGGATTTTCTTAAGAAAGCGGGAGAAGTCACGAAGAAGGCTGTGGATAGGGCAGCAAAGGAAGTGAAATGGCGTAGGAAAGTTGGTGAGGCAAAGAGGGAGATTCTCTCAAGGTTCACGGTCAAGCAGCTGGAGAGGATTGCTAATTCTAAAAGAATATCCCTTTATCGACAGGATCCATTTACGGGAGAGCGTGAACGTCTCCGCTCTAAGGGAGCAATTGTTGATAAGATTGCTTCTAATCTGAGCTTTCAGCAAGTTGTTGACTTGGCCAGGAGGTACAAGGTGAGATATTCCGACGTTGTTCAAGATCTTGAGAAGTTTAGGCAAGAGTTGTTTGAGGAAAAGCAGAGAAAGAGAGGGGAAGAGGAAATTCTGAGGGATATTTATGAAGTTGATGAGTTTGAAGAGGAATTTAGGAATGAATCTTCTAAAGTACTTGAGATGATAACTGAATTCGAACCAATGGGTATAGTGAGAGATGAAAAAGAGTTGAGAAATCAATTAGCTTCATGGCTTTCAGCCAAGCTTGGTAAGAGAGTTGTCAAGCTTGAATATCCATTTGAACACGGAAAAGTTGACATCCTTATTAAAGATGAGATAGCTATTGAAGTCAAAGTAGCAGACGGAAAACAAAAGTTGAAAAACCTTGTTGGGGAAGTTACAACTGACAAAATGTATTTCAGTAGTGTTATTGCAGTTATTTTTGATATTGGAAAGGATGTAGGGCTTGATTTCTTTGTTAATCAGTTGAAAGCCTTGGGTGCAATTACTGTTGTGATTCCTGCCCAAGTAAAGAAGAGTGGTCGTAGGCAGGAGATAGTTATTCGTCAGGGTCGGAGGAAGATAATTATTAGGTAGTTTGGCAGGATACTCTGACAATCTTTTAGATAGTAGGTTGCCATGGGGTGATTAAAATGGATGCTAAACAAAGTTCCGAAAAGGATAAAAACTTTGAAAATTGGCTCGCTCTTCTCGTTAGATTCTACTTCATTGCAATAATATTCGGATTTTTAACAACAGTGTATGGCATTATCTCTGGAAATGTATGGGAAAAACTCGGGAATTTGATGATCATGACTACTAGCGTTGCTATTACTGTTATAATGGTGTATTTTATTGCTCTCCAGACAAAAGCTACTAGAGAAATGGCTGAAAAAACTTCAGCCCAAGTTCAACTAACTCATGATATGGTAAAACAAATGGTTCAAGAAACGGCCATCATGAATGAAACTCTTATTGAAATGAAAAAACAACGCCTGAATATTGAAGAATACAAAAACTATCTCATTGAATATCTTAGGTACCTTGTCTTAAGATTGGAAGGAAATGCAACTAGTGGCTATCAAAACGTTGAAGAGCCCTACTTGTTTATTTCGAAGAGATACAAGGATAGGATTGGCACGTCTTCTCTTTCTCCTGCAGAAGAGGGTTTCATACGGAGAGTTTCGAGATTCATCGAGAAGTTCCTTAAGGCGCATGGTTTAGAACCTCAGGAAATAAGGAAATACAATAATTTAATCTCTGATTACAGTAGAGGCAATAGCCAACTTTTAAAAACTATTCGGGAGAGACCTAAGGAACTTCTGGAAATTACAAAACCTATTTTTCAGATGGTCGAGGAGATGAGTGATAAAGAATTAGAAGAGGAGATTTTGAGGACCTTGGGATTTTCTTAATTAAAATGCCATGAGGTGGTGTTGGTGGACAATATGGTTTGGATAACTTTTTTTCTCACACTTCTTTCCGGTGCCATTACAGCCCTAATAGGGGTTCATACCCAACATTGGTATTCTAAAAAGAAGACTCAAGAACGAATGATTAAAGCGTTAAGAGAAGAAATTCGAACAAATATTAAACGACTAGATTACAGTATTCAGTCTTTACAGAAAAAAGAAAAAACTGATAGAGAACTAACGCCTTATTTAACTGTTTGTTATGAGACATTCATAACTCAAGCTCCTGAATTATATTATGAATTATCATCAAGGACCAATTATCTTGTTGATGAAGCCTATGCAGATCTTCAAATGCTCAATAGGTTGTATACATTAGTAAATTTGGCAGTATCATTTACTGATGAGATTCCAGAACCTGAGATTAAGTTTTTGAAGGAAGTAAAGGAAAAATTAGAAAATGTCTTAAGTGATTTGGAAAAATTGTAAACAATAAAGAAATTGTGCAAAAAGATAATTTTCCAACTTTGCAAGACATGCAAATTCAAAATAAAGACTTCTCACATTTTGCATTATCCTCTTCTTTTTACTCTAACGATGGACTCTCCAAGATGGTTGTCAAAGATTTTAACAACTGGTGTTTGGTCAAATGTTAGTGTGACAGTGTGATAGAGTGTCATTATTTTATCGTAGAAGTCTGAATCATTTTCCAAGTATTCTATTTTTAATCCTAGTTGTTGGGCTTTTTTGCGAGTTATATGCCTGTCATGTACTTTTGTATCTTCATGGCTTGAGAGGTATTTTGCTATTTTTCGTGCTTTTTCAGCAGCATTTTGTTCTCCTTTAAACATGTATTTTTCGAGCCATTCTTGGACAAGTTCTTTTGCCAGTTCGGTTGCATATTCACATTCTATGAGTAAACCTGGTGGATATTGCCTTAATATTGGTATCCATGCGGCTATTGCATTTGGGTTCTCTTCACATTCCTTCTTTGCTTTTTCAAATTGTTTTTGGATTGCTTCAGCTGATACCATCTGATGACCGTTTTCTGTTGGTATAACAAACTGTGGATCTATTGGACCTAACGAGGAGTGTGATGCCATAACTATGACATCTGCTGCGGTTGCTATCATGGTTGCAGCGGACATTGCAGCTTGTGGGATTATGACACGTATGTGGTTGTATTTTTCTCTTAAGTAATCTACAAGGGCTTCAGCAACGGTTGGTGAACCACCAGGACTATGTAGGACTAAATCTAGTTCGTCTCCTTTTAGATTTCTTGTAATTTCGATGAATCCTTCTATGTCAATATCTGTTAGTGATACTAAGTGTGGAGGATTAGTTGGATCCATCCAAGCTGTTGCATAAAGAATAGTATCCCTACCAGTGTATTCGTAGATATCTTTTAAAAGATTCTGCCTGAAATGGTCATAAGGGTTAGGAAAATCTTCTATAGCGTTTAGAACGTCGTGCCAATTCACCAAAAGGCTCCCACCTTCAAATTGATCTTGAACGTAGAATATAGTTTTTCTTTGCTTTATGTCTTGTTTTCCTACGTAAGTTTAGGTAGAAGTTATCTATTCTCTCAAGTCTTTCATAGAGTGTTATAGTGTTATATAAGCGTGTATTATCTCTTGATCTTTTTATAAGTTCTTCAAACTCAATCTGTATTTTTAATTCTGCCAATCTTCTTCACCCAATAAAGAGTTAGTATCAATTTTATAAAATTTTTTCTACATGCTATATACTATAATAGTGGATATTATATAACGAAAACTTCATCTTTTAGGGCAAAGAGATCTTGTTCATCACAATCCAAGAGCTTGAGGATATAATACATATAAAAATTTGGAAAAAATAATTTTTCCAAGTATTTCCGCAACGGAAATAGAAAAAGAAGCAAGGGAATCTTTTCCAATTGAAATGGAAAACAATGGAAAAATGGAAATCCAATTGGAAAAGAATGGAAAAGAGTTTGAAATATATATCATAACAATCAAAAGCTAAAACCCTATTTATAACTTAAAGCGCAGTTACTGTTATTAATTAAAGAAAACAAAAAAAGATTGGTGGGAGGAGATGCACAGAGAGTATACTTATTTCCGTACATTAATACTCCTTCTGCTATTGATAGTTGTTCTTGCTGTGATTATAGGAGTTATACTCAAGCAATATCCTACTGCCGGAATTTATCTAAGTGCAACAGGTACCATAACAACAATATTAATGATCATATTCATAGCACTTCAAACTGAGGCTACTAGGAAATCTGTTGAGGAGATTAGAAAAGACAGGCTCATGCCCGTTATGAAAAAAGTAATTGGTGCTCTTGGCATAACTAAAAAATTAATTATAGAAAATAAGAATAATCTTAATGAGGGAAACTATTCTATTTATTTAATATCTCCTACGGTATCTACTACGGCACCAACCAAAATATTGAAGGATACCCTTCTCACAATGGGTGAGGATTATATTGCAACTGTTAAAGCAAATGATTTACTAAAAGAATACGGAGTGGATATAGATAATTATAATAGAGAGATTGTTAATTTGATGAGTATTCTTAGAGAAATAGAATCGGTATTGTTAAGCGATAAAATTCTTCAGATCAAGTTACTGAAAATCCTCAAGAAATGGGAATTAAAAACAAACATTACGGCTCCAAAACTTGAGACAATAATTAATAATTTTAGCAAACATGACTTTAATAGGAAATGGACTAGTGGGACTCCATATGAAAAATATCTAGAGTTATGGAGAGAATTAAAAGATTTCTTTAACAAGTACTCTGAAGAGAATGAAGAATTGAGAAAACTTCTTAAAAAACGACAAAAATATGTTGGAAGAATAATGGAGCATTCTGATGAACTCATTGAGAAAATAGGCAAGATAGTAGAGGATATAAGCCGTGATGTCTTGTAACAGATTATAATATCACCATTTTTCCCTTGTTTCATCTTTGAATCTTCTTTTGGATCATAACATCACCTCCATCACGTTTCACGTGAGTAGTTATAGAATAGGTCCCACAGTGTCCAAGCTACTAAAAACACAAAGAGAACGAATGTTACTCCGCTGTTGGTTAGGTTTGGTTTTTCTCTGAGAATGCCAAGCCACATTGCTTGCATTATTAGTGCAGCACCAATGCCGGAGAGGGGATTTTGGGTTTGCCAGAGGACCACGATTGTTATCACGAAAATAAATCCTTGTGGGAGTATTAGCTTGATCATGCTGTCTGCTTTGATTGCGTTCACTACAGTATCTCCAAAACTTCCGCCTGAGTCTAAAAATGCTTTTGCATATTCATTTATTGGTACTATTGCTTGTGAAAGGTTTTCTGGAATTGTGGGCTTGATTTCTGGAATTGTACTTGTTGTCTCATTTCCTTGCGGCTCAAGGTAAACGCTTATTGTTAAATCGCTTGTTAGTTCGATGTTTAGTGTTCTGTTTTCATAATTTTCTTTTGAGAATGTGAGCGTATAATTTCCCTCAACTAATTGTAGACTTTCTCCAGAATTGAGATAGTTTGTTTCGTTGTTTACAGTGACGCTAACGTTGTTTAGCATGGTATTATTTGAGGCATCATAAAAATACAGTGTTATTAGTTTTACGTTGTCAAGCATTATATTAGTGAAATTCACTATTATCCCGTTTGCATTAATGAGTTTCTGCAATGTAACGCTTTTGTAAAGCTCTTTTTCGAATCTAAAGACATACGTGCCATATTTAACTAAAGCACTATCACCGCTGTTAAAAGTTCCTAAGAGGGAATTATTCGCATAAACTGTAAAATTATTAATTAGCTGATTATTCACGTCATAAGCATAGAAATAAACCGTATAGCTTTGTCTATCTAACGTTAGAGTTAGAGTAGTGTCGCTTTGAACGTCTAAAGTTTGCTGAGCATCAACATAATACTGCTTTTGAGCTAAAAACGTATGAGTGCCTGCAGGTATTATAACACTATCACCGCTGTTAAAAGTTCCGTAAAAAGTATTATCTATGTAAACATCCACGCCATTGAGAGTATTCCCTAAATCGTCTTTGAAATCAAAAGTTACTGTAACAGGATTATTCACTTCTTCGGCTCCTATCGTAGTAGAGGGTTCTTGGTCGGTGTATTTGCGGACAAACACGTAATCCATTTGATAATGTTCTCCAAACTGGAAAAACGTTATCCTCCACCCTTGCACATTCACAGTTGTGGCGTATGAAGTTGTCCACGTTTGTCCACCATATGTTACTTTTCCAATCACTTCACTACTCTTTAACGTTGTTTCAATTGTGAAAATATCCCCATTTGCTGGTTGAAATGTTGATATTGTATTATAAATGGTATTATCAACTCTCACATTAAAATCCGCTGAAACTACCTTCTTGTTTGCTCCAATGTTGTATGTTTGATAGCTGTCAGGTGCCGCTCCTACAAAAATACTACCTGCATTAGGATAGTTTGACACATGCTTAACTTTTGCTTTTATTATATAGCCATCCGTATTTGGAAATGTCCAGACACTTCTGAAATAATTCCAACCTGTTGAACTATCATAATCAATATCCACCCAACTATTTGAGACAGTTGGAGCAGCATCAAGGTTGTACCATTCCCATTTCGTGTTATCAAACGTATTAAAATCATCAAAAAACTCAAAAACTGCATTCCCATCACTTGCATCTGTCGCTTGTGAGTTCCCATAGTAAAGATAAATTGTAGTGCTTCCTCCTGCTAGAATTGAGGGCACTTTAACCCAAATTATAGCTTGTTGGTTTGTAGCATCCCAAGACTCTATATAATAGTTTAAGGGATTTCCTTGTGCGTCTGCAAATCTTATATCACTTCCATCAGCGTTTACTTTGTTCCAACTGTCAAAGTTTGTTGAATCTAGAGTTACCTTTACTTGAAAATCTGTTAAATCATACGCGTTATTATTTGTAATTGTTATCTCTCTCCTATAAAGCCAATTACTATAAACACTCGCCCAAGGATCGTTAGTGTTTGCTTGAATTAATGGGATTAAGCTTGATAACACTAAAAACAAGATAAGAAGTGAGAGCTTGCGCATGAGTTATCACCTCAGTACACCAATTTTTGTAAGAATTTTCTCTATTCTACTAACACTCTTCAAAATTTCTTCATTGTTATGTGCAAGTTTTTTGATTCTTTTAAGCTCGAACTCGAGTGCAATTTTTTGAGTTTCGTCAATTCTCCTAACAATTGGTAGCATTTATAACAACCTCCCCCATGCTATTGAGATCATTACAATTATGTAACTCAAGTATGTGATTACTCTAAGAGCCCAAGCCCATGTCTCATCTACTCCAAGAGCTCGCCAGAGGTGATAGTTACCTCCAATGATATTAGAGAGAAGTGTTTTTACAACATCATATGCTCCCCAAGGTGTGGGTGTGTCTGGATTGATATTCTCAATTTTCTCAAGTGTTTGTTGCAGCTCTGGTTGCTCGTTTAGGTTGATATAAGAAAAGTCTGGATATACTGATCCAACTATGGCAATTGCAATGTTTAATATAAATATAAAATACATGAAGTTTAATCCAGCATTTGTTAATCCCATTTTCTCACCTCGATTCTCCTCTATATATTATCAAGCTAAGGATCGAAATTCCCATGAGGCTTGAGAGTAGCCATGCTGGAGTGTCAATTATTCCAGAAATCTTCCCAATTCCAAGAATAAACGTGGCGATAAGTGGAGAAATGAATTTAAATCGTGCTGGTGCTATTAAAAGTCCACCGATGCCAAAAATTCCTATAAGTGCAGCAACTGGAAATACGGTGTTAGAAGTTTTCGATGTTCCTAACGCTTCATTTACCCAAACTCCCCAAGTTTTCTCAAACCCATTATCTCCTTTTATTTCAATGTATGCAAAATCAGCATCTTCTGGAGGGATAAATGAACCTATATAATATCTTGAGTATTCGGTAATGTTGTAAGTTGTAATTGTTTGTCCTTGCCTTGAGAATGTTATTTTTAGATTAAAGTAGTTTGTTGCATTTAAATCGTCAACAAACTCAATTTTAACAACTTTTGATTCTGCATCCCACCAAGCATCAGCATAAAGCCCACCTCTTTCTTCTATGGATGAGCTTAGTAATATTGTGATACCTTCTCCACTAAAAGTGAACCATGCTGCTGCTCTTGTAATGTTGTTTGAATCTGTGAATTTAATGTAATATTTTCCTCCAAGGACACCAAGAACCGTATTTGTTGATTTTGCAGTATCAGCATAGACTATCTGTCCTTTAGTATTTTTGATTGTTAGAGTTCCTGCTTCAACTGGAATTATTGAAATGCTTTCAATTACTCCGCTTGCATCAGAGGAAAGAAATGCAATATCTGATTCTAAAGCGTTAACAATGTAAATTGAGCTTACACCTCCAGCGCTTAAAACTACTTTATATGTACCATTAGGAGCATCGTAAATCTTGTTTGAGCCGTACCAGTCATAGTAAGCTAGTAACGTATCATTTGCATCATAAAAGCTAACTGTCGTTGGAACTGGAAGGTGAGTTCCACCATCTGGATAGACCTTGTAGATAGTGCCATTTATGTTTATGCTGAAGCTTTCTGTTCCTTCAATGTTTAGGATGTAATCCTCACTTATGAATGAATTAAAAACAACCAATTCATCTATAATTGTACCTGTTGTGTTTGAGATGTCTCCAATTTTTGAGAGTGTGAAGTTTCCTTGCCAGTTAAATCGTATGATGCTTTGATTTAGAATAATGTATCCATATCCTGCTTTCCATCCAAATGCTGCCTGAACATAAGCTCCAATTGTTGGTGTTATTCCGTCTAAAATGTATGTATTACCATTGCTATCCTGGACATAAAGATACCCATTTGAGTTTATTCCTAAGTTGTCAAGAATTCTAATGTCTTTTGTGCCATCCCACTTAAGCCAGAACTTTAAAGCTCCCTCTGTAAGATTGTATATTTGATTCAAGTAAATCTCGGTTCTATTGAGGAGAAAGCCTTGGATAGTGTTATCAGCACCAGGTGGAATATATTTCAGCTCTGTAAGTTTTGATTTTATTCCAACATTGTCATTGGTGAAGTAGATATACATTGCATCAAATGTTGTATAGAAGTCACCTTGAGCAAGTGTTCCTGATCTGTATGCTTCAATTGTAATTGTAAAGGAACTGCCATAAATATCGAATAATTGTTGGATATCCTCATGATATTCGGTGTATTGAGATCCTTCGTTTATTTGATCACTTACTCCGGTCCATACAACATTGCCGTTCACTTTGACTCTGATATTGTATGTTACTCCCTCAAGAGTTCCATCACTATCATCTACCAGATAAGCATGCCACTTTAATCTAAATCCTGCGAGATATTTCTGATCTCCCAAATCAACATATATTGTTTTCAAGACTTTCCAGGATCCACTTTCATCCACTGTATGTGTTATTGATATGGTTGTGTTATCACTTGTAAGTGTGAAGCCTTCAAAGCTCAAATATTCAATCTGTTCTGCTCTAACTTTTTGTGTAATTAATGAGAGTGAAATGAGAAAAATGAAAAATAAAGATAAAGATTTGTACATTGTTCTCACCTCACATGACTTTTCTTTGTTGACTCTCTGCATAGAATGCTGCTACCAATATTGCAATGAATGTTCCGAAAATCAGCACTAAAGGTGTCTGGTGCCAGAGAGTGAGAAAATAGCTAACTAAAGGAGCTGTCAATGGATTAGCCATTGCAACATCAATGATTGGAATCTTAATTAACCCAAGAACTACTGAGAGCACTGAAAATACAAAGATTATTATAAAGATAAAGATCAAACCAAGAAATGATTCTCTAAAATAGCCCACGCTTACCCCTCCTGCTTTTTTTAGGAGAAGGTAAAATTGTTGATGGCTTAAACTTTGGAAGAACAAAGATTTTATTCTTGTTTAGTCGCTTGGACTTCTTCCACCATGCTGAATCATAAAAACCTAAAATAGCAACCTCTCCTTTTGGAAATCTTGGCTTTCTACGTACTCTTGTTTTAGCGAGTCTTGTTAATAAAACACTTGCAGAAGCTATTAGCGCTACTTTTTGTGAAATTAGTTCCTTTTTCATACTTTGCTTTGATAAAATCATTTGAGGTATATTTGTTTCTTGAATTGTTCTTGTTTTCTCAATTATTTCTTGCTCTTGTTTTATTCTTTGCTCTGGTTTGTTTATGAGAATTTTTTCCTTTTTAGATGATAACTTAAACATATTTTTATTGATTTCATATATGCTTGGCTCAACTTTGTATGTGGATCTTATTTGCTCTTTGCCTTGTCTGCCTTGTATAATGCTACTAGTCACTTCTTGCTCTTGTATATCCTTAATTTCAGGAATAATTCCAATTATCAAATTATCTTCATCTTCTTTGAAGCGTATTCTTTGAAACATTGGAGAAAGAGTAGCTCCAGCACCAATCACAGCAGTAGAGATGCTAATTTTTTGAACACCCCTTTTCATGAGCTGAGTTGCGACGTTTATATCTTGTTTTGCTTTTTCTACAAGAATTGTTTGTGGGATAATTGCAGCACCTCTACGGATTTTGAAAAAGCTTAGTTTACCTGTTGCATCTCTTGCATACCATCCAGAATGAACAACTTTATCTCCCTCTTTTAGCAACCATTCTGTTATCCCACCTTTACTGTAAACTTCAATTGATTTTGTACCTTTTTGGATAAGCATGTATCCTTTTTGTGGGTCAATAATTAGCTTTTGTGTTGGTTCTGGACCAGAGAACACTTTCTCCCAAGGAGGAAGTCTTGGTCCTCCTTTGTTAATATTCACGTTTTTCGCTTGTATCACATTGTTTACTCTAGAGCTGCTTATGAGTGCTGAGAATGCTCCACCAGCCAATAATCCACCAGCTACTTCACCAAAAAGCTCTCCACTATAAAAGCTTTGTATGAATCCTTCTTTTATTGCTTTTCTGTTTATCCAAATCTTTGGTGCTTGTGTTAAGAGTATTGGAATTTCTATAGGCAACATAAAGAATCCTATTGCACCTTGAACGATGTCTTTTCCGGTTTCTTTCACAGCCCAAGTAGCTCTAGAATCACCTGTATATGGTGTGTTCTCTATTCCAAAACTCTCAATAACGAACTGTGTTGGTGAGAATATCCAGTTCTCTGCTTGCTTGTTTCTCTGTAACTCTTCAAATGACATTGTTTGTGTTCCAATTAAGAAATCTGACTTATTCTGCTCAAACAAGCTTTGGTCATTGTTAAGCCCTAAAAACTCTCTAGTTTTGTATATTCCTCTGTAGTATGCATCCATTCCTCTAAATAACTGCTCTTCTTTTGTTTTGTCGCCGAGTGAATGAGATTTTCCTGAAAGGTCATCTTCTTCTTGAACATTAGTATTTTTCTCACTTTTTACAGGAACCCTTTTATTGACTGCCACAAAACCGGTATCACTAACAAATCTATCTCTCTTTTGAGTTTCTATAAGCAACTTAGCTTTAAATAATGCCTCATTTGCTTGTTTTTCAACATATTGGTTAGATCTTTTTTCAAGCTGTATCTCATAGTGATCTCCCCTATCTATTGCACCTTTAAAAATAGCTATATCTCTCTTATACTTTTCCACAATCTCCTCTCTTGGTGGTTCTGCTTGTGCATAATCGTAATTCTCGATTGGGTGAGATAAATTAACTGTTATGTTGTATTCTGGATTATAATAAACATATCTTGTTTGTCCGTTTTTTGTTTTTGTAGTTCCAACAAAGATCAGTGCCATTATCTCACCACCTGTTCAAGGAGTAGATCTAAGTCAATACCGTCGATCTTCTCGCTTATTTCATCAAATGCGTTTGCAATGCCAAGCTTTTTGATGATTTTTTCTCCTATATGACCTGCAAATGCCCTTACATGTGCGTTCTTTAGCCTTCTATATTCTTCTTCATCATTTGGAGCTGAAAACTTGAAATTCATTGTTGGAACAATGCCGCTTCTTGCGATTATCTGAGAAAAGCTTACTATTTTTCCAGATTTCTTCAGTTGTGTTGTTGCTTTTAGCAAAGCCCAAAGTCTTGGAGGAATCCATGCTCCTGCATACCCTCTACGGTAAACGTGAACTAAAATATCTGTACGTCTGTGGAGAACATCTAATTCCCAAAATGCAGGAGTACAAAATATAAAGACTTGTTTTAGTGCTCCAATTGACTTTAGAGCTTCATCAAAGAGTATGTTTTGTGAGCTCATTGCTCTTCTATGATGTAAAACGTTCTGAGCCTCGTCAATGATATGAACAGTTCCTGCTGGCGTTTGTTTTTGACTCTTTAAGCGCCTAAACATTATTGCAACGTCTGCAACTGTAAAGTAGACATTGTTTTCAAGCTCAAATCTCGCTCCATAGCTGTCTCTTAGATAATAAGCAATAGCCCTTGCGAGTGCAGATTTTCCAGTTCTTTCTCTCCCATCAACTAGAATGACAAGATCCTCTTGTTCCTTCATTGCAACTTTAAATGCTCTACCTATCATCTCGAAGAACTTATTCGCCATTTTCTTCTTCCTCCACTGAGAGGGTTTGTGGGATTTCAAGCTGCATTATGTCTAATAGTCCATGTTTAACTGCAAACTTAACAAGAGCCTCAGCGACAATAATGAGGACATTTGCTTTGACATCCAAGGATATCTGCTCAGGCTTGAGTTCGAAACTCTTGAGGTGCTTGTAAATCTCGAACGCCTTTTTTTCCTTCTTATTTAATTCATCTGATTTTATCTTTGGCTCAATGAGTGTAAAAACCTCATCAATACTTGTTTGAAGATTTTGGAAGAGTTTAATATCAAATTTCCCATTAATATATTTTGATCTAAACTGAGCTAAAGAGGAATTTAAATCTAAAAGAGAAAAAGTCATGTAGAGGCGAAAAGCCTCATGGGGTCTTGCCATATCTTTTTTTATTGCTTGAGCTTCGTATTCAAAGAAGACATCTAATTTTGTCATATCTTGACCACCTTTGTGGTGTTTTGTATTGTTTGATCGGCTAAGTGTCTAAGCAGTTCTGGAGAGATTTCAACATTCACTTGCGGTGGTTTTCCAAAACTCTTTAACATCATTATTGCAAATGCAAGACCAACAAGAACCAAGAATACCGCAAATGCGAATTTTACAATGTCGCTCTTGAGGACTGAGCTCATTTGTAGTGCGTATAAGTCCATATTTCCAGTAACTTTTGGAGCGCTTGCTCCATGTGAGTACTCTCCTATTAGGTTTAGATCAAGTTGTCTGACAACAAGAACTTGTCTGTTAGTCTTGAGCTCCTCAAGTTGCATATTTTCCTTTACTTCAACTACTTGTGCATTCTTGTCAACAAAAGCCCTCATTTCCTGTTCTGTCCGCTTTAACTCATCATTAAGTGCTTTTAATGTTGCTTCAGCTTCTTTGAGTTTCTTTTCGTCCTGTATCTTACTCATTGAGTTTAACAACTTATTGTAGTCGTAGTTCAGCTCAAGATACTTTTTAATCAAATCATCTCTTCCAAGCTCTTTGAGAGCTGTTAAAATTGCCCACATGCTTGGATGTATTGAAGTACCATATTCAACACTTAGTATGTAGAGTGGTTTACCCCAAAGGTATGTCTTGTGAGCAGGATTAACAATGAAATTGAGCTTTGATTTTCCAACCTTTATCCTTAGAATGTTTCCAATAATATCTTTAGTATAGCCAAATTTTGTTATTGCACCGTGCAGGATGTAAAAACTACCTGGTCCTGGAATCCTTCCTTTAATGACAGTTCCACCAAGAGCAAGAGCAATTATTGAGACTGTTGTTAGTACTGAAATTGTCATTATCATCATTATAAGGAATGTTGAACTGACAACAACAGGTACGCCCATTAGTACTCACCCCCAAATGGGAAAAACTTTCTTCTCCTTGGTAATTGAGGGATATTTGCCTGATAACTAATGACTTTCGAGATTTGACTTATTTTATCCAATAGATGTCCGCTCTTTGCTCTTGAGAGATGAGCATTAACATAAATCTTAAGCATCTCAAAGTCTTCAATCGTCGCTTTTAGTTCATCTCCCATAAATTTTGGAATTTGGAACAGCTCAATGAGTTCTAACTTTGCGAGTGATGCCCTAACCATGCTAATTTCTTTCTCAGAAAAGTTAGCAAGACTTAAACTTGGATCCTTTAGCGTTATAAGTTTCTCCAAGCGACTTGGGAAATATCTTTCACTGTCTCTGATCGCATTAATAATAACGTCATTAGTTTCAAAACTTGGTGTTGCTTTAATTTCAGTTCTAAATTCCTTTAGAACGTCATCCAATGGATTTAATTGTGGATATTCATTAAATTCATTCACCTCTACCCCTCCTGAAAGTGTTTACCCAATTTTGATCTAAGAAAACTCCAACCGTGTAAACAAGTCCAGCTATGAATGCACCCCACCACATAAATGCCAGTCCCCATTCATTTCCTTCAAGCTGAAGAACACTTCCAGAATCCGTTATTACGTTTAAATCAAAGCTATAAATTCCAGCAATTAAAAAAAGTGCACTCCCCACTGCAATTAGGAGTGGATTATCACCATTCGCTCCAGCAATATACATTGCTGCTGCAATTACGAGTACTACTAAGTATATTTCCAACAGCATAGTATCCCACCTCAAAAATAAATTGAAGAAAAAGGATCAGCCTCTACCTATAAAAGCGTAAACTGCACCTATGAGCATTCCAAATACTGATACTAATATTGTCAGACCCCATGCCTCGAAACCTTGTCCTGTATAGCTAAGGAAATTTTGATACGGTGTATAGAAAGTGCTATTTGCTGAAATCTTTGCAGAAACTGTTGGTTCGACTTGTGCTACAACCATAATTGCAATGAAAGCTGTAATAAAAACTGCTGCTAATGCTGCACCAACTCTTGGATCTAATGAACCTCTTCTCCTTGCGAAATTTATTTCCCAAGGCATGATGACTGGTGTTCTTTGCTTTTCAAGTTTCTCAAGCCTACTTAGTGCCTTTGCCTGTGCCTTCTCTAACCCTACTACCACAAAACTCAAAACAAGCAAAATTGGCGTCGGTAGTTTAAACTTCACATGCCCACCTCCTCAAATAGGATTCCAACAGAAAAATTAGCCCCAAATCTTTAAATAACTTAGTCAAACGCTTTCTTTGGGCTAAAGAAGTCATAACAATGCTTATTATGTTTGTCAAACTTTCTAAATTAAGGCATATAATATAATCTAATTAATATGGTTGGAAAATCTTGCTCACTATGACAAACAAAAAAGAAAGTGTGTGAGAAAGTTAGACAAGCTCTTCGATTGCCTTGAGTAGAGACTTCTTCGAGTCACTTCTTGTTCTCATCTTCAAAAGAGGAGCAAGTTTCTCTGGAGGTATCCTAAGTGAAAGAGATAAAACAGCAAGTTCATAGACCTTTGCTCTGTTACTAAGCTCGTATTTTTCCTGTAATCTTTCAACTATTTTTCTCAATGTTTCGTTCTCTCTAATATATGTGTAATCGTCTTTTTTCTCTTTGAAATATTTCAGCAATATTATCTTTTGTGCTTGTTCTAACTCTAACACTTCAGCCATAATTCTTCACCTTATTTTCTTGCCTTTTTCTTTATTGTCCTTCCAAGCCTCAAACCAAGTAGCATTGAAACAATTCCCAATCCAGATAAAACTACCATCCAAAAAACCCAACTCATTTTTTCACCTCCTTTGCAGGCTGGAAGCTTCGCCGTTCACGGCGAGGAGGAAAGCTCGTAAAGTTTATCTTCAGGAGATCCCATCCCAACGAGATCATGCCAACGAGGATTGTTAATAGTCCTATACTAGTGAGTCCAAAACCAACTTTTTCATCCCAACTCATCGGTGGACCCTCATCAGAAGCCCAACAACACGTAGGAAATTCCTTATCAGTGAAATTGTGGGCTTCTAAGTACCTATCGACTGCATACATGCAAGTGCCTCCACAAGCAACCCTTATTCCAAGCTCTTTTTCAGCCCATTCAATTGCCTTGTATGTATTTTGAACACAGAGAGGAGGTTCCGCATGCTCTAGGATAACCCACCCTACTACGAATAACAAAATCCCTATGCCGAGGACTACGAGATCCTCTTTGTATGTCATTCCTCCAACACCTCTTTTAGCTTATCAACAACGCGAGAATAAGCCGTATCGGCTTTTTTCATCAAATCGAGATAGTGCTTCTCAAGAACAGAGCGTGAAACTCTGCTATGAATAAAGTTCACAAGATATCCGTCAATATAATCAATGAGAAAATTAGTGTGCCATTTCCTTATCGTTGAGGGATTAACGCGCCCATAGTGGAGCTTCTTGTTAATCGTATCGTACTTCACATTTACTTGGCTTAACTCATGTACAAGCTCCGCTGGAAAGTATACGAAAAAGGCTGCTTTCGTGCCTTTTCTCCCCATGAGTGGATACTTCGCCGCTTTGCCAAAAACAATGACTTTTGAAGCATCGTAGTTTGTGAGCATGTCATGAACAGCTGAGAGCCTCGCTCCGCTATAAACAAGAAGCTTGAAGAAAAGCAAAGTATCTACATCTGCATGCTTCTTGAAGTACTCATAAGCCTCTCTGAGCTCTTCAATTGAGATGTAGATTTCTCTTTTACCAGTTTGCTTGATTTTGATAATCTCTTTCAACTGCTCGTGCTCTTCCCTTGTAATCACGTTTATCTCTTTCAAGAAGTGTATGAAATTTCTAAGTGCCTTGCAGAGGTTACGCTTGTAGTTTTCCTTGATTAATGCTTTTTGCAAGTCTTCATAGCTGTGTACCTTGTACTTAGCAAAAAATCTCTCAAGTGCTCTTAAGTAGTCTTTCGCTGTCTTTGCGGCTACTTTTTGTGAGAGCCATTCGCCAAATTGCTCCTTATATTTATTCCACCACTCCTGCCACGCCGCGGGCCCGGGTTCAAATCCCGGCCACCGCACCACAACTCATTCTTAGAAGCTTCTTCAATCTCTTCTTGGGATAAGTGCTCTTTTAGAAATCTGTTGGTCAATCTGAATAAGCTGTACTCTTTGTTGAGAACCTTTTCTACATCAACATTTTTGAAATTGTTAGTAGAGCCCTATACTTCCTTTTCAAAGATCTTTAAGAGTTTTCCACACTTAAACTAGATATATCAGCCAATGATTGAGATTAAACTCCAATCGTTGGAATGTCAAGTTCAAGCCTCTAATTCCGAAGTTGAAGCCTACTATAAACGAGAAGAAGTATAAGATCAAACTATCCTAAACGATATAAATGACAAAATCTAACATTTAACTAAGAATCACTTGGAGGGTATTAACAAATGACCATTTTTGCCCCTTCCATTGCAAAGATATTATCTAAAATCTCCACCAATGTATGGAACAAAATTGTTATGGATGAGCTAGAATTCAAACTCAGAGATCAACTTAAAAGATATGGATTTGGCAAGTTTGCCACTCTAATGATTGCTATAGGTTTAAACGATTATCAGTTTAAAGAACCGGCGGAAAGGGTCTATTGGTCCGAGATACATGAAATAATAAAAAACAAATCTGTTCCTAAAACTACAAAAGAATTAGAAGAGTTATTAGCTCCTTTCTACGAGAATAAACGATTACACAGGATCAAAATCAAGAGATTACAAAAATTTCTCAATAGTTGTATAACATATATTTCTGGAATTCAAGTCCATCCGAAGTTAGTAGAAACTTTAGGTTATGATACAATACCATAAGGAGAGTTGTAAATGGGCTTAAAGAGTCTTCATGCCAATTTGCAAAATGAACTTGTTAAAATAGGTAATAAATTTGGATTCTTAGCTACAAAAGAGTATCATCTAAAAAATCTTTATCCAAGATACTCACCAATAGTCGATGTAGTCTGGTTCTATCAACTCTCAGAAGAACAGTCATTAGCAATAAGCAAAGTATATGATTTATGGCGTTATTGGAAAGGTTCAAGAGCATTGTATCCATATGTAGCCTTTGAAATTACATCTTTAGATGCCACCTCAAAGACAATCATGAGTGAAATCTGGAATCTAAAGCTTGCTGGGTTCAGATATTCTTTTAATGTTGTTCCTAGTAAAAATCCAAAACATCCAGATTACATGCACAAAGAGAGAGCTGAAAGAATAGCTAGGACATTAAAACATTTTTCTGGAGTGAGTGATGCTTTTGTTGTTTCAATAGAAGAGCTTAAAGAAGCCATTTATAATATGAAAAGTTCTCCTATCAAGGTATTATCTACAAGGAAACCAACATTATTCAAAATTCCACATTTGAGAGATAATCTCCACAATAACATAATACACAAGTTAGCAGAATTCGGAAAAAAACATGGTTTCATCCCTATGGTTGAGTACACTCCAAGCTGGCTCAAAAAGTTTGAGAAGAGAGCAACTTTTATTCGGCATGATGTTGTATGGCTCCTAGAATTGCCTGTTGATACTGAGATTCAGTTTAAGGAGTTCTTAAGATTTCTGGGGATTAATCCAGTTAGAGACGTTAATCCTATTGAAGTACTAGCTTTTGAAGTTGAATTAGGAGCTTTTAATAAGCACAGCATCGGCAGTGTTCTCAATCTTGCCAGAATATCCAGAAGAGGTGTTTTAGTAATAGAGAATAAAAAGCCCAATCTTACGGAGACTGTAAGGCTTATCTCATCCAACAGAGTAGATGTAAAGAGTGTTACTGAATTTAAAGAGCTGTTTAAGAATCTAAAGTAACAATCATAAAGTTTTTTACCAAGTTTAAAAATTAAAAGAAGAGAAAACATTCCTAACTCCACTATTTTAAGAGTTTTTAATGTCATCAATTATCTTCTGAGTAAGTTCTATCTGCCTGTACTTCAAGATCATAGATAGTACTATTCCAATGTTACCTTAAGTAAAATGTTCCGAACTCAAGTAGAGCTATGATTGCATTAACCAAACTCTCATATATACTCAATAACCTAGCCTAGTAAACTCATGATTTTAAACCATTTAACAATTAGGAGATTCTGTCCACCATTTTCGAATCAATCTGTTAAAAACATCCTTAAAACAGAAAAGGAAAAATCAAAAGTAACTAATCCCCAGTAGCTCCCTTTAATGCATCTTTACAGCCACACCTTCTCTCCCTTGGAATGTATTCAATAGCCTTCATTAATAACAGTTTTATCTCCTCGCTTTTTTTCGCCATTAGCTCAACAACCTCTGTATGGGTGAGCTTTGTTGGACTTATTCCAGCTGCAAAGTTGGTAACTATCGCAACGCTTGAATAGCACATTTCAAGCTCTCTTGCCAATATAGCCTCTGGTACTTGGGTCATTCCAACCACATCTGCTCCTAGAATCTTGAGCATTCTAATCTCCGCTTTAGTTTCAAACCTAGGTCCTTCCATACAAGCATAAGTCCCCTTTGGATGATAGGGGAATCTAAGCTCTTTTGCTGCTCTTATTATTGCATTCCTAAGCTCTGGACAATAAGGTTCTGTAAAGTCAACATGGGCAACAAATTTCCTATCATGTGGACTCTCCTCACCATCATAGAAGGTATAAACTCTATTCTTTGTAAAATCGATGAGCTGATCCAAAACAACAAAATCTCCGGGTTTCATATTTTCATTTAGAGAGCCGACTGCGGAAGTTGCTAAAATCCTCTCAACCCCTAACTCATATAACCCCCAAATGTTTGCTCTGTAGTTTATTTTATGGGGCGGAACGCTGTGTTTTTCACCGTGCCTTGGCATAAATACGATCTCTTCCCCTTTGTATTCTCCAATTTTAACCTTAACTTCCCCATAAGGAGTTCTTATTATCTCTTCTCTTATATTTTCCAAAAGTCTTGGATCATAAACTCCACTACCACCAATAATAGCTATTCTTGGCATCTGCATCACCTAAGAATACTTGGAAATAAGGCTTAAAATGTTGTTGATAATTGCTGCTCTATTTTTTAATCATAAAATATTAAAAACAGACGTAAGTAGTTACGACAGAAAACGAAAAAATAAAATCAACTTAATTCGTCATAGACTACTCCAACCACTTCACCATCATCTAATGAAACAAAACTTATTTTTAACTTTTTACCTGTTTTTGGATCAACAACAACAAAATCAGGCTTTTTTAAATATTCACTCCTAGGCAGATGCCAAACATCGCCGTAATGTTTTTTTAGGCTTTCAAAAAATTTCTTGACATCCTTTCTAACAACCGTTGTCATAGATATCACCAATATATTATACTACTTTTGAATATAAAAGACTTTCTAATCGCTATTCGTTAAAATTAATATCGACAATTGCCTTAATGTTTAAAAATAGAGAAAGTAACATCACTTAGATTTTTTGCATAGCATAGAACCTTGAGGAACTTTCAATTCTCTTGCAATCGGTTTACATTTGGCTTTGAGTAGATAAAAGATCTTATCCTCCTTTATTTCGTTAAGGGTTTCAAAATTCCCCTGTCCTTTTGCAATTATTACATCTGCCCTTTCAAAGAGTTCTTTAAATTCCTTACTAACCCTATCAAATGGAGCTCCCACAATCCTTGTTCCTGTTGAGATTATCTCAGCAATTTCATCAAATTTGGCATTTTTTAAATCCTCAATCGTTGCATCATTAATTATTGCCCCCTCTTTCCCAGCAACATAAATATCCAAATGCGGAAACTCTTCCTTGAGTTTTTCTAAAAAGAGCTTATCAAAGTAAATTTCACCACAATTATCAGTCAAATAAAGAAGAACTTTGCTTTTTCCCAGCTTTTCAAAGAGTTCATCGCTCTCATCTACATAAAGCTCTTCGCTGAGCATTGTTAAGATGTCTTCCTCTATCCTTTTTAGCTCATAGCCAACGGCAAAATCTATTACGTTTCCAGCTATTGCCAACTTTAGGGCTGTTTTCAAATCTATGGAAATTTTTCTCTTTAAATCCTCAACAACCTTCTCTGCTAACCTATTTGACACTTCCTTATACTTTCTAAAGGGATCATCCTCATCGAGGAACTCATAAAGCTCAAGAAATATCTCACTTCCAGTTGTCGCTGGTATTGAATCTTCATTAAAGTACTTTTCAACCAGCTTTGCTGTAAAAATCATAGCTTCCTTTCTTTTTATTAAATCATCAGTGCTGAACTCCACTATCTTTTGAGCTTGATTTATCATGCATGAGAGGCATTCATAATGCACTTTCATTTTATCACCCTACAATTAATGCCCCAAAGATCATATAAAAGTGCCTATTCTTAGGAAAAGTTTTAAATGTATAAAACCGAACATTTGTTCGGTGGTGCGTATGGAGACCATTGAGAAGGCTAAATTCGGAAAGTTTCACTATAATCTGTTAGCAGTTTTGGGAACAATCTGGGCGTTTATAGCAATAAATACTATAGCTGCAAGTTTTTTAATTCCTCTACTAAAAAAAGAACCTGCGTTTCAAGGGAGCTTGGCTAAATTAGGTTCCCTCGGTTCAGCTGCTTTATTTGGAATGCTTTTTGGAGCTTGGCTTTTTGGAAGCTTAGCCGATTATATAGGAAGAAAAAAGAGCTTAGCGATTGCAGTGACAACTTTTGGGCTTGGCTCAATAATAAGTGCCTTTTCTCAAAGCTTAGATCAGCTTATAGCTTTGCGTTTTGTAGTTGGTTTAGGCTTAGGTGGTTCATTGCCAGTGGCAAGTTCATATTTTGCCGAGTTCATGCCTCAACGAATCAGAGGAGCTATGATATCAATATTGGAAAGTTTCTGGGCGATAGGAACGATAATTATTGGAATAGTCGCTTTGGCAATCGGAACGAGCTGGAGAAACCTTTTATTCTTTGGCGGTACAGTATTGCTAATCTTACCTATACTATTAGCCCTTCCAGAGTCTCCAAGGTTTTTGCTTGTTAAGGGTAGAGTTGAAGAAGCCGAAAGAATTATAGAAAAGATTTTTGGAGTCAAAGTAAAGCTCAAAAAGCTTGAAGAGAAGCATGAAAAAGTTACAATAGCGGAACTTTGGGAAAAATTTGCAAAAACAACATTAATGCTGACAGTTGCATGGTTCAGCATTGCTTTTGCATACTACGGCTTTTTCATCTGGCTACCAAAGTTCCTAGCTTCAACTCTAAGCATTACCGTCTTTAAGAGCTTTCAATATTTCATTATAACAGCTATAGCTCAACTTCCCGGTTATTACAGTGCAGCCTATTTAATTGAAAAGATTGGAAGGAAAAAGACATTGTCAAGTTATCTCCTAATCTCAGGTTTAGCTGGTATTATGTTCTATAAATTTGCAAGTTCAGGCAATGTAAATTTAATAATGCTCAGTGCGATACTCTTCAGCTTTTTCAACTTAGGTGCTTGGGGAGCTATTTACGCCTACACACCAGAGCTATATCCGACTAACGTTAGGGGTACTGGAACAGGATGGGCTGGAGCAATGGCAAGAATAGGAGGTGGTTTAGCTCCAATAATAGCTGGAAAATTAATGGAAAGTTACACCGTTGGAGTTGCTGTTCTCGTTATTGCAATAGTCTCAATAGTTGGTGCAGTGGATGTTTTGCTCTTAGGTGAAGAGACAAAAGGAAAAGCCTTAGCTTGATTTTTTATTTTTATCGAAAAATAGTTTAAGGAAGAGTTGCAATATTCTTTGGGCGATATTTATGGCCGAAGAAAAGTTGCCAAAAGGAATTTTAGAAAATCTATTCCCAAATGAGGAAGTTCTCTACACCGTGAAAAAGAAGTTTAGCCTTGAAGCAAAGCCCAAATGGCTTGTTGTGACAAATATGCGCATCCTATATATTGACGAGAAGCTCTTAGGAAGATACGATCTAATAGCGGTTCCCTATGAAAAACTTGAGTTTGTGTATTTTAAAGCTACCAAAGTCTCATCAGAGTTCGTTATTAAAAAAGAAGATGGAGAAGAGCTTTCTCTTTCAAGACTTGACAAAAATGAAGCTATGAAAGCAATAGAAGCAGTTAGAGATGCTTTAAATGCGATAGCAGTTGAACCAGTGACAATCCAAAGAAAGAAGAAATTGATGAGTGAGGAATGGATTATTCATAAACCAAAAGAAACTGTAAGCAGGGCAATAAGAGTACAGCGCTCAGTTCCAACTCTTGTTAAAGAAAAGGAGGACCCAATTGAAAAGCTAAAAAAGCTTAAGGAGCTTTATGACATGGGCATTATAACTCAGGAAGAATACGAAGAAAAAAGAAGAAAACTTCTTGAAAAAATATAGCGCCTCTTCATTACATCTTTACCATATCCAAAGTTTAGGGTCTGCTTCCTCCCTGCCTTGAAGGGTGAGGAGTCCTGTTGGAGGCTTATAGTCAGCCGCTAAGGAGTAACCCAAAAGAAAACCCCAGAGAATACTAAAAGGGACAATATAAGGAACATCACTCTTATCTGGCTTTTCATAGAGGGTCACCTTCTCATTAATGTTATTATTTGTCTGCACTTCACAACCTCAACGAAGTAGGCATAGTAAAATCCTGATAGAGAACTATTAGAGAGAGCACCAACATGAACAAAGCAAATCCAGCTATCACTACCCGTTTAATGTAAGATGCATCTTTGAGAAATTTTAAATTCTCCAATATAACAATCGAGACAAATACTGCAAATGTCATTGCATCTGAAGCCATTAGATTCAATGGGATTCTCCGATTAATCTTGAGCATAATAACTAAAAGTAGGTATGGAAATGTAACAATTCCCGCTTTTTGGAAGCTCTCGAGTGAGATATCCCCAAACTTTTTGTAGTTAAGCAATATGAATGAGAACAAAGAAATAAAGAGGACAGGATAATACGTTGGGTTCATTAAGCTCACCTCTCATGCTGTGAGTCCACCACCGATTGTTGCAAGGGCTCCTCCGAATACTGCACCTAAACCACCACTAGCTATAGCAATGCCAACTCCCCCAACAACAAGTGAAACACCAACTCCAATCATGGAATTTGCATCCGATAACTCCAGAGCATATCGTCCAGCCCTTGCATGGTAGTATTCTGCCATAGTTTTGTCTCCTCTAAGAAGAGCTCTTTCGTATTAATCCATATAGTAATTGTACATCTTTTTAGCAAAATGCCTTTTAATTGCTCCTATCTCAGCTTTTTCAGCAACTGCTCCATCAATTACCATTCCCACAGCCATCAACACCAGTCCCAACACCAAAGCTTTTCTCCACATTTTAATCACCCCAAACTTTCGGCAATTTTAAGTGTTATTGTACTCTCAATCAGAGCAGCAATGAAGATTAAAATCATCGAGATAGCAACAAGCTTGAAGAATTCCTTAGCATCCTCCTCACTAATCATCTCCTCCTTCTTGCCCAAAGCAAATCTTAAGGCTTCGTAAGGAATCTTGAAGCCAGCTGCTCCGGCTATAATTAAAGCGGGGATTTCGAAAATGCCGTGGGGGAAGATTAGGAGAAAGAATGTTTTAACTTCGCCTAAGCTTAAGGAAGACTGGAATAATACTCCCAAGTTAATTCCATTCATGATTAAGTTTAGAAAAGTCAAACCCCCAAAAGTCAAAACACCGCCAAATGAAAGGAGAAGAATAACTTTGAAATTGTTTGCGAAGATATAAGAAAAACTTAGCTTTTCTTCACTAAACTCTCTTTCTAAAAATGGGGCAATATTGACATTTTCATGTTCATGAATTTTATAATGGGTTGAGAGTGAAATCCCAAGGAGAAACCCAATAAAAAATAGTAGAGATGAAAGGAAAATAGGCCTGTTGAGCTTCTCCTTCAATTTTGAGCCTCCTTTGCCATTGGTAGGAGGAATTCTATGGCATATCCAAGCTCTGCGTATATTATTGTAAAGGCTAGCATTGCCCCAAGGAAGTCTGTCACTGATTTAATGGGAAGGAAGTCGTTAAAGAGTAACGCTATGCTCACAGTTGTTCCAAAAGCCATTATGAACCCAACGACAAGTAAGCCAATGTACTTTCTAATAGATCCCTTCATATAACGTCCCCCTAGGCCCACACCGCAAGACCAACATAGGGTATTGCCTTTGCTACAGTTTTTAAACCAAACTTTAGAGCAAATTTTGTGGCTACTGCAGCGCTTCCTAATGCTGCAGTGCCTGCCTTTACCCCACCCATAGCTTGTCGCCAATCTCCTGTTTTGTGCCACCTATAAATCCCATATGCTATATCAAATTTCCCTTTTTCAACTGCTCCACCCACTACCATTCCTACAGTCATCAACACTAGCCCTAACACTAAAGCCTTCCTCCACATTTGAAAACCACCAATCGAGTTCGTGTTCTTAATACTATTTAAAGTTTTCTTTATAATTCCATAATTACTATTGACATTTTTATGATGATTGAACAGAATATATAACAATCACAAATAGTAAGTTGTGGTTCCCATTAAGTCATTGAAAATTTGTAAGTACGTGAGTTTTTGAGCAAAGCAATGCAATGGAAGATCAAAAATCAGATTGCTAATCTGACTGAAAGAAAGTTTTGCAAGTACTTGTCCGATTTCCACAGGAGAATTGATCTGACTCTCAATCTAAATAGATTGTACAACTTCACAGGGGGTAGAAACTAAAGTTCATATCATTAACCTAAGGGTTATAAACTTAATCTACATCTCTTATTTTGGTGGTGAAAGTGGCTTTAGAAAATTTGGGAAAAGCCTTAAATAACGCCCTAAAAAAGCTTGCTCGTGCTAGAACTGTTGATGAAGCTGTAATAAAAGAAGTTGTGAGAGATATTCAAAGAGCTTTAATCATGAGTGATGTTAATGTTAGATTAGTCCTTGAATTGACGAAAAAAATCGAAAAGAGAGCGTTAGAAGAAAAATTACCCCCTGGAATTTCAAGAAAGGAGCACATAATCAAAATAGTTTATGAAGAGCTGACAAACTTCTTGGGAAAAGAAGCCAAGCCAATTGAGATTAGAGGAAAACCTACTGTTCTCTTAATGGTTGGTATTCAAGGTTCAGGTAAAACCACAAGTGTTGGAAAATTGGCGAGATATCTGCAAAAGAGGGGTTATAGAGTGGGATTAGTTTGTGCAGATACTTGGAGACCCGGAGCATATCATCAACTAAAGCAACTCGCTGAACCCTTTGGAATTGAAGTTTTCGGGAATCCAGAGGAAAAAGATGCGGTGAAATTAGCTAAAGAAGGTGTAGACTATTTTAGGCAAAAAGGAGTTGATGTGATTATCGTTGATTCTGCTGGACGACATAAAGAGGAGAAGGGACTAATTGAAGAGATGAAACAGATAAGCAGTGCAATAAAACCCCATGAAGTTATTTTAGTAATTGATGGAACAATCGGGCAGCAAGCATATAACCAAGCCTTAGCCTTTAAAGAAGCGACTCCAATCGGTTCAATAATAGTAACAAAGCTCGATGGGAGTGCAAAGGGAGGAGGAGCATTATCTGCAGTTGTTGCCACGGGAGCACCAATTAAATTTATTGGCGTTGGTGAGAAAATTGATGATTTAGAACCCTTTGATCCAAAGCGCTTTGTCTCAAGATTGCTTGGTTTAGGAGATATTCAAGGACTCTTGGAAAAGTTTGAAGAAGCGAGCAAAGAAGTAAAAATTGAACAGGATATTGAGAAATTCATACGTGGGAAGTTTAACTTGAGAGATATGTATACTCAATTAGAAGCTATGCAAAAGATGGGACCTCTAAAGCAAATATTACAGATGATACCCGGGCTAGGGTATGAATTGCCAGATGATATGGTTAGGATGAGTGAAGAAAGGCTTAAAAAGTTTAAAGTCATTATGGACTCAATGACGAAAGAGGAACTTGAGAATCCTTCCATAATCAATTACTCAAGAATTAAAAGAATTGCAAGAGGTTCTGGGACTTCTGTTAGAGATGTGAGGGAGCTATTAGAGCAATATAATCAGATGAAAAAATTCTTTAAGAGTATGAATAGGAGAAAATTGGCAAAGATGGCAAGAAAATTAGGTGGAATGAATTTTGGAGGGTTTGGAATATGATGGAGGCATTTGTTTTGGTTATAGTAAAACCCGGAAATGAGGAGAAAGTGTATAACAAATTAAAGGAATGTCCCAAAGTTAAAGAGATATACAGGGTCTACGGAGAATATGACATAGTATTAAGGGTGGAAGTTGATAACATCAAGGCTTTAGATGAGTTTCATGACACCATTTTGAGAAAGATTAGAGAGATTGAAATGACTGAAACGCTAATAGCAAGTTCATATCGAGTTTAGAGGTGGGGAGATGAAAAAACTAGTCGCGATAATTCATTTAGACACTTTAAAAGTTGATTACGACCCCTCTTTTAAATTTAGATGTTTGGAAAACTGTGCAAAGTGTTGTGCTGAACTCGATATACCCTTAAGAGACGAGGATATAATGAGGATCGAAGATCTCGGCTTCAATGCTTGGGAATTTGTAGACTACAACAAGATGTTCTATAGAGGAGACAAATTCATTGGCTATGCTTTGAAAAAGAGACCTTTCGATGGTTTATGTCCCTTTTTAGACGAAAACAGCAGATGCAAGATATATCCGAGCAGACCTTTAGCTTGCAAGCTCTATCCTTTCATGCTGGTAAAACAAGGAAACATAATTGAGGTATATGTCAAAGATCCCAACTGTCCGGGAGTAGGGGATAGAGATGGAAAACCAGTAAATTTTGAATTTGTTATGGAGTACTTTGGGGAAGTTATTGAAGAATATAGAAGGAAATTAAACTATACTCGAGTTCCAAAAGCTGCTGGAACGCCATGAATTATAAACGCACAACATTGTATTGCGATGAGATTTTGATATAACCGAAACCTATTTATACATTTTTTTGTCAATCATGAATCCAAGAGAGGTGATAATATGAGTCAAATAGAAGCAGTTAAAGAAAAGCTTAGAGTAGTTAGGATTCTTAAGCTCTTAAAAAAGACGTATACGTACGATGATCTGTCAAAAATAACTGGTTTGCCAATAACTGTGCTTAATCGTTACGTTAGAGGAAAAGTCCTACCAAGCACAGATAGAGCAAAAGAGCTTTTGCAAATGCTTTCACCATACATAAATATTGAAGAAGAAGTTAGGAGAAGAATAGAGTTCGATGAGCACGGACTCTTTGACAATATGAAAATACTAAGCGATACCGCTTTAATGAGCCTAATTGCTGAAGAGATAGCTTCAAAATACATGGGAAAGGATGTTTCAAAGGTTTTAACAGCAGCAACAGATGGAATTCCTTTAGCGGTTCATATAGCAGACGAATTAAACGTTGATGTAGTTTATGCTAAAAAGAAAAAAGAAGTTGGAGTAGAGAAGTTTTATGAAGTCAACTATGTTCCAAGTGCTTCTGGAAGTGTCATGACGCTTTATCTACCCCAATGGGCATTGAAGAAGGGTGATAATGTTCTCATAGTTGATGATGTTATAAGGAGCGGTGAAACTCAAAGAGCATTAATTGACATGTGCAAACAAGCTGGAGCTGTTCCAATTGGGATGTTTTTCCTAATTAGTGTTGGAGACTTTGTCGATAAGCTCAGGGAGGAGTATAATATTCCCGTAGATGTGCTGGTGAGATTATGATAAATACTGAAATAAGAATGCTCAATAGCATACTAAGAGGAGGGATTAGAGAAGGGAACAGCATAATGTTTTCCGGTTCTTTTAATGATGATCACAGGATTTTGATGCATCAATTTATTTTTGCCCTTCTCAAACAAGATTACAAAGTATTGCTCGTAGAGTTCAAGCAGAGCCCAAAGAGTCTGCTAAAATGGCTTGAAGAGTATAAAATCGATTACGATAAGTTCATAGAAAAAGAGCAGCTCAAGATTATAGATGGACACACAAATTTATATGCAAAAACACAGGTGGTTGGAAAAGATGTACTTTCAAACCCAATGGATTTGCCCATAACAACGGCTATCCTGAGGAGAGAATTAACTTCAAAGGGATACAACTTTTTAGTTATAGATGATCTCTCAATTCTTTACGCCGTCCTTCCAAGCAAAGATGAGTTCTTTAAAATAACGGTTAGATTCATAAACTCCCTTCTCTTAGAAGGAATTGTAACCGTAACCTCATTCATTGAAAAGCTTGCATCTCCCACAGAGTTCTCTCTCCTAACTTTGCCTTTTGGATACGTGATCTCCATTGAAGATGATAAGGTGAGGATAAAGAAAGCTCCACATCCAATCGGACCCGTGGATTACTTCAAATACATAAAGACAGATGAAGGAATAAAATCCTATGAAGAGCACTATGAAAGCTTGGAGAAGATAAAGGAATCTCTCTATTTAGACGATGAGGGAATTTTATGGAGCGGAAACCAAAGGGTTCAAGTAATAGACGAGGAGAGCGAGGCAAAGTTAATAGAAAGTCTATTCGAGTATTACGGCAGTCAATCTGCCAAGAAATTCATGTACTTCTGGGGAAGGGAGGAGTTTTTAGGGCGTGGAAAGCTGTATTTGCAGATTTATAGAAGCTTGGATAAAGTTTTGAAAAGAATAATTCACGATACAAAGGTGACTGGTGGGGGAACACTTGAAATAGGACACATGGAGGAAGATATAATCATAATAAGAGCTAAAAACCTATTCCCAAGGATTCCAAACTTTGGAGAACAAATTCACCTCCATGATGTTGGAGGATTAACACAAATAATAGAAGAAGTTATTGGTGGAAAATGGGAAGGGGATGAAGTTAAGTGTGAAGCAAAAGGTGACAGTTATTGTGAATTCATTATAAAGAGGGTTAGCAAATGAAATGTCCGATTTGTGGAGTTGAGATGGAAAATATTGAGGAGCATTTAAAGGGTCATATAAACTTTGAAAGAAAGCTTCTAAAGGAGGAACTTGATTCTCTGAAGAACATGGATCGTTTTATGCTTTATAACGTGATGGGGAAGACTATAGTAGTTAATACAAAAATCGATAAGCCTTTTACTTTCCACTGCTCAGCAGAGAATTGTGGCATAGACATAAAATTGGAAGGAACGATCAAGGTAACTGACTTTAAAGATTACATTGTCACAAAGGCAATAGCCCTTTCAAAAATCGAGAGCTTTAAAGAGCTTTTAAAAAGTTCCTTAGATGACAAGCCCTTAGTTTTTGAAGGGTATGTAAATGGGAAAAAAGTCAAGCTTCCTGCAGAGAGCACAGAGGATTTTTCAAGAAGATTTCTCTCAATGAAAGACTCGTATTACATACTTCGTTAAGGCTTTAAGTTCATATCCTCCTTTACGATTTCCATTGCAACATGGGTAGTCGTTTTTTCAACTCCGTCAATAGACAGTACACTCTTTACGAATTTGTTCATATCTTCCCTTCCTCTGAACTTTGCCACAACGATTATGTCAAATTCCCCAGTTACGTCATAAACGCACATCACATGATCATCCTTAGCTATCTCCTTTTCTATCTCTATTATCCTTTTTCCTTGAGCTCTAACACCAATTATAGCTGTAAGACCATAACCGAGCTTTTCATAATCTAATTTTGGGTAGAAGCCTTTTATCACACCTTCCTCTTCAAGTCTCTTAATTCTATTATACACAGTGCCAACTGCAATCCCTAACTCTTTAGCGATTTCTCTATAAGATAGACGAGCATCTTTTTGTAAGAGCGTTAATATTTGCCTATCCAAGTCATCTATCACTATCATCCCCCTTTCCATAATTTACCGTAAAGTTTAAATATTCTTCCCTTTTCAATCCTTCTTGGACTGAGGACCGGTAGCCTAGCCAGGATAGGGCAGCGGCCTCCTAAGCCGCAGGTCCGGGGTTCGAATCCCCGCCGGTCCGCCAAAACAAAAATCTAGCCTTTTTATAATTTTCTTCCAAATTAAAAATAGAAGAGTACAAACTAGTGAAGCTACCACTTTGATAGGAGGTAATCCTTCTCCTTCAAAAATATCTCTGCTCTTCTTTCAATGATCCTCTCAGCTTCTAATGTACTCATGTCTTTAGTTTTTTCAACGAAATCTGCTGTCTTTGCAAAGTAAAGCGGAACTAGTGGTTCCGGCTTTTCTAATATTCCATTCTTGTAAGCAACAGCAGCATCGTATAAAACATGGCTCCAAAGAATGTCATCGAAGTCAAATGTTTTTAGAGCTTTTTCAACACTTCCAAATGTTTCCTCTGAAAGAACTTTCTTCAAAATATCTCTATTCTCCTCAAATCCTTCTTTTGCCTTAATTTTTAGTTTCTCAAGGTTAATTTTAACTTCTTCTGGTTCTGCTTTTTCGACCTTTCCTACTAGAGGTACCTCCGTAATCTCCCTCACATTTTTCCAAACATTTTCATATTTCTTCATCAGCATAAATAGGGTCCCAACAACTTGATTGAACATTGGGCCTAGACTCTCTGCTGGGTCCTTTGGGTTATGAATCTTTAAACCTAACGCCGTTTGAATAACTTTAAACCCTTCTGCAATTGCTGTAGTTGTTAAAAAGATGTCAACTCCAAATCTTGCAACGTCAGTCTTCCAAACTTCTCCATTTTTTAAATAGACATCAAAGAGCCTTGAACTTACTCCAAAATCTCCTCCAATTGGCTGTCTGACTTTAAATCCATACAAAGCGGTTGTCATTGGAAAGGCGATGTTGTTCGTTATAGTTCCATCGTATTTATGCCTAATATAATATGGAACAACAAAATCGTAGCCATCAACAATAGGCTTTGCAAATTTATAAATCCACTCTGGAGTTATGCTCCTCAAATCACTATCAACAAAGATCAAAATTTCTGCACCTTTTTCTCTTGCAAGTTCCATTAGCTCCTTCATAGCACTCCCTTTTCCGGGAATAGGCCATTTATAAACAAAGCTTAAAACTTCAATTCCTTCTGGGACTTTTGTGCTTAAAACAACGTCTCTTGTGCCATCTTTACTTCCGCCATCAGCGTTTACTATTATTCCTCCCCCAAAATACTTTTTTAAGCCTTCTGCAACCTGTTTAACGACAAAGCCAATTGTGTCAGCGTTATTATAGCTCGGGATTCCAACCATAATTTTCATCCTTTCATCCCTCCAAAAATACAACCATCCAAAGTGGTTTATATTGGGGAAAGCATTATATACTTTTTGTTTTTAGAACAACCTTGAGGGATATATATGGCAGAAAGGAAACTCCGAGTAGGAGTCATAGGATGTGGCAACATTTTTAATTTAGCGCACAGAAATGCCCTAAAAAAGCTGGAAAACATCAAAGTTGTTGCTTTTATGGACATTAAAGTGGAAAAAGCAAAACAAGCAGCGAAAGAGTTTAATGCAAGCTATTATAGAAATCTAGATGAGTTTCTTGATTTAGATTTAGACGTTGTTGAAATTCTAACTCCAACCTACACACATGCAGACTTGGCTATTAAAGCATTAAAGAGTGGAAAACATGTTATCGTTGAAAAACCAATAGCCTTAACCTCTGAAGAAGCTGAAAGAATGATAAAAACTGCTGAAAAAGAAGATTTAAAGCTCTTTGTAGGACATGTAAGACGTTTTGACAAAAGATGGATGCAGATAAAAGAGATACTCAAAAAAAGAAACATTTTACCGATGCATATAAAGAAATCAGAAGTTCAAAGATTGCCTTTTCCAGAGACTTACTGGTATTGGAAGAACAACAAAAGCGGAGGAGTTGCAATAGACTTAGGGGTTCACGTTACAGACTTCTTGAGATGGTACTTTGAGAGCGAGCCTGTTGAAGTGTTTGCTCTTGGTAAAATGATAAAAAAAGAAGCAATAGCAAATAACACTTACGATCATTTTGTCATGATGATTAAGTTTAATGGAGGAAAAACAGGAATAGCTGAAGTGAGCTGGGCTTATCCATATCCAGCGCGCTATGGAGTTTTCTATCATCATCTAGATATCATCGGCAAAAATGGAAGAATCAGGTATACCCCAATGGATACCCCAGTAGTTGGAGTCGCGAAAAGGCACTTTGAAATGCCACGCTTTTCCCCATTGTTATCAACATTCCCAGATGCCTTTGAGAGGGAATTAAGACACTTTATAGAATGCATATCCAGAAACAAAGAACCTGTTGTGACAGCACATGATGCAAAGATAGCCCTAGAGATAGCAGAAAAAGCCCTTGAATCCGCTAAAAGAGGAGAAGCGGTTAGAATGGAGGTGAGAGAATGATTAGGTTTGGAATCATAAGTTATGCTCATCCTCATGCCATAAGATATGCTGAAACCATAGTAAATAATCCAAAGGCTAAGCTCTATGCAATTTCCGGTGACGGTGCAAACAGTGATGTTGCAAAAAGGGAAGCACAAAGATTTACAGTCAAAGGTTCTATAGTAAGATTTTACGAAAATTATGAACAGCTTTTGAAAGATAAAAAGGTTGATGCTGTTTATATTGCAATTGAAACTTACAGACACAAAGAAGTTGCAATTAGGGCTGCAGAAGAGGGGAAGCACATACTTTTAGAAAAACCAATAGCATTAAATCTTAAAGATGCTGAGGAGATTATTAAAACTGCAAAAAAGAATGATGTTAAGTTAATGGTTCCATTCAATCCACGTTTTACAACCCCATTAATGAAAGCCAAGGAAATGATAGAAAGGGGAGAGATAGGCAAGCTAGAGTATATAAATGCAATTTCAGAATATGTAAAACCTCCAATCTTCTTAGAGGGGCTGGATTTGAGCTGGTTCTTAGATAGCAAAAAATCTGGTGGCGGTGGCTTTATGGACACAGCACCACATGGAATCGATTCCCTTCTATGGCTAGTAAAAAGCGAACCTAAGAAGGTTTATGCCGATATAGGCTCAAAGATCTACGGATTTCCAGTGGATGATATTGGAACAGCAGTTTTAGAGTTTAAAAATGGCGTTATAGCAGTTTTAAGTGCTGGATGGGGCAATCCAAAAGGTTACTCATACAACCTTGAACTTAAGTATTACTTGGTTGGAAAAGAAGGATTCTTGGATGTAAGAACAGTTTACCCAGATTTTACAGTGTATCAAGATAGAGCTGAGAAGATCTATTGGGAAAGAGTGGATGTTGAAAACATTGTTAAAAGCTTCGTAAATTCAATAATCTACGATAAGGATCCTCCAATTACTGGAGAAGACGCCAAGAAGAACCTTGCAATAATTTTAGCCGCTTATGAATCTTCTAAGACTGGAAAGGTTATTAAACTTTCCCTGTAACTTTACTTTTTTCAAAATACAACAACTGAAAGTGGTTCTATCATAACGCTTATATATCCTATGTTGCATAATTTTAGTGACATGTACCGAGGTGGTGTCTAATGAAAAAGGCAGTACTTAGCCTATTTTTGATTGGAGTTTTAGCCTTTGCTGTTGTAGCAAGTGGATGTGTAAGTAAGGAAGAAACAACGCCCACAACTTCAGAACAACCAAAAGAAACTACGCCTGCAAAACTTATATGGGTTTCAACCCAACTTAATCCACCCGAAGAGAGAGCATTTGTCCAAGAGGTTCTTCTAAGCGAATTTAAGAAGGAGACAGGAATTGATGTTGAGTTTATTGCCATATCCTATACAGACTTGGCAACAAGACTTGAAGCTGAAGAAACAACTGGCAAGGTTACAATTGATGTAATTGGTGAATTACACGGAGGATTGGATTACTTTAACTCAAAAGGCTGGCTAATGGACCTAAGCAACATGCCAGCCTTAAGTGGAAGAACTTTCATCTCAACCTTTGAAAAGTATGCAACAATTGGTGGAAAGAAGGTTTATGTTCCATGGATGAGCGCTACCTACGTAATGGTAATTAACAAGAAAGCTTTTGACTATCTCCCAGATGGACTAACAAAGGATGATGTTATGAAAGGAACCGAGAAGTGGACTTATGACGCATTCTTAGCTTGGGCTAAGAAGCTTAAAGAAGCAACTGGTTCACCACAAGTTGGATTCCCAGCAGGTCCAAAAGGATTATTCGTAAGATTCTTGCACGGTTACATATACCCTGCATATACTGGATATCAAGCAAAAGCCTTTGATTCACCAGAAGCTGTAACAATGTGGAACTACCTTAAGAGCCTCTGGCCATACGTGCACCCAGCAAGTACAACATGGGATGCTATGTCAGATCCACTCCTTAAGGGAGAAGTCCTAATCGCTTGGGATCACACTGCAAGAATTAAGAATGCTATTGAAACAAGACCAGATGACTTTGTAGTTGTTCCAGTTCCAAGAGGACCAAAGGGAAGAGGATTCATCCTAGTCGTCGCTGGATTAGCCATTCCACAAAACGCTCCAAATCCAGATGCAGCTTGGAAATTAATTGACTACCTTACAAAGCCAGAAACACAAGTTAAGGTTCTCGAAAAGGTTGGATTCTTCCCAACAGTTAAAGAGGCAAGCGGCGCTCTACCAGCAGGACCACTTAAGATCTTAGCTGAGGGTGTTGCTGCTCAGTCATCAACACCAGATGCAGTAGTTGCTATGATTCCAAACTTGGGTGCAAAGGGTGGTGAATTCAAAGCTATTTACAAGGAAGCATTTACAAGGATTGTCTTAAACAACGAAGATCCAGCAACAGTTACAAAAGAACTTGGTCCAAAGCTTAAGGGATTGTTCGAGGAAGTAGGAATAGAAGTTCCATGAGGGAGGAGGAAGAATGAAGATTAAATCTGAATTCCTTCCCTACCTTTTAATTTTACCTGCCTTTGCGTATTTAATGTTCTTTGTTGGTTATCCTCTAGCTCAGGCATTGTATTTAGCCTTTACTCAGAATGGTGCGTTTTCTTTAGCCACAGTTCGTAGAGCGATTAGCGATTATTATTTTTGGACTGCTTTAAAATATACCCTCGGTTTAGCTGCTATAATAGTTCCAACCCAAGTTATTTTAGCATTGGTTTTAGCATTGGTTATGAATAAGAGTTTTAAGGGTAGAGATTTGAGTATATACGCTCTTGTGATTCCCTTAACAATAAGTGATGTTGCTGCTGGTCTTATCTGGTACTCAATGCTTTCACCCTACGGGTTTTTAAATAAGCTCCTAATGAATATTGGGATTCTTGATAACCCAATCTACTTTTTTGGATATCAATTTAGGCATATGGAATTCTTGGCAATAGTTTTGGCTGAGCTTTGGAGGGCTACCGCTATAGTTTTTGTTATAATCTTAGCAGGTCTCCAGATGATAAGTAACGAATATCTTGAAGCTGCTGAAGTTTTTGGTGCAACCTACTGGATAAAGCTCAGGCGTATTGTTATTCCCCTCCTAAAGCCAAGCATTCAAAGTGCTTTAATCATAAGAACTCTCTTTGCAATGCAGGTCTTCGGTATAGTATGGATATTGGCAGGAAGAGACATTCCAATCTTGGCTGGAGAAGGATTCTACCAGTTAACAGAGATCAAGGACTATGGAGTTGCATCAATCTATGCATTGGTTATAGCAGGTCTATCAATCCTCCTTGGAGCGCTGTACATTAAGTTCATGAAAGCTGAGTATTTGGAGGTGAAAAGATGAACGATGAAACAAAATATATGCTAAAACAACTTGCCTTTTACACCTTTATCTTTGTTGTTGTGGCGTGGATAGTTGTTCCCTTAATAGTTGCAACGCTCTATGCGTTTGCAGCCCCAAAAGACTATTATGATCCAAATAAGGTCATACCACTACATTTTACAGCTAAATACGTAAAAACGATACTCATTCATCTTGGTGCATGGGAGGCAATAAAAAACAGTGTAGTTGTAGCCCTACTTACAATAGCCATAAGTTTTACCTTGGGAATACCAGCTGGATACGCTATAGCAAAGTTCATCTTCCCTGCAAAAGACACTATAAAGCTCTCCATAGTTGCATTGAGAATGTTCCCAATTCCTGTAATGGCAATTCCCTTAGTAATCCTCTATATAAGGCTCAATTTAATTGACACTCGTTTAGGTGTCGCTTTAGCACACACTGCAATGGCTTTGCCCTTTGTGGTTTTAATAACTTCAAGTATTTTCGCTGGAGTAGCAACTGAATTAGAAGAAGCAGGTATGGTATTTGGACTTACAAGGCTTGGCTCATTCCTAAAAATAACCTTACCATTAGCTTTACCGGGTTTAGCTGCTGCAGCAATGTTTACATTCGTTATGTCTTGGAATGAGGTATTTGTAGCCTCAGTATTAACCCTATCCCATAGAACTTTACCAGCGCAAATCCTTTCAATAATGGCTGGCTCAAGTGGAGGAGCTGCTCCAGATTATTACAAATTCGCTGCAGCATTTATAATGACATTACCTGCTATGCTCTTTGTATTCTTCGCAAGGAAGTATCTGATCACGATGTGGGGAATATCACTCAAGTGAGGTGTTCATATGGTGGAAGTTAGGCTTGAAAACTTAAAGAAATACTTTGACAAGGGAAGGGTAAAGGCTGTTGATGGAATTGACTTGACGATCAAAGATGGTGAGTTTTTAGTGCTTTTGGGTCCAAGTGGATGTGGAAAAACTACGACCTTGAGAATGATCTCCGGTTTAGAGTTGCCAACAGATGGTAAAATTTACTTTGGAGATAAAGATGTCACTTATTTGCCTCCAAAAGATAGAAACATTTCAATGGTTTTCCAGAGCTATGCTGTTTGGCCCCACATGAAAGTCTATGACAACATAGCCTTTCCATTGAAAATCAAAAAATATCCAAAAGATGAGATAGATAAACGCGTGAAGTGGGTAGCAGAACTTCTGCAAATTGAAGAGCTCTTGGATCGTTATCCCGCTCAATTGAGTGGTGGGCAAAGGCAAAGAGTTGCAGTTGCAAGAGCAATAGTTGTTGAGCCAGATGTTTTGCTTATGGATGAGCCTCTTTCAAACTTAGATGCAAAGCTTAGAGTTATGATGCGTGCTGAGATTAAGAAATTGCAAACAAAGCTAAAAGTCACGACCGTTTATGTTACTCACGACCAAGTTGAAGCAATGACAATGGGTGACAGAATAGCAGTGATGAAGCAAGGAAAACTACTTCAAGTTGGACCACCTGCTGAAGTTTATTTAAAACCAAACTCAATCTTCGTTGCAACTTTCATAGGAGCACCAGAAATGAATTTGCTTGATGTTACAGTTAAAGAAGATGAAAAAGGGCTAATTTTGGAAGGAGAGAGCTTTGAGATTCCACTTCCAGAGGATTTCACACCTTTACTGAAGGATTATGTTAATAAAACAGTGATCATGGGAATAAGACCAGAGCATTTAATCGTTGAAGGAATTTCAGAAATTCTTCATGTAAAGAGAAGGGCAAAGATTGAAGGGGTGGTAGATTTCGTTGAAGCCTTGGGAACAGATACAATTGTTCACGCTAAGGTTGGGGAAAAGATCATTAAGATTAAACTTGCAGGAAATGTAAATGTCCCAATCAGGGAGAAAATTAAAATAATAGTTGATCTTGACACTATGCATATTTTCGATAAACAAAATGAAAAGGCAATAATATGAGGGACTATAATGGAGGAGAAGGAACTTAAGGGATTGCTAAAGGAAGTTGGGTTAAATGAATACGAAGTTAATGCCTATTTAGCCCTAATTAGGGAAGGAGCTTTAACGGCTAGTGAGCTAGCCACACTTTCAAAAGTCCCTCAACCAAGAATCTATGACGTCATAAGAACGTTAATGACCAAAGGCTTCGTAATCGTCAGCGGTGGAAGACCAAAAACAATTATTCCTATTGATCCAGAGAAAGTTTTAAACGAAATCGAAAAGGCTTACACCTCAAAAATTGAAAGAGCGAAAGAGAAGCTTAAAGAACTCTATAAACCACACGAAGAGCTAATTGGGAATGTTATAGTCGTCAAAAGCAAGGTAACCTTTGAAAAATATACAAAAAAAGCCATAGGAGATGCACAGAGGCATGTATCAATCGCTCTCCCAATGTCTTTTCTAAAACGCATTCAAGAGGACATAAGGGAGAAAAAGCAGGAAGGAGTGCAAATTAATCTCTTTGTTTATGGAAAGGGTAAGGTTCCTCCAATCGCCCAAAAGATAAAGATCAGAGAAGTCCCCGATCCATTTATATTAATTCAAGATAAAGAAATAGGAATTTATGCTCCTCCAGAAGCAGTGACAACAAAGAGCTCTACCCTACATGGATATGCAATGATAATTAGAGATGAAAATCTACTCTTTATGTTTGACCGTTATTTCTATCATGCTTTGTGGCCCACAGGAAAGACAGTTTATGAGGAAGAAAGAAAGCTGAGGCTTCCCAAGAGATACATCCACATAAGAGAACTCGTCAGCGATATTAGGCAATTCAACTTGCTTGGAGCTAAAGTTGAAGTTGCCGGAAAATTTGTTAAGAGTAAAAATCCCGTGTATGTAACGGGTAAAATCATTGACTTTTTTGAAAGTGAAGGTAGAGTCATATCTAATATAACCATAGAAACAGAAGACGGAGAAAGGTACGTTGTTGGAGGTTGGAACTCCTCCCTCGAGGATATTGAGGCAGATTCAATAATCCTAAAGGAGAAGTGATAAAATGAAGGTTTTTCTCATTCCTCATTTTCATTATGATACTGAGTGGGTAATGACAAAAGAGGAGTATGCAAAAGTAGCATCTCAGAACATAAAGCGCTTGCTGGAAATTATGAGAAAAAACAAGGATTTTAAATTTGTTTTGGATCAATATCTGCTCTTAGAACAGTTCAGCAAATTCTATCCATCTCTTTGGGGAGAGTTAATTAAGAGAATCAAAGAAGGGAGGATAGAGTTAGTATGTGGAATGTATGTGATGCCAGATGCTTTACTACCAGGGGTGGAGAGTGAAATAAGGCAAATCCTTTACGCAAAGCCTCTTTTTGAAAAAGTAGGAGGAGAAGTGAAAGTTGGATGGATGATCGATGCCTTTGGTCAGCACTCTCAAACTCCTCAGCTATTCAAAAAAGCTGGATATAAGTATTATACATTCAAGCGTGGCTATAGGGGAGAACCAACTATGGATTTTATTTGGAAAGGATTGGATGGCAGTGAAATTCTAGTGCACTATCTCCTTTTCAGTTATGATGCTCTATGGCTTCCAGAAGATGTTGAGTTGGGAGCAAAGCTTCTCCTCAATGCTATAGAAAGGGCTAAACCTCATGCAATACATGGACACTTAATGGTCTTAACTGGTTCTGACTTTTCAAAACCAAACCCTAAGCTTCCAGAAATCGTTAAAAGAGCAAGGGAAATCAGTGGATTAGACATTAGAATAGCTACTCCAATAGAGTTTCTAAGAGAAATTGAAAAGTTCAAGGATGAACTGCCAATAGTGGAAGATGAAATGATATTCGGAAGGTATCATAGAGTATTACCCGGCTGCTATAGTTCCAGAATAAATGTAAAACAAAAGTATCGTGAAGTGGAGTTTCTTTTGCAGGGTGTGGAAACACTTTCCACCTTTGCTTATATCCTTGGGAAAAGCTATCCAAAAGCAAGATTAAAGAAAGCTTGGAAGCTATTACTTGAAAATGCATTTCATGATGTGATCTGTGGATGTGGGATAGATGAAATCTATGAGAGTGCAGAAAAGAGATTCGAGGAAAGCAAATCCCTAGCTTTTGAATTATTAGAGAGGGGCATGAAGTTTATAGCAAAATGCGTTAATACGAGAGGAGATGGAATTCCATTAATACTCTTCAATCCCCTCCCATGGGAAAGAGAAGAAGTTGCTGAATTCTCCATCGATTTAACAGCTTTAGAGTCCAAAGGCTTTGAGATAGTAAGTCATGAAGGAGAAGAAATCCCCTATGAAGCCCTAAACTTCGAGTTAGACGAAGAAGGAAAAATAACTCAGGTTAGAGTTCTAGGCAAAGTTAAATTACCACCCTTAGGATATAAGCTGTTCTATGTAAAGCCAAGCAATGAAATCAAGGTTCAAGAAAAAACGGAAGAATTAAAGATTGAAAATGAATTCTTTAAGGTTGTTTTTAAGCCAGAGATGGGCACTATTGACATATACTCCAATGGAGAGCTAATCATCGAAAACGGAAACGATCTGGAGATATCAACGGATGTTGGAGATTTGTACTACTCCATCGAACCCAAAGGAGGTTATAAAGTAAAGCTAAGTGAAGCCTTAACAAAGCCCGAATACCTAAGAGACATTGCAGATATAAAATACGATATTGTTGAGATGTTTAAATCCTCCTCTGAACTAAGAGAGAGCATAAGATACACTGTTAAGGCTATTTGGAGAGAAGAAACACTGTTTGAAGCTAAAGTTATAGTTTCATTGTACAAAGGAATGCCAAGAATTGACTTTAAGCTTGATATTGACTTTAACTATCCGCACACCATTCTTAGAGTTTTGTTCCCAACAAAAATTGAGAGCGAAAGCTTTTACTCAGAGATTCCTGGAGGAGTTGTTAAAAGGGAAAAAGTTGTTGAGAGTAAGGGATGGGTAGAGGAGCATCCCTCAACTTATCCAGTCCAGAACTGGATAGCCTATGAAGATAATGAAAAAGGAGTTGCTTTGATAAATGCAGGTCTTCCAGAGCACAAAATTGAAGATAACACAATAAAGCTCACACTGCTTAGGAGCGTTGATGTAGTCTCTTGGGGAAACGCTGGACCAAGATTCTACACACCAAAAGCCTTAATGATAGGTAAGCACACTTTTAGATACTCATTAGTTCCTTACAAAGGCTCATGGAAAGAAAACAAGATCCATAAAATAGCGTATTCCTTTAATGCACCCATCTTTGTCCATCAAACTTACAAACATGAGGGTTCATTACCAAAGGAACTTTCAGCTTTAGAAATTAACGATAACTTAGTACTGACAGCATTCAAGAAGGGTGAAAGAGATGAAGATATAGTAGTCAGATTCTTTGAAACGGAAGGTAAAGAAAGTAATGTAGAACTAAATCTTGGCTTTGAATACCTAAAAGTCGAAGAATCTGATTTGCTCGAAAATCCGATAAAAGAGTGGAATTTCAAAGTAAAGCCCTTTGAGATAACCACGCTAAAAATAAAACATAAAAAAGCTAAATCTTAAGAATCTCTTTAACCTCTTCTTTTTCTGCCAAGTTTATTGCTTTAATTCCCCAAAGTTTTGCAATGAATCTTAACTCCTCTCTATAATCCCCTGGAACTGCTGAAAGATGATTAGCTCCCATTATTTGTAGGAAAGTGTTTTTGTCAAGAGGGTTCTTTATAGCAGTATGGGGCCATTGCTTACCCCATTTAAGTTTTTGTTCTATCTCTTCGCCTATTTCAACACCTTCCCCAAGGAAGTATAAGAGATAATATTCTCCATCGATTCTAATTAACCTTGTTATCGTCAAAGTTGTCTTTGGCGTTCTGTAGGTTAATGCTCCTCCGCTTTTCCCTTGGCACTGTCCCTGAATTGTTGTATACCTTAAATTCTCCTCAGGATTTTCGCTAAGCCTTGCATAGTAAAGGGATGAAGCTCCACAGTTCGCTATTAATATAAGTTCGTCGTCAACGTATTTTATATCCCCAAAGAGGGGTGGTTTTCCGCTTAAGTAGTAGAGCAAGATCGAACTTATAGTGCCTTTAATGTCACCCTCACAAGTTGCTGGAATGACCTCTTTTTCACCTTTAACATCCAAGTTAAATGGGAACAATGCCGGGATTAGACAAGCCGTTACTCCGTAAACTTCAGAAAGTTCTGGTTGACATTTAATTGAAACTCCAACAACTTCGCTCTTATATTCTTCATAAATCTCCTTTGCTGCTAGATATATCGCAATCTGTCTTCTTAATGCCTCTTGAGTTAGCATCACATTATCATACTTTACTTTAGCCTTCTTATTTAACCAATCAACAAACTCTTCAACTTTAACTCTTTTCTTTTCATCGCTGAGCATGCTATCGGCTTTCCTTACGATCAAATATTGGTCCAAAAGAAGTAAGTCTCCAATAAAGCGCTTTAATCTTGGTAGATCATCCATTAAATGTTCCATCCCCAATGTATACGGTGCTCCCCAAACGAGCAAAGATTTCTTTGATAGCTTGGCTATAGCCTCAACTGCCCTTCCCCATGCTTTTAGCTTTTCTAAATCACCCTTAAGCCTAACATGATGTAGAGCATAAAAGTTAACTGCACTTTCCCAAAGTGAAGCTCCAACTGATGTAACACAAGTTGTTCCTGCCCAAGAGATATCATCGTCTGCATAAAGTAATAGTGGCTTGTTTGTCTCTTTAGCTAAAAGTGTAACTAAATTACTTTCTGTCCAGTGCCATAAGCCAAGAATAATGCCCGAAACTTCGTTAGAATTTATAAACTTTGATGCTTCAAACACCTCATCTTTCTCATCTATTCCAAAGTTCTGACCTTTTTCAAAGGCTTCATATTTTTTGAGCTCTTTGTTAACATCCAAGACTTCAAAGCCCTCTTTTTTAAGCTCATTAATCAAGTTTTGATGCTTCTCCATCAATGCCCTTTCCCTTTCAATTGATAGGGAAGTTTTTCTTGGATCTGTAAAAGTTGCTATGGCTAACATTTTAAACACCCCCTACTCTATAAGTGATAGTTTAATTTTTGTACACTCATAATCCTCTAAAACAGCAAACATTCCCCCAATCTTTACGATTCCAGTCTCTGTTTCAACATCGAAGTTATCAATACCCTCTTCGAAGGCAATAGTGTAGCCAATAATCCTTCCTTCAATTTTCTCAATCTCACCGGTCTCTAAGTTTTTAGCTATAAGCTCAGCGTATATGTTGTTGTTTTTTAAATGCCTTTTAATAAAGTCAGCTGCATGGAACGTTGTAAAAAACCTTATATCGTTTTTTCTCCTTATGCTTTCCATAGTTAAGCTTGATTCCTTAAACGCTTCTCTAATAAAGCTGTATTGAGCAAAAATTATTTCTGGATATGTTGCCTTGAAGCTAGGGGGATTCCTTGGTCTAAAACCAATGTTTTGAATATCTATAACTTCCTTTCCATCGGTCATTCCTATAAAGTGATTTAGCTTGTGAAATTTCCTTACAAATAAGTTTCCAATACCAATCAGCTCGGATAAATCGATTCTATCTTCTGTGTAGAGGGAAACGGTTACACCGTTTTTAAGAGCAATTCTTATGCTATCCTCTATACTTCCAAGAAACTTTTCGGGAGCTACTAGAATCACCTCATATTCAGCGTTTCTTAAGGATTCATTTGTCATTTCAACAGCTTCATCCAAAGAGGTTGTTCTCCAAATACCCGGTCTTTCTTCATCAACCTTAACTTTTCTAAGCGCGCTTTCCAGTTTTTGTTTAATCTCGTCAAGCTCTTTTTTAAATCTCAAAAAAGCAACGCTTGGACTAAATGCAACATAAACTGTTGGTGACCCCTCAATTTCACTAACAAATCCTCTCATCTTTAATGAAGCAATAGTATCGTAAACCCTATTATATGGAATTCCACTTCTCTTTGAGATATCCTTAGCAGTGCTTGGTCCATAAACTAAGAGGGTCCAATAGGCTAAAGCTTCATATTTTGTAAAGCCAAGTTTTGTAAATGCCGATAATATCTCCCCGGTTATCTCCACTTCATTCCCCCTCTTAAAAAATGGGTTTCAAAAATATAAAAATTAACCCAAAGAATTGAGCAGGTCTAAGTATCTTTCCAAGTGTTTTGTTATGAGGAAGTTCTCCTTGACCCTCTCTTTTGCTTTCTCCCCCATCTTTTTGCCAATCTCTGGATGTTTTAGTAAATAAAGAGTTTTTTCCACAGCTTCATTTACGTCCTTAACTAAAAAGCCGCTTTCCCCATCAACTATTTGAAGCCTTATACCTCCAACTGCTCTTCCTATTACTGGGTTTTCTTTCCACATAGCTTCGCTAACCGTTAAGCCAAATCCTTCTCTAATTGACATTTGCAGAACAACATCGCTTGCCCTCTGGAATGCATTCACTTCCTTAGCATGAACTCCAATCAAGTTGGTTAGAACATGTACATCGTAATCTTCGCCAATCTTTCTCAAAGTTTTTTCAAAGTAAACCCATCCTTCTGGATCGTCGTGAGCCATTACACCTACAAGCAAAAGCTGGACATCTGGAATCTTTTCCTTTACTTTGCGATAAACGTCTATAACATCAAATATGCCTTTCCAAGGATCAAAGCGTGAAACTTGTGTAATTATTGGCTTTTCAGGATCAATATCAAAGCGCTCTAACGTTTTTAATATTTCAGTTTCACTAAGTTCAAAGTTCTTTTCACTCAATGGATCAATTGAAGGAGGCATTACAACTACTCTATTCCCCTCCAAATCGTTTTGGACATATTCCGCCATATGGAAAATATAGCGATCATATCTTTCCACAAACTGCCTCAAAAACTTCCAAAATTCTAAATTAGGATCGCTTAAATCAATATGACATCTCCATACCCAAGGAACCCTCTTTTCATAGAAGTCTATTAATGCTGCTGGTTGAGGGTCATGAATTATCACAAAATCTTGGCTTAAATCAAGGTTTTCTGCGTTTTTCTTGTTAACTCTTAGGTATATATCTTTCATCTCTTGGGTCAGCTTTAATTCTTTATTTCCTTGAAGTGCATTGTGGAATGTTTTTGTAACATTAAAGAACTCATCGCTACCTTCAATCACAAACCATTTTGCATCGATTCCAAGATTCCTCATTAAAGGTATCAAATTGTGAAGTATCTCTGCAACCCCTCCTCCATATGCTGTAGAGTTTACATGAGAGACACTTTTCCCAGCTAATTTTTCTGCTTTCACTTTTATTTTCTCTATATTTTCTTTTCCAATAATCTCTGAGTAGTCTTCAATTTTCTTGTCTCCTCCAGCGAACTTTTTAACCTCCATGTAATCACCATCCTATATACTGTTAGTATACATAAAAACATTCAATTTATACTCGTCGCATTCACTATATAAAATTATCTCAACATACTTATTTTTGACAGGATAACCAAAAATGTGTTTGATATTAATTAAATTTTTAAACTAAAATTAATTGCGTTATTCCAATAAATTCTTTATAAATATCATGGAAGTTTTTCATTCGGCACCAAAAACTATAAATATATACAAAAAGTATATAATGACGAAAATTGTACTGGGGTGACTAATAGTGACAAGCTTGTTTAAGAAAGTTGCTTTGTTGATGACTATTGTGCTTTTAGGAGCTGTTGTAGCTGGATGTATCTCCCAAAAGGAGCAAACACCAACCCCAACAGAAACCGAAACAAAAGCTGAAGTAGTTGAAGTAGTTGTTTATGGACAATGGGGTGGGAGTGAAGGAGAGGCTTTCATGAAAGCCTTACAAGAATATGATAATGCCCATCCAGAAGTGAAAATTAAATACGTTCAACAATCAAAGCTTAGAGATGCTGTTCTTAGTGAACTAGCTGCTGGCTCACCAAACTTTGATATTGCAATCCTACCATGGCCAGCTCTTATAAAAGAGCTTGGTCAAAAAGGTCAATTAGAAGACTTAACACCAATTGTAAACAAATATTCTGGACAAATTATGCAAAACCTTCTTGATCCAGTTAATCTTAATGGTGTTTACTATGGAATTCCAATTAAAGCATGGGCAAAGCCAGGTATTTGGTATAATGTTCATGTATTCAAAGACAACAATTTAGAACCACCAAAGACATTAGATGAACTAAAGCAAGTTTGTGATGTCTTAAAAGCTAAAGGTATTCAGCCAATGGCAAGTGGTGCTGCTGATAAATGGCCACTAAGTGATGTGTTTGAGGCTGTTCTTCTTAAAGTTGGAGGTCCAGAGCTTCACCAAAAATTAATGAAGCATGAAGTTGCATGGACAGACCCACAAGTTGTTGAAGCCTTCAAGGTCTTAAGTGATCTATTGAAACAAGGTTGCTATGGTGATCCTAAGGTTGCCATCGGTGAGAAATGGGAAGCTCAAGTAGCTCGCTTAGGAAACGGAGAAGTTGCAATGTACTTCATGGGTAACTGGATGAACTTAATGCTGCAAAGCCAAGGATTTAAACCAGGTGACGATTACAACTTAATACCATTCCCAACAATCAAAGAAGGAGTTAAGCCAGCTATAGTAGCTGGTGGAGATTGGGTTATCGTTCCAAAGGGTGCTCCACACAAAGATGCCGCACTAAAGCTTGCAGAGTGGCTTGCAGGTCCAGAGTACCAAGAAATAATGGTAAGGCAAAAAGGTTATTTGGCACCTAACTTAAAGGTTCCAAAAGAGGCTTATGATCCAGTTGATGGAAAGATTGTTTATGAGATCATGGCTAACTCAGTAGTGGTACCAGACTTAGACGATAACGTCCCAAGTGGATTCCAACCAGTAATTTGGGACAAACTCTTTGAGCTTTGGGCAAACCCAGACAACTACCAACAAATTGCTGAAGAATTAGAAAAAGCAGCAAAGGATTACTACTCAAGTTAAAGGTGATGTAAATGGGCGGAAGGAGGAAATATAACCTCAATAAAGATTTCTTTTTCCTGATGACGCCCGCATTTACTTTACTTTTTATTTTTATAATCTACCCAATTTTAAATACCTTTTATCTAGGTTTCTTTAAATGGGATGGATTTACTCCCCCAGAATTTGTTGGATTACAAAACTATGCTAAAATGCTTGACTATAGCTTATTTTGGACTTCAATAAAAAATAATCTGTTTATATTCATGATCTTCCTTCCATTGGTCACGCTATTGGGGCTTGGTTTTGCCATATTATTGCACAATAAGGAAGTTGTGGGTAGGAACGTATTGAGAGGTATAGTGATGCTTGGAATGGTCATGCCTCTAACAGTTGTAGGTATTGTTTGGATGCTCTTATTAGATCCACGCTCTGGAATAATTAATAGGGTTCTTGAGTTACTTGGAGGCTCTCCAAGAGCCTGGATACAAGATCCATCCACTGCAATTTATTTCGTTATTATAGGTTCTTTATGGGCATGGGGTGGTTTCTCAACAACAGTATTTTTAGCTGGTCTTGAAGGTATTGATAAAGAAATTTTAGAGGCTTCTTTAATTGATGGGGCAAACCCATGGCAAAAGTTTAGATATGTCATTCTCCCCCTCTTAAAGCCCGCTTTAATAGTCGTAGTCACAATGAGTTCAATCTACATATTAAAGGTGTTCGATTTAATATTCGTTCTTTCAGCAGAGTCTCCACCACTTTATCTATCAGTCTTAGCGTATTTAGTGTACTATGAAGCGTTCTTTAGGTATAGGTGGGGCTTTGCAGCCGCTGTAGCGACTTTCCTAACTATATCAGTCTTTGTATTCTCAATTGGAATGCTGAAGAGGATGATAGAAGAAAGGAGGGGATACTAGTGGTCAAGGTTACTATGAAGTACAAAATCACAATAAATCTAGTAGCTTGGATTATTGGAGCTCTGCTCTTAATACCTCTTTTAGCTTTAGTAATGGCTTCAATCAGACCTTTTAGTGAAGTTGTTACTGGATGGTGGAAACTAAGCAATGCCCATTTTACTTTAGAGAACTATATTGATGTTATAGGCAGGGGATTTTCAAGGCATGTTTTGAACTCTATAATAATTGCCGTTTTTGCGACTGTTCTACCTTTGCTAATTGCAGGAATGGCAGCTTATGGTTTCACATCGTTTAGTTTTCCAATAAAAACAATGATATTCCTCACATTGGTTGCTATTCAAGTTGTGCCACAACAAGCAGTTATTATACCTCTCTTAAAGCTTTTTAGAGATTTAGGATTCTATAATCACTTTTACGGAATAATACTAGTTCACTCAGCCTTTGCATTGCCTTGGACAATATTCTTCCTAAGAAGCTTTTTCATGACAATACCAAAAGATTATGAAGAGGCTGCTAAAATAGATGGACTTAGTGATACAATGATTTACTTTAAAATTATACTTCCGATAGCACTACCAGCTATTATCAGCGTTGCAGTTGTTCAATTCATCTTCGTTTGGCAAGACTTATTCTTTGCAATTACTCTCTTAAGACCAGAAAATTGGCCAGCGTCTGCTGGAATAACAAGGTTTGTTAGTAGATACAATCCAAATTGGGGACAGTTAACAGCTGCAGGTGTACTAACTATCCTTGTTCCAATAGTAGTTTACATAGCATTGCAGAAGTACTACATGAAAGGTGTCTCTGGCGGAATAAAAGGCTGAATACTTCTTTTCTTTTAAACAACATTAGGGGGGTAGGAGATGGAGTTTATCTTAGGTGTTAATTACTGGCCAAGAAAGAAAGCTATGTTCTGGTGGAAAGACTTTGATCAAAAAGAAGTTGAAGATGAATTTCAGATAATCAAGGAGCTAAATCTCGATGTTGTTAGGATCTTCCTCCTTTGGGAGGACTTTCAACCAAAAATTGATAAGATTGATGAGAAAAGCGTTAAAAATCTTGGAAAAGTTTTGGATATTGCCAATGATCTTGATTTAAAAGTTATTCCAACTTTCTTCATAGGACATATGAGCGGCATAAACTGGCTTCCAGAATGGGCTTTAGACAATAAACCACATGAAAGATTCTCAACTTATTCAAATGGAAAAATCCTCGATTTAAGGGCTAAAGACATCTATGAGGATGAAGAAATGTTGAAAGCTGAAAAGCTTTTAATTAATTCAATAACAGCCGAATTCAGGGATTCTCCAGTTATTTTTGCCTGGGACATCTCAAACGAAATTGATAACGTTAGAGTTCCAAAAACTCCTGAAGCTGGAAAAAGGTGGGTGAAGCTCATTTATGAGACCATAAAAGAGAATGACAACAGACCAGTAACCTTTGGAATTCATCAAGAAGACATCGATAGGGACAAGCATTTTAGAGTTCAAGACGTTGCACAGTTTAATGATTTCTTATGTATGCATGCATATTCAGTTTATGCTGATTGGGCAGAGAATCCCTTAGATCCATATGTAGTTCCCTTTGCCTGTCTCTTGACTAAAGCCTTAGGTAAAAAAGAAGTTTTAATGGAAGAGTTTGGAATGCCAATTGTCAAAGGAGAAACAAAAAGAGTGGAGTCTTATACTGGAAAAGAAAAAGCTTGGCACTACCTAATCAATGAGGAAGAGGCAGCAAAGTGGCTTGAAGAAACTCTAAAGTTGTTATATGAATTCGGAGTTTTGGGAGCTTTGTACTGGAACTTTTCCGACTATCATGAAAGCCTTTGGGATAAACCACCCTTTGACAAAGAGATACATGAAAGGTTCTTTGGACTTTTGAGGAGTGATGGAAGTTTTAAACCAACTGCATTGGTAATTAAGAACTTCAAAGAGAAAATGAAAAATCTAAAAAGAAGAGAAGTTTTTATAGAAGTTCCAGAGAATTATTATGAAAATCCAAAGGAAAATCTTGTAAAGCTTTATAGGAAGTTTCTCAAAAACATGAGAGGGTGAAAGCATGATCTTTGCAATTGGCGAAATATTAATTGATTTCATTGCAAAAGAAGAAGGGGCTCTAAAGGATGTTAAAGCCTTTGAGAAGTTTCCGGGCGGAGCACCAGCAAACGTTGTTGTTGGACTTTCACGCCTAAATGTCCCCTCAGCATTAATAAGTAAAGTAGGAAAAGATCCATTTGGTGAATTCTTAGTTGAAAAATTGAAAGCTGAGAATGTTGAAACTAAATATATTGCCTTTGATGAAGAAAAGCACACGGGGATTGTATTTGTTCAGTTAATTGGTGCAAAGCCTGAATTTATACTTTATGATGGTGTTGCTTACTTCAATTTAAAGCTTGATGACATTGACTTCTCGTTCATTGAAAATGCAAGTGTCCTACATTTTGGGAGCGTGTTCTTTGCAAGAGAACCAAGCAGAACTACAACCTTTGAAACTCTAAAGAAAGTTAAAGGGAAGATACCCATAAGCTATGATGTCAATATTCGTCTTGATCTATGGCGTGGTAGAAAGGAAGAGATGCTAAAAGACATTGAAAAAGGGCTGAAGTTAGCAGACATTGTGAAAATTGGTGAAGAGGAGTTAGAATTTCTTAAGAATAATGGGATAGACTTAGAAAGCTTTGAGTTTAAACTCTTAGCAATAACAAAGGGCTCTAAAGGGAGTGAGCTTATACATAAGAGCGAAAAAGTTGAAGTTCCAGCTTATAAGGTTAGCCCAATTGACACAACTGGAGCAGGCGATGCTTACATGGCATCTCTCCTAGCTTCACTATATGCATTAGATAAACTTGAGAGCTTAGAGATTAGCGGCGAAGAACTTAAACTCATTGGCAAATTTGCCAATATAGTCGCTGCAATTTCAACATTAAAGAGAGGAGCTTGGAGCGTTCCAAAACTGGAAGAGTTGAGAGAAGTTAGTGAAATTAGTGGTATCATAAAAAATCTACTATAGGCATCCTACAGGGAAGAAATCTAGCACAATATTTGTTTTATCTTTATTTTACCCAAATATTTACGTATTTGGCTTTTTCAGTTTTTACAGGAATGTTTATATAGTTTGAAGACTAGTTATATGGTGAGGGGTATTGTATAAGGTAAAACTTCAAGCGAAAGCTTGACCCGATACAAGGTAATTATTTCAAACATTAATTCTGCAACGCTTTGTTGTGGAATTTAATGTTTAGAGAGATGGCTTTGCCTCGAGGAAAACTTCCACTTGGGGCTTGCCCTGTATGATATCCCTCATTTTAATTCTTAAACACCGCTTTTTGAGTTATTAATGAGCCAATCCATCTTTTAAAGCACAGATATAATTAAAAATGCCTAGAATGGATAGGAAATCGCCTGAACGCTTTTCTCCCTTGATTTTATTCGAAATATTTAAATAGATGATTTTAGTAATATTATGTTAGAAAAAGTGGAGAGGTGAGAAACGATGAGGTATGTAGCGGTTCTAGCGAACATAAACGGCAATTTTCCAGCATTAGTTAAAGCCTTAGGCAAGATTGAAGAACTTAAAGAAGAAGGATATAACATTGAAAAATACTATATTCTTGGCAATATCGTAGGATTGTTCCCATATCCAAGAGAGGTTCTTGATATCCTTGATGATATGATCAAGAACAGCAATGTTAAAGTTATTCGTGGTGAATTTGATCAAATAATTGCAGAAAGCGATCCTCACGCAGAAGGATGTGATTATATCGATAAGCTTGACATTCCCGACCATGTGAAGAAAGCTCTACAATACACTTGGGAGAAATTAGGTCATGAAGGAAGGGAGTTTATAAGGGATTTACCAATTTATTTAGTGGATAAAATAGGAAAGAACGAGATTTTTGGTGTTTATGGTAGCCCACTAAACCCCTTTAAGGGGATTGTATTACCTGAGCAACCTACATCCTATTATGAAGCAATCATGAGACCAGTCAAAGACTATGAGCTTCTATTTGTTGCCTCACCAAAGATGCCAGTAAATGCAATGACAAGGTATGGAAGGATTGTTTGCCCTGGAAGCATAGGATTTCCACCAGGAAAAGACCATAAAGCAACATTTGCCCTCGTTGATGTTGATACATTACATGTAAAGTTTATTGAAGTTGATTATGACAAAAGGCTCATTGAGGACAAAATAAAGCAAGAAGGGCTGCCAGAACAGTTAACTAAAACCCTCTACTACGGAAAGATTTAAACATCTCCATCATTTCTCCTATCTCCTTTCTCATAAAAAAGATGTAAACTAACAAACCTAAGGAAAGGACAGATTTTGAGACAAAAATAAGCATTTGTAAAGGTAAGGCATAAAGTAGGGGCTTATAACTCGCCATGGAAACACCAAGATACCTTTTGGCAAAATATATGACTCCAATAAAAATTGCTGAGTAGCCGAATATTAAACCAAGCATAGCTCCTTGCTCTCCAAACTTTGGAACTAAAAAGCTTAGGAAAAACAGAGAAATCATTGCACCTATAACGGAAATTACAGTTCCTTTTTTAACGTATTTCGTTGAGTTTAATGCTATTATGCTGGGATTATATGCTATGTAAATCTCCACCGCAATCACTGCTAAATAAAACTCACTTCCAAGGCTAAAATCGAAAAGAAGTGAAAGAATCTCCCTACCAAATAGAAAAAGAGCAAAAACACAGAAAGCTATTACTAATGAAAGAACCCTTGTAGTATTCTCAGCTAAGGATGTAACATAATCCATCTCATTTTTACCATATTTATACGAATAGAGGGGCATTATTGCAGATTGAAGAACTTGAGGGAGGTAAGTTAGCAAAAATGCTGCTGAAAGAGAAGCCGAAACCTTCCCTGCTATTAGAGAACTTCCAAATTTTTCACTTAAAAAGTAGGGTCCCTGAACCAAAAACACCCCTGCCAATGTTCCAAGAAATGCAAAAGCGGAGTAATTTATTAAAAGCCTTAAATCCTCAAATCTTGGCACTCCAAAGAATCTTTCTTTGAAGATATAAACCTTTGAAAATAGAACTATTGAGAAAAGCATTGCAATATAGGGCAAATATGGATCTTCAAAAGCAAAGCTTGCTAAAAAGATAATAAAACTGAAGATGATAGCATAAGCATATGCTTCCCCCCTATGAAGCCCATAAACAAAGCTCCTAAAAGTAAGCTGAAATGCTCTTAAAGTTGCTAAAATAGATATGTATACATTGAAAGGGAGCAAGAGAAGACCTAAAACTGGAAAAGAGAATGAAATTGTTGAAATAGATTTTATTCTCTCAAACTCTCCCCTACCCAAAAATTCGGAGGTATATTTGCCAAGAGCTATTGCAAAAAAGCTCAGAGGAATTGCAAGTAAAAAGGCTTGGGAAATCAGAGAATTGACACTTCCTAACGTTTCTAATCCAAATTTTCTAGAAATCACAACACTATATAAAAATCTGCTTAGCCCAAATAAAGCTAAAGCTACTATACTTGCCAATGAATGCTTCAATATAATCTTTTGCTCATAGCTCATAGAATAAAAGAGAAACAAAGTGGATTTAACCTTTATGGAATCCTAGGTAGAAACCAACAACAAATGCTCCTCCACCGGGCAATATGCCTATAACTTTATCGGCTAATCCTAAGGTTTGTTGAGCTGTGCTCTCCGTTAAATTGAAAAGTTTGTCAGTATTTATCGTTATAACACCCTTCTGCTGAAGCCAGAAGAGACTTAAAACATAAGCTCCTATTAGGGCTAAAACTAATTTTATGAACTTTTTTAGAGCGTATCCCGTCATGAATCCTACGACGCCACCAACACCAATATCGCCGACCATGTTGTTTATGTCCAACTCCATACTGCCTCACCATTAAATCATTCTACTCTTTTCTAATAAATAGTTTTCTTAACACAAAATCGTGCTCAAAGAGGAAAAAGCACCCTCATTTGATCGAATGGATTTTATCGCTGTAAAATGTTTAAATAGTATAAACGAAAAAGTATTTATAGTCTATGAAAGTTTTCCAGGTATATAGCATATATCATTATAGGTGATACACATGGTAAGTCCAATGGAAAGACTTGAGGAAAAAATGACTAAGGAAGTTTTGTGGCTGTACATTTTAAGCTTACTAAAAGACAGACCAATGTACGCTTATGAGTTAAAGAACAGAATTAAAGAGAGGTTTGGATTTGAACCAGCCACAGTTAGCAGCTATGTTGTTCTCTACAAGCTTGAAAAAGGCGGATATGTGACATCAAAATGGCATGAAAGTGAAACAGGAAAACCCTCAAGGAAATATTATGAGCTTACAGAAAAAGGTAAAAAACTTTTAGAAGAAGGAATAAGCTTTATAGAAGACATGCTTCAAAAGTTAAGGGTCTAACGACCGGCTCCTCCTCTTGGTTCTTTTGCCTTTGGTCTTAGTCCTTTGTATCCACACTTTCTACACTTGTCAGCTTTCCATGGATTTGTAGCACCGCATCTCATACAGATATATTTTTTAAACAATCTTGCTTCAGCTTCTGGAAACCTCGCCATGATAATCCCTCCATGATCTTGAACCTATGCACTTTTTAGTGCGTCTATTTTTAAACTTTACTGAAATTTGATTTTAGAAAGTAGAAATCTTTATCATCTCCTTGTTTATCCCTCACCGAAAGGTTTTTAATAGTATTCCTTCATTGTTATCTTGAGCGCGGGGGTGCCCGAGCCTGGCCAAAGGGGACGGACTTAAGATCCGTTGCCGGAGGGCTGCGCGGGTTCAAATCCCGTCCCCCGCACCAACAATTCTAAAAGTTTTGTTAAAGCATCTAGCTTTCTAAACAAAACAACATAGATTCACTAAAATGTAAAAACCAAAAAGGACACTAAAGCCTTCTCAAGCTTGGAAACCAATACTTTTTACGCTTCTTTTCTTTCTCTTCGTCCCACTCATGAAGGATTTTAACAGCTTCGTTTGCCACCATTGCCGCTTCCTTTTCTCCCATTTTTCCAAATTCATTTGTTATCCTATTAGCAAAAACGGCACAAACACATCCAGCTCTTAACCCATAGATATTCGCTAGAGTAAATAGCGTTGCCGCTTCCATTTCAAAGTTTGTAACCTTAGCTTGCCTTAGATCATCAATTAAATGTTTCGCAAAGCTTGGGAAATAACCGTTTAATCCTGGTCTCGCCTGACCTACATAAAAGCTATCTGTTGATGCAGTGATTCCAACATGATAACGAACTCCCAAAGCTTCTGCTGCTTCAATTAAAGCTAAAGTCACTTCATAATCTGCACTTGCAGGATATTCAACCCTTACATATTGTTTTGATGTTCCTTCTAATCTAACAGCAGCTTTTGCAATAATTAAATCTCCGATCTCTATACCGGGTTGAATTGCACCCGTTGAGCCAACTCTAATAAAAGTATCAGCTCCAATGGCAGCTAACTCTTCAATCGCTATTGCTGTTGAAGGTGCCCCAATTCCAGTTGAAGTACAGCTTATTGGAACTCCTTTATACTTGCCTGTGTGAGTTTTATATTCCCTATGAAAAGCTATTTCCTTAATTTCATCCCAAAGAGAGCTTATCTTTGGAACTCTCTCTGGATCACCTGGTAAAAGAACATAGCGAGCAACATCACCGGGCTTACAAGCTATATGATACTGGTACCCTTCTTTAGTTTGCGGTCTATCAGCAGGCATGAACTTTTTCATTATTCCACCTCCTCAAGAGATTTTCCTGTATAAAACTTTATCAAAGAGAATAAAAGTCTTTTCTAAGAAAATGGGGTGCAACATTATAAGAAAAGATTTGATAAAAGATGGAGCCGGGAGGGGGATTTGAACCCCCGTATAGCGGATCTGCAGTCCGCCGCCTCACCTCTAGGCTATCCCGGCAGTAACCCCAAAGAATTTCTGGCGCCGCGGAGGGGATTTGAACCCCTGTGGGACAACGCCCACCGGCTTAGCAGGCCGGCGCCCTACCAGGCTAGGCTACCGCGGCATCCTTCATTTCATTGAAAAGCCGAGTTGGGTATTTAAGCTTTTCGTAGAAGGCAATTTTAAGGAAGGTATAAATACTCTTTATCCTTAATAACAACCATGAAGCTTTTTGATTCGAAACTATGTGCAATCTGTAAAGGAAGAAAGCTCTTATGTGGTAGACCTACCTGTCCAATTCTTGAGCGCTTTAGGGTAGTTAGGAGTGTTGAGAAGATTGTAAACAAGAGAGAAATCTTTGGTTCTTCTCCTCCAAGCATTTTTGTCGGTGAGTTTGGATATCCAAAAGTTAGAATTGGCCCTTTAGTTCCTCCAATTGAAGGAGATACATCTTATCTTGATAATCCTTTGAAATGGGAAAAGGCTCAAATCGGGGATATCTTGAAGTATCGCTCTCTTTTAGTCATGGGAGAGACAAAAGCAGATATAAATGTTAGGAAAAGCCAAAGAATTTTAGGTGAAATCCAAGAGCTGGCAATGTCAATTAAACCCGTTGATAGCGAGATTTTACTTAAGAGAAAGCCAATTTTAAAAGTCCTACCCTCTGAATTTGCTCCCCCCATAGGGCCAAAAGCTGAACTTTTAGCGTTTGAATTAACTGAAAATCCCAAAATTCCAAGGAAAAGCGATTATGTTGTTAGCGATGAGCTAAAAGCCGAAAAGGCAATAATGACCCTTTACAACTCAGGCTTTGATGAATACTACATAATTAGACTTTTATCTGCTGGACTTTTGGGAATAAATAAAAAGCTCGTTCCAACAAGATGGAGCATAACTGCTGTTCAAGACACGATTGGAAGGCATTTAAAAAGAGAGATTCTCCACTATGACACAATTAATGATTTTGAGCTTTACTTTTACGAATTCTTAGGAAATAGATATGCCGTCTTGCTGATGCCTGAAAGCTATTCCTTTGAACTTTTGGAAGTTTGGCTCAAAGGATCTCTCTTTGGTGCTGAAGAGCCAGAAGTAATTCACGATTGGGAAGATTGGCGCGGTATTAAAGGATATGCCAATCAAACCCTTGGTGCTTACTATGCAGCTCGCTTAAGCGTTTTAGAGCATTTGAGGAAGAGACGGAGGCAAGCGAAGATTTTAGTATTTAGAGAGGTTACTCCAAAGTACTATGCTCCAGTTGGAGTTTGGCAAATCCGCTTAGGAGTTAAGAAAGCTTTTGAAAACCCAATTGGAAAGTTTAACACACTTGAAGAAGCTTTAAATGGAGTAAGAAAGCTCTTAGAACTTCCGCTTGAAAAGTATCTAATAAAAAGCACCGTTCTAAAAGTTAGAGAGAAGCAGAAAACTTTGGATGGCTATCTCAAAAAGTTTTTCAACAAGAGCGTATAGGAAGTTTGAATGATGAAGTTCGCTAGGTCTGAATGGTGATGACTGCACGTCAGGCTGACTTAAGTGGTGGTGTCATGAAATTAGCATTAATAAGCCTCGATGGAAATGGAGTTTACAACTTAAAACATATGCCTTTCCTTCAAAGCTTAGCTAAGGAGGGTCTCTTTGGGATAGTTGATTCCATTTTCCCAACCCTTACAGATTTAGTCCACACAAGCGTAATGACAGGCGTTTATCCAAACGTTCACGGAATTGTAGAAAATGGCTATTATGATAGACTGACTGACCAAAAAATAAATTTCTATGACTATGAAGTTGCATTCAATCCCCACAAGGTCATAAAGGCTAAAACAATAATCGATATCTTGCGTGAAAAAGGGATTAGAAGTGCAAGTGTTAGCGGTTATACAATGCCTCCATTTAGTGGAACCAATGTTAGAATTTTTCCTCCCTTTTTTAGCGATGATAAGCTTTACAAAAAGCATGGAAGAGACTGGAGGAAAGACGTTTGGGTTGCTCAGTCTGCTCTATATCTTTATGAGGAATGTAAGCCAGATTTGCTCTTGGTTCATTTTTGCTCAATAGATGGGATGCAACATGACTATGGCGTTGAAAGCGAAGAAACTTTAAAAGCTGTAAAAACAGTCGATGAAATGCTCAAGCTCTTGTGGAAAAGGCTTAAGGACGAGTATAAGTTCATAATTTTCGCCGATCATGGGCAGGAAAATGTTCACACTTGGGTCAACTTAAGAGTTTATCTCAAAAAACATGGCATTGAGACGCTTAGAGTGTCATCGGGTGGAGGAGTTCACGTCTATTTGAAAGATCCAAACCAAGCTGAAGAAGCTTATTTAGTTTTGAAAAAAGCTCCCGGAGTTAAGCAGGTTTTCTTTAGAGAGGATTTACCCTACTTAAACACTCCCAACAGCGGCGAGCTAATAGTAGCAGCTAAAGAAGGCTACTGGTTCTGCTCATTCTGTAAGGGTAAAAGCGGAGTAAGTTATTGGACTAGAGGAATGCACGGCTCAATAAACGAAAGCGTCATGAAAGTTCCCTTAATTCTTTGGGGTTTTGGGAAAGGAAGATTAAAAGCATCACTTTTGGATATAGCTCCAACAGTTTTAGACCTCTTCGGGATTGAAAAGCCAAAAGAGATGGTTGGGAAGAGTTTAATTAACAATAACTTAAAGCTCTAAAATGTTCTTTAGAGCATCAAAATCAACCCTTGCAGTCATGTCAATACTTATTGGAGTTAAGCTAACTTTTCTTTCAATTTTAATCGCATACATATCAGTTCCAGGCTCAAGAACCTCTTTAGGACATTGAGTTCCAACAATCCAATAGTAGGGAGTCCCTTTTGGGTCAATCCTTTCTTCCACTGATGGATTGTACATCCTTCTTGCCAAGCGAGTGATTTCTATTGGGGTTTCTTTTGTAGCATCACTTGGAACATTGAGGTTTAGCATATCTACTCCTGCAGGCAAGCCATTTTTAAGAACCGCGCTAGCTATTTTTCTCAAAAAGTATTTTGCAACACTGAAATCAATTTCTTCTCCACTTCCAAATTTGTGCTTCTCCCTATTAACTTCCAAACTTATTGCAATGCTTGGAATTTTATGAGTTGCCGCTTCAATTGCAGCACTTGCAGTTCCTGAGACAGTTATCTCTGTGCTTAAGTTTTCCCCAAGATTGATCCCGCTTATTGCCAAATCAAAGCTTTCAAAACGAGCTAAGGCAAAGATAATACAATCAACGGGCATTCCATCTAAAGCGTAAGCACCTTTTGTTCCTTCAATATTAACACGCTTTGCCCTTAAAGGTTTGTGTAAAGTCATTGCCCTTCCGCTTGCACTTCTTTGAAACATAGGTGCAATTACATAAATATCACCTAAACCTTGAAGAGCTTCTACAGCCGCTTTAATCCCCCTTGAGTAGATTCCATCATCATTCGTTATGAGTATCTTTGGCATGATATAGCATTTTGCTGAAAGGTTAATAAAGTTTAGGCAACTTTAAAAAGCAAAATATTCAATCCAAAATAGACCACAATTGAGGTGATAACTTTGAGTTATTGGATTAGCGAAGACAACGTTGCAGGAAAAAAAGGAATTACGCTCTACATAATATTGCCTACAATTGGCTGCTATCGTTATAGAATTGGTAAAGCTTGTTATATGTGTGCCTACCCTGCTTCAGCTCCTAAGCAACCCTGGGAGCAAGGGAGATTTGTCGATTATGTTAAAGAAGCGTTAGAAAAGATTAAAAACAAAAACAGAGTTGCTGTTAAAATTTTTACCTCTGGAAGCTTTTTAGATGATGCTGAAGTAAGACCTGAGATAAGGAGGCAAATTTTTGAGTTAATTGCTCCATTGGAAAATGTTAAAGAAGTTGTTGTTGAAAGCAGAGCTGAATTGGTGAGACTTGATGACGTTAGAGAGCTAAGTGAGATTGTGAAAGACAAATATTTTGAGATAGGTATTGGATTAGAAACTCAAAATGATGCTTTGCGAGACGTTGCGATAAACAAAGGAAATACCTTTGAAGAGTTCATTAAGGCAAGTGAAATTATCCACAAAGCAAATGCCCACGTTAAAGCTTATCTCCTTTTAAAAAGCGCCTTTTTAAGTGAGAGAGAAGCAATTGAAGATGCTAAAGCAAGTATAGAGAAGATAATTCCCTATGTTGATAGCATATCCCTAAACCTAACCAACATTCAAAAGGGAACCATTGTTGAAAGGCTCTGGGAAAGGAAAGAATACCGCTCTCCTTGGCTTTGGAGTGCAGTTGAAGTTTTGAAATGGGCAAAAGAAAAGTTTCCGGAGAAGAGAATTCTTTGCGATCCGGTAGGTGCTGGTTCCCAAAGAGGTCCGCATAACTGTGGAAAATGCGACAAAAAGGTTGCCAATGCGATTAGAGAATTCTCAAACACGCAAGAACTTAAATATTTAGAAAATCTTGACTATGAGTGTCAAAAGGAATGGAAATACATCGTAGAGCAGGGTTTAATGGATTGGCAGTTAATAACTTGGTAGCTTTACATTTATCAATTTTATTGCTACAAAATATATGAAAAGATGTTCATTCTCTTTTCATACAGCTTAAGAGAAGGAAGCATAAAGCTTCAAATTCTTTGTAAAGGCTTAGATAAATAAAATTTTTCCTGAATGACCATTTAAGGGCAGAACCGAAACATTTAAATCATTTACAAACGTAAAAGCGAACGATGGGGTGAATATTATGGCGGAAGTTGATGAGAGTAATGTGATTGTAATTGGGAAAACTCAAAACGTCGAAATAAGCGTCGATAAGACCCTCTGCAAAGGCTGTGGAATTTGTTTAGAACTTTGCCCGAGAAAAGTTTTCCATTGGAGCAAAGAGCTAAGTGAAAAGGGTGTTCATTACCCGATTCCGCTTGATGCTGAAAAGTGCGTAAAGTGTAAGCTTTGTGAACTTCTATGCCCAGACTTTGCAATAGCTGTTATCTGGTGAGAGCTATGATAATCAAAGGTGATGAGGTAGAAACGAAGAAGATTCTAAGAAAGCTTTATCCCAAAGGCAACTATTTTATGCAGGGTGATGAAGCAATTGCTTATGGTGCCATTTTTGCTGGTTGTCGTTTTTATGCAGGTTACCCAATTACACCCGCTAGTGAAATAGCGGAAACAATGGCAAGAGAATTACCAAAAGTTAGGGGTTATTACATCCAAATGGAGGATGAGATTGGAAGTATTGCCGCAATAATTGGAGCCTCTTGGACTGGTTTAAAATCTATGACAGCAACAGCTGGTCCCGGCTTTTCTTTAATGCAAGAGAATTTGGGTTATGCTATAATGACTGAAACACCTATTGTGATTGTTGACGTCCAGAGGAGCGGACCATCAACAGGTCAAGCTACCAAAGGTGCTCAAGGAGATTTCTTCCAAGCACGATGGGGAACTCATGGAGATCATCCGATGATCGCTATTTCTCCGATAAGTGTTGAAGACTCTTTTTGGGAAACTATTAGAGCTTTTAACATAAGTGAAAAGCTTAGAACTCCCGTAATCCTCCTGACAGATGGTGTTATTGGTCACACAAGAGAGCAAATTAGAATCCCAGACCCAGAAGAAGTTGAAATTCTTTATCGTAAGTTGCCTCAAAGTGATGAAGAGGCTAAATTCCCATTTGGCGACATTCACGGCGATCTAATCCCCCCAATGCCTCTATTTGGTAAGGGTTATTACACCCACGTTACAGGTTCAACACATAAGGAGAGCGGTTTAAGAGATGTTTACACTCCAGAAGTTCATGACAAGCTTGTGAGGAGAATTCACAAGAAGATTGAAGCTCATAAGGATGAAATTCAAAAGTGGGAAGAGTACTATACAGATGATGCGGAGATTTTAGTTATAAGCTGGGGAGTGAGTGCAAGACCTTCTTTAGGCGCAGTTCTAAAGGCTAGAGAAGAAGGAATAAAAGTTGGATTAATGGTTATTAAAACAGTTCACCCATTCCCAGGCGAGAGGGTTAAAGAGTTAAGCAAAAAGGTTAGAGCGATTTTAGTGCCAGAGATGAACTTGGGGCAGCTGATTCTTGAGGTTCAAAGATTTGTAAATGATGACGTCATTTTGAAAGGTGTGAACAAGATAGGTGGAGTTCCCTTGACAGTTGAAGAAATTTTGAGAGAGATTAGAGGTGTTTAAGATGGCTAAGCAAATTTACACCAAATATAAGATGGCTAAGTACTTGAGGGTTGAAGCTTTGCCAACAGCTTTATGTCCCGGCTGTGGTGGAGGAACTGTTTTAAACGCTTTTGCAAATGCTATTGACCAATTAAAGATTGATCCTAAGGATTTGGTTCTCGTAAGCGGTATTGGATGTTCAGCTTGGATTGCATCACCCTATTTCTTAGCCGACACTTTGCACACTACACATGGAAGGGCTATAGCCTTTGCAACAGGCGTTAAGGTTGGATTACCAGATAAAAAAGTCGTTGTGATTAGTGGAGATGGGGATTTAGCCGGAATTGGAGGGAATCACCTAATTCATGCGGCAAGGCGAAATATAGATATGACGGTCATCTTGGTTAACAACTTCATCTATGGAATGACAGGTGGACAAGTCGCTCCAACAACACCTTTTGGAGCCAAAACAACCACAACACCCTATAGAAACATAGAACACCCCATAGACATTGCCGAAACTATTGCAACTGCCGGTGCTTCTTATGTGGCAAGATGGACGACTGCTCATGTTTACCAACTCATAGACAGTATAAAGAAGGCTTTAACAACTAAGGGATTTGCATTGGTTGAAGTTATTTCCCAATGCCCAGTGCAGTTTGGAAGGAGAAATAGAATGAAGGATCCAGCAGAAATGCTTAGATGGTTCCTAAAGAACAGCATTCCAATAAGCAAAGCAAAGAAAATGAGTAAAGAAGAGCTTGAAGGAAAGTTTATCGTTGGAGAGTTCATAAAGAGGGAGAGACCAGAGTTCACAGAAGAGCTAAACAAATTGATAAATGAAGTTTGGGAGCATTTTGGAATAGGTGAGGAGTTATGATTAGCCAAATTAGGTTTGCTGGAATTGGTGGACAAGGTGTAATTCTAGCTGGGCTTATTTTAGGAGAAGCAGCTGCAATTGAAGGCTTAAACGTCATTCAAACTCAAGATTATGGTTCTCAAAGCAGGGGAGGTCACTCAATAGCCGATGTTATCATTGGAGATGAGCCGATTTATAACTTAATCGTTACAAAAGCGGACATTCTTGTAGCTTTAGCCCAATTGGGATATAAAGCAACAAAGCATGAATTAAAGAAAGATGGACTTTTGATAGTTGATACTGACTTGGTCAAGCCAGATAGGGAATTTATTGGTGCCCCATTTACAAAATTAGCAGAAGAGAAAGTTGGATTAGCTTTAACAGTCAATATGGTAGCTTTAGGCTATTTAGTTGCTAAAACGGGAATCGTCAAAAAAGAGAGTGTTGAAGAGGCGATTAGAAGGAGAGTTCCTAAGGGAACCGAGGAGATTAACTTGAAAGCTTTTAACGTTGGTTATGAGGAGGGAGCAAAATGAAGTATCCTTTTCCAGTTGGGACAAATGACTTCATTCAAGGTGATGAAGCGATAGCGAGAGCTGCAATCTTAGCCGGTTGTCGTTTTTATGCGGGTTACCCCATAACACCAGCAAGCGAGATATTTGAAGCCATGTCTCTATACATGCCTTTAGTGGATGGTGTTTCAATTCAAATGGAGGATGAGATTGCAAGTATTGCCGCGATAATTGGAGCATCTTGGACTGGAGTAAAAGCTATGACGGCTACAAGCGGTCCTGGATTTAGCTTAATGATGGAAAACTTAGGCTATGCTATAATGACTGAGACACCGATTGTGATTGTTGACGTTCAAAGAAGCGGACCATCAACAGGTCAACCAACTTTAGCGGCACAAGGTGATGTTATGCAGGCAATATGGGGAACCCATGGAGATCATAGCTTAATAGTTCTATCACCAGCAACTGTTCAAGAAGCTTTTGACATGACCATAAAGGCATTTAACTTAGCAGAGAAATACAGAACTCCTGTAGTTCTTCTAACCGATGCAGAAGTTGGACATATGAGAGAAAAAGTTAACATTCCAAATCCCGATGAGATTGAACTCCTCTATCGTAAGTTGCCTCAAAGTGATGAAGAGGCTAAATTCCCATTTGGCGACATTCACGGCGATCTAATCCCCCCAATGCCGATCTTTGGTAAGGGATATAGGACATACGTTACTGGGTTAACTCACGATGAGAGAGGAAAACCAAAAACAGTTGAATCTGAAATTCACGAAAAGCTCATCAAAAGAATTGTTGCCAAGATAGAGAACAACAAAAAGGATATCATAGAGTATGAAACCTACGACCTAGATGATGCTGAAATTGTCATAATTAGCTATGGAATAGTTGCGAGATCAGCGGAAAGGGCTGTGAAAATATTGAGGAAGGAAGGAATTAAAGCCGGCTTGCTAAAACTTAACGTTCTATGGCCTTTTGACTTTGAGCTAATTGAGGAAATTGCTGAGCAAGCTAAGAAGATTTACGTTGCAGAGATGAACTTAGGACAAGTATATCACATGGTTAAAGAAGGAGCTAACGGAAAAACTGAAGTTGAGCTGATTTCCAAGATTGGTGGGGAAATACACACACCTTACGACATAATTGGCGAGATTAAGAGGGGGTTGTGAGGATGTATCTTAAGTCAAGCTACGAAATTAGGGATAAGTATCTAAGAAAGGACATGCTTCCAACGATATTCTGTCCTGGTTGTGGTATTGGGAGCGTTTTACAATTTACGTTAAGAGCTATTGATGAGCTGGGATGGAGCCAAGATGAGGTAGTATGGGTTAGTGGAATTGGATGTTCATCAAGAGTTCCGGGTTACGTTGATTTTGATGGATTACACACAACTCATGGAAGGGCTTTAGCCTTTGCAACTGGAATTAAGATGGCTAACCCAGATTTGAAAGTCATAGTCTTTGCTGGTGATGGAGATATAGCGGCTATAGGAGGCAACCACTTCATCCATGCAGTGAGGAGAAATCTTGACGTTACTGTAATTCTAATTAACAACTTCACCTATGGAATGACTGGAGGACAAGTTGCTCCAACAACATTGAAAGGTCTTAGAGGAACAACTGCACCCTATGGAAGCTTTGAAAACCCCTTTGACATTGCTCAATTAGCAGTAGCCTCTGGCGCAAATTATGTTGCAAGATGGACGGTCTTTAACTACGTTCAAGGGATCAAAAGCGTTAAGAAAGCACTTCAAAAGAAAGGCTTTACATTAGTCGAATTTCTATCACCGTGCCCAATCAGCTTTGGAAGGAGGAACAGAATGAAAACTGCCCCAGAGCTAATAAAGTGGTACCAACAAATCACAATACCAATCAGCAAAGCAAAGAACATGCCTCCAGAAGAGCTGGAGGGTAAAATTGTAATCGGGGAATTCGTTGATAGGGATAGGCCAAGCTTAGAAGAAGAGTATGAGAGGCTGAAGAAGAGGGCAAAGCAAATGATGGGCTTTGAGGAGGGAGAAGAATGAGAAAGGAAGTTCTAATAGGAGGCTTTGGTGGACAGGGAGTAATCCTAGCAAGTGTCATTCTTGGAAGAGCAATTGCAGTTTATGAAGGTCTCTATGCAGTTCAAACTCAAGCCTATGGTCCAGAGTCAAGAGGTGGAGCAAGTAGATCAGAGGTCGTAATAAGCGATGAGCCCATTGACTATCCAAAGGCATTAGCCCCAGATTATGCAATCCTCCTATCTCAAGAAGCTTACAACAAGTATCTGCCCTTGGTTAAAGAAGGCGGGATTATAATACTTGAAAAAGACCTAATTCCTCACAGAAATTCTGAGCTTGAGAAGAAACTTAAAGTTTATGCTCTACCCTTCACGGAGATTGCAGAGGAAGAGGTTGGATTAAGCTTAACGATGAACATTCTTGTTTTAGGATTCTTTGCAAAAGTTAGCGGCATAGTCAGTGAAGAATCAATAAAGAAGGCTGTTTTGGACAGTGTTCCAAGGGGAACCGAAGCCATTAATACAAGAGCCTTAGAAAAAGGCTTTGAGTTGGGCGAAAAAGCATTAAAAGGACAAATTTAATAACCTTCCTTCATCTATTTTTATTGGTGAAATCATGGAGTTCATAGGCATTGCTAATGTAGGCAATACATTTGACAATAGGCTCATTTTCAAAGTGTACAGCAAGGTTAATGATTATCTTCGTGAAAATGGGCTTAAAAACATCAGGCTTCTTCTTTTAAAAAAGATCAATCTCAGCCCGGCATATTTGATAACTATAGACACACAAGATGGAAAAATGAAGGGCTATTCTCTGGAAGCTCTAATTGATTTGCTCTATGCTCATCTCCTCGAAGAAAGGGAAAAAATCCTAATGGATAGAGAATACAACCTTTTAATTAAAAAAGAGCTTCATCCCGAGCTTAAACTTGAAGATGAGATTAATAAGCTACGTTTTGATAAAATTTTGGGAATAGTCAACTTTCCCTTGGTCTCAAGAAATCCCTATTTTGATTTCTATGAAAAATTCCTGGGAATACACAAAAAGGTTGGGGACAAAAAGATAATGGTTCTCTCAATAAAACCCTTTTACAGCGAAGAGGAAGAACTCTTTGTTGAGAGGGTTGCAAAAGGAGTTTTGCATGAAATTGGACACAGCTTTGGTTTAGAACACTGTAAAAACGCGTGCATAATGAGACAGCCAAAAACCCTAAGAGAATGGGATTTGACAAAACCGAGATTTTGTGGAGATTGTTTTGTGAGGTTAGTCAAAAATGCTGGGGAATAAGAGGATAAGTGTTGTAATTCCAGCTTATAATGAAGCAGACAAGATTGGGAATGTTTTAGAGAGGATTCCGGATTTTGTTGATGAAGTTATTGTCGTTGATGATGGAAGTAAAGATAACACGAGTGAAGTTGCAGAGAGCTTTGGCGTTAAAGTCATCCGCTTGGATGAAAATCAAGGGAAAGGGAAAGCTATGAGCGTTGGAATAAAGGAGGCGAGTGGAGATATCATAGTTTTTATAGATGCGGATGGTCAGCATAAGCCCGAGGAGATAATTAAGCTTGTTGAACCCATAATTAGGGGAGAAGCTGATTTTGTAATTGGCTCAAGACTGATAAAAACTCAAGGAAGGAGACCTTTCATAAGAAAAGTTAGCAACTTTTTAAGCACTTTTCTAATTCGTCTCAAGCTTGGAATTAGTGTTAGAGATACTCAAAGTGGATTTAGAGCGATAAAAAGGGAATTTTTACCAGAGATTGAGAGCAAAAGATATGAGGTTGAGACTGAGGTTTTGATTAAAGCCGTCAAAAAAGGTGCAAGGGTTAAAGAAGTTCCAGTTGAGAGAATTTACGGTATTGAGACGGGTCACTTCAAATTTGAGGACGTTGTGAGATTTTTGAAGGTTTTGATTAAATATTAATCTCTCTTCCGTTATGCAGAGAAGTTTTAATTTGCAAACGTCAATATAGGAAAAAGTTTTTAATGTATGAAAAACATATACATTTAAAATCTCTTATGGTGTGTATCATGCGGTTCTTAATAAGACTCAAAAGTGAGAATTCCTTCAAGATTCCCTACAACCACAACCATTATTTGCAGGGCTTGATTTATCGAAGAATTCAAAAGGTTAATCCCAATTTGAGCTTGGCTTTGCACAGACCAAAGGTTCCAAAGCTTTTTGTGTTCTCTCAGTTTATGGCTAAAAAGTGGAAAGCCAAGAAAGAGTTCATAGTGGCAGAGAAGGAGGCTTTCTTTTACTTTTCAACAGCTGTTCCTGAGATAGCAGAGGCTTTCATAGGAGGTCTTCTGCAGGAGCCAGAGATAGAGCTTTGGGGTGAGAGATTTTACGTTGAGATTGTTAAGGGCTTACCAGAGCCGGTTTCATTTAGCGGGAAGATATACTCAACGCTTTCTCCAATTGCGGTGACAACTTTAAAGCCTCAATTTGGGAAGTTAATCCATTATGATCTGAGTCCAGGCGAAGAGGAATTTTATGAGAACCTGAAGGAGAACTTAAAGGAAAAATACGTTCTAGTTCACGGTAAAAAGCCGCCCGAGGATTTTGATATTGAGGTTTTAAAGGTCAAGCCAAAGCGATTACAGGTCAAGCCCGGGATTTATCAGAGAGCTTGGCATCTTGTTTTCAAGGCTTATGGAGATGATGAGCTTATTAGAGTAGGTTATCAGGTCGGATTTGGAGAAAAGAACTCTCTCGGCTTTGGGATGGTGAAGGTTGATGGGAGGCGAAGAAATGAATGAACCACTTCAATTCACAGGAAATTGGTTCATTGATGCTGGGATTTTAGGATTTGTGAATTTGATGGAAGATATCTATGGCTGGGATTTAAAAGAACTTCAGAGAAGGCTCAGAGAAGAGCCGGGGAAGGTTTATTATGGGTATTTTCCGTTTGCTTATTTCTATAAACTGTCTGGGTCCAAGAAAAGAGATCTAAGGATAAAAGCCCTCCAGACAATAGAACAATCAACGGAACATGACAAGGAATCATTAGAAAAGGTTTGGTGGAACCTTATTGTTGAAGCATTCAAAGACAAGTGGATAACTTGGAAGCTAGGAAAAATGCATGAGAAAGAAATCTTAGACAAAAAAGAAAAGCTAAAGCCAGAGTACAATGATGAGAAGTATAGAGAACTCATCAGGAGACGAGAAGATGCCCTTAATAAGCTTAAGGAATGCGAGAGTTACATTCAATCAATTCTTAGGAAACGGAAGAAATTTTTCGAAAGAGGGGAGCACAAGTTTACACTTGAAGACCTCGAATCCCTAGAGGATACAATATTGCAATGTCACAAAAAATCCGATGATTGCCTGAGATTGATAGAGGAAGCCTTGAAGATACACAGAGAACTCAAAGGGTACCTTGAAAGCCTTTGGGAGAGCGTTAGAGTTAATCATGGTGTTCCAGCAGATAAATCTCGGTTCTTTAGAATACCTGTAGATAGTAGCTTCTATAAGAATTATCTGTTTTTTAATTACAGCAAGGGAATATTAGAGCAACTTGAGGACACGTGGAGCCTCATTGAGGGAAACGCTGAATATTCAGAGTACTTATCTAAGATTGACAAAACACTCAGTAAGTTCCTACCATCGGATTCAGAGTTCCCAAATATCTCCTATACTCCCTTAAGAGTAGTACCTCTACTGGAGCAACTGCCACATCTATTCATTTACCTACTTAACTTTCTAAATGCATTCACCTTTGTACCCTCTGTTGGATACGTCTTTTTCTATAGTGGAGATCTTGAGTTTACGTACTATGTCAACAAAAGGCTCGAAACGTTTGTAGAACAGGCATCAAAAGAAGATAACAAAAACATTAACCTGTTTAAGATAACATGGCAAGCTGTTATTGACATTCTTGTAGAGTATAAATCGAAATGGGCTCTGGAGAATATGTACCTTGTCCAGTATCGTAAGGTTCAACAACAGGACTTAATCGGAGTCGAATACATAGGCATTCCAAAGCTCCACGCGTCAATACTTCTTGATGACACAATTAGGGATGCTCTGAATACATCAATAAGAATTGGAGATAGCTGGAAATGGCTCCTTGAAGAGTTCCTTAAGCAAAAGCCTCTATATCCGCTCGTTCAGATGCACCTTTGGTTTGCTATAAAGACTGGCTCTACTGCAAATTCGAGAACGCTCCTTTATGCTCTAGCAGTTGATGCGAAGCTAAAAGAACAAGCAAAATCCAGGTTAATCTTCAAACCGGTCTTTGAGAGTCCTGATAGAGTCGTTCAGGACGTCCGAGAGTTCTATGAGAGGATGAACCTTGCAAGGCTTAACATCTCTAGGGCTCTCGGCGAAGAGGGGAAGAGATACATTCATCCGCTCTTTTCGGCACTGAGGAAGCATAACAGGAACGTCTTTATGAACATTCTCCTGAAAGCCTTAACTCAGGCAAAAGAGAAAGAGACTGTCAAATATCTAACGAGCTATCTTATCAGTAGAATCCTTCTAAACGATTTAGCTTGGGAGGATTTTGCTCTTGCACTCCTTGTTGGTCTTGTTGGAGGGGGTTCATATGCCGGTTCCGGAGGGGAAAGTTCGGAAGATTAGGGATATTACCTCTGAGGTTTTGGGAAAGGTTGGCTCAGAAAACTACAGGCAGAAACTTGTTTTTGATCTGCTGAATGCAATAAAAGCGAACGACCAGAGGAGGTTTTTCTGGATCCTTCTTAGAGCTCTAAACGCACACTCCAAGGACAGTCCCAAAGCAATGGAGCTGGCTAGGTTACTTGGCGAAACTTTTCCACTTTCTGAGTCTGATTTTGAAAAGGTTTCGTATTCCATCGTGCTCGGTATAATGGCAGGAGGTGGTGAATGATGGGAAGGTTCTTGGTTATGGACGTGGTCTTTTACGGGAGCTCTTTGAACTATGATCAAGGAAGTGGGAACTATCAGGAGCTCAAAAAGATAGCCCGTTGGGATGGGAGACAGTACACACTTGTTAGCAGGTATGCGTTGAGATACAGCCTCCTAGAAACCGGTCAAAAGCTCGGCCTCTGGAAAGTTGCGGATGGAGAAAAGTTACAGAGGGCTGGACAGGGAGAGAATACTGTAATTCAGCCAGCCACGGAGCTTCTCCTGACTGGAGGAATTCTCCTATATCCGGAGTTCGATCTTTTTGGGTATTTGATTACTTCAACAACACCCCAAAACTTCAGAACTGCTCCAGCAAAGCTTAGTCATGCAATTTCTATGACGTCATTCAATTATGACGCTCTCTTCAACGCAAATCTTGGTATGGCTAACAGGATGAGAAAAATTTACGGTGAAATGAAGCCGAATCCCTTTACCGCAGAGGAACACGAAACATTTTACCTCTACTCACTAGTTGTTGATATTGACGAAGTTGGCTCTATAGACATCTTTCTGACAAAGGGTGCTAATATAGCCATAGGGGGAGACCAAAAAGGGAAAGAGACAAAGTGGAAGCTCGAAGATGTGCTTAAGGAGGGAGACAGGATAAGGTTCGTGCTTAGCAAAGGCAAGGAAAAGAAGGAGATAACCCAGCATGATGGGGTAAAGCTTGAGGAGTTTGAGGTCATTAATAATAAGTTAATCCACATACGCTATTCTCTAGCATTAGAGGATGAAAAGAAAGAACGCTTAAAGAGACTCGTTAAGGCCATTCTTAACCTTAAACGCTCTATTAAAGGTAGAGAAGAAGACTTAAGGCCAAGGCTTTTAGTGCTTGGCATATACAAGAACAAGCCTTATCAGACTTTCAAGGACAGAATTGAGCTTCTTGATGAATATACCGAGGAAGAATACGATGAGATAGAAGAATTTGAAGAGAGCGGCAAGAAAGTTCTCAGGATCAAGCACAGGGTCTCAAAGAGCAGAAAGCCAGTTTTCAAAGTGTACGGTGTTAAAAAACTGTTACTTAGAGACAAAGACGAGGATGATAAGAACAATCAATCTACTGAGGGCACTATTCCTGAGATGACTGAGGATAAAGTTCTCAATATAGTCGAAAAACTCTTTGATGACAAAGAAGGTGAACTCGCAGAGGTGAGGGTGTTCAAAGATCCTATGATAGAAGTCAAACTCGAGTGATGGATTATGTCAGAGAAAACACTATTCATAGAACTTTTTCAGCCTTTTGCTCAGTATCGTAACCCCTTTACCTTTTACTATGCCCAGACTTATCCACTCCCACCGAAGTCAACCATAATTGGTATGCTCCAGAATGCTCTTAACGACTGGTACGGAAATGGGAGAGGTTTAGATATATGGTGGAACTTAAAAGTCAGTATTCACGGAGGGTTTGAAAGCGTATTCTGGAATTATCAGCAATTAATTAAGGGTACAAAGGACGGTATAAACCTCGTTAGATTCGAAGGACGGCCGATTCTCTGGAATCAAGATCGTCCACTATATTACTATCCAATAAAGTCTCAGCGTACTCCAGTCTATCAGCAGGAGCTCTTTAACGGCTGGCTTTACCTTTTTCTCAGAGGGCCCATTGATTTACTCGAAGACATAAAACAGGCCCTCCTTAGTCCTAACAAAGTTCTCTCTCTTGGCAGGAGCGAAGATGTGATATTCGTGAGAAGGACAGAATTCGTCGAGCCAACCAAGCAATACAAAGCTAAGGGAGTAATCTTTGCTTATCCAACATACATCAGGCTTCCAAATGAGTTGCTCAGGATCGAGAGGTTCCCGGCTTACTTTATTCCAATTAAGGTGGTCTTCAGAAACAACGGTAAGCCAGTAAAGCACAAAGCTGAAATCTCCTCGAACACTGAGAGGGATGTGGAATTTGAAAGCGTTCTCTACGCGGGAGTTGGCTACGTGGCAAAGTTGACTGAGAAAGTTTGGGTCGAGCGTTTTGATATTAATGAATTGTTGAATGTTAATGACCTAAAACCATTCAAAATACTCTCCGACTATGGGTGGTTATGATGAGCCAGAAAACTCTTGACACGTATATTTCAAACAGAATGACTTCGCCTTTCCTAGGATTAATAAGAGCCAAAAGTAGTGACGCTCCCAGTTATTTGCTTAGAGATCACGTAATTGAAGCTCTTAAGAGGTGCGTCACTCTTTATCAGTTCATATCGAGCATGAACAGCCTCTCCTATGAACCCCTAAAAGATGAAGATGGCAGAAGGGAATTCTTTAAGGCCTTAGCAAAAGCCGTGATACTCCATGATCTTGGCAAGATAAGTTATGACTTCCAGAAAAGGCTCTACGGTCACGATAATTGGAAAGAACTGGAAGGACTTCTAAGAGACACAAAGGGAATAAAAGTGAGACACGAGATATTATCGCTTACTTGGACGGTTGGACTGCTCGGCAATTCCAAGTGGGATGCCAAGATACGGACGGCTATCCTTCTACACCACTACAACGAATTCTTCTCAGAGGAGAAAAGCCTAGCTGATGTTGTGCTCTCTTACAAGACCGACGTGACGAAATATCTGAGGTTTCTCGTGAATAAGCAGGAGGAGCTTAAAGCATTTATCAGGGCCCTTTACATGGAATTGGGAAAGCAATTTGATGAGGGCTTCATACAAAAGGCCCTAGAAGAGCTGAATGAGGAGATAAACTTCTCAAGATTCTCGAAACTACTTAATGCAATAGAGAACTGGGTAGATGACCTCTTTGAATACGCTTCTATGCACGAGCCCGAGCGCATGGAGGTGGACTTCCTTGTCTTCCTCGGCATGTTGAGGAGATGTGATTACTCCTCAAGTGGGAACTTTTCAGTTGAGACCGTACAAGACTTTGAAGCAATCTTTGAGGATGTTGATGTCAGAATAATAAACGCGATCAAAGAAAAGAACATACGGTTTGAGGGGCTTTGGCAGGCCGAGATACTCAAACGGCACAACGATGACTATCTAATAGTCGTCGCACCGACTGGCTCAGGAAAGACGGAACTGGCCGTTCTTTGGGCTAAGAACAGAGGCAAGCTCATTTACACGTTACCACTAAGGGTTGCCCTCAACGATCTTTACAAAAGACTTTCTAAGGAATATTTCCCAAAAGAACTTCCCAGGAATAGAGGTACAGACTGGGAAGAAATTGTTGGCTTATTGCACTCAACGGCGTTCATGGAGTACGTGGAGGGCGCTGGAAGTGACATTGAGGTTGAGAAAAAGGTAAACTCTGCCAGAATGCTGGCGATGCCAGTAATGCTTTCGACTCCTGATCAAGTGTTCCTGACGGGTCTAAACTACTATGGCTCTGATAAAGTCATCTCAGTGTACCCTGAATCTGCCATAGTGGTTGATGAGATCCAGGCATATACTCCGGAGATGGCAGCTGTTTTCCTGAAAACACTCCAGCTTATACAAAAGGCTGGGGGAAGGGTCCTCATAATCACTGCTACATTGCCACCGTTTGTAAAATGGTTTTTATCTGAGTTTCCTAGAGATGAAGTCGAGAGACTTGGTGTAAATATTGAGAAGTTCCAAGGAGCAAAAACTCCGAACTTTAGCTTTAAAGTTATCGATGTTCTTACCGAGGCCAAAAAAAGTGGACTCAACGTGAAGAACCTCTGGATAAAACGGCATAGGATTGAGATAATTGAAGAAAGCCTGTTTAGTTACGAACAGGATGAAAACTCTAAACGAATCATACCAAAGTTTGTTGGCAGGCAAAAAGTAGAGGATAAGCTTAGAGAATTCGAAAGTAAAGGTCTTAAAACTATCATGATTGTGGTTAACAACGTCAGGAAAGCTATTGAAATGTACAAAGCTTTTAACGGACAAGGCTCTTCCAAAACTCCACTAGAAGGCTGGGATGTGTACTTACTGCACTCCCGTCTTCCGGAAATTAGAAAAGAGCAGACAATAAAAGAGGTTCAGAAAATTTTAAAGAGGTATAGAGATTCTAGGAGGATTAATAAGCCACTACTCCTCATAACGACACAGGTTGTTGAAGCTTCCATTGACGTTGACTTTGATGCTATGATAACTGAAATTTCCCCTATAGACAGCCAAGTTCAGAGGTGGGGTAGAGTTTATAGAAATCGGAGCAGGGACTACGATAATAAAATTCCAAATATCATCGTATTCTCAGGTGCTGAAATAGACAGGGGAACGATTTCAGTTTACGGTCAAGGAATAGGCGAAAGTAAAGAACTAGGTAAAAAGGTCTTAGAAAAGACTGTAGAAGTTCTCAAGGAACTTAACGGACAATTGTTAGATTACTGGGTTGAGAGGACCTTAATCGAGAAGGTCTACAGTGGAGAAATCCTCGAAAGGTATATTTATGCTATCACGGAACTGTTGGAGAAACTCGACTACTTCACCCTCGAAAAGAAGAGCGAGGCCCAGAGAGTCTTCCGCCAGATGGGTGGGATGTATTTCGTGGTACCAGCACTTATGAAATCCTGGGGGAGAGCTCAGGGGGACAAACTAATTGAAAAGTTTGGAGAAATCCTCAGCAACAATACCAATCTTAAGCTTAGTTGGGAGGAAATAGCCCAAAAACTTTCCCAAGAAGTTGAACGCGAGGTCAACAAATGGGAGCTCAAAAAAATACTTCAGGAGTTTTCAGTTAACGTGCCAATATGGTTTGTTTTAAGGGATCACGGCCTTCAGCATGCACTCCACAACACTACGTTCAAAGGTTATCCTGTTGTTTTGAGATGGCAAGAAGAAGCGACAGCTGAAGAGTTATGGGAATATGGTGTTGATGAGGTTATCAACAAAGATTTAGATGTGGAGGAGGATATGCTCTAAGCATCTAATTACATCCAAAACTATAACAGCAACAACTGTAATAAGGATTATAGCAAAAACTATAAAAACTATTACAAATTAATTTGTTACAGGTGAAACTATAATGAAAAATCCATTCATATATGGAGAGCCCGTTGATAGAGAAAACTTTGCAGACAGAAAAAGAGAGCTTGAAGAACTCAAAATTGATATGCTTAGTGGTCAGAATGTTATAATTTACTCTCCAAGAAGGTTTGGAAAGAGTTCACTTGTTCACAATGCTTTGCTCGACCTCGAAGACCAAGTGATACCTCTTTGGATAGATTGTTACGGAGTGTTGACAAAAAAAGAGCTTGCAGAGAAGATTGCATCAGAAGCTATACGACACTGGAAGACTAAAGACATTTTGGAAGGCGTTAAAAAGCTTTTTAGAGCACTCACCCCAAAGATACGTTTAGGAGATAACATTGAGATTGAATTCTCAATAGGGGAAGAAGAGCGGGCCTTTGAAGAAAGTCTTAAGTTGCCCCAACGGCTTGCAGAGCATTCCAAAAAGCGCGTTGTGGTCGTCTTTGACGAATTTCAGGAAATAGCAGAACTGGGGGAGTATATCCTAAAAAAGATGCGTTCTGAATTCCAGTGGCATAAAGACGTTACTTATGTCTTCATCGGAAGTAAAAGAGGTATGATGGAAAAGATTTTCCGCTCGGCACAGAGCCCCTTCTATAACTTTGGAAAGCATTTTGTATTGAGAAAGATACCTCGTGAGGAGTTCAAGGAGTTCATACTGGAGAAGTTTCGCTTCACAGGAATCCCTGTGGATGAGAAAATCGCAGATGAAATTCTTAAGTTAACTGATGGGCATCCATATTATACACAAAAGTTCTGTCATAAGCTTTGGTATGTTGGGAAACTGAAGGAAGGATTAACACTGGAGGATGTTGAAAATATCTTTACGAGGCTAGTTATTGAGAGTGAGGCGAGTTATATTGAGATCTGGGATTCTCTACCTCTTTCACAGAAAAAAGTGCTACTTGCAATAGCTAGAGATGAGAAAGACCTCTACTCGACTAATTTTCTTATCAAATATGGATTTAGCTCTGCATCTCAAGTACAGTACTCCGTGAAAGCATTGCGTGAAAAGGAGCTTGTACACAGAATTAACGGATCGTATGAGATAAGTGACCCCTTCCTAAAGCACTGGTTGCTATGGAGGTTTGGGAGTGGATAAAGCATACCCGGAAGAAGATCTCTGGATAAGAGGTACCGAAATAAATTACCTCTTCATCTGCAAAACCAAGCTCTGGTATTTTGCAAAAGGAATAACTATGGAGCAAGAGAACGAATACGTTGATCTGGGCAAATTCCTGCATGAGAAGAGCTACTTTGGTGAGGAAAAAGACGTTCAGATCGGCCCAATAAACATTGACTTCATCAAAAAGGGCGACATCATAGAAGTGCATGAAGTCAAAAAGGGCAAATCAATGGAAAAAGCCCATGAAATGCAAGCCCTCTATTATCTTTACTACCTCAAAAAGCTCGGCATAAAGGCAAAAGCCATCTTAAATTACCCAAAGCTTAGGGAAATAAAGAGAATAGCGCTTGATGGGAGGGAAAAAGAAGTAGAGGAAGCAATAAAAGAAGTTGAAGAAGTAAAAGCCCTCCAAAAGCCACCAAACCCCAAGAAAACCAAAGCCTGCAAGAAATGTGCCTATTATGAGTTATGCTGGGTTTAAATAAGCCGAGATGTGGAGGGAAAAAGATGCGTAAAAAGTCCATAACTCTTTTTTCGGATGGAAAACTCTTTCGTAAAGAAAACACCCTCTACTTCCAAAATGCCAAAATGGAAAAACCAAAGCCTTTGGTGATTGAGGGAATTTACGACATCTACATCTACGGAAAGGTTACCATAACCTCTCAAGCTTTGCATTTCTTAGCCCAAAAGGGAGTAGCGGTTCACTTTTTCAGCCACTATGGCTACTATGATGGTAGCTTTTACCCAAGGGAGAGCTTGCATTCTGGGGATTTAGTGATAAAACAGGCTCAACATTATTTAGATTTTGAAAAGAGGTTAAAGCTCGCAAAGCTTTTCGTAATTGGTGCAGCAAAGAATATGGAACGGAACTTGTCTAGATTTGGCACTAAATACAAGTTCGATGAGCTTTTAGAGGAACTTAAAGACGCTGGCAAAATTACAGATGTCATGAACGTTGAGGCAAGAATGAGGCAGGAGTATTATGCACTTTGGGATGAGACTTTGCCAGATGGTTTTAAGATAGTTAAAAGAACTAGAAGACCTCCTCAAAATGAGATGAACGCCTTGATAAGCTTCCTGAACTCTCGCTTGTATCCGGCTATATTAAGCGAACTCTACAACACACAGCTAACTCCAACGATAAGCTATCTGCACGAGCCGAGCGAAAGAAGGTTCTCTTTAGCCTTAGACTTAAGCGAAATTTTCAAGCCAATCCTAGTTGATAGAATAGCGAACCGCTTAGTGAAACAGGGAGTAATTAAAAAGGAGCATTTTAGAGGAGAGTTGAACGGCGTTTTGCTCAACGATGAGGGCAAGAAAATAGTTCTAAAAGCCTTCAATAAAGAGATGGAAAAGAGCGTTAGACATCCAAAACTAAAGAAAAACGTAACAAAAAAGCGCCTAATAAGGCTGGAAGCGTATAAATTAATAAAACATCTTGTTGGAAGCCAAGAATATGAACCCCTCGTAGCATGGTTCTAAGACTCATGGATGCTCTCTAATCCCAAACCATCTATTGATCCAAGACCTCAGTCCCAAATCTTTCTTTACCAATATTACGGTTTTTCTGCACTCGCTCGCTATTTTCTGTGGAATCTCTCCAAACAGCAAACGCTGAAGGAACCCCTCACGTGTAGCCCCTAGAATAACCAAATCATGCTTTTGAGCTTCTTCCAATATTCCATCTACAACACTATCCCTCTCAATAATTTTCACGTTAACCTGCACACCAGAAAATTGTTTTAAAATATGCTGTAAGCGTCTTTCAATCCTAGATCTTTTTTCTCCACTCGTGTTGACGTTTAAGACAGTAACCCTTGCCCCATAGGCTTTAGCTAATATATTAGCTATTTCTGCAGCCATTAAGCTGTGAACCCCTCCATTGGATGGAAGAAGAATGCTTTTGATTCTTTCGTACTTCTCAGTTTCTCCAGGCTTAACTACCATAATATCGCATGGGGCATTTTCAATGATCTTATCCAAGTTGCTGCCCATGATGTACCTTCTCCACCTTGGATACCCTCTCCAGCCTAAAATTAGAAGATCCGGGTCTTGATCTCTAACAGCACTTAAGACACCTCTAAAGACACTATGAGCATAATAGATTATCCCCTCAACCTTTTCTTTGCCTTTAAGTTGAGATTTCGCTTCTTTGATGACCCTAATATTTTCCGAAGCAAACCTCTTGGCTTCTTCTAATGGTGTTTGCTCAGGAACCGTTACAACACTAACTATGACAAGTTCATCATCCTTAGCTTCCGCAATTTTTTCAGCATATTTTGTGAGTATCTTGGCGTTTCTGGGATTTGATACAGATACTAGGATCTTATACCTCCGAGTTTCCAGTTTTTCCTCAAATACTACTTCTCTTTCAATCTCTTCCTTTTTTCTGGCTTGCCTGTATGTGGAGTATATGAGAAGTCCAAAAGAAATCCATGCAATAGTTATCAGCCAAGCAGTTGGGCTAACGTTAAAAATCCAAATTGAAAGAATTAATTGCAAAAAGATAGCCAAAAGAGGTATATAGGGGAAATAAGGTATCAAAAAGCCATAATCAAGTTCATCTCCCCTCTCTATCCTGATCTTTATAACAGATGCATTCACAAGAAGGAAAATTAGGAGAAATACTATATCAGCACTGGCAGCAACATCCTCTATCGGAAAAACGAGAGCTATTGTGATTACAATTATGGAGGAAAGGAAAAGAGCATAATGTGGAATTCTCCTCTTTCTATGGATTTGGGAGATAAAAGAAGGTAAGCGTCCATCTCTACTCATTGCAAAAAGTACTCTCGTACCAGAGTATATTGTAGCATTTAAAGCAGAAGTCGACGAGAAGATAGCCGCAAGGGTTATGAGAAGTCCTCCATAGGGCATTAGGTCTTTTATGGCTTCTCCCATCCCTACAGGTCCCAGTTGAGCAAACCATTCTGAAATTGGAATGTTTCCTGGCTCTGCACCTACAATAGCCGCAAATGCAAAGAGGAGATAAGTTGTAGTGACTGCTACCACAGAGTATAGAATTGCCTTAGGTATATTCTCCTTGGGATTTATAGCCTCTTCCCCTGCATGAGCTATAACTTCATAACCCTCAAAACCCACGTATGTGAATCCCATTGCCATTAATATCTTATCCCAACCATTTGGAACGAAGTTAGAAAAGTAAGAGAGTTTTTCGGGATGTAGAATTGTGTAAAAAATAGCAAAAACCCCTATAAATCCGAGAGTTAGCATCTGCCCTATGGTAATAATGTTCTCAATGTTTCCAGTTTCTGAAACTCCAATATAATTCACCACAATGAAGAAGAGAGCAATCCCAAGAGCTAAAATCTTCTCGAGAAAACCCGGAAAAATCCCAAGAATAGAGAACAGAGCTGTTCCTTTCAAAAGAAAAACGGTATAAGTTGCAAAAGTTATTGCATAAAGGCTTCCAGCAACTGTTAAGGCGAACCAATTTATCCATCCGGAAAGGAATCCAATGAGCCCTTTAAAAGCTTCATCTATGTATGTATACGCCCCTCCAGCTGTAGGAAGAGCAGAAGAAAGCTCTGCAAATGACATTGCTGAAAATAATGCAACCAAACCATTTAAAGCAAAGGCTATCAATATTCCTCCAGAACCAGCGAAACCAATTGAAATACCAGTAGCAACAAAAACACCCGCTCCTATCATCATCCCCATGCCCATCATCATTAAATGAATTATCGATAGACCTCTAGAAAGCTCAATCTTCTCTTCAACTTGATTTTCCATTGAATTTACCTCCTTTTTGCTCTTGTGTCCCTTTGAACTTCGCGAACATGCTTTATTTTCTTTTTAAAATATCTCCTTTTCTGCTCTATTTTTCTTCTCGCTATTTCTTCAATAATTCTTTTAGACTTAATTAACAGAGCTAGCATTACCCCATAAGCTGTTATTATGATTGAAACCCCGGTTATTTGCACTATGTCCATAGGATTTCCCCCGAAGCAAACTCAACATGATAATCATCATTAAGTAACACTTCCTCGTTTTTAAATAATATCCTCCAGTGGATTCTTCTCTATTCCAAATGTTTCCCTCTTTGGCTTTGAGCGAAGCTTGTAAATTATTATTGAGTCTTCATTTTCATCAATGAGATTTAAAAGCCCATCTTTAATTCTCTCAAACTCTGCTAAAGTTATTTCTCCCTCAAAAACGCTATTTTGAACCCAGTTTAAGTGCTGTCTTAAGAACTTCTTAACTTTGTTAACTCTTGAGACATTTACGTCGTAAACTATGACCACATACATGGTGCATCAAAGGGAGTTACACATTTAAGAATTTTAACTTTTTGAAAGTTTTTCAATTCTCATTCCTAGGTTTGGTCTCTGCTTTTTGAAACTTATGATGGTTTTTAGTTTGGAGTCCCCCTCTTGAGGGATTTTGGGAATGTTTATTAACATTTTGTTAGATTTTAACATCATGTTATAGATTTTTGGCTTTTTGTAACATTGTAAATGTATCCATTAGAGTATTGGATGATATTTGGGCTTTGTTAGTGCTATTTCTTCCATAAAGTTTACCATTTTGTATTTGAATTCCTCTAAGGGCAGATTTTTGGATTTTAGCTGTTCCTAAAGTCTTGGAAGTCTCATGCACAAATTTATACATTGAGCTAATCCCTGAATAGTTAAGAAGCTTTGGGCACTAACTTCTTCATCAACTCGTCTTTAGAACCCCATGAACGCTCGATTATTATCCCTTTGCCAAAAACCTTTTATATTTTGAGTTCTTTTAGAGTTTTATTGGAGAAATAGGGGAAAATTCGCCCCTGTTCCAATAAGACTCTAAGAGAATTGAAAGGTTCATGCTTCGCCCCCTCCTCCAACGCTTATTCTCAAGTTCCAATAAGACTCTAAGAGAATTGAAAGTGCGCCCGTGTCTGCCCACTTCGACGCGTCAAAAGTGTTCCAATAAGACTCTAAGAGAATTGAAAGCGCTGTCATTTTTTAAGCCCCCTATACACTTCTTTAAAGTTCCAATAAGACTCTAAGAGAATTGAAAGCACTTTTCCCCTGTCAAGCGCTGTTTTTATAGCATATTGGTTCCAATAAGACTCTAAGAGAATTGAAAGTAAATCCCTGAACAAAATAATGTCCTTTACCTTGCGTTCCAATAAGACTCTAAGAGAATTGAAAGTTTCTTTACCCTCCTGCTAAAAATCGCCTAAACATTTTGTTCCAATAAGACTCTAAGAGAATTGAAAGCATAGCTCAGCGACTTATACCAACTAAGCCCAACCTTAAGTTCCAATAAGACTCTAAGAGAATTGAAAGTAATACATGAAAATATCAGCGCTTGAATTTGCCGCTATGTTCCAATAAGACTCTAAGAGAATTGAAAGTCCACAACCACATACCATAAACCCTGCTTGTTCTTGGTTCCAATAAGACTCTAAGAGAATTGAAAGGTTACTACGTAGCCCTCTTCCTCCGCTGAGAAAGCCGCTGGTTCCAATAAGACTCTAAGAGAATTGAAAGTAGCAGAATTTGAGTAGAACCTGAGCGCTTTCTGCGGTTCCAATAAGACTCTAAGAGAATTGAAAGCAATGCAAATTTGTAGCGTCCTAAAGGATAGAGTTTAACGTTCCAATAAGACTCTAAGAGAATTGAAAGGTTAAATTAATCTATTTTGGCGATTTTGATAATGTTATCGTTCCAATAAGACTCTAAGAGAATTGAAAGTAATAATCTTTCTTACTTTTTCATATTTCTGAGAAAGGTTCCAATAAGACTCTAAGAGAATTGAAAGAAGAAAGGGAAGGAAAGAGGTTGTAGAAATCTTAAAATGTTCCAATAAGACTCTAAGAGAATTGAAAGTTTTTCTTAACTTCTTGAAACTTTTCTTTTTCTTTGATAGTTCCAATAAGACTCTAAGAGAATTGAAAGGTCGAGGTTAAAAGCTGTCAAATAGTGATAAACGATGGGTTCCAATAAGACTCTAAGAGAATTGAAAGACAAACATAATTAGAAGACCAGTTCCTAGCAACACTATGTTCCAATAAGACTCTAAGAGAATTGAAAGTATTTATAATTTCGATTAACGGGAATTTTGAAGCAATTGTTCCAATAAGACTCTAAGAGAATTGAAAGTACAAAATTGAAGCTTCATGCTTTCGTAATTTAGCGTGTTCCAATAAGACTCTAAGAGAATTGAAAGAGCGACGAAAAGGAGTATAGAAAGTTGAAAGAAAAGGTTCCAATAAGACTCTAAGAGAATTGAAAGAGTACAACAACAGTAACACCAGGGCAATATTTCACCATAGTTCCAATAAGACTCTAAGAGAATTGAAAGATAACTCCCATCTTTGTTAAATAATGTCCAATTAAGCGTTCCAATAAGACTCTAAGAGAATTGAAAGGACGAGACCCAATAGCTATAAATACGTCATGAATTTGGGTTCCAATAAGACTCTAAGAGAATTGAAAGCTGAGTTCTCTGTTTTCTTTATGGCTTCAAAGTAAGGTTCCAATAAGACTCTAAGAGAATTGAAAGTGGACTTTGCTAATTCTCTCGCTCTATCGGCTAATTTCGTTCCAATAAGACTCTAAGAGAATTGAAAGGAAGTATTGGAAGCAAGTTATATTACCTGGGCGGATGTTCCAATAAGACTCTAAGAGAATTGAAAGACAGCAAGTGGCTTTGATGTAAAGCAGATCAGGGGGTGTTCCAATAAGACTCTAAGAGAATTGAAAGATGAATGCCGAACCGTAAGCCTCTCTTCCACACAGTTGTTCCAATAAGACTCTAAGAGAATTGAAAGGACTTCAACGGTCTTACTCTTAGTAACATTCCTTACAACAGTTCCAATAAGACTCTAAGAGAATTGAAAGGACGTTCTCAGGGTTCTAAAGCTAAGAGGAATCGTAACGTTCCAATAAGACTCTAAGAGAATTGAAAGGAGGCATTCCGTCAGTAACTTCCTCATAGCGGTATGTGTTCCAATAAGACTCTAAGAGAATTGAAAGATATAGACAACCCAGAAACCTCTTTTGTGATAAGAATCCCGTTCCAATAAGACTCTAAGAGAATTGAAAGCTTTTTATGTCAATTATTTCCGCTTCCGCAAGTCCCAGTTCCAATAAGACTCTAAGAGAATTGAAAGTTATGGAGCAACTTTAGACAATGCAACAGTAAAAGAAGTTCCAATAAGACTCTAAGAGAATTGAAAGCCTTTGGAATGTATTTATACCACTTCGTTGGAATTTGTTCCAATAAGACTCTAAGAGAATTGAAAGTGGCTACAAACATTGCAATTAATGCTGCCAACGCCCCGTTCCAATAAGACTCTAAGAGAATTGAAAGATTATACTTGAGGTGAATATTATGGGAACGGATGAAAGTTCCAATAAGACTCTAAGAGAATTGAAAGACTTTTTTGTATGGGTGGATTGCAGCAATTTGTATCAGTTCCAATAAGACTCTAAGAGAATTGAAAGATAACTCCTTTATTTGTTTTTTAGAGCTTTTTAATAGCGTTCCAATAAGACTCTAAGAGAATTGAAAGCACAAAGCTTTACAGCTTTCCGCCATAGGTTTATGAAACGTTCCAATAAGACTCTAAGAGAATTGAAAGTTACCTTTGCGATCGCGTCTTTAATATAGGTATATCGTTCCAATAAGACTCTAAGAGAATTGAAAGTTAGAGTATCCCCAATATTCTTAATAACCCCAAGTCCTACGGTTCCAATAAGACTCTAAGAGAATTGAAAGTTGGGCAAATTGGTCACTGTTGCCAATAGTGGGAAGCTTGTTCCAATAAGACTCTAAGAGAATTGAAATAA
>MTLP01000028.1 GCA_002009975.1 Thermococcus sp. JdFR-02
TTTGTAGAATAGGTTAGTTTGGTAGAATAGCCCGTTTTTTTATGGGCAAACTGAAAAACCAAGGATAAATAAATCCCCCCACATAAGCATCAACGCCAATTTATGGATCTTTATTTATAAATCTTATGGAAAAATAAAAGAGCAAAGATTAACCTTCGACTATCCTTTCTTCTTCTGGTTCTCCCTTCCTTCTGCTCTCATTTCTTATAACTTGCATAATGTAATCTATAAACTTTCTAACCTCTTCAAGATCCTCTTCGGGAATATCGGCTATCTTGCGGTTGTTCTTTTTATATGATAGTCTCTTTAAAAGGAGTAACCTGCCAATAGCGGTCTTTGTTGTAATCTTTCCCTCTTTCCAATCTCTCCAAATTGCGTTGGCAATCCCATAGAATTCGGGAATGCTGTCTAATCCTTCATCCCCAACATCTATTACTTCCTTTCCCAGATATTTATACCTCTTTTCTTTTTCTTCCTCCGTGAGGCTTTTTCCCTTCCTATAGGGTAGCTCATATTCAGACATGGCTCATCACTACTTTATTTATATTTTACGAACCCTTATAAGGAATTTGCTCAATAACGCCTTCAGTTAAAGTTATAAGGGCATCATTAAAATAGACATCTGAACATTAATATACTGGTGAAAAGTATGGAACATATAATCCCTCTAATAAAGCTCCTCCTCACGTTTGCCGTTGTTATCATCATGGTAAGGTTAAAGATACACATAGGGTTATCAATCTTTGCTGGAGCAGTTATACTTGGTCTTTTATTTAAGTTAACACCAGTGGATCTTTTAAGGGAATTAATTTATAGTTCAACTTCATGGCAAACAGTGAGGCTGATTTTGATTATCGTGTTTGTGATGTCCTTAAGTGCTATTTTTTCTCAAATTGGCTATTTGAAGGATATGGAAAGGGCAATAAGGGAACTTTTCCCAAAGGCAAAGTATTCCTTAGCGATGCTGCCAGCTTTAATTGGGTTAATGCCAATGCCAGCTGGAGCTTTAGTTTCAGCGCCCATGATCGAGGAAGTTGCAAATAAGCTTAATCTCAAGCCAGAGGAAAAAACTTTAGTGAATTATTGGTTTAGGCACGTATGGGAGTTCTCTTGGCCCATGTATCAGTCAATTATAATTGCTTCTGCTGTCATCGGTATAGCAGTAAGGGAGATAAGCATTAAGCTGTTCCCATTGACACTGATAATGATTTTCTTAGGTTATTTATTCATGCTTAGACCAATAAAAGATGAAAATTCAAAAGTGGGAAACAGGAAAGAAGGATTAAAGCTTTTGTTCAAAGCCACGTATCCAATTCTCGTGATAATTTTGATCTCTATAGTTCTTGGATATGATATGGTTTATGGTGCTTTTATTGGAGTTTTGTCAGCAGCTCTACCTAATTTTAAAAACCTAAGCAAAAAAGATGTCTTGAAGCAGGGATTGCAACCCAAAATAATCTTTCTCTTAATTGGTGTGATGTACTTTAAACATATTTTAGAGACTACAGGGGCAGTAGAAGCATTACCCAATGCTATATTGGAGTTAAATTTGCCAGTAATCTTGATTATACTGCTAACCCCATTTTTGGTTGGTTTAATGACGGGGATAAGTTTCGCATATGTTGGAATGACCTTTCCTCTTTTGCTGCCTTTCTTTACAAGCTTTGATAAAATAGCTCTAGCATATTTGGGCGGATATATGGGGATACTATTCAGCCCTGTACATCTATGCTTAGTGTTCTCTTCCGAGTACTACAGAGCTGAGATTGGCAAGGTATATGTTAAGCTTTTAATTCCTAGCTTAGCTCTATTCGTCGTTGGAGTGCTTTATATTTTTCTATTGAAGTAACAAAGGGTGGTTTTTGAACCGATAATATTTAATATTTGGGTAACGTATATAATATTAGGTGTAAGAATGAATCCATTGTGGCTGGACATTGGGAGAGGGCTTAGTCTTTCTCTTAAGTTGTCTGCAGCAGGTTTTATATATTACATCTATTTTAAAGACAAAAGAAAATCTGCTTTATGTTTATCGTTAGCATGGCTTTCTGCAGCTCTTTCCATTGGTTTTGATTTTCTTCAAGTAGAAGAATTAAATGCTTTTTTTGAGTCTCTCTTTGCATCTCTTCTGTTTTATGGTATCCTAAAGATTCTTGAAGAAGAAGGAAAGTTCATGGTTTTTAGAGAGTTATTCCCTGTATCATTTACTCCATTCCTTGTTGTTTCTTATTTCTTGGGTCTTAATGGTGTTAGAAACTTTGATGGATGGATGTTCTCAATAGGGATTTCTTATGCCGTTTCAGGCTTGTTTATTTTCTTTTCTGGAACCCTTGTGGCAAAATTAATACCCATATATGGAAGAAGAGCAAGGATATTATCTCCCTCTTTAATGTTTTATGGTATTCACGAAATGGATTATCCCTTTTTGAGACCCGTGGATTGGTTTGCTCCAATTGGATTCTTCATTGGAGCATTATTAACATTCCTAATTTCTTTTTCAATAGTTCGCTTTGTTTTGACCGAAGAGTTTCGTAAACTTAAGGAAAGCGGTAAGGTAAAGGAGGTGGAAATTGAGAGCGGTATTTTGATAGTAAATAAGGAGGAATATGAAAAGTTAAAGGATAAGTTAAAAGATGTAACGGTATTGGCATTTTTGAGGGACCTTGAAAATGTTCCTAAAACTTGGGAAACATTTTTTATAACCAACATCGTTGATAAAGAGAGGAAAACAATATCTCCAACTGACTTGGCAAAGATGACTGAACTTTCAAATAGATACTTAAAATCCTCCTCTTCAATAGGTTCTAGAGGGATTATAGTAATTGATTGCCTTGAATACTTGCTCATGTATAATAAGTTTTCAAGTGTCATGAAATTTTTAAGTGCCCTTAGAGATTTTATTTTAATAAATAACGGGACCTTAATACTCGTGACAGAACAATCAGCTTGGACTGAAAAGCAATGGATACTTTTAAGGAGATTGTTAGAATAATGTGCCCTCCCCGACCGACCCCCGTTCATTTATCGCGGGAGTGTGAGTGGGGAGGGCTAAAAGTTTATATGGTCTTGATGTTTTAAAGCCTTTTACATGGTGATACTCATGAGCTTGGATAACACAATAGCTAAACTCTTTGCAATTGGAGCTGACTTAAGCACAAGAAACGCTGTGAGGATAGCTTTGTCTTTAATAAGTGAAGATGAAGATTTAGCAGATCAAATCTACGTCGCGATTAAGAATAAGGCATACAAAGAAGATTTTGCAAAGATTCCTGTTGAATATAGGGCTATTTTTATCCCCCAATGTCTCAGGAACATTAAAGAATGTCCAGCAGAGTTTGGAAAATATGGATGGAAATGTACGAAATGTGGAAAATGTGTAATTGGGGACATCATTGAATATGGAGAAAAGCTCGGCTATAAACAATTTTACATAACACCTGGAGGAAGTTTAGTCAAGAAGATCCTCAAAGAAAAAGTGCCAAAGGGAGAAATAAAAGCTGCATTAGGAATTGCTTGTTGGCCAGAATTAGCTGAAGCTGAAGAAAAGCTTTCGATTTTAAAGATTCCCCTTCAAGCAGTTCCATTGTTAAAAGCTGGATGCATAAACACAATTGTTGATATAGAACATGTTAAGGAAGTTATGAAAATTGGATTGGAAGGCAAGCATGCTTCATCTAAAGCTCTACATTTGGATGCAAAGCCGAATCCAGTTCCTTAGCTTTTTCACTATTTCTTATTTCATTCCATATTGCCAAAAGTATTAACAAGGCTCCTAGATATCCTTTTATGCTTAGAATCTCTCTCATTGTTATGAACGCTGAGATATGACCAAATATAGGCTCAGCTGAATAAATTAAAGCAGCTTTATGAGCTTTTGTTTCTTTTTGATACTTGACCTGCATTGTAAACGCTATTACAGTTGCAAATAAACCTGTATAAAGAATTCCTGACCAAGGTATTATATTCTTAGGAAGAACTATGCCTTCAACGAATCTTGCATATGTGAATGAAAATATAAAATTCCAGAAAATCTGCCAAAATGCTAAGCTTAAATAGTCTTTTTCACCAAACTTCTGAACTAAAACTATTTGGAAAGCAAAAGAGAGTGCACATAGAACTGTTAGTAAGTCTCCTTTGTTAAAGTCTAAAGTAGCTCCTGAGATTAAATAGAGACCTATCACAGCGATTCCAAGAGAAATGAAATCCCCACCTTTTAAGCGGTCTTTTAGTATAAAGTAAGCTATAAATGGTGTGAAAACCACATAAAGGGAAGTTATGAAAGCGGAATTTGATGCTGTTGTATATTTTAAGCCAATTATTTGAAAACCATGTCCAAAGAAAAGGGTAATCCCTAAAATCATTCCTGGTACAAAGGTTTCTTTTTTGAAAATTTTTCTTCTGAAAATAAGGAACATTAAAAGTGAAGCAATTCCAAAGCGATAAGCTAAAAATGCTATTGGAGAAATGTACTCTAAGCTAAGTTTCATTGCTGGAAACGTAAATCCCCAAATAGCTGTGATTCCAAGCAGTATTAATTCCGCTTTTTTCATGAAAGTTCACCTATTTCATGCCCATAAGTGTTTAATTTAAACTTTAATCTAAACGCTATGATTTGCGTAAGGGATATATAACACTTTGCTCCTAATAGCCTTAGATTTTTGAGGTGATATCATGGGAGAGGAAAATGAAAGAGTGTGGATATTGATAACACCAGATAAGTGCAGTGGATGCAGGTTGTGTGAAGTTGCTTGTAGTTTAGAGCATGAAGGCATTATATGGCCTGAAGCTTCACGTATAAGGGTTTTTGAGCTCTTACCCGGTATAAATGTTCCTCACACTTGTGTTCAATGCCCAGATTATCCCTGTGTAAATTCTTGTCCAACAAATGCATTAAGCGTTGATGAAAAAACAGGCGCAGTTTTGGTTGATGAGGAGAAGTGTATAGAATGTGGAGCCTGTATAACAGCTTGTCCAGGAAAAGTTCCAAGAATTCCAATTGGAAAGGGAAGTGTTGTAATATGCGATCTATGTGAGGGAAGTCCTAAATGTGTAGAAATTTGTCATGAAGCTGGACATGATGCTTTGATATTAGTTAAGGGCAATTATAGAAGCATTTACAGAACTTTTGCTATAGATCCAATAGAGAAAGCTCAAGACTTAACAAAGAAAGTTTTTGGTGAAGAATTTTTAGGTGGTTGAAATGTTTGGATACGCTGGTAAGCTTATTGATGTTGATTTAAGCAAGGAAGAGATTAAAATAGTTGAGTTTAATGAAGAGGTAGCTAAGAGGTTCTACGGCGGAAGAGGTTTGGGTGTTTATCTGCTCTGGAAGGAGCTTGGTGAAAAGTGGGAGGAAGTTGATCCACTAAGCGAGAAGAATTTGCTTTTGGTCTTAACAGGACCTTTAACGGGTTATTATCCAGGAATAAAGACTGCTGTGGTTTCAAAATCACCAGAAAGCAATGGAACAGTTGGAAGTGTTTTGAGCAGTGAGGTTGGAATAGAACTTAAAGCTTCTGGCTACGATGGAATTATCATTAGAGGAAAGGCAAAAGAGCCTGTTTATCTTTTTGTGAACAACGACACAATTGAAATTAGAGATGCAAGTAAATACTGGGGAATGGATGGCACTGAATTGGTTAAAACCTTAACAAAAGATGTTCATGAAGAGCTTAAAAAGAAAGAAAAGCTCAAAGGAGTTCCAAAAGAACCTGCGATAATGTATATTGGAAGAGGGGGAGAAAATAAAGTTCGCTTTGCCGCGATAATGAGTAAGCTAATGCATGCCGCGGGGTATGGTGGATATGGTGCTGTTATGGGGAGCAAAAACCTAAAGGCAATAGTTGTTAAGGGAAGCAAGGCTTTACCAGAGGTTTATGACAAAGCAAAAATGAAAGAAATGATAAGAGAATTTCAAAGGGAACTTTTAACCTTAACTACTTTTAGAGAATGGGGAACTGGTGCTGGTGGATATAGCGTGGGAAAAGATAGATCAAGTCAACCTGTAAAGAATTGGCAAGACGAGTACCACGATAATGAAGAAATCAGTGTAGCTAATTTTGAGAATAAGGTTTGGATAAAGAAGTATTGGGCTGACTATGGATGTCCAGTTAATTGTATGAAAATCTCTTACCTTAGATATGGTCCCTATAAAGGTTCAATAACAGATGCCCCTGACTATGAATTAATGGCATACATGGGAACTAACTTGGGAATTTTTGAGCCTGAGAAAATCGTTTATCTCTCTTACCTAGTTGATGAATATGGCTTAGATGGTATAAACGCTGGTAATGTATTGGGCTTTGCCGCTGAATTATATCAAAGAGGCATTTTGACTAAGGAAGACCTTGGTTTTGAGCTTAAATGGGGGGATGAAAGAGCTTTTGCAAAGTTGCTTGAGTTAATAGTGAAAAGAGAGGGAATTGGAGAAATCTTAGCAGAAGGAACGTATAGAGCTGCATTGAGGATAAGCAAGATAAAAGGCGTTGATGTTTTAAAATATGCCGTTCATGTAAAAGGAATAGGCGTTGGAGCTCATGGAATTAGAAGTGAACTTGACTACACAAAGGATGTGAGTTATGCTGTCTCTGTCCAAGGAGGAGATCACACATCAACTGCGGGACTCCCAGCTATAAGCTATGAAGGTGAATTGGTCAACACCTACTATGACTCAGCAGTTATTTGTATGTTCACAACAAAGCCAGGCTTTGAAAGGATTATAGAGTTTGGAAATGCTTTAACGGGCTTTGACTTAACACCAGAAAAATGGTTAAATGAAGTTGGTTTAAGGATAATACACCTGCAGAGGATTCTTCTTTTACTTGGGGGACCAGATATCTGCTGGGATCCAAGAAAGGATGACGATAATCCAGAGCGCTTTTATGAGCCTTTGCCAAGCGGTCCAGCAAAGGGGAAAGCTCCAAACAGAGAGGAGATAAAGCAAAAGGTTAAACAATATTACGAGGAAATAGGTTATGATGAAAACGGTATTCCAAAGGAAGAAGTTTTAGAAAAACTCGGCTTAAGTAAAGCAAAAAGAGAAGTAAAGAGAATTAAGAGGAGACTTAACTTAGAGTGATCTCTTTTCTTTTTAACCTTTAGTTCCAGAAATTCTTATATTAAGAAAGCTTAATGGCAAGTAGGTGAGAAAAAATGTGGAGAGAGCAACTAAAGAAAGGTTTCATTGAAACCGATGAATTCTTAATTGAGCTTACAATTGGGGGAGAATGCGGAGAATGGCTTCCAAGTTTAGCTCTATATGACAAGCTCAATGATACTTGGTACTACTTTGACAATGACATGTTTCCAGGAGATACAAAGGAGGAAGCGGAAAGAAATGCATTGGAACTATTTGAGAAGCTCGTTATTGGATTGGAGAAGCCTATACTGAAGATTTCACCAATGAAAGAGGCTCCAAAAGAAGTTTATGAACGTTTAGAGAAATTCCTAAGAAAGCTCAGGGAGGAAGGGAGAGGTATATGAAGGTTAAACTACGCCTTTATGGAGAATTAGCTTTAAAATTTTCTCCTTATTTAGAGTTAGAGGTTAAAGAAGACACTACTATTGGTGAGCTCTTAAGTGGGCTTAGAATAAGCCCTCGAGAGCATCATATAATCGTTAATGAGAGGAAAGTAAATGAAAATTACAAGCCAAAAGAAGGCGATGAAATAAAGCTTTTGCCAGTCGTTTATGGCGGTTATTCACATATATAAATCTGCTCAATGTTCATGGTTAAGTATAACTCTACAACACCATCTCTAATGTTTTTGAGTATCTTTGGTTTCAACTCTTCAAGCTCTTTCTCGCTTAGTTCTGCTTTATCTTCAAGCCTTAAAATTTTTCCACTCCTTTTATCTAGAACTACGACCTCTTTTTCAACTATCAATGGAATATAGTTAATGGCTACCCTATACATCTTTTCGGCAAACGCTGCTTTGCTTCTCAAATGATCTAGGCACCATTTTAGTTCATCCATGACATTCACCGTTCAGAAAACTTTAAGGCAAGCTTTTAATTATTATCTTTTCGGTGACTTGGATGAAAGACTTTGAAAGAGCTTTGCAGACCTTTCATTCTTTAAGAGTAAAACAGATAATGCCATCTATTTTAAACATGCCCATAGCCGATAAAAACACTCCTCTAATTGATATTTTTAAAATTCTGAGGACGAGACATCACGTTTGGGTTGTTAATAATAAAAAAGATATGAAACCAATTGGTTTTATTAGATACCGCAATATAATAGACTTTCTTTTACCTCCGGGATCACACATGGCTCGTTTTGGGAAGATCAGTGATGTTTTTAAATCTATACTCGGAGGAGCCGAGACTGCTAAAGATATCATGGATAAGAACTTTCTAACAATAGATGAAAATGCAACTGTTTTGGAAGCTTTAGAGAAGATGAAGAAGTACAAAGTTCAGATTTTAGCGATAACAAAAGATGGGAGGTTGGTTGGTGAGATAAGCCTCAGATTACTTGTGAATGAATTGCTAAGACTTATGAGAGTAGGTGGTGCAGAATGGAGCCAGAGTACGCACTCCTCACAATCGGAGTAGCATTAATTCTTGGAAAAATCGGTGATCACATTATAGAGCGCTTTGAACTGCCGGGCGTTTTAGGGGAGATCTTCATAGGAATGCTCTTAGGGAACTTGATTTTCTTTGGAATACTGCCTAACAGTGCTTTAATCCTGCATGATGAGACCTTTGAGTTCTTAGCTAAGATTGGTATAATCTTCCTCCTCTTTCTAGGTGGCTTGGATACAGAGGTTGAGATGGTTAAGAAAACTGGTGTAGTTGCGACTGTTTCTACGATTGGTGGGGTTTTTGTTCCATTGATTTTGGGCTATATTACAGGTTTTTACTTGTTAAAATTCTCTTCAAGAGAAGCCTTTACAATGGGTGTTCTTTTAACAGCTACCAGCATTGGGATTACAGTTAGAGTCATGATGGATTTAGGAGTTTTAAGGAGCGAAGTTGGGGCTGCATCCCTTAGTGCAAGTATTATGGATGACTTTTTAGGTATTGCTCTGATCATATTTGCAGTTGGTAGTGGTAGTGTTTTGGAGCTTGGAGAGAAAATAGCCTTGTTCTTTTTCATAACTGGGATAATAGCGTGGTATGCAATTGATAAATACGTTAAATTTGCCGAGTGGCTTAGAGTTGAGATGGGAGTTTTAGCATTGTCGATTGGTTTGATGTTCATATTTTCAGCTCTGGCAGAAAAATGGTTCCAAGCTGCAATTGAAGGAGCTTTTATGAGTGGTCTTGTCTTATCTAAACTCCCAGAAGGTAAAAGAGTCATGGAAGAGGTTAGATCGATTGGATACGGTCTTTTCATCCCGCTGTTTTTTGTTTACGTTGGTGCTCAACTTGACCTGAGGGTTTTTACTCATGGTGATGCCATTAAACTTGCAACCATTATAACACTTCTAGCAATACTTGGGAAAGTGTTAGGTAGGGGAATTTTTGCTCGCTTAGCTGGATGGGATTGGAGGAAGTCGATTCAGATGGGTATTGGTTCCATACCAAGACTGGAAGTTGCTTTAGTTGCGGTAATGGTGGCAATTCACGGCGGGGCAATACCTAAAGCACATGCTCAATATTTCATGGCAGCGACGTTGGTGTTCGTGACTGTTACAACTTTAATAACTCCACCTCTGCTTAAGCTGGCATTTAAGAGCGAAATTGAAGCTATGAAAAAGCAGAAAGTTGAGAAGAGAAAAATCGCAATAGAAGAAAGTAAGCAGAGGATCAGCGAGGTTAAAAAATGAAATTTATGACAAAGGTTAAAAGTGTTGATATCTTAAATTTTACTAGTGGGTTAGGCATTTGTTGAGGTGCTAGAATATGAGTAACCCCTATAATGGATTATCTCATGCTAGTAGAATTTCAACGGGCGTAAAAGGTCTTGATGAGCTTATGGAAGGGGGTCTTATACCAGGGAGGGTTTATTTAATTGTTGGTCCTCCTGGAAGTGGAAAAACAACGCTCTCTTTTCAATTTCTGATCCATGGGGCAAAAATTGGGGAAAAAGGTCTTTATGTATCTCTAATTGATAGACCTGATGAAGTTGTTCAAGACATTGCTCGATACGAGCCGTCTATATTTGCCTATATAAAATCTTGGAAAATCATGCTTTATGACTTGGGAGCAGTGTTGTGGAAGGAAACTACAAAAGTTCCAACTTGGAGGAGTGTCCTTTCAAGAATTAGGGACATAGCAGAAGATGAAAATGTTGATAGGCTTGTTATAGATCCTTTAAGTGCTATAGAATTTTCAGTTTCCAATCCAGCTGAGAAAAGGGCAGAACTTGCAAGGTTTATTAGGGGATTGGAGGGCTTAAACGTTACCACGTATTTAGTTGCAGAAATGACAGACCTAAACAAATATACGGCAGAACATTATTTGGCGAGCGGGGTTATTATGCTTCACAATTTCATGTACAATTATAGAATGATAAGAGCGATTCAGATACTGAAAATGAGGGGAACTAGGCATGATACAAATTTGAAGAAGATAGAGTTCACATATAATGGGATAGTGGTCTTTAACAAATCCCCCTTCGAGGATTGAGGTGTAGGCTTTGGAAAAGAAAAAGTTGCTGGAAAGGGCGTATAAACTTGGATACTTTGTGGGTTATTATGGACACACTGAATGGGTGTTGTGGATTATTGAAGAGAAGGAGAAGATATATTCTAAGGCAAAAGCTCTTGGAGTGTATAGCGAAGCAAAAGAAGCATACATGCTTGGAAAGAAGGAGGGTGCAGAAAAGAGAGAGGAGATTATCAATAAGGGACTATCTATAAAACCTGAAGAAGAAATAAAAATGCTTAAAACTATAAAATCTGAGCTCTCAGAAGCTGTAATTGAAGAGCAAAAGCTCCATTATTTGGCATTTTTAAAATCTCCTGAGATAATAGACTCCCCGAGACTGCTTGAAATAATAAAGCTTGTTGATAAACCCAAAATTCTTAATCTTCCCGATTTTCTTAAGGGGTGATTTTAATGTTTCAGAAATTTGCTTACCACTTCCATGGTTATCAGCCAGGGGATATAATCTATATCCACGATGGCTCTGGATGGGACCCAATAAAGTATTCGGAGCGCCTAAGTCCGATCTCTTTAAAAATTAGGGAGATAGAGGTGAAAGGGAGAAACTGGACGAGGACAGTTATAAAAGCGTATGAATATGTAAATGACACTTTAGGGTCATTAAAAGAAAAGAGTGTAAGCGTTGATATAGAGCCCTTTACACTTTTCATGATCCTTCGCTATAAGCCAAAGATTTATGGAGAAATCGTTGAGCTTTTTGGAGAAAAAATTGAAGCTGTTCCTACACCTCCTTTTCACCCCATAATGCCTCATTTAAGTACTTTTGAACAGAGCATTCTAGCTAGAGTCTCTTTTGACTTTTATGTTCCTTTTGTTGGAGATAAAGATGTCATTGGTTTTTGGCTTCCAGAGAATGTAATAACTAAAGAAACCGCAAAGATAGTTGTTGAATCTGTGAACAAAAATGTGCTCTTTCTTTTAGATGAAAGGCAGTTTATAGGGTTGCATTTTCCACAAGCTAAGCTCTCATGCAACACATACAAATGTGATGATAAATTGGCTTTTGTTTTTGGACGGGATCATGAGCTCAGTGATGCATTTGCCTTTAATACTTTAGATGTTGAAGGACTAATTAGAGCGGTTGCAGAGGGAAGAATCGATGTTTTTAAGGAGAAATTAGAGATTCCCTATTTGGTTTATCTTTCAAGTGATTTGGAAGCTTTGCTTAGCAATCCACAGCAGCTTGATAAGTTTTTAAAATGGATTTCCGGGCTCAAAGAAAGAGGAGTTGAAATCATAAATGCTGTTGAGTTCGTAAGAAAGAAGAAAACTCAGGGCTTTAAGGTTTTAAATGGTGAGTGTAGCGAGCATTTCAGAATCAATGTCAAAGATTACTCTAGCTGGAGCGACTACTATGATTTAAGCTTAGATGGAAGAACGAGTGATATGCGCTGGACTGGAGTTAGGAGAGAGGATAATAAGGTTATTTTTAGATGGTATAAGGGTAGGAAAGTTTCTCAACTTTGGAAATTTGCTTATACAAAGCTTTTTAGAGAGTTAAATAGGGCAGTGCGTTTTGGAGTTTTGGGACTAATAAGAAAGTATCATCCTGCAGATGAAGAGCAAATTAAGGAGTTTTTAGTTAGGTATGCAAGGATTTTCTTTAGAGAACACTACGAATACTTCGGCTTAGACACAAGTGTTGAATATGTAACTGAGCCGATTAAGGAAGTTGATCCAACTTTAAGCCTAAAGCTTGGAAGAATTTACTACATAATGCTTTTAGCAAATCATTCCTGTCCAAGATTTTGGGAAAACATAGACACTAGAGTTACATTTGGAAATGTTGTAGCAATTAGTAAAGCTTTAATTGAGCTAATGAGCCTTTATATTGAAGAGGGATTGCATGAAAGGGCTAATTTTCTCTTGTTGGAATACATGAAGCTCTTAGCCTTTCCACAGCTTTACTATGACTATGAACTTTTTAGAATGAAAGGTGTGGAAGGGTGGGAAACTACAGAAGAAGCATGGTTTGAGAGTTTAAAGAGCGAGGTTCCAAATAGTAAGTATAATGTCATAACGAGGGCAGCGTTATATGTGGGGAAAGAAGCATTGCCGAGCGATATAAGGCAAGCAATTGAAGCATTATATGATTTAAAGCAAGCGGTTGCAGATACAGGGCATATTCCGGGAGAAATGCATGGAAATTGGGAAAATAAAGAATGGTGTGAGCACAAGGCAAAGCTTGAGTAACTAATATAGGGCTATATCTCCCCTTTCTCCAGTTCTAACCCTTATAGCATCTTCAACATTAGAAACGAATATTTTCCCATCTCCGGGAATTCCTCTTCTTGCGTTTTTAATTATCACATTAATAACTTCTTCAACATCTTCATCTTTAACAACGATCTCGATCTTCATCTTTGGCAATAAATCATAGGGAGGAACACCACCTTGAACTCCCCTGCCCTTTACGGGATATACTGTCAGGGGAACTATTCCAATTGCCTTTAATCCCTCTTTCACCTTGTCAAAAGCGTCTTCCCTAATAATAGCTTCAATCTTTTTCATAAAACCACCAAATAATATATAGGCTCCAAAAGAATAAAAGGTTTTGCAAAAAGAGATTAAAGCTGTTTGATGAATTTCTCAAGCCTCTTTTTTGAGATCTTAGTTTTTCTAGCTAATTCATCTAAATCAGCTCTCTTTAGATCTTCAATGCTCTTTATCCCTGCTTTTTCAAGTTTCTTGAGAGTTTTGGGCCCTATTCCCTTAATCTTTAGAAGCTCGCTCTCAGGCTTTTTGCTTTTCTTTACTCTTCTCTTAAACTTTTTCTTCTGTCTCAATATTGTTTCTCTTTTTCTTTCTCTCCAGACCATTACATAGGGATAAGAGACTTCACCCTTGCTTTCTTTTTGCTTTTCTTTGCTCTTCTCTTTTGGAATCTCTGGAGGCTTAACAAATTCCTCTACTTTTGGTGGCTCTTCACTAACGTACACCTCAATATTTATTGGCTTGAAGGGATTGTCTATCTCTTCGACTTTTTCTAAAAACTCCTTCTCTGGGAACTCTTTTGCCTTGAAGTAAGTTTCCAATGCATTTGCTAAGCGGTGGAAGTAATTAGCATGCTCAAGGAGTCTTTTCTTTCCATAAAACTTTGCTTGTCCAGTTGTTATAAGGAATTGCCAATCACTGCTCTCAATTAGTAAGAGTTCTCTTCCAAGCTGTTCTAACACTCTATCTCCAAATTCATCCTCATGCAGGTATTTAGATGCTAACGCAATCATTCTGCGCTCTGCTAAATGAACATGCTCCCACATCCATTCAACCTCTGGGTTCCACCATGTGTAATGGGTTCCATACATTCCCCACGAACCTTCTGGAAGCTCAATCTCATATTTTTCTCCCTTATAATTATCTAGGAACTTTGAAATTGTTGTGGTTTCAATTCCTTCTTTCTCCATAAGTTCGAGAACTCTCGCTAACCATTTAACTCCCTCAAACCACCAATGACCATAAAGCTCTGTATCGTAAGGGGCGACGACAATGCCTTTCTCTCTATATTGTCTTTCATAATTCTCAAGGAGAGACTTCACTAAATTTACAAAATGCTTTGCATGTTCTTCAACCCTCTCAAGAGCCTTTTCTGGAACATAAGGTTCTTTTCTTCCCAAATCTAAACTCTTTGAAGTGATTCTCCAATACTGTCCTCCGCTTTCATCTGCTTTCTTGTGAAATTCTCTATACCAGAAATCTCCAGGATAACCAATGTCGGCACTCCAAACTTGTAGTCCTGTTTCCCTATTTCTTGCGAAAACTGCTATGTTTGTATCTTTTATGAAGTATGGTCTTAGAGTTGATTTTTGCGTTTTTGCTGGCAAGATTTTTCCATATCCAAAACTTGCAGGCCCTTCATCAATCAAATGGCTTTCAACGAAAAAGAATTCAATTTCATATTTTTGGAGAACTTTTTCTATTCCTTTTTTCCAAATAACTTCTCCGGTACTTGGGCTTCTCCAATAACCTTCTGGGCGATAGGCACACTCTGGCAGCCAAATTCCTCTTGGCTTTCTACCAAAGTACTTCTCATAAGTCAAGATTCCATTGACTATCTGCCCTTCAATTGCTTCGTCCCTTTCTAGGAGAGGTAAATAACCATGGGTTGCAGCCGAGGTTATAACTTCAATGTATCCTTCATTTTGAAATTGTTTCAGCTTTCCCAAGATATCTCCGTTTATTGATTTCCAGTAGTTATAAACTTCTTCAAAGTAACCCACCATGTATTTTATTGCTCTCTTCAAGTTCTCCTCTTCATATTTCTCCAAGTCCTTTTTCATGGCACTTAGCTTTCTCTCCATATATTTTTCAAACTCCCTTTTCATGTATTCGTCATTCAATTGCTCCATTAATATGGGAGTTAAGCTGATTACAAGGTTGAATTTGACATTCTTTCCTTTTAGCTCTTCAAATGACATAAGCAATGGCAGATATGTTTCAGCAATTGCTTCAAATACCCATTCTTCTCCAAAGGGCCATTTCCCGTGTTTCCTTACATAGGGAATATGGGTGTGTAATACAAATGTAAAATATCCTCTGGTCATAAAAAGCCACCTCTTTTTTTAATTTCCTAAAATCTTTACTCATCTTTGAGTATTTAACCGTTTTGGCGTGCAGATTCTTTTATAATTCAAAAATGGTTTATAAAAATAAAATAATTTTTCCACAAAAAGCGGGAGGTTTATATTCGAGTTAGACATAGTTCGCCATGGTGGGAAGGATGAAAGACGCTATGAGCAGTGTTGACATTAAATACGTTGTTGATGAGCTCCAATCTTTGATCGGTGCGAGAATTGATAAAATATATCACGATGGGAATGAAATAAGAATTAAGCTTCATGTCACAGGTGAAGGGAGGAAGGATTTGTTAATTGAAGCTGGAAAACGAATTCATCTCACTACATATATTAAAGAGGCTCCAAAAGAGCCTTCATCTTTTACAATGCTCTTGAGAAAGCACTTAAGTGGAAAACGCTTGGAAGGTATAGAGCAGCATGACTTCGATAGGATTGTCAAGCTTAAAACAGGAGAGGCAACCTTAATAGCAGAGCTTTTTAGGAAAGGCAACATTATTTTACTAAACGCTGAGAACAAAATTATTGGAGCTTTAAGATACGAGGAGTTTAAAGATAGGGCTATTAAGCCAGGGAGAGAGTATAAACTTCCTCCTGCAAGAGAAAGCCCAATTGAAGTTTCGTTTGAGAGATTTAAAGAGTTAATTCAAGAGGAGATCGAGATTGTTAAAGCATTGGCAAGAAAATTCAATATGGGGGGTTTGTATGCTGAAGAAATCCTTCTCAGGGCTGAAATTGATAAGAAGAAGATTGCAAAGGAGCTTGGTGATAAAGAGCTTGAGCTAATTTTTGAAAAGATGAAGGAAGTTTTTAATGCCGAGAAAAAACCATGTATTGTTTACAAAGATGGAACTCCTATTGATGTTCTTCCAATAGAGCTTAAACAATACGAGAATTTTGAGAAAAGATATTTCCCTACTTTCAGTGAAGCCTTGGATGAATATTTTGGAAAAATAACTATTGAGAGGGCAAAATTGGAAAGAACAAAGAAGCTTGAGGAGAAGAAGAGACAGATTGAAATAACCCTGAAGAGGCAAGAGGAGAGCTTAAAAGCTTTTGAAGAGGAAATCAGGAAAAATAAAGAGCTTGGAGACTTAATCTATGCGAATTTTGCCTTTATTGATAACCTGATTAAAGAGTTTAGAAGAGCGGTAGAAAAATTTGGTTGGGAAGAATTTAAGCGTAGAATAAAAGAGGGAAAAAAGCAGCAAAATAGGATAGCTCTGATGGTGAAGGGTATTGATCCAAAAAACAAAGCAGTTACAGTTGAGATCGATGGAAAAAACATAACCCTTTATTTGGACAGGAGTATTGGAGAAAACGCTGAAATTTATTATGAGAGGGCTAAAAAAGCCAAACACAAGCTTGAAGGGGCAAAGAAGGCGCATGAGCAGACTATAATGAAGTTAAAAGAGGTAGAGAAGATAATCGAGGAGGAGATGAAGAAAGAGCTAGCAGTTAAAAAACTCAAGAAGAGGAAAAAGAAGTGGTTTGAGAAGTTCAGGTGGTTTATAAGCAGTGAAGGGTTCTTAGTCATTGGAGGAAGAGATGCAACGACAAACGAAATCGTTGTTAGGAAGCATATGGAAGAGGATGACCTTTACTGTCATGCAGATGTTCACGGTGCTCCTCATATAATAATTAAGAAAGGAAAGAAAGCTAGTGAAAAAACTATTTTCGAAGCTTGTCAGTTCGCAGTTAGCATGTCAAAAGCTTGGAGTGAAGGTATTTTTAGTGCAGATGCCTTTTATGCTGATCCAAATCAAGTTACTAAAAAGGCTCCAAGCGGTGAATATTTGGGCAAAGGTGCTTTCATGGTTTATGGAAAGAGGAATTGGATGCGCGGAATTCCTTTAAAATTAGCAGTGGGTGTCGTTAACTATGAAGGGGAAGACTTAATAATGTGCAGTCCAGTCGATGCTTTAAAGGCTCACACAAACAAATACATCATAATAAAGCCAGGACGAACTAAAAAAAGTGATTTTGCTAAGAAAATAGCTAAGATTTTTGAAAAATGGGGTTATAAAGTGGAATTGGATGATTTGATGCAGGTATTGCCGCCGGGAGATGGAGATATAGCAGAGGTTGTGGAATGACTTAAGAAGGTGGAAAATAAAAAGTGTCTCATGGTTTTTCCAAAACTATCTCAATTGTCGAGACGTTTAAGGTGTTACCCTCTTGACCTGGTATTTCCTCCGTTCCTATCTTTATTTCCTTTATTTGCACTCCTTGTAGTAGCTTGTTCCTAAGTATCTCTGCAACATCAACTGCTCTGCTTATTGACTTCCCCCTAGCCTTTATGCTAACTTCCTTTTCCCCACTGTTGAACTGGGTTATTACAGCCAAAACATAGTTCATAATTGGCTTCCTCCCAATGTAAACCTCTCCCATTTCTGTCACCTCCGAAATTTTGCAATTTGATAGTTTATATAAGAATATTTTAAAGTTTTCTGATTCTCCCAATGTTCTAGATTCTAAATAAACTTAATAAAGTTTCTAAGCTAACAAAAGGTGGGGATTTAGAATGATAAACTTATATGCAATTGCTCAAAGAGATTTAGCGAAGGATTTAGTCTTTGAAATCGACGAGGAAGAGGTTATATTATCCATTAAAGGCGTCATGATCGCTAAAGCAGATTCAAAATCTTACAATTTATCCTTTGTTGAGGTGAGTGAGAACGAATTTGTTCTGGGTATTCAAATGAGAGGGTATATAATTTACATTGGGCTTGAAAGTGACGAGGAAATTGATGAGGAGGTTTATCCAGAGCTTGTTAGGGCTTTAATTGCCCAATTGTTGCCTGTCTTAAATAATTTAATAGAACAAGCGGAGAAAATGAAGTATAGGGAGAGTAGAAAAGCAGATATTCTCTTAGATGACAACATGAGCGATGATATGAGGGAATTCTTCTATGAAATGCTTATAAGACGCATAAAGAATCTCCCTCTCTATGAGCAAACGGATGTTGCTTAGCATATAGTTTATAAACCAACCCTCTTCAGCTTTTTTAGGTGGGTTAATGAGAGAGACTCCATATTATTCTTACGTCGTTGGTGAGCTGCCAGAGGGATGCAAGTTTTGTGTGAAAGGGGCTAAGTTAGTGTTGTTTACAACTGGTGTATGCCCAAGGGATTGTTATTACTGTCCTCTAAGCCCTTGGCGTAGAGGAGATGTTGTTTATGCTAATGAGAGACCAATTAAGGGTTATGATGATGTACTGGAAGAGGTTAAACTTATGAATGCTTTAGGTGCTGGAATCACTGGTGGAGATCCATTGGCAAGATTGGAAAGGACAGTTGAATACATCAAGCTTCTAAAAGAGAATTTCGGAGGAAAATTTCATATTCACCTTTATACTACGGGAGTTTTAGCTACAAAAGATGTTTTGGAAAAGTTGTATGATGCTGGATTAGATGAGATAAGATTCCACCCAGATCTGTTTACTAGAAATTCAAAGCTCTTCAAAAGGGAAATTGGGAACATGAAAAATGCTAAGGACTTTGATTGGGATTTTGGTGGAGAAGTTCCGGCTATTCCTGGGCAGGAAGATAGAATTAAGTGGTATGCGGAGTTTTTGGACAAAATGGGTGCGAAGTTCCTCAATATAAATGAGCTTGAATTTAGCGAGACCAATTTAAGATTATTGAGTGAGAAGGGATTTAAGCCAATAAGCGATGAAAGCTCGGCAATTAAAGGAAGCTTGAATTTAGGCTTGCAGATACTTGAATGGGGAGAGAAAAACACTTCTTTAAATTATCATCTCTGCACTGCAAAGCTTAAGGATGCGGTTCAACTGAGGAACCGTTTAAAAAGAACGGCAAAAAATGTGGCAAAACCTTATCAGAGGATAACCGAGGATGGCACTTTGAGGTTTGGGATTGCGGAATACGAGAATATTCGTGAACTTTATGAGTTTTTAATTGAAGAAGTTAAAGTTCCAGAGGAGTTTCTTTATATCAATGCTGAGAAGAATAGAATAGAGATGTCAGAGGAAGTTGCTATTGAATTGGCGGAAGCTATTGAGGGGAATGTGAGGTTTTTTATAGTTGAGGAATATCCGACGTGGGATATGCTCGAAGTTGAGAGGATTCCCCTTCCATAGCTCATTGAAGATTTTTCGTTTCTTGGTGAGAGTTCGTAATTTTTGATTTTAAACCTTTTTCAAGCCTATTTCTGGAAACAATGTTCTCTTAATAATTTGGGAGTCTTTAGTTTCTGATGGGAAGAAAAACTTTTTATTTTTAAGTCCTTTGACAAATTTAAACCAAAATCATGTGTAAGTTTGTTCAAGTTGGAGTTTTTAAGCTTATTTTTAAGTTTCCCTAATGAGAGAGTTGGGACTTCAAAATTTGCACATTTTAAAGGAGAATTTTAAAATTCAAAACCTTTTCATCAGAGTGCAAAGGTTCCGCTCACTTTTATTCATTAAGTTAAAGCTTTGAATTTAGGGACGTTAAAGGTAAATAGCCTTTAATTTGGGCTTTAAGTGAGCCTCTATCCTCGCTCTTTTATTGTACCTTTATGGAAAAGTATTTATATTTTGAGTTCTTTTAGAGTTTTATTGGGGAAATAGGGGAAAATTCGCCCCTGTTCCAATAAGACTTTAAAAGAATTGAAACGGTTATGGGTATTTGATCTTAAATCAAAGTATTGTAAGTTCCAATAAGACTTTAAAAGAATTGAAACGATTTTTGTAGGTGTGATTGTGAGCCGCTTAACCCTAGTTCCAATAAGACTTTAAAAGAATTGAAACATATCTGGGTCTGCATAGAATACAAATGTAATTTCTGTTCCAATAAGACTTTAAAAGAATTGAAACTCAATGAGCTTGAGAAGAACAGGGACCAGACGAGACCCGTTCCAATAAGACTTTAAAAGAATTGAAACACACAATTTTATAGTTATCATTTAAAACTATAGTTAGTTCCAATAAGACTTTAAAAGAATTGAAACCTGTTAGTTTTAGTATCACACTACCAAAAAAACTTTACGGTTCCAATAAGACTTTAAAAGAATTGAAACTAAGCTTGGTGGTGTGAACTCCTTAAGCAGATCCACTTTGTTCCAATAAGACTTTAAAAGAATTGAAACTCAAAGAGTTCGCGCTTTAAAGTTAGAACTGTTGAATCGTTCCAATAAGACTTTAAAAGAATTGAAAGGGGCTGTCTATGACTACAAACTCATTCCCTGCTGCAATGTTCCAATAAAACCCAAAATTTATCCGCATAATGAAAGATTTCCTGTTCTTCAGATAATCATTTGCCGGTTAAATACAAGAATAAAGGAAAAGTGTAGAATAATATCAAGAGTGGCAGGGAAAATGCTCCCCTCATGGGAATAACTGTTAGGCTTTAGTCCAGTACTCTTTTTCCTCTACCATAGTCTTTATCATCTCATCTTCATCTTTGAACATGGTTCTCCTTGAGGGATTCTGCATTCCATAGAACTCCATAAAGGGACTTGGCCTCCTTTTGAATGGGTAGTAAAGATAAATCGCTCCTAAAGTTCTATAAGCTTCAGCCATCTCGCTTATTACTCCAGCGGAGATTTCCTTTGAGTAATGATACACAGCTATGGCTTTACTAACATCCACTAAGTTAAAATCTCTATCCACGAGCTGCCTTCTTAAAATATCAGTTGCTTGCTCTATATCCTCTCTATCAAGTTCTTCACTTTCTTCTCCATCTATGATATGGGTTATCTTAATCTTCTTCACACTCGGATCCTTTTCGACTTGAGTATCGTATTCATTAACTATCCACCAGTCATCCAAAGCACCAGGGTCTAAAACTGTAAAATGCTTGCTAAGTTTTTTATAAAACTCCCTAACCCTATGGTAGTACTCTTTCTCATGCCCGGTCATTGGATAGCTCAAATAAATGAGGGGTTTTTCTTTTTCATGGAAAATCAAATCCAAAAAGGTTTTGTATGGATGTCTTATTCCAAATTGCAGGATATATCTAACTTCTACTCCCTCTTTCTTAAGTTCGTGTATTAGAGTTTTCACGTGGTTTATAGCATCTTCACGCCACATTACAAGAGTTGTTAGCTTGATGTTCTCCCTTCGCTTTCCAAACCTCTCGAACCATTCCTCATCGTTGATGATCCTTCTTCTAACGCTTAAAATATCGTCCAAGACTATAATGACCCTATCTGGCTTTAAAAGCTTCAAATTGCTTAAAGTAAATCCCAAAACACTCCCACTTCCCCATCTGAATAGGGAGGGCGTTGAAACTAGGTGAAATTCTTTATCGCTCTCATCTATATCTTTCCTTATTCTTTCAAAGGCTTCATCTCTGATGTCATTCATCAAATTTGGATGATTTATGGCAAAATCTAAGACATTTTTTCTAGTTATCTTGTATCCCCTCTCTTTTCCTATGCATTTAATGTAGTCAAAGACATGATAATAGGCATAGCTCTCTTTTTCTGAAAACTTCAGTGCTTCTTCGATGTATTCATCTCTACCGTTTAAGGGGGGACCCGTTAATAAAATAACCTCTCTCATCTTCTCACCATTTAAACTTTGAAATAATCTCGTTAACAAACTTTATAAATCTAAACATGAGTTAAACTCCAAAAGTGCGAAAACTTTAAATACCCTTTAGTCAAAGTGCCCCTTGTAATACCTTGTTTTTGGTCTGTTCTATCATGACTAAAGGGGTGTTGTGCTTGACAGACAAACTTAAAGGAACTACAACAGTGGGCATTGTTTGTAAGGATGGGGTAGTGTTAGCAGCAGATAGGAGAGGTACTTTAGGGACAATGGTGGTTACAAAGACAGCAACAAAGATATTCAAAATAGACGATCATTTAGCCTTAGCAGGAGCAGGAGAAATTGGAGACATTTTGAGCCTTGTAAGAACTTTGAGAGCAGAAGCTAAGCTTTATAGGGCTAAAGTTGGGAAGGAAATGAGCGTTAAGGCTTTAGCAACCCTTACTTCAAATATATTGCATGGAACGAGATATTTCCCATACTTTAGTTGGTTCTTAATTGGTGGGTATGACGAAAAGCCGAGGATTTATTCTATTGATATGGATGGTGGAGTTACTGAGGATAATTATGTCTCAGCTGGCTCTGGAATGGGATTTGCATATGGAATTTTAGAAGATAGCTATAGGGAAGACATGACATTGGAAGATGCTATCAAACTTGCTGTTAGAGCGCTAAAAGCTGCTTTAAAAAGAGATATCTTTACTGGTGATGGTATAATGGTTGTAGTTGTGACAAGGGAAGGATATAGAGAGCTAAGCAAAGAGGAAGTTAATGAGATATTGAAAAAGCTTGATTAGAGCTTTTCTGAGGTGAGTAGAGTGATAAAAAGAGAAAGTTACGTTGAAGATATACTAAAAGAGATCAGGGAGATAATTAATCAAATGGTTCCAAGAGAAGCGAGGATAACGGATGTTGAGTTTGAGGGTCCTGAATTGGTTATCTATGTTAAGAACCCCGAGGCTATAATGCAAGATGGGGATTTAATTAAAAATCTAGCTAAAGTTTTAAAGAAGAGGATTAGTGTTAGACCAGATCCAACTGTTCTTCTTAAGCCTGAGGAAGCTGAAAAGAAGATTAGAGAAATAGTCCCTTCTGAAGCTGAGATAACTAACATTAGCTTTGATCCTTCTGTTGGTGAGGTTATTATAGAGGCTAAAAAGCCTGGTTTAGTTATTGGTAAAAATGGAGAAACATTAAGACTGATTACTCAAAAAGTTCACTGGGCACCCAAAGTTGTTAGAACTCCCCCCTTGCAGTCTCAAACAATTTATTCAATTAGACAAATTCTCCAAACAGAGAGTAGGGATAGGAGATCATTTTTAAGGCAAGTTGGGAGGAACATATACAGAAAGCCAGAACTTAAGAGTGAGTGGATCAGAATTACCGGTTTGGGAGGATTTAGGGAAGTTGGTAGGAGTGCTATACTGCTTCAGACAAATGAAAGCTATGTTTTGGTGGATTTTGGTATTGATGTTGGTGCTTTAAATGACCCAAAGAAGGCTTTCCCACACTTTGATGCACCAGAATTTCAATACGTCCTTAAAGAGGGAATATTGGATGCTGTAATAGTTACACACGCTCATTTAGATCACAGCGGCTTATTGCCCTACCTATTTAGGTACAAGCTCTTTGATGGACCTATTTATGTAACACCACCAACAAGGGATTTAATGGTCTTACTTCAAAAGGACTTCATGGAGATTCAGCAGAGCAATGGAGTTGAGCCTCTGTATAGGGCTAAAGACATAAAAGAGGTTGTCAAGCATTCTATCACCCTCGAATACGGTGAAGTTAGGGATATCTCCCCGGACATTAGGCTAACCCTCCACAATGCTGGTCACATTTTAGGTTCCTCAATTGCCCACATTCACGTTGGAAATGGTCTTCACAACATAGCCGTAACTGGTGACTTCAAATTTATCCCAACGAGGCTTTTTGAACCAGCAACTGCAAGATTCCCAAGATTAGAAACATTGATCATGGAGTCAACCTATGGTGGTTCCAATGATCATCAAATGCCAAGGGATGAAGCTGAGAAGAGATTGATTGAAGTGATACACCAAACAATAAGGAGAAAAGGAAAAGTGTTAATTCCAGCAATGGCTGTTGGAAGATCCCAAGAGATAATGATGGTTCTTGAAGAGTACGCAAGGGTTGGAGGGTTTGAGATCCCAATCTACTTAGATGGTATGATTTGGGAAGCTACTGCAATTCACACAGCCTATCCAGAGTACTTAAGCAGATCACTTAGAGATCAAATATTCCACGAAGGATACAATCCATTCTTGAATGAAATCTTTAAGCCTGTTGCAAATGCAAGCGAGAGGAGAGATATAATAGATAGCGAAGAGCCGGCAATTATTATAGCTTCATCAGGTATGCTGGTTGGGGGACCAAGTGTAGAATACTTTAGAGAGTTAGCGGAAGACCCAAGAAATGCTATAATCTTCGTTAGCTACCAATCTGAAGGCACATTAGGAAGACAAGTACAAAGAGGAGTTAAGGAAATTCCATTAATTGGAGAAGGTGGAAAAACGGAGGTAATAAGGGTTAACATGGAAGTTTACACAATTGACGGCTTTTCAGGTCACGCTGATAGGAGAGAACTCATGAATTATGTTGCAAAGATAAAGCCAAGACCAGAGAGAGTTATAACGATTCATGGAGAAGCACAGAAGTGTCTTGACTTAGCTTCAAGCATACACAAGAGGTTCGGGCTTAGCACAAGGGCACCAAACAATTTAGATGCCATAAGGTTAAAGTAGTCCTTTCTTTAATCTCTCTTTGGTGTGGAGAATGATCAAATGCCCAAAATGTGGTAGAGGTTATTCCTCTTTAATTCCTCTAAAGTGCATATGTGGAGAGCCTTTGGAGATTACATACGATTATTCTGAGGTTAATGTTAGTGTGTGGAAAAGAAGGGAAAAAGGTGTCTGGAGATATAGAGAGCTTTTGCCAAAAGTTAAGCAAATAATAACCCTAAAGGAAGGGGGAACACCTTTAGTTAGGGCAAAGATTGGGGAGGAGTTAAAACTCAACGTTTTTATTAAAGATGAAACGAGAAACCCTACTGGCTCTTTTAGGGATAGACTTGTTACAGTTGCGGTTTCTTATGGTTTGGATTTTGTGGAAAATGGCTTTATTGTTGCAAGTGATGGAAATGCTGCAGCATCTCTAGCTGCTTATTCAGCAAGGGCTGGAAAGGAATCCTTTGTTGTTGTTCCAAGGAGGGTAGATAAGGGGAAGCTCATACAGATGATTGCTTTTGGAGCAAAGATAATTCGCTATGGCGAGAGCGTTGATGAGTGTATAGATTATGCAAAAGAGTTAGCCAAGCTTAATGGTCTTTATGATATAACGCCAGAAAACAATATCATCGGTTTAGAGGGACAGAAAACGATTGCTTTTGAGCTTTGGGAAGAGTTGAATCCTACTCATGTTATAGTTCCTACTGGGAGTGGAAGCAACTTGTACAGTATTTACAAGGGATTTAGAGAACTCTTAAAGCTTGACTTAATTGACGAGCTTCCAAAACTCATTGCAGTTCAAACAGAAAAATGTTCTCCGATAGCAAGTGAGATTTTGGGAACTAAAGCTAAAAGGGAATTTACAAAAGCTTTAGGATTGTACGTTAAAGACCCAATAAATAAGGAGAGAGCTGTAAAAGCTGTAAAAGAAAGCAAGGGAACTGCGGTTCTTGTTAGGGAGGATGAACTTGATATGGGGGAGAGGCTTTTAGCAAAAGAGGGCGTTTTTGCAGAATACGCTTCTTCAGTTGTGATTCCGGCATTAATTAAGCTTAATGGAGAGGGATATTTTGAAAAGGATGATAAAATCGCTTTAATAGTTACCAGCTCTGGATTAAAGGGATATTATATTGAAGCAGAAAGGGAAAGATTCTCAATTGGTGGAACAAAGCTGGAAATCCTAAAACTGCTGAAAGAAAAAGAACGCTATGGCTATGAGATCTGGGAAAACTTAGAGAAGCCTTTAAAGTATCAAGCCATCTATCAACACATAAAGGAGCTTGAAAGTTTAGGATTGATAGAAGAGGCGTACACAAAGGGAAGGAGGATTTACTATAAGCTGACTGAGAAGGGTAGAAGGGTTTTAGAGAACTTTGAGGAAATTTAGTCCATAAAATGCTTTTCTATTTCTTTTACTATCTGCAATCCATTTTCTGCTAAGCTTTTAAGCTTTTTAATGTTCTCTTCAAAAGTCATATTATTTATGATGTTCTCGAATTTGTTTATATCTTCAATCAGCTCTGGCATTTTCTTTTCCAGTATTTCCCTTAAATCACTTATATCATCCAAGATGTAGTATGCAGTGTCCTGAAATACCTCTACATTGTCAAAATTGGCAACTAAATCTTCCAAATCCTCCTTAATTTGCTGCATTATTATTCTGATCTCTTTCATGTTTGACACCGTTATGATTTCCTATTTTATATCTTAAAAATCTTATCTTTAATAAAGGTAACAAACCTCATGGTTCAAAGAGCTTTGTCATGCATCCAGCAATAAATCCACCTATTGCATCATCCAAGAAAGGAGGTAGCTCTTTCAAAATTCCAGGCTTTTTTGTATCGTAATAGAAGAAATTAAAGAGTGCCCTCTTCCCTCCAATATACTCTGCTATGTCAATTCCTATTAGCTCATCTGCAATCAATTCAACGGGATCACCTTTAACTTTAAAATTCTCGTCTAAAAGTAGAGCAGCTTTTAAAAGGGCTTGAACATTTAAATCTTCTAAATAGTGAAGCATTAATTTTTTGAGCCTCTCCCTAACCTTTTCTCTATTCTCACCGATATAAAGCTCTAATGCAGAGTCGAGCATCTTTTCAAGTGTTATACCTTTTGATTCAAGCTCTTCTATCATTTTCCCACCATAGCTAAGTTGCACTTTGTATTAATAAGGCAATCGCTTCGGAAGGCTTTAGTAATTTAAATATACAACAGCAATTGTGGTGACTAAAATGAAACTCAAACGCAAGCTAATCGAGTTTATGGTGAGGCATGATCTAATACCTGCAAGAATCAAATGGGAGAAAAGTGCAAATGGTGTTGGCAGGCTTTTCAATGATGTTTTTCACATGCTTAGCAAAGAGGATAGGGGAAAATTAGGAGAGCTAATGTACAAATGGGGTGTAAACGATGCAGATAGAATTGTTGAGATGCTGGAAATAGAGAGAGATTTGCACGGATGTGCAGTTGCATTAATGGCTACGAATGGTATTTTCGGGATAAAGAGTCATATAGTAAAGGAAAGTGATAACGAAATAATAATTCATGTGACAAAATGCTTATGGAAAGATAAGGAAGGTTGGACACCTGAAGTCTGTGCATCAATTGAAAGATATGAGATTGGACTGATACATGGGATAAACAAGAATGTTAGATATTATTGCACCAAAAGAAGAAGTAAAGGCGATAAGGTATGTGAGGCAATCTTGAAATATCAACAATGAGATAATTTAAACTTCAAATACCAATATCTCTCGCTCTCTTCAACGCTCTTCTCTTTAAGTTTAAACCTCTTTTCAAAGAACGGCGCTTTTAAAACAATCGTATGAAATTCTGCAAACTCTCCCACTGGATCTATACCATCATTTTCTTCCAAAAAGCGTTCTAAATCTTTAATATCCCTGAACGTATAGCCAAGCCACTCCTTTGAGAGCTTTTCTTTGTTTATTGCTATGATTGAATATTCAAAACCAGAATTTAGGATTTCTTTCGCCAATTCAAACGTATCTTTTTCCCAAAGAGGCTCCAAAGCCTTTACTCCACTCTTTTCTGCCAAAAGATTAACCCATTTCAAATGATCTTCAAGCAAAACATCGCCAGCAATTAGATAATCAACATCAAGCGATTTTATAAATTCAGCTAAAGCTTCGCTTCCCTTTGCCATATCAAAGATTAAGAGTTCCTTTCCCATATCTTCTGCCAAAAGCTTCAAAGCGTTAAGGTTTTCAAAGTGCGGCGAAATTCCAATAGTCGTTTTTAAGGCTAAAAGATAAGGAACTTTTATTCCCTGTTTTTCCGCTAGGTAAGTAGCATAAAGCCCATCTTTTCCGCCTGAAAAGAAGGCAATCCCTTTCAAAGTACTTCACCTACTCTTGCCTCTTCATATTCCTCCCTGATTTTTTGCAATTCTTCTTTGTCAACATAGGGAATTACTGCACCACAATTTAAACAAAGCCATGGATAAGCTTTAATCGTGCCTTTCAAAGACTCCAAAACGCCTTTTCTCCAAGGGGCTCGCCAAAAGTACATTGCGTAACCTTCTTGATGACTTTTCCCTTTGACCATGCTTCCTCCACAGAATGGGCATTTTTTAGTTTCCATAGATACCACCAAAAATATAAACACTTTGGACATTTTATCCTTTATGTTTGAGTTGGTTTTAGCATTAATATGGGATTTGATCTTAGGTGAACCTCCAGCTAAGCTTCACCCAACTGTTTGGTTTGGTAGATTAATTGGATTCTTTGATGAAGCGTATAAAAGAAAGAATGCTTTTTTAGACTTCTTTGCTGGAGCTTTTGTCTCTCTAATCATTATAATCTTTGCTTTTTTGCTTTCAAAAGTTCCAAATTTCTTGCCTTTTCCCCTAAGCTCCCTTTTGAGCATTTATCTTCTTAAAAGCTCTTTTGCAGTTAAAAGCTTAGCCCAGCACATAAAAAACACGATTAGAGAGGACATTCAAGAACAGAGAAAATACGTAAGCTGGATTGTAAGTAGAGATGTTAAAGGATTGGATAGAGCTCATTTAAATTCAGCTGCAATAGAAAGCTTAGCCGAAAACATAGTTGATAGCATACTTTCTCCTCTCTTTTACTACCTTCTCTTCGGCTTAAGCGGTGCTTTGGTTTATAGAGCAATAAACACAATGGACGCAATGATAGGTTACAAAGACGAGAAGTACTTCTATTTTGGGAAATTTATCGCAAGATTGGATGATTTGGCTAATTTTATTCCAGCCCGTTTAGCTGTGATTTTATTCCTACCTTTCAGTCCTAGGAGAGTTTGGCATCACTATCGCTTAGCAAAGTTTAAAGTCAATGCTGATAAACCAATCGCATGCATGAGCGCGGTTTTAGGTGTTTGGTTAGAAAAGATAGGGGTTTATAAGTTTCCGGGAAGAGAGCCAACTTTGGAAGACATAAGGAGGGCTTTAAAGATTTATTGGATTGTGGTTGGAGAGTGGGTTTTAATTTTGCTTATTTTTAGTTGTCTCACGTCATAAATCTTGCACAAAAATTATTTAACAATTTTCACAATTTCAAACTTAATTGGAGTGACTTGAAATGCTAAAGCCCATAAATTTCAAAGCTCATCATGGAGGCGCAAGGGAAGAAAGACTCTTAGATTTTTCCGCTTCAATTAATCCCTACAAGCCACATTGGTTAAATGATATGCTTGAAAGGACTAGAGCCTTAAGCAACAGATACATCTATTGGGAGAGCCTTGAGGAAGAGCTTTCAAATTTGATTGGTGAAGAAGTAACAATTACAGCGGGAATAACGGAAGCGTTGTATTTGATTGGAATCTTGGCTTTAAGGGAATGGCGAAAGGCGATAATTCCTAAGCACACTTACGAGGAGTATGAGAGAATTGCAAGAGTATTTGGTGCTGAGATAATAAAGGCTTCAAATGAGCCTGAAAAATTAGCAAATTTTGTTGAAAGGCAAAGTGTCGTTTTCTTTTGCAATCCAAATAATCCAGATGGAAAATTTTACACACCAAAAGAACTCAAGCCTTTAATCCAAGCTGTTGAAGATGAAAAAGCATTATTGGTTTTAGATGAAGCCTTCATAGACTTTGTTAGAAATGCAAAAACTCCTGAAGGAGAGAACATTGTAAAGCTCAGAACCTTCACGAAGAGCTATGGAATGCCCGGAATTAGGGTTGGCTATGTAGTTGGGTATAGTGAAGCTTTCAAGAGCGTTAGAATGCCTTGGAGCATTGGCGCTTTAGGTTACGCTTTTTTAGAGTTCTTGATCAAAGATGAATTCCACTTTTTAAAAGAAACTATGCCTTTAATTTGGAAGGAAAAAGAGCGCATGGAAAGGGAGCTTAACGTCAAAAGTGATGCAAACTTTTTTGTAAAAAATGTTGGAAATGCAGGGAAAGCTGTGAAGTTCCTAAAGCAAAGGGGAATTTTAGTTAGAGATTGCTCATCTTTTGATTTGCCAGAGCTTATTAGGTTTAGCGTAAGAAAGAGAAATGAGAATGACAAGCTTATTGGAGCGTTAAAAGAGTATCTTGGTGAAGGAGATGATTCTTCGATTTGAAGAGCTTGAAAAAATTGGTGAAATCTATGTTAATCCGAGGAATTTCAAAGTTAAGCCATTATTTCTTAAAACTTGGAAAGATTTGCTTTCTTTGGATGAGAACATTTATGGTTTGTATGCAAAAACAATTTACAACTCAAGGCAGAGGTTTCTGGTAAAAGATAATGGAGATTTGAAAAAGGCTAAAAAGCTGATAGAACTTTACAAAGAATTTAAGGAAAATCCGTTGAGGTTTTGCCATGAGGAGTACTACCGCTTTCACTTAGAGAATGCTAATTTTAAGGATTTGCCGCTTGGACAGGGATTTATGAGTTCAAAAATAGTTTTGGTTGGAGAAGCCCCCGGAATTAAAGGGTGCGGTTTTACGGGGATTTGCTTTTATAGAGACAAATCTGGAATGCTTTTGAGGAAAACCTTATTTTCCTTAGGAATTAATCCAGACTTTTTGTATATCACAAACGTTGTCAAATGCACACCGCCAAGGAACAAACTCATGAAGGGCTTTGATGAAAGAGAGTTGGAACTTTTAAAGAGAGAACTTAAAATCATTGATGCCAAAGGGGTTTTTGCAATTGGTAGAACGGCAGAAAAAGCCTTGAAGAAGCTGAAAATTGATGTTATTTACCTTAAGCACCCTGCTTGGTACATTAGAAGAGGAATTAATGATCCAAATGAAGAAATTCTTGAGGAGTATTCCAAAATAGTTGAGGCGTTTAAATAGAAAGAATTTTAAAGCCCTTTAAATAGTTAAGGCTTAGGTGGTAGTAAGGTGAGAACTGAAAATAAAATTGCGCTCATTTTTTATGGCATTGGTGCATTGGGTGGAGCTATAAGCGGTGTTCTATCTCTTAGTGCTAACCTTGGCTATGTTGCAGGATTGCTGCTCTATTTGGTCGCTCCAAAGATTGTAATGGTAGTTGTGAAGGATTTGCCAGAAGAGCTTAGAGACGAGAGAGCTCTCTTAAGAAAAGGATTTTGGAGCTTCATGTTATTCTGGCTCTACTTCACAATCCTATTCTACAATGCATTAAATCCACAATCTCCAATATTCTATTCAAACAGAAGCTTGCTTTACAATATGACATTGGGGTGATTCAATGGAAAAACTCAAGAAAATGGTTGCTAGGGAAGCCTTGAAATACATTGAAGATGGCATGATAGTTGGCTTAGGAACAGGTTCAACTACTGCTCACTTCATTCAGCTGTTGGGAAAGCTGGTTATGGAAGAAGAGCTTGAAATTTATGGAATTCCAACTTCATATCAAGCTAAACTTCTTGCTTTGGAAAGTGGGATTCCGATTATTGATTTAGACGAAGCAGATGCAATAGATGTAGCTATTGATGGTGCGGATGAAGTTGATCCTGATTTAAACCTCATAAAGGGAAGGGGAGCAGCTTTAACAATGGAGAAGATAATTGATTATCGTGCTGGAACTTTCATAGTCCTCGTTGATGAGAGCAAATTAGTTGATTATCTTGGACAAAAGATGCCAGTTCCTATAGAGGTTATTCCCGCAGCTTGGCGCGTAATAAAGGAAGAGCTTGAGGTTTTTAATGCAACTGCAGAGCTTAGGATAGCCAAGAATAAAGACGGACCAGTTGTAACTGAAAATGGAAACTTCATCTTGGATGCTAAGTTTGAGAGAATTGAAGATCCTCTCGATATAGAAATCGAGCTTAACAATATTCCTGGCGTTGTTGAAAACGGTATTTTTGCTGATATAGCAGATATCGTTTTGGTTGGAACAAAAGAGGGCGTTAAAAAGTTAGAGCGTTAAGTTTATAAATCGCTCATTATTAGAATTTTACGAGTGCGGGGGTTGCCGAGCCTGGTCAAAGGCGGTGGACTCAAGATCCACTCCCGTAGGGGTTCGAGGGTTCAAATCCCTCCCCCCGCACCACAAATTTTCTATAAAAAGTTTGATCAAATTTGTGCACATCTTCTAACTTTAAGATAATATGCACATCTAAGCAGTTTCTTCTGATTTTTCGATTATCCTCTTCATCCAAGAACCTTTCAAAAACCATGCTAATCCTACACCAGCGGCGATGAAGTTACTCAAGCCCATTCCTAAAAAGACTCCAGTGGAAGATTTCATCACTATGTACCCAAAAATATAGCTTAGAGGAATTCTCAATCCCCAAAGACGGAACATATCTATAACCATAGACTTCTTTGTATGTCCAGCGCTTCTAAAAACATTTGTAACTACCATAAAAACTCCATCGAATACAGGAACCGAAATGAGAAAATACTTCAAAACAATCCTGCTTTCTTCTATTACTGCTGGATCATCTAAAAAGAGCTTAAATACTGGAACTCTGAATATTGCAAGCAAAAGAACAGCAACACTTGCTATAGTGAAGTTAATCAGCATTGTTCTCTCAGCTATCTTTTTAGCTCTCTCATACTTTTCTGCTCCTATATTTTGAGCTATCATCGTCCCCATAGCCATGGAAATTCCACGTGCTACGTTAGCTAAAAAGTTAACCAAACGGGTCGTGATTGTGTAAGCTGCATACGTAACATCTCCAAAGCCGAAGATAATTCTTGTTAAAACAACAAAACCAAAGCTGTTAGCTGAGGAGCCTATACTTGAAGGTAAACCAACTTTAAAGATTTTCTGGTAAAAATCAAAATCTGGTCTGAGGGTATCTCTCGTTAAGTGTAATCCAACTTTTCCAGTTAAAAGGAGATAAGCACCTATAACTGAGCCTATGCTATTTGAAAATATTGTTGCCAACGCTGCCCCTGTAACTTCCAATTTTGGAAAGCCAAAGAGCCCGAAAATGAGTATTGGGTCTAAGACCATGTTTAGCCCGACAGTGAGGAAGCTTATTTTTACTGGTGTTTTTGTGTCCCCAACTGCCCTCATAAGGAAGCTGAAGGAGAAGAAAGTGAATGCAAAGGGTATTCCAGCAAATATTACCCTAAGATACCCTAAGGCATAGGGATAAACAGTTGGAGTTACTTTCATAAAATTTAGTGCATAGGGAGATATCCAATAACCTACAATTGCAACGATAGATGCAAATATAAGCATGAGTGAATACAATGCGCCAGCGGCTTTGTTGGCTTTTTTATATTCTTCAGCTCCTATGTATTGTCCAACGAAGGCAAATCCTGCAGTTGTAAATCCCATACCCAAGCTCATCAAAGTCCCAATTAGTGGCCATGCTGTCCCTGGAGCTGATAATGCTTCTCTTCCAAGTTTGCCTAACCAAAATGTGTCGGTGATGTTATAAACCACCTGAATTAGGTTATTTACTATTAAAGGTCCCGCTAATCGGAGTAGTGTTCTCTCTATGCCCCCGCTGACTATCTCCTCACGCATTTTTTGGATTTTTTCATCTTTCATGCTCAATCAGACAAAAATCGAAATGTTATGATTTAAGTGTTGTGGTCTATGATGCGCCTCATCCAAGTACCGCGGAAGAACCAGGCAAGAGCTATCAAAGCAGTGAGAAGATTGCTTAATCCCATACCAAGCCACACGCCAATAGTACTGTTAAAAAAGATGCCCAAAGTATATGCAAGGGGTATTCTTAGAGCCCAGAGCCTTAGGATTCCAAGGATCATAGCCTTTTTGGTGTGTCCTGCGCTTTGGAAGACGTTACTTACAGCTGCGAGTATTCCAAAGAATGGCAGCGAGAATGCGAAGTACTTTATGAATCTCGCACTTTCAGCCAGAACAGCCTTATCCTTTATGAAAAAGCCAAAGATTTGAGGTCTGAAAATAACAACGAGGGCTGTTCCAATGCTTAGAATTATGAAGTTGGTAAACATTGCTTTTTCGGCTATCTCCTTTGCTCTCTCATACTTCTCCGCTCCAACGTTTTGACCTACCATGGTTCCCATGGCTTGACTTATGCCGTTGGCAAAAGCAAACATAAAGTTCGTTAATCTGTTAGCTATCGTGTATGTTGCAAAGGCTACAGTTCCATAGGCATAGATTATCCTTGTGAGGACCACGAATCCAAATGCATCTGTAGAGAAGCCAACACTTGAAGGCAATCCCACTTTAAAGATTCGCTTATAGAATCCCCAGTCAGGTTTTAGGGTTTTGAGTGTGAGATGTATTCCAACTTTGCCCTTGAAGAGCAGATATCCGCCTATGATGGAACCAATGCTGTTCGAAAACATAGTTGCCACTGCAGCCCCAATGACGCCCATTCTTGGGAAGCCAAGCCATCCAAAGATTAGTATCGGGTCTAGAATTATGTTAAGAACGATGGTAAACATGTTTATCTTGACTGGTGTTTTAGTGTCCCCAACAGCCCTGAGAAGGAAGTTAAAGGCAAAGAGTGTGAAGGAAAAAGGAATTCCAATGAAGATTATTCTTATGTAACTTAGCGCGTAGGGATACACTTCAGGGGTAACGTTCATAAAGTCAAGAGCAAATGGAGCTATTATTATTCCAAAGAGAGCAACAAAAGCAGAGAACAACATCATCATGGAGTATAATGCACCGGCAGATCTGTTTGCTTCATCGTACTTCTTTGCACCTACATATTGACTCACAAAGGCAAATCCCGCAGTTGTGAATCCCATTCCAAGACTCATAAAGAACCATACTAGAGGCCAAGATGTACCAGGGGCAGAAAGTTCTTCTCTCCCAAGCTTGCCTAACCAAAATGTATCAGTTAAGTTGTAGAGAACTTGAACCATATTGTTGATGATTAGGGGATATGCCAGTCTAAGGAGGGTCTTTTCTATGCTGCCTTCAATGATTTCCTTGCGCATCACTTGAATTTTCTCTCCATTCATAACAATCAAATCCCAATCGAAACGTTATTATAAAAAGTTTATCGTGGACAAATTATCCTAGATGACGAGAGGAGAATTTTTCTTTCTCGTTTTATGCTAACAATTCTCAATTAGTAGTTTATTCGAAAGAATAGCACGGAAGACAGCAAGTTATGAAAACAAATTAAACAAAAGGAGAAAAGTTAAGAGACCTCAGAAGAGGTCTTCCTCGTCCTTAAAGAGTTGCCTTCTTGCTGCTTCAAGCATGAGCTTTCTCTCTTCTTGGGCAACTACTTGTCTAATTAGTTGTACTGCATCTGGGTTAGCTGAGATACTGTCAATGCCAAGTCTTACTAAAATTCTCGCCATCTTTGGATCGCTTCCAGCTTGTCCACAGATGCTTGTCTCAAATCCGTACTTCTTAGCTACCTTGATGACGTACTTGATTAATCTAACAACTGCTGGGTGTGTCTCATCGTAGAGTTTTGCAACTCTCTCGTTGTCTCTATCTAATGCTAAGGTGTATTGTGTTAGGTCGTTTGTACCAAAGCTTATGAAGTCGATTCCTTCCTTAGCCAAGTCTTCGATGATTAAAGCAGCTGCTGGAACCTCAATCATGACACCAAAGGCAACATCCTTGTGTGGCTCTAAGCCAACCTCTCTTGCGATCCTCTTAGCCTCTCTAAGCTCTTCAACTCTGCTTACTAATGGAAGCATTACACCGACGTTGTTATAACCTTCTTCGACGACCTTCTTGATTGCTGTGAACTCTGCCTTAAGCAATTCTGGTTGATCAATGCTTCTTCTAATTCCTCTCCATCCAAGCATTGGGTTTCTTTCGTCTGGCTCGTCTTCTCCACCTGGCATTTCCTTGAACTCGTTTGTTGGGGCATCTAATGTTCTATACCAGACTGGTCTTGGATAGAATGCAGCTGCAACGGTTCTAATTCCATCGGCTAATCTCTCAACAAGCTCATCAAATTTACCTTCCTTAATGAACTTGATTGGGTGTTGTCCAATTGTTAAGATCATGTGCTCTGCTCTTAGCAATCCAACACCATCTGCACCTGTGGCAGCTGCTCTCTCAGCTACCTCTGGCATTGAAACGTTAACTTTAATTAGTGTTCCAGTTACTAATGGAGCACCTGCAACTACTGCTCCTGCAGCGGCTTTTTCTTCCTCTTTCTTCTCGACCAAGCTCTTTACAATACCCTTGTAAACTAAACCTCTTCCACCATCAACTGTTACATAGTCACCAGTCTTGAGTACTTTTGTTGCTTCTTTTGTACCAACTACACATGGAATTCCAAGCTCTCTTGAAACGATAGCTGCGTGGCTTGTTCTTCCACCTTCGTCTGTAATGATTGCTGCTGCTCTCTTCATTGCTGGAACCATATCTGGGTTTGTCATTGTTGTGACTAAAATATCTCCTTCCTTAACCTTGTCAATTTCATCAGCTTCGAAGATAACGACAACTTTACCAGCACCGATACCTGGTGAAGCACCTAATCCCTTAAGAATAATTTCAGCTTCTTCAGTCATTTCAGCAGCCTCCTCAGTTGTGACCTCTTTTAATGTGGTAACAGGTCTTGATTGGACAATGTAAAGCTTACCATCATCCTTATCATAAGCCCACTCAATATCTTGTGGCCATCCATAGTGCTCCTCAATCTTTTGTCCAATCTTAGCAACCTCAATAACTTGCTCATCTGTGAGACATTGCTTCTCAACCCACTCTGGACCTAGGAAGTCAGCAACTTTAACGTAAATTGTTCCCTTTCCAGTCTCTGGGTTCCTAACAACCATAACTTCCTTCTTGGCGATGAATTTCTCCTTAATTGTCCATGTCTTCTTGTCAACTATGTACTCATCTGGGGTGACTGAACCGCTAACAACTGCCTCACCTAATCCCCAAGAAGCGTTGATCATTATCTCATCTCTATTGTTGTTAACTGGGTTAGCTGTGAACATAACACCGCTCTTTTCACTGTTAACCATCTTTTGAACAACAGCACTTAAGTAAACCTTTGTGTGGTCAAATCCTTGCTTCTCTCTATAGAATGTAGCTCTTGCTGTCCAAAGTGAAGCCCAACACTTCTTAACTTTCTCAATAACATCATCTGCACCAAGAACATCTAAATAGGTTTCTTGTTGTCCAGCAAATGAAGCCTCTGGTAAGTCCTCAGCTGTTGCAGAGCTTCTAACTGCAACGTAGACTGCATCTTTGTTAAACCTTGCACTTAGCTCTTTGTAAGCTTCTCTGATTTCCTTTTCAATCTCTTCGGGCATTGGAAGTGAAATAATCTTTTCTCTAATTTTAGCGGTGTTCTCTTGCAATTGCTTTGAGTCATCAACGTTTGTTTCTTTAATAACGTCCATAATCCACTCTTGCAAAGTTCTTCCATCTTCGACTTTAACATTCTCGACGAAGTATTTGTATGCTTCAGCAGTAACACAGAATCCTGGTGGAACTGGAATTCCAACACTTGTCATTTCTCCAAGGTTTGCGCCCTTTCCACCAACGAGTGGAACGTCTGTTTTTCTCAATTCCTCAAACCACTTTATGAATTTGTATGCCATCTCAATCCCTCCATTTTTAGAATAACCGTTGGTGATATACGGGGGAGGCTATTTAAAATTAACTGTTCAAGTGTGGTTTTTATATCTGTAAAACAAAAAAGAAGCTTTTCCTTTGCAAAAAATAGACCAAAAAAATTTTGGCTAAAGACTCAGAAAGAATGAAGTTCTAAAATGATCTCCAATGTATCTAATGCACTTTCAAGACCATAACTGTACTCCAATGCTCTCAAAATGTCAAGGGTAGCTTGCAGTGGGCGTGGTTCTTTTTGTAGGTCAAATGTTTCTTTAATGATTCTCAGGAGTTGCTCTTCCCTGTCTTTTAGCCCAGCAACGTGATATATGAAGAGAACGTTTGCATAAGTTGCCCTTGAATAGCCATATCCCGACTCTCCCTTAAATCTCCCATTTTCTTCTTGTTGGGTTGTTATCCATTCAGCGGCTCTTTTAACGGCTTCTAATGCTCTCTCATCTCCACTCAATTGATAGTACCTTGCTAAACCAAACGCTACTGCTATCGTTCCCCCCAAACTTGTTTTCTTCCATTGTCCATTGTCCTCTTGCTTCTCTAGGATTTTTTCAATGATATTTTGGGTTGTGGTTTCATTTAACACCCCAAGTTCATAGAGAATTGGCAGCATTTGGGCTTCTGCTATTAAATCGCCTTTCGTGTCTTTTGGTGTGGTCATGATGTAATCTTCCTTTGTTCTTTCTTTCAGAAGGTTTAGTGCTTTTTGTTTTCCATCAAAGGGTAGATCTTTTAGTGACTCCATAGTTAGCGTTGTATATAATGTGAAGTCATTTGGTGGGATTCCCTCTATAAATCCACCGTTTTCGAGCTGTTTATAGGCTAACCATTTAAGGAGCCATTCATATCTCTCTTTTAATTTTTCATTTCCAGTTTCTTTGTAAAGATAAGCATAGAGCTTTGCAATTCTAGCATTTAAATAATAGTCGCCTTTATATCCCTCATCAAAATCTGCATAATTATAACCAGTCCAGAACTTTTCTAAAAATCTTATTATGCCTGAATACTTCCCGCTGTATTCTATTTTGTCCATATCTTTTGGATTTAATGCTGGATTTGGAATATACTTATAAACCTCAGAGTTTCCATTAACGAAGAGCGTTTTGAAGTGAGTATCATAAGTTACATATTCAAGAAGTCCGTATTTCAACAATCCCAGAGTTCTCATTCTTCTGTCAGTATAGATGTAAGTTGCGTTGTATTTCTCTATTAGTTTGTAAGCTCTCTCCCTTTGGACGGTTCCAAATATTGTGACGACATCGTTGTATGCTTGGATTGCCTCTCTTGGATCTGGGGCTTCACCCATAAAGCCTTGATAAACTTTCTTCCACATCACTATATCTTTTCTATGGGTGTTCCCAATTAATAGATATCCAACATCCCACCATGTTAAAAAAGTTGCATCCGTTGGCGTGTTTTCTTTAATCCATTCAAAAGCTTCCTTGTCCTTTACAGTTGGTGGGATTATGTACTTATACGAGGAATAGGCACCTTGAGCGATAGGAGTTAGAATCAATAACGCTATTACCAGAGCTTTCATTTTTTTGCTTAAAATAACGCTTCTGAATAAGCTCGAACCTCTTCCCTTTATATCCTTAATAACTATGTAAAAAATCTCCTCAAGCTTTGGAATTAGCTCATCGTAAATGAACTCTGCAGCCATTATTGAGAGCGGAAAGCTGGCATAGGGATCTCTAAATCTAAAAGCAACGCTGCCTAAAATTAGAAATATCCATGCCCAGAGTGCAATCCCCTTTCTCACAACATCTCTCTCTAAGTATCTCTTTGTTGCCAATGTTCCAAACAGTAACTGAATGACCCCAATCCATTTGAAATATCCTAAAGCACTAACTTCCTCTCTTGGCATTCTAAGCAAAAGTCCAGCTATGAACCTGTTGATAGGTGGCAAAAAGTAAAGCACTACTCCTACTATAATGATGAGAGCAAAGTAGTGAAGATTCCTCTTGATCCATGGAAGCAGGTAGATTAGAATCATTATACCAATGACGCTTATGAAGAACACCCAGCCTCTATGGGTAACCATGTAAATTGGGATTAGAACTGCCACACTCACCAAATATCTGATATCTTGACGTCTTAGGAATCTAATAAAGAGAAGCATGCCTATTGTAAACAGAAGAAGTCCTAAGTTTTCGGGAATGTAAAGGCTACTCCTGTACACAAAATTTGGGGCAAAGGCTAACAAAAGTGTTGCTAAGAAAGCTTTTTTCCCGCTTTTTAGTATTTCTTTAGAAAGGTAATAAAAAGCGGTTATAGTTAAGACTCCATAAATTGCTGGTAAGAGAAAGAAGGTGTAATCACTTGGGAAAATTTTGTAGATAACTGCACCGATTATATGGAAGAGCGGAGGATAGCTATAGGCTTTTAGTCCGAGGAGAGAACTTAAGTCTTTTGAAATTACCCCAAATCCTTCGTTAACTATTCTTAATGTAATGTCCCTGTGTAGGTATTCGTCATACGTAGCCAATAAGAGGTTTCTGTGAGGAATGAGGCGTATAATGAAAGATATGACGATTAAAATTGAGAGATATGCTTTTTCTCTCTTCATTTTTGATACCCCTTAACTTTTTTAAGTTTTTAACCCACCTAACTATTGGTGGTGTAATGAGGGACTTAAAACTCTTTAGTTTGGCTTTTTTCAGTTACCTCCTCTTAACTCTTTATGCTAATATCTTTCTTAAACCTAAGCTTTATGCAGTGAATTTGGACATGTCGAGAATATGGATAGCTACACTTATAGCACTTACTTTTTACCTTTCTTTTGTCTTTGGATATTTTAAACCCATAAAGCTTCCCAAATATGTTTACTGGTTTATTGTTTTTATTCTATCCTTCGCTTTTGTTCCTTATGGACCAGTGACTGCTCTTTTATTCGTTTCCGCATACTTTGTCTATAAAGAGAGGTTATTTGAAAGATTTTCTTATTTCGCATTTTTTCTGGGTTTAGCAGTTGTTCTCTTTTCTTATTATTACGTTGGCATTCCCCTATTGAACTGGGAGGTTAGGTTCATCCTCTCCAAGATTCTTGTCTTATCTTCAGTTCTTTTCACCATTGGAATAGTTTATGTGGATAATCAAAAAGTTAAAGCTCTATTATTTATAATTGCGGAGATTCTTGCATTTTTGGGTACTTTTCGGTCTCTCATGCTTTTGATATTTGTAGCATACTTTGTTCCCTATTACCTAAAAAATAAGGTAGATTTGAGATTGATAAGCCTCTTAACGCTAATTGGTTTAGCCTTGCTGTATCTGAGTGATAATCTAACCTCCTTGTTAGTGAGGATAGGTTTTACTTTTTTAGTTTTCCATAATTTGGTTAATATTTCTCTTCCTTTTGGATTTTTTCATGGTTCTTTGCTCTTAAATTCTGATCCAAGGTGGAGAGTGGCTTTTATGTTTACTCTAAATGGGAGCTATACCTATTTTCTCTTTGGACAACCAATAGCGGATTTTGGAATTCTTGGAATTTTGGAGGCTTATTTGTTGGGAGTTCTGCTTAGACTGTCCAATAGGGATTTAAGGGGGAATGTAATGGTTCTCTCGCTTTTAATTTATGCTATAGAAACAGGTTTAGATGCATTCCTTCTCTCAAGTCTAATTCTTTTTGGTGGCATATTTTCTAAGGGTGAAGTACAAAGTTAAATACCCAAAGGGTAAAGCCTCCTTAAGGTGGGAGCAATGAAGAGAAAGGGGATACTAATAATAGCTGATGGAATTGGAGATAGACCAATTAAAGAGCTTGAGTGGAAAACACCGGTGGAGCATGCAAATACGCCAAATCTCAATAGGTTAGCAAAGCTTGGCATTTGTGGAATGCAAGATCCAATTTTTCCGGGACAGCCAGCAGGGAGTGATACAGCCCATTTATCTTTACTTGGCTATGATCCATATCAAACTTATAGGGGAAGGGGTTATTACGAAGCATTGGGTGCCGGAATAGATGTTAAGGAAGAGGATTTGGCTTTTAGAGTAAACTTTGCGACTATTGAAAATGGGATAATTATTGATAGGAGAGCAGGAAGAATTTCAACGGAGGAAGCCCATGAGCTAGTCAAGGCAATACAGGAGAACGTTAAACTACCAGTGGAGTTCATTTTCAAAGGAGCAACCTCTCATAGGGCAGTTTTGGTTCTTAGAGGATTGGCTGAAGGTTACAAAGTTGGAGAAAATGATCCGCACGTTGAAGGAAGGTCACCTCATAAGTTTGACTATGAAGATGAAGCAAGCAAAAGAACAGCGGAGATTTTAGAGGAATTTGTAAGACAAGCTCATGAAATCCTTGATAATCATCCAATAAATGAAAAGAGAAGAAAGGAAGGAAAGCCCGTTGCAAATTATCTCCTCATTAGAGGTGCTGGAACTGCTCCAAAGATTCCAAAGAAATTCCCAGAGCAGTGGAAAGTTAGAGCTGGTGCAATTGTTGCCGTTGCTTTAGTTAGAGGTGTCTTGAGGGCAGTTGGGTTTGAAATAATCGAAGTTCTAGGGATTACGGGGGAATACGATACAGATGAAATGGCAAAGGCAAAAGCCGTTGTTGAGGCTTTAAAAGACTATGATTTCATATTCGTTCATTTCAAGCCAACAGACGCTGCTGGTCATGATGGTAATTATGCAAAAAAGATTGAGATGATTAAAAAACTCGATAGAATGGTTGGTTACATATTAGACAATGTTGACTTAGAAAAGACGATTATTGCTTTAACAGGTGATCATTCAACGCCATGTGAAGTTAAAAACCACTCTGGAGACCCGGTTCCCGTAGTTATTGCAGGTGGAGGAGTAAGGATAGATGATATCCAAGAGTTCGGCGAAAGGGCTTGTGCCAAAGGTGGTTTGGGGAGAATCAACGGCAAATACATCGTTCCAATAATGATGAATTTGATGGGAAGGGCTGAGAAATATGGGGCTTAGCTCTCTATTTTTTAAACTATTTTTGCAAAGCCCTTTTCTATAGTCTTAGCATTACACCACTCTTCTGCAAGCTTTAGGAACCTATCTATAACCTCAATGAGTAGACTTGAAGGGACATTAGGGACGCCACAGGCAACAACTAAAAATCTCCCGTCTTTTTTAACCATGGTGTACTGTGAGTCTCTATATGGGTAAACATGGAGAACCTTTTCTTCATCTGCAATTATTAGAGTGCCTTCTTTCAAAATCTTGAGCTTTCCTCCTATTGGTAAAAACTCTTCTCCTCCCTTTGAAAGCCTTAATATTGGAATCCCTCTGACATTTTCCATTTGGTATATTCCAATGGGTATGCAGTATTCAGCTGAAGCTAAGTTGCCAGCGTCAACAACGGTGTTTATTTTGGGAAAATTTCCTTTAAATGCTCTTCTTATCAGCGCTTCTGCGGAAGGTCTTTGTTTGGTTGGGTCTATTCCTATTCTCCAGTAAAAATCTCTATATGCTCTGACAATTTTGTTATCTTTTAGACTCTCTAAACTGCCATACTTTTTGAGTATATGGGAGACATCGAACTTAATTGATGGCTTTACTTGAGCATCAACTAATGCATAATATAGCTTGATCCCATATTTGTGATAAACATCTTTTGAGATATGCAACATACTTTAAAAATGAGCTTTAGGGTATAATGAGTTTTCTTTCAATGATTATCGAAAGGTTAATATTTATGTTTTATAAATTTCCTTTTAGGTGATCCTATGAACCCTCTTGAAGAAGCTTTAAAGATTAAAGACCAAATAATAGCTTGGAGAAGAGATTTCCACCAATATCCAGAGCTTAAGTATGAAGAAGAAAGAACATCAAAAATAGTTGAAGAGCACTTAAAAGAGTGGGGATATGAGGTAAGAAGAATTTCTACTGGAGTTATTGGAACCATTGGTGAAGGGGACAAGATGATTGCTTTAAGAGCAGATATGGATGCTTTGCCTGTTCAAGAGGAGAATGATGTTCCTTATAAGTCTAAGATTCCTGGAAAGATGCATGCTTGTGGTCATGATGCTCACACTGCAATGCTACTAGGAGCAGCAAAAATAATAGCGGAACATAAGGAAGAGTTAAATGGAAAAGTTAGGGTGATTTTTCAGCCAGCAGAAGAAGGAGGAAATGGAGCAAAGGTTATGATAAAAGGAGGAGCCTTAGAAGGAGTAAATGCGATTTTTGGAATTCATGTTTGGTCAGAATTACCAAGTGGGGTTATTGGCATTAGGGAAGGACCTTTCTTGGCTGGTGCCGGCGAGTTCCATGTAAAGATTAAGGGTAAGGGAGGACATGGAGCTTCACCGCACGAAACCGTTGATCCAATAGTAGTAGCATCTCAAGCAGTTTTAGCTTTTCAAACGATTGTAAGTAGAAATGTGGAGCCAATTAAGCCTGCTGTTGTCAGTGTAGGAGCAATTCACGCTGGAACGGCTTTTAACGTGATTCCAGAAGAAGCTGAAATGAAGGGGACTTACAGGTTCTTTGAGCCAGAAATTGGAAAGCTAATTGAAAAGAGAATAGACGAAATCTTAAGTGGAATAACAAAAGCTTACCACGCTGATTATAAGTTAAATATCGTTGAGTTAACTCCACCAACTATAAATCATTCTAAGATGGCTCAATTTGTTAAAGATGTTGCTCAGAGATATAGTATAGGAACAGTAAGTGAAGTTTCTTTAACAATGGGTGCTGAAGATTTCTCATTCTATTTACAAAAAGTTCCAGGGGCATTTGTTGCACTGGGAATTAAAAACAAAGCTAAGGGAATAATTTATCCACATCATCATCCAAAATTCAATGTTGACGAAGATATTTTGCATCTTGGGACAGCTTTAGAAGTTGCTCTGGCTTTTGAGTTTTTGAGATTATAACAATTTTTTAAAAATTTTCCAATCAATTATTTATTCTTTTGCCTAATTTTTGTTCTCATTGTTGTCATATTTTAAGTTTTTATTTACGTAAATTGTATTACTATTCAACATTTTACTAAATATCAACATTGAACTTTATATTTTTAAGAAAAATTACCAGAATACTTTACTCATAGAAAGTTTTATATCCTCGATGAGAGTAGTATAGAAATGAATACTTATATACGGAGGTGTACTGATGAGTAGAAAAACTCTAAGCGTACTTATTATATCTTTAATGCTCTTTTCAGTAGTTCCAGTGGCTCTAGTAAGTGCGGGGGTTACTGATTCCGAACCCCAAGTATCTCATAAGGTTACAAAATTAGCTATTATTTCAAAAGAGCCAGAAACAGCAAAAGATCCAATGGAAAAAATTGAACCTAAATTGCTTGACATACTAAAAGGCAAAGTAGAAGTTTATGTCCCAGAAGTGAATGGGAAAAAACTGCTACCTATACATATAGTTACAACTTCTGACATTTCTTCAAAGTTGAGAGGTGTGGAGGTAGTTGGCAAGAGTGAAATTGCGGGAATGACAGTATATTTAGCGTTGGTTCCAATTAAAGAGGAAAGTGAGAGGATAATATTAAAGATTGCGTCCATTCCTGAAGTTGAAGCAGTTACAAGAACGAATCCCTTTGAACCTATTGGAGACGTTAAGCCTATTGAAGAAAAAGAGAACCGAGAATTTGTTAAGATTCCAAAATCAAAGTTTTCTAAGTTAATAGAATTAAAAGGAGAATGGTTCCCAGAAGAGGTTAATGGTTATAGAGTAGTTAAACTGACAGATCTTCTTCCAGAGAAACTAAAAGAGCTACAGGATCAAAGTCTTGCAAGAAGAGGGGAGATAACTTTAGAAAAAAGAGAGGTTGAGGTTAAAAACCCAATTCAACCACAAGACTATTTTGCGATCTACCATCATGGAGCATTAAATACTTGGGTAGATTTGGGCATTACAGGAGCTGGGATCAATGTGGCAATAATTGATAGTGGCGTTGACTTTGGAAATCCAGATTTGCAAGATGCTTATGCTGTTGAAATGAATCCAGAAAGCCCGTATTATGGATGGCCAATAGCCTTTAGCGGACACTCAATGATTTGGTATCTTTTGATGAACATGACATTCCCAGATTATATCTACTCCTGGTATGCTAACACTTCAAGATATGTCTTATCTCCAATAATAATGGAAGGAAACTTTAGCATAGGTTATAAAGGAAACTTCACCACAGTATTCACTTCTATGGACTTGGCAAACGTTATTGATGATTATGAGAGAGCAGACATAATAAACGCAACACTTGACTGGATTGGAAATGTAAGCACTATTCTCTTGGTCGATGATGATGGAGAAGATCTTCTAGAAGAATTTTATGTAAATGCTTTAGACATCCTTGGAGTGAACTATACATATTACGAAGTCCCATATGGCAAGATAGGTCCCAACTCTACCGTAATGAGCAATTACGACTTGGTTATGTGGTTTACTGGAGCAACTTATAAAGACACCTTAACGGTTGAAGACATTGGAAATCTAACAGAGTATTTAGATAATGGTGGAAAATTATGGTTCATTAGTCAGGACTACCTATATGACAAAGATGATGGTCCAATTTACACCAACAGGCATGTAATATACAAGCAGGAGAATGCTACTGCACCACCAGAAGGTAATAGTACAGAACACTACTTCAATGTGACAGCTAGCGCTCCGATTCTTAGGGTTGTTACAACAAGCGATTATAGCAACTTAGATATTGATATTGAGCTCTATTACTATAATGAAACAAGTGGAGAATGGGAATTTATTGACGATTCAGATGGCTTAGATTCAATGGAAGAAATTATCATTGAAAATCCACTAATAGGTCAGTACATGGTTGATGTATATAGCTTTGAAAATCCAGAATATGACAATGCTACGTACACTATAAAAGTTGAAACTGCTAACATATCAGGATACTTTACTTATGAATATCTACATGTTGGGAATGTCTCCATAGAGGATATGCCAGTACCTACAGTGCTTGAAGACTTTAATGGAGCAAAATATCGCGCAGGTGAGGTGTATTATGGAATTTACGAGAGTCCTACGGACATATGGGCAGACTATATAGTTCCCGACGAAAATGCTACAGTCTTATTAAGAGGATACACTGCTTATGCAACTAATGGATCTACCATCTACCTTGTTAAATTGCCATTAAATAATAACTTAGAGGTTCCAACACAAAGCGAAGAAGTCCATTTAGGATTACATCCAGATTTAGCACTTTGGTTCTACTGGTATGGAGGATGGGTATTGGTAACAGATCCAAATAATGCAACGGTTTATGACACAGTCTATGTGGACCTTACTCCAGTATGGGGAGTTCCAGATTTCAATGAGGATGTGGGACATACTAAAAATAATCCAGTGGTTCAATTAGACTTCTGGGATGCATTTAACGATGAATTTGGTCAAGATGGATACGCTGACCTTTCAGGTGGACTAATTTACTTCATAGCAGATGGACAAACACCAATACCCTATGCAGATATAGTTGCTTCTAGATGGGGACTTAACCTACCAATTCCAGAAAATGGTGAGTTAGTGGCGTTTATGATAGGTACGGACTGGATTGGAGGAGGAGATCACGGTACATTATGTGCAGCTGCAGTTGGAGCAAGAGGAAGAACGTTTATGGGGTTAACATTTGGTACAGCAATTGAGGCAAAAATAATAGCTGAAGGTTCTCTCTATTCAGGTGGAAGTTGGTTTGACTACGTTTACTTTGCTGTTCAAGGTTACGATGGAGTCCCAGGCACAGGAGATGAAGCATTTGTTGTAAGCAATAGCTATGGAAACTCCTACGTAATTAACAAAGGCTACTACTATGCAGATAGATTTATTGATTTTGTAACAACTCTCTATACTCCATGGGTAACGTTCCTCTTTGCTGCAGGCAATGGCGGTCCAGGTTATGGAACAGTTACAAGTGAGGGAGCTTCTCCAGGAGTAATTACTGTAGGAGCTGCAGTTGAATATGGATATAGAAACTTATTTGGATACGATGGTGGTCCTTTAGGATACGAATTTGCAAATTATGGGGACGTTGTGGAGTTCTCTAACAAAGGTCCAAACGCATTGGGGCAAGTTGATCCTGACATTTTAGCAGTGGGTGCATTTGCACTGGGAAGTTTACCTGTTAACAGCATAGGAGATGGATTCTGGGCAAGCACTTTGTGGTCTGGAACAAGTCTAGCAACTCCAATGGCTGCTGGTATCACGGCTTTGGTTTACCAGGCATACTATCTAGCACATGGAACTTACCCAACAAGCCAAGAAGTTAGGGAAATCTTAATGAGTACAGCAGATAATGTAAATCACGATGTCTTTAGCCAAGGTGCAGGATTCCTAAATGCTTATAGAGCCGTTATGGCGGCATTAAACCAAGAGGGAATAGTTGTATCTCCATCACTATGGCAAGCTGGAGACTATAACGGACAAGAGTATAGGGCATTTGCAAAGATCATGTATCCTGGAGAAAGTGACTCACAAGAGTTCGTAGTTAAAAACATGAATCAAGCTGCAGATAAAAATGTAAGCGTTTCAGCAGAGATTTTCGAAAAGATAGGAGAGACCACATTTGAGGTTTCTGTGGGAGGTTTGTATAGAATAGACCAATATATCCCAGATGATGCAGAATTAATGAAAGTCACAATGTACATTCCATACGAGCAATTCGATGAGGATTGGGACTATTCATATGACACATACTTATATTTCGAGCTCTTTGCATGGACAGATACAAATGGTAATGGCACAGTCGAGTTCTGGTATGAGACAAATAGGATACAACATGCAGCAAAAGCTGGAACTACAGCATCAACAATGCTTGGAAATCCATGGGATAAATTCACAGATGGATTGCTCTTGAGAATTAGGGCTGGAGGCTATAACAATATAGTGAAGCTTGAGTTCTACAAGAGGGTTCCATGGGAGTGGGTTACAATTGATAATTCAAGCTTAATAGTTGCAGCTAATGGAAGTGCTACCTTCACAGCAACATTAACGGTTCCAGAAGATACACCATTTGGAGTATATGAAGGTGCTATTTACTTGAAATATGATGGAACCGAAACTACAATCCCAATAAGCGTTGTTGTTGCTTCACCAACGCCAGAATTTGAATTTGGTGGCGATATAAACGCAACAGGACTTTATGATAATTCAAATGTCTACGGCTATATGGACTGGTGGTGGAGATACGAAAGTGGAGACTGGAGATTGTTCTACTTTGACATAGGGGATGAGTACAGTATTGGTGACAACACTTACGTAGTAGCAGATGTCTCATGGGATGGATCCCTCCCAACTGATATTGACTTACATCTCCTAGGACCTGAAGAAGATGACTGGAGCTATTACTTCCCCGAGATTTATGGTCCATACGCACTTAATGTAATTGCATCAAGTAAGGACACCTACATGGGGTCTGGAATATTCCAATTTGCAACTTCAAGCGGTGGAACAAGAGAGATAATAGCAGGGAAGGCACAAAATGGTTTGCACGCTTTATGGCTACACAATGTCCTCTTTGATGGAAATGCAAGCTTTAGAACATTCTATGGAAGAGTAGGTCTGCTTAATGTATATCCAAATGAGTGGAATGAATATATAACCCAAGAAAATGGAACAATGCAGTTCCTAGTTTCAAGAACAATAGACTTTGGAAATATCACAGCAAGTGCTAAGTCAGCAATTACTGAAGGATACAAGGATGTTTTGGCTCCTGATACGGGAGATAGCCATTATTATGCATTTAATGTCACCACAGGATCTGTGAGATTGCATGTTAAACTAACCAGCATTTACGACGATTTAGCTGGAGTAGACTTAGATTTGTATGTGTACTACAATGGACAATTGATTGGTTCTTCATTGTCTCCAACTTCAGACGAGGAAGTTGTTGTGGATGACCCAGAGCCAGGAGAGTACATTATTGAGGTTTATTCATGGAATAATCCAGTTCCAGGAGAAGCTACATATGACCTAGAAATATACGATTTTGGTGGAGAGAAGTTAGAAGTGTTGGACATTACGGAAATTGGGACTGAAGAGTACCAAATTGACCTAGCGTATCATGATATACCTGTAAATGAGAGTACATTAGGAACTGAAGTGAAAGGCTTAGTATTCATAGGCTCAGACCTAGCGCCAAAGTTAGTTACGGTTCCAGTAACTCTTATTGTTGGCAACATCAGCTCAAGAGCAGATACGAGAATAGTTAATGTGATCTTAGAAAGTGAGGAAGATGTAATCAAAGTTGGAAGTACCGTTAGTATAAAAGCTACTATAGTCAATGAAGGTCCAGCAATTGCTTCAAATGCTGAAGTTGTGCTCTTTAAGGACAATGTTCCAATAGATAGGGTAGTGTTAGGAGACTTTAACATCAGTGAAGTTTATGAAGTGGTATTCAACGTTACTATAACGGACGACATAGCTCATGAATACAAAGTAGTTGTTAGCTCTGACAATGACTACAATATGGGCAACAACTACAACATAATGAACATTAAGGGTATGGAAGTTGAAGAATTCTTGTTCTCTGAAACAGGAAATGTCACAATAAACGCAGTCTTTGATGGAATTGCGGAGGTTACTACGGTAGAGAAGAAGGAGAGAAAGATTGAGGTTACTGTGGATGGAACTCACGGTGCTATAGTTACATTAATGTTTAACCTACCACGTGACTTACACTACTACGATGTCATAATCTATGATGCAGATTTGATAAGTAGTAGAATAATAAGGGTAGCAACTTCGACAATTCTTGAAGTTAAAGTGCAACTACATTCACCAGCACAAATTACCGTTGAATACATGACAGCTTCAGAAGCATTATACCAAATAGGAACCCTCTGGTATGTAGTCTACAACAAGAAACTTGATACGTTTGAAGAACTCTACAATAAAGCTGTTGAACTTGGAATTGATAATGAAACGATTCAAGAGGCTCTACATCACAAAGAAATCGCTGAGCAATATTATGAAGAAGCGGGCAAATTCGGTCCTATAATAAGGAATCTAACAAATCCAAAAGTGCTTCCATATTTGAGAAAAGCGTATATTCACATGAAGAGAGCAGTAGAAATTTTGACAGAAGCTTTGTAATCTTGAATTTCTCTTTTCTTTTTTAGTTTTTTAATTTTTAATTCCGAAAGTTTTATAATGCTATTTTAATTAACTTAAGTTGGCAAAACTATTTGGGGGTATAGTAATGCTAGGGACCCTTGCAATTGTGGTACTTGGAGTGTTTTTGCTTTTGATGCTTGTTTTAAGCGTGAAAGTGATACGACCATACCAAAAGGGCTTAGTTGAAAGGCTTGGAAAATTCAACAGAATTTTAGATCCTGGAATACACTTTATTGTGCCTTTTATGGAAAGTGTGAAAGTAGTTGACATGAGGGAGCACGTGATAGATGTCCCACCTCAAGAGGTCATTTGTAAGGATAATGTGGTTGTTACAGTAGATGCGGTTGTTTATTACCAAGTGCTTGATCCAGTAAAAGCTACTTACAACGTGAGCAACTTCTTAATGGCAATAATCAAACTTGCACAGACCAACTTGAGAGCAATAATTGGTGAAATGGAGCTTGATGAGACCTTAAGCGGTAGAGATGTAATTAACGCTCGCTTAAGAGAGGAACTTGACAAAATAACCGACAGATGGGGAGTAAAAATTACGAGGGTTGAAATCCAGAGGATTGACCCACCAAGGGATATTCAAGAGGCAATGGCAAAGCAAATGACAGCTGAGAGAGAAAAGAGAGCAATGATTCTCCTAGCAGAGGGTGAGAGGGAGAGTGCAATTAAGAAAGCTGAAGGTGAAAAGCAAGCAAGGATTTTAAGGGCTGAAGGTATGAAACAAGAGCAAATTCTCGTTGCAGAGGGTCAAGCTGAAGCAATTAGAAAGGTTTTAGAAGCATTAAAGTTGGCGGATGAGAAGTATTTGGCTTTACAATACATAGAAAGACTACCAGAGCTAGCAAAATACGGAAACTTAATTGTGCCTTATGACACTGAGTCTTTAATTGGTCTCCTTAGAGTTCTTCAAAAAATTGGAAAAACAAAAATGCCTATAAGCACTGAAAACGTAGAAAAAACAGGTGAGCAGTGATGGAATATCTTCCTCTTTTACTTTTAATTTTGGGCTTGCTTATAGTAGTGCTTGATATGATGATTACAGCATTTATAACGCCAATTGGAATTGCATTTGCAACCTTAGGGCTTTTGTTAATGTTTAACGTTAATTTTAACGTTGCTTTTGTGATATCATTAATAGCCGCAGTTGTGAGCTATCACCTCTTTGCAAAGTTTATAAAAAAGGGCACTGAGGATATTGGAAAACCAAGATACACTTTTGAGCTGAAGGGCAAGAAAGGAAAAGTGAGTCATGTTAAAGGAGATGAAGTATGGGTAGAGCTTGAAGGAGAAGAATGGCTAGCTAAACCTCTTGAGGATGTGAATGAAGGGGATGAAGTAGTGGTTGTTGATGTTGATGGAATAAAATTAATTGTTCGTAAAGCTTGAATAAGTTTTTAAATCTCCATCCTCTTTTCTCTATTAAGGTGGATTAAATGAAGATTTATGTGAAAGTTTATCGCGTTCAGGGAGAGGTACTGTTAGCTGCTTGTGATGAGGAGTTAATTGGAAAAACCCTTAGAGAGGGGGAGCTTAAGTTAGAGGTCAAAGAACGCTTTTATAAAGGAAAATTGGTTGAAGTTAATGCCTTGGAGGAGCTTTTAGACGAAGCTACTATAGCAAACTTAGTTGGAGAGAGATGCGTGGGCAAAGCTATTGAGCTCGGTTATGTTGATAAAGATAGGGTACTTTACATCCAAGGAATTCCTCATGCACAGATGGCTAAACTTTTATGGTAAACTGAGAGGTGATATCGGTGAGATTCTGTTATAGGTGTGGAATTAGTGAGAGTGAGGGAGGTCCTTTAATTGATGGATTATGCCAAGTTTGCTTTAGAAAGGAAAACCCAGTCCTTTTAATGGAAAGTGAGATAAATACAGAGCTTTGTCAAAACTGTGGAAGTTATAAGAAGAGAGGAGTTTGGGTTGACCCAAAAACTTATGAGCTCGACGAATTAATATTTGAAGTTGCTGATAATGCTTTAATTGAGAGCTTAACTTTCGATGAGAGGATCAGAGAGTTCCACATTGTTTCAAAAGAAGAGCTTGAAGAAATTGGTGATTTACCTATTGGAATTGCATATGTTAGCTATGAGCCAATTAACTGGCATATTGAGTATTTCCCAGCAATTGTAACTTATAACGTGGAAGTCAAAGCCAGAATTCATGAGCTACAGAGAGAGCTTCACCATGAAAAGAAAGAGATTATTGTCTATGTAAGGCAAACCGTTTGTCCAAGATGTCAAAAGTTCCTTGGTGGTTACTTTGAGGCTATTTTACAAGTTAGAGCTCAAGAAAGGGAACTGACGAAGGAAGAGAGGGAGGAGATTGCAAAGCTTGTTCAAGAAAAAGTCGATGAGATAATGAGAAAGGATAGAATGGGTTTTATTCAAGAAACAGTTGAACTTGAAGAAGGGATTGACTTTTACATGGGTTCGAAAGGCTCTGCAAGGAAATTAGCTCAAGCTATTAGAGATAAGTACGGTGGAGAAATAAGCGAAGCCTATGAGCTGGTTGGCGTGGATAGACAGACGAGTAAAGAGGTTTATAGAACAAGTGTAAGTGTTAGACTTCCAAAGTTCAGAAAAGGTGATATTGTGGGGGATAAAAGGGGTAATGTTTACAGGGTTGAGGAAGTAAACGGAAAGGGGATGGGCTTAAGGAACCTCTCTACTCATAAGAGCGAGCATAAAGATTGGAAAGCGATAAAGAGGGAAGAGGTTGATCTAGTAGAACATGAGAAAAAAGAAGCCATGCTCACGAGTTTAACACCTAAAGAGGCTCAGTTTATGGACATGGAAAGTTATGAAACTTTTGAGATTGAGAAGCCGAGTATAGAACTTAAAGAGGGCGAAGTTTACAAGCTCGTGAAAATCAGAGGAAGATACTATATCGAAGGCAAAAAGAAAAACTGATTTTTCCACACTTTTGACCCATAATGTTTTTAAATGTCTTTTCTTTTTGAATTTTAGGTGGACCAAAATGACCAGGAGAGTTGTTATTATCGGTGGTGGAGCTGCGGGAATGAGCACAGCTTCGAGAGTGAAGAAGTTGAAGCCTAGTTGGGATGTTAAAGTTTTTGAAGCAACGGGATGGATTAGTCATGCCCCCTGTGGAGTTCCTTATGTCATTGAAGGAATTTCACCAAAGGAAAGGTTAATGCACTATCCCCCAGAGTTCTTTATCAAAAAGAGAGGTATTGACCTGCATTTAAATTCTAAGGTTGTTGAAGTCGAACAGGGTTATGTTAGAGTACAAGAGGGAGATAGGGAGAAAAAATACGACTGGGATTATCTAGTTTTTGCTAATGGCGCTTCTCCAAAGGTACTGCCAATTGAGGGTATTGATTTAAAGGGTGTTTTTACAGCTGATCTCCCTCTAGATGCAGTTGCAATCCAAGAATACATGCAAAAATATGATGTTAGAGACGTCGTTGTAATTGGGACTGGTTACATAGCTTTGGAAATGGCTGAAGCATTTGTTGCTCAAGGTAAAAATGTCACACTAATTGGGAGAAGTGGAAGAGTTTTAAGGAAAACCTATGACAAGGAGATTACTGATGTAGTTGAGCAAAAACTTAAGGAACACTTAAATCTTAGATTAAAAGAGCTAACAGTTGAAATTAAAGGAAAAGAGAGGGTTGAAAAAGTAATAACTGATGCAAGCGAATACAAAGCGGATTTGGTTATTATAGCAACTGGAATAAAACCAAATATTGAATTAGCTAAGCAGTTAGGTGTTAGGATCGGTGAAACTGGGGCAATTTGGACAAATGAAAGGATGGAAACAAGTGTTGAAAATGTTTATGCAGCTGGTGACGTTGCAGAAACAAGACATCTAATAACTAAAAGAAGAGTTTGGATTCCTTTAGCCCCAGTAGGTAATAAAATGGGTTATGTCGCTGGCTCCAATATAGCGGGGAATAGTATAACTTTTCCGGGCATTTTAGGAACTCAAATAACAAAGTTCATGGATTTAGAAATTGGAAAAACAGGTTTAAGTGAGACAGAGGCAATAAAAGAAGGGTATGATGTTAAAACAGCATTTATTGAAGCGAAAACAAAGCCTCATTACTATCCAGGAGCAAAGGAGATTTGGCTCAAAGCAATAGCAGAGAAAGAAACAAACAAACTCTTAGGCTTACAAGCAGTTGGAAGCGAAGTTTTACCAAGAATCGATGCCTTTGCAATAGCTTTGCAAGCAGGTTTTACAACTAAGGACTTATTCTTTAGCGACTTAGCATACGCACCGCCATTTGCCCCGGTTTGGGATCCATTGATTGTTTTAGCGAGGGTCTTGAAGTTTTAAACCCTTATTAAATATTTTTTGCTCTCTTCTCCAAATCCTCTGAAAGAACCGAGCTTTAGCTTTAACAATGCTTTATCAATATTTATTACCTTCATGGAGGCTATATGGGTAATCCCAGTTTCTTTAAAGAACTCTGGAAGTGCTTGAGCACTTGGACCGACTAAAATTCTAAGCTTAGCTTTTTTGGAACGTTCTAGAATCAGGTCTAAGGTGTCATTAATCAATGCTGAGCCGCTAATTAATAATGCATCCATCTTTGGCAGCAAACGATATTCTAAAGCATCGCTAAAGGTTTCTTTATCCATTATCTTTGGATTTCTCTCGAAAACATAGACTTCGTAACCTCTTTCCTTCATACTTTTAACCAGTGGGGGCATGTTTCCAATTAATGCTACTCTTCTAATTCCTTCAGTTTTAAAGACAATCTCACTCCCATCTTCTTCATTTGCACAGCTTAAATCAATGTAGTACTGGGAGACAGCATTTATTGCTGCTATTCCAAGTGTTCTCTCTATTATGTTCAGGCTGTTGGATTTTTCTATAAAACTCTCAACGCTAATCTCTTCAAAGCTCGATTTGTAAACCTGTATTTCCTCTGGTAAAGTCATTGCAACTCCAAGGGCTTTTCCTTTTTTGCCTCCTATTAGAACATATGTGTAAGGCAAAGCAAAAGAGAAATCTAAGATTCTAAGATCTTCATTAATTATTGAGAGGGCTTTTTCCTTTAGCTCATCAATTATCATTAAGCTCACCACTGAATTTTAGCATCTTGACCCTTTTAACCCTTTTATTGGTATAAGGCTGAGGAAAACAAAAAGAGATGCTAATGCAAAGTTTGTTTGAAAGCCGAAGTGCTGAACTATAAATCCACTTGCAAAGCTTCCTATAATGAATCCGCTTGAATTAACCAAGTTGAAAACTCCCATGACAGTTCCTTTTTCATTTTCTCTAGCTAATTTCCCAATTATTGAAGTTGTGGATATGCCAATGAAGGACCATGAGTAGCCAGCCAGGAAATATGAGAGTATGGCAATTATAAATGAGGCTACACTGTTGAGAAACACTCCTACAACTAGAAGGCTAATTCCAAAAAATCTCAAAATTAGACCTTCTCTGAGAACTTTGAATCCTTCTTTTTCCTTGAGCATAATTCCAACCCTTGTGTACATATATGCCGAAATTGATGAGTTTATTATTGCAGCTAAATAAACGTGGGTTTTTTCAAATCCCCTGAAGATAAGAAATACTGGGTATTGAGAGAAATATAGACCTGTGGCAATCCAAAAAAGCATAGATGAGGTATAAAATCTTTTAAATCTTGAAAGGCTTTTTAGGGCGTTGGGTATATGGAGCATGAAGTTTGGCATGTAGCGCATCTTTTCTGTAACATAGTTAACGAAGACTCCAATACTTTGTCTGTTGACATAAATTGGGGCTTCTCTAATCCATGAAAGACTTAGGATTATGGAGGGAATATTTAACAATGCAAATAAAATGAAAAGCTGTTTGATAGTCAAGATTCTTGAAAGGGCAAGCCCTAAGGATAATCCCAGCACCCATCCCCAGCCCCCAATTTCATTAAATTTCCCAATTCCATAGTCCCAGTTGAGCTTTCTTAAGCTCCTTAGGATGAGAACTATTGAAACGGAAAGGGTTGTTGCTAAAAAGAAGGTATAGATAGAATTGAGGGCTATAACGCCTTCTACACTGTTTATGAATGGGAGTAACAATAGAAATAGGGTAACGCTCATGAATCCTGTTATTATGAAAACTTTTCTCTTCAAAGTTCTATCTGAAACTCTTCCCCAAAAGAGAGCACCAAGCATTGATGATAAGCTCCCTAGGGAATTCATGATTCCGACATCTTGAGCACTTCCTCCCAGCTGGAGCAGATAGAGAGGCATTAAAATTGAAGTTCCCCCTGTTGATACTTTAAATGGAATAAAGGAATAAAACCACTTGGGTACCTTTGTGGTGCCGTAATGTAGCCCTGACATCTTTTTAGCCATCATACTTGCGTGTACTCTCTTATTCATTTTCCCACCAACTTTCAATTGAGGAATATTCCAATATCGTGCTTTTTATGCGGCTCATTGTAGCGGAGGGTAGAGTAGAGAAGAGTATTTAAATCTTTCTATTCTAAAATTATGCCTTTTATCTCCAAATTAGCACGAATGCGACTAAATAAATCTTTGATGGAGAAATAGATGAAAATCCTTCTTCTAGTCGTTTTAAGAGGCTTATAAAAGGGAGTTCAGTATCTAATTTGGGGGGACATTACTGCACTCTTTTTGATAGTATTATGCTCTTTTCTATGATCTTCGGCTTAAATTCCCTTATTTTGTTGTAGTCTTCCACAGACACAAGTGTCCTTAAAGTCTTAAATCCTAAATATTTAGCTCTATTTATGGCAAAACTTAGAGCTTCTTTTGGATTTTTGCCCCAAAGATAAAGATAGACAATTTTTGGGTTAGAGAAACTCTCTTTAAGGGTATAATAGTATTTATGCTCCATTATCCCAGTCTCATAATAAATCTTATCGTTAATCCCAAAGATTTTGTCTTTTATAACAAACCAGTGGCAATAAGAGCTTTGAAACTTTCCGAAGATCATCTCTTTAGTTTTTATCTTCTCCCATGGAAATTCCTCCATTTTTATGTTGACTTCTCTTTTGGGCGTCTCTGGGAGGTCTATATCTACTGAAAGTCCACTGTAAACCGTCTCATTGAACCCAAGCTTTGAGTAAAATCCTACAGCGTTGGGATCTGGAGTTACGGTTATTAACTCGCACTCTTTGTCTTTAGCTAACTCGAAGAGATATTCCAGAATTGCTCTCCCAATACCCCTTCTCCTAAATTTTTTATGAACTTCTAAGACATCTAATTGGGCTATTCTTTTCATTTCTCCTTTTATTGGTTCCTCACTAATTAAAACTTCTGCATGTCCGACTACTTTTCCATTTATCTCAGCCACTATAGGGCACTGATTTTCCAAGAGTAGTGTGTTTAAGTGAATGGCACAGCTTTCAACGCTCATCCAAGGACCACCATGCAAATATCTGTCTCTAATCGTCAGGTTTTCATAAGCATCTTCTATCTTTGAGTCTCCGATATGTCTGTACCACTTTTCAATATCGGAGCAGTGCACTCTAGTAATTCCCTTTGCATCTTCTAACCTTGCCATTCTAATTTTCATAATAATTCACCAAAAAGAAATGAAATTAAAACTCAGCCTCTGCTAAAAGTTCGAGTAAATTAAGCAATCTCCTATTTTCTACACTAGATATGGCTTCTCTAACCTCATCCTCTTTGATTTTACCATCCTTAAAGAGTGCAACAGCTTTAACACCTTCAAAGAACTGCTTCATTTCAGGGTCCTCTGAAACCCTTATGAACATATCCATGCTATTGTATATTGTTTCAAATTCATCTTCAATCATCAGTTGCCATATAACATCTATCAGCGCTTCAAAAACGATATCTAAATATTCTCCCCTCTTTCCTTCAATCATTGCATATAAACATTCTTGCAAAGCTGCTTCATAGTTATCCTTATCTTCAAAAATTTCCTCAATAACTAGGTGAGCTTGAGATTTTATCGTTGGTTTGTCAATAAGTTTTGGTAATAGTTCAGCTATTTCTGCTTTTGCTTCGCTTATTTCACCCTTCTCAAACTTCAAATAAGCAATGTATACAAGCGTATGGAGGTAATCTTCCTCCCTTTCAAGCTCTTCAAATATTTCAGCAGCCTTTCCCATAAGGTCTATTGCCTTGTCATATTCTGTAAATTCCTCATGGATTAAACCCATGTTGTAGTATATCTTTGCTATGTTCTCTTTGTTGCCCTTTTCGGTTTCCTCTTCAAGAATTTGAAGGTATAAATCAAGGGCTTTTTCAAGCTCTCCAATTAGAGCATATAAATCTGCAAGATGGAACTTTGCATCAAATGTGTCTTCTTTCTTAACAAAGGCTTCAAATTCTCCTATTCTATCTTCCTCCAAAAATTCCAGATAGAAGTAGACAACCAGTTTGTAAAGCTCAAAATGTTTGCATTCAACGGCTAATTTTTCTGCCTTTTTCAAGATTTCACTAAGTTGTTCTCCCTCAAGTTCATCTGCTTTGTAATACAAAAGCTCAACCAACTTATCGCAGTCTTTCGTTTCTATTGCCTTTAAAATCTCTTCCATATTTATCCCCAAATTATCATTTGGAAGTTGAGATATTTAACTTTTGGGAGAGCGATAGCCTTTTTATCTTAACCTTCCTAATCCTTAATCATGCTAGAAATAGTTTTCCTTGGTACTGGTGGGATAATGCCAACTGAAGAGAGAAACGTTATTAGCATAGCTTTGAGATATGAGGGAGAGATTATTTTGTTTGATGTTGGTGAAGGGACTTTAAGGCAGATGAAAATTGCTAAAATAAGCCCAATGAAAATTGAAAAGATTTTTATCACGCATTTTCACGGTGATCATTACCTTGGCTTAATGAGTTTAATCCAGACGATGACTCTCTGGAATAGGGAAAAGCCTTTGCACATTTACGGACCAAAGTACACATACACTTTTATCCAAAATTATTTACAAAGCGGCTTTTTTAGACCTTCATTCCAAATTTATGTGCACGAACTTGGTGAAAAAAGGATGGATTTTGATAAATACGAAATTTGGAGCTTTAAAGTTGAGCATGGGGTTCCAGCCTTAGGTTATGTGTTTAAGGAAAAAGATAAAAGAGGAGCCTTTGATTTGGGGAAAATAGCAGAACTTGGCTTAAAACCAGGTCCTTGGATGAAAGAACTCGAAATTAAAGGAAAAATAACCATAAATGGAAAAGCTGTTTATTTAGAAGATGTTACAAAGGGAAAGCAGAAGGGAGTTAAAGTTGTTTATAGCGGAGATACTGAACCGTGCGAAAGGATAAAGTTATTTTCAGAGAAGGCGGACATTTTGATACATGAAGCAACTTATCTAAGTGGAGAGGATAAAAATGAAAGCTATCACTCCACTGTGAGTGAAGCTTGTGAAGTTGCAAAAAGTTCAAAGGTTAAGCTCTTGGCTTTGGTTCATAGGGCACCAAGGTATAAATATAAGGAGTATTTAGAAAAAGCAAGAGAGCTTTGCAGTGTTCCTTTCATAGTTCCAAAGGACTTTGATAGGCTAACTTTTAATCGGTGAGAAGTATGAGCTACTTACGCTACGTTAAAGTTGTTGGAACAATGCACGTTTCACCTCAAAGTAGAGAGAATGTGATGAAGGCTATTTTAAACGAAAAGCCCAATGCTATAGCTGTTGAACTTGATAATAGGAGATTTATTTCTCTTCAAATGCCAAAAAAAGAGCTTAAACTCGGGGATGCATTAAAATTTGGGAGGAGAGGAATAGTCCAATACATTTTGACAAAAGTTGAGGAAAAGCTGGGAGAAGAATTTGGAATGATGCCAGGGGGAGAAATGAAGGCAGCTATAGAGCTTGCCCAAACCTTTAGAATCCCTCTCTTTCTCATTGATGAGGACATAAACTTAATTACTATGAAAATCTTGAAAGCGCCATTTAGAGAGAAATTTTTCCTGTTTTTGGAGAGTTTAACTGTGTTTTTGCCTATTTTGCCCTCAAGGGAAGTTAGGGAGAGTGATATCCTAAGAGAATTTAAGGACATGATGATTCAGTTTAAGCGCCGCTATCCTTACCTTTTCCATATTTTAGTTGAGGAGAGAAATGAGATAATGGCAAAAAACCTTAAAGCTATTGTTGATGAATTAAAGCGTAGAGGTGTTAAAAAACCGAGAGTATTAGCAGTGGTTGGTTTGGGGCATGTTAAAGGAATTGAGAGGGTTTTGAACTCTTACGGTGATTAGCTATGATTCAAAGATTAAGGCAAATGTTAAAAGTTGAGATACTTGAGGTGGAATATGAGGGGGATAAGATTATCGTTTACGTTCCGAGAGATCAGGTGCGGATTGCAGTTGGAAGTGGAGGTTCGGCAGTAAAAGCTGCAGAACTTGTTTTGGGTAAGAAAATAGAAATTAGGGGGAGATAAAATGAGATTAAATAAGCAAGAGCTTGAAGATTTAGCAATTTCATATTTTGTTTTACTACTCCTGTTTTCAAACTTTAATATTAAAGTTGTTCCATACGTTGCCTTAGCAGTTCTAACTGCCTTTGTTTTTCATGAATTAGCCCATAGGCAAGTGGCTAAGAAATACGGCTATGTTGCATTTTACAAACGTTGGGACACTGGAATAATGATTGCCTTGCTCCTTGGTATATTAGGAAAAGCAGTTTTTGGTAAAGCAATTGTTTTTGCAGCCCTCGGAGCAGTCTATATTTATGCTCCCTACCAATATTGGGAGGATAAAGAAGCTGAAGGAAGAATAAGTTTTTCAGGACCTTTAACAAACATTGTAATTGGAATAGTTGCTGTGCTAATTCTAAAAACTATGAGCTTGCCTTTGGTGGCTACGTTTGCTCTATATTACACAGCGGCAGTTAACTTCTGGTTAGCGTTTTTCAACCTATTGCCAATCCCACCCTTGGATGGATATAAAGTGCTTAGGTGGAACACCGCATATTGGGCACTTGGGGTTGGATTTTCATATCTAATGTATTCTCTCCTTTAATTTGTTTTTTCACTCTTAGTGATACAATATAGAAAGAGTTTTAACCACTAAAATGATATCCTATGTTGGAGGGAGTTAATGTGGAGTACAAGGAACCTTTTGGAGTTAAACTCGACTTTGATAGTGGCATCATTGAGAAAGCTAAGAAAATCGTTAGAAGACTAAGCGATATGAAAGGCTATTATGTCAACGAGGAAGCATACGAAGAGCTTTTAAAGGAGAATCCAGTGATTTACGAAGTTTATGCAATTGAGCAGGAGGAAAAGGAAGGCGACTTAAACTTTGCGACAACTGTGTTACATCCGGGTAAAGTTGGCAATGAGTTCTTTATGACCAAAGGTCATTATCACGCGAAATTGGACAGGGCAGAAATTTATGTAGGGCTTAAAGGGAAGGGTGGAATGCTTTTACAGACACCAGAAGGGGAAGCAAGATGGATTGAAATGGAAGAAGGAACAATCGTTTATGTTCCACCATACTGGGCACATAGGACAATAAATATTGGGAAGGAACCATTTATATTCCTAGCTATTTATCCAGCAGATGCTGGTCACGACTATGGAACAATAGCAGAGAAAGGCTTTTCAAAGATTGTGGTGGAAGAAGAAAATAGAATCGTCGTGAAAGACAATCCAAAATGGAAGGATTGAATTTTCTTTGATTTTATTTAATAATCTTCGTTTAATTTAAATCTTTCTAGCAGGTGATACCCATGAAGGAAAGCTTTAAGGAGAAGATCAGACTTTGGAAAGACCTTTATATTAGGGCTTTTGAGAATGCAACAAGTGCTCTACCTCGTGTCAGAGGTGTCCTCTTAGCATACAACACCAATATTGACGCTATTAGATATCTGGATAAGGAAGATTTAGAGAGAAGGATAGAACAAATTGATAAGGAAAAAGTCTTCTCTCTTATTGATAGTCCTCCAGAGAGGATAACATCACTTGAAGAGCTTTTTGGTGGGATTTTAAGGAGCATAAAACTTGGAAAAGCCATGGAATGGTTTGTTGAAAGTGAAGAAGTGAGAGAATACTTGAAAGAGTGGGGATGGGATGAGTTAAGAATAGGCGGTCAGGCGGGAATAATGGCAAACCTCTTAGGTGGGGTGTATAGAATCCCAACGATTGTTCATGTTCCACAAAATCCAAAGCTTCAAGCCGATTTATTCGTTGATGGACCAATTTTCGTACCAATTTTTGAAAACAATGAATTAAAATTAGTGCATCCAAAAGAAGCAGTTATGACTGAAGAGGAGTTAATCCACTACATTTACGAATTCCCAAGAGGCTTTCAGGTTTTTGATGTTCAAGCACCAAGAGAAAATCGCTTTATTGCAAATGCTGACGATTATAATGCAAGGGTTTACATGAGGAAAGAATTTAGAGAGTACTTTAAGGGAATTGCTGAAAAAGTCGATTTAGCGGTGATTAGTGGTCTACAAGTCCTAAAAGAATACTATCCAGATGGAACAACATATAAGGATGTCCTCGAGAAAGTTGAGAGTCAGCTGAATATTTTAAACCGCTTAAATGTTAAGAGCCACTTTGAATTTGCTTACACAGCAAATGAAAAGGTAAGAGAAGCATTGATTGGAATGTTGCCAAAATTCACAAGCGTTGGTCTAAATGAGGTTGAACTCTCTTCAGTAGTCCAGATAATCGGCGATGAATCCTTGGCTAAGGAAGTCCTTGAAGGAAATGTGTTTTCAGTTATAGATGCTATGAACCTATTAATGGATGAAACGGGCATTGAGAGGATTCACTTCCACACCTATGGTTACTACATAGAATTAACTCAATACAGGGGAGAGAGGATTAGAGATGCCCTGCTATTTGCAGCATTAGCAGCTGCAGCAAAAGCTATGTATGGAAACTTGGAGAACCTAAGTCAAGTTAGAAATGCTCTGAGCGTTCCAACAAATGAAAGAGCTTTTATAATTGAGGAAGAGCTTGAGAAGGAATTCGCAGAAGTTGAAAATGGAATAATTGACATGACCGATAGACAGCTAACATTTATCCCAACTAAGATAGTCGCCTCACCTAAAAGCACTGTTGGAATTGGCGATACCATCTCAAGCTCTGCTTTCGTTAGCGAATTTGCAATGAGGGGTTAGCTCTTTTTTAATTTATTTTTAATATGGATAAATTTTATATACGTCAATTGCCTAAAATACTATTGGTCAATTTTATGCCCCCTTGGTGGCTTAGCTGAGTTGAATAAAATTCTAATTCATTTGGAGGTGATGTTATGCTTTTAGAGGCTCCTGTTTATAAAGAACTCTTTGGAGCGGTTGAAATATATGAGGTTCAAAAGGTGATAAAGCTTGATACAGAAACTGAAGATATTCACAGTTTCACAGTTAAGAATTTGCCCAGGGGTGATATATATAAAACCCTTGGAGAGATGGCGATTGTTGTTCCAATGAAAAATGAGAAGCTACAGCTTGTTGATGGTGTTTTAAAAGCAATCCCTCATAAATGTCCAATCATAATTGTTTCAAGCAGCAAAAGAGAGGGTCCAAACTTGTTTAAACAAGAAGTCGACTTAGTGAAGCACTTTTACAACTTAACGCACTCAAAGATAATTATGATTCATCAAAAGGATATTGGATTAGCAAAAGCCTTCAAAGAAGTAGGTTACACGGATATTTTAGATAGTAGTGGTAACATTAGAAGTGGAAAAGGGGAAGGTATGTTAATTGGTATTCTCTTAGCTAAAGCTATAGGTGCAAAGTATGTTGGATTTGTTGATGCCGACAACTACATTCCGGGAGCTGTCAATGAGTACGTTAAAGACTATGCTGCTGGCTTTTTAATGAGTGAAAGCGATTATGCAATGGTACGCCTAAGCTGGCGTCACAAACCAAAAGTAGGTAAGAGAGGATTGTATTTCAGAAAATGGGGAAGAGTTAGTGAAATAACCAACCGCTACATGAACATGCTTCTTGGGGAGGGTACAAACTTTGAAACGAACATAATTGTAACAGGGAATGCTGGGGAGCATGCAATGACAACAAAATTAGCTGAAATACTACCTTTCTCCACTGGTTACTCTATTGAGCCTTTTGAACTTGTTTATTTATTTGAGAGATTTGGACGCTGGGAGAACGTTGAGGAGTATCAAGATATTTATGACCAAGGAATTGAAGTCTTCCAGATTGAAACCTTGAATCCGCACTTGCATGAAGAAAAGGGTCAGGAACATGTTAAAGACATGATACTAATGTCATTGGCGACGATTTATCACTCAAAGCTGGCATCTGAACGCTTAAGGCAAAGAATCCTTGATGATCTTAAAATGCATGGAATCTTGGGAGATGATGAAGAGCCAAAGAAGCCCATTGTAATGAGAGCAATTAAGGATATAGACGTTGAGAAATGGATAAAAGTTCTTGAGAACAACTCTGAGTCGTTGTTAAAGTTTGAGCTATAAGGTGTTAGCATGAAAGTGATTTTCCTTGATTTGGACAAGACTTTGATTGGTGAAGATTATTCACCAGAACCAGCAAAGCCGATAATTGAAAAGCTAAAAAAGCTTGAGTTTAAAATAATTTTTAACTCATCAAAGACAAGGGCTGAGCAGGAATACTACAGAGAAGCATTAAATATTAAGGAGCCATTCATAGTTGAGAACGGAAGTGCAGTTTACATACCAAAGGATTATTTTCCATTTAACTTTAAATTTACGAGAGAGGATGCAGATTACTACATTATAGAGCTTGGTGAAAGGTATCCGGTTATTAAGGAAACTTTAGACAAGATCAGTGAAGATTTTGGGCTTAAATATTATGGGAATTCAAGCATTGAGGAAGTCATGAAATTTACAAATCTTCCAAGAAAACTTGCCAGACTTGCCATGATAAGAGAATACTCAGAAACCATATTTAAATGGGAAAAAGAAGGATTTGAGAGAGCTTTAGAGAGAAATGGTTTAAAAGTTGTAAAAGGAAGCAGGTTTTACAATGTAACGGGAAAAACAGATAAAGGAAAAGCTACTAAGATTGTCCTAAGCTTGTACTCCAAAATTGGAGAAGTTGAGAGCTATGCTGTTGGGGATGGTTTAAATGATGTTCCAATGCTCGATGCTGTTGACTTCGCTTTCATTGTTGGAGATCTAAAACATCCGAATGCTAAAAATATAAGATCGATAAAAGAAATCTTGGAGGTGATGGAATGAAAACGCTTATTTTAGCTGGAGGAAAGGGAACTCGATTGTGGCCATTAAGTAGGGAATTAATGCCAAAACAATTTACAAAAATTTTCGACAGTTATTCCCTCTTTCAAAAGACTGTTGAAAGGGCTTTGCTTTTTTCAAAGCCAAAGGAAATTTATGTTGTGACTAATAAGGAGTATAAGTTTAGAGTTTTAGATGACCTTAGGGAAATAGGCATAGAGCTTTCTGAGGAAAACATTCTTTTAGAGCCTGTTGGTAAAAACACTCTTCCCGCTATTTATTGGGGAATAAAGACTATTCAAGAGGATTATGGAAAATCAAAAGTCGCTGTTTTACCTTCAGATCATTTAATAGATGCTAATGAAAATTATATCGAAGCATTTAGCAATGGAGAAAAACTTGCTGGGGAACATCTCGTAACATTTGGAATCAAGCCAACGAAACCTCACACAGGGTATGGTTATATAAAACCAGGGAAAGCATTAGAGGGTGGATTTAAAGTTGATGAATTTAAAGAGAAGCCAGATTTTGAAACGGCTAAGAAATATGTTGAAAAAGGCTACTTTTGGAACAGTGGAATGTTCTTATTTGATAGCGAGCTTTTCATAGAAGAAGTGAAAAAATTAGCACCAGAGGTCTACAAGGCATTTGAAGAGTCAAACACCATTGAAGAAGCATATGAGAAAATTCATGATGTTTCTGTTGATTATGGAATAATGGAAAAGACAAATAAGGCTGCTGTTGTGCCTTTAGATACTTACTGGAATGACTTGGGAAGTTTTGATGCAATTTATGAAGTTTTCAAGAAAGATGAAAATGGAAATGCAGTTAAGGGGGAACACATAGGAATTGAGTCCCAAGACAATTTGATAATGACCGAGAGACTGACTGCGACTGTTGGAGTTAAGGATTTGATAATAATTGATACGGGAGATGCTTTATTGGTTGCTCAAAGGGGAGAGGCACAGAAAGTTAAGAAAGTTTATAATATCCTTAAAGAGAGAAACGACCAAAGAGCAATTGTTCACAGAACAGCTTATAGACCTTGGGGAAGTTACACTGTTTTAGAAGATGGAGAAGGATATAAAATAAAGCGTATAACAGTTCTGCCAAAGCGCAGATTAAGCTTGCAAAGGCACTACCACAGAAGTGAACATTGGGTCGTTGTAAGCGGGACTGCTAGAGTTATAGTTGGTGACAAGGAAATCCTCTTGAGACCTGGGGAAAGCACATTTATTCCTGCTGGAGTGAAGCATAGATTAGAGAATCCTGGGTTGATACCTTTGGAGGTTATAGAAGTTCAAATTGGACAATACTTGGGTGAAGATGACATAGAAAGATTTCAAGATGACTTTGGAAGAGACTGAGCTTTAAATGTGAGGTGATTAAAATGGGAAAGCTCTTTGGAACGTTTGGCGTTAGAGGAATTGCAAACGAAAAAATTACTCCAGAATTTGCATTAAAAATAGGAATGGCATTTGGGACTTTACTAAAGAAAGAGCAACCAAACAAAGAGCTTTGGGTTGTCGTTGGGAGAGATACGAGAGTTAGCGGTGAAATGCTCAAAAACGCCTTAGTTTCTGGACTTTTAAGCGTTGGAGTTAACGTTATAGATGTTGGAGTTGCTCCAACACCAGCGATTCAATTTGCGTGTAGATACTTTAACGTAGATGGAGGAGCTGTAATTACAGCATCCCATAATCCTCCAGAATACAATGGGATTAAGCTTTTAGAATCAAATGGATTGGGCTTAAAAAAGGAGAGGGAAGCAATAGTTGAGGAAATTTACTTTAAGGAAGATTTTGATAGAGCAACCTGGGACAAGATTGGTCAGTTAGTTGAGCGCGACATAATAAGACCTTATATTGATGAAATAAAGTCAAGGGTAGATATTGAAGCAATTAAAAAGAGAAAGCCTTTCATTGTAGTTGATACTTCAAATGGAGCTGGTTCATTAACTTTACCTTATCTTTTGAGAGAGCTTGGATGTAAGGTTGTAAGCGTAAATGCTCATCCAGATGGTCACTTCCCTGCAAGAAATCCAGAGCCAAATGAGGAAAATCTCAGAGGATTTATGAAAATGGTGAAAGCGTTAGGGGCAGATTTTGGTGTTGCTCAAGATGGAGATGCTGATCGTTCAGTGTTTATTGATGAGAACGGGAACTTTGTTCAAGGAGACAAAACTTTTGCTTTGGTTGTTAAAGCAATGCTTCAGGAACATGATGGTGGTTTGGTCGTTACAACAATAGCGACTTCTCACATGATTGACGAGATAGCCAGACAATATGGCGGAAAAGTTATGAAAACAAAGGTTGGTGACCTAATAGTCTCAAGGGCTTTACTTGAGCACAATGGTTTAGTTGGTGGGGAAGAAAACGGTGGAGTTATCTTCCCAGACTTCGTTTTGGGAAGGGATGGTGCAATGACCGTGGCAAAGATTGTTGAAATATTTGCAAAGAGCAACAAAAGGTTCAGCGAACTTATTGATGAACTTCCTAAGTTCTATCAAGTGAAAACAAAGAGGCACATTGAAGGTGATAGAAAAGCAATAGTTGCGAAAGTAGCAGAGATTGCTAAGGAGAGAGGATTAAACATTAACACAACAGATGGAACAAAAATACTCTTTGATGATGGTTGGGTTCTCGTCAGGGCGAGCGGAACGGAGCCAATAATAAGGATTTTTGCAGAAGCAAGGAGCGAAGAGAAATCCAAAGAGTACTTAGACTTGGGATTAGAACTTTTGGATGAGGCTTTGAAGAGCTAATTTTAATTTTTGTCCTTTTAATTCTTAACCAAAAACTTTTAGAGTATATATTCGAATCTTTTTTCATATATTGTGGAGGAGGGAATTCAATGAATGTGACTACTGTATTTATAAATGCTTTAGCTGCTGTATGCCTGGTTTTTGCTTTAATAAAGGACACGACAAAGACAAAACAAGCACTAAAGATAGCAATAATATCATTCTTCAGAATCTTCCCCACTGTTCTTGCCATAATAATCATTATAGGCTTGCTTTCTGGTTTTGTGCCGGAAAGTCAAATTTCTAAGATTGTCGGTGAAAATGCAGGGTTTAGAGGAGTGCTTACTGTTGCATTTTTGGGAGCAATACTCCATATCCCTTCGTTGATATCCTTCCCGTTGGCGGCATCTCTCCTTGAAAAAGGGGCTTCGATTACCTCAGTTGCTGTCTTTATAACTACACTGACAATGATTGGGATGGTCACTTTACCTCTTGAAATAAGGATATTGGGGAAAAAGCTGGCGTTGCTTAGAAATGGGTTGAGCTTTATCATTGCAATTATCATTGGGCTTATCATAGGGGTGATATTATGAAAAAGATGTCAAAAGAAAAACAGAAAAAGGGACTCGTAAAAGATATGCTCTTTTTAGGGATTATATTAGCGATTGCAATAATTTTGTTATTGATATTCCCTGAAAAGAAAGAACTTGTAATTTCATCTTCAAAAGGGTTCTTTATGGAAATGATTCTGATACTGCCCGCCGTGATGATACTGATGGGACTTTTTGCGGTGTTTGTTCCAAATGATGTTATTGTGAAGTATTTGGGAAGAAGTTCTGGAATAAAGGGCATATTCCTTGCTATACTCATGGGAGCATTTCCTACAGGCCCCCTTTATGTTGCTTTTCCCATAGCCGCGGCTTTACTTAAAAAAGGTGCTCGCATTTCTAATATCATTGCCTTTCTTTCAGCATGGGCATGTATCAAGATTCCTCAAGAGCTAGTGGAGCTTCAATTCCTTGGACTGAAGTTCATGATAACGAGACTCCTTTTAACTATACTCTTTGTAATTGTCATGGGAATAGTGATAGAACAAATAGTTTTATTGAGCGAAAAGACAACTAAACATGAACAAACCTCATGAAGATGCTGCTACTTCCTCTTTATAAAGAAAGTTTGCCTGTGGGGGAGAGAAACTCCCCCGTTCATATCTCAACCGAAGAAGGCTCCCATCATATCCATTTGCTCTTCGCTAAATGCTTTGACCTTAAATTCGGGCATTTTGTCTAGGAGTTCCCCATATTTTGTTGCTTCAATCTTCTCAACCTCTTCTCCCTTAACGTGAAACGCTTTTGTTATTCCCTCACTTTTGTAGGCGATTAAGAATTCCTCGCTTTCAATGTCTCCAGCTTTAACAAAAATAACGTTCCCACCTGTATACGGTTTTTTACACTTAAATGGGAAGCTTGCTGAATTTAGCATGGCATCTCCAAGAGCCATGTTTGCTTTTTTACCATTGATCTCTGTCCAGAACTTTAACCCTTCAAAGTCACCTTCAACTACGATCAAGAACTTTTCACCATCAAGTTCTGCAATTGGAGCTCCTTTTTTCTCTAAAAGTTCAAATAGCTGTTCAATTGTTTCAGCATTTCTTAGGCTTGCAACAAATCCCTCAACTTTCATATCAAATCCTCCTAATGTTACTAAGCTTCACTTTGAATTCTGACTTAAAAAGTTGCCGATGCTTTTCTTTGCTTCTTCCAAATCCTTTGGCACTTCTAAACCCAAACTTAAGAAAAGCTCAATTAGAGGAGGAACGTCTAAGTTATGCTTCCTTAAAAGCTTTACATCACTTAGAACTTGTTTTGGAGTTCCAACTTTAACAATCTTCCCCTCGTCTATTAGGGCTATTCTATCACAGAGCGTTAGATATTCAACCTCATGGGAAGCTAAAATTATAGTTTTCTCTCCTTTTAATTTTTCAATGATGTTCCTTATCATTTGCTTACCTTTGAAGTCAAGGTTTGCAAAAGGTTCATCAAAAACTAAAATCCCTGGCTTCATAGCCAAAACAGTTGCTATTGCAATCCTCTTCTTTTCGCCAAAGCTTAAATGTTTTATTTCTCTGTGGATATAACTCTCCATTCCAATGAGTTTTAAAGCTTCAAGAACTCTCTCTTTGAGATCTTCTCCTCTTAATCCGAGATTGTAAGGACCAAATGCAACATCCTCAAAGACTGTTGGAGAAAAAAGCTGATCATTTGGATCTTGAAAAACAATTCCAACTTTTCTTCTAACTTCTTTTGAATTTTTGCTTGCATCTAGCCCATCTACAATAACTGTCCCTCTCTTTGGCTTTAAGAGTCCATTTAAATGTAAAAGGAGAGTTGATTTTCCTGCTCCATTTGGTCCTAAAAGACCAAAAACTTCTCCCTTTCTAATTTTTAAATTGATACCTTTTAGAATCTCGCTCTCTCCATACGAAAAATGCAAATCCTTGATTTCAATCATAGCAATACACCCAAGAGAACAATCATTGTTAGAGCGATTGGGATTATATCTTTCTTTGTTTCAAACTTGGGAAATTCTCCAAAACCCCTTGAAAGCATGGACATATAAATTTTTTCGTTTCTCAAATAGGCTCTTGCAAATATTTCTCCAATTAAAGCACCGAGTTTCTTATAATATTCAAGCTTTCCAATTCCAAATGCCCTTGAGTCTAAGGCGCGCTTCATTCTGAGTGCTTCATCTTTAAACAAATCTAGATAACGATAAGTGAAAGCCAATGTTAGAACTAAAATTCTCGGAAATTTTAGGGTTTCCATCTCGGCTAAAATTTTTGAAAAACCTAAGGAATTTGAAACCAATACAACAACTGAAGAAGAAAGGAAAGCTCTTCCAAGTAAGAGAAAGAATGAGTAAATTCCCTCTTTTGTGATTGCACCTATTGGAGTTACCAGAATAACCTCCCCCGGATTAAAAAGTGCCAATATAAACAGAAATCCTTCAAAGCCTAAGAGAAATCCTAAATGCTTAAAGATACTTTTCTTTGGCTTAAGCATGAGAATTAAGCAACCTAAAACTACTCCAAAATAAGCCAACTCTATCAAGCTCTTTCTTGTGACAACAAGAAGGGCATAAATTAAAAGAAATGGGAGATACAAAGCTAAGCCCCCTTTGTTAACTTAGCTAATCCATAACTAACTCCAAAGACTAAGATAATGCCTATTACTCCCATAACCAAACTTTGTCCCCAAGTTTCACCATAGTCAAGAGGAGCTTCATAAATAGGGTTTTCCTCTAAGCCTACTTTCTCCATGGTTGCCTCTAATCCATCAGGATTTTCAGAGGCAAAAGGTAGAGCAATTGCTAAGAGCACTATGATTACAATCAAACCTTTAATTATGGTTCTCATGCAGGAACACCCCCTATTTCTGGGAGTTTTGTCTTAACAGCTTTGATTATGAAGAGTGTTAGTATTGCTTCTCCAATTCCAATTATAACGTGATATCCAATCATTAATGTCAAGACCTTCATAAATGGCAGACTTTTGCTTAAACCAATTTCAATTGCAGTTAGCGTTGCTCCCACAACAACTGAAAGCCAAGAGGCGAATCCTATTGCTATCACCTCGTTCATGTCTTTCAGTTTTGAATAGGTAGCATAACCGAGGGATGCTCCTACGATACCCATGTTCAAGATATTTGCACCCATTGCAGTTATTCCACCATCTCCAAAGAGTAAAGTTTGGATTATCAAAACTGCCGTCATTACAAGAATCGCGGCATATGGACCTAAGAGAATTGCCACCAACGTTGCTCCCAATAAATGACCGCTAACTCCCCCAATTATTGGAAAGTTTACCATCTGTGCTGCGAATACTCCCGCTGCAAAAAGACCTAAGAGAGGTATTTTGTCTTCCGGGAAATTTTTAAGCTTTCTTAATGAATAAACAATTCCCATTATAGTAATTGCATACGTTATGATGATCATGGGCATGCTTAACAATCCATCTGGAATGTGCAAATTTTTCACCTCCTTTTATCAAATGATGTTATCAAAGGCATGATTAGTAACACTAAATAAAAGTCTTTCTAAAACTGTCTTTTGGAAACCAAAGGTTTAAAGAGGTCTTAGTTTTTTCTCAACAATAAAGAAAGAGATAAAAACTTAAATGTCATTATTTTGTTGGTGGTTGAAATTAATCGCTGGAAGCAGATTTTAAATTTATGCCGCTTCATAGTGTTTTTAGGTATAATAAGTGGGTTTATGTATATGAGAATTGATCACATTTATAGGAGTATTACAGCTTTCATCGGGCTTTTAATTCCAGAATTCTTCCAAAGAAAAGTTAATCCGCCAGAAAAACTAAGACCTTTCTTAAAACCTCTTTATAATGACAGCACAATGGCAATTTTGGGGATTTTTATAGCAATCCATGTCTCTCTTGTGAACGTTCCCTTTACAACTATTGATCTTTTTCATAGAGAATGGACCGATGCAGACATGATAAGCCACTTTTTGGGAGGTTTAACTGTTTGGCTAATTTTAGCAGAAATCTTAAACGAGTTTTCGAAGGTTTATGGCTTTACTCAAAGGCAAGTTATAATTTATGCATTTGCTCTCCTGTTTGTCCTTAGTATAGGATGGGAGATTGCAGAAAAGTTAAGTGAAAGCGGAATATCTTTTATAAAGGAAAGCATTGGAAATAAGTTCAGAGACTTAATTATGAACACATTGGGGGCTTTATTAGGTTGTTTTTTAGTTATTAGAAGAGGACTTCCTTTTGAGTTAACAACGAAAATCTCTTATAATCATTGACCTTAGTTGAGGTGTCATGAAAAAGGAGAGCGAGAGATATATCCGGAGATGGATCATAGTTTTGAGCTTTTCCATCATTGCTGGCATAGTTGGAGGTTTAGGAGCTTTAGCATTTAGAGGAACAATTATTTTAGCTCAAAGGTTTTTCTTTGGTTTCCTTCTTCCAAAGGTGTCTTTAAATGTTAACGGCTTAAACTTGGGTTATATTCTCTTGCCAGCTTTGGGTGGTCTTTTAGTTGCTCCTTTAATAAAAAAGGCACCGGAGATTAAGGGAAATGGTGTCCCAGAGATCATTGAAGCTGTTATATTTAAAGGTGGTATGATTAAAAGGGAATTGACTTTCTTGAAGATAGTTGCAACATCAATAACAATTGGCTCTGGGGGAAGTGCTGGTAGGGAAGGTCCCATAGGATTTATAGGTGCTTCTTTAGCCTCAACCTTAGCTCAAGCCTTTAAGCTTTCAAAGGAAATGAGGAAGCTTTTAACCACCTGTGGACTAGCAGCGGGAATAGCGGGTATTTTTAACACACCCTTGGCTGGGGCTATGTTTGCTTTAGAAGTAATTTACAATGGGGCATTTTCAATAAACATAGTCCCAATACTTCTCTCAGCAATTGTTGGAAATTCCGTAACCCTTTTTGTTTTGGGAGATGCCTTTGAGCTTTCTATCCCCCCAAACTTATCAATAAATCACAGAGAACTCGTGCTCTTTTTCTTAATGGGATTGTTTTTTGGAGTGTTAGCGGCTTTCCTTGTAAAATCTTTTTACATGTTAATAGATAAGTTTGAAAACTTAAACCTTCCATTTCTATTAAAACCTGCTTTGGGTGGTTTATTTGTTGGATTTATTGGGATGTTTTTCCCCCATTATGGAATTTTTGGGATTGGGTATGAGGGTATGAGGTTAGCCATTAATGGACTCTTGCCTTTAAAGCTCCTAATCCTCCTCGGCATAGCAAAGATTTTAGCAACATCCTTAACCCTATCATCTGGTCATAGTGGTGGAATATTTGCTCCAAGTTTATATATTGGAACAATGATAGGAGCAGCTTTTGGAGTTTTCTTTAAAATTCTCTTCCCAGAATTTGTGAGCAGTGAAGCTGTTTATGCATTATCTGGAATGGCTGCTTTGTTTAGTGGTGTTACTCAAGCGCCTATAACTCAAATATTAATGATAGCTGAACTAACTAGGAGCTACGCTATTTTACCAGCTGTCATGAGTTCATCGGTAATAAGCTTCTTAGTAGCAAGGTATTTTCTTAAAGGTTCTTCAGTTTATACTTTAAAGCTTGAAAGGAAGGGACTTCGTGTAAAGGCTGGAAGACCAGCAATTCTTTCAACGATAACTGTTGAGGAAATCATGACAAAAAATCCAGTGTTTCTGAATATCTCAGACACAATCTCTGATGTTGAACACCTAATAGCCAAAACTGGGCATGATTATTATCCTGTAGTAGATGAAGAGCTTAGAGTCGTGGGGATAATTGGAATAAGAGATTTAATAAAGTGCTCTCCAGACGCTAAGCTTTTACCAATACGTGAGTTTTTAGATAACAATACTTTTGTCACAATTTATCCAAGCGAAACAGCACAAGACGCTTTGGATAAAATGATAAAATGCAATTTGAATCTTATTCCAGTGATTAATAAAGAAGACAAGAGGCTTATTGGAGTTGTAACGAAGAGTGATATTTACAAAGCATATTATCTAAGTGTCGAAAGGGAGTATATTGAATAAAAGAAAATTTATCCTAGCTTTGCTTTCATTCCAATGAGATAGAAAAGCAATTTTGCTCCAGTTAAAGCGGTTATATCACCAAGTTCTGTTCCAGCAACTTCCATTATGTCAATTCCAGCAATTTTCTTATTTTTGATAAGCCATTCTAAAGCTTCAATTACTTCCCAAAAGCTTAAACCTCCAGCTTCTGGTGTTCCAGTACTTGGAACCATTGAAAGGTCGAAGACATCTATATCAATTGACAAGTAGATAGGCTCTGGGAGGTCTTTAACTATTTCAATAAACTTGCCAACATTGTAATCTCTTGCATGAATCCAGTGAATCTTTTTCTCTTTGGCGTATTCAACTTCTTCTTTTATACCGCTCCTAATTCCAAATTCTGCTATTTCAATTCCAAGCTCTGAAACTCTCCTCGCTATACAAGCATGATCCCATTTTTCCTCTTGATATGTATCCCTTAAATCTAAATGGGCATCAAAAACGACGTAGCTCTTTGGATTTAGAGCTTTAACTGGTGGATAAGTCATTAAGTGCTCCCCACCCAAGATTATAGGTAAAGCGTTTGGATTGGCTTCTTTTAACTCTTCAACCGTTGCAATTCCCCTCTTTATAGTTTCTAGCGGATTTCCTGCAACGATATCTAAGTCTCCAATGTCTGCTATTTTTAAATCAGCTAAATCAACATCATAGTCTAAAATATAGCTCTCCAAATTTATCGTTGCTTGCCTTATTAGCGTTGGTCCAAATCTTGCTCCAGGTTTATATGAAGTAGTTGAATCAAAAGGAATACCTAAAATGACGAAGTCAGCTTTTTCAACATCTACTAATGGCAATGCAGTTTTTATGGTTTCGTATGTGTAGAAGAATTCCATTCTCACCACCTAAAGAGGATTTGGTATTTAAGTTATAAGATTTACGAGATTGTTGTTTTTCAAATGTCCATATATGAACAACTGTGAACTTTCCCATAACATTTATATATTTCTTCTACACTTTGTAGGTATAGTGTACTAAAAATACAATAGGTGTTGGACATGAAGAAAAAAGCCGCGTTTGGAATTTTGTTGTTAGGTGTTTTTGTTTTTGGAGTAATGGCAAGTGGTTGTTTGCAAAAGCAGGGAACTACAACTACCCCTACTGAGAGCAAAGCAGAGGAAACAAAAGAAGAAATTAAGATTGTTGAACTTGAATTTTGGCATGGAATTGAAGCTCCAGAAAACCAAAAGGTGTTAGAAGAGCTTGTTAAGAGGTTTGAGGAAACTCATCCAAATATTAAGATAAAGATTGTTAACTATGGCGCTCAAGATAAGGCAGTGCCAAAGATAATGTCTGCTGTTCAAGCTGGGACTCCACCTGACTTAGTTTGGCTTAACCCAGCACAAACAGGCTTCTTCGCTGAAGCTGGAGTTTTGGCACCAGTTGAAGATTTTATAAAAAATGATCCATCATTTAACAAGGATGACGTATACGAAGGTCTTTGGGAACTTGGAACCTATAAAGGTAAAATTTACACTGCACCTTTTGACACTAACAACTTAGCTATTTATTATAACAAAGAGCTATTCAAGGAAGCGGGGCTCGATCCAGAGGCTTATATGGGCAAAGCATTAACATGGGAAGAATTTAGGGAATTAGCAAAGAAGCTTACAAAGGATAAAGATGGGGATGGAAAGATTGATCAATATGGCTTTATGGTCCCATTTGGAAGGTTAGAATGGACAGTTTGGACATGGGAGGTCTTCTTATGGTCAGCTGGTGGTGAGTTATTGACAGAAGATCAAAGCAAACCAATATTTGCAAGTGAAGCTGGGATAAAAGCTCTTCAATATTGGGTTGATTTAGTTTATAAGGACAAAGTTGCGAAGTTAAGTGAAGCAAACGCAGGCTATAAGTTAGATGACTTCTTTGCTGGAAGAGTAGCTATGATGATTAATGGTCCATGGAATTTCCCAGTTCTTAAGAGTGAAGGATGGCTGGAGAAGACAGGGGTAATGTTAATGCCTTATGACAAGAGAATTGCCACAAACATTGGTGGAGAAAACTTGTTCATTTTCAAGACAACTCCTGAAAGAGAAAAAGCTGCTTGGGAGTTTGCTAAGTTTGTTATGAGTCCAGAGTTCCAAGTTCCATGGGCATTAAAAACTGGTTACTTGCCAGTCTGTAAGAGTGCTTTAGAGAATCCAGAATACAAAAAGTTCCTAGAGGAGAACGTGTTCATTAAAATATATGTCGAGAATCTTCAATATGGTAAAGCAAGACCTCCAGTTCCCCAATACCCCGAGATGTCAGCGGCAATTGGACAAGCTATTGAAGCCGCACTGTTGCAAAAGAAAGACCCAGAAACTGCTTTAAAAGAAGCTCAAACAAAAATTGAAGAATTGTTTAAGTCTTGACATTTTTATTTTTATTTTTGGAGGTGAGGAAATGAGAGCATTTCCTAATAGAGAGCTGAGACATAACCTTGAAGCTTACACTTTTCTTGCACCTGCTTTAACTATCATGATCATCTTCTTAGCTTACCCAGTTCTGAACCTATTTTACATAAGCTTTTTTGATTGGAGAGGATTAGGAGCTAGGCATTTCGTCTTCCTTGATAATTATAAGATGCTTTTACGAAATGAGGAGTTTAGATTAGTTTTTAAAAACACCCTTATCTATATTCTTGGAGTAGTTCCAACCACGATGGTTTTCTCACTTTTTGCAGCTGTTTTGTTAAATTCAAAAATTAAGCTTAGGGGATTTTATAGGACTTCAATTTTTTCTCCTACTGCAATATCATTTGTAGCAACTGGTATCATCTGGGTTTGGATGTTTAACTTAGATTATGGGCTTGTTAATAGAGTTTTGAATGCTTTAGGTTTTTCAGTAATAGACTGGCTTAGAAGCACACCTTGGGCAATGGTTGCTGTTATAATAGCCACTGTTTGGGCAAGAGTTGGCTACTTTATGGTAATATACTTAGCAGGACTTCAAACCATTCCAGAGGATTATTACGAAGCATCGGATATTGATGGAGCTAATTCACTTCAAAAATTCCTTCATGTAACACTACCATTGCTAAAGCCAACCCACGTTTTAGTTCTTGTCATGCTCACAATTTTTTCATTTAGAGACTTTGATCAGATTTACACAATGACAGGGGGCGGACCTTTGATGTCAACAACAACCTTAGCTTATTATATTTATGTGCTGAGCTTTGAGCGGTTTAGATTCTCCCAAGGAGCTACAGTAGCCGTTATTTTACTCTTCCTTGTAATATTAGTACAGTATTTACAGAGGAAAGTGTTTGGAGAGGAGGCAATTTACTGAGGTGATAAAATGAAGGTTAAGACAAGGAAATTTACCTTAAAAAGCTTAGCAATTCATGTATCAACTTGGGTTTTTATAATCATCATTATAGTACCTATCCTTTGGACTTTCTTTACATCACTTAAAACTCCCGTAGAAATAGCCAAGGGAACGATTTTACCTGAAGCTTGGAAATGGGAAAACTATAGATTAGCTTGGGAACAGGCAGAGTTTCCAAGAAAATTTTTAAACAGTTTTATAGTGGCTATAACAGTTACCTTGGGTCAAATAGTTACTTCTGCAATGGCTGGTTATGCATTGGCAAGAATGGAATTTAAAGGGAGAGAGTTAATATTCAGCATAGCTATTGCGTCAATGCTGATCTCTGAGCAAATAATAATTGTTCCCCTTTATGTTTTATTAGCAAAGCTTGGATGGATAGACAGCTACAAAGGATTAATGATTCCTTGGTTTTTCAATGGCTTTGGTGTTTTCTTATTTAGGCAGTTCTTTCTCACGATTCCAAAAGATATAGAAGAAGCAGCAATAGTTGATGGGGCATCACGCTTTAGAATACTTTGGCAAGTTATGTTACCTCTAGCAACTCCAGCAGTTTTGACGCTTTTCATGTTCACATTTATAGCAGAATGGAATTCCCTTTTCAAGTGGCTTATCTTGATAAAATCTCCTGAAATGAGGAACGTGCAGCTTGGCTTAACTCTCTTTCAAGAGCAATTCATTGCTCAATACAATCTCTTAACAGCTGCAACAATAATTGTTTCTCTACCATCAGTCATACTCTTTCTAATCGGTCAAAGATACTACATCAAGGGTATTGCAATGAGCGGAGTAAAGGGGTGATAACATGAGAATAGCCATGATAACTCCACATGGAGACCCATTAGGGAAGCTGGGGGAACCAGATACTGGAGGACAATGTGTTTATGTTAAGGAGTTGAGCAAGCATTTAGGGAAGCTTGGAGCTGAAGTAGATATTTTCACAAGACAAAGAGGTGGAAGAAGGGAAATAGAACAAATAAGCGAAAATGTTAGAGTTATTAGGATTGAGTGCGGACCGGAGGGATTTATTCCAAAGGAAAAGTTGATGCCATATTTACCAGAGTTTACTGAAAAAGTCGCTGACTATGTCGAAAAAAGACAGTATGACATAATTCACACCCACTACTGGGACGGTGGCTTTGTTGGGCTGAAGCTTAAAGAGCGCTTTAGGGTTAAACTGGTACACACTTCCCATTCTCTCGGAGTTTTAAAAGCTAAAGCTCTGGGAAACTTTGAGCCTTATAAAGAGAGGATTGCTCTTGAAAAAGAAATTTATGGGAAGAGTGATGCGATAATTGCAACAACGAAGATTGAAAAGAATGACATAGCAACGCTTTATGGAATAGATGAAAGTAAAATTTATGTAATCCCCATAGGAGTTGATACAACTTTTTATAAGCCAATGGGAACCAAAGGCAAACTCAAAAAAGATCTTAACCTGCCACAAATTCCATTGGTCTTTGCATTAGCAAGACTTGATCCAAGAAAGGGTCTTGACCTTCTTATAAAAAGCGTTCCTTATATTAAGAAACACTACAATGGAGACTTTTTAGTATTGATCAGCACTGGCACGGGAGCTAAGGAAGAGGAGAAGGAGATGAACAAGCTTTTAACACTAATAAGAGAGCTAGATGTGGAGAAAGAGATTAAGATAATACCAGCAATTAAGCCAATAGACCTTGTGCCGAAATACTACTCAGCGGCAGATGTATTTGTTCTTCCATCCCCCTATGAACCCTTTGGAATAGTTATGCTTGAAGCAATGGCGTGCAAAGCTCCAATGGTTGCAACGAAGTTTGGAGGACCAGCAGAAGTGATCCAAGATGGCTATGATGGCTTTTTAGTTGATCCAAAGGATTCTGGGGAAATGGGCAAAAAGATTGCAGAGCTTTTAAGAGATGATAAGAAAAGAGAGCTTTTTGCAGAAAGAGCATATAAAAAGGTCATGGAAAAATACTCATGGAGCAGTGTTGCAAAAGAAGTGTTAAGTCTGTTCAGGGGTCTTTAGGGGGGATTTTATTGATAGATGTACTTTCAATAGGTGAAGTGCTTGTAGACTTAAAAATCATTGACGGAAAGATAAGCGTGCATAGTGGAGGGTCTTGTCTCAACGTTGCTTTCTATTCAGCACAGCTTGGAGCAAGATCATCTTTTATTGGGACGGTGGGCGATGACTTTCTTGGGAGGTACATAACAAAAGAGCTTGAAAGCTTGGATTTTAAAATCCCCCTTTCAGTTATTAACCAAAACACCACATTAGTTCTCATAAAGTCTGAAAAAGAAAAGCTTGAACCCTTAATTTACAGGGGAGCCGATAGGTTCATAACAGAGGAGCAAATAGTTGAAAGCTGGAAAGATGCAAGAATCGTTCATACTTCAGCTTTTGCCCTTTCACTCAATCCAAGCAAGGAAGCAATTTTAAATGCATTAAAGCAGGCAAAGGAGAATGGTTCTCTAATTTCAGTTGATCCTAATTATAGAAAGGATATCTGGAAAAGATGGGGAGCTGACGAGAGGGCACTTTTAGAGGCTATTTCAATAGCCGATATTGTTAAGCCTTCAATAGAAGACGCAAAAGAGCTCTTAGGAATAAGGGATCCAATGAAAGCTTTAAAGATTTTTAAGGGGCTTGGTGCTAAAAACGTTATATTAAGCATGGGTGCGAAAGGGGTTATTGCATTAACTGAAGACGACAGGCTTATTAATATATCGAGCAAAAGGGTTAATGTCGTGGATCCAACTGGTGCTGGAGATTCACTCCTGGGTACAATATTAGCAAAGTTTTCAAGGGGTTATGATATAGAAGAAGCAATAGAAGTTGGCACAGAAGTTGCGGCTAAAGTTGTCAGCACAGAAGGTACGCTAGTTAAGGTGGTATAGATGGAAAGGTTGCTTGAGAAATTCAAAGAATTCGGCTTTACCAAATATGAAGCCTTGGCTTATCTTACTCTTTTAGCCTATGGATCTCTAACTGCAAGAGGAATTTCAAAGAGAGCTCAAATACCATACAATAGAACTTACGATGTTCTAGCTTCCTTAATTGAAAAAGGCTTTGTTCAAGAGCTTGAGGGCAAATCAAGGACATTTATAGCTGTTGAGCCAGATGTTGCTTTTCATAGGTATTCCAAGGCATTAGAGCAGCTTAAAGAGGAAGTTAAAAGAGCAGCTGAAAACTTAAGAGTTGAGGAAAGGGAATATGCTATTTGGAGGTTTTCTTCTCCAGAAGAAGTTCTTATAAGCCTGAAGAACATGATGAAGAATACTACCTTTGAGTTTACACTTTTAGCTCCAAACAATTTCTTGTTTCAAATAACGGACGAATTAAAGGAGCTTTTGAAAAGAGGGGTAACGCTTTCTGTTTACACTGATGAAGATGTGGAGCTTGGATTAGGTGGAAACATTTTTGTTAGGATTACAGATAAAACGGGGCATATAATAGCTTTAAGTGATATAAAAGAGGTTTTGGTTTCTCCAAGCTTGGCTTTTGAGGTTGGAAGTGAACTACCTTCTGGTTTTAAGTCTAACTTTCCGGAGATACTTTTCTCCTATTACATTTATATTAGGGATGTCTTTAACTCTTCAAAGCTCTTAGATTTCAATGTAGAAAGCTTCAATGAAAAAGAACTCCGCTTTGTAGTGTGCTATCATATAACCCAGATTCTTGAGAAGTTCTTCAACAAAGGATTTGATGTTAAAGCTGAAATCCATACAACAACGGGGAATATTTTGGAGGGGAATGTGGTGGGGTTCATTGACAACAAAGTGGTAAACAACTTCTCTTTGGATATAAATGGAACAAAAGTCACTGTTGGGGGTCCATTTTCGATTATTGAAGAGTATGAAGAAGAAGGGACTATCCTTTACCCACAAAAGAGAACATAAGGAAGAAAGCTACTCTCCCTTTGTCTTCATGATTTTAATTCTTCCAAGGGTTTCCCAGTATTCTACGTTTATCCCCTCTGTTATCTTATCCTTGATTTCATCGGCAACTCCGCTTTCTATTGGAACATCAAATATCTCATAGGTTTCCATATCCATTAGTTGCACTGTATCTGGTGTAATTGCAATAATTTGTCCAGTTCTTTTGTCGATGATTGGAACATCAACTTCAGCGCTTGTTGGCTTAACTATGCTCCTTGTCTTTTTGTCAAATATTCCAACGGCATCAATTCTTGCCTTTGCTGAACCGTGCTTACCTGGGGAAGAAATGGAGATGTTGACTATTCTGCATGGCTCACCATCAATAATAATGTACCTACCAACTTTAAGCTTTCCAACTACAGCTCTTGTTTTGTCTCCCATATTCAAACCTCCATAAGCGCTCTAAGAGTGCTTCGATATAGTTCTTTAAAAAATTTTTGAAGGAGTGTTTGGGTATTTTTCATAGGAAATTTGCTTCGCAGTTAACAATGATCTCGTTTACAATTGTCCAAGCCATGAGGGGTTCTCTGTATAGGCTTACCTTTGTGCCACCAACTTTGCTCCTAAAATCCCCATGGGGAAAGCCTCCTACTATGATTGCTGGATTTGAATAATTTAAAAGAAAACTTCCAAAGTCTCTTGGTTTCATGAATTTCCCTTCTTCATGCATTATAAATGTTGCATCTGGGCTTATCTCCTCTAAGAGCTCAGATAAGCTCTTCTTTTCCAGTCTTAAAAGCTCCAGTTCTGGTGGAACAGCTCTGTTCTTAAAAAGACTCTCAATTAAGCCAACGAATCTGTTGTAGTTCCTTGGAATCCTTGTTTCTGGTTTTATATAAATCACATCATCGTTCCTTGTGTGGATATAAACTCTAAGCTTCCCTTCCTTATTTAGAATGCTCTCCAAGGCATTTATTAGACAAAAATGAACTATATCTGGTCTTCCCCTTCTCTCTCCATCTCTTAACTTTTTGATTGCAGAATGATGGTAAGTGGCATCTAACAAGATTTCTTCTGGCTTTTTTCCTCTCCTTTTAGCATGATTAACAATGGCAGGATGTTCCAAAATGTTCTTTGGAACCAACTCTAATTCGCTATCAGCGATTATCAAATTTATCAATCATGCTCACCTCTATAGCTCTCTTTCAAACCTTTCAATCACAATTTCTCTCTCTTTAAGCCCTGAAATGATTTCATTGTAAGTGTCGTCTCTCATACCAAATATTTCTGGAGGAATAACACCAAAGGCACATCGCTGTTCCGCTATTAAACGAGCTATAATTGCCGCTGTAAACCCCGTAACTCTTGCCATAGAGGTAAATCCTCCCTTAGCTTCATCATAGAGGAAATACTTGATTTCTTTCTCTTTTTCTCCAGTTATGCCTTTTCCATAAACCTCCATTATTGAGAAGTCTTCACTTTCATACTGCATTAGAGGGGAAATAACCTTTAAGGTGAAATCTACATTCTCTGGCTTAAAGAATCCGAGCTCCCTTAAAACCTTCATCTTTTCTAAATGTCCCTTCCATCTTAAAGTCTTTTCTTCAAGGGTTTTTGCTCTAATAGTTTCAAGTAAAGTTCTCAATCCATCGCTAACGAACTCCTCGAACTTAAAATCTTTTATTTCAACACTCTCTATTTTTTCCAGAGGATCAACTTTTACAACCTGTCCCCTTTTAATTATCCTTGCCTCTCTCGTATACTCTTCAATTAAATCGTAAGGAGACCATGTGATCTTGTAATAAAGTGGTGGTTTTGGATCCTTAGGCAAGCCACCTACTCTAATAATTCCTTCCTCTAACTCATCAAGCTCTTGGTATATTCTTCCCAAAAAAATGTTGCTCAATCCTGGGGCAAAGCCAGCATCAACCACTATCGTTATTTGAGCTTTTTCTGCCTCTTCTCTAAGCTCCATTGGATCTTCGGGCATAAAGGAGATATCCACCAAATCCCTCTTAGCTTCTATAGCAGCTTTTAAAGTTTTGAATCCAAATCTTCCTGGCAAAGCTCCAATAATTAGATCAAACTTTTTCATTGAATTTACTAATTCATCAAATTTGCCTGCATTAACTTTTATTGGATTTGCAAACTCTTTAACTGCTTCGAGCCTTTCTTTGCTTATATCTCCAACCCATACTTCAAACTCCTTACTTAAGTCATAAGCTATTGCCTTCCCAACGTTTCCAGCGCCTAAGACGAGAACTTTCATTTTTTCACCCTCCTGCATTTTGACCAAAGATATATATAAGGTTCATCTAAAATTAAAATCATGCGTCTAAAGCTACCGAACCCATTGAGAAGAAGAAAGCTTCCCAAAGAGCTTCTAGAGAGTGGAGAAGTGAAATTAATGCATTTAAGTGACACTCCCGATAACATTTACTCATTCATCTTCAATCTACTTGAAAAAGTTGAACCGGAATATATAATCCACACAGGGGACTTAGTTGATAACATTAAGCTTGAAAGAAAACCAGAATTAAGGCAAAGGTATGAGAATTCTTTAAAAGCATTCCTTGAAATATTAGAGAACTCTGATGCTAAGGTTTATATTGTCCCTGGGAATGAGGATGATGTTGAAGTTTTAAGGAAATTAGCAAAAAGAACGAGAATTTTAAAGCCGGGAAGCATTTTAGAGATTGAAGGTCTTAAGTTAGCGGTTTCTCACACTCCAATTGAGCTTTTGGATATAAACAATGTTGACTTAAAGCTCTATGGACATAACTTCAAGATAATCCCAAAGGGTCTCAATGGTCTGCTTAATGTTAACTTTATACTATTTCCGAGCAAGAGAATTGTTAAGGTTAAATATCCAGATGGTACTAATTTTGAAAGAGGATATAAGCTTATGAGGGGGTTGTGATGAAGTTATTGAGATTTGGTGCTTCCTTAGTTTTTGCAAGGGCTTCTGACGTTGAAAAGGCAGAAAAATTCCTGACAAATCTTTTTGGTGTTTCAAAGATATCTGTTGACGATGCTCTAAAAAATAGTGGTGAGTTTGAAACCATAATATTCGTGACCCCGCTGGAAGAATGGAAAACGATACTAAACTTGAGGAGAGGAGCATTTTTAGTTAGAATGCGCTGTGATAGTGTTTTAAAGGAGTTGCTGAATTCTAAAGCCCCGATAGATAGGATAAACCTTGGACCTCATATGATTTTGCTTAGAATCCCTCAAGGTGTTGAAAAAGTCACAGAGATTATTTCTGAGAGATACAATGGGAAGGTGGTAAGCCTTGCAAGAGGCATTAATGAAGGGGAGGAGAGAGATACTCTCTTAATAATTACGGACAAAAAATTGACCTTGCCAGTAGGTGTGAGGGACTTAAAATCCATAGTGCTTGTACATGAGGATTTTGTTGACTTCTACAGAACATTGAGCGTAGATTTGCCTATTTTATTATACAAAGCCCTTCCAGAAGGTTGGAAAGAAATCGTCATTAGAATTTATGACACTGAAAAAAGGTATGAGGAGAACATTGAGAGACTTTTACTCGTGCTGGAAGATTTAGATTTGGGCTTTGTTATAAGTGAAGGCTGGGATTGGGATTACCCAAGACCCTTCATGAGGATCAGAGTTTACAAAGTAAAACTTATTACGTGGGAAGATCCTCTGAGAATTAAGTTCCTTCTCAAAGGGCTTGAGTACAAGGGATATAACAGATTTGCCGATATTGATGTTTTTGTTGAAGGTGAAAAGATACCATGGATCAAAGTTTCCAAAAAATTTAACTCAAAATTTGAGCTTGCAAAAGCCGCAAGAGAGGAGCTTGAAAAACTTTTAAGCGAGGGTGCGAAGAGAAAGCTTCATAAAATTGAAGCTAAGCTTTTGGGAGAAGAGAAAGATCTTCGATAGGAATTATGAATTCTCTCTCATGATCTTCAATTTTTGGCGACTTTTTAACTTTAATCATTAGCCTGTTGTCACAGAGTCTAATCGCCAAAACTCTTGTTGATGCCTCTTCCCATTCAGATAGTATCTCTTTTGGCAAGATATCCACATTTGCAAAATAAACACCAACTCTTGCTTTGTTTCCCAGGAAATTCTTTGCTATTCTTCCTATGTAGAGCTCAAAGACATTAATATCGTAACCGTGGAGTTTTGATAACTTATCTCCTCCGAGAATTAAAACGACTATTTTTGGAATTTTTGAATACATCTCGTTCACAGCTTGAATGAACTTATTTATATAAACCACAGGATCAGTGGATATATCAACCTTTTTTATTATCTTCCCAACTTCTATAGAACCACCACCTTTAATTACAGGCAGTTCTTCTAGTTTCTCTGTATCTGCACCTATTATCTTAAGGTTCTCAATAATAACATGAAAGCTATCTAAGATATCGATTATAAGTAAGGGAAGCTTTTTGTATCTAACGAATTCCGCAATACCCTCAAAAATAAGATGTATTGGATCTGTTGAGCTGTATTCGACCAAAACACTCTCTCCAAATTCTATGTTATCGATGTATTCAATTAGCTCCTTCTTGCTCACAGTATCACCTCTATCTTTTTTCCAATTTCAAAAATTATAGGGGATTTTTTAATAGTTAGAGCTTTTCCGTATTCTCTGATTTCTAGGACTCTCGTAGATAATTCTTCCCATTCTTTTATTGTATCTTTTCTTAGAATTTCGCAATTACTAAAAACTATAGATATCTTTCTTTTCCTTCCAATGTTTTTACGTGAAAGATTTTCAAAATAGCTCTCTAATGCAATTGGGTCGCTTTCATAGATTCTCAAAAGTTTATCAATCCCAATAACAAATATGAATGCAAAATCGCTTTTAACCTTTTTAAAGAATGAAGAAACTAATTGCTTGTATTCTTCTATGTACACAGGTATGTCTTCATGAACTCTGAGCTTTCCCAAAATTCTTCCAACCTCTATACCACCGCTCCCCTTTATTACATCTAAGTTATCAATTAAACTGACATCAAAACCCGCGATCTCTAAATGTTCCCTCAGCACATGCAAAGCATCAAATATATCGATAATTAAAATGGGTAACTCTTGCTCACTTATCCATTTTATAGAGGAATAAAACATCAACTCAGGATGATCAAGAGATGTATATTCTATTAATACACTTTCACCAGGCTTTAACCTTTCCAAAAACTCAAAGAGGTTAAATGGCATTTTGCTCACCTGAATATACTTTAAGTTTATTATGCTTTTCAAAACTTATATATTTTTTGTAAAGAGTAAAAGATTCTTACAATATATGTAAAATATGACAAAAATTATGAAAAGAATCTTTGAATAGTGTATCCATTTACTCTAATTTTTTAAGTTTTGTAACAAAAAAGCCGCTCGTTCTATGAGTGTCGGGATAAAAACGTCTACTCTTTGCGATATCCTCACTGAGCTCAATTCCAAAGGGGTTTGTTAAAGCAGGCTCTCCATATTTTAAAGGCAAAATCTCAACTTTAAAGTTATCTAAGACCCATTGGATGACGAATTCATTCTCTTCTGGCTCAAGAGAACAAGTAGAGTAAACCAAAATCCCTCCCTTTTTTAAATTCTCTAAAGCGACTTTGATCATCTTTATCTGCAAATTTTGACAAAATTTAACATCATCTAAGCTTCTGTTTGCCTTTCTCTCTGGATTTTTGTGAATAGTCCCACTACCTGTACATGGGGCATCGAGGAGAATTTTATCAAACTCTATATTGAGTTCACTGATATAAAGAGAAGATTTATGAAAGATTACTGTATTTGTAACTCCCAAGCGAGATAAATTGAGACGCATTTCTTTTAATCTCTCTTCTCCCACATCAAAAGCATAAATAATCCCCTCATTTTTCATTAGCTGAGCTAGGTGGGAGGTTTTTCCTCCAGGAGCAGCAGCCATATCGACAACAACTTCACTAGGCTTGGGATCTAGGGCAATAGGTGGATACATAGACGATGCTTCTTGTATATATAAAAGACCACCTAGATATTCAGGCGTTGAGCTTATTGAGAAAGGCTCTCTTGTTAAGCAAAAGCCCTCTTTAGCCCAAGGCACACGAACGAATTGAAAACCTTTCTTGTTTAGCATTTTTACAAGCTTTGGAACATCAATCCTTAGAGTGTTTACCCTAAAACATCTTGGTAAAGGCTTTTCCATAGCTTCAGCTATCTTTAAAGCTCTCTCACCCCAAAGCTCATAATAACGTTCAGCAAATTCCTTTGAATACCCTAAGCTAAACAGTTTTTCAATCATATATTGGGAGTTTGAGGCGGAGTTTATAGGTTTTTCTACTTTTCTGTGGATGATAGAGCTTCTTCAAGGGTTGGGAATTCCCTCCTAAGTAGGGAATACTCTTCTTTTTTGAATATACTCTTGGTTATAGGGACTAAAACTATTGTATTATTAAGAACACTGTAATCTTTGAGCAGAGTTAAAAACTTGAAAATACTATCAAATCCATTTTCTAAAATTAAATACTCAAGACCATCGAGAATTATGACCTTTGGCGTGTTGTCTCGTTTCATAAAATCTACCAAACTTTGCATCAGATACTCTAATCTACGTGGATGAATATGATTCTCTCCCTCCACTTTAGTTAGCCATAAAATTGGAACTCTTCTAAGGTTAATCTGTTTCCTAATTATCTCAGGTGGTTTTCTTGTAATTATAACTCCAGCTCTTCCCTTTAAGAGCTCAAAAACTGCAGAATCTGGAGTTCTAGGACATTCACAAAGATAAACCCCAACAGGAATTTCTCTCTTTGCTTCACCACTGATTTCAATAACACTTGGAATCAAAGTGTATCTTTTTGTAAGGGTCTGAATAAGAGATACCCATGCATAGATGAATATTAAAGTAAACAAAAATACAACGGTGTTGGCGAGAAAGTTTAAAAGCTTTGCAATATCTTTGCTTATACCTATTACACCAGCGCGATCTAAATTCAAGGGTAGGAAGAGAAATTTTGTGATGGCATATAATATAAAACCGAGTGTTATATAATCATAGAATCTGCCAAGATATGGGAACTTTTCATGGAATATTCTTCTAGCTCTTAGTGTAAATGCTGCAAGAATAACACGCATAATAGCGTTAACAACAGATATTATTGCGCCTGGCCAATCTGTCATAGCCCATCAATTAGTTTATAACTTGCTTATATTTTAATTTTTTGGCAATAAATTAAAAGAAAAATACGCAAAATCAGAGCTTAATTCCACCCATGATTAAAGCTAAGGCGGCTTTTTGTGCGTGTAGTCTGTTTTCTGCTTGATCCCAAACAACGCTATTTGGTGAGTCTATAACTTCATCAACTACCTCTTCTCCTCTGTGTGCTGGGAGGCAGTGCATGAATATGTAATCTTTCTTTGCATGCTTTACAAGCTCTGGATTAACCTGGAATGGCTTGAAGATTTTCTTTCTCATTTCTGCTTCAGCCTCTTGTCCCATTGAAGCCCAAACATCCGTATAAATTACATCAGCGTCTTTAACGGCTTTTACTGGGTCATGTAATAGCTCAAAGCTTCCTCCACTTTCATTGGCATTTTTCTCCGCCCACTTAATGACTTTTTCATCTGGTTCATAACCCTCTGGAGTTGCGACAACTACCTGCATTCCCAATTTAGTCCCTGCAATCATCAATGAGTGGGCAACGTTGTTTCCATCACCAACATAAACAAGCTTAATTCCCTCAAGCCTGCCCTTCTTTTCTTTGATTGTCATTACATCAGCTAAAGCTTGGCATGGATGCGAAAAATCGCTTAGTCCATTAATTACGGGAACACTTGCGTATTTGGCTAAGTCTTCAACATCTTTGTGGGCATAAACCCTAGCCATAATTCCATCAACGTATCTGCTCAAAACCCTTGCAGTGTCAGCTATTGTTTCTCCTCTCCTTAATTGCAAGTCTTGAGCACTTAAATACAATGCATAACCGCCCAATTGGTACATTCCAACTTCGAAGCTAATCCTTGTTCTCGTTGAGGGCTTTTGGAAAATCATAGCTAAGGTTTTACCTTCCAAAACTCTATGGGGTTTTCCTATTTTGTTCCAGATTTTCATCATTTCAGCTGTTCTAAGAATTGTCTCTATTTCCTCTCTTGTAAAGTCTTGTAAGCAGAGAATATCTCTTCCAGCTAAGCTTACTACCATTGATACCACCATTAAAGAGTTGATTGAGCTTTTTAATAACTATTTCGTCGCTAAAAAATATCATTTAACGAAATTTTTCAAAAATTCATGGATAATTAGTTGATAAATGTAAAAGTTCGGTTCTCTTTTGCTTGCTTAACTTTTTTGATAAAGCTAATAAGCTTTTGAGGTAGTTAACCTTTTGGGGATTTTCATGGATAGAATAAAAGTTAAGCTCATAAACTATACTCCAAGACCCTTGGAAACGATAACATGGGCTGCTTTGATAAGCTACTGGGATAAATGGGAGAGCGAAGCCTTTGAAAGGACAACAAAAGCAGATGTTGAGAAGCATTTACCGAAAATTCTAAGCTTTGGACACGAAAGCATTTTGGAGCATGCAACGTTTACTTTTGCGATTGAAGGCATTTCTAGGGTGTGTTCTCATCAATTAATTCGCCATAGATTGGCGAGCTACACACAGCAGAGTCAACGCTATATAAAGCTCAATCTTGAGGATGTCGAGGAGACCTTTGTTGTCCCAAAATCAATTAAGGAGAACCCTGAACTATTTAAAGAGTGGAAGAAGCTAATGCAAGAGTCTATAGAGCTTTACAGAAAGAGCATCGAGCAAGGGAAGCACCAAGAAGATGCTCGTTACATTCTCCCCCAAGCAGTTAGGACAAAAATCGTCGTTACAATGAACCTTAGGGAACTCAAGCATTTCTTTAAGCTTAGAACTTGTGAAAGGGCACAATGGGAAATTAGAGAAATTGCCTGGAAGATGCTTGAGGAAATAGTGAATGTTGAAGAGCTTAAGCCAATAGTAAAGTGGGCTAAACTTGGACCTTCCTGTATTCAATTGGGGTATTGCCCTGAAGGTAAATTAATGCCAGAAGGATGCTTTAAGAGAACTAGAGAGAAGTGGAGAAAGGTTGCAGGAGGAGATTAATATCTTTCTTCTTTTAAAACCTCTTCTAAGGCTTTCTTTAGCTCGTCATAACTATCTTCGATTGCTTGTGGGATCACTTTTGTATCGGCTAACACTGGCATGAAGTTTGTATCACCGTTCCATCTTGGCACTATGTGCATGTGGATGTGATCCTCTATTCCAGCTCCAGCCACTCTTCCAATGTTGAAACCCATATTAAATCCTTCTGGCTTCATTGCCTTTTTTATAGTTTTTATCATCAATTGAGCAAGTTTCATGATCTCTAAAAGCTCTTCATCACTCAAATCTTCGAGGTTTCCAACGTGTCTATAAGGGGCGATCATAACATGACCGGGGTTGTAGGGATAGTTGTTCATTATTATAAAGGCTTTCTCTCCTCTGTATAGGATAAGCCTTTCCTTATCTCTATTCTCCTTTGGAAAATCACAAAATATACAGCCGTCATGCTTTGGAGAGCGGATGTATTCAATGCGCCAAGGTGCAAATATTAGCTTCATATCCTCACCCCTATGTCTATTCCTTGTTCTTTCAGCTTCTCAGTTAGCCTTTTCATTAAGTCCTCCATTATTAAACTTACCGTTTTTTCAACTTCAATATTCTCTAAGATGGGTATATTGCACTCCTTAGCTTTTTCTATTAAAAATTCCTGAATCTCTAAAATCTCATCTAGGTGCTTTATATAGTATTCCGCTGGTCTTAAACTTTGCAATGACCTTGCATAAAATCTAGAGATTAAATCCTCTTTGTTCTTCACTATTATTATGTACATAAAGCTTAAGTCTGTCATTTCAACGTATCCTGGAACGAGGTGAATACCTTCAACTATAGCGTTAAATCCTTCCTTCTGTGAACGTTCTATTATTGCGTTTATACCAACAGATACGTGGCTAACTTGTCTCTCAAAACCATAGATTGTTGGTGAGATACCTTTTAAAGGAGCTCTGAGAACCTTCCAAACCATGAAGGAGGATGTGTGAATTGAGGGAAGAAGGTCTTCTGTTACAAGCCTTCTCATTACCTCTCTAATAGTATCCGTACCAATAACAGTTCTAATTCCTAATCTAAAGGCTAATTCTGTTGCTATTGTGCTTTTCCCAACTCCAGTTGCCCCACCAAGAAGAAGTATTATTGGCATTTTCAATTTCCTAAAGTTGCTCCAAAATAAATAGCGTTGAGCTTCTTTTTCTAATCCATGCTCTAAAAGTTTTTGATAAGCAGCTTCTCTAATTTCATCCTTTGTCACGATTTTTTTCTTCTTTTTTGCAAATTCTTTAAGAACCTCAGTAGCTATAGAATAGGCTATACCAACATCAACACCAGCTGAGGTAATAGAACGAGTCAAAATTCCTCTTGAAAAGGGCAATCTAATTTTCTCATCTTTAACAATGATCATGAAACCACCAAAAAGAACTATAAGTGAAGAGTATTAAAATTTATTGGTAAAAAGAGAGTAGAAAGCTCACAAGGATGAGAGAACCTTGGTTGTCACGTCATTACCTTCTTTGTCATAAATTCTGTAGTAGCTCTTGCATGGGAATTTCATGCTTGCTCTTCTCATTGCCTCAAGAGCAAACTTGATGTGTTGTGGATTTACCCACACTGTTAAAATCTTTTGATCTCTCTTTAATCTTGCGGCTAATCCTATTGGTTTGCCAAATGGTCTTCTCATACCGTTACCGTAACGGTCAGCCTTTCTTCCTGTAGCCATTGGGTTTTCTCTTAAAACTTGGAATGGATAGACTCTAATCTTGAAGTGATAGTTACTTCTACCAACGTTCTTTTGGAGATACCTGTTGACTTGAATTCTCACCGCTTCTAAAGCGTTTTGTCTAATTTGAACTGGTTCAGCAGTATGCAAACTTATCTCATACTCAAACTCAGCACTTAGGTTCCCCATGTCAAACATCGTAATTCTTGGGCCTGGGGCACCTCTAATATATTCTCTTCTTGTGTAAGCAGGCTTATCAACGTACTTGTCAATTTTTGCTGGTCTTAATCCCATCTAACTCACCTCCAGATGAGCATGATACCTATGTTTAAAAACTTTACAGGGCTTATAAAAGTTTTGGGTTTTAAAGGCATTTAATTTCCAGACTTTCTAACGCTTGAGTGCTGAATTTATAAACTTTTCTTTACTTCTTAAAGCGTTGGCAACAGTATTCTTTTTATACGATATTGAGAGTATCTTTCTAACGAGGTGACATTTATGCAGTATGAGGATGCAGTCAAGGAAGTTTACGAAATTGTTAAGCCCAAGTACAAGCTCTTCACAGCTGGACCTGTTGCATGTTTTCCAGAAGTTTTGGAGATAATGAAAGTTCAGATGTTCAGTCATAGGGCAAAGGAGTATAAGATAATCCATAGAGACACATTGGATAGGCTAAGAAAGTTCCTTGAAGTTGAGGATGGGGAGATAATAATATTCCCAAGCTCTGGGACTGGATTTATGGAAGCTGCTATTAGGAATGCAGTATCTCTAAATGGTAAAGTTTTGGTTACAATAATTGGTGCTTTTGGAAAAAGATTTGCTGATGTAGTTGAGTCCAATGGAAGAGAGGCAATAAAGTTGGAATTTGAACCTGGAAACCCAGTTGATCCAAATGCTTTAGATGAGGCTTTACAAAAAAATAAAGATGTTGAAGCAGTAACTATTACCTATAACGAAACATCAACAGGTGTTTTAAATCCCCTCCCAGAATTGGCTAAGGTAGTTAAAGAACACGATAAATTGCTTTTTGTTGATGCTGTCAGTGCGATGGGTGGTGCGGATATTAAGTTTAGTAAGTGGGGAATTGACGTTGTCTTTGGAAGCTCTCAAAAAGCCTTTGGCGTTCCTCCTGGATTAGCAGTTGCAGCTATAAGTGAAAGGGTTTTTGAAATTGCAGAGAAAATGCCAAACAGAGGCTGGTACTTTGATTTGCCTTTATATAGGAAGTTTAACAAAGAAAAGGATGGAACTCCTTCAACACCACCAATGCCACAATTATTTGGCTTAAACGTTGTTCTGAGAATCATAGAGAGGATGGGCGGAAAGGAAGAGTGGCTTAAGATGTATCAAAAGAGGGCTGAGATGATCAGGGAAGGTGTAAAAGAAATAGGTCTGAATCTTTTAGCTAAGCCCGGCTATGAAAGCCCAACAATCACAGCGGTGCTAACTCCAGAGGGAATAAAAGGTGAGGAAATCTACAACGCAATGAGAGAAAGGGGATTTGAATTAGCAAAGGGTTATGGTAAAGGAATTAAGGAGAAGACATTTAGGATTGGGCACATGGGCTACATGACCTTTGAAGTTATTCAGGAGATGCTCGACAATCTAAAGGAAGTTATAGATGAGTTAAAGAGAAAGAAGGGACTTTAGGTAATTTTTTCCAATTTTATTTTTCCACTATCTTCAATAACTTTGTAAATTGCATTGACTTTTCTCGCATGGGTTCTGAAATCAAATGCTAGCTCAACAACTATTTCAAATTCTTTCAAAGTTTCGTCATCAATCCTTAGCCAGTGCTTTATTTCATCAACTAAATCTTTGGAGAGAACTAATGATGAGATTATGAACGGATAGTCTTCAATAAGCTCTTTTAATATCAGAGGGATGTCAACTGTATGGATGGTATCTATTATAACATAGTCGGGGTTTAGCTTTTTTATTTCCTCTATGACTTCCTTACTCCTCTCAACCAAGCTTTTTCCATCAAATTCTGTGCTTATTACTTTAATATTTTCCTTAAATGGCTTAAATTCATTGTAAGCTGTTACAACACTAATCTTCCAATTGTCTGGTATCAAGTGTATAGCTGCCTCTATTAGTTTGGTTTTTCCTGCCCTGTTTCTTCCAACTACAAGGATATCGCTTTTCTTTAAAAGAGCAGTCTTTATAATTTCAAGCTGCTCGAGGTTAATTGTCCCATATCTAAGTAAATCCTCTGGAGTAAAAATATACACGCCCATTGTATATCCCCATAAGGATATTCCGCCGCTTTTGTTATAATATTATCGTAATCAGCCTTTAAAAGATGTCAATTATTCTACAATTATTCGACATATATTCAAAAATCATAAATACTCACTGTAGATTTTGGTCTTAATTCCGAATTTTTCTGCATAAGTGACATAAACCCCAAGTGCATGTCAAAGATTAGGTGATAAATATGAACGCAGTTCAACTTGTTAGTAGGGATATTGCTCCAGCAATTAGTGTACAAACGAAGGTAGTTGACTATATGACAGACTTTTTCGTGAAGAAGGGCTTCAAATGGCTTTTGCCAGTGATGTTAAGCTCAATAACTGATCCGCTTTGGCCAGATCCAGCAGCAGCAAAGATGAAAGCACCAGAAATTGAAGCCTATGGAAGTAAGCTTAAGCTAATGCATAGCATGATTTTGCATAAGCAATTAGCCATTGCAATGGGCTTGGAAAAGATATTTGTCCTCTCACCAAACATAAGACTTGAGGAGAGAGACAGAGATGATGGGAGACATGCATATGAGTTCACACAATTAGATTTTGAGATTGCTTATGCAACGATGGATGATGTGATGGGCTTAATTGAAGAATTAATCGTTGGACTTTTCGATTATGCAAGAGGGCTAGAAGAACTTAGTGAGCTTGGCAGGGAGATACCTAAGGTTAAGGCTCCGTTTAAAAGGTTTACTCTTGGAGAAATTGAGGAAGAGTTTGGTGACGAGGAAAAGGCAAGCAAAGAGATAGGTGAACCATTTTGGATTACAGATATTTCAAGAGAGTTCTATGATAGGGAAGACCCAGAAAAGCCAGGGCACTTTAGAAACTACGACTTGATTTTGCCTGAAGGTTATGGAGAAGTTTCAAGCGGTGGAGAAAGAGAATGGCAATATGATGTTATCCTTAGAAAGCTCAAGAGCGCTGGTTTAAGCTTGGAAGCCTTTAAGCCCTACTTGGAAATTGCAAAGGCTGGAAAACTTAAGCCCTCAGCCGGTGCAGGGATTGGTGTTGAGAGATTAGTTAGATATCTCGTTGGAGCCAAGCACATAGCTGAAGTTCAGCCCTTCCCAAGAATTCCTGGAATTCCCGCAATTATTTAAAGCTTTTAAACCTCTTTTTCTAATCTTTTTTTGGTGGGAAAATGATAATCTTAGATAACCATATGCATGTTGATCCTTATCACGGATACTTTTTGGAGGCTGTTAAAGACTTTTATAGGGCTGGAGGAACGCATTTAATTGTGGTATACAAAACTGCCCACGACTATGGCTTTGAAGGAGCAAAAGCTGAAGATTTCATGGGAGCAATGGACTTTCACATAACCTTAGTTAATAAGATAAATAAAGAAACAAAAGTTAGAGCCTTTGCAGTTGTTGGTGTTCATCCAGCAGAGTTTGTATATTTAGCTGAAAAGAAAGGCTTAGAATACGCCAAAAATGAAGTTATGAAAGCTTTAGAATACTCCCAAAAGCTCTGTCTTGAGGGGAAAGCGATAGCTATTGGTGAGATTGGAAGACCTCACTTTGAAGTTAGCAAGGAAATTTGGGAAGCTAGCATTGAAATAATGAAATATGGCATGGAATTAGCTAAGGAAATTGACTGTGCTGTTCAATTGCACACGGAGAGTTTCAATGAGGAAAAGTTTAGAGAACTTGGCAGGATTGTTAAAGATGTTGGAATAAAGCCTTATAAAGTTGTTAAGCACTATTCACCACCTCTAGTTAAAATTGCCGAGCAGGTGGGAGTTTTCCCTTCGATTTTAGCTAGCAAAAGGACTATTATGGAAGCGATAATGCAGGGAAATAGATTTTTAATGGAAACGGATTACATCGACGATAAAAAAAGACCGGGAGCAGTTTTAGGACCAAAAACAGTGCCAAAGAGAACTAAAGCATTTTTACAACAGGGAATTTTTAGTGAGGAAGATGTTTACAAGATTCATGTTGAGAATCCGAAAAAGGTTTATGGAATTGAGCTTGAAGAATAAAAGAAAACAAAGGGTCACAAGTGTTGAATTGGTGTTTCTGCACCACAGGCTTCACATTTGAGGAAGTGGAACCTTCCTCTCTTAATGATTTTTGTATCTGGTGCTCCACAAACTGGACAAATAACATATTCTTTGAGATATTTCTTCATTTTGTTTCCAATTAGATATGGAGTAAAGCGCCCTTGCAATATTACTCTCCTTCCCTCCAAGCTTCCAGCAGTTGCAACTTCTCTCAAGATAAACTTTAGTAGATGCTGAGGATCTCTATTTAGAGCATCTGCAATATCTTTGAAGTTTTCAATGATTGTTTTATTTCCTTCTATTGTAACAATAGCCGCTGGAACTTCAAATCTTGAATCATGGTGCTTAACATTCTCTGGGAGTTCATCATAAGCTTTTTCTAAGAGCTTTTCATAATCGTAATAGTCATATCCTCCTGTCATTTAATCACCTCCACTATGCTACACGATAGAATCCATCTTTTGGCATATAAACCATTCCATCAGTCATCAATCTTTCAATAATTTTTCTCGCCTCACTTCTATGAATGTTATACCTCTCAGCTTCTTTAAGAATTTCGTCTATAGGTGCTCCATTTTCAGTGAAGTTTTCTAACTCTTTAATGATCTCCAATATCCTATCGATCTTATTTATCTGCCTTGAGGATTTGCCCACTTCAAGGATTGAAATGTCTAAGAATCCTTCTTCATCCATTGCGACTTGCTTTAACGTGTATTCAATTAGCCTTATTGCATCCTGAGCATCTTCCCTCGTTACAACCTCACTTAAACGCATCCTTGCTCTAGCTTCGCTTAGCCTTATTAATGCCTCTAATTGACGGGGTGTTATGGGTATTGGCTTTACTCCTTCTTCATTTCCACTTCTTATCTTTCTCCTCATCTTCACATAGTAATGCAGAATCTCATCCATTGCTTCTCTGCTCAATACTGGATGAATATTCTTCCTAGCGTAGGCAATGTATTTTTTGAGCAAGTCATAGGGGATTTTAGGTGCTACTGCCTCTGCTTCTCCCCTTCTAACCTTTAGAATATGCCTGGCTATTTCAGAGTCTAACCTTTCATTTGGCTCGTCAATTAGGACAAATATTAAATCAAATCTGCTTAAAAGGGTTGGAGGTAAATCGAGTTGTTCTGGTAAAGGCTTGAGCTTATTGAATCTTCCATACTTTGGATTTGCAGCTGCAATAACGGTTGTTCTTGAATTTAGAGTTGCTGTAATACCTGCCTTGGAGATGCTAACACTTTGCTGCTCAAGTGCTTCATGTATGGCACTCCTATCTTTATCGCTCATTTTGTCGAACTCATCAATACAATTATGGACTATTATACCCTCTGCAACAAAATTGTGAAATTCTGGAACGTACAAGTCATATACATAACCATCGTAAGGAACTTCCTCTATACTGATAATTTCATCGAGGAAGTAATCTCTATTAGCTAGAGCTTTAAGCAGATTTAATGTATGAACGTCAAGATGTATTGAAAGTTTCTCAAGTAGTTTCTTTATTTGAATTCTACTTGGGGGATATCTTTCATTTGCATAAGCGTATAGCGTACTCCATAATCCCTCCTTTTGAAGTATAGTTGAAGGCACACTCCTTATGATCCTTCTTGCTATTTTTGCAACAATTTTTGAAGGAACTTTGTCGCTGGAAGATGAAACTTTATGCTTCTTGATTGGTAAGTCCTTAACTTTTACACTATATTGCTTAATGGCTTTTATTAGATTTTCAATGTCCTCTCTCCCTGTAATTCTTATTCTATTAACACTTTTACTCCTAATTAGTTGTGAATAAATATCAAACCTTCTTAGTGCAAGCATGAATGCTTTGTCTTTTTCTTCATCATTAGAAAGCAGAAATTCAACATGGACAACTTGATACTCTTTTTTACCATTATTCGAGGTTTTTATTGAAATACATCCGTCAGAGTCTAATGTTCCAGCTATGAAAGCTTTTAGTGCCTCATCATCAAGTTTAAAGAGATTTTCAAAGTTATTTTGAATTAGATATTTGTATAGGTATACTAGAAGTTGTGAGTCAATATGGAAAATAATATTCTCACTTTCGATATTTTGTTCATTAATCTTGTTCTTTGTCCTTCTTTTATATTCTTTAAGATCTCCTTCATAAAACGTGGAGAATACGCTTTTTATAGCTTCTATTTGCTTCTTGTGAGCGGTAGATTGAACAATGAATATGGTCGCCCTTCTTTTACTTTCTTGGATCCATCCATCTCCATAAACAAAGCCTAAAAAGTAAGCGAGTTCAGGTGTTATCGTTGCAACTTTAAGTTTATCTCCCCTAAACTTCCTTCCAAAGGCTAAAGGTCTTTCTTTCCATTTTTCATAAATTCCTAAGTCCTTTAAAATCTGTTTAAAGGTTTTGACGCTCATTTGGCTTCTTCCTGAAAGAACATCCTTCGAAATATTGTATTTTCTATTAAACTCTGCTAAGTTTTTAAACTTCCTTAAAATTTCAATCTTAAGTTCCTCTTTTTCTTCTTTTGTAAGCATGACCTTCCAATTATCTGGAATGATATCAAGGATGTATGTCTTTTCTTTAATGCTTGGTAGTTTAAGAGGAGCAACAATCTTATCTCCAGCTTTAAATTTCTGAGCTTCTTTCCATTCTAAAGTCTCACCATCAATTAACAGGTGGTCTGGTGTTAGGGTTATTTCATTACCCGATTTAAACTTAATTTTCAAAAGTTCCCCTTTCCAATGTTTTCTTCTTAATATCGTTGCTTTGGTTTTTGTTGTTTTTATATCTCTTAGAGAGAGGGAAATAACATCTTCACTTATTTCTTGGATATCCACTATCTCATCTTTTGTTTTTGCTTTATAGGATTGTGAGAGATCAAACAGCTCTTTAATCCTTACATATTTGTTATTCACTAAAACTCTTGAATCTGGATGAAGACATGCGATTCCTCCATCTGCTAAAACCAAAACACCAGCTTCTAGGACCCAAGAGCCTGTTAGCTCATCGCGTACAGCTGCTGCAGTCAAACCGGCTGCTGAGCTAGACTTGCCACTTGTATAAATTGCTCTCGGAGCTAAGTTGGCGATATAACGTAAAAGCTGGCTATTATGAACAAAAATGTCATTGGCAATGAAGTTGTGATGTTCTGGAACTTGGAGATCATAAACCCACTTGTCTTTTGGTGTATAAACTTTAATTTCTTCAATTTCGTCCCATAAGATATCTGAATTAGCGAGGAGCTTTAAAAGTTCTATTTTTTTCTTAATATTTTCATTAGTTCCTCTGTTACTTGCAGCTTCTTCGAATGTTTCAGCTATTATCATGAGGTTCTTTCTACTTGGTCTTCTATCGTTTCTTTCATAGTGAAGGTAAGTTGAACGATTTATACCAACTTCAAATTGAGAAAGCCCTAAAGATTTCCTTACCTCTTTTAGAATCTCTCCTAAATAGGGCAAAACATCAATGTTTGGATTATTTTTTAATCCGTTTTTGATTATTTTTTCTAAGCGTTCTTGTTTTTCTTTTACAGTGAACCCAATTTCTTTATAAAACTTTAAAACGTTTCTTCCTGTTATTGTTAATCTGTAATATGTTTTTCTAATAGATTTTGGCGAATTTGAGGCTCTTGCTTTTGTCTCATGAAGTTGAGATATTATTCCAAATCTGAGCAATAAATGTCGAATGTTCTCAAGAAGCTCCTTTGAAGCAGATGTTACTACAATTTTAAATCTATCTTTTGAGAGACTTCCTTCAGCATCAAAATAGGCTGACAGAAATGATCTGAGTTCATCTTTACTGCATTTAAAGAGCAACTTTGGAACTTTCTTTTCACTCGATTTTCCAACAGCACCAAGTTTTTCTAAGAAGTTGTAGAGCTCAATACTGCTAACATAACTCTCTCTAGCTTTTTTTCCTTTATGCGGTCCTCTGAGTGCGGGATTTAATCCCAAGTTCATTAGATATTCGTAAACTCCACCTAACAGACTTTCATCATTATTTGTAAAGAATATTGTTGCACTTCCACTGTTACTCTTTTGAGCATACCCTTCTCCGATTAAGAGTCCAATAAATCTCCAGAATTCTGGGTTCGTTTTCTTTGGAACTCTCAAACGAACTGCATTATTTGATTTTGACTTTTCAAAATTAATATTTAATGGTTGTTGTTCCCCGAAATGATAAATCCTTCTTGGAACTGCAATTAAATCACCAGCATTTAGATCCCTAGCACTTTTTGTCTTAAATTGTCCATTTTCAAATGTGAAGAAAGGATGTGTTGGCGTGACGTTTATTTCTCTTCCTGTCTTAGTCTTAATTTTGAGCATTCTCTCTGGTGCTTTTCTTTTCCATGCAATATTTGCTTTAGCTTTTATAACCTTTAGAGTTCTAGCGTCTAAAGCATAGATCTCTAAATCAATTGGTGCATAAACTCCATCATCCACTTTCCCAAGCGTCCCATCTCTTTCTGCCAGCTTGATCGCTTCTTCTACTATTTTGCCAATTTTCTCTAGACTTCCATTGGCTAATAGAACCTTTGTATTATAATCAACACACTTAGCTACGCCCGGATCTCCAACCAAAAGAACATGGCTCTCTCCTCTAAGTTTTGTTCCATCTGGGAGCTGCTTGGTAACTCCTCCAAATAATGCCAAAGCAATTCCTTTCTTCTCTTCCTTTAAGCCATAGATAGCCGGGGCAATGGAATCCACTATTGCGTCAATTATATCGGGTCTCTTTGCCAATTCCCTAATCTTTTGCTCGTCTTCTGGCGTTATCTCCAATTCCTCGATCTCTTTGCTCAATTGTTCAATATGATTGACTTCGAGTATTTTCTTAAAAATCGGTCTCTTCTCTCTAGCTTCAAGGATTACCCTTAAGATTCCCGTTATTACAACTCTATCACCGGGCAAAGCAACATCCACCAAGTCATCTAGGAGAATTGCATCAATAAAACGTGGCATTTGACCTCCTTTTAAGCTTTCGGGTCTGTCTTGGAGTCTAAAAGTTTGGAGATTTATAAAGCTGCTCTTATTGACATCTAAATCGATGTTTCTGCTTCCACAATTTTCACATCTACTTGGCTTTGCTATTTGTTTGAAAGGTCTTTGAATTCTAATCATCTCATTACCACAATCTTTACACACAAAAACTGCTCTATTAACGTAAGGTTTGACCTCACTTACTCTCGTTATAATTCCATCAACCTGGATTAGTTTGTTTATATGTTCACTGCCTATTTCTTTAACAAGGAGGGTTTTTGATAGGTTATAGAACCTTGGATGCAGAATAAATTCCTCATCGAAGTCTTCAATTAGAATGGTTCTTAAAGCGTCTTCAGCAGCTAAGATGGCTTCCTCTGGATTGTCAATTACTTCCTTTGCAAGTTCAGGATTATAAGAATTCAAATGAGCCCAGTCAATTGAAATTGAGCGTTTGGGAACTGTAGTGAGCACATCTTTTATTCTATTTTTATACACCCTATTTCCTTTTGAGTCAGAGTAATTCCTAAAGAATTCTAAAAAGCCTTTAATCATCTCTTCCCTTTCCATCACTCCTCACCAAGCCAGGATATTCTAATTTTTGACATCTTTAAGTAGAGTTCTCTCTCCTTTGGGGCAAGTCTGCTAAGAATCTCTAAGCTATTTGGTCTGAGCATGACGGCTTTTAAAATTTTGTTAAAACGTATCCTTTTTAAATCGTCATACTTGCTTTTTAAATTGCTTAGCTTTGCTAAATATGCCTTTAATGCTTCTGGAGATAGATATTGAGGATTTTCAAGGATCCTATTCAGGTAATAAATGTAAAACTCAGCTCTATCGTAGAGAGTCTCATCGATATCAACTAGAGGTCTGTTATCTTTTTCGTCACCAATTGCTTTATCAAGTTCAATAATTATTTTCTCAACCTCATCAATAATTTCAACTATTCCACTTTCAAAGAGTTCCTTGGCTTTCCAGTCTTCCATGAGAACCATATCTCCTGGTTTCCATTCTCCAAATGCCTTCAAAATCTTTACAGGTATTACAGCTCTCCCCATAAACATGAATCTCACCTTTGTTGGAGTAATTTTTTAAGAGTTTATGGCTATTCGCCACAACTCTATTACCTTGCATAAATGATTGATACTTTAAGATATTAAATGTTGTCCTCAAATACATTATAGTGCAAATGGTTTTAAACGCATGGTGTATAGTTTAAACGGTGGTAATATGAAAATTGGGGTTATGAGTGATACTCATGATAATTTGCCAGCAGCAGAAAAAGCAGTTGAACTGTTTAATAAGGAAGGCGTGGAATTGGTGATACATTGCGGAGATTATGTAGCACCTTTTGTTAAAAAGGTGTTCTCAAAGTTAAAAGCTCCTCTTAAAGGGGTCTTTGGAAACAATGATGGAGAGAAAAAGGGTCTGAAGAATGTTTTAGGGATAGAAGATGAAATCCTTGAGTTGAATATTGGGGGAATAAAGATAGCGGTTCTTCATGGAACTGACGAGAGGATTGTTGAGGCTTTTGTAAGGAGTCAGCTTTATGACATTGTGATAAGAGGACATACCCATAAATACGAAATAAGAGAAGTTGGAAGGACTATATTACTAAACCCCGGTGAAGTTTGTGGATATGTTACAGGAGTTAAAAGTGTTGCCTTTATTGATATAACAAAAAGGGAGATCAAGATCGTTAATTTGGAAACAGGTGAACCTTTAGGCTTTATGAGCATATGACCCTTAATTTTAAGTATTTTAAGAGAAAAACCTAATAAAATTCAAATGTTAAAGATAGTTGGGGATAAGGAAATGTCTGAAGATGAGCTTTTGATTCCGAAGGAACGCTACGATTCAGTTATTTTTATAGGGGTTAAAAGGGATGGAAGTGTAGAATTTATCAAAGTTTATGGTAGTGATAAGGAGAAAACTCTAGAAATTTTAAATCGTTTTTTTCACCAACAAAACTTGTATCCACAGGATTATCTCATAGTTGATGAAGGTTATGAGGATGTAAGTGGAAAAGCGGTTATCAGCACAAGAACAGAGGAAAAGTTGTCTGCTTATCTATCAAGATTAGGTTTAAAATTAGTCTCAAATGGTGTGCTGTATCTTAAAGGAACTGATAAGTTGTATCAAATCACAGTGGTGACAAATGAGTTTCTAGAGCTGCTAAAAAAGCTGTCGCAGAGACATGAAGAGAGAAAGACTCAGGAAGAATTGGAAGAGATTGAACCTTATATCGATTTAAGTGCTCTTCCTCCTGAAGAGATTCCTCAAGAATATCTCAGCTCATTAGAACTTTTAGAGCTAAGAGAGGATTCTTTAATAATAAATGAAGCTGAAATAGACATTGATAAGATTCTTGAAAAATGCGTTAAAGGGCAGGTCAAAATTCCAAGATACTTAGAATTTGGAGATGGGGTTCTTCAGGTTTTTGATGAAAAGCTTCACGAAAAGGTATCTTCTAAAGTTGAGTGGGTTTTAGTAAAGACTCCGCTAATATTTTGGGACTCTTGTGTGGATGATCTAGATGAATTCAAGTTTAAAAAAGTTGAAGAAAATGTCTATTCAGTTCCCTTGTTTTTTAAAGCCTACAAAGGTTATCTAATACTTTCAGAGCCTCCAATAGAGCTTGTAAAAAAGCTAAGAAAAATTAAACATAGGGGATATGTCAAGTTTTCCATCGGATCAAAATATTATAAAATTCCCGTGGACTTCACTTTGGTCGTTGAGACAAAGGATTCTCAAAAATATAATGATTTGGGTTTTCCTGTTATCATAAGGTTTCCAAAGTTTGATGAAGACTTGATGAGGGAAATGCTGCAAAGGAAATTTAGAGTTGAGTTGCCTTTCTCTGTTGTTAGACGCATACCTCGAGAATACCGCACCATGGTTGCTTTTAAAAATCTTGTCAAGCTGTTTGAAAAACTTAAAGCTAGAGCTCCAGAGAAGGAAAACTTAGAGCTTTTAAAAGAGGCTTTGCTAATCATGATTGGTGAGCACTAATGAAGGTAATAGATGGGAGTTATGGTGAGGGAGGGGGTCAAATACTAAGAACTTCAATTGCTTTGTCAGCAATAACTGGAGAGCCTATAAAAATCATCAACATTAGGGCGAACAGACCAAATCCCGGTTTGTCTAATCAACATTTATATGGAATTTTAGCGGTTAAAGAACTTTGTAATGCTCGGGTTAAAGGTGCTAAGCTTAGATCAACGACTTTGGAATTTTATCCAGGAAAAATTAAAACAAAGCATATAAAGGTTCCAATTAAAACCGCAGGGAGCATTACCTTAGTTTTGCAAGCTCTTTTACCAGCTATGGCTTTTAGTAATGGAGAAGTGACTTTTGAAATAACTGGTGGGACTGACGTTCCTTGGTCTCCTCCAGTAGATTACCTAAAGCATGTAACCCTCTATGCTTTAGAAAAAATAGGAATAAGAGCTGAGATTGAGATAAAGAGGAGAGGACATTATCCGAGAGGTGGAGGATTAGTAGTTGGGAAAGTTGAGCCTTGGGAAGAGAGGAAGGAGCTTATAGTAAAGAAGTTCACAAAAATAGAGAGCTTTGAGGGAGTAAGCCATGCTGTAAGGCTACCCTCTTACGTTGCAATCAGACAAGCAAAAGCTGCAAAGGAAGTTCTAACGAAACATTATCCAAAAATACCTGTGAAAATTGATGAGGAATTTTATGAACCTCAAAAGGATTTTCATTTAGGTCCTGGGAGCGGGATAGTTATTTGGGCAAATACTGATGTTCTTAGGTTGGGAGGGGATAGCTTAGGTAAAAAGGGAAAACCAGCGGAAAGAGTGGGAAGCGAAGCAGCTTTGGAATTAATTGAGCAGTTAAAGTCAGGTTATGCAGTTGATAGATTCTTGGGGGATCAGCTAATTCCATTCTTAGCGTTTGTTGGAGGGGAAATTTGGGTAAGTGAAATTACGAAGCATTTAATAACCAATGTATGGGTTGTTGAGCAATTTTTTGGAAAAATATTCAAGATTGAAGGGGAGGTAGGAAAAGCTGGAAGAGTTAAGGTTGTTAAAAAAGTTGAGGTTTAGCTAAACTATGTTCTTTTGTGTTCTTTTGAGCATTTTATATCTATAAAAATGCTTTTAAACTTTACAAACTACAAATTTTCAGCGTCGAGGTGATTTTTATGAGCATGGAAGAAAAGGTTAAAGAGCTTATAGAAAAAAGGGAGAAAATCATTAAAATGGGTGGAGAAGCAAAAGTCAAGAAGCAACATGAAAAAGGAAAGCTTACAGCTAGGGAAAGGATAGAAAAGCTCTTAGATCCGGGTAGTTTTGTTGAACTTGGCATGTTTGTTAAGCACAGAAATACTGAGTTTGGTCTCGATAAAATGGAACTTCCAGCAGATGGTGTTGTGACAGGCTATGGAACTATCGATGGAAGATTGGTATTTGTATTTGCTCAAGATTTCACAGTTATGGGTGGTTCTTTGGGAGAGATGCATGCAGCTAAGATAAAGAGGGTTATGGAACTTGCTATGGAAGTAGGTGCACCAATAATTGGCTTAAATGATTCGGGTGGAGCAAGGATTCAAGAGGGTGTTGATTCGCTAAAGGGTTATGGTGAGATCTTTAGAATGAACACTTTAGCAAGTGGAGTTGTCCCACAAATAACTGTTATTATGGGTCCATGTGCTGGTGGAGCAGTTTACAGCCCAGCAATTGGTGATTTTATAGTTATGGTAAATAATCCAGCAACGTTCATGTTCATTACAGGTCCACAAGTTGTTAAAGCGGTAACTGGTGTGGAGGTTTCTTCAGAACAATTGGGTGGAGCATTGGCACATGCTCAAAAGAGCGGACAAGCACATTTAGTAGCCAATAGTGATGAAGAAGCTCTAATGTTAGTTAGGCGTTTGATTAGTTATTTGCCCTCAAACAACATGGAGAAGCCTCCAAGGATGCAATCAACTGATCCACCATTTAGGAAAACAGAGAAACTCTATGAGATTGTTCCAGATGATCCTAACAAAGGTTACGATGTTAGGCAGGTTATTTATGAAATCGTTGATAGAGATGTCAATGGAAACCCAGATTTCCTTGAGGTATTGCCCTACTTTGCTCCAAACGCTGTTGTAGGTTTTGGACGCTTTAACGGTCAAACAGTTGGAATTGTAGCAAACAATCCAATTCACTTAGCTGGAGTCTTGGATATTGACTCAAGTGATAAGATTGCTCGCTTTGTGAGAACTTGTGATGCCTTCAACATTCCAATAGTGACCTTAGTAGATGTTCCAGGTTATTTGCCCGGTGTAAACCAAGAGCATGGAGGAATAATTAGACACGGTGCAAAAGTTTTGTACGCTTATGCAGAGGCAACTGTTCCAATGGTTACCATAATTTTAAGGAAAGCCTATGGTGGAGCTTATTTGGCTATGGGCTCAAAGCATTTGGGTGCTGATATAGTTTATGCATGGCCAACCGCGGAGATAGCGGTTATGGGACCAGAAGGCGCTGCGAACATTATATTTAGGAAAGAAATTGCAAAAGCTGAAAATCCAGAGGAGTTTAGGCAACAAAAGATTAGAGAGTACAGGGAAAGGTTCGCAAACCCATATATTGCTGCTTCAAGGGGATATATCGACGATGTAATTGATCCAGCAGAAACAAGAGCAAGGATAATTCTGGCTTTAGAAGCTTTGGAGAGTAAGAGGGCAAAACTACCACCAAAGAAACACGGGAATATTCCATTATGAGGTGTGAGAGATGATAACTTGGGAGGCATTCCTTCAAGGTCTCTATATTACAATTTTGGGAGTTTCAGTGGTTTTTGGAGTTCTTATCATTTTAGCTTTAGCTATGGAAGGAATAGGATATATCGAAAGGGTATTGACACTTCCAAAGAAGCCTAAGAAAGAGGAAAAAGTTAAGGTTAAGGAAGAGAAAGCTGAAGTACCAAAGGTAGAAGAGAAGCCTAAGATTGAACCAAAGAAGCTCGCGATAATTACAGCTGCCATTTTAAGCTATATAGCTGAGAAGAATGCCCAACTAAGACCTTTACCTTTTAAGAGAAAGCCTTCTCAAAGTTGGTATATTTATGGTTTACAAACTCAAATGGATGAAGTTGAAAATTTCAATTATGAATTAGGGAAGTGGTAAGAATGAAAGGAAAGGTTAAAGTCATTGTTGATGGGGTTACCTATGAAGTTGAGGTTGAAGAAATAGGTGTAGGAAAGTTTAGGGTTGCGTTTGAAGGCGAAAGCTATGAAGTTGAAGCCAGAGATTTGGGGATCCCATTAAGTGCAATACAAACACCTCAAACTGCTCCACAAGTTGCTCCAGTTGCTCCTATTCCTACTCCACAAATCCCTCCTGCTCCTTCCGTGCCTGAAACCCCAAAGGTCGCAGTAGGCGAGGGTGTTGTCTCTGCTCCTATGCCTGGTAAGGTTTTGAGGGTTTTGGTTAGGGAGGGTGATAGGGTTAGTGTGGGTCAGGGTTTGTTGATTCTTGAGGCTATGAAGATGGAGAA
>MTLP01000002.1 GCA_002009975.1 Thermococcus sp. JdFR-02
TCGTTACAAAACAAAATTGACTCCATAACACAAAATTGCTTTTAGACAACAAAAACACAACAAAAAGAGCCAAAACAGAAAAATAAAAAACAATTACTCAACTCTTAAATCACTTCAATTTAATATGATATATACCAAGCACATATCAACAGCTGAAGCAATCTTTAAAAATACCCAAAGTTTATAAAGCATGTAGCTTTCCTTTAGCGAGAGCGAGAAAATTTAAAGAGGTGTGAGAGATGGAAAAACGCCTACCTGGAAAAGTGAGAAGAGCTATAAGAGCGAAATATTATGATATTGAACCTAGAGCATGGATTGGAAAAAAGGGGTTAGATGAGAGTGTAATAAATGAAATTAACACCCAACTGGAAAAAGACGGCATTTTAAAGGTTGAGATTAAGAAAGGTGCTCTAATAGTGACACAAATGAAAAGAGAACAAATAGCCGAAAAAGTTGCCCAGCTTACTGATAGTGAGTTAATAGATGTGAGAGGCAAAAGGTTTATATTATTCCGTCCAAGAGAAGGTTGGGAAAAGTATTTAAGGAAGCTCAAGCTTAAGGAACTTTCAAAGGGAGAGCGGGAAGAAAAGCCCGTTAAAAAGATCAAGCTCGATATCGCTCAATTTAGGAAGAAATTCAAGAAAGGAAGGGGTGAATGAGGATGGCGACAGTTTATGATGTTCCTGGTGATTTGCTCGTTGAAAGGGTTGCTCAAAAGTTGAAGGAGATACAAGAGATTAAGCCACCAGAGTGGGCATTATTCGTTAAAACAGGAAGACACAAGGAAAGAATACCAGAGCAAGACGATTGGTGGTACTATAGAGTTGCTTCAATCTTAAGAAAAATCTACATTGATGGTCCCGTTGGTATTGAAAGATTAAGGACCTACTATGGCGGAAGAAAGAATAGAGGTCATGCTCCAGAAAAGTTCTACAAGGGAAGTGGAAGCATAATAAGGAAAGCCCTCCAACAACTTGAGGCAGCTGGATTCATAACAAAAGTTCCAGGAGAGGGAAGGATAGTAACTCCAAAGGGAAGAAGCTTTTTAGATAAGGCAGCAACCGAACTTAAGAAGGAATTAGAGGAGATTATTCCAGAGCTTAAGAAGTACTGAGCTTTTCTTTATTAAACCCCAAATTTTTATCTTTGTCATGCAGTTGCAATAACTTTTTAATTCCTTTTGCTTATCTTCCTTTAGCGAGACTTTTGGAGGTGACGCTCATGGCTGAAGATATTGAAGAAATCAGGAGAAAAAAACTTTTAGAACTACAAAGAAAACTAGCAGAGCAACAAAAAGCCCAAGAGGAAGAAGCCAGAAGACAAATGGAAATTGAAGCCCAGATACAGGCAATATTAAGGAGAATACTAACTCCAGAAGCGAGGGAAAGACTGAACAGAGTAAAACTCGTCAAACCCGAACTTGCGAGACAAGTGGAGCTTATATTGGTTCAACTCTATCAAGCGGGACAGATAAGGGAAAAAATCAGTGATGAAAAACTTAAGAGAATCTTAGCCCAGATAGATGCAAGGACGAGAAAGGAGTACAGGATTAAATGGTGACCTTTTAACTTCTTTTTGGTGATTCTATGGAAGTTTATCACCTTTACAGTGGAGGAAAAGATTCTTCTCTAGCCGCTTACATTCTAAGAAGTATTGGTTATGAGGTTAAGCTGGTTACGATTAATTTTAGAGTTTTAGATAGTTGGAAATATGCAAAGAAAACCGCTGAGGCTTTAGGTTTTGAGCATGATGTTATTTTTCTCGATAAAAAGATCTTAGAAAAAGCTGCTGAAATTTGTATTCAAGATGGACACCCAAATAGAGCGATTCAGTTTATCCATGAAAGAGCCTTAGAAGAAGTTGCAAAGATGGAAGAGGTCAAAAGGATTAGTGATGGAACAAGAAGAGATGACAGGGTTCCAATGTTGGAATTGCCAAAGGCAAGAAGCTTAGAAGATAGATTTAACGTTCAATATATTCGTCCTTTACTCGGATTGGGATATAAAACGATTAGAGAGCTTACAGAGAAGCTTTTCATTATTGAGATTAGAGAGAGTGAAAAGCTTGAAAAGAGCGATTACGAAGTTGAGCTTAGATATTTGCTCAGACAGAAAGGTATTGATCCGTTAAGCATCTTCCCCAAGAGACATTATCAGTCAAGGGTTTTGGGGTGGAAAGAGATTTATTAAAACTAAGAGTTGAGTTCGTTTCATTGTAACTTGGCCTTTCAATTTAATGTCGATTTTTGTTCAATCTCTTACTCAGCTTTCTTTTGGCTATAATAACTAATAAAACTATAGTCTAAAAAAATTATTATTTAAAATAGAAAAAATAAATTAACTAAAGCAGAAGGAAAAATTTATATATCCTGGGAGTTTAAGATACAGGTGTAAAAAATCTGGTAGGTGATGCCAATTGCAATGGAAGAAATTGTTAAGTTTAGTGTTGGGAGTATTGGCTTTAGCGGCTACTACAGAAATTGCGAGTGCAGAGAAAATTATAAAGTCAAATGAAGGGGACATTATACCTGGTCCTTTTACAGAATGGAGAATAGTGGACTCGTATGTATATACAATAAATTATGGACCATGGGTAGAAGAAGTAAGGCATACATGTTATACCACTAGCTGTAGCGTAAAAAAGACCATAAGCCACTGCAGTGAAACTGTTCTCTGGGGTACAGTAAAAGTGTCTAAATCAGAGATTAAAGCAGAGGTGGGGTTTTCTATAGGAGAAGAAGATTGTGAAAGTATTAGCTGTAGTGCAACTTGTAATTACGGAGAGACACTTATCCTATATTGGAGGTATAGACAACCAGTTTATAAAATCATTCAAAGAAAATATATAGTAGATGGATTTGGCAGAGAATATGCAACAGATGAGTATGCCTATGCTTATGCGAGACAGGAATGGACACCAGAATGTAAGAGCATAGCTACAAGGTGAAGAACAGTGAAGAAACACTTAGAAGAAAAGATTTATTCAGCGTCTGTAATAATTATTTCATTTGTCCTCTTTTCATCTCTTTTAATTGGAATTTATTCTCATAAAATTTCAGAACGAAAATTAGAAAGCACTGGTACATTTATCAGCGAACACCTAGCCTATGTATATGCAAGTCCAAACGAGACTATAGAAGCAACAATCTATTGGTGTCCTTTAAGATTAGAAAAAAATACTAGTATAACTGCATATGCTCCAAATCTCAATTCGTGGGTTAAATACAGGGGGAAAGAACTTAAGCGATCTTCTCGTGGATATTTTGAATTACAGATACCAATAACTCCTTGGTATATAGGGACTTACGAACTCAGAAACTTAAAGTTAAATGTTTCTATCTGGACCTCAAACACTAAACAAAAATTGATACTTCCTTTTGGGAACTGGAGTTTTGAAGTTGTATTTAATACCTCTTCCGATTTATTAATTACGGAATTTAATTCAAAAATTTTCACAGTAGAAGAAGCTACCAAACTTATAGCCTATGAGATAGGATTATTCAATCCTACAGATAGAAATATCTATGTCACAAATATTGCCTATAATCTTAATGCCTCAAAAGTCAGAACTATCGCGATAGCTTGTTACAATGCAACATCTATTCTTAACTTACCTTCAATACATAATGCTTCAGACATTCCAGAAAACAATATTCTTCCTGTGACAGGGTGTCTAATTCCATCACGAGAAAAAAGATACATTGTTGTTTATATTAAAGTGAATCCCTCTGTAAAAATGCTTTTATTAAGACCAAAAATAGAGTACAAAATAGATAATAGAACTCGTTTTATGCCAGGAGGAATAATGGAATTTACAAGAGTCCAAAAATCGTGTATGAGCCAATCTTAAGAATTATTTTTGATGTACTATCCGCAGATTTTTATAATTTTTATCTTCTTTTTGATTCTCTAACTTATTCTCACAGGAACAAATATCACTCTTCACCAAAAATTCTTAAGGATGGTGAATATTCTTTAAGCCAGAATGCATAGTCTTAATATCCATCACGAGGCAAGATTTATAAAAGGAGACTAAAATGTTAGCTCTGAATATAAAAACTTAAGGGGAAGATTTAAATAAGCTTAAGCTTGAAGCTTGGTTAGAACTAATTACGATAACCTAAGGAGGGATAGGAATGGCAAGATATAAGCCACTTGCAAAGAAGCTTCGCTTGGCTAAAGCGGGTAAGCAAAATAGGAGAGTTCCCGTTTGGGTAATTATTAAAACAAACAGAAAAGTTATGACGCATCCAAAGAGAAGATACTGGAGGAGGACAAAGCTTAAGGAGTGATGAGCTATGGCAGAGGAGAGAGTTTATACCGTCCCAATTAAGAAGATAAAGAAGATCGTTCCAAGATGGAAAAGAGCTCCAAGGGCAGTAAAGTTCGTTAAGGAGTTTGTAGCAAGGCACACAAAGGCTCAAGAAGTAATTATAGGTACCGATGTCAACGAGAAGATCTGGGAACGTGGGATAGAAAAGCCACCAAGCAAGCTTAGAGTCAAGGTTACAATAGAGGAAAAAGAGACTGAAGAAGGAAGAATCAAGGTTGCAGAGGTTCACCTTGCCTGATTTTATTTTAATTTAATGATGAGGTGCGAAAATGCATATTGAGAGATTAGATTTTGAAAATTCACCATATTTGGGTGTGTTTGGAGTTGCAACCGATAAGGTAGTTCTTATTAGGGAAGGTTTGCAAGAGGGCAAGTTAGAAGTTCTTAGGGGAGTTTTAAGGGTTCCTTTAATTGAGACAAGCATAATGAAATCAAGGATTGTTGGAATCTTTGCCAAAGGCAATTCAAATGCTATAATAGTCCCCCATTACATCTGGGATAACGAGCTTGAAAGGATAAACAATGCATTGAAAGAATTTGATATAGACCTAAGAATTGAGCCACTCTTTAGTAAGCTAACTGCTTTTGGAAACTTGATATTGGCTAATGATAAAGCTGCTTTAGTTAGTGCAAAATTCACAAAGGATGAGGCAAAGCAGATTGAGGACATTTTGGGAGTTGAAGTTGAGAGGGGAATTATAGCAACCTACTACGCTGTTGGAAGCGTTGGAGTTATAACCAATAAAGGCGGAATAGTGCACCCAGATACAACTGAAGAAGAATTGGAATGGCTTAAAGATTTGTTTGGTGTTGATGTTTATCTCGGAACCGCTAACATGGGAGTTCCCTTTGTAGGCTCATGTATGCTGGCTAATTCCTTTGGTGTTGCGGTTGGCAGTTTAACTACTGGTCCAGAAATCGTTAAAATTGAGGAAGCATTAGGATTTTTGGGGTGAGGAAAGATGGAGGTTAAGGTTTATCGCGTTAAGGGAACCTTTGCAATTGGAAAAGAAAAACAACCATTCACAAAGGAATATAGAGCAGTAAAACCAGAGGATGTTATTGAATTAGTCTACTCAGACATTGGAAGTAAACACAAGGTAAAGAGAAGCAAAATCTGGATTGAAAAAATTGAAGAAATTAGCCCAGAGGAAGCCGAGAATCCAATAGTTAGAAGACTCAGCCTTGAAACAGCATGACCCCTTTTCATTAAATCTTTCACTTTATTATTACACCTTAAGCAACTCTTTAGCTTTTCTTAGAGAGCAACACAAGTAAATCCAAACCCTTAAAAATTCTCCCTTCAAATTCTTCTTGGAGGTGAAAGTTATGGCACAAAGTCAGGAAGCTTTGGAAAAGTTAGCTTATGAATATCAGCTTTTACAAGCTCAAGCTCAGCTTTTGGCACAAAATTTAGAACTTTTAAATTTGGGAATGAACGAATTTAAAGCAGTTAAGGAGACTCTGGAAAAGCTTAAAGAAGTTGAAGAGGAAAAACCAGAGATTTTAGTTCCTATTGGGGCTGGCTCATTTTTAAAAGGACAAATAATTGATAAGAACAATGCAATAGTTAGCATTGGAGCGGGTTATGCAATTGAAAAAAGCTTTGATGATGCAATAAAATATCTTGACGAGAGGATTAAAGAGTACGAGGATGCAATTAAAAGGACTCAAGATGCTCTTCAAAACTTAGAACAAAAGCTACAAGACTTAGCAAGAAAGGCTCAAAAAATACAACAAGAACAGGCAATGAAGTTTAGAGTTCAAAAGAAGTGATGTCCTAAAAGTCCTCCTTTTCCTCCATTTTCACTTCAAATTTCAACTCTTCTTTAACATCCCGCTTAAATGGCAAATCCAAAGCTAGTCTAAGGACAAAAATACCATGTCCTGCTATTACTCTTCCAAGCTTAAGATTTCTTAGAAGGTTTTGAGGATCTAAAAGATTATAGTGCGAGATTACAAGTATAGGCTCATTAAAGAATCTGTATTCAAAATTTGCAACATCTCTGGTTTCTGTTATTTTCTCCTTAACTTCAACCTTTCCCTTTGCTATCAATTCCACTTTTGCTTTTCTTGCCTTGCTCAAGTTAGCTTGTAAATAACCTCTAAACCCATTTTCAATTGGACTAATCCTCAACTCTGCAAAGTCTTCTTGGGTAGAAACGCTTAAAGTCTCTTGGGGGAACTCCAATCTATAACTTGGCAAAGCGTAGAGAATTACAATATCTTTAAATTCTTCATCCAAAACCCTAACTCCTGATAGGTATATCTTTCCAGAGCCGTCTTGGGCTATTGCAAGAAAGAAAGGTTTAACTTCTAAAGTTATCTCCGCCGTTTCCATTTCTCTGTGAGATATAAACTCCCTACTGACATGATAACTCCTGCTTCTACCACTAGAATGCCACTCCCCAGTAGCTTTAAAGTATCCTTCCTCTACTTTTAATGGCTTTGAAAAGGTTAGTTTATCTTCGTAGATATTAACGTTGCTAATAAACTTCTCAACTTTCTTGGTTGAACTATATGAGGCGATAATCCCAATACCCACTAATAAAAGGAGAAAAATAAAAGCTCCAAAGACCCAAAGCGGCATTTTTCCTGTTTTTTGAGCAATAACTATGAGCGCAATAATGAAAACTGCAAGGAAAACAACACCAACTACAAGCAATCCTTTCCTTGTTTTTACAAAGATTGTTCTCATTCTTTACACCAACCTTTTCTTTTTATCGCTTTCAAACCTTATAAGGCTTTTTTAAGAAAGTCCAGAACCCAAAAGAGCTCAAAATCCCAAGTAAGGACACCATAATGGAGAGCATTCTAATGTTAAAACCACTCTCAAGTAAAAATGCAAAAGTTAGATGAGATAACGGAATAATAATCGTCGCTAAGGCATCAAATAACCCCCTATAAGTGCCAAGCTTTTCAAGGGGAAAGTGCTTCTGGAAGATGCTATCCATTGAGACATTAAGCATTTGTCCGCCTAAACCAAGAACAAAAACTCCAAAAAAGAGTGCCCAAACCTTTGAGAATCCGAACAATATCAAAGCGAGGCTTTGAAGAAGCATTCCAATAAAAGCGGCTTTTTTAAGTTCTAACTTTTTCAAGAGCGAAACAATGCCTAGAAGTGCGATTAAACCACCAATGTCTCTAATAGATTGAAGCGTTCCATATAAAGCTTCCCCAAGCTCTAAATTCCTCAAGGTGCTGAAGAGAAAGATCTTAAATGAGGAAATAGCAAAGTTAAAGGTTAAGATAATTCCTATAAAAAGAGCGACCGTTTTAAGAGTGAGTTCAAGCTTTGCAGGGCTTTCAGATTCCTCTTTTTTCAGAACTTTGACATTAAGGTAAGGCATTAATGAAAAAGCCCCAAAGATAAGGAAGAGTGCATCCATAAATAGCAGCCTTGCACCAAAGAGATATGCCAAATAACCTGCAAAGGGGAATGCTAAAAGAGAAAAACCTCTGCTAATACCCTGCAAAGTTGCGTTAAGCCTCTGGAGCTCGCTTTCTTCCGAAGTTATTGTTGCAATTAGTGTAAATCCAAAATATCTGTGAAGAGTATCTAGAGCAGAAATGAGAGAGATTAAAATATATGCAAGCCAAACATTTGAGAAGCTGAAGATGAGAAAAACAACCAATATAGCTTGCAGTATCATGCTCAAAAACGCCAATTTCACCTTTCGCTCAACCCTATCAAGAACTTTTCCCAAGAGAGGAGGAAAGAGCATCCAAGGAAGCATTGAAACAAGGGAATAGCCTGCTACACTTAATAGGGAGCCTGTTCCTCTTAGCAACGTCCACGGAATAGCTACACTCTCAATAGCATCTCCAAAAACCCTTAACGCAGTGGTGAAGAGTACTAAGTGATAGAGTTTTTTCATCGAAGCTCCCTCACGTTATAGAAAAACCATGGAATCTACTCACCCTTTTTATACCACCCAATCGTTTCCAAAAGCCCATCTTCAATGCTGTATTTAGGCTTAAAGCCAAGCTTCTTGATTTTGCTTATATCAGCCAAACTGTGTCTTATATCACCAGGTCTTGGTTTGTCAAATAGTATAGAACTTTTTGAATCTGTTGCATCAATTATCTTTAGTGCCAGCTCTAAAATGGTGGTCTGCTCCCCCCTTGCAACGTTAAATGTTTTGCCATTTGCATTATTGCTCTTTGCTGCCAAAATGTTTGCCATAACAACGTCTTTAACGTAAATGAAATCTCTTGTCTGCTTTCCGTCCCCAAAGATTATCAAAGGCTCATCTTTTAAAGCCCTATTTATGAAGATGCTTATTACTCCAGAGTATTGATTAAAACCCTGTCTCGGTCCAAAAACGTTGAAGTAACGTAGAATAGTGGTTTTAACACCATAAATTTCATAAAACACCTTGCAGTAGTACTCTCCTGTAGTCTTTGTGACGCCATAGGGAGACATTGGTTTTGGTTTTTCATTCTCTTTGAGCGGTAAATTTTGGTTATTACCATAAACAGCGGCAGATGAGGCATAAATTAACTTTCCTTCTCCATCCATCAAAGCTCTTAAAATGTTAAGCGTTCCAAGGACATTAATCTCTTCCGTCAAAATAGGCTTCTCTATGCTTTCAACGACGCTAACTAACGCGGCTTCATGAAAAACGTAATCAGCTTGAGATATCATCTCAGCTATGCTGTGATAATCCCTAATATCAGCTTGAATAAACTCTACATTTGGAGGAACGTTTTCAATTTTTCCAGCATAGAGGTTGTCAATCACGATTACATCGTTATCTTCGCTAAGCTCTTCTGCGATGTGGGAACCTATGAACCCAGCTCCTCCAGTGACAACAATGAGCTTGTTTTTTATCATTTTAAACACCCAAATGAGTTAAGCTTCGGAGGTTTTATGTTTTTTGGAGCAAAACTTTTATTTTTAACTTTCCCACTTATTTTGGTGGTAATGTGAAGAGAGTTTCATTGATTCTAAGCTTGCTTTTGATTCTCTCCCCGTTTCAACTTACCACCGCTGAAGTTCAAAAACCAAATGTTGTTGTGGAGATCAATCCAAACTTAGAGCTTTTTGCCATAGTTTATATTTTAGCCTTTAACGGAAGTGATGATTTTATAATTGCTCCGCAGGAGTATATTGACGCTGTCCTAACTTACTTCGCTCCATATAAGAATCATGAAGCAGTTTATTTAATGAGAGAGACTTTTCCAAGAGAGCTGCCGTATTACATAAGGGATTACTCTATAATAGAATGGGCAGCGAAAGTAGTCATTATGCCCTATTTGGGAAATGAAAGTGAAGATGATCCTCTTTTAAGTGGACTTTTAAAAGCATTGGTGAGCTTTGCAAAGGAGAGCAACTTCATGAGGTTTTACAATTCCCATGTGAGAGAATATAAAAATGCAATAAGACCAGCAAAAGAAGCCTTAAAACCAAAGTTTCTTGAAAAGTTTGACAATCTGTTTGGACATCAGTATGATGAATACCACATCTCATTGTCTTATAGTATTTGGATTCATCCTGGCTTTGCACGTAAAGAAAGGGAAGTTTACTATGTTGGGAGTGTAATAGACTTAGAAGATAGCGGATTTTCCTATACTTGGATAGCTGTTCATGAGTTTTCTCATGGTTATATAAATTCAATGGTTAAAAAATATGCCCACGAATTTTCAAAGGTCGATTATTACTTCAGATATGTCAAAACTAGCCTTGCATTTGCCCAATATGACAGACATTTTGATGCAAATGAGGGATATATTAGTGAAAGTCTTGTTGAAGCCACAGCACACTATGTCATTAAAAATGAATATCCCGAAAATTCAAAATGGGGAATTTTAAAAGATCATGCACTGGGATTTTATCTTGTTGAAGACTTGATGAGAGAACTTGAGAATTTTGAGGAAACTAGGAAAAGCAATGAAACCTTTGAAGAGTATATCCCAACCTTAATCGAGCACATGCAGAGATGGGCTACTCCAGAAAATGTGAGCAAATATTTCTGGGAGAAAACACCAATTACAAGCTTCCTAGCTCTTGATAAAAGCTATACAATGGGCAAGCTGATACTTGTTTACAGCACAAACAATCCAGATGAAAGCGGAAATGAATACGATAAAGAAACAGCTCTTGAATTAAAGGAAAGATTGAAAAAGCTCACATTCTGGGGTTTTTATTCAACAAAGCCAGTAATAGTTGCTAAAAGTGATAAAGAACTAACAGATGAAGATTTAAAGCAAAATCTCATCATCATTGGCGGACCAGGAGCAAATGAAATAGCGAGAAAATTGAACAATAAACTGCCGATAAAATTTGTTTTCAATGGAACTTGGAAGTTGGAGCGTAATATCAGCAATGTTAAAAACTTCAGGGCATTTCTTATTAAAAGTGCCATCTCCAGAGAGGAAATTTCCCCCAATTTAAAAATCCCGCAGAATTATCCACTTGGTATTCTTCAAGTCATAAGAAATCCATGGAATAAAAAGAACTTCATAATTGTGATAGCAGGGGTTGATAGATACAGCACAAGGAGGATAACAAGAAAACTTGTATGGAAGCCAATAAGCTATTTAATCGAGAGTGGAAATTACGTAAAGTCGGGATTCTACATACAACGATGATCATCATAATTAGTGAGGCATTGTTGAAAAGTGGAGACTTTAAAATTAAACATCTTCGTGTCAATACCGCAACCGCAATCATTTTAAAGATGCCACCAACATAACTATGGATAACTCTTTTGGGTGAAAGAAAAATGCCAAGTGTAATAGTCGTAGGTGGACAATGGGGAGATGAAGGAAAGGGCTCAATCATAGCTTATTTGGCTCAGCACGATGAACCAGAGGTTATTGCAAGAGGAGGAGTAGGAACAAATGCAGGACACAGCGTTTATATACATGGCGTTAAATATGCAGTAAGGCAACTCCCAACAGGATTTATGCAAAGAAAGGCAAGACTTTTGGTTGGTGCTGGCGTCTTAGTTGATCCAGAAGTTTTCTTCCATGAGCTTGAACACTTAAAACCCTTCGATGTTGAGAAGAGGGTTGGTATTGACTATCGCTGTACAATTATCGAACTAGCACATAGGGAGTTGGATAGAACGAATTCACATCTGCATGGAAAGATAGGAACAACCGGAAGTGGATGTGGTCCAGCAAATGCAGATAGAGTTATGCGTAAGGCAAGGCAAGTCAAGGACATAAAGGAATTAGAGCCTTATTTAACCGATGTTGCTCAAGAGGTTAATGATGCTTTAGATGAGGGTAAGCTGGTTTTGATTGAAGGAACACAAGGTTTCGGGCTTAGCTTATACTTCGGTTCGTATCCGTACGTCACATCGAAAGATACGAGCGCTTCTGCAATAGCAAGTGATGTTGGAGTAGGTCCAACAAGAATAGACGATGTTATAGTTGTCTTCAAGAGCTTCCCAACGAGAGTTGGTGCAGGACCTTTCCCAACGGAGATGCCCGAGGAAGAAGCGGATAGATTGGGCTTGGTTGAGTATGGAACAGTGACTGGAAGAAGGAGGAGGGTTGGATGGTTTGACTTTGACTTTGCTCGTTACTCCGCAAGGATTAACGGAGCAACTATGCTTGCCATTACAATGCTTGACAAATATGACAAAGAAGCTTTGGGAGTCACTGATTACGATAAACTTCCAAAGAGAGCTAAAGAATTCATTGAAGAAATAGAAGACAAAGTTGGTGTCCCCGTTGCCTTAATAAGGACTGGTCCAGAGCTTGAGCACATTATCGATTTAAGGGAGAATATCTAAACCTTTATTTACTTCTTTTGTGTATCTCTTTTGGTGATACAATGCGTAAGGTTAGCATACTTTTAGCTGTGTTGCTGTTCTTCTCATTAGTTCCATATTCAAGCTCTCAAGAAAGCTTTGAAGTTTCAGAAATCGGTTTTAGACTTGTAAGCTGGAATCTCGATGGACAAAACATCATAGATGCTGGCGAAAGGGGAGCTATGGGGAAAAGCTATCCTCTCTGGGATTGGCTTTTGAACGAACCTTGGCCCGGTTCCCTAGCAACTAACAAGTACAAAATCCAAAGAGAGGGGAACAGAGTAACAGGGACAACAAAAGTTGGAGACGTTCTTGTTGAAAAAATCTTTGAAGTTCTCAACAAAAATAAGGCAAAGTTAACTGTAAAACTTACAAATGAGGGGGAAGATGTATTCAGAAGTGAAGTCAATTGGGATGGCTTTTCTTTAGGATATACCATGGCTTGGGCTGGCTATTTGGGAAAGCCCGGAGGGGAAAAGCAAATTTGGATTGATGAAACTTTGCACATTGAAAACAAGAATTGGGTCAGAATTGGAACAAAAGTTAAAGCTTTTGGCTTAATTGACTTCGATGAGGACTTAATAGCCTTGATCTTTCCAAAAGAAGAGAATACAGCTTTATGGCTTGAGAGTTCTGGATGGGGATTAGAAACGAGAGCAGAGTTTGAGACTTTAGAATTAAGACCAAAAGAGAGCAAAACTTTTGAATTTGAAATTTTCATTGGAGAAATCGAAGACTTAAAGCTAAGCTACCCAGAGATTTACAAATCTTTGAAGCCACAAATTACAAAGGAAAATTACAAAATAAGCTTTGAAACTCCAGATTTTCCAAGTGAAGGAGAGCAAATCCAAGTCAAAGTTAAGCTTACACCAAAAGAACCCGTTGAAGGCTCTGGAACTTTAAAGGTTCAGCTGAGCTGTGGTGAGAGTAAAGAGATCAAAGTTCCATTGAATCAAGAGAGTGAAATAGCTTTGAGGGGGAAAGCCCAAAAAGGATGTCAAGTCTCTGCAAGCTTAGAAATTAACGGCAAGATAATTTCAAGCGCAAAGAAAATGTTAAGTGTTTTTACGAAGGGTGAAAAACCTCTTTATGTAGTTTTTATTTGGCATCACCATCAAAGCCCCGGTGTATTTCCAAATGGAACTTTACATGGACCTTGGGCTTTAGTTCACACCTATGAAGACGAGCTTAAACCATATTATCCCGGAGGAGCTTACTATGTTCACGCATACCTCTTAGAAAAATATCCCCAGATTAAAATGACCTATCACCTATCGCCTTCTCTGCTTTGGCAGTGGAATTTAACGAATTCTCAATGGTGTCAAAGCTATCCAAAATATCAGTGTTTTGATAGGAATAGTAAGGAGGCAAAAAAGGTTCAAGAGGCAATGAAGCTCTACAAAGATCTGTATTCCAAAGGGCAGATTGAAATACTCTCAAGCTACTTTGCTCATCCAATAAGCGGATACATAGCAGAAAAATACAATTGGCTTGACCTCCTCGATTATGAGCTTTCTCTAGGAATAAACACAACAAAGGAAGTCTTGGGAGTTCAGGCTAAGGGGCTTTGGCTCCCAGAGATGGCGTTTAGTCCAAAGCTAATTCCACTTTTGGAAAAGCATAACGTTAAATACTTTGCTTTAGATGATCAGTGCCATTTAAAGGTAATGTATCCTTACAGCCCTTACCATCTCTACAAAATTGGAAACTCAAGCATGCTAGTTCTTTTCAGAGATCACAGACTAAGCGACGATTTTGCGTTCAACAATAACTTCAGAAGTGAAGAAAGGGCAAAAGCTAAGGCAAAAGAAATCGTTGAGAAGATTTTAAGCGTTAGGGAAAAAGATCCAAATGCAGAGGTAGTGACAATAGCGGCAGATGGCGAAAATTGGATGATCTTCTCAAACAATCCTCCTCTAACAGGGGTTTACTTTGAAGCATTGCTCCAATATCTAAGCAAGGCTCAAGAGAAGGGCTTAATAAAAACTGTAACGTTTGAAGAGATCACTAAGGAATTGAAGCCCTACAAAGAAATAACGCCCTTACAAACTTCCTGGCTCTGCTCTTGGGATAAGTGGACAAGAGAGAGGAAAGCAAAGCAAGAACCAATGTGGAAAAAGGACGAAGAAGTCTACGCCCTAATTCAGAAGTATAAACAAAAATGTGGAGAGGATAAAGTCTATTACAAAGCTCTCTACGGCTTTGCACAAGCCATGGATAGCGACTTTTATTGGGCTGAATTCATCTTTGATAAACACGTCTATGCTTGGCTTGATTGGACAGAGAACCTTGTAAAAGAAAATCTTGAGAAATGTGAGATAGAGCAAACGATTAAAGTTAGTGAAACTAGAACCGAAACACCAACAACTCAAAAAGAAAAAGCCATTTGTGGTCCGGGAGCAATTATTGGAGTTGCTTTACTGTCTTTATTGATATTAAGGAGAAGACGTTAATCTTCTTCATTATTCCTTTTCAGGCTTGCAGTGCAATTTAAAACTAAAGATTTATCAGATTTTAGCCTATTCCATGTAGAGTTAGAGTATTAAGTCCCTAAACTCATCCTTCACTCTTTTTATTTTGCAAAAACATAATAATCCGCTCAAAAATTATAAAAGAAACAAATAAAAACTAAGCCGGCAATATATATTGGGGATATATAGTGAAAGATAGTGAAATAGACGAAGCCTTAGAAATTATTGCCGCAATAGAGGATGATTATGATAAGGTTGTCACGTTAAGCACGATTTTATCAATGATAAACGATCCCAACAACCCAAGCTATTCAAAAATTCTCTTCAAAGCTTTGGAAATAATTGAAAACATCACAAACAAGTACAATAAAGTTAGTGCCATTCTTACCCTTGCCAAAGCCGTGAAATCGGCTGATTCAAAATTGTATAAGAACTTAATAGAAATGAGTCAGCTTGAAGCAAGGGATATTATGAATAAAAAGGCAAGAGCTAGAGCATTTATTGAGATAGCCCTAGAAACAGCTTTTGATGACATATTCTTAACTACTTATGAGAAGGCTATAGATGCCATAGCAGAGATAAGCATACTTGAGGACAGGGAAGAAACTCTGCTGTTCTTTATAGAAGGGCTTACTGAAAGAGGGAAGAAAAAAGAAGCTGTGGTACTCTTAGATGGATTTGTTGATCCTTATTATCATGTCCTCGCTTTGTCGTCCATAATGGGAACTCTCGCCAAAGAAAATGATCCCGCATATATAGATTTCATGAAAAAAGCCTTGATGAATATAGCAAACATAAAATCCGAATATATGAGAGACTGGGCTCTTAGTGATATATGCTCCAATTTAGCTGAGGCTGGGAAGATTAATGAAGCACTGGCTATTTCAAAGAACATAAAATCAGAGAATGCAAAGATTTCAGCAATGGTTAAGATTATCCTTGAGCTTGTGGAGATGGGAGAGATAAAGAAAGCAAACAGAATGGCTGCCCTTATTTCAAACGATGTCTATAAGTCTAAAATAAAAGCTAAGATGGCAATAAAACTTGTTAGGCTTGACAAATTCGATGAGGCAATAGATTTAGCACTCTCAATCAAAAAGCCAGAGTATAGAGATTTAGTTTTTAGGGATATTGCCTCAGAACTTGCTCAAAACAGACATTTTGAGAAGGCATTGGAAGTAATAGATAACATAAACGATCTGTACCAAAAGGTTATGGCTCTCATAAAGATAGCCATGGAATTCCTTGAAATTGGTGATTCAAGATACTATAAGGTGCTTGACAAAGCAGTGGAGATTGCAAATGAAATTGAGAATCCCCAGAAAAAGTCTTCAGCTTTGTCGATAATAAGCACTTTAATGGCTAGTGTAAGTTTAAGGAACAACATTAGAAACATCATAACGATGAAAATAAGGGATGCAGAGGTGTATATAAACAAAAGACAATACGATAAAGCCTTAAGGGAATATATTGAAGCCAAGGAACTTGCAAAAAATGCCAACATGAGAATATTTGAGCTTGAATTGGAGAAGCGCATAGAGGCGCTAAAGAAGCAGCTCTCTCAAAGCACTTCAGAATCCGATTAAATGTTACTGTTTTATTTTTAGACCTCCGTTTTTGTTTTCAATTTCCAGCCATCGATGTTTAAACCACCCATTTTGTCAAAAACATATAGTATCAGCTCTTCCAAGCTTTCAAGCTCTTCGTCCTCAATAGCTTCTAAAAACAGTGAAACAAATTTTTCATCAGGAAATTCCTCAAATAGATAGGCTCTTCTAAAATTTTCATCTATGAAAAGGCGATAGACTTTACTTGCTGGAGGAACTTCAACGCAGAGAAACTTTGAATAAACTTCAAGGGCTTTATTGAGCGTTAAATAGTAGAGATAACCAAAACTTGGGTCTTCTCTTTCTTTCGCGTCTTTTAAACCATCCAAACCGTCCCAAAGGAAGTATTTAACTGTTTCAACCCAAACATCATCGGGCTTTTTAAAGGGCTTTTTCATGTATTCTAACGCTTCTTTCTTAAGCTCCTCAATTATTCCCGTCTTGTCAAAGAGAACTTTGCCAATTGTGATAATCCTTGCAGCACTCCTCTTGTTCTGCTTAAAGTCTTTTTCAAAATAGTGTCTAATCTGTCTGGGTGGGTTTGCAAAGTATTCAATTAAAACGCCATTGATTATCCTGTTCCCTCTCTCACGCCAATCAACATCATTTGAAAGCACGATGTAGACATCAACGTCAGAATACTTAGTTTCCATACCTATTGCATAACTCCCTGTAAGCAGGGCAGCTTCAACAAAGTCCTTTTCCTTCCATTCCTCAAGGAACTTTTCTAAAGCGAGTTGCCAATTCATTTTATCTGTTGAATAAATCATAATCTCAACAGCTCCTTTGCATTTCTGTACAGAATACTTATCTTTTCTTCTTTTGTTATAGGAAGATTTTCAATAATCTCAATCTGTCTTTTGGCTCCATACTCCTTTGGAGTCTGCTCTAAAACATAATCACTTCCGAAGAGAAATTTGTTGGCACCTAAAGCCCTAATGTATTTTGCGAAATTTTCAATTCCAATTTTCTCTGTAACGGTTATTAAACTGTAGGATGTGTCAACAAATACATTATCCATTGAGGCAATTTGCAGAAAATCCTCAAAATGAAACGAACCACCCATATGAGCTAGGATTATGGTTGTTTCTGAAGCTATGAAAGGCAAAAGTGCGTAATCCTCAATTGTGTTTATCCAAGGAGTATATAAACCCTTAAAGTATAAAGACGAGAAATCTCCAAGCATTGCATGTATTAAGACTGGAATTTTTAATTTGCCGGCAACTTTTAGAACCTTCCATACATGGGGATGCCTAAGACAAAAGCCTTGCATATCTGGATGGAGCTTTAACCCTTTAAGGTTGAGGTCGTTAATGGCACATTCAAGTTCTTCTATGGCTTTATCAGCAGGATTTGGTACAACAGAAGCAAATCCTATTAATCTTTTGGGTTCAGAGTTGACAAGTTCGGCAATGTAGTCGTTGGAGATATATGGAGCCACAGGAAGCACGACAGAAATGCTTATGCCTTCGTTATCCATCCACTCTAAGAGTTTTTGAGCTGCATCTATTGGTTTTTGTTTCATGTCAAATGCAGGGTGAACGTGGAAATCGATAATTTTCATAACTTCTCACCATCCTAAATATACTTTCCCTAGTGATTAACTTAAGAGTATCGATGTTATATTTCGGCAACAACAAGGGAATTTTTATTTTTGATCTTATAAAGAGACAAATTTTTCAAAGTCAATCTCGATATTTGTCTTTACTTTTTAATAAAGTTATCAAGTCAAACTTACATTCTCTCTATTTTTTCGGTGGAAAAGTTTTATATATTTTAAGTGTAAAACTATTTATGAAAATTTCCTCATGCTTGGGAGACAAATGAGGAGGGCATTGTTGAGCCTGTTGTGATATATGCTGTGGAGAGAAAGGCTTTGAATGTGAAGACTGGAGTTCCAGAGGCCTGTGAGGGGAGTAGCAAATGTATTCAAACATAACCTTTCACTGGAAGCTTTGGATTAAGGAGATATTAAAACGTCTTTCAGGATACTTAGCAGCAACTGTAGTTGTATGGTCAATGAGTTCTTATAAAACAGCAGTAATGGTGCTTTCAGGGCTGATGATTATGGAACTTGTTATATCGGCATCCGTATTCCTAACCAGAAAGATTTACAAGATAAAAAAAGCAGAATTGCTGGGATTTGTAATAGGAATTTTAGTTGGAGGAATCATTGTTAGCATTATATTCCGGTAATTTTCGCATTTTTGACTTAAAATATCATTTAACTGGATATTGACTCATGAGGTGATAATGGATGAGAAAAGATAGCAAGGTAATGTTAGGTATTTACTTGACTTCTCTTTTAATATTTTCAGTAAATTTGTAGTTTTATTAAACACATTGTCTGTCATGTCAAAGTAACAATAGTTGGGGGATTCAAAATGAAAAAATCAGATATTCCATTAATTTTTGCTTCCGTTTTTGGCATTCTTTGGGGGATAGCAGCGTTTCTAACTGGACATGTTAAACACCCATTCTATATACTATACCTTATGCTCTTTCTGATCACACTACCTGCAATTTCAAAGAAGAACATGCCCATCAGCACGATTGGAGTCCTCTTAAGCATTCCTTTAGCATATCTGGCATATCAAAACGTCAAAAAACTCCCTGCATCAACATTGCTTTTAATAGCATTTGAACTCGGCATAATTGGTATGTACCTTGAAATGATCTGGAAGATAAGATGGAAAAGCTCAACATACAAATGAGTAACCCATAGGAGGGATTTGAATGCCCGCTAACATAACGTTAAGGACTTTAATCCTGAGAATGCTGTTTTTCTTTTTCATTATTACCGTATGTCTTTTTGTAATATTCATGGTTGACGGAAGAAGTGTTGCAGAATTTGTAAGCTTCTTGAAACTTTTTACATCATTTTTTGCAGTACTGCTGGGCATGTTTATCATCACTTACATGATTCTGGAGAGAAAAACAAGCTTTCGTAATTCAGTAAGGACATTGATTGCAGACATAATAAGTTACACTGCTACTCTTGGGGCAATATACTCTTCACATGGACTTGATTCACGAGATGTCGCATTATCTGCTTTATGGATGACAATATTAGGAGTCGTCGTAATATACGAAATCGTCATCAATCACTATCGCCATAAAGCAGGTAATCAGAATTAGAAACATTTGCCATAGTGGTGCAGTACCATCTATTGCTTTTAGGCAAATATTTGCTGAATTCACTAGACAAGGATACTTGAAAATCTTTGCTCTAGCTACGGTGTTCTGGATGCCTCTTTTACTGCTGATGTATTCAACTCAAAAGCAGAAGAGAAGAGTAAAGGAAAAACCTAAGTCCCATGCTCCCAGCTTTCTAGATATTTCTTCTGCTCTTCTGTTAATTCTTCTATATCAATGCCCATGGCTTTGAGTTTTATTCTTGCAATCATTTCATCTATCTCTCTTGGAAGGATATAAACTCTAGGCTCAAGCCTCTCATGGTTATCTTTGATATATTTAGCCGCCATAGCTTGCAAAGCAAAGCTCATGTCCATAATTTCAGCAGGATGACCATCTGCTGCAGCTAAATTCACTAACCTTCCTTCCGCTAAGAGGTAAAGTCTCCTTCCATCTTTGAGCCTGTACTCTGTAATATGCGGTCTTGGATTGCTTATCTCAACAGCTAAGCTCTCTAAATCTGGCTTACTAATTTCAACATCAAAATGCCCAGCATTTGCCATAATTACACCATCTTTCATAACTTCAAAGTGCTCTTTTCTAATACAGTTTATATCCCCGGTTGCAGTGATGAAAATATCTCCAATCTTTGCGGCTTCTCTCATTGGCATTACCAAAAATCCATCCATTCTTGCCTCTAAAGCCCTAATTGAGTCAACCTCCACAACAATAACAGTTGCCCCAAGCCCTCTTGCCCTAAGTGCTATTCCCCTTCCGCACCAGCCATAGCCGACAACTACAACATTTTTACCAGCAACTAAGAGGTTTGTAGTCCTAATTATACCATCCCACGTTGATTGCCCAGTCCCATAGCGATTGTCAAAGAGATATTTTGTGTAAGAATCATTTACAGCTATTATTGGGAACTTTAAAACTCCATCCTTTTCCATAGCCCTAAGCCTAATTACACCCGTTGTTGTTTCCTCACTTGCCCCCCAAATGTTCTCAATTAGCTCTTGCCTTTCTCTATGAACGACGCTTACCATATCTGCACCGTCATCTATGAGGATGTTCGGTTTGATATCCAAAGCTTTGTGCATATTTTCATAGTAGGCTTCAGTATCCTCGCCTCTCCAAGCGTAAACTTTTATCCCAGCTTTTGCCAAAGCCGCAACGACGTCATCTTGAGTGCTTAATGGATTTGAGGCAGTTAAAGCAACTTCAGCTCCCCCAGCTTTTAAAGTTAAAGCTAAAAATGCTGTTTTCATCTCCAAATGCAGACATGCAGCAATCCTAACCCCTTCAAAAGGCTTTTCTTTTTCAAAATCTCTTTTAATGCTTTGAAGAACGGGCATGAAACGAGAGACCCAATCTATCTTCTTCTCTCCCTCAGGTGCCAGATTAATATCCTTCACACAATAATCTTTTGTGCAGTTCATGATATCACCAAGAGAAACTCAGAAGGAAGGTTAAAAAGGTTAGCTTTTAGGCAATTTTACTTCTTGAACTGCACCATCAGTAAAAGAACGAAATTTTATCATAGACTATATTCCACCGCTTTCTCTAATCTTTCTTCTTATATTTGGGTCTCTCTCTGCTAACTCCTTCAAGAATTCTTCAAAAGCCTTCCAGTCTGGAACTTCCTCATTAAGATAAATTCCCGTTCTCCCAATTGCATCTCTCCTCGTTAAAATGTGCACCCTCTCTTTAACCAGCTCAACGCTCACTCCTAAAATCTTTGCAACCTCGCTTTCTCTGCCCACAACTTCTCTTTCAACATGTCCCTTTTCAGTTGGAATGATCAAGATAAGCTTTTTATTAACTCCCGGAACCCTTTTGTTCTTTCTAATTCCTTCAATGTCTATCATTCCACCCCATTTATAGAACTCCAGCTCCCTGTCGCTTGGATTTATAAGTGGAAAAGTTATGGTCGTTTCATCATCAATCTCTATATGTCCCTTTATTAGATGCCAAGGTGTTGCCATAACAATTCTTCTTGCTTGGATTGGAATTCCTTCCAAAGCAAGTTCAATCAAATAGCTCGGCACCTTGAAGGGAATTACAATGTCAATGTCGCTATCTTTTCTCACATCTCCCCTTGCAACGCTTCCATAAATATGGGGATCAAAATCGGCTAATCTTTCCATGATTGTTAAAGCCTTTTCCCTCTTTTCCTTCAAATAATACCATCTCTTTGGAGGATAAATTACCTCTCTCTCATCCCAAACCCTAACAACCTTTTCTCTTGGCATGAAATTTAATCAATCCCAAAGCTTTTAAGTGCTTTTGCTCAACTTAGCGTAGGTGAAAGAGATGACAGTCTTTGGAATAAACATAACAAAAATTAGTATTGAAAAGATTGGCGCTCAAGTAGGACAGGTTGAGGTTAACTTAGCTCCAAAGGTAAGGGAGGTTAGATTGGGCGAGCTTAGAAGCCCAACAGGAAAAATAAATGGCATCGAGGTCCTTTTTGAGTACAACGTCACCTACAGACCAGAGATAGCAAAGGCGCTCATTGAAGGGATGGTGTTTTACCTTCCACCACAAAAGGATAAAATCGACGAGATCCTTGAATTATGGGAAAAGGAAAAGAAAGTTGACCCATACATGTTTGCTGAAATTATAAACTCCGTAACCAACGAAATCATCCCAATTCTCATGACTTTAACCAAGGAAATGCGCATTCCATACCCAATCCCACTACCAAGGATCAATGTGAAAACTCAAGGATAATTTTGTTTTACTATTTCTTTTGTTTAAAATCAAAAAATATATTAAGCAAAAATGTGTAACTCTGTTTGGCAAAATCTGTCCCGCTTTTCTTTTCTGCGAGATGATTTTGCCAATATAAAAGGGTGAGTAGAATGGACAAACTCAAAGTTATGGGTTTGTTTTTAGTTTTTATTCTTCTTCCAGTAAATGTTCTAGTTGAGGCATCCTGCTATAGTTACCTAAAGTCGATAAGTGAAGCCAGCTGGAACCAGAACTCTATGTGTCTAGAGATAAGCCAATATTTTCCTAAGAATGTAACCTCTTTAAACTTAACAGCAACTGGTGATTGTAATGTACTTGAATTTGGCAATCCTCCTCCACGTAGATACTTTAACAGAACCTACTGCATAATAAGCCAAAGTTATGATTATATTTACACCACGGTTGAAAGTACAAATACTGTTTATAGGATTTCTCCATATGGGTTAAGTGTATTAATTGCCAAATACCAAACTGTCGAAGATGCAAAAACTTACTTTGATAGCCTAACTTCATCACTGGAACAAGCAGAGACAAAGCCCAGTTATTCAGAAGAAATAATTGATGGATATGTGTTTTATGGAGAGAGAGCTGAGCCAGATGGTGACCATTATTACTTTGTGGGCGTGTTGAGGATCTGGGAAAACTACGTGATCAGTGTTTCTATTGAAACTAACTTTAGAGGAGGTATACAAGACTATAAAGACTTTCAAAATTTTACCACAAAAGAGCAGATTTGGGAATTCGAAAAAAACATTGGAATTCGTTTTTCAACATGGGTTCTTTCGGAAATAAAGGCAAAAGGCGACATAGGTGAAAGAGATGTTTCCCAAATGTCAAACACATCATTAACAAATCAAACAACATTCACTAAAACTTCTTTAACTCAAAATACGTCACAAACTCAAATTTCCCAAAAGAAAGAGAGTGCTTTGGATATTTTGAGGAAAATAAACAAAATCTTCATAGACACAATTGAGAAATTTAAATCCAAAGGACAGGAAGTTGCAGATGAAAAGAGAAAAAAAGAGGGAATGACGATTTTTAGAGAGCCACCAAAAGAAATCAAGCTTGAAAATGGAGAAGTTTTGGGAGAAGAGGTCAAGCCCAAAATAGAAGAAGTTCAGAAAAAATTGCACGAAATCATTAAGAAAGAGGATTTAGAGAAAATTGTAGTAGAGACACCCTATGGGATGGATGTCAAAATTTTAGAACAGGATGAAAAAATCTCTGTTAAAAAAGCAGAAAGCCCAGGTTTATGGTTTAAGATGAAGTATTATATCAATAAGTATATCCTCGACAAAATTGTAGATAAGATAAGTGACAAGATACCCGGCATCAGCTGTTATAAAGACTACGTCAAAGCAGATAAGGATACAAACCTCTTCAATAAAGATGAAGAAATTAAAAAGACCCAATTAGACCTGCATGTTGATAAGAAAGCTGCCGAAAACTACAACAAGATGAGCGGAATAGAGGATAGGGAAAAAGCACTCTCACCAGCTAAAAATACAATTCCTTCAACTCCTATGACAAAGCCTTTCGAATATGTAGTGGAAGTACTTGGCACTGCAGTTAAGAAAAGCGTTGCAAACGACTACAAAAAAGAATACGAAATAACTGAGAGAACTGCTATAAGGTACAAACGAATGGGGCTTAAATACAAGGAGATAATAACTCTCACTATTAGAGATGTTGAGGAAGAGACAGGGCACTCAAAAATGGTGCAAACGCTAAATGCACAGTCAAAAGGCGAGTATAAAAACCAAGAAGCAAGAATAAGAGCTTATATTATACAGCTCCACGAGGAGGGAAAAATATGAAAGGTGTAGCTTTTCTTTTAGTAATAATCCTCCTTGGGGCAGGGGCTTACTACTTCATCGTCTTACCCAACCAGTCCACAAATGCCGACCTTGAGATGAAGGTATTTGAAGATTTAAGAGCTAAGGGACTTGAAAAAATTTACGTTGCTATAAATGACACTTCGATGCTAATTCGTTTTGAGACACCCGCAATAAATGGAAACCTCATGAACTTCATGTACGATGTAGCCCTCGATGCCTATAAAATAGTGCCAAAAGATAACGTTAGAGTTGAGAGTTATTTCTCAGGTGAGCCCATTTTAGCCTTGAGTGTTAAGGGAAAGGATTTAACAAGCAAAAATATCGATGGACTTCATTTTGAAGATATTAGGAGACCTGAATTTAAGGTAGAAACTGATTTGGGAGTTTTTGACGTCTTGATTTACAATGTAAGCCTAAGTAGAGAAAAAGCGACTATAACTTTAGAGTATCTAGCTGACCAAGAAGGCTTTTGGAGAGATTACTTGGCTATGAATTTAGTGGTGCTTGAAGATGTTCCTTGGGTAGATGAGATAGAATTTAACTATTTAGGAGAGGGTAACAGAACATTGACATTAACTTCAAAGAGCAACGATATTTTAGCAGTTTATAGTGGGGAAATGACACCAGAGGAATTTTCAAAAAGAATCCAAGTTAGCCAATCTGAGAACACAAAATGAAATTCTGAGTGTCTAAGTAATATAAAGAAACATATAAAGCACCGAAAGACAAGAAGTGTCAAAAGCTAAGAAATGCTATTGGAATTGGCTGAACCTAGTGAAGATTAATACTTCAAGGTTTTTTGTTTTAATCTTTTTCATGATTTTGCCTTTATCGGAAACTTTATAACCTTAAACAATGACCCTCTTTTGGTGGTGACAATGAGGAGGGATTTACTTTGCCTTACCAAGCTCAGCAACGAAAGTTTTAGAAATTTTGAGTGAGAATAGAGCTCTCTCTTCTAAAGAAATCGCTTATAAAGCTGCAATGTCTGAAAGGACTGTTAGACATGCTTTAAAAATTCTCAAAGAGCATGGGCTTGTAGAGGAGATTTTCTTTCTTGGGGACATGAGAAGAAGAGGTTACAAAAGAGTGGCAAAAACATGGGAGTACAACCCCTTGATACCACAGCATTCCTTTTAGTCCCCTTTAAACTTTAATTATTTTATATCCAGCCGCTTTTCTTAATCTATTCATTACGGCTAACCCCAAACCTTTCTCTTCAATTCCTTCAGCGAGGATAATATCAACTCCACTCTTATCAAGCTCTCTCAGAGCTTTAAATAAATTCCTTGCAATCTCCTCTTCACTATTCCCAAGATTAACATAAGCATCGGCTTCATAGAAGTCACCAGTAGCCATAACTCCAACCTTTATTCCTTGCTTTTTATACTCCATTAAAAGTTCCATGATCTTTCCTTTGACTTTCTCTCTAACCCCTTCGATAACTATTACTTGGGCATTTGGTGCGTAATGCTTGTACTTCATTCCGGGAGCTTTTGCTAAATTAACCTCTTTTCCTTTTACCGCTGGATGGATCTTTATTTTTCCGATTACTCTCTCTATTTCCTCCATAGGCAAACCGCCAGGTCTTAAGAGTGTTGGTGGTTTAGTGGTTAAATCAAGAACAGTTGACTCGACTCCAATTTTAGTTTCTCCGCCATCTATTATACACTCAATTCTCCCATAAAAGTCATCAATTACATGCTCAGCTAAGGTGGGACTTGGCTTTCCGCTTATGTTAGCAGAAGGAGCAGCTATTGGTCTCTTGCTTGCCCTAATTAAACCTAAAGCAATTTCATGAGCGGGCATTCTTATAGCAACTGTATCTAAGCCACCGGTTGTGATTCTTGGAACATTCTCTCTTTTTGGTAAAACTACGGTTAAAGGTCCGGGCCAGAAATGCTTAGCTAAAAGTTCAACCTCTGGAGGCACTTCTCTGGCAAGTTCATGAACTTGATTAAAATCTGCTATGTGGACTATCAAAGGATTATCGGCAGGTCTTCCCTTAGCTTCAAAGATCCTCTTAACAGCTTTAGAGTCCAAAGCATTTGCTCCTAATCCATAAACTGTCTCAGTAGGGAATGCGACAAGCTTTCCTTCTCTAATAAACTTAGCAGCCACCTTTATTTTTTTCTCATCCAAACCTTCTCGCATTTTTATTATTATTGTCACTCTCTTCCCTCCATAATTTTATTATAACCTTGAACCATAAAAATAGAGAGGGTGCGACTCATGGAGAGAGGTGTCGGGTATGCCCTCAAATACTCAGTAAATGAACTAAAAAGATTATTCCCCCATATACCTTTCCTTGAGATCAATGAACCAGAGTTCACAAGAGATAAGATAAGAGTCAAATCCCTAGAAGAATTTATGAACGCCTGTGATAGGCTAAAGCTTTTAGTTGGATACTCTCTTGACATAGAGAATGGAAAAGCAAGGTTCCTAACGACATATCAGGGCACACTTCTTGTAATTGAAATCACTGCCGAGGAACTATACAAAGCGACGAACCGTCTTAGAGTGGAAAGACTAAAGAGAGTTTAACACATTTTTATAAACTTCTTCAACTCTTTTTGCAACCTTTTTCCATGAGTATTTAATTGATATCAACTTTCCAGTACTTCCAAGCTTAACTGCATCTTTTGGTGTGCTTAAAATATGCTTAACCTCTTTAACAAGCTCCTCGAATGTTTCAAATGTTAACCCGTTCTTATTTTCACGAATAATCTCTTTAACTCCCCCAATTCTTCTTCCAATAGCAGGAACTTTTAAGGAGTTGGCTTCCAGAATTACCAGCCCAAAACCTTCTCGCTTTGAGGGTAGGATCAGAACCTTTGTTTTTGAAAGGATGTTTTCAATGTCCCTACGATATCCCAAAAACTTCACATTTTCAGGTGCATTTGCTTCCAATACTCTCTTTAGAGGTCCATCCCCCACAATCAAGAATTTTTCTTCTGGTAAAACTTTTGCCAGCTTTACAACTGTTTCAGGGCTTTTATAGGAAGTTAGGGAACCTATAAAGGTTATAAACTCTTTTTTTGCCTTAATCTCTCCAAGCTCTCTGATTCCGTTTGGAATTACATGAACTTCCTTAGCACCTAAGGAGAGAGCTTTTTTGCCTAGATCATGACTAACAGCGATTACCGCATTTGCTTTTATTAAGCTCTCTTTTACAAAGTATCTTCCCAATGGAAGCTTTGACATGAAATCCAGATCACTTCCATGTGCTGTAACTACCAAAGGGATGTTTTTCCTTTCTTTGGCAATTACTCCTGCATAGCTTGTGGTTCCAATATAGTGAGCATGAACAATATCAAAGTTAATCTCTTTACAAAGTTCTACAATTTTCCTTCCCCCGAGAAAAGCAAAGCTTACCCCTCGAATTCCAAAGATCCTGAGAGGTTTGACCTGATGAACAAACTCTCTCTCAAAATCCCTTGGCCTAACTGGACCATAAGTCAAAACATGAACTTCATGTCTCTTCCTAAGCTCCCTAACTAAATTATCGAGATGATTAGATACTCCGCCACCGTGAGGGGGATAATGACCAACCATTAGAATCTTCATCGTCCTCTATATTGAATAGTGAAGGAGAAATAAAAATGTTGTTAAAAGAAATCAAGGTTTACCTCTTTTATCGCCATGCTTTTCTTCTGCTTCTTTCCTTTTCTCCTCAGCAGGACTAGGCAAGTGCTTTATTCTTCCTTTTTCTTCTATAAATGCTTCCCTAAGTTTTTCTTTAGCCCTTTCAATCAAATCGTGGGCTGTTTCATAATCATTTGCTTGCAGTGCTGCTTTCGCTTGTTCTAATAGATTTTTGATCTCATCAACGTCTACACCAAGCCTTTCCATTGTTTTAACTTTTATCTCAAGTCTCATTAACTCTCTTTCAAGAACAAATTTTGGCATTAGATGGAAAACATTCCTTAGCTCTTTCGTTGATAGAAAGATAACAATCTCTGCATGAGATTTTGCAGCAATTGCAAAAGCATAGGCTTTTCCATACTCCCCTTCATCATATGCTTCCTTTGCCATATCAAGCTCTTTCTTGGCAAGTTCTAGGAGTTTTTGGGCTTGAGGTATGGCTAAATCATCAAGTGTTTGTTCTGCTAGCTCTGTTTTATTTTCCGCAAGCTCAATAACTAATCCAACTGATGAAGATCCCAAATAGAGATATCCACCACTGGCTTTTACTCCAGTGTAGTTGCCTCTAGTAACGGCTAATCCATGCTTTATCAAGAGAGCCTCTATCTTTTTAGTATTAACTCCTAAGTACTTTGGAATCGTTCCTTCCTCATCTTTTGGTTTTGAAGAAATGATTGTAACGGATACTAGGTTCGAGCTTAATTCTTTAAGTATTTCGTCAGTTATGTCCTCAAGACCTGGAAAAGTGAATATCCAAATTGTATCTCCATAGGTTGCGCTATACTTTTCCTTCATCCATTTTTCTTCCAATTTGAGCATTTCTATGGCTGCTATATCATTTCCATTGACAATGTAAGCAAACTTTATTCTTTTAAAAGCATCTGGAAATTCTTCTTTCAGCTTTTTTATTACGACAAGATTTGTTTCATACCTGTTTTCCCCATACCATCTCTCATAGGTTATGCTCAAGTCTTGTAAATCCTGCTCATACTCCTTTGGCACCGCTATTGGACCACCAATAATTATGACCTTATCTGGAGCATATTCCATAATTTCCGCTATTACGTTTGGATCATAAACCCCCCAAGGCGTAACCGCCACGTTAATACCTATTATCTCAGCTAAGCTATTGGCAATAGCTAAATCGGCTTCATTATCGCTCACCAAAATAACCACATTCACGTTCTCCGCTCCAATAAATGGTATCCCGCTCACCAAGATCAGCATGCTAAGAATTATCGTCAACCCTATTTTTCTTCTCATCCTCAGTCCCCTCGATTACTTTTACAAATAAAGTAATATTTAAGCTTTTTTCATGAAATCGTTTGCTTGGATCTGTGATTGTTTACGGAAAAGTTTTGAGATTCGCCAGTTTATCGCTAATAGTTAAAAAATGTTTAAAACTGTTTATCTGTGTTTATTCATACCCAAAAGGTAATTATAGGTGTGTTTAGGAGATCAGAGCGCATGACTTTTAAATATATCCCTATAAATCTTTTCACTGAATTCCCTGAGCTTCATCCCCTCCCTCTTTGCAATTTTCCTTAAAAGTTTTTGGGAGTTGCTCCCATATTGACAGGCTTTTTTCTCTCTATAGGCAACTTCCTTGAATAATCCAAGCTCAAGAGCTGCTTCCCTTAGAATGACCTTTCTCACATTGTCTTTGATTTTATATTCTAAAGGAGTTCTTAAAGCAATTCTCACTACATTTAAGTCTAAAAAGGGAAATCTGCCCTCAACGCCATTAAGCATTGCTATTTTGTCATCTCTAGCCAAATTCTTCTCTGCAAGTTCAATTAAGTCCTTTTCCATTAATAGGGGATTTTGAAGATATTTTGCATAGCCGCCAAAAAGCTCATCAGCACCTTGACCGCTTAGGAGGGTTTTGACATTGTCTTCTTTCGCTAATTTTGTTGCAAAATAAAATGGAATCCCAATTGCTAAGTTCATTGGATTTGGTTCTTCAATTGCAAAGGCGACCTTTGGAATAACCTCTTTAACGTCATCAATATCAAAAATATATTCCCTGAGCTTTAGTCCAAATTTATCGGCAACTTTTCTTGCCCATTCCACGTCTACACTTCCCTCAGCACCGGCAGTGTAAAGTATGACATCGCTATATTTTGATGCTAAAAGGGCTAAAATGGAACTATCCAATCCACCACTAAATAAAACTCCAACTTTTCCACCAATCCTGATTTTTACAGCATAATCTAGAGATTTCTTTAATCCTTCTTTCGTCTGTTCGTAGGATAAGGAACTCCCTTTAAGCTTCAAAATGTCAAAAACCTTGATTTTTTCAACTTTTCTCCTTGAAATCTTAACCATCTCTCCGGGTTTTACTGGAATTGCCTCTTCCCCAATTCTCCATAAAACCTTCTTTTCTGAAGCAAAAAACCCATTTGGCGAGTAATAAAGAGGTCTAATTCCAATGGGGTCTCTAAAAAGATAGATATTCCTTTTATCAGAAAAAGCAACTGCATAGTCTCCATTAATCATTTTCATCGCTTTTTTTATTGCTGGTGGGATTGCATTTTTTGAGCTAATCAAATACTCCAGAAGCCTTAAAATTGCTTCGCTATCTACATCACTCTCAAAAGAAATCCCTTTGCCTTCCAAATACTCCCTAATCTGCTTGTGATTGTAAACTTCACCATTGTGAACTAAAATGTATTCGTTAAAGAATGGCTGAGTGAATGATTTTGAGCCAGTCATAGCTAATCTGCATTGTAAAAGAGCAATACTTCCATTAGGTATTTCATTTATTTCAGAAAAGTCATCACTCTTTAGAATTCCCTCATTAGTCCAAACACCAAAGGAATCCTCTCCTCTATGTTTTCCAGCATTAATCATGACCATGAGCTTAGGCTTTATGTTCTCACCAATTCCACCAGCTATTAGACACATATTCTCACCAAAGAAAACTCAAGCTAAAGGTCTAAAAACCTTTTTATGCTTACTAAAAGATTTTGTTCAGCGAATTTAGAAAATAGATAAACAAAAGCTCAAAAATAGAATGAAAAAGAAGAAATTATTCATCCCCTGATTTTTGGGCATCTTAACTCCAACTACGTCAAATCTCCACAGGTGCAATAGTGCTCGTAGGTAAGGGTCTCCAGATCTTCAAAACCTTCTCTTGTTTTTGCTGAGAGATATAGAACTCTAACAGGGGGTAGAATCTCGGGTAAGAAAGAGCATAATTTATAAGCTAAAAATCCTTGCATTGAAGGATCCAACTTTAAGCGACTTGTTAAATAATCCACGTCTTCAAGATATACCTTGTATTTTTCAATCTTCTCTACTAAGTCTATCTTGTTTAAAGCTGGTACTGTTGTTGAGCCTAAGCGTAATTCAATCATTATAGAAAAGAACCTTACAAAACAATAATCCCTCGACTTCTTTAGAATCTTCGGATCAAAGAGATATATTACTAATGGCTCATGCAAATTTTCCATTAGCCTTACTCCAAATTCGTGGAATAAGAATGTCTCCATCTGCCCTGGAGTGTCTATTAACACGTAATCACTCTTCTCACTAAGCTCCAAAATCCTCCTAAGATAATCCTCAAAGTGCATCATTAATCTGTCATAACTTTCAACAATCGCTCCGTTTGGTCCATAACCTTCTTTCATAAGTTCTTCAACTGTTATTCTTTCCCTAACATCTACGTCTGGATTATAAGGTAAATTCTTAACCCCTGTGTCTAAATTTACGTAGCTGACTTTATGTCCCCTCTCTTCCAAATATTTTCCAAACTCAGAAGTTATAGTTGTTTTTCCACTCCCAGCAGTCCCTATAAAGGTTAAGATCATCAAAGCATCACCTATTCTCATTTCCCATGCTCACAATTTTCTCTGCTAGCTCCATAAAGGCTTTTGCTCCTTTAGACTTCGGCTTGTAAGCAACCACTGGAACACCTTCTAAAGTTGCCTCTCTAATTGCAGGATCCTCTGGAATAACAGTCAATAAAGGAACCTCCATAACTTCCTCAGCAATGTCTGGAGGTATATCATTCTTACTTCTTCCATACCTATTTAAAACAAAGCCCAAAACATTAAGTCCAGCTTTTTTCAGGACAAAGCCAACTTTCATAGAATCTGTTAAACAAGAGATTTCAGGGTTGGTGATTAGTATAACCTCCTCACTACTTAGCATTGCACTCATGGCATCCATCTGCAATCCTGCAGGACAGTCAATTAAAATAAAGTCAAAGTGGTTTTTTAGGGGCTTTATAAGTTTCGGCAAGTTTCTCGGGTCTGCTTTTATGACGTGTTGCCAATCAACAGCAGCAGGAATCATGTAAACGTTTTCATATTGAGGGACAACATAAATCGCTTCTTCTAATGGAAATTCTCCAGCTAAAACATCATGAAGTGTAATTTCAGCAGCATCTACCCCCATAACCAAGCTTAAATTTGCCATTGTTAGATCAGCATCAATAGCACAAACATTTTTACCCAATTTCCCTAAGGCTATAGCTAAATTAGCAGTAGTAGTTGTTTTTCCGGTACCACCCTTTCCAGAAACGATTGAAATTAATCTACCCATCAATCTCACCTTTATTTTTTATAGCGCCAAACCTTTATGAACCTTTAGTAAAGACTTATAAATCGAAGGATAAGTGTTGCAAAAGGTGAGAGAATATGAGAGTGTTAGTTCCAGACACAAGTGTGATTGTTGATGGTAGGTTAACTCAATATCTTGAGAGTTTAGGCGAGAAAGTTAAGGTTGTTGTACCTGAAGCAGTTATTGCTGAAATAGAGCATCAAGCTAATGAAGGAAAAGCAATTGGTCACGTTGGACTGGAGGAATTAAAAAAGCTTAGAAAAATGGCAGAGGACGGAAAAATATTATTAGAATTCCATGGCGAGAGACCAGAGCTTTGGCAAATCAAGAAAGCAAAGGCTGGTGAGATTGATAATATGGTTAGAGAAGTTGCGAGAGAGTTGAATGGAACTCTAATTACAGGAGATCAAATTCAAAGGGATATAGCAATAGCCAAAGGCATCGATGTAATCTATTTAACAGTAAAGAAGGAAGTAAAGCATCGTCTAGAGGACTTCTTTGATGAACATACAATGAGTGTTCATTTAAAAGCTGGTGTAAAGCCATTGGCAAAGAAAGGGAAACCAGGAGAATGGAGATTAGTTCCAATTAGAGATGAACTCTTGACAGATAAAGAACTTGAAGAAATTGCTGACGACATCGTCGAGAGAGCTAAGAGAGATTCAGAATCATTCATTGAGCTAGATGAACCAGGTGCAACTGTTGTCCAACTTAGAAATTATAGAATAGTCATTGCAAAGCCTCCATTTGCTGATAGGATTGAGATTACAGCGGTAAGACCAATTACAAAATTAAGCATTGAAGACTACAGTCTTTCAGAAAAGCTCCTAAAGAGATTGACTGAGAAGGCAGAGGGCATTTTAATAGCAGGTGCTCCTGGAGAAGGAAAAAGCACATTCGCTCAGGCTTTAGCTGAATATTATGCTTCTTTAGGCAAGATTGTAAAAACCATGGAAAAACCAAGAGATTTGCAAGTGAATGAAGAGATTACCCAATACACTGCTTTAAGTGGAAGAATGGACAAAACAGGAGACATTTTGCTATTGCTTAGACCAGACTACACAATATTTGATGAAATGAGAAAGACAAGCGACTTTAAGATATACGCTGACTTAAGGCTAGCTGGTGTTGGAATGATAGGTGTTGTTCACGCAACGAAGCCAATAGACGCTATTCAACGATTCATTGGAAGAGTTGAGTTGGGTATGATACCTCAAATAGTGGATACTGTAATCTTCATTAAAGCTGGAGACGTCGCTAAAGTTCTCAGCTTAGAGTATAAGGTCAAAGTCCCAAGTGGAATGACTGAAGAAGACTTAGCGAGACCGGTTATTGAAGTTAGAGACTTTGAGAGCGGTGAACTTGAGTATGAAATTTACACCTACGGTGAGGAGATAAGTGTAGTTCCAGTTAAAAAGAAAGAAAAGCCTCCAGCGCTTAAGTTAGCAGAAAGAAAGCTCAAGCAAGAGATTAAAAAGTTCCTTCCAGATATTTATGCGGAAATTGAACTTGTAAGCCCGCATAAAGCGGTAATTTATGCGGATGAATATGACATTCCAGCAATAATAGGAAAGAAAGGTAAGAGAATCAATGAGCTTGAAAGACATTTGGGGATTAGCATTGACGTAAAAAGCTTTGAAGAGAAGGTACAAGAAGAACCAAAGGAAAAAATTTCTGTTGAAGTGGAAGAAAAGAAAAAATACTTCGTTTTAAGAGTTAGTCCAGACTTTAGAGGAAAGCCTGTGAAGTTTTATGCTGAAAACAATTACATATTCACAGCAACTCCTTCAAGAAAAGGTCTCATAAAGGTCAATAAGAACACACCAATTGGAAGAGAAATAAAAAGAGTTTTAGAGGAAGGAAAGGAGATTTGGGCTAGTGCTTAACCTTTTTAATATTTTGTTTTCGAATTTCCCTGTGATGAGCTTCCCCTCAAAGCTGAGCTGTGATGATTAGGTCGCGGGCTGATTTTTAATTAATCTTTTATAAAGAAATTGGCTTAGTTAGCGTGGGGTGGTAAAGTGAAGCCTAAAGTATTCATAACCCGTCAAATCCCAGATAACGGAATAAGATTGATTCAAAAATATTATGAGGTTGAGGTTTGGAAAGATAAGAAGGAAATTCCAAGGAAGGTTTTGCTTGAAAAAGTCAAAGATGTCGATGCTCTGGTAACCCTTCTAAGTGAGAAAGTTGATGAAGAGCTTTTAGAAAGGGCACCAAAGCTTAGGATTATTGCTCAATATGCAGTTGGTTACGATAATATTGACATAGAAGAGGCAACCAAAAGAGGAATTTATGTAACGAACACTCCAGATGTTTTGACAGAAGCTACAGCAGATTTAGCATTTGCTTTGCTTCTAGCAACTGCAAGAAGATTAGTTGAAGCTGATGCATTTGTTAGAAGTGGTGAATGGAAAAGAAAAGGCATCGCTTGGCATCCTCTTATGTTCTTAGGTCACGACATTTATGGCAAAACTATTGGAATTATTGGCTTTGGAAGAATAGGGCAAGCAATAGCAAGAAGGGCTAAAGGCTTTGGGATGAAAATCCTATACTACAGCAGGACGAGAAAAGAAGAGGCTGAAAAAGAACTTGATGCAAAATTCGTGGATTTAGAAACTCTCTTGAAAGAGAGTGACTTTGTTAGCTTGCACGTTCCTTTAACTAAAGAAACCTATCATCTAATTGGGAAGAGAGAACTTAGGCTTATGAAGTCAACTGCTATTCTTGTTAATACAGCAAGGGGAAAGGTTATTGACACAAAAGCTTTAATTAAAGCTTTAAAAGAGGGATGGATTGCTGGAGCAGGTTTAGATGTATTTGAGGAAGAACCTTACTACAATGAAGAGCTTTTCAGCTTAGATAATGTGGTTTTAGCACCACATATTGGAAGCGCAACGTATGGTGCGAGAGAAGGGATGGCAGAGCTTGTTGCTAAAAACTTAATAGCCTTTGCCAAAGGTGAAATTCCTCCGACGCTTGTGAATAAAGAAGTTGTAAAGATCAGAAAGCCAGGATTCGAATGAAGCGCTTAGCATCTTCACACATAAAGGTATTGTTAAAATAGATGTAGCTCTCACCCTTGTTCCATTCTTTTACTCTCTTTGCGATTTCTTTTAGCTCTTCCTCGCTGTATTTATACTTATAAATAATTCTACCCCTTTCATAAGCTCCGTGAAGGCGGTAATAGTTAAGCATTCCCTCATGGGCTGGCTTTCTAACTAACGGATCTGTTACATCAATTAGGTTAAAATCTCTAACAAATCGCTTTATTGAATTTTCATTCCAACCTCTAAGCTCAATTGCAATTTCAAACTCTTTTCTATCAATTTCTGAAAAGAACTTTTCAGCATTTTGCCAGCTCTCTTCACTATCTCTAAAGCTCTTTGGAAGCTGGATTAGAATGAACTTAGCCTTTAAAATCTCTGCTTCTCTTAAAGTCTTTCTCCAAAACTCAAAGACTTCCTTTGTTGGCTTTAAAAATCCTACATCTTTACTTGGCGTTACATTACTCCTCCTCCAAGTTGGCGAGCTTTTTGGATGTGTTATTCCCTGAAAAGCTTTGATTGAAAATACAAAATCTTCTGGTGCCTCATTCCTCCACCTTTTGAGGGTTTTCTCTTCCAATATACGGTAAAAAGTTTGCTGAATTTCCACAGTTTTAAAGTCTTGGAAGTATTTCTTCTTAGCTTCACAAAAACCGCAAGTTCCTACTAACATACGCTCACCAAGAATAAACTTAGAAATTCAATGCTAATTACCTTTACTCCTTCCACTCCAAATGTGCTCTTTTAACGCTCAGAATACCTGAGTAAGTGTACTCATCAAAATATCTTTCAACTTCATCAAAGATTATTCTTGCTTTGAAAAAAGGAGCATCTTTAACAAAGGTCTCAAATTCGCCGCCTTCACCGCCTATGTGAATTCCATATTTTTGATTTAGCCTTTTGAGTTCTTCAACTGCTTTTTCATCAATTTTCCTTCCAAGCCACTCTTTTCCTAATCCGTAAGCAGAAACCCCAACAATAATGATGTCAAATCCTGCATGTATCATCTCTCTCAAAAGCTGCTCAGAATTTTTGTGCCAAAGGGGAGTGTAGCTTACTAAACCAAGCTCATGACACACTTTTTCAATCCGAGTTCTCTGATATTCGCTCTCCAATGCTCCAGCAACAATACCATCAATATTTAAATCCTCTAAAACCTTTTTCAAATCTTCAACTTCTTTTTCCTCTTCTCCACTTGTGTATCCCTTAATAAGTGGGATTCCTATAGCTTTAGCTTGTAAATCGGTTAAATGTATGTTAGGGACGTGATACATGTAGCTTTCTTCACTTTTAGAATGCATACTAACCAAATGCTTCACTTCAAATCCCTGCTGAAGAGCCCAATACAAAGCATAAGTTGAATCCTTTCCTCCAGAAAATAAAGCTGCTAATCTCATTTTTGTCCCTCGAAAATTTTAAAACTACCTATTTCTTAATAAATTTTGGCTTTTAAATTTGGCTTGATTTTTGCCAAACTGGAGGTGATTCTTTGAAGGCAGTGATTCTAGCAGCTGGCTTAGGTACAAGGCTAGGTTCCTTAACAGAAGAAGTTCCAAAGGGGCTTTTAAGAATAGCTGGGCGAGAAATACTTTACCGCACAATGAAAGCTTTAGAGGAGCTTGGGATTGAAGAATTTATTGTGGTTACAAATCCCAAGTATAAAAGCAAATTTGAGGAGTTTTTAAACAGAGAAGGCTTCAAACATAAGATTATCCTGAATAAAAGCCCTGAAAGGGGGAATGGATACTCCCTCTACTTAGCTAAGGATTATGTTAGTGATAAATTTGTTTTAGTAATGAGCGATCATCTCTATGAGAAGGCTTTTTTTGAGAGAGCCTTGAAATGTGAAGGACTGGTAATTGACAAAATTGGAATGTTTATAAACAAGAAAGAGGCAACAAAGGTTTTATACGAAAATGAGAGAATTAGAGACATTGGAAAGCATTTAGAGAGATGGGATGGATTTGATACAGGCTTCTTTATCCTAACTCCAGAAATTTTTAGTTATGCTGAAGAGATTATCAAGGAAAAAGCAAAAGCAGAATTGAGTGAAATAGTAAAGAGAGCAAAGCTTAAAGTTAGCGAAGTAAGCGGTTACTTTTGGGTGGATATTGACACTCCAAGCGAATTAAAAAGAGCTAGGCGAGAAATAATAAAGAACTCAATAAAGGGAGTTGGAGATGGATTGATTTCAAGAACAATAAATAGGAAAATCTCAACAAGGATATCGGGGGTTCTCATTGATTACGTTACTCCAAATCAAATGACTGTGATAACTTTCTTCCTTGGAATCGTTTCAGCGTTAGTTGCTTTGTTTAATATACCTTTAGCTGGTGCTCTATATCAAGTAAGCTCAATTCTTGATGGTGTTGATGGAGAGATAGCTAGGGCTTCAATGAGAATGAGCAAGTTTGGTGGATGGATGGATTCCATTTTAGATAGATACGTTGATTTCGCATTTCTTTTAGCGTTAGCATTTTCAATAAATCCGAGTCTCAGGCTTTGGGTCATTATAGCTTTAGCGATATTCGGTTCATTTATGGTTAGTTATTCAACCGAGCGTTACAAGGCAGCTTATTCCAAAGATATCTATAAAGAGATCCCTGCCATGAAATATTTAATTGGTAAGAGAGACGAGAGAATATTTCTAGCGATGATCTTCTGTTTAATTAATAGAATACCAGAGCTTTTCGTCTTATTGGCAATGATAACCAATTTACGCATAGTTTTAACGGTTTGGCTAGCATGGAAGCATGACAAAAATATTTAAAAGTTCTAAACTCAATTATTATTTTAGAGGTAATTTTTTGCATCTTGACAGTCTTTGTCATGACTTTTTAGCACCTTAGGGTTGTATTTAATCCTTGACATTTGATCCAATGTATCACCGAAAGTGTTATAAACTCAAAGAGACTTTAAGCTGTAAAATATTACAAAACCAAAAACTATTTAATATTTATAAAATATAGCAAATGCAGGAGGTTAGAAAGATGGTTAAGGTTGTGATATTAGGACAGGGATACGTCGGAAGCATTTTTGCCCTTGGAGTTGAGAGGATAAAAAATGGTGATCTCGGCTATTATGGAGTCCCATTGGCAAACGAACTCCCAATAAAAATTGAGGAGATTGAGATTGTTGGGAGTTATGACGTCGATAAAAGCAAGATTGGAAGATCTCTTTATGAAGTAGTAAAGCTGTATTGGGATAATAATATCCCAGAGAGTCTAAAAAGCATTGTTGTAAGAAAGGGGATTCATTTAAGAAGCTTAAAAAATCTTCCAATTGAGGCAGAAGGATTGGAGGATGAAATGACATTAAGTGAAGTCGTTGAAAAGTTGATTGAAGAGTGGAAAGATCTTAAGGCAGAGGTCTTTATAAACGTCTGCACAACTGAAGCTTCTGTTCCCTTTGAAAGTAAGGAAGAGCTGATAAAGGCAATTGAAGAGAATAATAAGGAAAGATTAACCGCTACTCAAGTTTACACCTATGCAATTGCCAAATATGCCAAAGAGGTTGGAGGAGCTGCTTTTGTTAATGCAATTCCAACCTTAATAGCAAATGATCCCGCCTTTGTTGAGCTTGCAAAGGAAAGCAACTTAGTGATCTTTGGAGATGACGGAGCAACAGGAGCAACACCTTTAACAGCTGATATTCTCTCTCACTTAGCCCAAAGGAACAGGTATGTTAAGGATATTGCCCAATTCAACATAGGAGGAAATACGGACTTCTTAGCATTGACAGACAAAGAGAGAAACAAGAGTAAAGAATTTACAAAATCAAGCATTGTTAAAGACATTCTCGGTTATGATGCGCCACACTACATAAAGCCCACCGGTTTCTTAGAACCTTTGGGAGACAAGAAGTTCATTGCAATGCACATCGAGTATGTGAGCTTCAACGGAGCAGTTGATGAGCTTATGATTACTGGAAGAATAAATGATAGCCCTGCATTGGCAGGTCTTTTAGTGGATTTGGCAAGGCTTGGGAAGTTAGCTATCGAGAGGAGAGAGTTTGGAACAGTCTATCCAGTGAATGCGTTTTACATGAAAAACCCCGGTCCAAAAGAAATGGGCAACATTCCAAGGATAATTGCCTATGAAAAAATGAGAGTTTGGGCTGGATTAAATCCAAAATGGTTCTGAAATATCTATTTTCAATTCATATTTTTCTCTCTTTGGGAGCAAATTAAGGGAAGGTTTTTAAACTCCTTACCACTTCTCAAGATTGGGTGGTACCCTTGAGGTTTAAGGGCAAAACTTTTGGAAAAAATGTTAGGATTGAATTTGAGATATTAACCCTCAGCGAGCTTCAAATCGAAGATTTGGGAGATTTTGATGTTAAAAATTTAAAAATCGAATTGCGTTCAACTTCATCTGGTCTTAAAATAATTGGGATTTGGGAAGGCAAGGTTGAAAATGCTGGTGAGGGTATTAAAAAAGCCCTTGAAGAGAGCTATAAGTTAAAAGATAGATTGCTTAAAAGGATGAGGACAAAAGTAGAGAGCATAAGGAGCACAATGAATAGACTGGGGTTCAAAGAAGAGGTTTTAGGTTATGGAAATTTGATAAAATTCACAAAAAAAGTTGGCGACTATGAGATTGTGGTATTGGCTTCAGCAAGAGACGACTCAATAAGGGTTGAAGTTTATGGAAATGATAAAAAGATTATAACGCCTGAAGTTGAAGCTCTCTTTGAAGATGTTGACATTGAAGAGCTCGAAGCCTATGATTTAGAAAGTGAAAGACAAGAGGAGAGATTGGTCATTAACATTGAGCTACCAAAAGGGGAAGAGAAACCAGAGAAGAAAATCGCTGAAGCAATAAGGCTCATCGAAAATCTGTTAATGACTTAAGCTTATCACCTTTAGTGTTTAAATAACCTTTTAACTGCTTTTTATAAACATTTTCTTGGTGGTGGAATGTTTAAGCTCACGGATTTTGATTATCACAATAAAACTGTGTTTTTAAGAGCTGATTTAAATTCACCAGTGAAAAATGGGAAGATAATCAGCGATGCAAGGTTTAGGGGAGTTTTGCCCACGATACTGTATCTTCTTGAGCATGGAGCAAAAGTTGTAGTCTCAACCCATCAAAGCAAGCCGTACAATGAAGATTATATAACAACGGAACAGCATGCAGAGATCTTGAGCAATCTCCTAGGTCAGGAGGTTGAGTATGTTGAAGACATTTTTGGGAAATATGCGAGGGATAAAATAAGAGCTTTAAAATCGGGTGAAATAATAATGCTTGAAAATCTCCGCTTTGCCGCTGAAGAGGTTAAATATAAACCTTTAGAGGACTGTGAGAGGACGTATTTTGTACGAAAGCTGGTGCCTCTAATAGATTATGTGGTAAATGATGCCTTTGCAGCTTCCCATCGCTCACAACCTTCTCTGGTAGGATTTGCACGCCTAAAGCCAATGATAATGGGCTTTTTAATGGAGAAGGAAATTAAAGCTCTAAAGAAGGCTTATGAGAGTGATGAGAGACCTAAAATTTATGTATTGGGTGGAGCAAAAGTTGGTGATTCTTTACAAGTTGCAGAAAACGTGCTAACTCAAGGAAAAGCCGATTTAATTCTAACTGGCGGCTTAGTCGGACAAATCTTCACATTAGCTAAAGGCTTTGATTTAGGTGATGCCAATATAGAGTTCTTGGAGAAAAAGGGATTAATAGAACTGGTGGATTGGGCAGAGAGGCTTTTAGACATGTTCTATACCTTAATTAGAACGCCCGTAGATTTTGCCATAAATTATAGAGGAGAAAGGTTTGAGATTGATTTGCTAAGCGATGAAAAGAAGTTTTTTGATGAATATGCTATAATGGACATTGGAAGCAGAACTGTAGAAAAGTATGCACAGATATTAAAAGAGGCTAGCATTATAGTTGCTAACGGTCCAATGGGAATATTTGAAGTTGAAGAGTTTGCTAAAGGAACGGTAGGCGTGTTTAGAGCTATAGGAAAAAGTGGTGCATTCTCTATTATTGGGGGAGGACATAGTATAGCCAGCATTTACAAGTATAACATTCAAGGAATTAGTCATATAAGCACTGGCGGTGGAGCAATGTTGAATTTCTTTGGGGGTAAAGGTTTACCTGTTTTAGAAGCTTTGAAGATAAGCTATGAAATTTTTAAAGATAAAATTTAGATGAGAAGATTGATTATTCAATCGTAGCCCTCTCAAAGGAATACATTGCAATTCCAAGTAAAGCGATGCTTAACAGAGCTAAAACACTCAAATCTGTCGTTATTGGAAATTTTGAAGTACCTAACAAGAAATATCTCGATCCGTCAACTGCATAGGTTAAAGGATTTATATGTGCTAAAACCTGCATCCAATTGGGCATTGTGTCTATTGGATAAAAAGCTCCGCTCAGGAAAAGCAATGGAAGCATTAGAAAGCTCATTATCATTTGAAAGCCTTCCATACTCGTCATTCTCAAAGCTAAGCTAACGCCAAAGCTTGCAAATGCTACTGCTAACATGAAGCCAATTAGCAAAACAAATGGAATTCCTGAGACTTTTAGGCTATCCGCTATCATAAACATCAAAAGCAAGATTACAGTTCCTTGGAAGAGTGATGTCAGTGAATCGCCTACAATTCTACCCACTATAGCGGCTTTCCTAGAAGCTGGTGCAACAAGGATCTCCTTTAGAAATCCAAACTGCTTATCCCAAATAACGCTTATTCCACTTATGAAACTTGAATTAAATATCGTCATTGCTACAATGCCCGGAGCAAGGAATGAAAGATAATCTACCCCTCCAAATATTTGTCTTGCCATAGGGAAGTTGAAGACTTCACTCCACCCAAGTCCAAAGAATATCAACCATATTATTGGATTTACAAAGCTCCCAATAACTCTTGAGCGAGCTCTTGTAAAGCGCTTAAGCTGGCGATAGGCAAGTGTTATAAATGCATTCATCTGAATCTCCTCCTAGCAACTGTCTTTAATATAGCAAAACTTTCCCCATTTTCTTCCCTAATCTCCCTTCCTGTCAAATAAAGGAACACATCATTTAGCGTTGGCTTATGATAACTCACTTCAAGAATTTTCCAACTTTTTTGGATTGAAAGCTCGAAAATCTTTGGAATTGCCTCACTTGCATTTTCAACCCCCAACTCTATCCTTCCATCCGGTAAAATCTTGCAATCCTTAATAAACTCCGCCTTTATACACTCAATCATTCCATTTGTGAACTTCAAGTACACTACGTCATTTCCAATAAGTCTCTTAAGCTCATCTGCTGTTCCCTCTGCTATAATTTTACCGTGGTCAATTATTGCTATTCTATCAGCTAACTGATCAGCTTCATCCATGTAATGCGTCGTTAGAAAAATCGTCATATCCCTCTCTTTCTTCATCCTCTTTATATACTCCCAAATATGAGCTCGTGTATGTGGATCTAAGCCTATTGTAGGTTCATCTAAAAAGAGAATCTCAGGTTCATGAATCAAAGCTCTTGCAATCTCCAAACGTCTTGCCATCCCGCCACTAAATGTTTTAACGACCTTATCCTTAAACCTCTCAAGCTCGACAAATTTTAAAAGATCGTTGATTCTTTCTTTAAGCTTAATTCCATTGTATCCATAGATTTTACCATGAATATACATGTTCTCATAAGCCGTTAATTCTCTATCCAAGCTTGGATCTTGAAAAACTATCCCAATTTTCTTGCGAACTTCGCTCGGTTCCTTAACAACATCATAACCAGCAACTGTAGCTCTTCCCTCCGTTGGTTTTAGGAGCGTCGTTAACATGTTTATTGTGGTTGTCTTTCCAGCACCATTTGGACCTAAAAATGCAAAGATCTCGCCTTTTTTGACTGTAAAATTAACATGATCAACTGCTATTAAATCGCCGAATCTTTTGGTTAAGTTCTCAACTTCAATTGCATACATTCAATCACCACCAAATTCCACAATAAATTTTATTTCTCTGGCGCATTTTCGCATTAACTCTCCTAATTTCTCCTTTTGCTCATCATTAAGTTCAGGGAACTTTTTAATCATCAAGAATATCGCATCCCTCAATTCTCTTCCTCCCAAGTTGAAAAACTCACCCATCACTTTAGCGTGATTTAACACTCTTTCAAGTTCTTTTTTATGTTCTTCGAGGTACTTTTTGCCATTTTCTGTGATTTTATATGTTTTCTTTTCTCTTTTTCCTTTTCCAACAGTCTCTATAAGACCACTTTTCTTTAAACTTGATAATGTGGGATAGATTATTCCAGCACTCGGTCTGTAGTCACTAAACAGCTCACTCAGCTTTTGCATTATTGCATAACCATGCAAAGGTTCCTTCTCTAGAACATAGAGGATTAGAAGCTTGAGCGATCCTTTAAACTTTCTAAGCACGCTTTCCATATTATCACCGATATGTCTTCAGATATATCTAGAGTTATAAGACTTTCGGTATCTTTATATATTCGGGGTACGAAATACTTCTGGGGGCAGAAGTAGTTCGGAGGGCTGTAAATGCTATTTGATTTGAGACCAAAAGAAAAGAGAGAGGAATTATTTGATAGAGAGAAAGAGCTTAAAGAGACTCTGGATGCATTTGATAGATATTCCTTAGTTTTGTTACTTGGAATCAGGAGAATTGGCAAAAGTTCACTTCTTCGGGTTGCAATAAATGAATCTGAGAATATTGGAATAATAATAGATGCAAGAAAGCTATATCTCAAAGGCAGCCTTAATGAGAGCGCTGTTCTGAATGAAATGGGCAAGATTAAAGGATACTTCAAAAAGCTGAAGCTCAGAGAAGTTGATCTTAAGTTTTTGAAATTTGATGTAAACAGTAACAAACACTTAGTTGATATATTTGAAGAGCTTAACAGGCTTGGAGAGAAGAGTGGAAGGAGAATTATCTTAGCATTTGATGAAGCCCAATATCTAAGGTTTTATGGAAACAGGGGCGGGCGTGATTTATTGGTTCTTTTTGCTTATACCTATGATAATTTGGAAAATATAACACTCGTTTTCACAGGTTCTGAGGTTGGTCTTTTGCACAGCTACTTAAACCTTGAAAATTATGAAATGCCATTGTATGGTAGATTAGCAAAAGAGATTACAGTCGAACCTTTTTCTCGGGAGGTTTCATTTGAATTTTTGAGACAGGGATTTAGAGAACTTGGGATTAATGCTCCAGACCATCACATTGAGCTTGCAATTGATCACTTAGATGGGATTCCCGGGTGGCTTGTAGAATTCGGAACAATTTATGCTGAAACTAGGAACTTTGAAATATCGCTTGATCAAACATTTAGGAGAGCCAAGAACACAATACACAATGAGATTAGAGAGTTAGAAAAAAGAAGCAATAAATACCGGTTCGTTTTAAAAGCAATAGCCTTGGGATGGGATAGATGGAAGAACATAAAAGAGTATCTACATGCAAGAAAGATTAGAACCTCCGATTCAAGATTATCCGAGATTTTAAGAAATCTTGAGAAGATGGGCTGGATTAAAATGGAGCTTAGGGATGGTAAAAAGGTATACAAGATAATAGATCCAGTTGTGGAACAGATTTTAAAGGGTGATTAGGGTGAGGCTTATCCTAAAACCCCTCTTTGGAGTGGAACTTCCCCCAGAATTTGTGGAGATTTTAAAGTCTAAGTTAAAGGGAAGAGAAGTTAAGGAAGGTGAAACAATAGAGATTGATCTTTTGGGGAAGTCTTTGAGCTTTAAAGTTGTATATGCTGAGCCCAAAGAATTTAAAGTTGATGTAAGGACGAAAATTGAACTAACGGAGAGAGAAGTTGTTCCAATAAGTTTTGAATTTGAAGAGCCTGTTAAAGATGTTATTCCCTTTGAGAAAGGGCTTGTTATGGTCTTTGAAAATGAGGTTCTAATCTTAAACCAAGAAGGGCATAAAATTTTTAATATGAAGTTCGAGAAAATAACAAAGATTGTAATAAATGGAAATGTAGTGACGGTGGTTCATAATGACAAAAAGCTCACAATCATTCGAGTTTGAGAGCTGGGACGAAAAGAAGGAAAGAGCAGTTAAAATCGTTAAGAAGCTCATGAAAATGTATCCAAGAGGGACAATGGAGAAAATTCTGCATGGAGACCCTTATTTCACTTTGATTCGGTGTATAATATCTCAAAGGAATAGGGATGAGGTAACAGACAGAGTAAGCAAAATTTTATTCAAAAAATATCCAACAATGGAAGCTTTAGCTGCTGCAAAAGCGGAGGAAATTCAAGCACTTTTGAAAGAAAATGGCGTCGGTCTTTGGAAGACGAAGGGTAGATGGATTGTAGAGGCTTCAAGGATTTTGCTTGAAAAGTATAGAGGTAAAGTTCCAGACACTCTTGAAGAGCTTGTGAAATTGCCTGGTATTGGGAGAAAATGTGCAAATATAGTTTTAGCATATGGATTTGGAAAGCAGGCTATCCCAGTTGATACTCACGTTCATAGAATAAGCAAGCGCTTAGGCTTAGCACCTCCGAAATCATCCCCAGAGAAGGTTGAAGAGCATCTAAAGGAACTAATCCCGAAAGAACTATGGATTTATGTTAACCATGCAATGGTTGATCACGGAAAGACTATTTGTAAGCCAATAGGTCCAAAATGTGGTGAATGTCCCTTAAATCAACTCTGCCCTTATGCTAAGGGCTTAATAAAAGAAGAGGACATTAAAGGAAAGTCCTCAACCAAAAAGAAGAAAAATGCGTAATCCAAAGTTTTATATACCCTTTTTTCTCCTCTTATAAGTTGGAGAGAGGTGGTGAAAGAGATGGAGAGTGAGAACGATGACAGTCCTTTTGGAGCTGAAAGGGAAGCTCAAGGAAACTTACAAGGTAACCTTATTCTCCCTAGTGGCATCTTTAATCATAGGGTTCTTTGGAGGAACTTTTCTTGGCAAATATTTTGATAAGATACGCTCTTCTTATCCGGGCTTGCTTGTGATTCTTCCTGGAATGATGGGTTTGAGGGGAAACGTTTTTGGTTCTATGGCTTCTCGCTTTTCCACTATGCTTTATCTGGGTGACTTAGAACCGAGTTTAAAGGATAAGAAGGTTTTAAGAAATATCGTTGTTGGGATAATGCTCTCTATGATCCCTGTAACACTCCTATGGAGCATTGGAGTTCTTAAGGGAATTAGGGAGAATGCTTTTGAAATTTTTCTGATAGTTATAAGTTCAACGGTCTTTGTATCTATACTCTTAGGGTATTTTACAGCTTTTGTAACCATCTTCACCTTTAAGAGAGGGACAGACCCAGATAGCATTGCTGCGCCTTTAGTGGCTTCAATGGGTGACTTGCTAACTATTCCATCCCTTATAGCTTTTATTCTGTTTCTGGAATATAGTGTAAAAGAATTCTGGCTCTCAAACTTGGTTTTAATTGCCACATTTGTCGTATTAATTAGAATAAGCAGAATTAGATGGGGAAAGCTTTTTGAATTTAGAGAAATTTTCATAACAATAACACTCTTAGCTCTACTCTCAACGATATCTGGAGGTCTCCTAGAGCATTACAGTGATGCGATTCATAAGTCTATCTTGCTCAGTTTTGCATATCCCTCTCTCTTAAGCAGTTTTGGAAACTATGGTTCCGTAATTGCTGCCAAGACATCTACAAAGCTTCATTTAGGTGAGATAAACAAATTCCTTTCGCTTGATCCATTTTTGGACATATTATCTTTATTCACAACTACCCCTTTAATTGGACTCCTAATAAATATTTTCAGTATTTTAGTTGCCAAGCTGGTTTTAGGGGTTAGCATTAAGCCAATATTCCTCCTTGCATTGACCTACCCATTTATGGCTCTTTTCATAATGCTCTTTTCTTATTCCCTCTCATACGTTCTTTTTATGAAAAACATAGACCCAGATAATGTTGCAATTCCCTTGATAGCAACAAACAGCGATATATTAGGAACAATTTATGCAGTATTTGTTGCTAAGTTAGTGATAGGAGGATGATAAAATGAAGATAGGTGCTTCAACACTTTGCTTGCTTGATAAAAGCTTAGGAGTTGCATTAAACAAGCTGGTACGATACAAATTAGATTTCGTTGAGATACTCAATGAAGGTTATCACAGCTTAAACAAGTATAACTATCATCTTCATCTTGGATTTTTGGAAAGCTATGGGCTGAAAAATATCATACATGCCCCTTTTAGCGATGTGAATATTGCATCACTGAATGAGAGGCTTAGAAGACCAATGCTCCAGCTGATTTTTAATACCCTTGAAATAGCTCAAAAAATGGGTTCCCTTTTAGTCGTGGTTCATCCAGGGCATTTTTCACCTTTAAGCAAGAGATTCCCAAGAACTTATGAGAAAGTTCATAAACGCTCTTTAGAAGAGATAGATAGAGTCGCTCAAAAATTGGACATTAAAGTAGGTTTAGAAAACATGCCAGCTTTCCCAATCTTAGATGGATTAACTCCTGAAAGGCTTTATGAGCTGATTGATGGAACAGAGCTATACATAACATTTGATGTTGGACATTTGAACACTGTAAACAGTGAATTTGAGGAGTTCATTGACCTTTTGGGAGATAGAATTATTCACGTCCATCTGCACGACAATGATGGAAAAAATGATAATCACTTACCGTTGGGTGAAGGGAGCATAGATTGGAATGCTCTGATAAGAAATCTTCCAAAGAATGTTACTTGGGGCATTGAAATGGAAAGTTTGAGAGATTTAGAGAAGAGCTTGAAATATCTGCAAAGCCTTGTTTAGATTTTAAAGCTAAATTGTCCGGACTTTACTTTTGTAAAGCTTTATCTCAGAAATACAATATTAATAAGAACTGTACCTTTTCAGTAGTCAAGAAGAGTTGGACATTTTTTGCCTAATAAAAGCATAGATGTTCTTTTCTAAACATTAAAGCCCATATTTTAAGTGCATAAAACTTTTATAGAGCTAAATAGAAAAATTTCGAATGGAAAGCATTTGTTATCAAAAAACTTTCAACGAAAGTTTTCAACCAAAGGTGGTGATAAGATGGAGAAACCAAAAATAGTTGAAGAGCTTGAGCCTTTCTTTAATCCTAAGGGTGTCGCAATTATCGGTGCTACGAATAAAAAAGGAAAAGTCGGTAACGTCATTTTTGAGAACTTTAAAGTGAATAAAGAGAGGGGGATTTTTAAGGGTGAAATCTATCCAGTAAACCCAAAGCTTGCTGAAATCGATGGGATAAAATGCTATCCTAACGTTAAGAGCCTCCCAGACGGAGTTGACTTAGCAGTTATATCAATTCCAGCGCCTTTTGTCCCAAACGTTATGAAAGAAATAGCCGAGAAAGGCATTAAAAGAGTTGTAATTATTACAGGTGGATTTGGAGAGCTTGGAGAAGAAGGAAAGAAGCTTGAGCAGGAGATTCTACAAATAGCAAAGGAAAATGGAATTAGAATTATTGGACCAAACTGTGTTGGTGTTTATGTTCCAGAGACGGGTGTAGATACAGTTTTCCTTCCAGAAACAAAAATGGATAGACCAACAAGCGGTTCAATCGCCTTCGTTTCTCAAAGTGGTGCATTTGCAGCTGCAATGCTCGATTGGGCTGCAATGGCTGGAATAGGAATTGGAAAGATGGTTAGTTATGGAAACAAAATTGACGTTGATGATGCAGACTTAATGGAGTACTTCATGTACGACGACCAAATAAAGGTGATAACCTTATACATTGAGGGAGTTAAGGATGGAAGGAAGTTTATAGAGGCTGCAAAGAGAGTTACACCTCACAAACCAGTTATAGCTTTAAAGAGTGGAAGAACAGAGTATGGAGCAAAGGCTGCTTCTTCACATACAGGCTCATTGGCTGGAGCAGATGTTATTTACGATGCTGTATTTAAGCAAACTGGAATTTTAAGAGCTGAGGACTTTGAGCACATGTTTGATATTGCTAAGGCTTTCGCAAAGTGTAAGCTTCCAAAGGGAGATAGAATTGGAATTATCACTGATGGCGGTGGAGCTGGAGTTATGGCAAGCGATGCAGTTGCAAAGTTTGGCTTAAAGATGGCTAATCTCAGCGAAGAGACCCTCAAATACTTAAAGGAGAACTTCCCACCTCATGCAGTTGCTGGAAATCCAACCGATGTTGTTGGAGATACAGATGCCCAAAGGTACAAAGTTGCAATTGAAGGATTTGTAAATGATCCAAACGTTGACGGGATTGTAATAATAACACTATTCCAAGTTCCATTGCTTGATGAAATGGAGCTAATTGAAATTTTAGCCGATTACGCAAAGAAGAGTGAAAAACCAATTATTGCAGTTGCTATGGGTGGTAAAAAGACAGAATATTATGCAAAGATTTTAGAAGACAAGGGAGTTCCAGTTTACCCAACCCCCGAGAGAGGAGTTAGAGCAATGGCTGGTTTGGTTCAATACGCAAAATATTTGGAGAAGGTTGAGGGGGAATGATTTTATGAAAGATGAAGCTTTGAAAGTTATTAATGATGTTTTAGCTCAAGGTAGGAAGGCTTTAGTTGAATACGAGGCTAAGCAAGTTTTAAAAGCCTATGGCTTACCTTTACCAGATGAAAAGCTGGCAAAAACAGTTGATGAGGCTTTGGAATATGCCAAAGAAATTGGCTATCCTGTTGTCCTTAAACTCATGTCACCACAAATACTCCACAAAAGCGATGCAAAAGTTATTGCCCTTAAGATAAAAGATGAGGAAGAGCTAAAGAAAAAGTGGGAAGAAATTCATGAGAATGCCAAAAAGTATAGACCTGATGCAGAGATTTTAGGTGTCTTAGTTGCTCCAATGCTCAAGCCTGGAAGAGAAATAATCATTGGTATAACTGAGGACCCACAATTTGGACATGCAATAATGTTTGGTCTTGGAGGAATTTTCGTCGAGATTCTTAAAGATGTAACCTTCAGAATTATTCCAATTGAAGAGAAAGACGCTTGGACAATGGTAAAGAGCATTAAAGGTTATCCAATCTTGGCTGGAGCAAGAGGAGAACCACCAGCGGATATGAAAGCAATAGTCGACATGATGCTTAGAGTTTCCCAACTAGTTAATGACTTGGAGGAATACATAAAAGAGATGGACTTGAACCCAGTTTTCGTTTACAATGAGGGCGAGGGTGCAGTTATAGTCGATGCAAGGATTATTTTGAAGTGATTTTATTCTTTTCTCTTATCTTTCAATTGATTAATTACAAGGATATATAGTTTTGTTTTGAGATGTTATATTGAGGTGTAGATAATGCACCTGAGGTATTACGCCCCTTATTATGATAAAGAAACTCATGAAAAAATACTAAATTATTTGAAGAACATAAAGAAGGTTCATGATATAGATTATGAAGAAATACCAGTAAAGCCCTGGCCTCCAGAATGGTATTCTAAAAAAGCCGAAATGTCTGAGGCTTATGTATATGACTACCACCTAAAACCGTATTCAAGTTTGATTTTGTCTAATTGCAACAAGCTAATCCAAATGGGTCTTAATTTACATTGCGACACAGTTTCTTCTAAATTCAAGAGCAGATCGGGAAATATTTATGTGGCAGGAACAATAGCAGTTGTTGAAAATGATGCAGTATTACTAGCTCTGGATTATAAAGATGAAATTTTTGAATTTCTGAAAGCTCTATTGAGAGATGGTTGGAATTTATTAAACGTGCTGGAAAAAACAAAGCCAAAAACAATTGTTCCATTAGAGGAAAGTGAAAAAGAAATAAAACGAGCCTTGATTTTTGCCCTTTCAAAAGATTTTGATTATGTTTTTATGAATGTAAGACAAAATGCTCCAAGTGGAGATAAGTGGGATCCATTCATAGATTTTTCGCCAGATGCAGACATAATAGCAGTAAATGAAGAAGAGAATCGTATAATAGGGATAGAGGTGAAAGGATACCGCTCTAATAGGGGATTTACACAAAAGGCGAACATATATGAAGCCATCGGTGAGGCTATGATGTACCTTGTAAATCCATACATAGAGTACAGAGGAGAAAAGATAGAAGGAAGTATATTTGACAAAGTTTGGCTCTGTTATCCATACAAGAAGGACTTTGAAGACTTCAAAAAGGTAATGAAAATCACGCCAATAGGATTGCTTTCAGCTTATGAAGGAGTTGTTAAAGAACCCAAAAAGAATCCTTTTGTTAATGAAAAAGCCAAAGAGATATTCTTGGGAAACCTGAGCACATTTAGAAGTTATATCCGCGGAGGGAAGAAAATGCACAAAATCATTTAATTGCTTCTTTCAATATCTTCTTTGCATCTCTTAGTGTTTTTCTATCAAATTCTCCTTTCTTTGCAAGGTTAACAAATGCTTCAAATGAGTTTTTAGGCAGAATGTGTTCTAACAGAAAGTATACGCTTCTATACGTCTCTTTTTGCCGTTCCCATTCGAGCTGATTTAAATAACGTCTAATCTCTCTTTCCCATTGATCGAGGATATCTTCTGTTATGTTATGTCCAAGAATTTCATGAAACCTTTTAAATTGCCTTCTGTTGATTTTCACACTTTGTTCTGCTTGTTCAAACTTTATAGTTATCTTAAAACTCTTTTCTTTGTTTTTTGTTATCTCATGAGCCATCTTATAAAACTCACGATAAAATCGTGTAAAATCGTGAGATGCCTTTGTCCATGTCCTCAACTTTAGCCCAAGAATACATGGAAGAATGAGCTTCACGATGGCATTGCCTGCATAAAGTGATTAAATTGTTCGGATTATTATTTAGTCTATCATTATCTATATGGTGTACCTCTAAATATCCATATCCACAATCTGAACATCTGTAATTATATCTTTCAAGAATGATTTTGCGGAAGGATTCAGTAGTACTTGTGTGTTCTTTCTCTATTTCTTCTTCAATTTCTCTTACCATCTTTTTCGTTAATTTGATCAGAATTCTACTTTTAACAGAAAACATGAAGTTATGTGTAATCTCTCTTTGGATTCTATTTTTAAAATTCTCAACAACTTCTTCAAAGTTAGTATTCACGAGTATTTCGATGGGTTTTTCAAAGAGTTCATTAAAGAAATTCCCAAGAACAGGTTTAATCTCTCTTAGTTTCTTATTTTGGTGAAGTTTGTAATGACACTGTCTGCATAGAACTATCAAGTTTTCTAAATCCCTATTTTCAACATCTCCATCCTTATAGTGGATATCAAGATAATTGTAATCACAATTTTGGCACTTATACCCATCTCTTTTCAAAATCTTTTTCCTAATATGGGGTGGTACTCCATCATTTCCCATAAACCCTCGCCTTGAATTAATATTCAAAGACGCTCATCTATTTATTGTGACTGAAAGGTTTTAAGTTTTCTTCCTGAGTGGAGTTATTTGGACTTTCTGGCGTTGATTTGAATGTGGAAATGGTTTTCGGAACTAATATCAGCCAAATACGTAGATGAGCGTACGATCTATTTTTGGAAAAAAGGAGCGAGAAGATAGCCAACGAAATCATTAAAAGGGTTAAAGGTACAGAAAATTGATCTGTAACAACAGTAGTTGTTTTGTGATGCTCCTTCATTTTTGTATCAGGAACACTTAGCAGAATAATTCAACTAAATATCTTTCATTCGAGCTTTTCTCTTTTTGTGAGTATCCTTTACTCACTACATTCTAAGACCTTTGGCTTTTCTCCTAACAACTCTGCAGCAGTTAAAACTCTCTTATTGAGCCTTTCTCCAGCTTCCCAAACTTCTTTTGTATGCTCCTTAAAGTGAACTTCTCTCGGCAAGTGATGATCATAAATTATTACTTCCGCATCAATGCCCTTCACTATCTTCACCGCATTATCTACTGCTCTCCTCAAATTGGTCTTGTTGAGAAGATAACCGAGCATATAAGTCATAGGACCGTCTAAGATGAGCACGTTTGGGTTTTCTTTAATTATCCACTCCGCATAGTCTTCTATTATTGGACCATTTAAATCGCTCGAATGAATTAGCTTTTCATCTTCATATTCAACCACAGTTGCAAAAACCCACCCAACCCTAGAAAACTCAATTCCATGGAATAGAGGGTTTGTAAACCTAACTTTGGTTTCTCCAAATTGAAATTCTCTTCCATCAGCAAAGAAAACTTGCAAATTTTTAAATTTCATTTCAGGAATTTTGGGGCTGTTGTTCCACTTTTTAGTTCTATTTTTGAACCATTTGAAACCTTTCTCAAGCAACTGTTTCCTTCTCACATTATAATCTCCAAAGTCTTTGCTTCTTGCTATGGGAAGTTCATCCATTGGATTTGAGTACTCCTTAGCTTTGGTTTCTTCTATTATGTTCTCCAATTTTGCGTCTCCAAAATGTTCGCAGAGATTTGAATAAAAAGCCTCAGCCCTCTTCCTTTGTGAATCGTTTATGTATTCGTTTGGATTCTTAGCGAGGAGTATCTTTCCTCTATAAATCTCCATATTATGGGGAAAGTAGTGGTCGTAGTGATAGTGGGAGATAATGATAACATCAGCTTTTTCGCTTGCTTTTATTATCGCTTCTTCTCCCTCAACCAACCACTTGATCTTTTCTTCTTCACTTGCTGGAAAGCTTGGATGCATAACAGCAATTCCTGGATCAATTAGAACTGAAACATCTGGAGTTTTAACTAGTACGCAAGAGCTTTTAGCACCTAAAGAATCGAACCATATTGGTCTAAAGGAGAGCTTCATGTTATGAAATTACACTCTAAGATTTAAATCTTAACCTCATCAAAAACACTCCTAAAGCCAAAATCCCAAAAATTCCTACAAATACGAATCCAAGCTTAAAGCCTAGAAACCCAACTACAATTGGTCCCAAAGCCTGCCCTATATCCTTTATGCTCTCCAAAAAGCCCAAAGCAGTTCCCTTAAGCTTTGAGATTTCAGTTGCTAATGGTTTGGTTGAGGCTTCACTTATTGAAGCACCCAAGGAAAATAAAACCGCCCCAGCAATTATGAAGATCAGAGACTTAGAGAAGGCAAGTAAAAGCATGGCTAAGCTAACCAAGAACATTCCTAAAGCTATAGGCTTTATCCTCCCAATTTTGTCGCTCAAATAACCAGCATAAGGTTTTACAACTGCCATTATTGAAATCTCTATCGTTAAAATTAATCCAGAGAGCCAGGCTTTGTTTTCCAAAAAGTAGAAGAGGGGCAAAAAGGTTTCTATGCTTTGATAAGCCATGTAAACTGAGGCATCTAATAAGCCAAGCAAAAGCAAATCAAAGCTGAATGAGAATTCAAATCTCCTCAATTCTTTTCCAGCATCTGGAAAAGTGAAGGTTAAAGCGAGAACTATGAATCCAAAGAGAGAACAAAGAAGAAAAACAATCCAAAAGCCAGCAAAGTAAATTAGAGTTCCAGCCAAAAGAGGTGCAAAAGCTCTTCCTATGAGTGTGGAAGAGCTTAGAATCCCCATAAACGTGCCTTTCCTCTCTGGAAATAGATCGCTTATTAAAGCCAAAGAAACTGGAACAAATATAGCTGTTGCAATTCCATAGTATGCTCTAACTAAAGCTAAAACCAGTGCATCTTTTGCAAGAAAGTAAAGGAGAGGAGCAGAGAAAAACACAAAGCCACTAATCTTTAACAACTTTTTCCTTCCATAAATGTCGCTCAAGAGTCCAGAAGCAAAGTTAACAAAGATTCCAGTTATCGTTGATGCTGAAGCAACTAATCCAATTTCGCCCTTTGTTAAGCCTAAGCTTTTGGCATAGAGTGGTAAAGTTGGGGATTTACTCATTGTTGAGCCGAGTATTGCAAAGAATCCCGCAACTAAGATGAGGTAGAGCTTTCTCATGATTGAAATTTTGGATGAAAGAAAATAAAAATCTTCTTGAAACTTTTGAGATCACTCCTCTCTAACCGCTCCTCTTTCTTCTTCCTTTTGTCCAAAAAGCCCCACTAAATCGTGAATTATTACAAAATCAATCAAAGCACTTATTCCAGAGCTTAAAGAACCAGCCATAAGCATTAAAACAGAGAAAAATAGGTCAAGACCTTTATAGATTAGTGTAATCTTCACAATCCTTTTATTCCCTCTAATAAGTCCCCAAGCTAAAAGAAAGTTCAGAACTCCAAAAGCCAAGTAAATGTTCGATTCCTTAGAATAATAGAGCAAAAAGAAAGCTTGAAGGAAAAGTAAATAAGCCGCTAACTTCATTCTTCACCACTAAAGTAAGATTCAAAGGCTTCGACATATTTAAACCCATCGTCTGGGAATATCAAAACATAAACTCCCTTTCCATACTTCTCCCTAACCTTCCCAAAGGCTTTAACAACTGCACCAGAGCTTAACCCTATTAAAAGCCCTTCTTTTCTTGCTATCTCTATTGAGCCCTCTATAGCCTCCTTCCTTGTCACCTCAATTACCTCATCAACATCCACTTGGAAGAACCACTTTGGTTTAGTTTCTAAGCGCTTTATCCCCGGAATCTTCTCGCCCTGAGCTGGAACGACGCCTATAACAGCTACATCCTTGTATTTCTCTTTGAAGTGCTTTGCTATACCTCCAATGTGCCCGGAAGTACCAATACCTGCTATAATTACATTTGGCTTTTTCCCTATGCTCTTTAACTGCTCATCAATTTCTTTTGCCGTAATTTTGTAGTGAACCTCAAAGTTGTCATCGTTTTCAAATTGGTTGAGGTTTACAGCATTAGCTTTCTCAGCCTCTTTTTTAACAAAGTTTACCATCTCTGGATCTATTGTTTCAAACTCCGTTTTAACCACTTCAGCACCAAGAACTTTAAGCAAGATTTGTGTTGTTTGTGGTGTTGGCTTTGGGAGATAAACTCTAAACTTAATTCCAAGTATGTTTGATAAGGAAGCCATTGCAATTCCAACGTTTCCAGAGGTGGCTTCATAGAGTTTATCCTTCAGATCACCCCGCTTTTTAGCCTTCATTAGCATGTTCCAAACTGCTCTATCTTTTATGCTCTTGCTGTAGGGGTTGAAAAATTCAAGCTTTGCAAATACCTCCTGCTCATCAGTTGATAATCTTGAAAGCTTTACCATGGGAGTGGGCCAACCAGCTTCGAGCAAATCTAAGGTACTTCCAAAAATATTTGTGCATTTCATTTCTCTCACCTAAACTTTGCTCTGTATAAGTGCTTTAAAAAGAAGCGATTGCGGCAAAAGGTTACTCATAACAAAAGTCAAAATTGAAAATAGCACCCAAATCAAACAAATCTGCTTACTTCCTCAACACTTTTTCTTCTTTTCCTTGGAATTTCTTCTCTTGCTGAATATCCAACTGTAATAAGCCCAACTAAGAAATATTTTTCATCCAAGCCAGCTATCTCCTTAAGCTCTTCTTCTATATATGGAAAGTTTGCTACTCCAATATAACAAGTCCCCAAGTCTAGCTCAACGGCTTTTAGCATTAGGTTTTGTATAGCCATTGCCGCACTTTCAATTGCCCAATAAAACTCCAACTCACTATATTTCTCGCACTTTAAGACATTAATCTCTTTGTTTATGAAAACTCCGATGTAAACTGGTGCTTTATACATGCCCTCCTCGAACCTCTGCTTTAGTTTTTTCATCTTCTCCTCTGATAAGCCTCTGTTTTTGTAATACTCTAAATGACCTTCCAAAATTAGCTTGTAAACCTTTTCTCTAACTTCTTCGCTTTTATATATAACAAAGAGCCAATTTTCTAAGCCACTTGCCGTTGGAGCCCTTATTGCAGCTTCGATAAGCTCCTTTAATTTTTCCTTCTCAACTTCTCGCTCTTGATAAAACCTCACAGAAGCGCGTTTGTTTATAGCTTCGCTCAATTCCATACAATTCACCGATTAACGTCAAAATTTTACTTTATATTAATTTTTTGAAAACCAAAGGTTTATTGCATGGGATAAAGTTATATAGCGTAGGAAAGAGTCTCTTTAGGTGAAAAAAATGTATGGCTGGAGAGGTAGAGTCGGTTTGATAGTCCCTTCATCAAACACAACAATGGAAATGGAGTTACATGAAGCTCTTCCAGAGGGAGTCTCACTTCACACCTCACGCATGCCTCTAAGGGAAGTTACCGAAGAGGAATTAATAAAAATGAGTGCTTTAGCTGTGGAGAGTGCAAGGCTTCTAAGAGATGCCCAAGTGGATCTAATCCTTTATGGATGTACAAGTGGCAGTTTCATTGGTGGAATCGATTTTGAAAAGGAAATTGAAGAAAAGATAGAGCGTGAAGTTAATACTCCTGTAATCACCACAAGCTCTGCTGTTATTGAAGCGTTGAGAATTTTAGATGCCCAGCAAATTATCGTAATAACCCCTTATACCAATGATATAAATCAAAGGGAGAGGGAGTTTCTAGAATCCAATGAATTTGAAGTTCTCGATATTAGAGGCATAGGAATTGTAGAAAACACAAAAATTGGAAAGCTTGAGCCCTATGAAGCTTATAGAATGGCTAAAGCAATGTTTATGGAGGAGGCTGATGCTGTTTTTATAAGCTGCACTAATTTTAGGACTTTTGAAATAATTGAACCTTTAGAGCAGGATTTGGGAATTCCTGTCGTTACAAGCAATCAAGCATCCTTATGGCTAGCTCTGAGAGAGCTGGATGTAATGGAGAAAATCCCATGGCTTGGGAAGCTTTTAACAGAGTTTTAGCACTCCATACACCATGGAAAAATTTTTAAATCGAACTTCAGTTTATTACTTAGCTATATTCACCGAGGGTGATATAATATGACAACGTGGCAGGAGTTTATCAAAGATTTCAGTGAGATGAGCATTTTTCTTGCTTATAACATCAATGTAGATGCGATAAAGGTGCTTAGGAGTGAGGATATTCAAAAGCTCATAGATGAGTTTGGTGCTGATAAGATCAAAAAGAGGCTTGATGAATATCCAAGGGAGATAAATGAGCCTTTAGATTTTGTTGCAAGATTAGTTCATGCTTTAAAAACAGGGAAGCCAAATGCTGTCCCCCTAATGAATCCAGAGCTAAATTCATGGTTTGATTCCAAGTTCAAATATGAAACTGAGAGAATAGGTGGACAAGTGGGAATTATAGCAAATCTCCTAGCAAATTTGAACTTTAAGAGAGTTATAGCATACTCTCCTGTTTTGTCTAAAAAGCAGGCTACAATGTTCGTCCATAGAAAAAATCTTCTGTACCCTATTATCGAAGATGGAAAGCTTTCCTTAAAGATGCCACTCGAAGCCTACCGCGAAGATGATCCATTAAAAATTAATCGTATTTTTGAGTTTAGAAAGGGAACAGTCTTCAAGTTGGGCAGTGAAACAATTGAAGTTCCCTTTTCTGGGCGTTTTATAGTATCATCTCGTCCAGAAAGTGTTAGGATTGAGATTAAAGAACATTTGAAGCCTTTTCTTCCCGAAATTGGTGAGATGGTTGATGGAGCTATTCTTTCAGGATATCAGGGAATAAAAGAACACTACAGTGATGGAAAAACCGCTGATTATTATTTTGAGAAAGCCAAGGAAGATATAAGGCTTTTAAAGAAGAACAAAGATGTGAAAGTCCACGTTGAATTTGCATCCATTCAAAATAAGAAGATAAGAAAGAAGGTTGTTAAAGAAATCTTTCCATTAGCCGACAGTGTAGGAATGGATGAAGCAGAAATTGCTCACGTTCTTAACGTTTTAGGCTATCCAGAGCTTAGCGATAGAATTTTTAATTACAACAGGATTCATGACGTCGTTTTAGGAGGAAAAATTATCCTCGATGAAGCTAACCTCGAAATCCTCCAGATTCACACCATCTATTATCTTATGTACATTACAAGAAGAGAAAATCCACTAAGCGAAGAAGAGCTTAGGAGTTCTCTAGAGCTTGCAACAACTTTAGCCGCTACAAGAGCTTTCCTTGGAGATATAAGAAACCCAGGGGACATTAAAGTTGGAACAAAGATACCATATAACGAGCAAGGGGAGTTTGTAAAGCTTAGGTTTGAAGAAGCAAAGAGAAGGTTGAGAAGCAAGGAATATAAAATAGTGCTGATACCAACGAGATTGGTCAAGAATCCAGTAAACACCGTTGGATTGGGAGATACCATATCCGCTGGAGCATTTACGAGCTATTTAGCTCTTCTCCGAGAAAAGGGTCTCTACTAACTTAGCCTTTTCTTGGGCTTTTCTCAAATGCTCTACAGTGACTTTTGTATAAATTTGTGTCGTTGAAAGGTTTGAATGACCCAAAATCTCTTGAATTGCCCTTATATCAACGCCACTTTCGAGCATATGTGTTGCAAAGCTGTGCCTTAAGACGTGGGGAGTAACACTAACACCAGCTCTTTTTCCATATTTCTTTAAAATGTACCAAACGGTTTTGGTGGATATCCTATCCTTCTTTTCTCTTCTCTCCTCGACAAAGAGATATTCACTTTCATCTTCCCTGCTGTCTAAATAAGATTTTATTTCCTCAATGATGGGTTTTGGAATAGGAACTACTCTATCTTTAGCACCCTTTCCACTCCTAACAACTATCAAAGAGCGCTCGAAGTCAATATCAGAAATTTTCAAATTGCATAGCTCTCCAACTCTTAAACCACTTGTATAGAGAAGCAAGACAATTAGGCGATCCCTTTTCTTAGTTGGAGGTATAACACTAACCAGCTTTTTTACTTCTTCTCTTCTCAAGCTCTTTGGTAAGCTCTTTGGGACTTTCGGTGATTTTAACTTTGCAGCTTCATCTTCAAGTCCTTCAAACCTAAAGTATGCTTTCAAAGCCTGAACAACCAAATTTAAACTTCTATTTGAATAACCCTCCCTCTTTAACTTTGCTAAAAACCTTAAAGCAGAGCGTGCTGTTAAGTCATTCCCTTCTTTAAGAAAACGACTAACGTAATAAGAATACATTCTTACAGTATGTTTGCTCTTTCCCTCAAGCTCAAGATGCATCTCAAAATCGTCCATCGTCACCACAAAAAGAAAATTGTAAGACTAAAGCTCAATAGTGCCCTCAATAGGTTCTACTTCCTTTGGCTCTTCTTTCTTTTCCTGCTCAACAAATGAGAGGCTTAAGTAAACTGTTTTAAGCAAATCCCTTACTGTTTCTTCATCTTCGGCATAAATATATCCCTGCCCAACTATGACCTTTCCAGCCAAGTTTAGCCTTTCTACAGCCCTAGCAAGATATTTTTCCTCTGGAAGTGGAGCTTCCCCAAAAAGCTCCTTCCAAAGCTCTGCCAACTTGAAAATGTTTGCTTTCTTTTCTAAGAGCAATACTAAGTTTTCATTCTCGCTCTTTAGCTTTACGTATTCATCTTCAAGCTTATTGTATCTCTTTTGCAATTCTTCGAAATTCCTTTTAAGTTCACCATTCTCATGCAAAGCTGCTTCATACTTGCCCTTAAGGTCTAGAAGTTCGTTTCTCAATGCCATATACTCTGGCAAGATTTGAAGGCTCTTTAGCCCAGCTCTCACTAAAGTGTTCTTTATTTCTTTTCTAACTAGTTCTACGTCAATATGCTCTAAATCATGACCTAATGGGATTTTCATCCTCTCTACATGTCCAACTAATTCACTGATTTCAGAAAAAAGACGCTCTGCTAACTCCCTTCCAACCCTATCCGCATCTGTTGCTATTATGAGTAAATCTGCTCCAGCAGCAGCACTTTTTGCAATCTCCAAGTTTGTAGTTGGAATTATTGCAGAGATGGTTATGTTGTATTCGCTTCCTAATGCTAAACCTTGAAGAGCTTTACTTACAACCTCAACATCACTCGCCCCTTCAACCAAAATTCTAACATCAACTATTGTCATTCCAAGCACCTCTCAGCTTTGGGGTGTTACCCCTAAATGATTATGAGCTTTAAGATGCTTAAAAATTCTCGCATTTTAAAATTTGGATAAAATATCCAATGTAAAACTTAACCTTTAGTTATGTAAAAGGTTTTTATAGGCTTAGAACATAGCTAAGCAATGGTGGTGTTAATGACTTTCGATAAAGAAAAGCTTGATGAGATTAAAAAAGCCGAGCAAGAGTGGGAAGAAAAAACAGTCAAACCTCTAATCCAAAAGAGACCTGAGAGAAAAGAAAAGTTTCATACTGATAGCGGATTTGAGGTTAAAAGAGTTTATACTCCAGCAGATTTAGGAGATTGGGATTATATGGAAAAACTCGGCTTTCCAGGTCAGTATCCCTTTACAAGGGGAGTTTACCCAACCATGTATAGGGGAAGATTCTGGACGATGAGACAATATGCAGGTTATGCAACTGCAGAAGAAAGCAACAAAAGATACAAATACCTTTTAGAGCAGGGGCAAACAGGTTTAAGTGTAGCTTTTGATTTACCAACCCAATTGGGTTATGATTCTGATCATCCAATGTCCGAAGGTGAAGTTGGTAAAGTAGGTGTTGCAATTGATTCACTTTGGGATATGGAAATTCTTTTTGATGGAATTCCCTTGGATAAGGTTTCAACTTCAATGACCATTAATTCAACCGCTGCTAATTTGTTAGCCTTTTACATACTTGTAGCAGAGAAGCAGGGAGTTGCTCAAGGTGTTTTAAGAGGAACAGTTCAAAACGACATCCTAAAGGAATACATTGCGAGGGGAACTTACATATTCCCACCGCAGCCTTCTATGCGTTTAACAACTGATATAATAATGTACTGTGCCGAAAACGTTCCAAAATGGAACCCCATTTCAATCAGCGGTTATCATATTAGGGAAGCCGGGGCAACAGCTATTCAAGAAGTAGCCTTCACCTTAGCAGATGGAATTGAATACGTTAAAGCCGTTATTGAGAGAGGAATGGACGTTGATAAATTCGCCCCAAGATTGAGCTTCTTCTTTGCAGCACACAACAACTTTCTTGAAGAGATCGCAAAGTTTAGAGCCGCAAGAAGGCTTTGGGCAAAAATTATGAAAGAGAAGTTTGGTGCAAAGAATCCAAAGTCAATGCTCTTAAGATTCCACACCCAAACAGGAGGCTCAACTTTAACAGCTCAACAACCAGAGAACAATATCGTTAGAGTAGCAATACAAGCATTAGCCGCTGTACTTGGAGGAACACAAAGTTTGCACACGAATAGCTATGATGAAGCTTTATCATTGCCAACTGAAAAGAGCGTTAGAATAGCTTTGAGAACACAGCAGATAATAGCCTATGAAAGCGGTGTTGCAGACACTGTAGATCCATTAGCAGGGAGCTACTATATCGAGTGGCTAACTGATCATATTGAAGAAGAAGCCATGAAGTACATAGAGAAGATTGAGGGAATGGGCGGAATGATGAAGGCAATTGAAAGAGGATACATTCAAAAGGAAATTGCAGACTCTGCATATAGGTTCCAGAAAGAGGTTGAGGAAAAGAAGAGGATAATTGTCGGTGTCAATGCATTTACGGTTGATGAACCAGTAGATGTTGAAATACTTAAAGTTGATCCAAGCATAAGGGAGAAGCAAATTGAAAGATTGAAGAAGCTTAGAAGCGAGAGAGATAACAAGAAAGTCCAAGAAGCTCTGGATATGCTAAGAAAAGCAGCAGAAAAGGATGACGTTAATTTAATGCCTTACATAATCGAAGCCCATAGACACTTAGCCACATTAGGAGAAGTTACCAACGTTTTGAGAGAAGTTTGGGGAGAGTATAGAGCTCCCTTAATCTTCTGATCTTTCACATTTTTCTCAATTTTAAAAGCTTTAATATTTCTTTGAATGCCCTTTTACTCAAATCTAAACATTTTTATAGTTTCTCATGGTGAGTAAAATAAGAGGGGTGAAAGAATGAGTTGGAAAAGAGGTGCTTATCCAGAGTTCACACTCGAAGATGCTATCGCAACTCTTTTCTTGTTAACGACTCCAAAAGGGAGGAAACAGATTTCTGAAGAACTAGATTTAGGAGAGGGGAGCGTTAGAACATTACTAAAGAAGCTGAGCAATTTAAACTTGCTTGAGTCTAAACAAAGGGGGCACTATTTAAACGAAAAAGGTATGGAGGTTTATAAAGCGATATCAAAGCTTTTCTCTGAGCCTGTTGAAGTTAAAAGCATAGATAACTTACCCACCTATGCTACAGTTGTAAAGAATCCTCCAAATTTTAAGAGCATAGAGCTTAGAGATGAAGCCATCAGGTTTTTTGCAAAGGGAGCCATGATTTTAGTATGCAAAAACAACGATGTGATTTTCCCTGAAGATGGAAGATTATTGAGTGAGACACTTCCAGAACTAAGTGAGGATTTAAGAAAGCTCTCTCCAAGAGAAGGAGATTTAATAGTTGTGACCTGGGCAGAAAAGAGGGCAAACGCTATAAAGAGTGCGATACATGTTGCTTTAACTCTCAAAAAGAAAGAACTTCCTATGGAAATCATAAATCTAACGAGGTGAACGGATGAGCAGGATAATTCTCGCATTGGATGTCTATGAAAAAGAAAAAGCTTTGAAAATCGCGAGAGAGACAAGGGACTATCTTTGGGCGATAAAGATCAATTGGCCCTTAATCTTAGGGAGCGGGTTAGGTATCGTTAAAGAACTCAAGAAAGAAACCAAATTGCCAATTATTGGAGATTTTAAAGTTGCAGATATCCCCAATACCAACAGACTTATAGCAAAGAAAGCTTTTGAAGCTGGAGTGGATTACATAATAGTTCATGGATTCGTTGGAAGAGATAGCGTAGAAGCTGTAATGGAAGAAGGAAAAACGATAATAGTTGTTGAGATGAGCCATGAAGGTGCCAAGCAATTTATCCAGCCCATTACAGATGAACTTATCGAGCTTGCAAATGAATTAAATCCCTTTGGGGTCATTGCTCCAGCAACAAGACCAGAGAGAGTTAGATATATACGAAAAAAGCTCGATAGGAGCATAAAGATTTTAACTCCAGGAGTAGGAGCACAGGGAGGAAAAGCATTGGAAGCTTTAAAAGCTGGTGCAGATTATATCATAATTGGAAGGAGCATTTACAAAAGCGACAATCCGAGGGAAAGTGCTAAGATCATTTGGGAGGAGATAGAAAATGGAGTTAAAAGTTAGGAGGTTCTTGAGCAAGAAAGAGATCAAGCAAATAACAAGAGAGATGGCAAAAATTTTTGGAGAGGAAGTTGCTGATAGACTTATAAGAAAGAAAGATGATGTCGAAATTGCTGAGCTGGATAAGCTGACCCAAATAATATTCGTGAATGGAAAGGCTATGTTCATAAAGAGAGAGAACCTTGTTTTTCCACTTGTTATAGCCTTGTATGAACTTTCCAATGAAGAGGATCTAAGGAATTGGAAGAGAAGGGTTGTTGTTGACCAAGGCGCTATCCCTTACATTTTAAACGGTGCCGACGTTATGGCACCAGGAATCGTTGATGCAGATGAGGAGATAAAAGAGGGAGACTTTGTTTTTGTAATTGAAGAGCAGTTTGGAAGACCTTTAGCAATTGGAATAGCTTTAATGAGCGGTAAAGAAATGAAAGAGAAGAATAAGGGAAAAGCGGTAAAGGTAATTCATCATGCAAAGGATAAGATATGGGAGCTAACGGTGAGAGCATGAAAGAGAGCAAGAAAATTCGGGTCGTGGTGGGAGGAGTATTTGACCTGCTTCATGTTGGTCATATTCACTTTTTAACTCAAGCAAAAAAGCTTGGAGATGAGCTAATAGTTATCGTTGCCCATGATGATACTGTAAAAAAGAGAAAGGGTAGACCTCCAATAAACTCCATGCATGAGAGAGCAGAAGTTTTAAGAGCTTTAAAGCCTGTGGATGAAGTTGTTATAGGAGATCCAAATGAAATAAGCTTTGAACTAATAAAAAAACTAAGCCCAGATATCATTGCATTGGGTCCAGATCAAGACTTTAATGAGATAAAATTGAAGGAAGAGCTTAAGAGGCATGGGATAAAAGCAGAGGTCATAAGGATCCCATACTTATACAAAAGTGACATTGCAAAAACAAGCAAAATAATAAAAAGGATAATAGAAACTTTCTGTGACTGAGTTTTAGCATCTTATTTAATGAAAGCTCTGATTTTAGAGGGTTATTTAATGAGCCTAAAGTCTGAACTTTTCCATATAACTCCTTAAAAGCTCTGGATTTTCTCTATCCACGACGCTTAATAGCTCATCAAACTTTCTCTCGCCGATAGCTTTCTTTAGGTAATAATAAAGGTTAACAGCATCTTCAACTATGTTACTCTGCCTCCTCCCCTCTTCACCGTAAAGTTCAATAAGCTTTAGGTTCGTGTCAAGGCTTATGTAGAGGGTTTTTTGCTTTTTAACTTTCTTTAGGTCTTCTCTTCTCGCTTTCTCTTCCTTTTTTGCTGGTTTGGTTAGTTCATCAACAGAACCTGCAAAGAGTTTTGGGATTTTATCTCTCGACAAGATTAATCACCTCATTTGCCAATTTTAAAAATGCCTTTGAAGCTCTTCCATTTGGTTCAAACTCAAATATACTAACTCCTTGAGATTGAGCTTTTTCTAAGGCTATTGATTTTGGAATTGTAGTTAAAAGCGGTGCATTTGGATATGCTCCTTTAAGCTCCTTTAATCTAGTTGCTGGAACTTTCGTCTGTTTTGTATATTTGTTAGGAACCAATCCAAGAAGAGAGAGATTTTCATTTGTTTCCTCTCTTATCATCCTCATTAAGTTAAACATTAACTGCATACCTATTACTCCGAAGTAGCTCAATTCTAGAGGTATTAGAACGTAATCAGAGCTCGTTAATGAGTTTACAAGAAATATTCCCATACTTGGAGGATTGTCGATAAGTATATAATCATAATCAGGTAGTATTGGCTTTAATGCCTTTTCTAACCTTCTCTCCCTGTTATAAGCGTTTATTATCTCAATTTCCTTAGCAGAGAGATTAAGGTGTGATGGTATTAAGTGCAGGTTTCCATTTAGCTCTATTATTGTGCTATAAACATCACTCTCTCTTGTCAACAAAGTACCAACATTGCTTTCTTCACATTTTAGCACATCCATTCCTATTAAACCAAATGTCAAGTTGAACTGTGGATCTATATCTACCAAAAGAACCTTCTTTCCTTTGTTTGCAAGTGCATGACCTAAGTTCATTGCAAGTGTAGTCTTGCCAACTCCTCCCTTCTGATTGGCTATACTAATAACTGTCGCCATAGAACCACCTAATAAAAAGTGGTAAAAATCAAAGCTCTAATATACCATCAAAGGGTCCTTTTCCAATTCTAAATCCATTGCTCTTCTTGTCCTCATAAAAGTCAGTGAACAGTTCTGAAAATCCGTTTCTTGATCTGTAAGTGGATCTTTGTCCGAATTGTAGCACGTTGTCACTTCCTACATTAAATGCTTCTTGACTTCCATAGATGTAAGGTGATTTCACCCCAGTCATAATTAACATTACTCTTACATAGCTCTCAAGGTCTTCATCTATCCTTGCTCCCCAGATAATTTCGCTTCTCTTACCCAATCTTTTGTTTACCTCTTCCATAGCCTTGTTTATCTCATCAAGCTTAACATCAGGACCCATTGTAAAGTGAACCAAAGCAGCCTTTCCTCCCTTATACTCAACATCGAGCATTCTATTGTTTAAGGCATCTAGAACAGCATCAACTGCTCTGTTCCTTGAGTTTGACTCGCCAATACCAATTAGAGCAGTTCCCCCATGCTTCATCACGCTATAAACGTCTGCAAAATCGATATTGATCATTGAATCTTGATTTATTGTCTCGCTCAATCCTTTAACCATCCTTGCAATGACTTCATCGGCAACTCTAAATGCTTGAGTTATAGGAAGATTTGGAACTAAATCCAAAAGCTTGTTGTTGTCAACAACTATCACAGTGTCAGCATATTGCATTAAAGCCTTTAAACCAGCCCTTGCCTTTTCCAACTTAATCTGCCCTTCCATTTTGAAGGGGAAGGTAACTACACCAACGACAAGGGGGTCTTGGTGTCTTCCCTTATTCTTTGCAACTTCCTTCACAATTTTTGCAACAACCGGTGCAGCACCAGTTCCAGTCCCACCACCCATTCCAGCTGTTATGAACACCAAGTCTGCACCGTCAACAACGTTTGCTATATCTTGGGCGCTTGCTTCAGCAGCTCTATAAGCTATTTTTGGATCTCCCCCAGCACCTTTTCCATAGGTAACGTTTGGACCCAAAAGAAGTTTCAAATCAGCTCTCGTTTTTGCCAATTGCTGGGAATCAGTATTCATGGCAATTAACTCAGCTCCATGAACACCAATTTGGTGAAGCCGCGTGATCGTGTTATTCCCAGAACCACCAATACCAATAACAACGATCCTTACAGGACTTCGTGGGAATTTGCCTTTCTTTTCATTTTGGCTTTCGTCAAAGTTCAAATCAATGCCCGCTTGCTCTAAAAGCTTAAATACCATTTTCATTACCCCCAAACGAGTTATGTAATTATTTTAATGCTTATTCTACAACATATTCGGGGAGGCTCTTCTCTTCGACCTCTGAACTATAAAGCTCTCTCTTTACCAAATCCCTGATAGCTGCTCTTATAGCTTCACTCCTATTAGGATAAACACCCCTCTTTACGAGGGCATCGATAGCATTTATAAGCCCTTGAGGTAGTTGAACACTGATGATTTTCATCTTTGCCATTTCTGCTCCTCCATACCATAAGTGATATTGCTAATACGATAATGCACTTTACTTCGTTAAATACTTTTTCGTGCAAAATAATATCATAATAATATTAAATTCAAAAAATTTTAAGTTCTAATAGCTAAAAACTTAAAAATTTTAAATGTACAGTTTTGACATATCCCTGATTACAAAAAACTATAATAGCGATTCATAGTGAACACACAATGGAGGTAATCACATGAAGGTTGTAAACTGGCATGGAACAGAAATAGCAATAGCTAAGATATCACTTAAAGATACCTCTTGGCTATTTAACGAACTTGATGAAAGCATGCAAGTTGCAAGTGTCGAATGCTGGGAACAATTAGCATTTGCAACTATAGTTTCATTGAAATCTTTCGAAAGAGGCACAAACAAAGCCAGAACAATTAAAGGGGAGATTCTGTTGAGGCTAGCAGGCACAATACAAATTCATGAGGCAATAAAACAAATAGGGGCAAAGGAAGGAGAAAACTTTATTGTCTCCTTTGGAAAAGATGCAGATAAAAGGTTGAGAGATTTCTTAATAAAGCATAACTTAAAGGAAATTCTGATAAAAGACTGCAAAAAAGAAAAGGTAAAGGATTTGATGGAACTTTCTGCAGTGGTTGATGTTATCTAAATAACCCTCATGTTTATGAAAACTTTTTCAAAAATCCTCAAAATACACAAAATAATTTCCGAATTTTCTAAACTGATGCAAATTCTATCTTCGATAATTTTATAAGCTCTTTTACGTGCCAATAAAATGCAGAGGGGTGATATTCATGCGCTATAAAACCCGTACTTATTTCATAGCTGAGCGTATAGCATTAATTCAGCGCTCAAAAATTAGAGAACTCTTTGAACGGGCTTCAAAAATGGAAAATGTGATTTCTCTTGGAATTGGAGAACCAGATTTCGATACTCCACAAAACATTAAAGAAGCTGCTAAAAAGGCTTTAGATGAAGGATGGACACACTATACTCCAAATGCTGGAATTTTAGAGCTTAGACAAGCAATAAAAGAGTATTATAAGGATTTTTACGGAATTGACATTTCAGAAAGCAACATAATAGTAACTGCTGGTGCGTATGAGGCAACATATCTAGCTTTTGAAAGCCTCTTAGAGAAAGGAGACGAAGTTATAATACCAGATCCAGCTTTCGTTTGCTATGTTGAAGATGCAAAAGTTGCAGAGGCTACTCCGATTAGACTTGCTCTAAAGGAAGAGAATAACTTTCAACCCGACCCAGATGAACTTTTAGAGTTAATTACAAAGAGAACAAGAATGATAGTTGTTAATTACCCCAACAACCCAACTGGAGCGACGATTGATGAGAAAATAGTCAAAGCAATTGCAGATATTGCTCAAGATTATAACATCTACATCTTAAGTGATGAGCCCTATGAACACTTTCTCTATGATGGAGCCAAGCATTATCCAATGCTTAAATATGCTCCAGAACATACAATTTTAGCAAATAGCTTTTCTAAGACCTTTGCAATGACCGGCTGGCGTTTAGGCTTTGCAGTTGCTCCTGAAGAGATCATTAAAGGCATGATAAAGCTCCATGCTTATGTGATAGGGAATGTTGCATCTTTTATTCAAGTCGCAGGGGTTACGGCTTTAAGGGATCCAAAGAGCTGGGAAGCTGTTGAAAAGATGAGAAAGGAATATGAGGAAAGAAGGGAAATAGTTCTGAATTATTTGAAAGAGATGCCTTACATAAAGACCTTTGAACCTAAAGGAGCATTCTACATTTTTGCAAACATAAAGGAGACTGGAATGAAGAGCGAACAATTCAGCGAGTGGCTTTTAGAAAAGGCAAAAGTCGTTGTTGTCCCAGGAACAGCATTTGGAAAGCAAGGAGAAGGTTACGTGAGGATTTCATATGCAACAAAGAAAGAAAAGTTAATCGAAGCTATGGAGAGAATGAAAAAAGCTCTGGAGGAGCTAAAGTGAAGGAAGTACTTTATGTCTTCATTGCAATTTTTTTAGCTGAGCTCGGCGATAAAACACAGCTCGCCACAATTGCCTTCGCATCCAAGTATGGCTGGGTTAAAGCGTTCGTTGGTGCAATACTCGGTTTAGCTGTTGTTAATTTGATTGGAGCATTTATAGGAGAAAAGATAGGGGAGGCTCTACCTATAGAGCTTATTCACAAAGGAGCTGGAGTTTTGTTTATTCTCTTTGGCATTTTGATGTTAACTGGAAAAATGTAGTTGACATTTGTAGTGTAAATTTCGAAAAATATTTATTCACAAAAGAAGAGTGGAATTCAATAGTTAGGAGGGATGCAAAAATGGAAATTACAACCCAGTTCATTATTGTGATGGCGTATTTTTTAATAGTAATTGGAGTTGGAGTTTTTGCAACAAAATTGGTTAAAACCTCCAAGGACATTTTGGTGGCAGGAAGAAATTTGGGTTTAGCACTAACAACTGTTGCAATTGCAGCTGAGTGGCTTGGAGGGACAAGCACAGTGGCTGTTGGTCAATGGGCGTTTAAATATGGAATTAGTCCAATTTGGTACAACATCTCCACTTCTATAGGAATGTTTCTATTTGGATTAACTTGGGCTGCTCTATACAGAAAGATGCAAGTTTACACTGTTCCAGAAATGATTGAAAGGGTTTATGATAGAAGAACTAGGTTAACTTCAGCTATCTTCTTTATTGCCGCTTACCTCCTTCTCTCAGCAGTTCAAATTGGTGCCATTGGAGCCCTGTTTAGCGGTGCTTTGAAAATGGATATTAACACTGCAATAATCATAGCAGGTTTGGGAATCACAATTTACACCTTAGCTGGAGGAATGTATAGTGTAGCTTTAACTAATTTTATCCACGTTTTCGTTATCTGGGGTGGAATGATAGCTGCTTATCTCTTCTATATGTCAAAAGTTGGTTGGTATGATGGAATTAGAGTTGCTCTTGACAACTGGGCTGCTCAAGGAGCTATCAAGCTTACAAGCGAGAAGGCTTTAAGCCCCTTTGGTATGGGACGTTCAGTTGTTTTAGCTTGGATTCTCGGTGGTATAACAGGGACCTTTGCAGCTCAAGCTAGTGTTCAACCAGTCTTTGCCGCTAAGGACTGGAAAACTGCTAAGAGAGCTGCTCTACTCACTCCATTAATAGTTGCACCACTTGGTTTCCTCGTTACAAGTATAGTTTTAGCAGCTATTTCCCTACATGGCAACTATGTCGGAACTGAGACTAGATTAGCATTTCCGTTGGCTCTAATGTATATACCAAATCCAATAATCGGTGGAATTGCAATGGCTGGTGTTTTTGCTGCAATAGCCTCAACCGAAGCTCCTATTCTCTTGGGAATGGCAACTATGTTTGTTAGAGATGTATATTCAACAAAAATAAAACCAGGAGCAAAAGATAAAGAGGTCCTCCTAGCAACTCGTGTAACAACTTTTGCTGTGGGAATAATAAGCATAATTATGGCTCTTGTGATCAAAGAACTACCAATAGCAACTTATGTAAACTATGCAATGAGAGGAGCAGTATTTGTAATCTTAGCATTGGCTATTTATTGGGCTAAACCCTCTTCAAAGGCTGCAATAATTTCAATATACTCAGCATTAATAACTGCAATCATATGGTACGCCTATTACATGACCCACAAGAGCTATCCACATGGAATTCACATAGTTTACGCAACTCTCTTTGTGTCCTTTGTGATTGCACTCTTAGTGACCTATTTAGTCCCAGGTGGAAAAAGGGATATAACTCCAAAAGAACTCTTAGTGCCACCCGAGGGAGAAGAATAATGAAAGAAGCAAAAATTTTAGTTTTGTCTTTTTTCCTTTTAATGACTCTCTATTTCTTTGGGATTGGTTTGCTTAGCCTTTATGATAGAATGACCTTTCTCGGATTCTGGATTATAGGCTCAATCCATTTATTGGTAGCATTTGGAATCTTTTTAGGGAAGAGGATTGCTGTAAACATAGGAACATACATTGCCCTCTTAGACTTTGTTTTCGGACTTTTATGGGTCATTATAAGTTTTGAAATAGCTTCAATAACATTGGCGGTTTTATCAGCTTTAGCTTTGTTTCTTTTAACAGATGAAGATGTTAGGATGGAATTAGCGGGCTAAAACACTATTTCTTAGCTCAACATAATCTAACATTAGCTTTTAAATCCATTGCTCATTTTTAAGTTTTTTCCGTCTATTTTTGCAAAATTCGCAAAATCTAATCGAAACATATATTGGGCTGAAATGCATAAAGTAAGCAGGTGGTACTTGTGAAGGTTGATGAAATAATTGAACGCTATAACAAAGTTTTTTGTAAAGCCGCCCGTGTCACTTATGCACCCATTGTTGGCGTTAGAGCCAAAAATGCCAAGGTTTGGGACATAGAAGGAAAAGAATATATTGACTTCCTTTCGGATGCTGCTGTTCAAAATGTTGGACATAACAACGATAGGGTTGTTAAAGCTATTATAGAGCAAACAGAAAAGCTAATTCACTTCACATTCATATACGGATTTCCAGTTGAACCTCTTCTACTAGCTGAAAAGTTAATAGAAATTTCGCCTATTAAAAACGCAAAAGTGACCTTTGGATTAAGCGGTGGACATGCAAATGATGGGGCAATAAAGTTCGTAAGAGCTTACACAAAGAGAAGAACATTATTGAGCTATTTAGGAAGTTACTTTGGTCCAACATATGGTGCAATGAGCATTACCGGTTTAGAGTTTGAAGTTAGAGCCTTAGTTGGAGAGCTAAGTGATGTTCACTATATTCCATTTCCTGATTGTTATAGGTGTCCCTTTGGTCAAACAAAAGAAAGCTGCCATTTTGAGTGTGTTGAATACATAAAGAAGAAGTTCGAGTATGAAGTTTATGCAGATGGTGTTGCCGCACTATTTGCAGAAGCTATCCAGGGAGATTCTGGAATGATTGTTCCTCCAGAGAACTACTTTAAGAAAGTTAAGAGAATTTTAGATGAGCATGGAATTTTGTTAGTAGTTGATGAAATTCAAACTGGTCTTGGAAGAACTGGAAAGTGGTTTGCAATAGAGCATTTTGATGTTGTTCCAGACATTATAACGATTGCCAAGCCATTAGGTGGAGGCTTGCCTATAAGTGCTGTGATTGGAAGGGAGGGGATAATGGAATCATTACCACCTTTGGGACATACATCAACCCTTAGCGGAAATCCTGTAACATGTAGGGCAGCCTTAGCTGTTATCGAAGAGATAGAGGAAAAAGACTTGCTTAGAAGAGCCGAAAAGCTTGGCAATTACACATTAAAGCGTTTAGAAAAAATGAAGAATGATCATGAACTTATTGGAGATGTGAGAGGAAAGGGATTAATGATAGGGGTTGATTTGGTTAAAGATAGAGAGACTAAAGAACGGGCTTATGATGAGGCTAAAAAAGTCGTTTGGAGAGCTTATGAGCTTGGCTTGATTCTAGCCTTCCTACACGGAAACGTTTTAAGGATTCAACCCCCTCTAACAATTGAAAAGGAAGTTTTAGATGAAGGTTTGGACAAGTTAGAGCAAGCTATAAGCGATGTTGAAGAGGGAAAAGTTGGAGATGAAGCACTAAAGAAAGTTCGTGGGTGGTGAAATGGCAACTATTAAAGAGCTAACCCAAAAAATTGTAAAATTTAGAGATGAAAGAGAATGGAAGCAGTATCACACTCCAAAGAACTTGGCAATTTCAATAGCTGTCGAGCTTGGAGAACTCCTAGAGCACTTTCAATGGGATACTAATGAGGAAATTCTTGAGAAAATTAAAGACAGAAAAGTTAGAGAAGAGCTTGAGGATGAAATAGCTGATGTTGCCATTTACATCATGCTCTTAGCCAACGAACTCAACATTGATCTTGAAAGGGCTATTTTGAAGAAACTAAAGAAAAACGAGGAAAAATATCCTGTTAAGAAATTTAAAGAAGGCGAAAGAATATAATTTTATTCTTCGTCTTCATCTTCCTCTTCATGTTCCCTTTCTCTATGTTCCTTCATCTTCTCTTTAACCTTCTCCCTCTCTTCCTTTTCTTCGTGTCTCTCCTTGAATTTTTCCTTTATGTACATTTTGTTTTCATGGAAGGTGCTTTTGATGAATTCTCTAAGCTCTTCAAGTATTTGCTGAGCTTTCTCATAGTCGCCATTTTCAAGGGCTTTTTCTGCTTGCTTTAATAACTCCTCTGCTTTCGTAATATTCAATCCCAAGTCCTCAAGCCTGTCAATCATTTTTTCAAGCTTTTCAATCTTAATCTCAAGCCTGAATTCAATGTGCTCCTCTAATTTCTCTTCAAATTCTTCATTTGCAAACCTTATTATTATTTCAGCATGTGCTTTTGCAGCTATTGCCTTTCCATAAGCCTTTCCATACTTTCCTTCACTGTAGGCTTCCTTTGCATCCTCAAGCTCTTCTTCTGCCAATTCTAAGAGCTTTGGAGCACTTGGGATTGTAACGTTCTCAATCAAGCTCTTTGCAAGATTTGTTCTGTTTTCTGCAAGTTGTATCGCTTCCCATGCCATATCTGCTGTTATTGTAACATTTTCCTCTGTTATGTTTGCCCTCACCCTCTCTCTAACCCTCTCCATAATTTCCTCTACTATCTCTTCGGAGAGAGATGTTTTGATTACAATGACTTTCTTGACCTTAATAAGCTCTAAAACTCTTGTTTGATTGTCTTCATAGCCTTCACCAACATAGAGTACTAGGACATTTTTAAGTCCTTTAGCTTTTTCTATAGCACCTAAGTCCATTCCAGGTGCAATGACAATCTTAACATTCTCAAATAGTTCTGGGTAGTTTTCAAGCAGATATTCTAGAACTTCTACGTTTGTTTCATATCTGTTTTCTCCCCAAATCCTTGCATATTCAATGCCAAGTTCCTGCAAGTCTTTCTCGTATTGCTTAGGAACAGCCGCTGGACCTCCAATTATCAAAACTTTATCTGGGGCATGGCTCACTATTTCCGATGTCACATTCGGATCATAGACTCCCCACACAGTCACAACTATTGACAGGTTCAAGTTCTCGCTTATTTTTTGGGCTAAAGTATAGTCTGCCTCATTATCACTAACCAATATTACGATATTAACATTGGTTCCTTGAGCTTTAGTAAATGGTGCTGGCAACACTGCTAAAACCAAAATACCAAGGGTAATTGACAGAACTTTTTTCCACATCATATCTTACCACCTCATTATTTATTAGCAAATAACCATTATTTAAGCTTTTTTCACGAAATCGTTAACTAACGTTCGTTTTTGTTTACAAAAAAGGTTCTAGAGAGTATTTTTGCATTCTAACCGTTAAAGAAGGTTTTTGAGTGTTTATCAATGTTTATACTAAATTTTTAACGTTAAAACTAAGAAAATAAGAGCTAAGAAAGGTTTTCTAAGGTATTAAAGCCCAATACATTTATTTAACATCTCAAGTGTACACTCTCGAATCTCTAATTTTCTTCCTAAGGCTCCAAGAAACTTTAACCCAGAACCCGTTATAATGCTAACTATCCTTTCGCCTTTTGAAATTTCCTTTTCTTTCCTGAGCTCCTTTAAAGCAGCTATTCCAACTGTTGAAGCTGGTTGGGCAAATATTCCCTCCTTAGCAAGTTCTTTTTGAGCATTTAGAATTTCCTCATCACTTACAGCAATGCAAAAACCTTTGTATTTCCTGAGCTTTCTTAAAACATCGTTTCCGCTTGGTGGATATGGGTTTTCAATTGCATGGGCTATAGTGTTTGGATTTTTAAAATGCACGATTCTATCCTTCCCTTCAATGAAAGCTTTGTATATTGGTGAGCATCCTTGGGCTTGAACACAAATTAAAGTTGGAATCTCTTCAATTATCTTGCTCTCTTTTAGCTCCAAGAATCCCTTTAGAATTCCTCTAAAAAGACCTCCAGAACTCGTTGGAATTAGAACATAATCAGGAACAAAACTTTCAACAATTTCGAAGCTTATCGTTTTATAACCTTCAATTCTAAATGGATCGTCTGAGTTTATGAAGTATATCCTGTTTTTTCTCCCAATTTCAAGGCTCTTAAAATAAAGCTCCCCATAATCACCAAGTACTTTAATTAACTTTGGTTCATAAACAGCTATCGGCAAGAGCTTTTCTTCCGGAATAGTCGATGATACAAGGATATATGTTTCTAATCCGAATCTTTGACCGTAAGATGCAACACTTGCCGCCATATTTCCAGTTGAAACCGTACCTATTTTCCTAAAACCTAATTTCAAAGCTCTATGGATTCCAACAAAAGTTCCTCTATCCTTGAAGCTCCATGTTGGATTTAAGGTCTCATTTTTAATGTAAAGTTCAACTTCAAGTTCCTTTGAAAGCTTTTGAACTTTTGTTAAAGGAGTATCTCCTTCTCCTAAGCTGTATTCAATCTCAAGCTCAAAAGGATAAAAATCCCTATAACGCTCCCAGACAGTTTTCCCTTCTCTAATTTCACCCTTTAAAAGCTCTAACTCTAAAGGTTCATTACAAATTTCACACCTTTGAATAAAGCTTTCCAGAGGATATTCTCTTCCACACTTTGTACATCTAAGCTTCATGAAATCACCTACCAAACTTTCCCAAAACCTCTCTAATAATTTTTGCAGCAGCAAATGAGCTTATTCCCTTATAATCATATTCAGGACAGAGTTCAACTATATCAAACCCAACGATTTCACACTCAAACCGATGTATTATTTCTATAAGCTCTCTTGTAGATAAGCCTCCTGGTTCAGGATTTCCAACTCCCGGAGCATACGCTGGATCCAGTACATCCATGTCAAAGGATAGGTATGCTTTTTTCATTCTTACATTAACAACGGGATTATTGTAAACATCCTTAGTCGTTATGATCCTTATGCCTTTTTCTCTTGCAAAATTAATCTGGTCTTGAGTAGGAGCCCTTATTCCAATTTGAATTATATCTCTAGGATTAACAATCTCTTCTTCAACTAATCTTCTAACGACACATGCATGTGAATATTTGTTGCCCATGTATTCTTCGTACAAATCAGGATGTGCATCAAAGTATATCAACCCAAAATCTTCTCCTGATGCCTCTTTTAAAGCCCTAACAGTTTGATATGTAATTGAGTGGTCACCACCAAGAAATAAAAACAATGCCTCTTTTTTATAATTCGCTCGAATTATTGCGGAAACTTCTTCATAAACATCCATAAATTCTCTATTGCTAACATCTATGTCCCCTAAATCCTTCAATTTCCAAACTCTGCTTAAATCCACAAGAGTTTCAGAAAAGCTGTTATATAACAGACCTGTAGTAGCCTCTCTTATTTCCTTTGGAGCTTTTCTCGCCCCTCGTCTGAAAGAAGAAGAGTTATCCCAAGGAATTCCAAGGACATAAAAATTAGCATCCTCAGAAAAGGGAATACCAAAGAAAGGCAACTCATCCATAAACCTCACCAGACTTTAACTCCTACTGGAACTTCTTCACTGAGTGTTATTAGGTAAACTTTTCCCTCTTTGTCTTCAGCTACAATCAGCATCGCCTGGCTTTCAACACCTGCTATTTTCTTAGGTTTGAGGTTCGTTACAAAAATCATCTTCTTTCCAATAAAATCTTCTGCTTCGTATTGGTCACCTATTCCAGCTACTACTGTTCTAGTCTCATCTCCAAAATCCACAACCAATTTCAAAAGCTTTTTAGTTCTAGGAATTCTTTGAGCTTCCCTAATTAGCCCAACTTTCATTTTAAATTTCCAAAATTCTTCTACATCATAAACTTCTGACATTTAACTCCCTCCCCTTCTCTATCTCATCGATAATATATGAAAATTTTGGAGAGATGAGCCGATAGTTAAACACCACTTGGACAGAGTTATCTTTTGCAATTTGATTTCTCCATAAATTTTTAAAGCTCCTTAACATTAAATTTTCTCGTGAGCTCTATGAAGCAGGTTAAATTCTATAAAATTGCATCTTCAAACGTAATCACAGATCATATACCTCCAAGGATTAGTCAGGATAATATTAAAAATTTCAAAATAATGATAATGTCAAAAATAGTGCAGGATTTGAGGGATATCTATTTGGTGAATCCATACTATACACGACCTCTTTTAGTGTTTTCTCCAGACCTTATTCATGCTAGCTTTGGCAAGACATTCTATGCCATTGAAAGTGAAGTTGAGAACCTCCTTAATAGGTGGGCTAATCTTTCTCAAACCCTCGCAATAAATGAAATGACCCCAGTAAATGCTAATAAGATAATTCTAAAAGAATTTTATGGGCTGGCATTGGAAAATGAGTTGTTGAGAGCTATCTTTAGGAAATCAAGAAAATTAGCTTTTGTTGGAAGAGATGTAACTCTTTTTTCAGACAGAGGGCTGAGAGAACTTACGAGAAAAATGCTTAGCAGTAAGGGTGTATTGTTTGAATTTAACTGTTTCATTGGTGTTAAAAATTCTAGATCTCTAAGATTGATGTTGTTCCTCTTTGTTCCTGTAGAAAGAGAGTTAGAGTTTTTGTAAGAGACAAAAATCAAAACAGTTGGATATAACATTCCTTCGAGAGCTTGAGGGTATAATGGTATGGTGTAAATCCTGGAACTAAAGATTTGACAACCACAATAGTACTTTCTAAGCCAGAAGGACATATCTTTGAATTAAACTCTATAATCTGATCACTGAGACTGTAGAGCATGGCATTAATATGCTCTGGAACAGCATCTCTATTTAGAAGTGCAATTATGACGAGCTTGATATCTCTCATTGATTGCATTTCAATGCTTGCAAGTGAAAACCTGAGTATCTTGTGCATAACATCCTCATTAAAATTGTGATACATTGTATCTAAGGTAGCTATTGCTCCAACAATTACCTTATCTTTAGGTATCTTTGACTCTAACTCCTTGTAAACATCCATTAGCTTAGAAACCCCAGTCTCATCGCTCCAATCTTCTATTTGGTAAACATATGTCTCATCCTCATGAATCTCATACTTTGATCCAAAGAGATCAATTATAAAAAGATTGCCTCTTTTACCATCTTCTTCAATATCCCACCCAAGATAATTGGCTCTTAACTTAAGCTTTGAAAGTGGTAGTGCTGTATTTAATATAACTCCAATTGCACCATTTTCTATCATCTGTTTAAGTATTTTCACTGCAAGAACCCATCCTAAAGATCTCTTATCATAATTTATTAACAAGATACCTTTATTGATCAAGCCCCCACCCAAAGCTTCATCTATGTCTCGTATGCCGGTTTTAAGTATTTCAACCCTCACCAAAATCACCAAATTTAGTTATTACTTAAAACCATAAAAACCTTTCACCATGTTCTTAACATAATATAGAAATAATGACCTTAATTATTAAGAAAGGTAACAAAAATATCAAAGAATGTGTACATTTTACACAAAATACACACTCAGAAAAATAAAACAGAAAATAGGTTTATTTTTTAGAAAATCATGATGTTACATTTTTTCATATAGTTAACAATAAATGGCACTAATAATGACTTCAAATAGAATACTAACAACAAATTTTTAAGTAAAAACATTCTAAATTTTACAATCAAAATGACATGTGGGGAAGCCTATGATTGAGATAATACAAAAGATTTGGGATAGTATTAAGTGGGGAGAGACAGTATTGCTTGAGTATTCTACCAGTAATGTCCCTGCTTACTTAGGACTTTATCACCAGATAACATGGGCCAAGAAAAAAGGTTACCCAGTACTCATTGACGATATTTTAGATACCTTTTACGTTCATACACAACATATGAGATTAGCTGGCTTAGACATCAACACTTTAAGCGACGTTAAAGTCATAAAAATTGGAGGTCGATTAGAATTTGGAAATGTGTTAGGACATATTCCAATAAAGGAAACTTCTATCTTTATAAGAGAGTACACCCCCATTTTTAATGCTTACATTAAAGAAGTCCAAGTGATAAACCCTGTCTTAGGGTACGAGAAGTTATTTATGCTCGCTGAATCAAGGAAAGAAATACTGGAGCGGGTGATTAACCAAATTTTATTCTTTGTCGGGAACGAAAGGAGGATTGCTTATTATTATGTTAACACTGCCATTATCGAGAAAGGATTCCCTGAAGCTTTACCCCTACTTGAAGAACTTGCAACTACTGTTATTAAACTGAAAAAGAGCGGGAAAACCTTTACATTCTCAGTAATCAAATCTATAAACAGTGAACTTGACGAAATTGAAGTAAAAATATAGTTCTCACAGCTCTTTCGTTGATTAAAGTTCAACTCTTTCAATTTTAAGCTGATTTTACTTTCAATTTCATTTTAGTCAAAAAAGTTATGCAAATAGAACAGAAGACAAAAATTAAGCATATCCATTAATGCAAAAGTGTGGAGAAATTCCAGAAATCATTATAAGAGTAGAATGGTGCGGTGGCCGGGATTTGAACCCGGGTCGCCGGCTCGGAAGGCCGGAGTCCTAGACCAGACTAGACTACCACCGCACGAATCACCAATTCTAACTATCTCCACGCTTGATTTAAGACCTAAAGCCACCTCAAGCAACTGCTCCACCAAACGGCTCACATTAGCGAACCTCTGCCTTGCCAATGTCCACACCTGTCTACGTATAGTCAAATTCACATGAATTCTCTCGTCCTCAAGGCGCTTTTTTGACGATTCCTGACCACTCCTGCCTTCTCTCTCAATACGTATTCCTACGTGCATATACGTATCACCAACTCAAATTTATAAACTTTACGCTTATTAAACCATAATAAGAAAACCACAAAAAAACCAAAGAAAAACAATGAACAAAACCATACAAAAACAAACACAAAAAAGAATGCGACATCAAAGGAGTCATTATAGCACTCGCACTACTAATTAGACTCGCATACATACTCAAAAAACTAAGCGAATGAAAATAATCACAAAAAGCTTAATCACTTACGCTTTTTCTTCTTTTCTGGTGATTTTATAATTTCTAAAAATCAAAAAAATATAAATCTAACAAGACAACAAAGTATAATTCATGAAGTGGAATATACTCTCAAAATATCTCAGCATTATTGTTTTAGGCCTTCCAATACTTGTAATATCTCTGATAGTATTTAACATTTTTAAGGCAGTATTTCTAGATTTAATGCCAAATACTGAATTCTCTAAATTATTTGAGCCAATCCTTACAACGGAAAAATTTAAGCTACTCATTTTTGGAATCATAACAATCTCTGTTGGTCATATTATGATAGACTACTTAAATGAGGTCAGAAGCATAAATAACAAACTTACTAAATCTAGATTTTCATTTCTCCTCATTTTTGTTCCAAGTATGATGATACTAGGTGGACTCTTATCACTATCACAAAATGCGAGTAATGTTATAATACTCGGATTAATTCTTCTAATAACAGTATTTTTGAAAGGAGTAGTTCGATTTGCTTCACTTATCCAGAACGAGTGGAATAAGGAGTATGTAATGTGGATGAAACTAATTTTTGGAATTTTATTTACAGCGCTAGAGGTCTCAGAGATAGTTGCATTAACTTTATTCTTTGCATCATTAGGTAGAATTGCTATGATATTAAATTATCAGGTTATAGGTGTCACCTTCATTATAGCCTCAATTGGAGGATTCACATTAAATCTTCTTCCAGATAAATGGTTGTTAGCTCCTTTTAAGCTCCGTTCAATTACCAGAAACTTATTTCTAAAATTACAAAAACAACAAGGAGAAATGCCAAAACATCCTCAAAAAACTAGGCGAAGGAAATAACCACAAAAAATCCTAATTATCACCTTCTAGACTTCTTTTTCTCTTTCTTATCAGTCTTAATCACTATTTCTCTGAATTCTCTTCTTTTTCAATTTCAAGAATTTTAATCTTCACGTAATCTCCTTCATTAAGCTCATACGCTTTGCGGAATGCTTTTGGTAAAACTATCCTTCCAGCATTTCCAACTCTTAACTTAAACTCAACATCCACCTTTATCTTTGCCATTTGTATGACCTCCTAATGCCATCTCATTGTTATTTTAAATAATCACCTTATAAAAACTTTGTCATTACGCCAAATGTATGCCATTTAAATGGTTAATATTTGGCAATTATTTGCCAAAAAGAATAAATACCACATATATGCCAATTATATGGTGAATATTTGGTATTACATATCTAATCAGCAATAATTGAATCAGCAAAACAAATGGAGGCAGAAAAAATGGTTGGAACAATATTAGAGAAAATAGAAATCTTTGAAGAAGATTTGAGCAGATTAAAAAGGTTCATTGAAAAAACAAAGTTAAAGAAAGAGCAACAGGTCTCAATACTATCCAATTACTTTGAGGACACAATATCGAAAGATTTTGAGTCTCTCAAGGTAGAGATTGAAACTTATCTGCACTACCGCCAATTAAAGATCAGATTTGAGGAATGAACAGTTGTGGAGGTTATCAAAATGAGAATTCAGATGAAAGAAAAGGAAAGTGGAAAACTTGTCTGGATTGACACAGAAGACATTATCGTAGTTGGCTCATATGACCTAAAAGTATTTGTTGAAGACATCAATGAAAAAAGCTACCATCTAACTCTTGATCAACCTCTTTCAATAAAAGAGTGGATCAATGCAATGGAAATATTCAGCGAAATTATGAGAGGATACACACCAAAAGAAGTTGACAATAAGGAAGCAATTTCTTATCAAGAACTAAGACATATAATCAAAACATCAGACAGGTGGATAGATTCTCCATTACTCTCAGATTTTCCATTGCGACACTCAATTACACTTAGAGCAGAAGCAAAAATAAGAAAGCTTCATGAACACATCATAGATACTCTTCCATTTATTCTCATTGGTACAAGCATAGGATTACTTTTTGGAATAGGTGGTGTTATTCTCGGAGGAGTAATCGGCGCACTTTTTAGTGATGAATTCAAGAAGGTGATACTCCATGAAAATAACAGTTGATGAAGTTTTAGCAGTTTTAGGAATAGAATTTGGCTTAGAGTATGCTATTGTAACAAAATCAAAAACAAAATCGAAGAATGGCTTATGCATTGCCTCACTATGTCTTGGATATCTTATTGGCAAGATAACGAGAAGGTGAATACCATGATTCATAACGAAGGAACTTTCAGTTTTCAAGGAGCGTGAGTGCTAATGGCATCTGAAATATTGGCTTTTGTATTTGGTTTTGTAATAGTACAGGTTACACTAAGGTTTATTGTTGCAGTCATGTTCTGGAGGCAAGCAAAAGCTAATGGATTAGATATTAACTTCAAGGAAGCATTTGTAGAATTTCTTACTGAGTGAGGAGGTGAGATTTATGAAAATTGAAGATCGAATTGAAAGAGAAATTATAGAAAAGCACAGATATGTTTTGATTTTAGAGGAAGAGATACTTAACAAACTCAAAGAAGAAATTAGCAAAGATGTTAAGAGATATCTTGAATGTGAAGATTGTCAGATAAATATCATAAAGCTGAGATTAACAGCAGATATAGTAGTTGAAAGCTCTTTTGTTCCTATTCCTCTTCCACTTGCAAGACATTATGAGATTGAAGGTGAGGAGCAATGATCACTGAAATAATAGGCATTTTCACAATTTTATGGCTTGGTGGACGATTAATCACCATTATAGCAATGTCTCTGATTTGGCTAGAGAGAAAGTTACGAAAGAAAGGCATTGACTTATACAAATCTTTGTTTCCTTTGACATATTTTGTTCAAAAAAGAGTTGAAACCTGTGATGCTAAATGAAAGTGTTAGGAATACACCAAAATACAAAAATTCCAAAATTTTTAAATAACTTGAGTAATATACCTGTACTGCCAAAGAATGTTAGAGTAATTAGTATAGTAAGGAAATATTACAGGAAACCGAAGGCATTATTGACATTAAAATCAGTAACTTTTCTCAGCAAATCAAGAAAATTAGTGGTTAGTGAAATTAAGCTTTCATTTTTGTTTTTAGAATAGTCAGCTCAGATGTTGAGATTGTTAGTGTGAGATATGTGAGGAGGTATCGAATATGGATGGTGAGAGTGAGAAATATTTTGGTGAGAGGAGTAAGGTAAGTGAGACGAAACAAAATTTTTTCAGTTTTTCAAACAGTGAAAAAGAAAAAAGAAGCAATAATATCTTTTTCATTTCAAATGAAAAAGTGAAAACAAACGAAAAATTAAATGAAAAACATGATGAAGCTGATTTTATCAACGAAATTATTGAAGCTGTAAGGCAATCACTTAAACTTTTTCGTAATTATGATGCTATACCTTTTGCAGTTCTATTTCTGAATAGAGAAATAAGCGAAGAACAGCTAAGAACTGAAATTAAAAAATGGATGGAAAAAGGCATCATTAAAAATTATAGCGTAGATTCTATGAAGCAAGCCTTATCAAGAGTTAAAAAGTCGCCATACGTTTTATCGAGAACAGATGAGCTTGGAATAACGTATTACCAGATGACAGATGAAGCAAAAACGAAAATCAAAAATAAATTAATAGTTTTAACTGAAGAAAAAGAAATTGAAGATAGTTCTAGAAAAGCTGAAGAAGCTGATAAGGAGACATTAATCACTTTATTTGTTGATTTCTTTAAGTCTTACATGGATTCTAATAGCAAGAAGGTTTACATAGAGAAGCTGAAAAACTTATTGACTGTAAGATCATCTAAGAGTCTGGTTATAGATTGGTCACATTTGAGTGCTTGGAATCCTAATTTAGCAGCACGTTTGATTAATGAGCCTGAAATGGTTATTAATGCTGCAGAAATTGCTATTACGATTGTATTTAAAGAGGAATTATTTAGTGATGAACAACCTAAGACTTTTGTTCGCTTCGTTAACTTGCCAAAGACTATTTTGATCAAGAATATTAGTAACGAGCATATCAACAAGCTGATTCAAATTGAAGCAGTAGTTACTAGAGTCGGAGAGTTAAAGCCGTTTGCTTACAAGTCCGTATTTGTATGCAAAGATTGTGGACATGAACATAAAAGAATTCAACAACCGTTTGCACCTGAAATTAAAGTTAAAAGATGTGAAAATTGCGGATCTAAAAATGTCGCATTGGATGTCACTAAATCCACATTTATACCTTTACAGAGTATTAGATTCCAAGAGTTACCTAACAACATGAAGCCTGGCGAACCACCAAGGATTTTGGATAGTATTGTATCGCATGATTTAGTAAATGTCCTAATTCCAGGAATGCGTGTTAGAATTGTTGGTATTTTGAGAGTATTACCAGATTCTTCAAAGATTGCTACTTTCAAAAAGATGTTGGAAGTAAATAGTATAATTGTGCTAGACCAAGGATTAGAAGATATCGAGATTAATGATGAGGACATCATGAAAATTAAACAATTAGTTTCAGAGCCAAATCTTGAAGAGTTAGCTGTACAATCATTCGCACCTGCAATTTTTGGATATGATGACGTCAAACTTGGTTTGATTTTATCCTTATTTAGTGCACCAAATGTTGAATTGCCTGATGGAATGAGATTAAGAGGTGAAATTCATTCACTCTTGATTGGTGATCCTTCTACTGCCAAATCTACATTAGTTAGATGGACTGTTAACATCGCTCCAAGAGCTGTTTATACAAGTGGTCGTGGTGCTACAGTCGCCGGTATTACTGCCGCCGCTGTCTGGGATGAAATTTCAAGAAGTTGGATGTTAGAAGGTGGTGTTTTAGTTTTAGCTGACCAAGGAGTGGCAATCATTGATGAATTGGATAAATTAAGTGAAGAAGCTAAAAAGAGTTTGCATGAAGCACTTGAACATGGTACAGTAAGTGTATCTAAAGCTGGAATTAATGCTAATTTGAATGCCAGAGCTACATTAATTGCTGCAGCTAATCCTAAATATGGTCGTTGGAATCGGTATAAGAGTGTAGTTGAGCAGATTAATATTGATCCTGCATTGTTATCAAGATTTGACTTAATTTTTGTATTTATCGACGAACCAGAAGAAGAATTTGACAGTCAAGTTGCACACCATATTCTGAGTGTAAGAAATAAGAAAAAGGAGGCTATTTCGACACCAATTCCTTTAGACTTATTTAAAAAGTGGATTGCTTATGCGAAATTAAACATCAATCCAGTAATTCCTGAAAGCTTATGGAAGGATCTTGAGCAATACTATGTTGAGTTAAGATCGAGTATTAAGAAATACGCAGAAAAACATGGTATTGTACCTATTCCTATTACTGTTAGACAGTTAGAGGCTATGATTAGATTGGCACAAGCTAGAGCTAGGATGTTTTTGAGAGAGAAAGTTACTGCAGAAGATATTATGAAAGCCAAAGAGATTATTGAGTACATGCTTAAACATATTGCAATGGATTCAAGTGGAATTATTGACGTGAGTATTTTAGAAGTTGGAAAGTCTGCGAGAGAGATTGAAAAAATGGATATTGTTGTTGATTCCATTAAGTTTTGGCAAGATAAATTTGATTTTGGAGCACCTTTAGATGAAATTGTTAAGGAGTGTGAGAAAAAGAAGATTAATAGTACAGAGGTTAAGAAGATATTGGATAAGCTTATGGAGGAAGGAAAAGTTTATTCACCAAGAGATAGATATTACAGATTGGCTATGTGAGGTGAGCACATGGCTAAAGCTAAATATGTTATTTTCTTTGATGGAGAAAAAGAATGGAAAATACCAATAGTTAAGTCAGATAGTGAATTAAGTAAGTATTACGAGGAGTTTAAGAAAGCTGGTAAGCCATTTATCCATATCAAACATATTGGTAGGACTGTCAAGTATAAGATAGATTTTGATCTAAATTCAGAGTTAACAGATGAGGCAAAAAATAAGCTTGAGGAAATAATTAGATATTATACTTCAAAGTCAGCAGAATATTGCAAGAAGTGGCGCAATGATTTTGAATGGTATAGTTTATCCAGTCGACATGGCTATTTCATGGTACATACAAAATTCAAAGAAAAAGCAGCAATAGAAATTGCTTTAATTCTTTTTGATGAGTCTAATTGGAAGCATACTCTTTGAATTGGTCTATCCTTTCTTTTTAGATTTTCAATGAGTCCTAAAGTTCTTTGAATGGTAATTTTGTGGATATAATCGTATATTCAAACGTGGTACTATTAATTTCTATTTATCTATATATTTATTTTGACAGTTATATGTTATCATATGGTTTAACCGTAAAATCTATATAGTTATATGGTGGATATTAAGATAGAACCGGTTAAATCAGGTGGTTAAATTGGTAGAGAAGAAGAAATACGTTTGTTTAAAGTGTGGTAATATTTTTGATAGTAGAGCAAAAACTCCGAGATGTTCACTTTGCAAAAGTAGAAAGGTAGTAGAGTATGAGTTTTGGATTAAAAAGAAACAAGAAATTGAAAATAAGCAAAACGAAGAACAGAAATCAGAGTTTGATGTGGTTAATAATATGGTTAAGCCGGTTAAACCTGGTGATAATGTGGATTTAACCGGTGAAAAACCAGATAAAGATGTGGTTGAACTGGTGGTTAATGGTCAAAAACCGGTTAATCATTTGGAGGATGATGGCGAAAAATCACTTGTAAACGGTGAAACCAATGGTGAAAGTGAAAAACCACTAGGACCACATAATGATGAAAAGTCCAATGGCGAAATGGTTAAACATGCAGAAAAAGTGAAGCTTAAGAATATTAAAAAGAATGCAGGAATAAGTATTCCAATTCTTCCTGCCAGTTTCTTAGTCCTCGTTGGTGTTATAGTGTTGATTTACTGGAAGCGCAAAGAGATATGGAACATGATAGATTCCTTGTTTGGAAGAGAAAAAGATCAAGATCTTCTGTTAGACTATTCTTATCACTCTAAAAATCCTCTGAGGCTTAAAATTAGACAAAATTTAAGATAAAATAAGAAAGGTGAGGTGTTAAAGATGGCTTTAAGTGTGAGTGAGATTATTGCTAAGGTAAATAAGAAGCATAGGTATTTGGTAATATTTAAGGATGGTAGAGAAGTGAAGCTGAAAGGAGATGAACTTAAGGAGAAGCTATTGAGTGGTCAAATTAGGCTTAGTGAGCTTAGAGATATCCAAGACTTGGATTATGATAGTCGTGTAGAAGAGATAAATGGACTAGAAAAGTTTCTAAAGAAAGTAGAGTGGCGCCTTGGTTCTTTAATGAAAGGAGGTCAAGACCTATCTAGTTGGTTCCAAACTATTCTAAAAGTGATAGGAATGTTAATTGGTCTTTTTATAGTAATTAAAGTTCTAAGTGGAACTTTAGGAGGTGGAAATAGTGATTAATCTTGAGGATAAAGAGACTATATATGGAAGCCTTATTTTTGGTCTTGGCTTGCTTTTTCTGTATACAATTGCTTTGAATGTTAAGCAATGTAAGGATACATTAAAGGAGATTCATAAATTGTTGGCTACAACCACTACAAATGACTAAATCAGGTGAGTGTAGTGATAAAGGAGAAAGAAGTAGATAATAAGAATAAGAACCTAACACCAGAGGAAGAAAAGTTGGAGGAAATAGAGAAAGCTTTAGAATGGTGTATAGAACATCCTTTCATCTTTTCTCTTGTTCTAATAGTAGCCTTTTATTTTTTTACAGACTTTCCAGATTGTTGTTTTATCCTGTCCAAACTTTGAATGGAATTGTACAATTAGTGGATAGACTCGGAAAAGATTAGGTAAAATCAGAGGTGATAAAAATGATAAATAAGACAATTAAGGTTGTTGACAAAAGTTTAGATTTGATACAAACTTTGTTTTATGTTAGTGTTGCTGGAGCAACGCTTTTTCTGCTTTACAAGCTTTATAAAATGCTTAAGAACTTAAATTTTGGTAAATTTGGAGAAGAAATAAAGAAAGCACTTAAGCCAACACCATTAACAGAAGAACAAAGGAGAGAGATTTCTAAGACTTCACCAAGCTTAGTTGGTGGAGCTTGGACTAAACCATCACCATTATACAAAGAATATCTTGAGAGAGTGAAAAGCGGTAAAGTTGATACAAGCATGACATTAAAGGAATTCTGGACTGAGGAGAGGAAAAAAGAGTATCTGGATAGAATAAAAAGATCAGAGTATTACAGGTATCTTGATACACAAAAAAGGCGTTATGAAACTTATGAGGAGTATTGGAAGAAACAAGGTTATACAAGCGTTCCAAGTGGTAATGTTGGAGTTCCAAGCCATATAAAAGCTATTCAAGAGAGGAGTAAAGCATTAGAGAGGTATTGGAAAGATAAAACAAAACAGGAACAACAGAGAAAAAGAGTAGCTCCATCTTTGCCAAAGCAATTAAGGATTAAAGTTTCACTTATGTCAAAGCCAAAATACACAATTCCAAAAGCAAAAACAGTGATAGCAATCTAATTGGAGCATGAGTTCATGCTTTTGAAGTTGCATCAGAAAAGCTGTAATTTCAAATGCTGCATAAGAATATCAATACAGTAGAATCTCTATAATAAGGTCATAGGTCATATATGCCTTTTATTACCTTTGATTGATTATCCGAAAGTGGATAAAACCAAACAACATCAATTATTGGTGAATATCCTGGATATAGATCTTCAAATGGATACTCATCATATGCTAAGAATCCTAAGTCATTACCTAAGTAAATATGAGCTTCTTGTAGTTTCACATGAAAATTATCAACACATCGTTGTGCACTACCAATTTAATTTCAGGCATAAAGGATTTTAGCTTTTTGTAAGACTTTAAACATAAGTGTATTCCACTAACTCATGAAAGATAAAGTTTCAAAATTAGATCTCTATTCTTTTGAACAAGTTCAATTTTGGTTAATTTGTTAATATTGCTACACAATTCTGCTTCAATTTTATTTCTAAGCGCTCTCAGCATAGAGTATTGGACTATCTCATCATCTTCGCAATAAATTGCATAATTTTTTAGTTCTATTTCAAGATCTGGTTCTTTTTTCTCTGTTTTTTGACTCAACTTAAAAACCTTGACAAGTTCAAAGGTCAAATCCTTTATACACTCTTCATGATTATTGCTTTTGCTTCTAGCTCTTTTGTAAGCTCCACATTTCTCAAGGATTAACCTAGTCGAGTCTGCATTAACACTTTTTCTGAGTTTATGGAAAGTTATCTTCTTTTTGTTCCATTTCATTAACCAAGTATCCAAAGTAAAAATCGGTAAGCGTTGATCCAGAATGTAGAGTTTCTCTCCAATTTTAACACCTACAGCAACATGACTAAAAAATGTAACAAAGTAAATTTCAGGATAAATATTCAGCAGTAGAGATGCAGTAAATCTTGCATAGTCTCTGCATATTGCTAGTTTGTACTTCAGGACTTTGTTTGATGACAGACCTGGTCGAATGGTGTCTATAAAATATCCAAATAGTTTTGCTAATTTTGATAATTTCGATTTTTCATATCTGCACAAAGGTCGATAACTAATTATTAAGTATACAATCACAAAGAAAGGCAATGTGATAAACAATAAAGCTGGAATTAAAGTTAAAAATTGTGGTATCCTATAAAACTCACCAATAACGATTTCAACCACAATAATAACGAATAACACAATCCAGATTCCTAAAAACCATGATACTATCCATCTTTCTGTCCAGTATCTTATATTTTTATCTTGCCATTCTAAGATATTAACTAATGTTTCTTTCTCAGAATCTCCTTTTAATTGATTTACTAATCTTTGTATTTTTATGTCATCTATCTCTCCTAGTGTTGGACAAAATTCTCTATTCCTTTAATCACTTTTGGAAATAACCGCATGAGTCATCACATGCTTTATTAGTTAAATCTAAATATGCACTCAATACTAACGTTTTAACATTCTTATCCTTCAACAGATTTTTTGGAGGAGATATCTCTACTTTATATCCACATTTTTCAAACTCTGGTTTTAAGTCTTCAAGAATTCTTTTTAGTTTCCTAAGTTGCTTATGGAAATTTTTATGCTTACCTGATTTCACTTCACTTATGGAAAGCATAATTTGCTCTGGAGAAAATCCGATTATTAGGATATCCAATTCAACCTCTGGTTGGTTATTTTTCATTAACTTAGTGTCTAACGCTACTAAATACCAATCCAATTTCTTCATTTTACCATAATACTCTAAAAGTTCAATCGCATACATAGGTTCTGCATACTTTCCTTTTTCTTTAACCGTATTAGAAAGGTTATCTTTTAGAATACTAGATGCAAAACTTAAATAATCGGATTTGATAACGAATGGAAAACTAAAAGTATTTAAGTATTCCTCTTCAATTGGAACTTCCTTAATATTAACCTCATATTCCTCAAAGAGTACTCGCAATATGTAATAAATAATATTAAAAGATCCATTTAGTGCAGTTTTAAGACTGTCTACTAGCCACATACTCAGAAATCGTTTCGTAACTATGGAATTCAGTTTAACATTTTTCTCAACTATCCTACTCCTTTTATTAATGCTATCAAGAGGATAATACAAAATGGTACTAGTGTTTAATACAGCAAGTATCCTCGCAATTTTGTTAGGATATTGAGCTAAGTTTGGATATATAAACATCTGGTATTCTTTGCTTGCCATGTTATATAATATTATACCAGGCATCTTTGTAAGAAAATTCAATTCACATGTAATCGGCTTGAATGACGTGATTTTCAAATCTCTAAAGTTAATTTCAATCACATCTTTTAAATCATTGTGTATTTTTCCTTGATGTTTCTCGGATAACATATTCCATATTTCCTTGTTAATTACATGCTTTATTTTTTCGTCGATTTTATTGGAGAGAATATCCTCCAAAAGATCTTCCACTGAATCATATTTGCCAAAAACTTGACTTTCTAAGATACTAACAGCTCTAAGATGATAATAAGCTCCTTCTACACTTTGATACAGTGTTCTAGTGTAGAATTTTTCAATATTATCAACAACTTCTTTGTAATGTTTATTTTCGAGAAATAGTGGCAGTAAATTTAGAATTGCATGATAATTAAGCTGTATAGGCGATTGAGCAACATATCCATCGAGAACAGTAAACGATAACTCTCTTAGTACTAGAAAATAATCTACAACATTCTCAACTTTTTCAGAATGCTCTAAATCTTTCTGTCTCTCAGGCTCTTCATAATTTAAATATCTCTTTCTAAACATCATAAGTTTTGTGAGCTCTCTTAACTTAGGAATTAACTCATCGTCATCTTGTAATTTTTCTGCGTTTTTAAGGATTTTAAGAAAGGTAAAGACTTTATGAACCTGCATAATTCTCTCTTGAATTATTATTGTCGCTAACAACTTATATAGTTCATTTTTAACCTTTGTAGATTCCTTCTTAAAGAGTTTCGATTTTTCTATTTGCTCTCTAATTAATTTCAAAAATTTACTTTGACGACTATTTTTTGATTTTATCCATCTCAGAAATGCATGTTCTGCAGCAAAAGTCATTTGAAAATGTCCTATTGCATATAATAAGGTCCAAGATTTTAATAATTCACTTAATGAAGAAAACCTAATACCATTAAGAGTTACAGATGTTGTCAGTCCATATTTTAGGAGTTTATTTACTTTGTCTTTCTCCTCTGCTTCATTAGTTTCCTTTTTCTTCTCTTTTTTGAATTTCTCCTGAGTTTCGAGTCTATTAATCAGAAGAAGCATTGTCAAGATGTGATCATAACGAGTATACTTAAAGAGTTTTTCTGAAAAGTAGTGTAACGCGCCTAGTTGCATAATATCCTTAAGTCGCAATATCTCATCTTTGAATAATTTGTATATTTGTCTGGACTCATCATACAAACTTATTTGTTGTTCTCCTATTATTGGTACTTCAATATGGAACTTATTATCCAACATGGCAATTTGTGTTTTGTACTTTAAAACTCTTAATTGTTTTGGTAATCACCATATAATGTTGTTAAAGTATTTTAAAAGTTAGTACTTTAAAAGTAAGCCTCTTTAAAAGTCAGCTTAGAAGACTTATTTTTCAAAAAGGAAGTGGATCTTATGACCTTGTAGGAGATTTGATGAATGCGAAATTGAGATTTTATGAATTTGAACAAAAATCAGGTAGCTATGTTAGATTGGATAGTGATGTAGAGATAATAGAACCAAACAATTCTCTTAAGATCACATTATATGCAACATCAAGTATAGATGGTGCAAATAATGTGTGGTGTAATATTGCTCCATATGATGCATTGGATAATTTACTGACAGGAAAGTTTCTGGTTATGTTTGTAAGAACTCAAGGATTGACAAATTATCAGTTTGGTTTTTCAGTATCTCCACAGACGAATAATGATAATGCAGTTTCATCTTTTGTGAATAACAGTGTTGATGCGGATAGAAAACTTGTGTTTTTACCATTTGAGACATTAGCTCCAACGCTAAGACTTAGAAAATATGCGAATGGTGGATATGGTTACGCATGGCTTGATGCAATATATCTTTTCAATAAGTTGCCTTGATGCTTTTTTTCTCTTTCATTAAATTTTTAAATAGTGTTAAGGTAGAGATTAGAGTGGTGAGTATATGGCTGTTAAGAGTGCTGATCAGAGAGTGTTTGAGTTTATTGTTGGTGGTCTTGCTAAGGCTATAAATGAAAAACCTGAGGATATTATTTGGTTCTTTCGAGTGAGAGAGTTAATGAGCGAGATGGAAAAGCCAATGAGTGATGAAAAGGCTTGGAAGATTATTATGAAGGATAAGAAGTCCGTTAAAATGAGTGCTGAGGAGCTTCTTGAAGTTGCAAGGAGAGAGTTGAGGAAGTTTAGGAGGATTGAACGAAAGCTTAAGAAGCTTGGAGTGATTTGAATGCCTAAACTTAAGGTTGTTTTGGATACTTCTATTCTAATCAGTGCTTTAAAATCGAGAGATGTTACTCGAAGTCCTTCTTGGAAGATTTTAAAGCTCCTCAGTGAGGATAAGTTAGTTAATTATGGTTCTAAGGAGACTATTAAGGAAATGAAAGAGACGCTTGCAATTATTGGTTTGCTTATTGGAAAGCCTGATAAGGCTAAGGCTATTTATCACTTGGTTTTGAATCATACTAAGCGAGTTTCTCCAAGAATCAAATTTGAGGAATATAGAGAACTTGTTAAGCTGGTTGGTCATGCTAATGATGTTAAGTTTTTGAATGTTGTTTATGCCTCAAAGTCTCGCTATTTGATAAGTATGAACATTAAGCATTTGGTAAAACTGCGGAATCCAAAGACGCTTAAGTTTAATCTCAAAAGGCATTGGTTTTACATATTCAAGGATTCTGAATTTGTGAAATACATAAAGGAAAAATACAAATGGAAAATCTGAAAAAGAGTGAAAAACGGTTAATCGAGTTTTGGAAACTTATCTGCAACTTTTTTGGAATATTCTTCTTTTGCATGCATTAGCAATTTTAGATAGTATTCTCGCAATACGGTTGCTGGAGTTTTTCCAGTTAGGAAACTAATGATACTCTCTTTTACATCATTCTTGAATAGGAAATTGCTAAACCATGTTCTTATTGTAACTGCTTGAAGTCCAGCTCTTTGTAATCTTTTAGAATATGCTTTGTAGGTTGTGAATTTTATTTTATCAATTTTTCTTAACAGTTCTTTTCCAAACCATGAAGGCATTATCGCTACAAATGCTCTTTTATGTCCTTTTGATACGAATTCAATGTCCATGTGTGCAATGTTATTTTCGAATTTCAATTTTTTCTTATCTTTCTTCAATGCTTTTAAGGCTTCTAATGCGTGTTCTAATCTTTGACCAGTGTAGAACATGAACTTTATTATTAGTGCTGTATCTTCTCCATATTTTTCCATAGCTTTCTTATAACCTTCTTTAATTTTGTCTAATTCGGCTTCTTCGAATTTTTTAGTTCTAACTTTTGTTTCTTTTCTTACAATGCCTTTTCTCCATGTTTGTTCTTCGTCTTTACTCATGTATTCGAAATAGCTTAGAAAAGTTAGGAATTTGCCTAAGCCGTTTGTTATGTTTTTCTTCATGTTTTCTTTGATTAATGCGTTTCTTAGTTCTCTCCAATCTTTTATTTTATACTTTTTGAAGAATTTTGTTAAGGCGTTCATGTAGTCTCTTATTGTGTCTTTTGAAACTGGTTTTATTTTTGGTGGTGAGCCTTCTTTTAAGAATTGTCTAAATTCTTCTTTATATGTGTTCCAATAGTCGTTTAAGGTTTTTATTTCTGCTTTTTCAAGCATTAAAGCCTTTTCTTCTCTTTCTCTTATTTGTGGCTCATAAAAAATGTTAGCGCCTTTAGAAGTGTCCATTTCTAAGGTTTGACGTTCTGTTGGTTTTAATTCTTCAAAAGAGCCGGCTCGGAAGGCCGGAGTCCTAGACCAGACTAGACTACCACCGCAAAATGACGTGGTGGGGCGAGGGGGATTTGAACCCCCGACACCCGGATCTTCAGTCCGGCGCTCTCCCAGGCTGAGCTACCGCCCCACACCCAGAATATAGAAGGTCAGGATCATCTTATAAATCTTGCGGTACTTGGATTAGCATGAAAACAATTGCTTGTTAACTTTATTTCAACATAAGTGTTATATAATAAGAAAATCATTTTTGATTATGACAACTTGGAGGTTTGCAAATGAAATTTGCTCCTCTCCTCTTAATTTTTGTAATTTTAGTTGCAGGATGCATCCAAGAAACCCCTTCTTCAACCTTTTCCTCATCCCCCTCTAAAACTCCTGAAGTAGCTTCTACACAAACTCCCTTAAAAACGAGTGAAACTCCAACACAAACGAAAACACATGAAACACCAACCCCAACCACTACTACAAAAGTTTTTTACACCCCTAAACTTTTCATACAGCCCCAAAACATAAGTGTAGAAATTAAACTTGGTGAGTCTTTCATGGGTAAAATATTAATAACAAACAAGGGAAATGGCACAGCACACGTAAATGTGACATCAACCGAACATATCCACCAAATAACTCCAAGAAACCTTATCCTTAAACCACAGACCTCACAAAATATTTCGTTTGACATTTTAATCTCCAACATTGGTACATATAATGCAACATTGGTCTTTACTTATGAAGAGGGCATAATTGAAGTCCCAGTTACAATAATAGTAAAACCCCCACTAGCCAATTTAACCAACCAATCTCAAATTGCTCCCCAAAATCAAACCATCGAGATGAATCTAACTTTCACTATACCCACATATCCCATGGCAAAGATTATCACGATTCCTGAGAATCTCTGGTCCGAAATGGGTATTCCTGTCGAAGCTGAGCGTCGCGCGTATATTACCAATGCAAGTGTAGACGAGCTAACCAAATGGTATGAGCAACAAATGAGTGAATGGAAGCTTGAGAAGGATATAGGTCATCATGATCCTATGCAAGGGGTAGATTTTGTATGGAGATTATATAAGAGAAATGATTATGGTGCTGTTTTATTCTTCCAGTCAGGACCACAAATACCAAAAGGCTCAGTATTTGGAATTGCAACTGGCTCATGGAATATATTTGAAAATCTTACACCAGCATTCGAAGAACATGTAGAGTACACAGAGGAAAAACCACCCTTTGCCAATCTACCAGAATTAGGAGAAGGAGCAGTAACGTTTGAGGTATCACCAATAGACTTTGATGCCATAGAGAGAGTTGAACCCTTAGGGAGATTAAATGCTCCTATGGGACATGTGTTTCCTACTGAACATGGAGGTTTTATTCTAAAAGATCCATCTTCCTTCTATGAGATTAGAGCACCTGCTGATGGTATAATAATAGAAATCGAATTTAGCCCGAAATCCGAAGAGTATAGAATTACTATCGCACATTCAAGGACCTTCAGCAGTATTTTTGACCACATAACAAAACTGAGCGACTCCATTGCTCAGTTATTGGCTCAGCAGGGATATGAGTTCAAACCCAATACCTATCGTATTAAGATACCAATCAAAGCAGGTGATGTTATTGGGTTAGTTGGTGGTCATCCAGATGTTGTAGTTGGGTTTGATTGGGGCGTTTATGACAAGGAGGTTACAAACAACTTCATACATCCAGAAAAATATGATAACAAGTATTTACATGCAACACACTTTATTAATTACTGCAGTGAGGATTTAAAGCGAAAATTCCTTGCCAAACTACCAAGAACCGCTGAACCGGTCGTAGGAAAGATTGATTATGATCAACCAGGCAAATTGGTTGGAAATTGGATTCTTGAAGAGACAACTAAATCCGAAGCAATAGAGGAGTGGAGAAAACACCTCTCGTTTGTCTACGACTATCTCGATCCTACCCAAATAAGAATAGGAATAGGAGGCTTTTTAACTCCAAAACCGGGAACCTATGCTGTCTATGGCAACACACCAGATCCAGCGGATGTTGGCATTGAAAGTGGGAAAGTTGTGTACTGGCTCTACGGTGATCCTGAACTGAACCCAGATCTACCAAAAATCACTCTTATAGTCGAGCTAATAAGCGAGGAAAAAATAAAAGTCGAAGTCTTTGAAGGCTGGATAAATAACCCAGATTTCACTGAAAATGCACTATATTACACAAGATAACCATTCACTCAACGTGAATCTTTTATTTTTCTTTTACCTAATTCCAAGATGAGTACATCTTTTGATGTTCTAGCAGTAACAATATAATGGCGAAAAATTTATAAAGGTTAATATTTTAGTAACTATTGGTAACCAAAATATAGGGAGGTGGTCCCGGTGAGAAAACCAAGAAGATTTGATATCTGGGACCCCTTTGACATAATGAGAGAGATACAAGAGGAGATAGATGAGATATTTAATGAATTCTTCAGAGGTCCCAGAATTTGGGGATATAGAAGATACCGCCCAATAAGTGAGACTTTCGAAGAGAGAATCGGCGAAGTTTGGAGAGAGCCATTCGTTGATATATTTGACACTGGGGAAGAGATAGTCATTACTGCAGAATTACCAGGAGTGAGAAAAGAAGACATCAGGGTGAACGTTAAAGAGGATACAGTATACATCGAAGCTCAAGTTAAGAGAGAGCAAGAAATAGAAAGGGAAGGTGCAGTAAGAATTGAAAGATACTACAGCGGCTACAGAAGAGTGATTAGACTTCCAGCGGAAGTCATTCCAGAAAAGGCTAAAGCTAAATACAACAATGGCGTTTTAGAAATTAGAATTCCAAAGAAGCATCCAACAAAGAGAGAAAAAGAGGGATTTGAGGTTAAAGTTGAGTGAAGTTTTTAACTTCGTTTTCTTAATTTTTAATTAAGATAAAATCAGACTGACATCACTTTCATAATTAGGAGGTGAGGTTATGACAGATAAAAGAAAAGAAGTTAAGCTTAAAGTTGCTTCTGCTTATCAAAGGGATGTTGGTAGGGGAATCGTAAGAATAGATAGCAAAACGATGAGGGCATTGAATGTTGATCAGGGCGATGTTGTGGAGATTATTGGGACAAAAAACACGGCAGCAATTGTTTGGAGAGCTTATCCAGAAGATGAAGGATTAGACATCATAAGGATGGATGGTACAATAAGAAGGAATGCTGGAGTTAGCTTAGGAGACGAAGTTATTGTGAGAAAAGCTGAAGTTAAAGAGGCAAAAAAGGTTGTAGTGGCACCAACTGAACCAATAATGTTTGGTGGAGATTTCGTTGAGTGGTTACACTCAAGATTGGTTGGAAGACCAGTTGTTAAGGGAGATTACATCAAAGTTGGCGTTTTAGGACAAGAGCTAACTTTCGTAGTCACAGCGACAATGCCTTCTGGAATAGTTCAAATTACAGAATTTACAGACTTCCAAATCTCTGAAAAGCCAGTGAAAGAAGTTGAGAAGGCAGCAGCATTAGGAGTTACTTATGAGGATATAGGTGGTTTAAAAGATGTTATTCAAAAGATCAGAGAAATGATTGAGTTGCCTTTGAAGCATCCGGAGCTTTTTGAAAAGCTGGGTATTGAGCCTCCTAAGGGTGTTTTGTTGTATGGTCCGCCTGGGACTGGTAAGACTCTTTTAGCTAAGGCTGTTGCTAATGAAGCTAATGCCCACTTTATAGCAATAAACGGCCCAGAAATAATGAGCAAATACTATGGAGAGAGTGAGGAAAGGCTAAGACAAATCTTTAAAGAGGCTGAGGAGAGTGCTCCGAGTATTATTTTTATTGATGAGGTTGATGCTATTGCGCCGAAGAGGGAGGAGGTTACTGGGGAGGTTGAGAAGAGGGTTGTTAGTCAGCTTTTGACTTTGATGGATGGTTTGAAGTCGAGGGGTAAGGTTATTGTTATTGCTGCGACTAATAGGCCTGATGCTTTGGATCCTGCTTTGAGAAGACCCGGGCGTTTTGA
>MTLP01000036.1 GCA_002009975.1 Thermococcus sp. JdFR-02
TCAGGAGCAATTGCCGGAACCCTTATCAATTCCATCAAGGTATTAACCATCTCATCCCCAAGCCTCTCAACCTCCCAAGAAACCTCAGCCAAAACACCACTCATCGTTACCACCTTCTAAATTCTCAACCCAATAATTTAAACAACTTTTGGTACAAAACAAAAAGAAAAGAGGAAAAATCACTCTTTAATTTCTTTCTTACCAACAGTGTAGAGCCAAGCCAATATAGCGACTAAGAAGATTACTCCGAGCACATTGCTTGTAAATGCAATTGATGGTGCCTTATCTGCAACAATGAGTGCTGCAAAGAAGATACCCATTATTGCCTCTCCCGCTATAAGCCCTGCTGCTCCTAAAACTCCAGCGTCTGTTGGCTTTTCTTCAACTTTGTCTCCCCTTGCCTTGTTTACTAAGTGCCTAACTATACCACCTATGAATATTGGAATACCTAAGCTCAATGGCAAGTAAATTCCAACTGCAACTGGCATTACCGGTGTTCTGAACTTTGAACCTTTCATAGCCAAAATTTCGTCGAGAACTATTAATGCAATAGCAATTCCAGCACCGATGTACACCATGTTCCATTCAAGTGTTCCTTTGAAGACACCCTCTGTAACTTTAGCCATTAAGAAAGCTTGTGGTGCTGGTAATGGGTTAGCCTTTGCAGTTGGTGTTCCAGCGATACCGTAAGCTTTAATGAGCAAGTTGAGAACGGGAGCCATGACCAAAGCTGCAAAAAACGTTCCCACAATCTCAAATATTTGTTGTCTCTTTGGAGTTGCTCCAACTAAGTAACCAGTTGCTAAGTCTTGCATTGTGTCTCCAGCAATTGCAGCTGCAGTACATATAACGGCTGCAACTAAGATTGTTGCAGCCATTCCTTCAGTTCCACTTAATCCAAGGGCTTTGAGGACTAAAGCTGTGAAAAGTAGGCTCATTATTGTAATACCTGAAACTGGATTGTTTGATGAACCAACTACACCAGCCAAATAACCGGCTATTGAGCTTCCTAAGAATCCAATTATTAGTAAGATCACTGCCATTATTGCGGCTATTCCAACTGAAGCTATGATTTTTGTATATAGAAGGAACAATGGTATAACGAATGCCACTATTAGCATTAAGACATAGTTTAATGGCAAGTCTTCTTCAGTTCTTAACACGTCATCTCCTGCTTGTCTTCTCTTTGTAACTTCAAGTCCCGCTTTTATACCTCTAATTATTGGTTTTCTGAGCTTTACTAGGCTCCATAGACCACCAACAACCATTGCACCTACTCCCATGTACCTGATCTTTGTGCTCCATGTCACCCATGCTAAATCTAATGCACTTAATCCATTTGGATTCCCGGTTTTAGCTACATAGATGGGGATAGCAATAAACCAAGCAATTGCACCACCTAAAAATACCAAGAAAGCAATATTTAAACCAACGATATAACCAACGCTAACTAAAGCTGCTGAAAGGTCACTTCCAATGTAAAGAACTCTTGAACCAATGAATTTAGCGCTCTCAACGGCTGGTGCCCAAAGCTTCATGCTGCCTAAGAGCTTATAGAGACCACCAAAGATACCACCAAAAAAGATTGGCTTTGCATGACTTCCTCCTTTGTCTCCAGCGATCAAAACTTCAGCACATGCAGTTCCCTCTGGATATGGAAGCTTTTCTTCAGCAATAAAAGCTCTTCTTAAGACAACTGTAAATAATGCTCCTAATGAACCACCAAGTGCTGCAATTATTGTAACCAACCAATAGGGAAACTCTGTGAAATAGTTTAAGACTATTAAAGCTGGCAATGTAAATATTACACCTGCTGCCAGTGATTCACCTGCAGATGCTGCAGTTTGAACCATATTATTCTCAAGAATGTTCCTGTCTTTAAATGCCATTAATATTGCCATTGAAATAACTGCTGCTGGAATGCTTGCTGAAACTGTCATTCCAGCATACATGCCCAAATATGCATTGGCTGCACCCATTATTATTGAAAGAACTATACCCAGAAGAAATGCTTTAATAGTGTACTCCGGGAGGGACTTCTCTGGTGGAACATAAGGCTTCATTGTCTATGCACCTCCAAGTTTTTTTGTGCAAATTAATCCATTTTAGTGTACTTTTAAAGCTTTTTTGGTAATATTGCACAAATTATATAACTAATTGTTACATGAATTTTGTTAATATATTGCTCAATAGAAACAAATTCGAAACCAATTAAATGAAAATAATCTCAATATTAATCAGAGAGTTATAGAAAATCATCAAATGTACACATGTATCCATAATAAATTAAAGATACTTCAACTGCTATTTCTTCATAATTTTCCAAATTCTTATATATTTAGCACCATATATATCCAATCATGGATAAAAAGGATGGAGGGCGAAATAATGGTAGAAATTACTTTTTTGGGCAGCGGCGGCGGTAGATTCATAACAATAACTCAACTTCGTTCCACAGGAGGGTTTTTCATAAAATCCTCCAAAAGTATTTACGTTGACCCAGGACCGGGAGCATTAGTGAGAGCGTGGCGATACAAGATAGATCCAAGGAAAATTGATATTCTCTTTATTTCTCATAGGCATACTGACCATTGCAACGACGCTGAGGTAATAGTGGAAGGAATGACTATGGGAGTAACAAAAAAGCGAGGTACTATTATTGCCGCACGAAGTGTAATTGAGGGGGATGAAGAGCACACACCAGCACTCTCAAGCTATCATTTAAATTCACTTGAGGAAGTTTATACACCAAAACCAGGAGATAAAATCAGTTTAGGAAATGATACTCTCTTAATAACCCCTTCTTTGCATTCTGACCCAAGCAATATTGGGTTTCGACTTAAAACACCTGAAGGAGACATTTCTTACATTTCAGACACACAATACTTTGAAGAGCTAAAAGAGTGGCATGAAGGGGCAAGAGTCATGATAACAAGCATAACTCGACCTAAGGATATGAGAATTCCCTATCACCTCTGTACTGAGGATGTAATCTATTTGCTAAAGTCAATGAAAGAAAAACCAGAGGTTGTTGTCATGACTCATATAGGAATGAAAATGCACTTTGCTAGCCCATACAAAGAAGCTTCATTTATTCAAAACGTTACGGGAGTTAAAACCATAGTTGCTAAAGAGGGATTCAAAATAATCATGAGAAATAATGACATATTCTTTAGGACCCTAAAACCCGCAAGAAACGTCTAATAAATTTAAGAAGATAGGGAAAAGATAACTTTCAAAACCAAATTATATGCTAACTCAAAGAGTTCTTTCATCCTCTTCTCATTTTGACCCTCAATAACAACCCTAATCTTTGGTTCTGTCCCGCTTGGTCTAACTAAAACCCAAGAGCCATCCTTTAAGTTTAACCTAATTCCAGATATTGTCATGACTTCAGCAGTTTCATTCTTCAGTTTTTCTTCAAGCTCTCTTTTTACAATTTCCATAACCTTTGGCTTTAATTCATCTGGGCATCTGACGTTCTTATGTATCATTGGATATTGTGGAATATCTTTTACAATTTCTGAAAGGGGCTTCCCTTCTTGATCTATTAGCTTGATTAGAAGCCCTATGGTCACAAAACTATCAATCCACAAACCAAACTTTGGATGAATGAACTTCCATGGCTCAGCTGCGAATATTGCATTATACTTCTTTATTCCATCATGAAGCTGACCTAAAGGAACGCGATAAACTTTTCCATCAACTTCCCCCACAACTTTATCGATCCTAAAAGATGTGTTTATTGACACTACAACGTTACCTCCACCATATTCTTCGGCATAAAGCTTTGCAAAAAGTGCTATTAATGTATCTTCCTCAATGTAATTGCCCTTTTCATCAATCACTGCAATTCTATCTGCGTCTCCATCTTGGGCAATTGCTAAATCCATTTTTAGCTCTCTAACTAACTTTGGCAAATAATCAATGTTCTTTTTCACTGGTTCGGGTTTTCTACCTGGAAAATGACCATCAACATGAGAATTCAGGCTTATCACTTTAGCTCCCATTTTTCTCAAAAGATAAGGAGTTACAACACTTCCTGCACCATTTGCTAAATCAACTAAAACCTTTAATTTCGTCTCATGATTTACATACCTTAAGATTTGCTCCATGTATTCTTCTCTTAAATCAAGTTCCTGAATATTGCCAATTTCATCCCATTTTGCTCTTCTGTAGCTTTTAGAGAAGATTATTTTTTCAAGCTCTTCCTCCTCTTCAAGGAAAAATTCAATGCCTTTCGAATTGAATACTTTAATTCCATTGTCAGTTGGAGGATTATGAGACGCTGTAATCATAACCCCTGCATCACCAAGCTTGTTTGTAGAGTAAGCGAGCATTGGGGTTGGGATAAGACCAAGTTTAATGACATCACTTCCAGCACTTAGAAGACCGCTTATCAAAGCATTCTCAAGCATTACACTTGAAGTTCTTACATCTCTTCCGACTACGACCTTCCCTCCACCGATATAAGTTCCAAGGGCTTTTCCAACGTTCAAAGCAAGCTCTGGAGTCACCTTAGAATCAATCGGACCTCTAATTCCAGCTGTTCCGAATAATCTCATGAGCGCCACCAAGTTAATCTACTATCTCGTCTTATATATCTTTTTGACAAAAGTTTGTAAAGTTTATCGCTCAAGCTTGTAGATGGCTAATCCTTTATAGTTTTCAAGCTTTAATTTTCTCGGCATTTCATCTAAGGAAAACGGTAGAATATATAAAGGTACTTTGAGCTTATTTGAAAGGTTTATTAGATAATTTACCATTTCTGGAGTTGGTCTGACAGAATAAATAGCCTTAACATCTTTATAAACCTCTAAGCTTGGTTCAAAAATATTGTCAACCAAAGCTTTCAATCCAAGCTCAGAAGCTTTTTTTACAGAATCTTTGTTCCAATCAACAACAATAACATCAAAACCAAATTCTTTCAATTTTAGAGCAACTTTAAAGTTGTATCCCACCCCAATTTCAACTATCCTTCCACCTCTAAGCTTTTTGAATAAATATTCCGCAAATTTCTCCATAGGCATCACAAAGAAAATAGGATAGAAGGTTAAAAAAGTTACTAAACAATAGCTTTTTTGGTCTTTTTGTCAAAGACATGTGCTTTTGTCATGTCAAAGACAACTTCAACTTCCTGTCCTTCCTTAACTTGAGATTCTGGATGGAATGATGCAACAAAGCTTAGGTCACCAACTTTGAGGTAAACTATCTTCTCACTTCCCAAGGGTTCAACGACATCGACTACAGCTTTAACCATGTTTTCTCCTGGTATCTTGACTTGAGCAAAAATTGCATCATAGATATCCTCTGGTCTAATTCCAAAGATAGCTTCCTTTCCAATGTAGTTCTGCTCCCTAAGGACTTCTCCAACATCATCAGTTAGCTTTAACTTGAACTCCCCAAAGTCCACCCATACGCCCTTTTCATCCTCAATTACTGATGCATCCAGGAAATTCATTGGAGGAGAACCTATGAATCCTCCTACAAAAACATTTGCAGGGTTGTGGTAGACATCATCTGGTGTTCCAACTTGTTGCAAAACTCCTTGATTAATCACGGCTATTCTGTCTCCCATTGTCATTGCCTCAACTTGATCATGAGTAACATAAATTGTAGTAACACCGAGTTGTTTTTGGAGCTTCTTCAATTCAGCCCTCATTCTAACTCTAAGCTTTGCATCTAAGTTTGAAAGAGGCTCATCCATGAGAAAAACTTGGGGTTGTCTAACTATTGCTCTTCCAAGTGCCACTCTCTGTCTCTGACCGCCACTTAGCTCTCTTGGCTTTCTCTTCAACAGATTGCTTAAACCGAGCATCTCTGCAACTTCCTTTACTCTTTTATCGATTTCTTGCTTTGGGACTTTTCTAAGCTTTAGTGGGAATGCTATGTTGTCATAAACACTCATGTGAGGATAAAGAGCATAGCTTTGGAAAACCATCGCAATATCCCTGTCTTTTGGTGGGATAAATATGCCCTTCTCTGGATCAGCCACTACTCTATCGCCTATGTATACTTGCCCCAATGTAGGTTCTTCCAATCCAGCTATCATTCTCAAGGTCGTAGTTTTTCCACAACCGCTTGGTCCTAAAAGGATCATGAATTCTCCATCTTTAACTTCAAGGGTCATATCCTTAACTGCCTCAACTTCTCCAAACTTCTTCCATACATGAACTAATTTAACTTCTGCCATTTCAACCACCTTTAAATATTAAATAGAGGGATCAAAGACTCCTTTTTCTAAAGAGCAATGGCAATAGTGATAACCATAGTATTGCAATTGGACCACAAATACCTTTTGGTGGAGTTGTGGTTTCTGTTGGTGAGGGAGTTGTTGTTTCTTCTGTGGTTGTTGTAGTTTCTGTAGTAGTTGGTATTTTTGTAGTTTTTGTTTCTGTAGTTGTCGTTTTCGTGGTAGTTGTTTCTGTTGAAGTTGGGGTTGGCTTTGGTTTTGTGCCTTCAATTATTGGTATCATTAAAATGACAGCTCTCTTCCCTTCTTTTGCATTGTAAGTTTTTAACATTTCTTCCTGAGTTGGCTTAACTCCCTCTGGAACCAGAATATCATAAACTCTTGGTTGTACTCCAGCAATAACCGCTTGAGCATCTGCTCCTCCGCCTTTCCACTCTTCCGCCTCTACAGCTACTGGTCTCCACTTATCAGGACCATAACCATCTTGACTTCCTACAAGTATAGCCCCATATAAACCATACTCCTCGTTTATTTCGAGATATTGCTTTGGTAGTTCAACAATTATCGCATTCCTTGTTGGATCTGCTGAAATCTTTAGTTCACCTTGGATTGGCTTTTGCCCCGGCACTACTATTATGTTACCATAATCCCAACCAGCGATTCTTAAAGCGACATCCCATGGATGTGAAGGATCTAAATCAACGTTTGAACCTGGTCCATCTGGGAACATCTTAATAGCTGAACTATTACCGCCTTCTTTGAAATCAAAGTAAACTTCAATTATTTGCAGGCTAAAGCCATTAGGCCCATTCCATGGGTTACCACCAAGCTCTTTGAAGTAGAATTCTAATGTCCACTTGTTATCACCTTCAATCATCTTGAATTTAAGTAAGTCCAAGTGGTCTTCAACAAATACCTTGTTCTTAGCATAGACATAAGTGCCTGGACCATGGTCATCTCCTTCAATGTCTTTAATGACTATTCCTGTCTTTAAGAGTGGAATCATCTTAACTGTTGCCAATTTTCCTTCTTTTGCATCGTATGTTTTTAACATCTCTTCCTGAGTTGGCTTAACCCCTTCAGGAATCAGAATATCATAAACTCTTGGTTGTACTCCAGCAATAACAGCATCGACATCAGCTCCTCCGCCTTTCCACTCTTCCGCCTCTACAGCTACTGGTCTCCACTTATCAGGACCATAACCATCTTGTGAACCAATTAAGATTGCTCCAAACAATCCATATTCCTCGTTTATTTCTATGTAGTCCTTAGGAATTTTAACGATTATTGCGTTCTTAGTTGGATCTGCTGAAATTTGCAATTCCCCTTGCTTTGCTTCACCATTTGGCAACACAATTAAGTTTCCATAATCCCAACCAGCGATTCTTAAAGCAATATCCCAAGGATGCTCTGGGTCTAATTGTACATTGCTTCCAGGTCCGTCTTGGAACATTTTAATGGCACTTGAATTTCCTCCATCTTTAAAGTCTAGATAAACTTCAATTATTTGCAGGCTAAAGCCATTAGGCCCATTCCATGGGTTACCACCAAGCTCCTTGAAATAGAACTCCATGACATAGGCATCTGTTTGCTCAAGCATTCTGAACCTTAGTAGGTCTAAGTGATCCTCAACAAATACTTTATTGGTTGCATACGTATAAGTCCCTGGACCATGGTCGTCTCCTTCAATGTCTTGGAGGTCAACAATTGGGACTCCCTTAACTTCCATTGGCAACTTAAGCTCTATTGGAGTTGTTATGACCTCAAGTTCTCCATCCTTGATGGTCGAAATTGCAAAGTAAAAGTCCTCTGGGCTTTCTATGTAATCAAATGGAATAATTATCTCAACCCCACCATCTATCTCTTTGACCGTTGCTTCGCCAACTTTTTCTGAATTCTCATAATCTTTAGCTTCATAGATCTCTGCTTTTCCATCTTTATACAGCACGTGCTTTGTTATCAAGATTCCAATGCTGTCCTTGTTGTATGGGAACAACTCATATCTAAACTCTTCTGGCTTTTCTTGTAGAAGTGTGAATGTGTTTCCAATTACCTTTCCTCTTTCATAAATACTTATCTCGAACTCGTTTAGGGTTCCTTTAATTATGAAATGCATTCCTTCACTGTCAAAATAAACATCAAAACTTTGTGCTAATGTTGACATGCTTGAATAACTCTTCTTCTCATCTTTTCCAAGTCCCGAAATTTCTCTAAGTCTGTATGGCTGTCCATCAGGGAAATAGTTTCCGTAAAGGTAGCTTGGTGGTTCAACTTTTGCGTATTTATAGATCTCATAGAGATAAAGCTTGAGGTATCTATCAAAAGCCTCTTCGCCGCTAACAAATTGATCGCTTCCATACCACCAGAACCAGTCGCTTGCTTCAGCCCTAAGCAAATACTCATAGGCTTTGCTCCACTCCTGAGCGCTCATTTTATCTTTGTTCTCCATTAATGCTTTTCTTCCCAAATAAAGCCAGTACCAACCAACATTCTCTTGTGGCTCACCGATCCAAGTACTTAGTGTACCATCCACCCAGCTTGACTCGATCCAGTATTGTTTTTCTTTAATGCCAACTAACTTGTAAAGCTCATTTAATGTCCCAGCTTCAAGTAATTTTTGCACTTTTTCTTCGCTTGTAAAGTCTAAGCGATCAAATTCTTGTAGTTTTAACTTATTCGCTTTATCTCCATACATTTGAATGTATTCGCTTGGAGTTACCGTCCTGATCAATCCCTGCTTTTGAAGTTCACTTAACTTTGAGTAAAGCTCTTCCAAGAAAATTTTACCATCAAACGGATAGTGCTCCCATGGATTTTCGCCATCTAAAGTCACAACATAAACCAAACTCCCATCGTAGTTCTTCTTTTGGATCTTTAGAAGTTCATTAACGAAATCTTCAACAGCTTGCTTTTGATTCATTCCGCTGTATCTAAATCCTACTCTATCACTTAGATCATGATTTCTTGGGAAGAGATAAATCTTCTTACCGTTAAATTCAGCAACCCAAGGTCTGTAATAGTTCTCAACGGTACTTGGAATGCCCATTCTATCAAGAACAAGTTGATCTGTCATCACCCATTGCCAGCCGTTATTTGCCAAAATTTCCAATGTTTTGTCATTTAAAGCACTTTCAGCAGCCCAACCACCCTTTGGAGCAACGTTTCCATCACTTAAGTATTTTTTATAAAGTTCGTGAGCTTTCTTAACATGATCATCAAAATCCTGATACCAGCCAAAGTCATTTAAAATTGGTCCAATTGGATGAGCATATGGAACAACGGTAACTTCAATGTTGCCATTTCCAATCAAGAAATTGGCATTTCTGTGAGCCTCGAATGTATGATTAAGCAACCACATTTGGTGCTGAAGCACTGTCTTAACATCGTCTCTTGTATAACCTCCAACATGTCTTTTGTCGTAAAGTGCTTTTAGATCTTCATGCTCCATTATATATCCATAATCAATCCAAGCTAAGTTGAAAAATACCGCTAAGTCAATATAATCCTGCTCTGTAAATTCTGAGGTAATCTTTTTCTTTCGTTCTTCTAAAGGCAGATTTCCATATTTGGCAAAGGCTTGCTGTTGTTTATTTTTAATTTCAGTATAGCGCTTCCAGAACTCTCTATATGGATTCCCATTCTTATCAGCTACTGGCTCTCCATTCCAAGGTATTGTATGATCAAAGAATCCTCCCGGAGCTTGGAGCATAAACCATTTTTCGTCAATAGTTAGAGGCTCACCATTTGCAATTTTTTCAGTTATAATTTGGTGCATATCCTTTTTACCATTCATGTAATCTGCTAATTGTGCGATTAATGAACCAGAAAGATCAATTGTGACATGGACATCTGGATATTTGCTAGCTATATACGCCATTTTCCAGTAGTTATTTGCAGCGTGTAATCTAACCCAAGGTCTGATGTAGATGTCTTGGATTGGGTCATAGTAGTAGGGTTGATGCTGATGCCAAACAATAACCACGTTCAATGGTTTTGGAGACTCAGCCTTAGCCGGAACAGTTAGAACACTAAATAGGATCAAAAAAGTTACAAATAGGGAAAGAGTCTTTTTCATCTTCATCACCTCACTCCTTTAAACCACCTAATGTCAAACCACTTCTAACATAATTTTGAGCAAGCATGAACATTATAAACACGGGCAAAGCAAAGATTAGCGCTGCTGCTGCAAAAGTGTTCCATGAAACCGCTCTTAAGTTTGCTAGCATTGTGAAAAGCCACACTGAGAGTGGGTGGTTTTCTTGGTTAAGCAATAAGTTTGCTAGGATAAGTTCAGTCCATCCTCCAATAAATGCAAATATTGTAACCGTCGCAATTCCTGGCAGTGCCATTGGCAACAAAACATGACGAATTATTTGCAAATAGCTGGCACCATCAACGAGAGCTGCTTCATCGAAATCCGGAGAAATTGAATCTATGTATGTTTTTAGAAGCCAAGTGTTGAAAGGAACACCTCCTGCAGCATAAACTACTGGTAAGATGTAAAGATTATTCACAAGATTTAGCTTAACGAGCATACCATACAAAGCTACTAATCCAGCAATTCCCAAACCGCCAGCTACTTGGGTAAACATTAGGTAAAAGTACAGGACATGCTCTCTTCCAAAGAACTTTAGTCTTGAAAAAGCATATGCTGCGGGTATCACAAAAGCCATTGTGAAAACCACTGTAAGAATTGCAAGGATTAGGCTTCTCTTCATGTAACCGAGAGCAGTTCCCCCAATTTTTGAAAATCTTACATAGTAAAAGTTATTGGTCTCTATCTCACCATTGTAGGCTTCAATTTTAACCTTGTCCTTAACTGTAAAGCTTAGGTCATTAGCTTCATACTTGTTCTCACCCACTTTCTTGAACTTAGAAAGGTCTACTGGACTGTCATCTGGATTCTTAATCTCTATCACTACTTTTTTGGCTTTAATGTTAAGATTTCTGAGCGATCTCGTTGCTTCAAATTTACCGGCACTTAATTTTGCATACTCTCCCTTAACAAGTATTAACCTGTTCCTTTCCTCTCTTACATCTTCAGCTTTATAATCCAAAAGTTCCGCATTTATTAGGTTCATCTCTGTTGAATAGCTGGCATTCATCTTTACATCTTCCAAGGAAATCTTATAACGGTTCATCTCATCTTTAACAATAGCGTTCTCAACTGATAGAGAAAAGCTTTTAGTTTTTACCTTGGCTTCTTGATGTCCAATTATAAGCTCCTTATAATTTTCTGCACTAATTTTGTCTGGGATTAAGTCAATTTCAGTAGTTGCAAGAGCGCCAGATGGCTTTATTGAAACTGTGAACATGTAATAAACTGGGAAGAGGATTATACCCATAACGACTATAGCAAGCAGTGTTATGAGGATGCTTTTAATAAGCTCATCTTTTCTCTTAGGAAGTTCAAACTTCATTTTGTAGCACCCTCCTGTATCTTGGTTATCCTCATATTAACGTACATGAAAATGGCAAGCACCATTGTTGCAATTACCAATACAGCAGCTGCTCTTCCATAGTGCGGTATCGAAGAACCAAAGGCTTTTCTATATCCATAAAGGAGCAAGAATCTATCTTCAAACAGACCAGAGTTGTAGATGAATGGAACTAGGAAATATTGGAAGCTTGCTGCTGAAGTTAATATTGTAGCAAAAGCTATTGGTTTGCTAACTAAGGGAATGACGACTTTAAAGAGCCTTTGCCAATAGGTAGCCCCATCTACAATAGCCGCCTCTATTAGTGTATCTGGAACTGATTGTAAAGCCGATATTATTACAGTCATCATAAAAGGATAAGCAAGCCAAGCTTCTATCACGTTCAGGGCTAAGAAGCCCCAAAACTTATCTGTAGTCCAATTTGGAGCGCCTAAAATCCCAAAATTCTTCAAAATTATGTTTATGGGACCAACAACAGGATCGAACATAAAACGCCAAACCATCACCGAAAACAGCAAAGGCAGAGCCCACGGGATTATAAGTAAAGACCTATAAAGCAGTTTTCCTTTTACATACCTAGAGTTATAGAGAATAGCTAAGAATAATCCCACTAAAACTTTTAAAGTCACACTTGTCGCAACAAAAACCCACGTCCATACAAAAGCATTTCTAAAACCAGAATCACTTAAAGCCCAGTTAAAGTTCTCCAAACCAATAAAATTTAGCTGTTTAGTTGATTCGATGGGAAAGTTACCCAATTGAGCATTTGTAAATGCTAAGTAAATAGAATACACTATCGGATACAGGTTAAAGAACAAAAAAGCTGCTATTCCAGGTAGTATTAGGAGCATAGCAACAGTAGTCCTTTTTCTCATTCTCTCACCTCCAAATTAAAAGGAAATTAAAAAAGGTTAGAAAAGAAAAAGCTTCAACCTCCTGAGATACTTGCTAATATTTCTTCTTGAGCCTTCTTAAGAGCTTCTTCAATCGTAAGTTCGCCGCTAATAATGTTCGTTAGTGCTGTTCCAACTGGTCCCCAGACGGCACCCATTTCTGTACTCTTTGGCATTGGAATTGCTGTATCAACGGCTTTACCAAATCCATATAGAACTGGGTCGTTTTGTATCTCTGGGTCATTTAAAACCTCCTTAAGGACTGGAATGTATCCGTTCTCCAAAGCTAAAGTCTTTGCAACATCGGGGTTTGTTGAGAACCACTTTAAGAATGTCCATACTGCTTCTTTGTTCTTAACATTGCTTGTAACATAGAAGATCTTGACACCACCGTATGGGTGTGGATAGTATTCTTTACCGTTCTCAACTATTGGTGGTAGTGGGGCAACACCAAAGTTAATTCCAGCCGCTTTAACATCTGGGATGCTCCATGGACCGTTAATCATCATTGGAGCTTTTTTGTCGTGGAATATAGAAACTTGAGCGTTGTAATCTTGGGTTGGAGCTACATATGGGTAGACCTGTTCAAAGAAGAACTTAAATCCTTTAAGGGTTTCGGGTTTGTCTAATCCTGGCTTCTTTGTTGCGTCATCAAAGTAGAATCCACCAAATGCGTGCACCCATGCTGAGACGAAGTATGGATCAATTGGGGTTGCTAAACCATATGTTCCTGCACTTTCATCATAGTATTTCTTCATGATTTCTTGCATTTCAGCAAAAGTCTTTGGTGGTTCTGGAATCATATCCTTGTTGTAAATTAAAGCCACTGTCTCGGCAGCAAAAGGTACGCCATAATAGTGACCGTTATACTCAATTGCCATCTTACCCATTCCGCTAAACTTGTCCAAGAAGTCTTGGGTTATGAATTCATCAATTGGCTCTAATAGTCCACCATCGGCAAATTTACCAAGCCAATCGTGAGCCCAAATAAATAAGTCTGGACCTTGATTTGCAGGAATTGCAGCTTTAAGTGCAGTTTCAAGGTCAGCTTTTTGTTCAAGCTTAACCTCAATGTTTGGATACTCAATCATAAATTCGTCAATCAAGTCTTGGAATGGCTTAATTTCATTTGGACCAATAGCATGCCAAATCACTATGGTAACTTTCTCGGGGGTCTTAGTTTCGGTTGGAGTTGTCTCGGTAGGAGTTGTTGTTTTTTCTTCAGTGGTGGTTGTTTCGGTTGGGCTAGAAGTTGTTGGAGTGCTTGTTTCTTTTTCTCCCCCAATACAACCGCTAGCAACTACTGCAAAAGCTAAAACACCAACTAAAAATAGTGCCAACATACCTTTTCTCATAGTCCTTTCACCTTCAGTGATGCTTTCATCAGTTAGTATCATCATCAGTGATATATATACCTTGCGATTACTGAGCATTCATGTTTAGATATATAAAGATGAACAAAACTATGCATCAGTGAAACAGAATAAGAAAAGAAACAAAAGAGCATCTAACGATTGGCTTCAACTGAAACTTCCCCTATTCCGCTTGAAGGTGTTAGATATGCGTGGTTGCTTCCCACTTCCCAGATTCCAGTGCCTCCTAGTGGAGCTTTTAAGAATTTAAACTCTATGTAAGTATCCGCTGGGACACTTGCTACAACAAACCAATCAGGCCATGCTGGACACAGCATCGGTCCAACAGCTTTTATTGTTTCTGGGCTCCAATAGCTCAACTCTGGAACACTGCCCGTTAGCCATAAAAATTCTCCAACTTGGGTTTCTAAATTTGTGCCTTGAGTATTCCTAACTTCAAAAATAACGGGGATTTGCTTGTTTGTTAGATATTCGAAGGCTATTCCATTTGATGTAGCTCCATCAGCCCTTTCAATTATAACATTAACATGATTTTCGTTTAGTTGAGTAGTTATTCCTAAAGGGACTATGAACTCTACACTCTTATCGCTCCAATATGTAACCTCTGCAGTCCAGTAATCTTGTCCATTTGTTATCAAAACCCTTCCTTGAGTGTCTCCAAACCCTTCTCCGCTAACTGTAACGGTATTTCCAGCCCTTCCCATAACTGGATCAATGGCTCCTACCCAAGGACCACTTGGCGTTGCTTTGTATTGCCATACCGAGACTGAACCTGCAGGTAACTCTACAGAGAATGTGCCAGATGAAACTGTTATCCCAACTCCATTCAAAAGCCCTCCAAGGTAGTCGTTGTAACTTCCATCTGGTAGCGATGTATAAACGTTAGAGACTACATATGGAGAATTTAAATTGCGATTTATTGCTACTAGAACAACGTTATCAAAGAACTTTCTTTCAAAGATGTAAACGTCGTCGCTTACATATCTTGTTGTAGTTAATCCATAAGCTAAAGCAGGATTGTAGCGTCTTAGACCTGAAAGAGAACTAATTAGTTTAAAAGCGGTCGTTGTTGTGTCCCAGGTTTCCATCATTGGTCTATTATATGGATCACCTCCAACTTGACCAAAGTCATTTACAGTGTCATTGTGAAGATATTGTTCATCACCGTAATAGATTATTGGAATTCCTGGAGCAGTTAGAACAAAAGCAAGAGCTTGATGAAATCTTGTTAAGTCATTTCTTAAGGACAAAAATCTTGGAACATCATGGCTGTCTATGAATATGGTTAACTTATTTTGCCACATAAAATCAGTTGTGTATTTATTAACAGCACTTTCCAGGTCCCACATAGTCTTTGTATCATAAGCAAAAACATCGACAAGAACCTGCTGGAGTGGGATGTTAATAAGGCTTATCCCCGTATAGTTTGCAAACTTGACCATATCCCAGTACATCTCATCATTGAAGCCCTGATACCACTCCCCAAACATGAACACATTTTTATTTGCGTATACATAGTCTGCATAAGTTTTGAGCCATCCGGGCTCTAAGTGCTTAACTGCATCTATTCTTATTCCTCCAATTCCAGCATTTAAATAGGGCAACGTTGACTCTTTAAGATAATTGTCTACCCATGGATTAAGTTGGTTGAAATCAGCCAAATTAAAGAGATTCTTATACCTAACCTCCCATCTATCGTCCCAATTTGTTATTCCTCCATTGTGGTTGTATATATAGGCTAAGCTCTTTGTTATTGGGTGAACAGTTGCATAATTTGCATCTGTCGGATAATCAATGACAAATGTACCATTGTCGTATAAAGCACCGTACTCACCTGCATCATTAGGATTGCTGTGATTTGGGACGAAGTCAATTATAACTGTGATGTTGTAATTAGCAGCTTCTTGAGCAAGTTTATAGAATATCGCCCAAGTTCCAAAATGTTCTTCTATGACTTTAAAGTCCTTGGGCCAGTATCCATGATAGCCTGCCTCTGGACCACTTCCACTATCAATCGCAACATCTATGTTATCAAAAACTGGAGAAATCCATATTGCACTTACCCCAAGTTCATATAAGTAAGGCAACTTTGCTATGATACCCTCTAAATCACCGCCCCAATAAAGCTTCCAGTTCTCCTTGTTTGGATCATACAATCCTGGACTTTTTAATGGATCATTGTTTGAGGTGTTCCCATCGTAAAATCTATCCACAACTATTTGGTAGATAACCCATGTTTGAGGATCTCCTGTTGGATATGAGGGACTGACCCCTGCCGCTACTATTGAAATTTGCCCACTAAACCCCAAAAAGAGAAGCAATACAACAAGTATACCAATCTTCCTATTTCTCACTTCATGCCCCTCCAAAAATGTATCACTAATAATGATATACACAAAAATATATAAACTTTACTAACTTGTTCACTATTGTATAACTATGTGTAGTTAAGCACAAAAAATATACAATGATCATCATGAGACTTAACAAAAAGTTTCAAGAAAGAATAGAAACCTACATTTCTTTAACAATAATACTAGAAAATGCCCCTAATTGGTTATTCACTTTGTTGAATAACCCACTTTGGAATAGTATTTCAAAAGAGGATGGTAAACTCAAATGCTTTTCTTTTTTTGAATAGTTGATTGCTATCAAGATGGTCTCATCATTTAACGCTCTTTTATAAACCAATAATCCATCTTTGAATTTAACTGGTTTAAAAATACCCCTTTGTAAAGCTTTGTTATTCCTTCTTAGCCTAATCAACCTTCTTGTAAACTCTAAAAGCTCTCTATCCCATTTCTCCGCTTCCCAAATCATTGGTTCCCGTTGCTCTTCCCTATCCTTCTTTATTCCCCTAATCCCAATCTCATCACCGTAGAAAATTGATGGAACTCCTTTGTAAGTAAAGAGAAAAACTAAAGCGCATTTGTATTTTTGCTTATCTTCAACCAAGCTTAAAAATCTACTAACGTCATGGTTATCCAGAAAATTGTACATTAAATACTCGTTTGGTCCGTAGTAAACGCTCAAAAGCTCAAGCCAGTTTAAGAACTCTTCAGAAGTCATTTCTTGATATACAAAGAATCTCAAAAGAGCTTCATACAGAGGATAGTTCATTATCCCATGGAACTTGTCAAAAATCCACAGACGAGCATCATCCATAACTTCCCCTATTAGATAAACATTTTCTGGCAAATTTTCTCTAAATTCCTTCCAAACCCTTGGAGGAACACCATGAGCAACGTCTAAACGCCAACCATTGGTTTTATACCTCTGCACCCAATAAAGACCAACATTTTTTATAAACTCTACAACCTTTGGATTGTCATGATTCAATCTTGGCATTACCCACACTCCAAAAAAGCTCTCATAATTTTTCTTTAGTTCTCTAAGTTTCCTTGACTTTTCAAGCCAGGGTAGATTTGAGTAAAGCACCTTTTTGAATTCTTCATTAATAACTGGAAATCTAATTATGCGATACCAATCCTTGTAAGCTGAGGATTCATTATTTTGAACAATATCCTGAAAATATGGATGGAAAAAGCTTGTATGATGAAAAACCCCATCTAAAATTACCTTTATTCCTCTTTTTCTGCTCTCGTCCATAAACTTTTCAAAAGCCTCATTTCCGCCATATTTTAAGTCTACATTATAGTAATCCTCAACATCGTAGGAGTGATATGTCTTTGAAGGGAAAATTGGGGTTAAATAAATGGCATTAATTCCCAACTTTTCCAGATAGTCCAACTTGTTTGTTAGTCCCACTAAATCGCCACCATAGTGAGCTAAACGCCAGTCATGAAGCTCCCTAATATCGTTAGGATCATATCTTATATCTCCATTTGCAAATCTATCTGGCATTATTTGATAAAAAACACTCTCATAAACCCATTCTGGAGCATTATCTTTTCTCTTTGAAAAATCAACATTAAAGCTTCCATACTTAACCTTCTCCTTTCCTTTAATTACCTCAAAAGAGTAGCTGAGTTCACCGATATAAGGTAGGATTACCTCGTAATAATCAAAAACCTCATCGCTGGCTTTTTTATTCATTCTTAGCTTATCTTTTTTCGTAATTATGTAAACAGAATCAACGTTGTTCTTTAGGGTTCTGAACCTAATGAAAATCCAATCTTGAAAAGGATAAGCATATGTCAGGGCAGGATAATGATATAAAGCCTCTTTGCATATTCCTTTGCAGTTATTTGGTTCAAAAGAGAGCGCTTTACAAACGCTTACAGTATTTTTGAACTTATACGCTTTTCTTTCGTATTGAACTCTTTCTGGGTTTTCTTTGTCAAAGATCAAAACGCCGTTTACAGCAAACCCATAGTACCAGATACCCTCTGGAAGCTCTATCTCCCCTTTCCATTTGTCATTAATCTTTCTCATTCTAAAGCTACCCTCATTAAATGCATTAAAGCTTCCTGCAAGATAAACATAATCTGCCTCCCCTCTATAGGTGAACTCTATTTTAGCAACTCTCCCAAGATAGTCATCATCACGAAAGCTGAGTATTTTATACATTATGACCACCCAAAGTGTTTATATATCACTTTTGATGATGCAACTATATGTAGTGAAGATATTTAACGTTTTGGAGGGGGTACAATGAATGAGGAAGAGATAATTGAAAAGCTACAAAAATTTGGATTAACTAAGTATGAGAGCTTAGCATATATCAGCCTCCTAAAACTTGGTCCGAGCAGAGCAACAGATATCACAAAAGAAAGCGGAATTCCTCACACAAGAGTTTACGATGTTTTAAGCTCTCTTCACAGGAAAGGTTTTGTTGATATAATGCATGGAACTCCAAGACTTTACAAACCAGTGAGTCCAGAAATTGTGCTCGAAAAATTAAAAGAAGATGTGATACGCGATATAAAGTCTCTGAGAGAGGCTTTCTTAGAATTGTATAAATCAGTTCACGGAGAAGAGCTACCAGAGATTTGGACAATCCATGGATTTGAGAACACCCTTGAAAGAGCAGAGTACATAATAAGAACTGCAAGGCATGAAGTTTTAATAAACACACCTATAGAGTTTTTAAATCTGCTTAAAGAGGAAATTAAAAAGAGAAAAGACGTCTTGTTTGTGATAATTAGCAATTTCGAAGATATCCCAGAGTGGCTGAAGAAGGAGAACATTATTTTAGCAAGAAGCGGCGGAGCACCTTGGTTAATGGCATCTTGGATCATTGGGGATATTGATTACGCTCTATTCTTTGGGGCATTGCCAAAAGATAAGAGAAAGGAAAAGTTTTACTCCTTCTGGGCAAAATCAGCAAAGCTAATTCAAAACTACATGCATTGGTTCTACACAATGTACTTAGACAACAGTGAAATAGTAAAGCCACTTGAATATGAAAAATTGGGTAAACCCCTAGCTTTAGTTAACATTAGAACGCTAATAACAGTCTTGAAGTTTTTGGAGCTTCCAAAGCCAATAGAGGTTACTGGAAGATTAGTAGAGACAAAGAAGGAGATATCCATAGCAGGAGATGTAATAAATTATGAATACACTCCTCTAACTGCCAGCATCATTGTAAAGGATAAAAAAGGTAAAGAATGGAGTGTTGGTGGCTTAGGAAGTTACTTTGAAGACATTGAAGGAGAAACATTCATATTGTTGAGGTGATTATTGATGAAAATTCTAATGCTTGGTTTTGAATTTTTACCAGTAAAAGTGGGTGGATTGGCTGAGGCATTAACGAGCATAGCAGAATCCCTTGCTAAGCTTGGAAACGAGGTTTTGGTTTTTACGCCTTCTCATGGACTTAAAGAGGGCAAAGAGTATGCATCATTTAAAATAAGTGTCAATGGTGAATGGAAAGAGGTTAAAGCTTATGAGAGAATTCAAAATGGAGTTAGGGTTTTTGCTTTAAGCGATTATGTGCTGGACAATGAAGATGTATACGGACCCGGATGGGAGGGAATGTTAAATAAAATAGTCCACTTTGCAAAAGCAAGTGCTGGATTGATGAATGAGATTATAAAAAGGGAAGAAAAGCCCGAGGTTTTGCACTTCCATGATTGGCACACCGTTCTTGCTGCAGCTTTGCTTAAGAAGTACTTCCAACTTAAGAGTGTCTTTACAATTCATAGACTTAACAAATCCAAGATACCCGCTCACTACTTACATGAAGCCAATTTAAGTGAATTAGCTCCTTACCCAGACATAGATCCAGAGCATGTTGGGGCATATATAGCTGATATAGTCACAACGGTTAGCAAAAGCTATCTCTGGGAAGAGTGGGAGTTCTTTAAAAACTTTCAAGGGAAAGCGACTTACGTCTATAACGGAATTGCCTGCGATTTCTGGAATGAGGAGCTTTTAGAGAACAAAGATTTGCCAAGACATGAGAGGAGGAAGATAATACTTGAAAACCTTGGACTGAAAGACGGTATAGCCTTTATGTTCATCGGGCGTTTTGATAGAGGACAAAAAGGCGTTGATACTCTGTTAAAGGCAATTGAAATTTTAACCGAGAAGCCAGAGTTCAAAAAGCTGCGCTTTATAATAATTGGAAAAGGAGACCCAGAGCTTGAAAAACTTGCTCATGATTTGGGAAGCAAATATCCCGAGAATGTTAAGGTAATAACTAAGATGCTAAAAAGAGAGTTCACAAGAGAGCTTTATGGAAGCGTGGATTTCGTAATAGTTCCTTCTTACTTTGAGCCATTTGGATTAGTGCAAATGGAAGCAATGTGCCTAGGAGCAATTCCAATAGGTTCAGCCGTTGGAGGTATTAAGGACACCATAGTAAGCTTAGAGGAAGACAAAGAGAATGCAACTGGTATTTTGGTTCCTCCAAGAGATGCCTTTGCTTTAGCTCAAGCGATATTAAAAATGGCACAGATAAGGGAAGAAGATCCTGAGCTTTTGAAGAAGATGAGAGCAAATGGAAAGAGAAGGGCAAAGGAAGTATTCACTTGGGAAAATGCTGGCAGGAGATATTTAAAAGCTTACAGAAATGAGATTGATAAAGCTATTCCTTTCATAGAGCCCAAGTAACTTGGTGATAAAATGAACTGTCCTTTTTGTTTTCCTTCTTTAGATGTCTTACTTTATGAGAATGATTTGATTAAAATTTTAATAGACTCTTACCCAGCCAACAGAGGACACCTCCTAATTGTCCCAAAAAGGCACGTTGAAAAGTGGGAGGATTTAACTTCTGAAGAAAAGCAAGCCCTTATGAAGGGGATTGATTTAGCGATCGAAATTCTCAAGAAAGTTCTCAAGCCAGATGGATTTAATTTGGGTATGAACCTTGGTGAAGCAGCAGGTCAGACGGTGAGGCATTTGCATTTACACATTATACCCAGATACAAAGGAGACTCAAACTTCCCAAGAGGAGGGGTTAGAAAAGCAGTTTTAGATATCGAAGATGAGAACTTAAGCCTAAAAGAAAAGTGGATAAAAAACAGGCTTAGCAAAGAAGAAATGCACAAATTGAAAGAGGAGTTTACAAAAATATTTTAAGGCTCGTAAACGTCTGCTTCAGCAGCATAACATAGGAATGCGAGCAACTTTTCAAGTTCTTCTTTTGTAAAGATCTTCTCTACTATTTCATCTTTGTCATATCTTTCAAGAAATGCTTTTATCTTTTTTAGTTTATCAAGATCACCTTGAAGCTCTAAAGAACGTTGATTAAACTCCCAAGCAGTGTGAGGGCTTTCAAAAACTCTATTTTGAACGTCTACAAGCTTTATGGTTAGTTTTCCTATACCTTTTTCAACCAATTCTAATAATTCCCCAACTTTCATCTTCCTCACAAAAGAAAATAGGAGAAAGGCTATTTATACGTAACGCTACCTTCACAGTTCGCTTGGGAATTTAATCGCATTAAACGGACACAGCTGATTACAAATCCCACAGCCGGTGCATATTAATGGATCAATCATAACCTTCTTTTTCTCTGTATCGTAAACTAACGCTGGACATCCTGTTAGTGAAATACAAGCTTTACACCCTGTACATTTCTCTTCCACGACCTTTGGTATTTCCCCAATTTCCCCTCTTCTCAAAACTGGAATTATGCATTCTCTTTTTGCAATTATTACCGCAGGTCCCTTAAATTGCATGGCTTCTTTTATTGCCTCCTTTGTTTCTTTTAGATTGTATGGATCAACTGTTTTAACAAACTTAACCCCCAACCCCTTAACAACACTTTCAATGTCAATCTCGTTAAATTGCCTTCCAGTTTCACTTTGCCCAGTTCCTGGATGGGGTTGATGACCAGTCATAGCAGTTGTCCTATTATCTAAAATAAGCACTAAAACGTCCAAGTTTTTGTAAACTGCATCAACTAATGGTGGAATTCCATTGTGGAAAAAGGTAGAATCTCCAATTGTTGCAACAATCTTTTTGTTCATAGCTATACTTTGACCATTAGCTAAACTTATACTTGCTCCCATTACAAATTCTGTCCAAATCGCTTCCAATGGAGGCAATAATGAGAGAGCATAGCAGCCAATATCTCCATGAATTGGGAGTTCGTCTCTCTTATACCCAAGCTCTCTTAGAGCATCAAGCAAAGCCCTATAGCTACCTCTATGGGGACAGCCAGGACACATTGTGGGTGGTCTTTGGGGAGCTAACTTTTCAGCTTCCTCAACTTCTCTAGGCTTTTGGTAAGCTTTAGCCTCTTCTCCAAGAAGCTTTAACAGAGCTTCTCTAACGATTTTTGGTGTTAGTTCTCCTTCCACAGGCAAATGCTTTGTCCTTTTTCCGTAAATTGGAATTGAAATTGCCTCTTCTTGAGCAATTACCTTAACCTCTTCTTCAACAAAAGAGGCACCGTCTTCAACCACAATTACCTTTTCAACGCTCTTTAAGAACTCTGCAACCAATTTTTTCGGCATCGGATGAGGAGTTGAGAGCTTTAGAATTTTAAAATTATCATTAATTTTGGCTAAAGCTTCTTTGACGTAATTGTAAGGTGCCCCAACAGTTATTATGCCATACTTTCCCTTCCCTTCAATCCAATTAAAGTTTAAACTTTCAAACTCTTCTCTAATCTTTTCCAAGGTTTCGTTTAACCATTTGTGTCTCTGTAGATTTCCCTTCATTGAAGCTCTAACATATCTCAAAATATCTTTTTCAAACTTTGCTTCTCTGTTAAGTTTAAGGAACTCTCCAACTTCAACGTTTGCTGTGGTATGGTTAACCCTTGTTGTCGTTCTAAAGATAACAGGGACTTTATATCTCTCGCTTAGCTCAAAGGCATATTTTATCAGATCATGAGCTTCTTGAGGATCATAAGGTTCCAAAACAGGTAAAAGAGCTATTTTACCATAATACCTATCATCCTGTTCTGTTTGTGATGTATGGGGTCCAGGATCATCTGCAACCAAAATTACTAAGCCTCCCTCAACACCTGAATAAGCAAGACTCATTAGAGGATCAGCGGCTACATTTAATCCAACACACTTCATTGTAACCAAAGTTCTTAAGCCAGCATAAGCTACTCCAGCTGCTTCTTCCAAAGCGACTTTTTCATTAGGTGCCCATTCGGCAAAAACTGATTTATCAAGAGAAGCTATCGTCTCAATAATTTCAGTTGAGGGTGTTCCAGGATAACCAGTTGCAAAAGCTATTCCACTCTCCAACGCTCCATAAGCTATTGCCTCATTGCCCATCAAAAGTTTTTGAGTCTTTTCCATCATCACCACCAAATAAAATCTTTTACAAACATATAAAACTTATAATTAGAAGTATTCACAGAAAAAGCGAAAAATTTTCGGAATCTATTTCTTATACCAGTACTTTGCATAGGCATCAAAAACTCTACCGTAAGCCCTGAAGGTTATGTAACCAATTAGTGTAAACGTGACAAGTATCATGAGTGTTGTTGGAGCGTCTGAAAACTTTAGCAGGGCATATACAAAGCCAACCATAGGAACCCCAACAACGATAATAATCACCGCCGCTATTATCCCCAAAAGAATTTTGTATCCATAACGCTCCATAAAAAGATCAAAATCCATACTCACCACCAAATTCAACTTACGCTGTGCAAAAATAAAAACTTAACGCCTTGAGGTTATTTCCAGTACCATGAAGGTTCTAGCAACTGGATTTGGGTAAAGTTCCCAATTGAGTTTTTCATCAAAATTTATCGGTAATTCCCCATAAAGACCTCCCTCCTTTGGATCCAAGCTTTTTCCAAGTATTTTATCGCTTAAAATTTTCACTTCCATGTATCTAGGTAAGCCGATCCTCACATGCCCCTTCTTCATTGCATACTCAATACCCCATTTTGCAGAATATATTCCAGCAAAGATTTCTGCAATTCTAACTATTGTGCTTTCTTTTCCAATTGTTAGGATCTCTACTCCAGTTTCTTCCCAAAACTTCTTTGCTATTGGTTGTAGCTCTTTACCAAGTTCTAACCAAATTCTTTTTCCCCTCTCAGAAATTCTCAAGGCTTCAATTGTTGGTTTGTCAAGTTGTCTTAGAGGCAATCCTCCCAATGTTGAATCTAAATGAATTACATCGGCTTTAGTTTCTCGAGCTAATTGTATAGCCAAAAGAACCTCATCCTTTATCGCCTTTCTGCCGCTCAAATCATAATCAAAAGGATCGCCATATTTTACAATGCTCTTTTTTGCAGTTATGTAGGGTTTTTCAACGTAAACAGCGGCAGTAGCTATCAGACCTAATGGATTATATTCCTCATCCAATACTGCTCCCCCTGTATCAGAAGCAACTATTTTCATACTCTCACCCCATTAATTTGTGACATCAAGAATAAATGGTTAGAGTTCGATCATCACTTCTCAGCATTTGACAAACTCGCCATCTACACTAAAAACTTCCTTAACAGCCTTATTAAGTTAACTAAGCTTTAAAAGCTAAACGTGTTAAACATTGACTAAGGTGTTATTATGAACGTTGAAAAGGTTATAGAGTCTTTAGGGGGAGAAATGCTCAATGTGGGAAAGCCTGTAAAGACAGTCGCTCAAGCTGCTAAGGCTACGAAGGCTTCCCCAAAACAAATCATAAAATCCCTTGTGCTAATCTCTGAAAAAGGTCCAATATTAGCAATAGTAGATGGGGAATCAAAAGTTAGCTTTGAAAAAATTGAACAGCATTTTGGAAAGGTTAGATTGGCAACTCCAGAAGAGGTTAGAAAAATAACGGGGTTTGAAATTGGAGGGGTTCCTCCCGTAGGCATTAACATTAAAACAGTCATAGATCCCAAGGTTCTTGAAAATGAGTTTGTAATTGGTGGAGGAGGAAGAATAGACAAACTCTGTAAACTTAACCCAAAAAAGATAATTGAGTATCAGAGAGCAGAAGTAATTGAGATTAGAAAATAATCAGGGTATTTCCTTATCGTAAATCCTTAACGCATCTTCTCTAATGCTCTTTGCGATTTCCTCCGTTACACTTTCTAAAGCTAATTGATAGTTCTTGTATTTTTCAATCACATCATAAATGTCGGGATATCTAACCTTCATCATTCCCAAAGTTCCTTCTGGAGGTATGAGCATTCCCAAATCTCTATAAAGCAAGTAAGCGCTTATCCTAAATAAGACTCCAAGATAGTGGGAAAAGGCTATTTGGTAATTACCCTCTTCAAATGCCTTATTTGCTAAATCCATTATCTCATTAATCTTCTGTAACATTTCCTCTTCCATATCACATACCCCTAGATTTATCTAGGTTACATCCTAATTAAAACTTTGGAGATCAAGATGAGGAGAGGGAACTTTTTAGTTTGGGTAGTAGTTATTTTATTTATATTCTATTTAGCATGGAGAGTCATAGAACCGCTGATATCACCGATATTCTTTGCTGCCGTGCTTGTTTATGCTGTAAATCCAATACACAAGCGACTATCCTCGAAAATAGGAGAAGAGAAATCGTTTATACTATTGACAATACTGCTTGTTCTGATAGTTGTTATGATAACGGTTGAACTCATACTTCTCTTTAAAAAGGTCATGGAATCTGTTTATACCTACGTTGATCTGTTCCTAAAATGGTTTGAGACTTTAACTTTGCCTTTTGGAATGGAAGAGGCAATACAAAAAGCCTATTCCCAGATAATGCCAAAGCTCTCAGAATACACGATAAATTACACCCTTTCAATTCCAAAATACCTAATCCAAACGGTGATATTTTTAGCAGTCTTTTACTACTTCCTAACTCATGCAGAGAGTATAAAGATGGAGATATACAGCCTATTACCGAGAGATAATAGAGAGTTAGCCGAGAAGCTTTTAAGAAGAGCGGATCTAACTTTGCAAGCTTTGATTAGATCATGGCTGCTCTTAAACATCGCAAAAGGAATAGTAATGACAGCAGGATTTCTAATTTTTGGCGTTACAGATTTAGCGGGTTCAATTGGTGCTGGACTGTTCACAATACTTTTCAGCTTTATTCCTCTATTTGAAGGTTGGATGGTGTGGCTTATCGGAGCAATATATCTTATAAAAAATGGTAATCCCACAACAGCGTTGCTATTGTCGATTTATGGATTTACTCTAGTCTCTCCCCTACCAGACTTTACAATAAGACCAAAAATCGTGGCTAAAGAAGCCAAATTAGATTCCATGATGGTTCTAATTGGAATGATTGGTGGAACAATGGCTTTTGGACTAAAAGGATTAATTGCTGGTCCTATAGTTCTAAATCTCGTCTCAGCTTTGATAAAGGAGTGGAAAAGACATGAAAGAGCTAAAGCAGTAATCATAGAGTAGCTATCTCAGCACCTTTTTCTTCCAGTTCTTTTATGACCTTTTCTTCGTCTTCTGGCTTAATGCCTTTAATAGCATCTTTTAAAATAACAACCTCAAATCCAAGCTTTAAAGCGTCTAAAGCCGTTGCCCTAACACAGTACTCCGTTGCAACCCCACAGATATAAACCTTCTTAACGCCTTTCTCTTTCAGTATTTGCTCCAAATTTGTGCCTTCAAAACCAGAATAAGCCTCCTTATCCGGTTTATCAGCTTTTGAGATTATTATTGCATCTTCCGGTAATTTAATGACGAATTCTGCACCTTCCGTATTCTGAACACAGTGCTTGGGCCAAATTCCCCCATATTCCTTAAAACTCATGTGATTTTCAGGGTGCCAGTCTCTTGTTGCAACAATTAGGGCATTTCTTTTCTTAAAAAGCTCAATATATTTCTCTATTCTTGGAATTATCTTATCTCCATTTGGAACTGGCAACGCTCCACCAGGCATGAAATCCTTCTGCATATCAACAATTATTAGGGCTTCCATCTTTTCCACCGAACATATGTTCGATAAGGAACTATTTATCGTTTATCCCAAATCCAGCTTATCCCTAAACTTAAACATGTTCAAACCTTTATCCAGCCCGTAGAGATAGAGAACAATCCTTTTATCCAAGTCACCGTAACGTTTTGAAAACTCCTTAAGCTCCTCTAAAATCTCAAACTCATTCCAACCAAGTTCTTTTGCAATGTAGGAGAGCATTTCATTAAAAACATCGATTTTTTCCTCCTCTTCTTCAAGTTTTTCAGTGTTAATTACAAATTTATCTTCGATTACCTCAATAACTCCTTTTTCAATGGCATCATCTATCAGCTTCTTTGCTTCTTTAACCCCCATAATCCTCAATTTAAAAACAAGTATGCCAATTAGTTCTTGCTTCATAAACTCATTTGAGCCTTTGAAAAGAACAGCATCTTTCAATGCTTGCACCAAAACTCACCAAATAAAATTAGACATAAAAAGATAAAAGGTTTAGGCTCCAGGTCCTCCTCCACCACCCCAGAAGAACATTTCAAATGGGAAGTTGAATAGACTTGAGAGTTTCCCTCCTGGAGATTCTGGGAACAGCATATAGGAGGTCCTCAAAGACTTAACTTTTTTCCCTTCAACTTCATAGATGTAAATTTTAACAACCGGCAAGAGAGGGTATCCCTGGGTAATGACCACTTGATCAATCTTTCTAACAAGCAGTCCTTCTCTCACAACATCTTGAAGCTTGTATGCTTTTAAAATGCCAAAAGATGGCATTCCAAGCTTTTTCATATTCTCAATGTCAAATCTGTAGAATTCATCGTCTTCCATATCCTTAATGAGTTCAGACAATGTGAAATGAGTTCCTGTTAACGTGAAAGAGTATGTGGATAGGTAGTAGTCTGTGAACTTAAATGCCGAAATAGACCACAGAGTAAGACCAATTAAAAGCCACGGCAGCCATTTTTTGAGGAAAACCCTAAAACCATACTGTATCCCTTCAAATGCTGGCTTTTTTATTAAAAGAAAATCTCTGTTTTTATATGCACCAAGGGCTATGATCACCCAAGAGAATATATAATACAAGAGAAGCATGAAGAGGTATGCACCATAAGAGGGAGCATGCTCATAGTACGCCATTCTACCACCTCCAACTAAATCTAGTTATGTTAATACTTTTTCGATATTTAAAACTTTTGCAGCATTGTAAAAGTTAAGGATAAAAAGAAGAACTTAAAATTAAACTTTGGTGAGTGCAATGGAGCAAAGAACGCACAACTTAACTTCAAAAAATCTGGTAGGAGAACCAATAAAAATTGAAGAGGGCTATGCTAAGGTTAAATTAAAAACAAGTGAAGAGATGATAGTTGATAAGTATAAACTCGTTCATGGAGGTTTTACTTTTGGTTTAGCTGATTATGCCGCAATGCTCGCTATCAATGAGCCAACTGTCGTCTTAGGAAAAGCTGAAGTCAAGTTTACTAAGCCTGTAAAGTTAGGGGATGAGATAACCGCAAAAGCGAAGGTTCGGGAAGATTTAGGGAAGAAAAAAGTCGTTTTCGTTGAAGTTTTTAACCAAGAAGACGAAAAAGTCTTTGAGGGAACTTTTTATTGTTACGTTTTAGATAAACACGTTCTAGAGAATAGAGGAGCATGAGTCCCTTTCTTCTTTTATTACCATCGCAAAGTGTTCCAGAGCTTTTTAATTCTTTTAAAGTCTTATTGGAACATGTTTACCTGAGGACTTTCCACGCTACTGTAGATACCTTTCAATTCTTTTAAAGTCTTATTGGAACTTTGGGTCCGTTTTGGGATTATATTTACAAGTCTCTCTTTCAATTCTTTTAAAGTCTTATTGGAACAATCAGTATCATGAAGTGGAGAGATGACGAACTCGTCTTTCAATTCTTTTAAAGTCTTATTGGAACATGCAATAAGAGAGCTTTACGCTGAGCTAAGAGAGCAAGGAGCTTTCAATTCTTTTAAAGTCTTATTGGAACAAAGATTTTGAAAGAAAGACTTGAGAAAAAAAGAGAACTTTCAATTCTTTTAAAGTCTTATTGGAACCTTTTCATTCGCAAAGTGGACGAAAATGCATTTATAGCTTTCAATTCTTTTAAAGTCTTATTGGAACTTGAAATGTTTCTGTATCTACGGCTATAATAAAACGCTTTCAATTCTTTTAAAGTCTTATTGGAACAAGAAATACAAAATAGTAGAGGAAAGAGAACTCGCAGACTTTCAATTCTTTTAAAGTCTTATTGGAACGCTTATTATGCTAACGAAAAAGCTTTGATTTGTCTTCTTTCAATTCTTTTAAAGTCTTATTGGAACAGAAGATGAGGCTTCATGAGGTGATTAGGATGGCTGTCTTTCAATTCTTTTAAAGTCTTATTGGAACTGGCGATATAATTGAAAGGGAAGTGTTTGACGAAGAAACTTTCAATTCTTTTAAAGTCTTATTGGAACGCCTTATGATATATAATTCCAGAGTCCACAATTTCATCTTTCAATTCTTTTAAAGTCTTATTGGAACTTGATAGCAGGATGGATAAACAATCAATTCAAATTCAACTTTCAATTCTTTTAAAGTCTTATTGGAACGCGTTTAGAAGCTAAAAACTATATTGATAACAGAAAACCTTTCAATTCTTTTAAAGTCTTATTGGAACTATTTAGGTCAGGGCTATTATTCAGTGCTACGCACTTTCAATTCTTTTAAAGTCTTATTGGAACCCAGAATACATGACGAGATAACAAAACTTGCAAAGAACTTTCAATTCTTTTAAAGTCTTATTGGAACCGTAGTAACAGGGGAGATAGAAAGAGAGACGATCTTACTTTCAATTCTTTTAAAGTCTTATTGGAACAAAGTGAGGGTAGAGGTCAGAGAGACTGGGGAGTATCCTTTCAATTCTTTTAAAGTCTTATTGGAACAGGGGCGAATTTTCCCCTATTTCCCCAATAAAACTCTAAAAGAACTCAAAATATAAAAGATTTTTGGCAAAGGGGAAGTAGCAGGTCGTATAAATGGGCTCAAATTCTGACAAATTTGCAACTCTTTTAAGCTATTAAGCTTGTAGGCTTTCACAACTCATGAAATGTACGACTTTATGAGGAAAATTGCAAAGCTTTTTTAAGCGTTCAAACTCAAAAATTTTCTCCTAAATACCTCAAAACTAAAAATGGTCAAATTTTCAAGAGGAAAAGACATTAAAAAGTCATTGAAATTTTCAATTCAGAATGCATAAATTTAAAATGTCACAGTTTCTGCAGAAATTCATGACATGATGTGATTTTATAACATTTGATTACTAAAAATGTGAGATTTGACAAAAAGACTCTAATCCAAAAACAAACACCTTAAGAGCAGAATTCTAGAGAAATGAAACCTTTCAGCAAGAACTGAAAAATATTCGGTGTTGATATTTAAACGAAGACTTTATATACATAATATCGAAATTCGATATCGGTGTTCGTTATGTTGCGAGAAATATTCCATGGGTTTATTAGAGTTCACATCCTTTATCATGCAAGTAAGGAACCTATGAGCGGAGCATTTATGATGAAAGAGCTGAGGAGACACGGTTACCACATAAGTCCCGGAACCCTTTACCCAATTCTCCACAAAATGGAAGCTCAGGGATTTTTGGAAGGTGAGTGGAAAGTCATTAATGGAAAGAGGGTTAAGCTGTACTCTATAACTGAAAAGGGTTTGGAAGTGCTTAAAGAGAGTAAAGCAAAGATTAAAGAACTCTTTGATGAAATTATGGAGGAATGACAATGGAGGAGAAAGAGAAAACATACTTTGGAATCAGCTGGAATGTTTTGATGCTCGGATTTGTGAGCTTTTTAAATGATATGAGCAGCGAAATGATCGCTCCTATTGTGCCGAGTTATTTAATAAACGTTTTAAAAGTCAGCAAAGCAACGAGCGGCTTTATAATGGGCTTGATTGAGAGCTTAAGTTCGCTCTTTAAAGTTATTTTTGGTTATATAAGTGATAAATTTCAAAACAGGAAGCTTTTCGTTACGTTGGGTTATTCACTCTCCACAATTTCAAAAGGAGCCTTAGCTTTTGCTCAAAGCTGGTTAAGTTTTTTGGGATTAAGGGTTATCGATAGAGTTGGAAAGGGTGTGAGAACAGCCCCAAGGGATGCATTGATAGCTGAATCAGCTCAAAAAGGCAAAACTGGAACGTCCTTTGGATTTCATAGAATGATGGATACATTAGGAGCGGTAGCTGGACCATTAGTCGCAATAGGTCTCTTAGCCTTATTTAACAGCTCCGGAGATATTGGAACTTATAGAAAAATCTTCCTTCTTTCAGCTCTTCCCGGCTTAATTGGTGTTTTAATTGTTGTTTTCCTTGTCAAGGATACTGGAAAAGAAGTTAAGAAAAAGATAAAGGGCATTTCTGCTCTAAAAAGTAAAAATCTGAGATTGTTTTTGCTTGTAATTGCAATCGGAGCCTTAGGTAGGTATAGCTATGCTTTTACAATGTGGAAAGCACAAGAGCTTGGATATTCAGTTGTTCAGAGCTTGGGATTCTATGCTTTGTTTAACGCTATTTATGCATTTTCAGCTTATCCAATAGGAATTTACTCAGATAAGGTGAGCAAAAAAGGAATAATTACGGTTGGCTTTGGAATAGCAACTTTAGCCGCTCTTACTTTTGCATATGCAACAAACTTAGAAACACTCATAATTGGCTTTGTTCTCTATGGCTTCTACATGGCAATAGAGGATACAATCCCAAGAGCTTACATGGCTGATTTGGCAAAAGAATTTGAGAAAGGAACTGTTATTGGAGCTTATCACACGGTATTTGGAATCTTTGTGTTTCCAGCATCCCTTATAGTTGGCTATTTATGGCAGAACTACAGTCTAGAATATGGTTTTCTCTATGCGGCATTCATGAGTGCTTTGGCTATGCTTTTAATGACACTTATAAAAGAAGAAAAACAAGCTTAAGTAGACTCCATCTTTTCTACCATTTCTTTTGTGATTGTCAGTGGCTTTTCGACTTCATAGATATCTGCAAACTCCCAAATAACTTCTCCTTTGTTCATTGCTTTTGCATAGCGTTTTGCTAACTCTTCAGCTTCCTCCAAACTTTGGGCTTCAACTATTCTCCTTATATACCACTTCATTCCACCATACCTAAGTTTAAACTCTGCCATATACATTAGCATCACCAGATAGAATTATTAAAGTAGGGATATAAAAGGGTAACCTCTCTAAAAAGTTTACTAAAAACTTATTCTTCATTTTTGCTCTGGAAATACTCACTTAACCTTTCTACAAGTTTGTTGACACAGTATTGGGTAAGTTCTTCGTTACACCCACCTACAGTTCTTGTTATGAGATAGTTATTCTTTAAATATGCTATGGTAATGGAACTGTCTTTTTCTGTACTATTTATTGTATATCCAAATCTAAATGGGGGTCTGAATGTGTAGTTTTTCGTTATTATTTTTCCAAAATAGCATTCCGATTCATTTCCAACCATAACAATAACTTTCCCATTTTCAAGAGACCAAAGAATAATATCTGGTGATAATGATGATTTGATTGATATTATGATAATCTCAGCATTGTAAGGGTTGCTTGTTTTATTTGTAAATACTTTCTGGGTTATATTGAGAAAACTGTCTGGTAAATCTTTTTCTAGATATGTGAGGTGAGTTATTTTGTAATTACTAGGATTGCTTGAAGTTAAATCATAAATGCTAAAACTTAGGAGCCCATATAAGAAAGTAAAAAGTAAAATAGCAATAAAAAATATTCTCCTCCTCATTATTATTCACCAGGTTCATTGTTTTTATGGAATTCCGACATATCTGTATTTTGTTATTGTCTTTGTATAGTGATCATCAGGCCACAACTGGTTATCTTTCTTAAATTTCCATGTAAACTGTTCTTTGTAGTATACACCCGTCACATCTGGATGAACCTTCCACAGAACTCCCGGTTCTGCAGTATAGGTGCTAATTGAGGGTAACCCTCCATTGATTTTGTGTGTAAATTTAATCCAATCTGATGTTCTGCTTAATACTACAGACGCTGTAACGTCTGGTATATCATAACTCCAGCTTAAAGTTCCTGCTGGAGGTACTGAAAATGATACTGAAACAGTGCCACCAGTTACAGTAGTGTGTGGTTCATATTTCTTAATTTCAAAAACATCATCATAAATTGTGTGATCTGCTGAATATGAATTGAATTTAATATAAGTTATGAACTCCTCATTTTTCCAACTATTTGACCAATATGCTTCTCCTGGAGTGCTTTCATGTGTAAATTTATATGAGAGATACTGATATCCATCGCTACCAATGGCTCTTTTTATTAGAACATTATAATAAATTTCTCCATAAGGATACAGTAGCTTGGTGTACTCATATTCTGTGACTCTACTCCAACCTGAAGAAGCTATTGAATAAAAATTTATTTTCCTATATTTGTACTCTTTGAGTTTATTTGTAGTTTTTAATAACACCCAATTATTAATGTTCCCTTTATCAGCGGAGATAACACTGACGTGCAAACTGTTTCCTTCTCTCCATACAATTACTTCTTGGAAAGTGTCTTTTTCAGAAGTTGAAAGTGGAACTGAGAACCCAAATCCCAGTTCTTTTGCCCTTATGCTAACCATGGAATACAGTTCTTTTTTGCTGAGTTTTTTCGGATTTTTTCCTAACAAGATTGTGTAAAGTGTATTTTCTGCATTTTTTCCAATTATGATAACAGGATATCCAGATTTAATCTTATTTAAAATTAGGGTTTTTTGTTCAATAGAATTTTCACTTTGGATTATCAGCGCTTTAGTTTCATGAATTATGGGCAATGCATAAATGTCAGGCATTACTTCTTTAGTTGTTCCTGTTTGAGCATTTGCAACTCCAGCTGTCGCTCCAATTATCAACAGTCCAACTAAAAAAGTTAGCAATCTCTTCATGTCTGCACCTCCACTAAATTCTTACGTAATGAATAATGTTCTGCTATTTATAAATTTTTTCTTTTGTTAGTACTATTATATAACGATTTTTTTTCGTAAAGAATTTTTTCAGAATTATAACTTTACTAACTCCTTCAGCCAAAAGAAAGCAGAGTAAAAGAGCGAACATAATAGTACATAAGTAGTTCTGCAAAACTAAAACAAAATATAATTAATAAGAATACCTCGTATTCCTCATAGATTTTTTGACTTTTTTAGCTTAATCACTTGCTTAGCAAACTCTTCTAAAACCTCTTTTCTCTTTCCTTGGAAGAACTTTATTGAGCCTGCATAACTATGCCCTCCACCCTCAATTCCAGCTTCTGGTAGCTTCTCCTGGAGTTTCTGGATTATCTCATTCAAATTGAACTTGTATTTTGCCATTCCTTCGCTTGCTCTAACTACTGCAAAATCTGGACCATAAGCTAATGTTAAAATTGGACTCTCTTCACCGTATTTTTCTTTAAAGTGATCATGGATTAGACCGCTAAGCTTTCCTGGTGCCGGATACTCAAACTTTGGAGCATAAAGCTCAATGTCAATTGTGTTAAATCTTATGCCGTTTGGGAGAACTACGCTCTTAACATGAGGTAATGAAGCCTTTAATGCTTTTTCCTGCTTTGCTTTAACCTCCGGGTAAATGCCGTTAATTAATTTCCTATGCCTCTCGAGGGAAGCTCCAAGCAGTAAAATGTCTTCAATGATACCTTTTCCATCCATGAACTTCCAATAATAGGCTTCATGATCAACAACTTCAGCGATTTTCTTTAAATCTTCCTCATCTAAGCCTTTACTTTGCTTTGCAATCTTCTTATATTGCTCAAACTCTGGAGCTTTGCTTCTATCACCAGTTCCAGCAATCGCTGGTAAATGCTTAATCCTATCCTCAACTTTAGGATAGATAAACCTTGCAAGCTCAGTTGCAATCATTCCAGCCGTAAGTTCGTAGTAACCATGCCTTACTAAATGCGGATTTACATGAACATCAACGTACTCATCAACAGCCGCTTTTCCATCCTCAATGAATGTTCTCGGGTCATGGTGGTCTATAACCACAATTGGGACTCCATAAGACTTCAAACGCCTATATGCCGGTATATCCTCGTCCGTACCACCATTATCAACTATGACAACTAAAGGTAATTCTTCACCAAACTTCATTGAATCTTCAATTGCAAAAATTATATCTTTCAAAACATCTTCAAGTTCATAGAAAGGTGCTTTGGATGGTCTTCTCTTAAATAAGTGCCATTCAGCTTCTGGATCTGGTGAGACTTCTTTCAAAAGCGGGATTATTGCATATTCTAAAGCCAACCCAGCTGAATAACCATCACAATCTGCATGGTGTCTTAAAATTATAGGTCTACCCTCAAAAATAGCTCTTCTAATCATGAATGCAGCTTTCATAATCTTTGGCTTTAGTTTTTCTAAAACATCACTCTTAACTAAAAAGCCAACATCTTCAGGTTGAGCTTTCCTATTTAGCTCTTCTTCAATTTTCTTCTTTACTTCTGCTGCATCTGGTCCAAATAAGCGTGACATGTCGCTGATTTCAATTTGTATCTTGCCCGCATGGAATGAAACTTTGCCAATTATCTCCACTATATCTCCAACCATAATAGTTGGATACGCCCTAACTCCAGGAGCTTCAAAAGCAGCAGCCCAAGTTATTCCAGTTCCATCACTTATTGTAAAGACCGTTGGACCACCAGTAACTTGTATTTGAGTTATTTTACCCCTAATTCTAACAGTTTTACCCGCTAAACTTTCACTCAACTCACCAATCTCTGTAACAGGTAACTCTTTTCTAACAACAACTTCTTTATAGCGTCTTAAAGCTGATTCTATAAAGTCAATTTCCTTTTTTTCCGGTCTAACATCTAAAACCTGAACTAAAATAGTGTCACCAACTTTGTACTCTTTTCCACCAAGAAGATCTTTTTTCTTAATTAGTCCAGTTACATGAGGATTTAGCTTTACAAAGATACCAAAACGCTCTACTCTGTCAATGGTGCCTTTATAAACCTTGCCTATTTCAACGTCTTCATAATCACAAGTTTTGTCAAGGATGTACACAACCTTGAATTTCCTCTCACACTCTGGGCACACCCAAGTTGTATCCATCCCCGGCTCCCATGGTTCCTTAACTCTTCCACAAATATCACAAGCTAAAACTCTCCCAGTTCCTCCACAAGTTGGGCAAGCATCATAAACTGGAACAACACCTTTTCCATGACACTCTGGACAAGGAATTTCATCAACTTCTTCATCAACTCCAAAATAATCCAAATTCTTGTACCCCTTTAAGTGCTTATCAAGCTTAAAATCAGCTGGAACATAGCCCCAACCATCACAAACTTTACACTCTTCCTCACCAACTTTTACTTTCCCACTTCCATGACACTCTGGACAATCTTTGACTACCATTTTCTCTCACCTCTAAACAATAAAAGAACAGCCTTTTTAAAATGATAACGCTCATCCCCTTATAACCTTAACCTCTCTCATATTTTCTAAAGAAAAACCAAAAACTAAGCATTGAAAGAGCGTAGAGCGTTCCAGTAATGAAAAAGGGCATACTTAAGGAGTACTCAAAAATTTGACCACCTATATAGTTTCCAACTCCGAAAGTTACGGTCCAAGCAAAGCTCCTTAGAGCTATTGCCGTTGCCCTCTCCTCACTCTTAAAGAACCCGAGCATAAATGAATCCCAAAGGGGATTCACAATATTCATTAAGATTGTTCTAATTGTGTAAATCAAAGCAGCAATTGAAAAGGATGGTGAGAATGGCAAAGTTATAATTAATCCAGTTGCAGTGCCGTTAAACCCAACGATAGTTTTAACACTTCCATATCTCTCGGCAAAAATTGGCATGGAGAACATTCCAACACCCATAACCAATTGTTGGATTGCAAACAAACTTCCAATGCTTGCCAAACTTGTTCCAAAGCGGACATTAAAGTAAAGCTGCATATAGGGAATTGTAACACCAGCGCCAAGACCAATAAGAGCTGAAGGAACTGAGAATTTTAATATCTTAATTAGCGTACCTCTTTCAAGCTTTAACCTTTTGCTAATCTTCTCTTCCTTTACTACCCTTACAAGCGAGAGAATAAAAATTTGAGCTGAAATTCCAATTAGGGCAATTAACATCGTTTTACGATAGGGATTAGCACTATCCACTAAATCAGGCAATATTCCAGCAAAAAACATTCCTAAGGCTCCACCTATGGTTCCGACTGCAAAGCTTAGGCTGAATATATAATCCCTCTTCTCATCACTAACTTCCTCACTAAGCAGAGCCGATAGGGAAGGCCATCCTAAGGCTGATGAGAATCCTAGAATTGCAGATGCTATCATAAATAGCTCAAATTCAATTGTAGAAACTTGAATAGCTCTACTTAAAAATACCAAGAATGTTGATAGGAGGAGGGCTTTTTTGTGACCAATTCTATCACTTACTCTTCCAGAAATTAGCAAGAGAAGAGCATTAAAGAAAGTTTCTGTTGAAAAAAGCTTTCCTAAGTCACTAAATCCATATCCAAGAGATCTGAGATAGAAAGGGAATATAAAGCTAATTATACTATTGACTAACCAGCTTGTGAAAGAAAATATTACTAAAAGCTTCGCATCTCTGCTGAATCCTTTATATTTCTCTAAGCCCATGTTCAGGAATCTTACAAGTTCCGTTTATAAGCCTGTCGAAATGTTTAGACCTTGTTATACTTAGCAAAGAAGAACCAGAATGTTAATGTTGCTATGGTATAGAGCATGGCGGTTGCATAAAATGGATAACTTAAAGAGATTCCAAATAGAAAACCTCCAATATAATTACCAAAACCTCTCATAAAAGTGCTAAAAGCTCTTCTAATGCCAACAGCAGTTGCTTTTTCTTCCGTCGAGAAAAAACCAAGCATAAAAGAATCGTTTATTGGCCATACAATATTCATTAGAATGCTTCTCACAATGTAAACTCCTGCTGCAATTAAGAAAATCTCAATAGAGGGGAATATGGCAAAAAGCAAGGCTGCAGATGTCTGAAAGAGCGTTATAGTTTTCACAGCCCCAATTCTTTCAACAAGCTTAGGCAATACGAAAGACCCTAAGCCCATAACAATTTGCTGAGCAAAGAAAACACCGCTTATTTTAGCTAAAGTAACTCCAAAACGCATGTCAAAGTAGAGCTGCATGTAGGGAATTGTAATTCCCGCTCCTAGTCCTATAATTGCCGATGGAATTGAGAACTTTAGGATTTTAATAATCAACTCCCTTCTCCACCTTATCTTTGGATTTTCAACTGGAACATCCTTAATTATCAAAAGGGCTGGAATTGTGAAAATAAACTGAAGAAAAGAAAATGCCAAAACCAATCTGTAGGCTAATTGATTCGTTATCCCAAAAGTCGTTTCCAAAAAGTTTGGCATAAATCCTGCTAATAAAACACCCAAAGCATTGAACATAGTCCCCAAACCAAAGCTTATTGAAAAAGCATGGTGTCTAAGCCTATCTTCAACTTCTTCACTTAAGAGAGCTGAAAAGTTTGGCTGCCTTATTCCCATGTTAACTCCAACCAAAAAGAAGCCAAAGGCTAGTAGGTAATAATTAAAAGCCATAACTTGGAGTATCCTCCCTAAAAAACCCAATAATGCCCCTAAAAGCAGGGATTTTTTATAACCAATCTTTAGAGAAATCTGTCCAGCTAAAAGGAAGAAAACTCCTCCAACAAAAGTTCTAAGTGAGAAAAAAGCCCCCATATCTGCCATAGAATAGCCCAATGCCCTTAAATAGAAGGGCATGATAAAGAATGAGAACTGCAAAAATAGCTGCCCAATTGCATTTAGTGCGATTAAGATTTTGGCATCTCTGTTGAACTCCTCAAACTTGAGCATGGTTAAACTTAATATCATAGCGCTTATAAGATTATCGAAATGAACACACCGTCAAAATTCGAACCACAAAGTTTATTAATATTAGTAAAAAAGATTACTTGGGGTTAAAATCACAAAAGGGATGTTAATCGGGCTCAAATAAGTGAGCTTGAATAAGCTTTTTCTTTCTAAATGTCTAAAATATATCCCATTAGGGTGGGATTATGTATAGCAAAAACTCCAAAATTATAAAGATTGAAGCAGCTTTTGGATATTTTTTGACAATAAGTATATTAGTAACTTTAACCGTTTCTATCAGCTTAAATCCATGGTTTTCTTTTCATAAAAATGCTTTAAGTGATCTCGGCTCACTTAATGTCCCAAACAATTACATCTTCAATTTTGGACTAATTCTTACAGGTTTAGCAGGTTTAATATTTTCCTTTGCAGTAATCGAGTATTTTAAGCCATTCAAACTTTATCTGCTTCCTTTGGCTATGATTTGCCTTTCTATGGTTGGCATATTTCCAGAAGAGTACAACTTTCCCCATTCAGTATCAGCAGTTTTATTTTATCTTTTCTCCCTAATTTCAATAGGGCAAGCTGGAGTATTTCTAAAAAAGAAAGGTGATGTTAAAATAGGCAATTTTAGCATCATAGGTTCAATAGCAACATTTCTTGCAATGATCGTACCCAAATGGGGAGGATTAGCTATACCAGAACTCATAGGGGCAGGATTCATAGTTCTCTGGACACTCATAATTGCCACCAAAATTTTAAAAGAGATAGAAAAAGCTAAAGCTGGTTCATGAATTCTTCAATTGCTTTTCTTGTTAATGTGTAATCCTTCCCAGCTAGGATTATAACCTTGTATGCAGGATTGTTTGGATTTTCAAGGATTTTGACGACGTAACCCTTGCTCATTACTTCCTCCTTAAGAGCCTCTATCATGCTGCTTCCATAAACCTGCTCCAAGAGTTTCCAAGCTTTATTGCTAACCCATCCTCCAACTATGATGACATGCTTGTTGTTTGGCAGAGATATGAGCTCCGTATCCTCTATAATGAGATCATTTACATCATCGATTACTTCTGCCTTTGTAGTTTGAACTATCACCTTCTTTTTGACCGTTTCACTCTTAACAAATGTATATCCCTCAACTCCGGTGATCTTACCTTCATCATCCTTTGTGAAACTTGCCGTTAGTTTCAATTTATCAATTGGAAGTTCAAGAACATCATCTTCTCCCAAAGTCACTTTTGGAAAGTCATTCTCTGGATCCACATGTAAATATAAGGTGAAGAGAGAATCCTCTGGATCTATGTCCCAAACCCATTGACCATCAAAGACATCTCCATCCCTGTACTCCTTTGTCTTCTCAAAGTATTCATAGGTATAGCTAACTTGCTTAGTCCCCCCAATACCAACGAAAAAGTCGGTAGGTGTAAATACGAATATCTTTTTAGCACCAGCTTTCTGAAGATCCAGTATTCTGCTTTCAGGATATGAATCATAGGTTTCTACATCTTCATCGTTTTCAGCATCAATGTAAAATACATAATATTTGCCCTTCTCAAAGACCTTTGTGAGTGGAAGACCACTTGGGAATAGGACATCTGTTAAGGTCTTCTTTTGCTCTGTGTCAATATCCATAAACTTTATTTTCCACCCATTTACAGATAGCGTTTCTCCTAAGGTTTTAGATTCCTCAAGCACCTTCTTGTATGAGTATATGTACAGGGTATCCTTGCTATCAACGACCGTTGAAACCATCTTTGTATCTTCTCCACCTAGGCTCAGAGGAGTTGTGTTTTCATTAAAAATAATCTCAATTGCTCTGTCATTAAATTGAACCTTTTTTATGGTATCGTTGTAAAACACCTTAGAGAAGTTAAGTGCAATGACGATAACATCTCCAACTGGTGAATCACCGACATTTAGACCAACATCGGGCATATCAATCTTATTTAGCTTGTAATACTGGTCATTGTCCTCAATTAGAATACTGTGGTATTCAACATCAACGTTTACGTAAGTTGTATAAATTGAAGGCTTTATACCCTTTAAAACCAATAAAGCTCCAAGTCTTGATCCACTTATAGCATCTTCCCCAATATGTAAAGGTTGCCCATTGACAATTTTTGTTGTGGGCAACACAATTACTGCATTTGTTGAGTTTATTGTAAAGCTGAGTCCTTGAACCATCCCTAACACTGCGCTCATGAAAACAAAAATAAGTAAAAATCCAATCTTCCTCTTCATCAAATTATCACCTAGGTTTAATATAATCTCTGAAAGTTTATAATTTTGTCTACTCTCAGAGGTATATTGTCAAGTGACAACTTTTAAATGAGGTTTGCGTAAATTAAAATAGCGATGATGAGTGAATCCAATGCTGAAGAATGATGAGAGCAAAAACTGAGCACTGGTTTAAAGCTTTGGTGAGATAAAATGAAGATTATAACGGGCAAAAATTATGAGAGTGTTGCATTAAGCTTAGAGACAATTCTCTTTCCAGAATATGGAAAAAATAGGGAAGAACTGAAGAAATTTGTTAAGAATTTGCGAGGAAATGAAATCATAGTAACTTCAAGTTTAGAGCTAATTGATCTAATTTTGGAAAGATTTAAGAGAGATGAACATAGCTTTGTCCTTTATTCAGATAGTGGAAAAAGGTTAAGGTTTAAAGAAGCATATGAATTGAGAAAATATCTCGACTTTGACTTAAGAGGAGCAAAATTCAGAGAGATGAAGAACGTTAGCGTTCTCTTTTGTGAAGGAAAAACAGACGCTAAGTTCTTTAAAGCCTCTTATAAAAAGCTCTTTGGGTTTAAGGAGAGCAAAAAAATCCCAGAAAACTTGAAGCTTATTGAAAGATTATTTGAGAGGGATAACTTTGAAATTTTAAGAAAAGAAGACAAATTTTTAGCAATAATACCAAGTGAAGGCAATGCTGGCGTTATTAGAAACGTAGGGATTTTTCTGAAGGCAATGGATGTTTACGGTTTTACTGTCCAAAAAATTGGCTTAGCTATTGACATTGATGATAGTGAGGAGAGAGTTTTGGAATCAATAAAAGGAAAACTTTCCAGTTTTAGATGTAAAGAAGAGGATGGGCTGTTTAAAGTCGGTGAAAGTTTAATAGTTCCTCTTTTAATCGGGGTAAAAATCGAACTAAGCCCGTGTATAGAATGGGAAAAGCCAACGATTGAAGATTTGATGCTTGAAGTTTTAAATGAAGAAAGAGTATTGAGGAGAATTGACAGAGCTATAAATATCTTATACGTTGATCTGAGAAGAAAGCTTAAGCCTAAGGAAGTTATCTATTTAACAATGGCTGCTAAAAGGTTTTGGGGCAACTTGGAAGGCTTTTATGAAATGATGCTCATGCGTTCAAGAAAAGAGAATTTAGAGAAAGTTCTAATAAGAGCAGGAATCTTAGACAAATTAGAGTTTTTGAGCTATTGAGGTGGGATTATGATAAGGCTAATCTCTTTTGATGTCTGGAACACTCTGCTGGATATTAACTTGATGCTTAAAGCTTTAGGAAAAGCCCTTGCAGAAATAATCGAGACAGAAGAAAAGGATGTGTTTGAAAAAATCATGAACGCAAGGAGACAAATCAAAGAACAGAGAAAAAATAAGATTGGAATTCCAGAGAGAGCTTTAGAGGAGAGCCAAGAGCTTTTAGCAAAGATTTTAGGAGTAGATGTTGAAATAGTGAAAAGAGCCGCAGCAAAAGCAGTCCTAAACGTTGATTCCAAAATAGTGTTAGATGACGTAAAAGAGACGCTCAAAAGTCTAAAAGAGCAAAATTACACAATAATAACCCTCGGAAATGTAATGTTCTGGCCCTCCTCATATACACGTTTGATCCTTGAGAAGTTTGACTTAGCTGATTACATAGACAAGCAATTCTATTCCGATGAGCTTAAGGCTTACAAACCTATGAAAGAAGTGTTCCTAAAGCCTTTGAGATACTTTAAGGTTTCTCCAAGTGAGGCTGTTCATGTTGGAGATACAAAGGCAGAGGATTTTGAAGGTGCTTTAAGTTCTGGACTTTATGCTATTTGGATAAATCCAAATGCCCAAACCGTTGAAAAAATAGCGGAAAAAGGATTCGTCATTAGAAGTTTAAGAGACGTGTTAAATGTGCTAGATGAAATGTGATAGCCTCTATTTAAAATCTCCCAAGTCAAAGGTTAAAGCTCCACTGATCTTCTCTTTTTTCTCCAATCTCTTTGCTATTATTCCAAAATAATGCTCATAATCTCTAAGCCCTACCAATTCAGCCCTCCTCTCCAATCTCTTTAAAATCTTCTTTGCTTCTTTAAAGCTTAAGTCCCTCCATTTAATTTCGACAAAAAGAACTTTCTTTTCTTTGTCATTTAGACCAATCAAATCAATTTCTTCCCCTTTATGCCACCACTTTCCAATTTTTGTAAATCTAAACGGCAAAGAACTCCCACGGTTAAGCTCAATCAGAAACTCCTTCGCAATTCTTTCAAAGGGTTTTCCTAAAAATTGGTTAAAGTTAGCTTCAAAATCCTCTAAGGCACCATCAATGAAGTCACTTTCAATTTCCTCGTAGTAGGGATTTACAAAGCGAGACCAGAAGAGAAAGTAGTTATCGCTTATCTCATAAATTCCCCGCTTTCCAAATAGAGGTGTTACCCTCTCAACTATACCAAGCTCACCCAAAATTCTGAGATACGGCACAATCTGATTTTCCTTCATATAGCAGAAGTTTGCAATTTGCGTTACCTTTGTGTTCCCTTTAGCTATTGCCTCTAAAATAGCTAAATAAACGGAAAGTTCTCTAAGTTCCTCACTCAACAAAGCTCTTGCTTCCCTAAATAAAAAAGCTGAGGAGTTGAAAAAGTTAGCTTTAATTTCGTCTTCAACATTTTTTCCGCTGAAGAACTCTAAGTATTTTGGTGTTCCATTTGTTACTGCATAAATTTTCACCAAATTTTCAATACTGGAATCAAACCACTCGAAAAGATGCCTAAACTTTAAAGGCTGAACCTTAATGTTTGCATCACTCCTTCCATAAACTGGGCTGGAATATGTGAAGAACTCCCTCTCCAACAGAGAAACATAGGAGCCTGAGATTACTATAAGAGCATTAAGATCTTTGTTTTCTTCAATTGCTCTTGAAATCTCACTTAAAACTCCACCCTCCTTTTTGATCAGGTACGAAAACTCATCCAAGATTATTAAGATTCTCTCACCACCAAGCCGTTTTAGAAGATTGAATAATGATGCAAAATCTCTAACCTCAACGCTGAATCCCAAAAACTCTGAAACTCTTTGAGACAAAAGCTTAAAGTTATACTCTCTCGGTTTATCCTCAAAGATCACAAATATTCTTTTTTTGTCTTTTGAAAACTCCTCCAAAAGTCTTGTCTTTCCAACTCTTCTTCTACCGTAAACTAAAACAAGTGTTATCCCCTCTTTTTTCCACAGTTCTTCAAGAGTTCTAGCTTCATCTTTTCGATCAACAAATTTTCTAATCATGATTATATAATCGTGATTATAGTTTTTAAAAATTTCGGCTGAAAATTCAGAAAAATCAAACTAAATGTGAATCCACGTAGTTTTTAGCGACCTCGTATTGCTTAACATCAGAGGTATAAAGCTCACCTCTCAATTTTTCTGCTAAGCAATGAGCAAAGCGAGCCGATGTAGGAAGAAAAAGCAAGGAGAACAGGGGACGAAGTTCCCTCAGGGGGGTAGGTAAGATAGAGATGGAAGGAGTTCTCCCCTCCCTCTCCTGCCTCACCTCTTCGACTTAAACCAAGCATCCAATCCCATTTGTTTTGTCTTTTGATACTCTAAATCCTTCTCCTTATATCCAAAAGCCTCTAAAATCCTAAGCACGGCTGGAAGAACTTGATTGTGGATGTAGTAGTCTGGATCGTATTTGTGCTTCTTTGGGTCATATTCATCTAAAAGAATTGCCCTATCGCTTATTTTTTTATCTCCCCTAAGAACCACATAATTTATAATCATTCCAGGCTTAACTTTAACCCCTTTAGCTTTTAAACGCTTAGCTATGGCTATATGAGGACCCGTTGCCTTATATGCGCTCAGTTCTCTCGTTATTTGTTCATAAATTACAAGCTTTTCCACTGGAACTCTATAATTCGCTAAATCCTCAACAACTTGCTTAACAATCTTTACGGCCTTCTCAACACTACCATCCTTTAGAATTGCCTCCAGAACTTTAGCTTGTGTCTCTTTTGCTATTGCACTCCAATCTCTTCTCACAACTTCCAAGCCACGTGTGGTTATCCTCCCCTCTTCATCAATAACAGCGTAGCGTTTCTTTGTAACAAAGAACCCTCTTGTGTAAAATCCTTCAAACTCGAGCTCAAGCATTCCTGGGAGTTTCGAGTTTATATACTTCAAAAACTCCTTAGCTTTTTGCTTAATGGCTTCGGGCTTTTCTCCTGGAAGTGTGGCATAGAATCCATCTGTATTGTGAACCAAAATTCCATTTGCAAAGAATCTATGCGTATCTTCGACTTCAATGTCATAAACATAATCTTTGTATTCGATCTCTATGACAGAAGTAACATCGCTAAATATGATCTCCCCATCATTATACAATATTAACTTCATGTTGTCATTAAGATTAATCGGTTTTGCTTCAACAAATTTTCCATCTTTATAAACAATTATGCTATGATCTTCAGTAACATCAACGTACTTTTCACCACTAAACACTCTATACATCTTTTTTCTGGCTAGATGTCTCATGACATATGGAACTTTCTTCCAAACCAGCTTACCATTATCATTTAGCGTTAGCGCTTCAACATCTTGTAGAGTACAATACTCTTTTTCCCCAAGCTTATACTCAACATTCTTAAACAAATCCTCGATTTTCACGAATTTTACTTCTCCTTTTTCCCTGATTATTACTTCTGTATCTCCAGAAACGCTGTCCGCATAAAGCACTTTAAAGCCCCAATTTTCAATCTCCTTGATCGTGGTTTCTATGTAGTATCTTCCCCAAGCCGTAACACTTTCTGCAGACTCTTTTGAATACCATCTTGCCTTAGGATAACCCATATAACCGTAGAAACTATTAGCTAGGATCTTTAGAGCTCTCTGCCTATAATCGAGCATTTTTTGTTCAACACCACTTGTCTCTTTCATCTTCTTCTTAACAGCTTGCCTTTCCTCTATCAAGCTCTTTAGAATACTTGGTATAAATCCCGGAAAATCTTTGCAGAACCTATATCCAACTATTGGAGCTTTGTCATAATTTTTACAACCTTCTCTTTCTAAAGTATCGGGAGAAATGTTGTGTTCGACTATAATTGAGGGGTAAAGAGCTCTAAAGTCTAAATAAACTATGTTCCCCCACAATCCTCTCTCTGGCTCTTTAACGTATCCTCCAATATACGTTGTTCTTAATCTTCTTTGATATTCCTCATTGCTCGGTTTATTTGGTGCTAACTCATTCTTTTGATACGCGATTCTTAGTAGAAACCACTCAACTAAATTACCTGTGCTTGATCTTGAAACGTCCCAAACGCTTTGGGCAATAAGCTTTGAAAGCTCAGCTTCCATTGGAAAGAACTCTTTGCCGAGTTCATAAGTTGCTTTAGCATCTTCCATCGAGTATTGGGCTAAAGCTTTCATTCCTTCTCTGCTTTCCCAAATCATGCTTATCTCTTCAGCCTGGAGCTTTGTTTTCTTTTTTCCCAAAACAGCTTCATAAACAGCCTCAAGCGTATAATGTGGCAAATTTACCGTTCTTCTAACAACGGGGAACAGATCAAAGTGTATTCTCCCCTTAATCTCAACGGCAAATCTGTTGCCCATTCTTTCAATTTTTGGTTCGCTGTTCTCTTTATCCCTTCCAAGCATTAACTTAACACCAAGCTTTCTAGCCCTCTTAACAAGGTAAGGCACGTCAAAGTTGTCACCATTGTAGGTTATCAAAACATCTGGATCTTTTTCTCTCACTATTTGAACGAAACGCTTTATCATTTCCCTCTCGCTTGAAACGACCTCTACATATGGCAGATCAATCTTCTTCCAAGTGATAACTTTGGCTTCTTCTTCATCTGCATAGCTTATCATTATTATTTGCCCTTCCCCAAATTCCTGCCCCTCTGTGTAGAAGGTCTCGATATCAAAAGCCATTAGCTTAAGCTTTTCATCTCCTTCCATTGGTACTAAGTTTTTATCAATCAAATAGCGCTTTGCAAAAGGAATATCATACTCAAATATGTCAATAACTGCTGGATGTTCCCTAATTTTGTTTCTAATAGCTGGAACGTCTTGAGGATGTTGAAAAATCAGCTTCCAGACTTCAATTGGCTTTCCCAAGAATTTCTTTTGAACCTTTTCTGCTTTTACAATCTTAACAACTTTTCCATGTCTCTCTCCAGTTATTTTCTTAACCTCTTCAATCGCACTATCGTCTTTTAGAAGGGCATAAATGTAAGGCTGAAAATCCCTATCGTACTCAATCTTAAATTCCCCATTTTCAATCTTAAAAATCCTAATCACAGGTTTTCCATTTTCAGTGACATAGTCAGTATCAATTATCACAATTCCCACCATAAATAGCTATGATTTTTGTTAAGATAAACTTTATCTCATTAAGCATTTTTAATTATAAGCCTTCTTTAACCAAAGGCTTCCTCTTTATCGGTCCTTTTGGATATTCTTCCTCAAATATCTCTGCTGTAAACTTGTAAACCTTGGTGTCCTTATCTAACCAACAATCTAATGGCAATCCTGCTTTCCAACAAGTTTGGCTCAAGAACTCTTCCTCATCCCATCCCCATTCAATTGGAACTTGAGGTAGCAAAAGTCCAGAGTATATGCCTTTTTCAACTATTAATCCATCCCTACCCACCTTGATTTTCTTTGGTCTCTCTTCAGGCTTTCCATCTATTAATTCAGGAGGAGTTAGCACACTAACTTCAATTGCCAAGTTATCAAGTTCATGTAGTTCAACAGGTGGAAAGCGTGGGTCATCTACCGCTGCATAGATGGCTGCTTTTATTGTTGCTTTAACCAGCGGATAAAGCGGTAACGGGAAGCCAATACAACCTCTCAAGGCTACTTGATGAGGAACGTTAAAACGATTAAGCGTGACAAATACTCCCATTTTTTCCCAGAGTTCTTGAGGTGTATCTTCTGGAGGAGAAATTTCTTTCCCGGTTTTTAAATATTCCTCAATTGCCTTCCTTGCTAGTCTTACTAAAAACTCCCCATGTTCATCTTTAATCTTATACATCTTTACCCCCTTAGTCTTTTTAATCTCAAGTGTATATAACGATAACTAACCGTAAGATTTAAATTATTGCCGATTAAAAGATAGTCAGGTGTCGAAAGTGAGCGTTATCATAGAATTCGTCATAGTTCCCCTTGGTGAGCTAAGCTTGAGCAGATACGTAGCTGAAGTAGTAAAGCTTTTAGAGAAGAAAGGCGTAAAGTATCAACTGACACCTATGTCAACGATTATTGAAGTCTCGAGTGTGAGTGAGGGCTTTAAAATCATTGAAGAAGCCCACGAGTTGATGTTTAAGCTTGGGGTAAAAAGGGTTTCAACAACTATAAGGATTGATGATAGAAGAGATAAGAGAAGGCACATGGAAGATAAAATAAAATCCGTGCTGGAAAAAGCCCAGGAGGGTTGAAAATTAAAGTATTGATACTCTGCATTGATAGAGATGATGATTTTGGTAGCAAAGCTGGTGTTAAAGGTCCCGTTATTGGAAGGAAAGCTTGTGTAGATGCGGCTCTAAAGCTTAGCTTGGCTGATCCCGAAGATAGCGATGCTAATGTTGTTTATGCCGGTGTTAAACTTTATGATGATTTAAAGGAAAACAAGGAGTTTGAAGATGTTGAAGTTGCTTTAATCACAGGTCATCCAGATGTGGGTGTTAAAAGCGATTTAGAATTAAATAGACAATTAGAGGAAGTTTTGAAGAAGTTCCCTGCAGATGGTGTTATTCCCGTTACTGACGGTGCAGAAGATGAGCAGGTCTTTCCAATAATAACCTCAAGAATACCAATTATAAGCTCTCGTAGGGTGGTTGTTAAGCAAAGCGAAAGCATCGAAACAACTTATTACATGATTTATCGTTATTTAAAGGAGATTTTAAGCGATCCAGAAGCAGCAAAAATTGTTTTTGGCATTCCAGGTTTGATTGTCCTTCTTTATGGAATAGCAAAACTCATTTCAATCAAATATCCTGAAAGCGTTAACATAGTCTCCTCAACTGTAGCAGGAACTATCCTCTTGATAGTAGGTGGTTATGCTTTTATGAAAGGTTTTAAGGTGCACATAGCACTAAGAGAAAGTATTAGCAAAGGACTTATTACACTAATCTCAATAGTTGCAGGATTGTTTATAATCTTTGCTGGAGCTGTAAACGTCTACTTCACTTTTGGAACGCTTGCAGAGAGCAAAATGGGATTAATTCCCGTAACTCCCCTTATACAGGGGATATTATACATCAACCTCATAAACACACCCTTAATCCTTGGACTTGGGGTTATGATATCTGGAAGAATCCTTCAAGCATATCTAAAGAAAGATCCCCATATTTGGTATTATACAGCTGGATTGGTAATGCTACCCGCTCTTTGGATCACTATAGATTTAACAACAAGCTATGCGATAGCGATAGTATCTCCATCTCTACTTGTGTTCTTCAAGAAATTTATGATAGCCGTTTTAGATGTCGCATTAGGAACCTTAATTAGTGTCTATTTGAGAGAAAAGGTTAAAGGATGGGAAAAAGTTGAAATTGGAAAGAGCGTTGAGGGAGTATGAAAAAAAGAAAAATGAAATTGAGAAGCGTAGAAACAAGCTTAAAGATGAGTACTCAAAAAAGGTTTCTAAGAGTATTGGTGAAATCCTAAAGTACCTGGAAAAGCTCGAGAAAAAGGAAATTCCAAAGAACATTGATGAAAGAATTAAAAAGATTGCAGAAGTTGAAAAGAGGAACTATGTGGAAACCCTACGCCGAACACTAACAAACATAAAGGGAATAGATGATTTGGGAAAATTTCTCCCAGAGCTTTCAAAGTTCCATGTAGGTCATGGAAAATACCTCCTCATAGTTTTTGAAAAGGACATTTTTACAATAAACAAACACCTAAAATCCCTCTCAACTATGTATTCCGACTACCTAAGGAAGCTTGAAAGTTTAAGGTTGGAGAACATTCCAATAAAAGAGATACTCGATGAAATGGGCAATATAAAAAAGAGCATTAGTATTGAAGAAAAAGAGCTTGAAAGACTTAAAGCAGATGAGAAAACTATGAACAAAAGGTTTGAGGAGCTGATGAGAGAAAAAGAACTTGAAAAGCTGGAGAATGAGATAAAAGAGCTCAAGTCAAGACTTGAGAGCAAAGAGATCGAAATAAGATCAAAAGTCTCTCAGTTGAAGAGACCAATAAAGAGAAGCAGAATTGGAGAAAAAGTTGCAAAAGAGATCATAAAAGACAGTGCTTATGCAATTACACATCCAGAAGAATTTTTGGAATTTTTAAACAAGATGCTTGACAAGTTTGAAGGGAAGTATAGAAAGACTGCTGAATGGCTTATAGAGAACTTGAATAAAGAGGTAGAAGAGATAAGGACTGAAAGGGAAGAGTTAAGCAAGTTGGAAGACATGAAGAAAGATGCTACTAAAGAACTTGAAGAGTTTGAGAGAGAAATCAAAAAACTGAAAGAGAAAATAAAGGAGAGAGAAGAATATATAAAAAGGCTGAAGAAGAAACTCTTAGACCTTGAAAATGAGTTGCAAAAATCAATTTCAAGACTTGAAAGCTTGCTCAAGACTAAGATTAATTTTCAATAAGTTTATATTTTAGGGCAACCTAATTTTTTATTGGTGGGAGGTATGATCAAGCCAGACAAGTTAAGATTTGGAACAGCCGGAATTCCAATTTCAACGCGCAAACCTTCAACCATAGAAGGAATAAAAAGGGTTAGAGAGCTAGGTTTAGATGCTATGGAAATTGAATTCGTTAGAGGAGTTAATTTAAAACCAGAAATGGCTAAAAAGATTAAATATGTGGCTAGAGAGAATGATGTTCTCTTAACAGCACATGCTCCCTATTACATAAATCTAAATGCAAGGGAAAAGGCAAAAGTTGAAGCAAGTAAGAAGAGAATATTAGACAGCGCTAGGCGATTATACGATGCTGGTGGTTATAGTGTTGTCTTTCATGCGGGTTATTACTTAAAACAAGAGCCTAAAATAGTTTATGAACGGATTAAAAATGAAATTAAAGACATTGTAAGGATTCTCCAAGATGAAGGAATAAGGCTTTGGGTAAGACCAGAGCTAACAGGAAAACCAACACAGTTTGGAAATTTGAGGGAGTTAATAAAACTAAGCCAAGATATTGAAATGGTCTTACCTGCTATCGACTTTGCCCATGCCCATGCAAGGGAAAAAGGAAAGTGCAACACTGTTGAAGAGTGGCGAGAAATGCTCTCCCTAATAGAGCAAGAGCTTGGAAGGGAAGCACTAAACAACATGCACATCCACATAAGCGGAATAAACTATGGAGAAAAGGGGGAGAAAAATCACCTTAATTTGCAAGAGAGCGATTTGAAGTGGGAAGACCTGCTCAGGATTCTTAAGGAATTCAAAGTTAAGGGTGTTGTAATAAGTGAAAGCCCAAACATTGAAGGAGATGCAATCTTAATGAAGAAGAAATACAGGGAAATAAGAATTTAGCATTTTCAATTTTGACATGTTTCTTCAGCTTTGTAGTCCAAAAGGATAAATTTCAAAAACTTTAACCCTTGAGGTCAACTACCTCAAACGAGTCGTATGCTAAATCTATAATCAAAAGTTTGTTGGTTAAGAGTTCTCCACACTTAACTATGAGCTTAACTACCTCTGCTGCTTCAATTGTTCCAATAATACCCGCTATTGGTGCAAAAATTGGAGATTTTTCTCTTTTCCCCCTAGGAGGGTTTGGAAATATATCCCTTAAGCTTTCTGTTTTTCCTGGAACTATTGTCGTAACCTGACCGTAAAAGCCACTAATAGCTGCATGAACCAGAGGAATATTTTTTACCGTTGTATATTCGTCTAGAATGTAGCGAGTTTCAAAATTATCTACACAATCAACCACAACATCCACATCTTTCAAAACATCGTTGATATTCTCTCTTGTGAGCTTTCCAACGAAAATTTCAATCTTTATGTTGGAATTAAACTTCTCAAGCTTCCATTTAGCTGAAATTGCCTTTGGGTTCTTGTCTAAATCTTCTTCCCAGTGGAGGATCTGCCTATCCAAATTATTTAGCTCTGGTTTTTCCTCATCTATCAGCAAAAGTTTTCCTATACCTGCAGCAGCCAAATAGTAAGCTACTGGAGAGCCTAGTCCTCCAATCCCTACCACTGCTACTTTAGAATTTTTAAGTTTTTCTTGTCCTTTTGTGCCGATTATTTCAATTTCTCTGCTGTATCTCTTCAATTCTTCTGCGCTTAACACTCCAATCACCTCGAGAGTAAAAGTAATATGATTATATCCGTCAAAGTTTTGATCTTATGAAGAGTCATGTCTTAGAAACCAAGAAGCAAAAAAAGCCGTAGAACCCAAATTGGCGCAATAAACGGAGAAACTCTCCATGACTTTCAAAAATTTTTCGAAACTATTTTTCACCCAATGTATATATTTTAAGCGAATTTTAGTCTATGAAGAAATTAGCTCCACTTGTATATAAGTGTTTATATGAAAAAAGCAAATAAAATTCTTGTAAGCAGAAAATTGCCACCATGGCTGTGAGATAATCCCTGCTTACTTCTCTAGTCTCCCGTATCTCTTCATTATTTCAACGAGCTTATCATGTGGCAAAGCATATCTTATGTGTCTCTCTCTTCCTTTCACGGTCTTTGCCTGTAGGAGCGAATTTATTACAGCTTCCTCAACCGCTTCAGCTGTTGCTTTAAAAACTCTGCTCAGTCTTGCATCGTGCAAAGCTTCAATTCTTAGAGGCTCTTTTTGATAGTGAGGAATTTTTTGAGCTGTTGAAAAAGCTAAAACTATATCCCCACTTCCGTTGTATGCGTAACCTCCAGTCCTTGCTAAACCTACAATTGCTCTCTTTGCTAATCTATATAGCTGCCTTGATGTTAAAGGCAAATCTGTTGCCACAATCATTATTATGCTCCCTTTTCCGCTCTTTCCTCTTCCAGGATAGTCTTTAAGTTCCAATCCAACTGGAACACCAGCAATCGTTAAATCTTCTCTCTTGCCAAAGTTACTCAAAACTAAAGCTCCAATGGTGTATTTCTTCCCATCAATCTCAACTATCCTAGAAGAAGAACCAATCCCACCTTTAAACTCAAAAGCACTCATTCCAGTTCCAGCTCCAACTGCACCTTCCTCAAAATCTTCGCTTGCATTTTTTAATGCTTCAAAGATGTGTTCTTTTTTAACATGCTTTCCTCTAATGTCATTAAGATAACTGTCGTTGCACTCTAAGACAAGAGGATTCACGCTCATAACATCCTTATTTTGCTCGAGCATATAATCTGTTAGAGCATCGGCAGCTGTATAAACGCTCAAAGTGTTTGTTAGTATTATTGGGCTTTCAATAACTCCAAGCTCTTTCACTTGAGTTAAGCCGATTGGCTTTGCATAACCGTTCATGACAAAAGCATTAGCTAGGAGCTTTTCTTTGTAAATGTTTCCTTCATGAGGGATTATTGCAGTAACTCCAGTTCTTACAGCCTCGCCTTTAATTAAAGTCACGTTGCCAACTTTAACTCCCTTAACATCTGTTATCGAGTTCCTCCTACCATGTTCAAAAACTCCAATTTTGATCCCTAAATCTGGGGCTTTCATGAGAGACACCAAATAATAGAAAGTTTACTGGCAATAAAAATACTTCCATAATGGCTAAATACTCCAATACCAATTCTCTTTGGTGATTAAAATGAGCGAAAGTTGGAAGAAAAAGCTCGGGTTAATTCACATTTACACTGGAAATGGGAAAGGAAAGACAACAGCAGCGTTTGGATTGGCTTTAAGAGCCTTAGGGAGTGGGGCAAAAGTCATAATTATTCAATTTATGAAGTCACCAAAAGTTTACGGAGAGCAGATAATGGCAGAAAGAATTGGGATTAAAATCGAATCCTATGGCTTGCCAAAGTTTGTTCATAGAAAGCCAGAAAAAGACGACATTGAAGCTGCTAAAAAAGCCTTAAAAAGAGCTAAAGAAGTTATCCAAAGTGGAGAATGGGATTTAGTAATTTTAGACGAGATCTGTGTCGCTTTAGGCTTTAAAATGCTCGAAGTTGAAGAGGTAAAAGAGTTAATTAAAAGTAAAGCATCAAACACAGAGCTTATTTTAACGGGTCGCTACTGTCCAGAAGAGCTTTTTGAGTTAGCAGATTATGTCACGGAGATGAGGGAAATAAAGCATCCCTACCAAAAGGGGATAATAGCAAGGAAGGGAATCGAATATTAACTTCCTTGTCTAGGCTTATAATGAGAAATAAAATATCTCAAACCGAAAGATTTTTAGCTGTGAGAATGCAATATAGATTGGCACAGATTTTAGTAACTAATTCTTATTAAAGGAGGTGATAATGATGAACACTGAGGGGAGGATACAACAAATAGTTCAGGTTCTTAAGGAACAAGTTGTCCAAGATACCGTTGTTCCAAGAAATATTAGAAGAGCAGCTGAAGAAGCTATAGAAAGGCTATTAGATACAAGTGTTGAGCCCGTGGTTAGGGCTGCTGACGCAATTGCAATATTGGAAGAAATAAGTGAAGATCCAAACATGCCCCTCCACACAAGAACAATCATTTGGGAAGTTCTTGGGGCTTTAGAGCAAATTCAATGAGCTTTTCTTTATTTCAGCTTTTGTTTGAGATACCAAATTTTCGCGCTCTCTTCTACCAGTTCTGCTTTATAATAAGCTTCTCTAAGCGACTTTCCAACTGTAACTATGCCGTGTCTTTCTAAAATTACAGCATCATGCTTTTTCATATATTTTGCAACCTCTTTTGCCAATTCCTCACTCCCCGCAGGCTTAAAAGGAATTATGGGAATTTTTTTGAGGTAAATCTCAGCTTCTGGTGTAATTATTGGAAGATCCTCTTTTAGAAGTATAGATGCTGTAATTGAATAGGGTGGATGGAGATGGGCAATAGCTTTTACATCTGCCCGTTCTTTGTAGGTAAACAAGTGCAATCTCCATTCAGAAGAAGGTCTAACTTCGCTCAATTGTCTTCCCTCTAAATCAATAACTGAAACTTGTTCCAAGTTCAAATCATCCATAATAGAGCCGGTAGCTTTTATGAAAATTTTATTTCCAAACTTTATGCTTAAATTACCTCCAAAAGCTGCTGTTAATCCCCTTTCATGTGCTAAATGTGAATATTTAACGAGGAGAGATTTAATTAATCGGCTCATTCTTTATCCTCCTTAACCTTAATCCCAAATCCACAAGAGCCACAGTAAGCAAAGTCTTCTTTCCAAGCTAAATCATCCGCACCACAGATTGGGCAAACGTTAAGCTTTCCGCTTTCCTTCCATCTTCTACAATTTTCCCTATCAATAACTAAAACAACGCCTTCTTTCTCTTCTTCAAAATGACCAAGCACGGGATAGCTTTTCAGCTCAAAACTTTTGTCATCAATTATAATGGGCTCTAAACCAATATTTCCCTCAAACTCAAATTCATTTGCTGGAACAATCTCAACGACAAATGATTCAATCTTCTTGTCATGATAGGTTAAGATCTCCAGAGCATCACTCAACTCCCCGCTTGAGGATATAATATCAATTATCAAGTGCTCCCTCTTTGGAAAAGTTAGGGTTATGACGAAATTCCCTCTGTGAATTGCCAATCCTCTATCTAAGCAAATTTCTTCAAAGTATAGTCCTTTCAAGAACTCCCTAACTTCATCCCCGCTTGGAAGCTTCTTATTCCTAACGATAAACTCCCCAATCCATTTAGCCAAAGGAATTGCAAGCATCAAAGGTTCATATATTATCATCGAAATCACCATTTAATCTTGAGACTAGGAGTTTTTAAAGTGTATGGATACAGCAACAGAAAAAAGCTTGAGATTTCAGGTTCTTCAATTCAAAAGTATATGCAACGTATGGCTTCTTTTTACTACAAGGAGCCGATGTAGAAAGAAAGAGGAGTTAGGAAACAGAATTCCTTTAAGGGAGAAGTAAGAATCCTTCCTCTCCTGCCACCAAAAAACACTTAAATTCTTTAGGCTAAACTAATTTTGGTGGGTTCGGTGGAAATTAGCAAAAGAGAGGAAGAATATTTGGAGGCAATGTACATACTTCACAAAAACAAGGGAATCATTAGGGTCAAGGACATTGCAAGAAGACTAAAAGTAAAGCCGCCAAGTGTGGTAGATGCTTTAAAAAAACTGAGTGAAAAGGGGTTGATTCAATACGAAAAGTACGACAGGATTTTGTTAACTGATGAAGGGAAGGAAATAGCGGAAAAGGTTTACTCAAAGCATAAGCTCTTAATGAACTTTTTTATAGAAATTTTGGGAATTCCTCCTGACATAGCAGAAGAAGACGCTTGCCAATTTGAGCACCACATACACGATATAACTGCTCAAAGAATGAGGGAGTTTGCAAAATATATCCAAGAGCAATGTCCCTATGTTATAAAGCAGTTCATAAAAGAACATATAGAAAAGAGAAAATCAGAGGACTCCTCCAAGATAGAGGAAGTAGGCAACGAACACTAAAGCCAGCACATAAAGCAATGGATGCACTTCTTTTCCTCTTCCACTTAAAGCCTTAATTATTGCATAGCTTATGAATCCCATTCCAATACCGTCGGCTATTGAATAGGTGAATGGTATTGTTACCAAAACCAAGAAAGCTGGAATTGCTTCTGTTGGATCATCAAAGTCTACTCCTCTAATAGCACTTAGCATGTAGTAACCTACTATTATTAAAGCTGGTGCTGTTGCGTAAGCTGGAATTATAGCTGCTATTGGTGAAACTAGAAGACCAATTACTAAGAAAAGCAAACCTGTAACTAAAGCCGTCATTCCTGTTCTTCCACCTTCTTCAATTCCAGCAGCACTCTCGATGTAGGTTGTAACCGTTGAAGTTCCAAACATTGCACCCATTGTTGTTCCAACAGCATCGGTAAGCAAGATTTTCTCTGCATCTGGTATTTTTCCATCCTTTGTCAAAAAGCCAGCTTTTGCACTCAATCCAGTTATTGTTCCTAAAGTATCGAAGAAATCAACCATAAAGAAGGCAAACACAACACCAATTGCTCCAACGTTGAAGAGCCCCTTTAAATCCATCTTTAAGAATGTGTAACTCAGGGTTGGGAGTGCAAAGATTTTCTCTGGTGCTGGTGTAACTCCTAATACAATCCCAATTATTGTGGTTGTGAGGATTGAAATTAGCAAAGCACCCTTTATTCTCCTAGATATTAGGATTCCAGCGAAGAAAAGTCCAAATAGTGCTAACCAAAGCTCGGGTGTTTTGAAGTTTTCGACACCTAGGGTTATTAGGGTTGCTGGATGATCAACGACAATTCCAGCTTCTTCCATACCAATGATGGTTAGGAATAAACCAATTCCAGCACCGATTGCATACTTTTGAGAAAGAGGTATTGCATGAATTATTGCACTTCTGACCTTTGTTAGAGAAAGCACTATGAAAATTATACCCTCAACAAAGACTGCCGCTAACGCAACTTGCCAGCTATAACCCATTCCTAAAACAACACCGTAAGTAAAGTAAGCGTTTAAACCCATTCCTGGCGCTAAGGCAAAGGGCTTTTTCGCATACAAAGCCATCATTATCGTTGCTAGTCCAGCGGATAAAGCCGTTGCAGTGACTAAAGATGGAACAGCTTCTTTTCCAATTGCATCACTTAAAATCGCTGGGTTTACAAAAAGAATATATGCCATTGTCATGAAAGTTGTAATACCTGCCAAGACCTCTGTTCTCATGTCCGTGCGATGCTCATCAAATTTAAAATATTCTGAAAACCAGCTCATTTTCACACCTCCTTAATTGACTTAAACTTGTTTAAAATTGAGAAATATTTAAGCTTTTTCAACAAATTTTTGTTAATAAACTCATTTAAGAACAGTGATGTCCTTTGGAAGAATCTCTATTTTAATGACATCTGGCATGGCATGAACCTCAAAAGGAAGCTCATTTAAGAAGCGTTCTGCAATAATCTCCTGCCCACTAATTTCCAATTTAAGCCTAATTCTCCCCGGAAGGAGTTCATACCCAATAACCTTTGCTGGTATGCCCTCTTTAGATATTAAAACACTTTCAGGTCTGAAGAATATCTTAGCCTTTCCCTCTCTGGTCGTTTCAACTTTAAGGAAGTAATCATCAACAAAGGCTTTCTTGCCTTTAATCTCAACCTCAAGAATATTTGAGAGACCCAAAAACTTAGCAACAAATTCTGTCTTTGGCTTGTAGTAGAGCTCCAAAGGTTCTCCTACTTGCTCAATTCTACCAATGCTCATTACAGCGATTCTATCGCTTATTGCCATTGCTTCCTCTTGATCATGGGTAACGTAAATGGTCGTTATTTTAAGTTCTCTCTGAATCCTCTTTATTTCCCCTCTAAGCCTTTCCCTAATTTTTGCATCCAAGTTTGAGAGGGGCTCGTCTAAAAGGAGAAGCTCAGGTTCAATTACCAAAGCTCTCGCCAATGCAACCCTTTGCTGTTGCCCACCACTAAGCTGCTCTGGATAGCGATTCTCAAAACCACTCAACCCTACAAGTTCCAATGCCCATTTCACCTTTCTCTTTATCTCTTCCTTAGAAAACCCTCTCATCTCAAGACCAAAGGAGATGTTTTTAAACACCGTCATGTGAGGAAATAAAGCATAGTCTTGAAAGACAATCCCAACATTCCTCTCATAAGGAGGGATTTCATTCACAACTTTATCATTAAATATAACCTCCCCCTTATCAGGCTTTTCAAATCCAGCAATTATCCTTAAGGTGCTTGTTTTTCCGCAGCCGCTTGGCCCTAAGAGAGTTAAGAATTCGCCTTCTTTAACCTCTAATCTATTAATCTCTAATTTAAAATCCCCCTGAATCCAGAGAATATTCCTCAGCTCAACCTTCACCATATCTCCTCACCAATCCTCTCGATTATTATAAAGCTGATAGCACTTATTACCATTAGGATAACCGAAAGAGCAGAGGCACTTCCCCACTGACGGGCACCTAAAAAGCGGTATATCGCTATCGTTATTGTTGTGTACTCTGGTTGGTAAAGCATGTAAGTTGCCCCCAATTCAGCAATACTCATTGCAAAAGCGAAGATCGCTCCAACTATAATTCCACCTAAAGCTAAAGGAAGCTCAACCCTTAGAAATGCTTTCCATTCCTTTGCTCCCAAACTTAATGCTGCTTCCTTTAAATTGGGTCTTATTTTCTTTAAAACTGCTGAAATTGCTCTCAGCACAAAAGGATATGCAATTATAGTGTGAGCAAAGACTATTAGATACCAAGTTCCCAAAAGCTCTAAAGGCGGTTTGTGGAAAGTCCTTATGTAACCTAAACCTAAAGTTATTGCTGAAGAACCTAGGGGGAGCATTACCAATGTGTCAAAGATGTTTTTGCCTTTAAACTGCCATCTATGAAGGACATAAGCTACAATTAAAGCTAAAAGCGTTGAAAGAATAATGGTTGTAAATCCAAATAGGAGGGAGTTTCTAATGGCTATCATAGTGCTTGCACCAAAAATTGGGTTGTATCTTTTGCTGAAGACTCTTCTATACCACTCCAGACTAAAAGTGCCTTGGTAGATAAGAGAATCATACAAAACTGCCAAAAGAGGCGAAATTATAAAGATAAAGACTATCAAAGAGTAAAAAATTATTAAAAGTCCCCTAAGACTTAGCAATTCCTTAAAATCAAGCTTTTTTGGAGTTCTAAATATTCTCTGCTCTTCAGCTTTTGCATACAAATCAAGGCTCTTTATGTAGAAGTACATAAAAATAAAGCTCAGGGTTATTTGGATTATCGCTAAAGCAGAGCCGACCTTGAAGTTCAAAAGGGTCATTATTGAGGTAAAGATATCAACCTCTATCGTTGCATATTTGTAACCGCCTAAAATCAGAGGAATTGAGAAGCTTAAAAAGCAGAAGATGAAAGTTAACATTGAAGATGCAAATATGCCCGGCATGAGCATTGGGAGTGTGACTTTTCTAAAAAGTGTAAATCCCCTGGCACCTAAGCTCATAGCCATCTCTTCATAGTGAGGATTCACGCGTTGCCAAAGGGAAGAAACCATTCTAACAACAACTGGAAAGTTGTAAAAAGCGTGAGCTAACAAGATGGCTTTCCAATTATAGAGTATCTCCAAATCTCTTCCAATTAGTTGAGTAAAGAAGCCTTGCTTTCCAAAGAGCAAGATAAAGCCCAAAGCAACCATAATGCTTGGCATGACAAATGGGACCGTTAATATTGCTTTTAAAAATCTCTTTCCTGGAAATTCGTATTTAGCAAAGATATAAGCCCCTGGAAGACCTAGGATTAGAGTTAAGAGTGTAGAACCCAAAGCTTGCTTTATTGTAAATAGAATTATCCCCCTGTGATAACTGCTAGAGAGAACTTCTATGAGATATTTTAGGGTAAAACCATTGTCCCAAAGCCCTTCATGGATTATGCTCACCAAAGGGAGGTAGAAAAATAGCGTCAGGAAGATTAATGGGAATATAAGGATTATTTTTGCACCTCTCATTGCAACCGTTATTATTGGGTTATGTGTTTTTATAAATGCTTAGTTCTGCTTAGAGCCCTAAAAGTGATGGACGTTTTTGACCCATGATGTACATTCTTTGCTTATATTCCAAATGAATACACATGAAGTAAAGTATATAAACACCTCTCATCAATACACCCCAGTGATGTATGAGCTTGATTTCACGTATATAAATTTCATCAAAAATGTTTCGGGGGATAGAAATTCAAATTGAATAATGTTTCAAATCCAAGGTGGATTAAAGAAGATTTGGGGGAATAATCAATGGCGGATCTAATATTATTAGTCCCAGCTGGAATATTAATAGCTACACTGTTGTTAGGACTTGCTGGAAAGGGGAGAACATCTCTCTACTTGAGCAACATTCTCTCAGCAATTTCCTCATTGTCAATCTGTTATGTAGCGTTTTTAGGTTTTAAGAAGAGCTTAGAACTGAAATTCCAAATATACAGCTCATCTTCAATAGTGTCCTCACTAAACTGGCTCATCTTAAGGGTTGATTCACTCTCCGCATTTTTCCTTTTGATTTTGGGGGTTTTGGGATTTTGTGCCTCTCTCTATGGCATAAAATACATGGAGCACTATTTAAATAAGGGGAATGTTAAAGCCTACAACTTTAACTACCCAATCTTTCTCCTAACAATGTATCTTGTCCTAATATCTTGGGACCTACTTTGGTTCATAATCTTCTGGGAGTTAATGTCGTTCTTTTCCCAATTCCTAGTTGCATTTGAAAGAAGCAATGAAAAAGCCATTAAAGCTGCTTTCAAATACTTCTACATGACAAAGGCTGGAGCAGAGTTCTTAGTTTTAACAATAGTAGCTGTGACATTAAAGGTCACCAACTTTAATGCAAATTATTCTGAGATTGCAAGACTATTGCCTCTCTATCTACAAAGCAATCCATCAACCCTCTATTTCTTAACTTTCGCTTTATTGATTGGATTTGGAGTTAAAGCTGCTATGATTCCCTTACACTCTTGGCTCCCAGATGCTCACCCTGAAGCCCCAAGCAACGTTTCAGCTTTGCTTAGTGGCGCTATGATAAAGCTTCCAATTTATATGCTCTTTAGGTTCTTTTTGACTTTCTTCCCCAAGGATACAAGCATAGGACTAATAATTGCTTTCTTTGGCGCAATAACGTTGTTTTTCAGCATAATGTACGCTTTGCTTCAAGATGATTCCAAACGTTTACTTGCCTTCTCAAGTATTGACAACATAGGTTACATTCTCTTACCCTTTGGCGCTGGATTATACTTAATCGCCATAGGAAACGAGTTTTTAGGAGCAGTTGCCTTGATTGCATCGCTTTACCACACGATAAACCACGCATTTTTCAAAGGATTGCTCTTTTTAACAGCTGGTTCAGTTGCTTATGAAACCGGGAGCAGAGACTTGAATTACTTAGGTGGACTAGCAAAGCAAATGCCCTTAACGGCTTTTACAGCTTTAATAGGATCTCTATCAATAGCAGGAATGCCACCTTTAAATGGATTTGTCAGCAAATGGCTTATCTACGTTTCAACTCTTTCAACTCCAGCAACTTCACTCTTTGGAATAATAGCTCTCTTCATAAGTGCCGTAACTTTAGCAGCTTTTGTTAAATATTTCACAACAATATTTACAAGACCTCCCTTAGAAGAAATCAAAGCTAAAGAAGTTCCTTTCCTAATGTGGAGCTCTCAAATGCTTTTAGCATTACTATGTATTCTCTTTGGTGTTTATCCATTCTTACCCCTTAAACTCACCAGTTCAGCCTTAAATTCAGTTGGAGTACAAATCGAATTAGCTAAGCTTACGATATTTCCATCAATAGTTGTTCCAAAAACTGGAAGCTTTTCACCAATCATAATATTCGCCTTCCTACTTATCGCAACAGCAATCTTGGTCTTACTGATCCCAACAAGGGGCAAGGAGATGTCAACATGGAGCTGTGGAAGCAAAGAAAAGCTTAATGCAAGAATTCCTTCGAATGCCTACTATATGGACTTTAAAGAAGAATTTAGCGAAGTTTATAAGCTTGGTGACTCAAGCAAAGCCTTAATGGAAAAAGCTCTGAAATTTGGAAGAAAGCTTGGATTGAGGTTTGAAGTTCTATCTTACAATTTAGACTCAATGCTCTTTGGTGCAATGCTCCTGATAGTTCTTTTAGTAATTCTTTTAGGAGGTGTTAGCCTATGAACTTTTTAGTTGTAATCAACATCCTCTTTGCTTTAATCTTTGCACCTTTATTTGATGGTTTTGAAAGAAAAGTTAAAGCTCGCCTACAGAACAGACAGGGACCGAGTATTTTTCAAACGTGGTGGGACTTAATAAAGCTATTTAAAAGACCGCCAGTAATTCCAAGCGATTCCATAAAACGTCTCTATATTTTAGCACCATACATAACATTTACAGCGGTTTTAACAGCTTATCTTATAGTCCCAACCCTGCTTCCACAATCGCTCAACTTTGCTGGGGACTTCATACTTGTAATCTATCTCATAAGCTTGGCAACGCTGATATTTTCACTTGGAGCCTTCTCCTCTGGAAATCCATACGCTCAATTAGGGTCAAATAGAGAGGTATCTTTACTGATGAGTGAAGAATTAGTTTTAGCTTTTGTTGTAGGGATTTTGGCTTTAATAGGGAGAAGCTTAAGCTTTGAAATTCTATTTCCTCTGCCACTGAAAGTTTCGTCAATCCTTGGATTAGCGTTGCTTTTTGTTGTAATCTATGTCTCAAGTGCAAGGATTCCCTTTGACATTCCAGAAGCAGAGCCAGAAATAATTGAAGGTCCTCTAATAGAATACAGCGGCAAGCACTTAGCTTTACTTGAATACTCCATCTATCTAAAGCGCTTTTTGCTCTACAGCTTGTTCTTAAACTTCATACTTCCAAAGGAGACAACAATTAGAACTGGAGGGTTTTTACTTGGACTTATAGTCCTGTCTATAGTTTACTCGTCTTTGGAAGCATATTATGGCAGATTCAGACTTGACCAAGCAATTAAATTAATGAAAAAGCTTTCAGCTGTGGCATTAGTTGCTTGGCTTATAGCTCTCATGGGGTGGTAAAAATGCTTATTGAAATTTTAGAAAAGAATGGCTCTAAAATAATCAGGCATGATGAGAATATTATCATTGCATTAGTTTCAAATAAGAAACTGAAAAAAGTTGCGAAAGAACTCTTTGATGCGGGTTGTTATTATGCAACAGGTGTAGGTGTCGATGAGAGACCTAAAAATGGAGCTTTTGCAATGTATCACATTCTAAACTGTGAGGATGAAAAGAGATACGTTATTATCAAAACCTTTGCAGAGGAGTTAAAAATTCCCTCAATAACTCCAGTAATTTGCGGTGCAAACTGGGCTGAGAGAGAAGCAATGGACATGATAGGAATAGAATTTGAAGGTCATCCAGAGCCTGAGAGGTTAATTATGCCAGATGATTGGCCCAATGGGGTTTATCCCTTAAGAAAAGAGTTCCATTATAATCAAAAAGTTCCTGCTATTGAAGTTAAACCCAAAAAGAGAAAAAAGGATCCAAAAATCATGGAAGTTCCAGTAGGTCCTTTTCACCCAACTCTTCACGAGCCAGAATCATTTGAGCTCTACATTGAAGGAGAAAAGATAGTAGGAGCAAGTTACAGAGGTTTCCATGTTCACAGAGGACTTGAAAAGCTTGCCGAGGAGAGACTAACTTTAAATCAAGTTCCATTCTTAGCAGAAAGAATATGTGGAATTTGTGGATTTACCCATAACTGTGCTTATTGTCAAGCTGTAGAAGATGCTGCAAAAATAGAGGTTCCAGAAAGGGCTGAATACATAAGAACTATTCTGCTTGAAGTTGAAAGGTTGCACTCACATCTGCTTTGGTTTGGAGTAGCTTGCCACCTATTGGGATTTGATAGCGGATTCATGCATACTTGGCGCATAAGAGAGGCATTTATGGACATTGCAGAGCTTTTGACTGGAAATAGAAAGACTTACGGAATGAACCTTGTTGGAGGAGTTAGAAGGGACATAGATGAGAACAAGAAGAAAAAGCTATTGGAAATCCTGGATAAAACAAAGAAAGAGACAAAGGAAATTTTGGACAATGTTGCTGAGATGAAGGAATTAATAAACAGAATGGAAGGAGTTGGAGTGCTACCAAAGAAGGAAGCGAGAGAAATAGGGGTTGTAGGACCTGTTGCAAGGGCTTCTGGAATTGACACGGACATTAGGAGAGACCATCCTTATGCAGCTTATGGAGAATTAGACTTCAAAGTGCCCGTCTATAAGGAAGGAGACGTTTTAGCAAGGTTTTTGGTAAGATATGAGGAAACATTTGAAAGTTTTTGGATTGTAGAGCAGGCTTTAGACCAGATGCCACAGGGGGAGATATTAAACGAAGATTATGAGTTACCAGAGTTTGCCTATGGTCTCGGCTATACTGAAGCTCCAAGAGGAGAAGACGTGCATTTCGTGATTACTGAAGGAGGGAACAAGCTCTATAGGTGGAGACCAAGAGCACCAACTTACAACAACTTACCAGCTGTTCCAATAATGCTAATGGGCGAAAAGTTAGCAGATGCGCCTATAATAATCGCCTCAATTGATCCATGCTTCTCTTGTACCGACCACGTTGCGATTATAGAGAAGGGTAGAGTCTGTAGATGCTCACTTGAAGAGTATTTACGTTTAAAGAGGTGAGATTATGGGAAGATTATCCCTAATTAGCAAATCTATTTCAATAGGTAAAGTCACTGAGAAATATCCTTTTGCCCCTATAGAAGTTCCAGAGGACTTTAGAGGAAAGCCGAAAATTGACACTGAGAAGTGCATTGGTTGTACTTCATGTATGAACGCTTGCCCTCCCAGAGCTTTAGAAGTTTACGATGATTTAGAAAGGGGCGTTAGAGTAGTTCACCTATTCTTAGGCAGATGCATCTTTTGCGCACGCTGTCAAGATGTTTGTCCAACTGGTGCAATAAAGCTAACCAAGGAGTTCGAGCTTGCAACATTATCTGATGAAGACCTTCACCAAATAGTGGAACTTCAAATGGTTCGCTGTGAAGAGTGTGGAAAACCCTTCGATACCTTCAGACACTTGCTTTATTCAGTTAAGGAGCTACCTCCATGGCAAAGAGAGATGTTATTCCTATGTCCAGAGTGCAGAGCAAAGAAAGTTTCTGAACTATTAACCTTTGCAAAGGGTGGTGGAGGATATGTTTGAAAAAAGCTTATGGGTCTTTCACTTAAACAGCGGCTCATGTAACGGCTGTGATATAGAGATCCTCAATATATTCGCCCCAAAACAAGATGTTGAAAGGTTTGGAATTAAGTTAGTTGGTTCGCCAAGACACGCTGACGCGATAGCATTTACAGGTCCAGTTACGAGAGAATGCCTTCCAAAGGTAATAGAAGCTTTTAAAGCAGTTCCAGAACCTAAAATAGTATTAGCAATTGGCTCTTGTGCTTGTGGAGGAGGAATATGGTACGACACTTATGCAGTTATAGGTGGTGTAAAAGAGCTTTACAAGATTCTAAAAGAGGAGTACAACATTGAGCCTCCAACAACTATTTTTATTCCCGGCTGTCCTCCAAAACCTGAAGCTATAATCTATGGAGCCGCTTTAGCTAGAGGCGTTGTTGAACAAAAGCAAAAAAGAGAAATCTACGTTGAGGAACTTGATGAAAAAACAGAGAGAGATATTGTGGAGATACTTTTTGGAGAATCCACAGGAACAAGACATTTCTTACCCCAAATAACAGTTAAAAACTCGGAGGAGAGCAAAAATGAGCCTTGAAAATGTATTCTTCCTTTTAATGAAGTTCGTGATTCCCCTTTATCTATTAGCTTTTGTTATTTACGCAATTAGAGCTTTCAAGGGTCCCACGATAGTTGACATAATTCTCGCCGTCGACTGCTTATCCTTTGATATCGCCGCATTCATGGCGATCTTAGCAGTTTACTTCAAGAGCGCATTCCTAATTAGCGGAGCAATAACCCTAGCACTCTGGGCTTATCTATTAGATATCTACGTTGCAAAACACCTCGTTTCAAAGGAGGTGGGAGCATGAACGAGCTTTTATTCTACATTGGAGCGATCATGATAATCATCGGCGGAATCTGTGACTTATTTGGAGCTCTTGGCTTACTAAAGTTCCCAAACTTCTACATAAGACTACATGCGGCAACTGTTGGCACAATTGGAGGAGCAGTAGTTCCATTATTTGGTGTCGGTTTCTTGGCATTAGGTAGCGACTTTCTCGGTGGAATGAAATATGCCATAGCAGGTGCAAGCTTTGTAACTGGAATAATTGTTCTTTTAGCAGCGTCCGCAGGAGCCCATGCCTTAGCCTATGCTGCTCATAAATCCAAGCTCGTGAAGTGGGAACCAAAATGTGATCACTTGGAAGGTGATGAGAAATGATTGAGATCCATCTCTTAATGCTTCTAATCACAGTCCTCATCGGATTAATCTTCTCGTATTTGGCGATTATTGAAAAAGACCTGCTGAAGGCAATTGGATACTCAGCAATTCAAGCTATAGCCTATGCAATTGCTTTTTACATTCTAATGGCACCTGACATAGTTTTAGCATATATCGCAATAGCAGTTGGAATTTATTCCGCACTATTAGTCTTCGTCGTGAGTAAGACCGGAAGATACGAGGTGGTTTAAATGAAAAAGCTCATTCCAATCACGATAATAATTCTCATAATCTTTGGATTAGCTTACGTAATGAGCGGGAAAATAGAGCCTCAAGAAAATGTAAGAGCTCTTGGGAAATTTTACTTAGAGAACAGTTACTTTGGCGATTATTCTGCAAAAAGTCCGGAAGTTGTCACTGCTATCTTGTGGGATTATCGTGGAGTGGACACATTATTTGAAACATCAGTATTTTTCCTTGCAATCATTGGAAGTCTAACACTCTTCAGACTAAACAAAAAACAAGAAAAAGAAGCAAAAGAAAGAATCGAAAAAGTTGAAGAGCTTACGTTAGTGATTAAAACCGTCACAAAGGTTATTGTTGCAATGATTCTCGCTGTTTCAGCATCAATTGCTTTACACGGTCACTTAACACCAGGTGGGGGCTTTCAAGGAGGTTCTGCTTTAGCGGTGGCTCCGCTATTGATCATAGCTGCTTACTCAAAATATGCTTTGGAAAAGCAGGGGCTAGACAAAACTAGAGCCTTAATACTTCGTTCAATTGGCTTAATTGGTATTGCATTAATTGCTTTACTACCCTTAACTAAAGGCGGCTTCATAATGCAGAATCAGCCGATCTTTCCATGGCTTGGTGGGAGTCTAATATTCTACAACTTCTTCGAATATTTGGCAGTAGGTGCTGGATTTACAGCGGTTTTCTTACTGCTAGCAATTCCAGAAAAAGTCTTCAAGAAAATTCTGGGGGTGGGAGAATGATTGCATTCATTTGGAGCGTGATAATATTAACGCTAATCGCAACAATCATGATAAGCCTCTATGGGATTTCAAGAAGACCCAATTTAGTGAAAAAGCTCATTGCACTAACAATCTTTGGTGATACTGCAAACTTGCTCGTAGTTCTCTTAGGATATAGACTAATTTATCCCGTAGCACCACCGATTTTGCCAAGCTTGAGTAAAGAAGCCTTACAAACATTTGTTAAAACTGCTGTAGATCCATTGCCCCAAGCTTTGGTTATCACAGCAGTAGTCATTGGAATGGCTGTTAACGTTTTGATTGCATTTGCGATTGTTCAGATACACCGCTTGTATGGAACTGTTGATACAAGAGAGCTTAGCAAGAAGCTTATCCAAGTGGAGGGTGGTGAACAATGAGAGGCGTAATTTCAACCGCGATTTTAGCGTTCATCACTTACATTATCTTTACAGGTTCAGCTAAGCCTTATGATCTATTTACCGGCTTAATTGTAGCAGTAGGAGTCGGTATTTTAGTAGGCAAATTCTTAGTTAGGGAGGATTCAAAGGCATTAAACCCTCTCAGATGGATTTGGGCAGTGATTTATTTCCTTAAATATATGCTCATTATTGAGGTTAAAACCCATTTAGACGTCATGAAAAGAGTAATCACTGGAAAGTATAATGCAGGCATTGTTAGAGTCCCAATTAACGTAAAAACAGACTATGCAAAGACGTTAGTCGCTAACTCTATCACTAATACACCAGGAACTGTTGTGGTTGACTTGGACGACAAATACCTTTACGTTAACTGGATTGACGTGACAACAGAAGATCCCGAAGCTTGTAGAAGGGAAATTAGCGAGGAATTTGAAAAATTCGCAGAAAAAATCTTCGAGTGAGGTGATAAAAATGGATGTAATTGGCTTAACCCCAATCATTCCAATCCTCTTCGCCTTTGCACTACCATTAACATCAATCCTGATTAAAGGAAATAGGAAGCTTATTCAAGCTTATGCTCTAACTGGAACAGGTTTAACTTTAGTCAGCTCATTCAAACTCTTCCAATTAGCTTATGCCTCAGAAAACCCACTAGTCTACACTTTCGGTAAATGGATCGCCCCAATTGGAATTGTATATGAAGTTGACAAATTAAGTGCCTTAATCGCTCTCATCACTGCTGCACTAATGTTTTTAATCGCAATCTACAGTTACCGCTATTTAGAACATGATGAAGGCTTAGAATGGTACTACACTCTTTACCTTGGCTTAGAATCAGGACTACTGGGTGTTTTACTAACTGGAGATGCGTTTAACTTGTTCGTAATGATTGAAGTTACAAGCATAGCGGCTTATGCTTTAGTAATGTTCTACCGTGACAGAGGGGATTCAGTTACAGCAGGCTTTAAATATGGATTAATTGGTGCTATTGGAACCACAATGTACTTTATAGCCCTAGGAATCCTCTATGGAGCATTTGGAACAGTGAATTTTGCTCATTTAGCTATGAAGATTCATTTACCTGCAGCTTCCTTCATCAAAGTCTCTAGCGGCTACGTCACTCTTGATGTACTGCTAAAAGCCGAACCTACTTGGAACATCATCTTGGCATCTGGTGTTGCTTTGGCTTTAGCAACTTGGGCATTCTTAATTAAAGCTGCAATAGTACCGAATCACTTTTGGCTTCCAGAGGCTCATCCAGCAGCACCAAGTCCAATTTCAGCAATTTTGAGTGGTCTCGTAGTGAACGTTGGTGTTTATGCCATGATTAGATTCCTCTACACTGTCTATAGTGACGTTAGTGGGGAATTAGCTCACGTTGTTAACGTACTAAGTGCTGTCGTGATTGCTCTTGGTGCTGTTTCAGCTTTATTCGGTGCTTTTATGATGACCATTCAAAAGGATGTCAAGCGTTTGATAGCCTATTCAACAATAATGCACATGGGCTATCTGTTCATGGCTGTTGGGGTTGGAAGTTCTTTAGGGCTTCAAGCAGCAGTATTTCACTTGATTAATCATGCAGTTGCAAAAGCATTGCTCTTCCTTGCAGCTGGAATTTTTATTCATGCAGTTGGCTCGAGAAATGTGGAAAACTTGGCAGGTTTGGGAAGAAAGATGCCAATTGCAACATTTTCATTGGCAATAGCGACGCTTTCATTAGTTGGTGTTCCACCATTTAACGTGTTCTTCAGCAAGTTAGCGTTATTTAATGCATTAATAGAAGAGAACTTCGGTTTGGCTTTAGTGCTAGTAATCTCCAGTGCAATCGCATTATTTGCTTATATGAAAGTGTTCTACATCATTTGGTTCGGAAAACCAAGAAAAGAAATAGAAGTCAAAGAACCTATGAGCATGAGTTTAGTAGTGTTAGTATTAGCCCTAACGTGTTTGGCTATTGGTTTGTTAGCCCCAGTAATTCTTGATAAGTTTATTGCACCAGCTGCAGAGCAAACAGTTAACTATCAGGTTTATATTAAGGCAATACTTGAGTTAGCGTCAAAGACCCTCTCTTAACTTTTTATAATTTTTAGTGCTTGCAACTGAGAGATATGTATCCCTTAGAATACCCTTGCATATCCCCACTTTTTAACACTAGTCAATATTGAAGTCTCTGTACTTTTTATACCATCAATTTTTGCCATCTTCTCCAATATGAACTTTTCCAGTTCCTGTAAGTCTCTTGCAGTAACTTGCATTAGTATATCATGAGCCCCTGTTGCAATTCCAAGCACATCTACCTCTGGTAATTTTGCAAGCTCCTCAACGACGTATCTAACCTTTGAAGGTTCAGCATCTACAACAATAAAAGCAATAATATCATACCCTGCTTTAAATGGATTTATCAATGCTGCAAATTTCCTGATAACTCCTTCATTTACAAGCTTATTTACTCTCGATCTCACGGTAGATTCTGGAATTTTCACCCTTCTACTTATCTCAGAATAGCTCATTCTACCATCTTCTTGTAAGAGTCTTAGTATTGCCCTATCAATTTCATCAAGTTCTATCTTCTTTTTCATAACATGCCCTCCAAGAAGTTACTATAAACTCATTAATCCATTTTTATTGTAGCATGCTATATTTTTAAATTTTCTTTGTTAATATTGGTGATTCTGCAAATATTTTGGCAATATACTTTAAAGTATAATTGCGGATTTTTTATTTTATCGCAATTTAAATGCTCAAAAATTATGAAATTTAATTCATGTTTATGTCTGAGAATTATTTATAAATATATTACTATTTTGCACCCAATATCCCAATTTTTTGTTAATATAGCGAAATTTAGCCCAAAAAACTAATGTATTTCTAGCATATAAAACATATACTGTAAAAATTTGCGGAGGGAACAACATGAGTAAACATAAACATGGAATATTTTATAGGTGGCTTCTTCCAGCAATAATATTCCAATCAGTATTCATGGGAGGAGGCTTCACAACAGGTAGAGAAGTCATGGAATATGCAGGAAAGTATGGAGTTTATGGAATATACTCCGTAATTGTAGCAACAATATTCTTCTTTATATCTGCGGCATTATCATATGAGTTGGCAAGAGTCTTCAAAGCTTTTGATTATAGAACCTGGATAAAACAGGTACTTTGGAAGTTCTGGCCAATTTTTGACATTGCATATATCATACTAGCAATTATAGTTATTGCAGTGGTAGGTTCAGCTGCAGCGAGTATTCTAGAGGATATGTTACATCTCCCCTACATGGTCGGTGCGATAGTTATAATCTCAGCTGTTGGATTACTACATTTCTACGGGAGAAAAGCTATTGAAGGTTTTGAAACCGTTGGAACAATAGTATTATATCTAATGTACATGGTGTTATGGGGAGTTACTCTAAAAGCTGCATGGGGAAATATCAATTTAGCGTTCACTCAAAACCTTGGTTCAGGAAGTTTTAAAGAGGCAACTATCGCTGGATTCCAGTATTTCCTGTATAACATGGTGGTTATCCCAGCAGTTCTTTTCACTCTAGATAGACTTGATGAAAGAAAAGACTCCATCATATCGGGCTTTAACTCCGCACTTTTTGTAGGAATAGCATTTTTCTTAACTTGGCTAAGTCTTTTAGGATTTTATACAAAGCCTGAGGTTGTGAATGCTTCAGTACCGTGGTATGAAATCATGAAAGTAGTTGGTGCAACTTGGCTCCGTGGCTTTTATGTCCTTGCAGTATTCTGGACATTAATTGAAACTGGTACTGGAATGATACACTCAATAGTCAGGAGAATTGAAGTTCAATTAGAAGAAAGTAAAGGAACACATTTGGACAGAAAACAGGAGGCAATACTTGCCACAATTATAATATTCCTTGCAATAGCAATGGCAAAATTCGGAATTATAGCCTTGGTTGCTAGAGGATACGGAACTTTAGCGTGGGTCTTCTTCATAGTGCTATTTATCCCATTGGTTACGGTGGGGGTTATTAGAATTCTGAATCCAGAGTGGAAAAAAGAATTCTGGTCTAAGGCTTGAACTTTTCCATTTTTCCTTTTCTCTAAGATTTAGGAGGGGTTAGAGTGAAGTGGGATGAAATTAAAAAGTATACTAACAGAAAAATTGATGAGAGCTTAAAGATTGCCGAACTTGATGAAAAGTACATTCCAAAGGCTTCCGGATTAAAGTACTATCCACTAGCTGTAGCAAAAGCTGAAGGTTCTAGGGTTTGGGATGTTGATGGAAATGAGTATATAGATTTTCTAACCAGTGCAGCTGTTTATAACATTGGTCATAGACATCCAAAAGTCGTTAAAGCTATTAAAGAGCAAATTGACAAGGTGCTAAACTACACAATGGCATATCTCTATGAAGAACCACCTGTAAAACTAGCTAAAATGCTAACTGAAATAGCCCCTGGAAACTTTGAAAAGAAAGTTACTTTTGGATTTTCTGGCTCCGATAGTGTGGACTCATCAATAAAAGCCGCAAGAGCTTACACAAAGAAAAAACACATCATATCTTTTCTTCACTCCTATCATGGAATGACTTATGGTGCATTATCAGCAACAGGAATTATTGAACCTGAAGTGAAAGAAGTAATCCATCCAATAAAAGAGATTCACTTTATTGAGTATCCAGACCCATATAGAAATTCTTGGGGAATTGATGGCTATGAAAACCCTATGGAATTGACAAATGTTGTATTAGACAATGTTGAGAGAAAAATAAAAGATCTCTCCGAGGATATTGCTGGAATTATAATAGAGCCAATCCAAGGCGATGCTGGAGTAGTTGTCCCCCCTAGTGAGTTTGTTAAAGGATTAAAAAAATTAACAGAGGAATATGGGATAGTTTTCATAGATGAGGAAGTACAAACGGGTATGGGAAGAACAGGAAAATGGTGGGCAATAGAGCATTTTGGTGTTATTCCAGACATTCTAGCAAGTGCAAAAGCATTGGGTGGAGGAATGCCAATCTCTGCAACAATTGGAAAGGCTGAGATTATGAAAAGCGTGCCAGTTCCACTATTCGTGTTTACCCATCTTGGACATGCCGTAAATTCAAGTGCTGCAATTGCTACAATAGAGGCCATAAAAGAAGAAAGACTCATTGAAAGAGCAAAGAAGCTTGGAGAATACATTATCAAAAGATTTGAAGAAATGAAAGAACAGTACGAAATAATAGGGGATGTGAGGGGAAAGGGACTTCTAATTGGTGTTGATATTGTAAAGGACGAAAAGACAAGAAAACCCGATAGAACCACGGCATTAAAGATCTGCTGGAAGGCATGGGAGAAGGGTTTAATAGTGATAACATTTGGAAAGCATGGCAATGTTTTAAGAATTGCCCCTCCGCTAAATATTCCAAAAGAAGACCTAGACAAAGGATTGGAGATAATTGAAGATGCTATAAAAGAAGTTTTGTCTGGAAAAGTTCCTGATGAAGTTGTCAAATTTTTAAGGGGATGGTGATCTTCTTTTGCTTCTCTTTTTGTGGAGGGAGATTGATGAAGCTTAAAAACAAGCTCAGAAAAAATCTGTTTGAGATTAAAAGGGAAAGCTATGTTAAAGAAGACATTTCTAAAGAAGGAATTCTAGACTGTTCTTTAGGGACAAATCCCTATGGATTTCCAAAAGAAATATTAAGTAAGGTTAATCTTGAAAATTTTGATTTATCAAAGTATCCTGATCCATATCATGACTCTCTAAGAGAAGCTTTGGTGGAGTATTGGAAAGGTGCATTTACTAAGGAGGATGTTTTTATTGGAGCTGGCTCTATGGGGTGCTTAGAAAAAATAAATAAATTTGCAATAAATGAGGGGAGCAGAATTTTAGGCTATGCCCCACAATTTTCTGAATACATAACTGAAGTGAGAATAATGGGCGGTGTTTATGATTACGTTCAATTAAGAAAAGAGAACGATTTTGAGTTTGAGCTTGACCCCTTTATTGAAAAGATAAGCAATAAATACACACTAATTTACATTGACAACCCCAACAACCCCACTGGACAAACAATCCCCATAGATATCCTTGAAGAAATTACTCAAAAAGCAGCTAAAGAAGATGTGATAGTAATAGTTGATGAAGCTTATGGAGACTTTATGCCAAAAAAGAACTCTGCAATAAACTTAAACTATGAAAATCTTGTGATTGTTAGATCATTCTCAAAAGGATTTGGATTGGCTAACCTAAGAGTAGGATACGCAGTAATAAAAGGAAAAGAACTAAGAGATTTATATTCCAAAATCAATCTGCCTTTCCAAATAGACACATTATCAGAGATACTGACAATTAAGATGCTTAAACATGGTAAATTCCTAGAAAAGAGCAAAAAATTAATCTCAAAAGAAAAAAAGAAGATCTTGGACTTTTTAAAAGAGAATTTTCGCATATCAAAAACATCCCCGACAGTTCCTATATTCTTGGTAGGAAAAGAAGGAGTAAACATGTATAGGTACATGCTAAGAAAAGGAATTTTGACTGTAGATGGAAGGGATTTTGTAGGTTTAGATTCTTCATATGTTAGAATTAGAATACCTCCAACCGCTAAGATGTTTATAGAGAAACTAAAAGAAAGTTAAAAATAAGGTGAAAATAAGCATGTGGGAAACAATAGAGCACCATTTTGACCGTTATCCATCAAGAAAAAAGCTTGCAAAATGCTTGTTTGAGTATGGACTTAAAGTCACTGAAAATGGAACAATTAAGTGTGGAAACATTGCAATACCCTACTCAAAAATTGTAAAGTCCCTAAAAATAGATAAGGCAACCGTTTCACAGACAATTAAGATGATACTAACCGATCCTAACTTAAAATCAATTTTTATGAATCTTGAACCTACTGTTAATTTAAGAAACATTGCAAATCATATGGGATATACTGTTTTAGAGATAGAGTCAAAAACAAATAGTAGTGCCATACTACTTGAAATTGCTTCAAAAATGGACAGCAAAAACATAACCATTATACAATTTTTAGCGTATGCCCTCAATAACGGACTAAAGATAATTATAATAATCAACAAAGAATTCACCAGACCAATAATAGAAGCCTTAAGAGAGATACATGACATAAGAATAGCCAATGTAACAAATTCTATACAGTTTACTGAAACTGAACTCTGAGAATTCTTCATTAAAGAAAATAAAAAATAGTTGAGGGTTTGACATTAAACCTCAATTATACCCTTCTTAGAAAGAGCCTCCAGAAGTTTTTCCTTTATTTCATTTTTGTCTACTAAATTTTTAAGAGCGATTACCATCTTCCCGGAATCAAGAAGTTCTTCCTCATGAAGCACTGAAGCTACTATAATGTCTGCATCACTAGATTTTGCGGTTAAAAGTTCTGTATGTTCAACTTTCGCTGGAATTTGCAATTCCTTTAGCACATCTTCTACAAACATTCTCATTATAAGAGAACTCCCTTGTCCAACCCCGCATACCGTCAGTATTTTTAGTGGTCTATCAAGTTTGTATTTCACCATACTCACACCTCCATTGTTTGTAAATATAATGAAAAGGAAATTAAAAGCTTGTCTTATAATGACTAAAGAAAAATAGTAAAGAAATTCAGAATATTGCTCCAAGTATTCCTTTAAGTATTGCAACTATTGCATACCAGTCTGGATCTCCAAGCGTGGCAAGTTCTGTACCATACGTTAGGAATTGCAAAGTTAATGCCTGACCTATAGCTAAAACAAAACCATTGAGCGCTCCTGCAAATACTGCTCCCTTCCATCCTCCCGTTTTATTTCCGAAGACTGCTGCTGCACCTCCTGGGAAGAATAACATAATCATTGGAGGTACTATTACTGCAAATCCTGCTGCTATAAATATTGCCATCATTATTAGGAATACCCCAAGTCCACTAAGGAAACCAATTATAACTGCAGTTGGCGCATATGGAAAGACAACTGGACAATCAACTGCTGGGATTGCTCCTGGGATAACTTTCTCTGAAATTCCTTTGAATGCTGGAACTATTTCTCCAACGAACATCTTAACACCTGTAAGCAATACCACTATTGCAACTGCAAAGTATACACCCCTAAGAACTGCCCATATTATTGGGTTTAAATCTCCCGCTAGATTTATAACAGTCTCAGGAGCTTTAACATAACCCACAAGGGCTGCTGCTACCATGATAATTCCCAATATAATAGCAGTGCTTACAGCATAATCCTTTAGGAATGATAGTGATTTTGGAAGCTTTATATTTTCAGTGCTCTCCTCAGGTTTTCCAATGTATTTCCCTACATGATAAGCAATTAAAGCTACTAGAGATGATGTGTGCGCATAACCAATTGCATCAGAACCAATAACATCCCTCATTGCATGGTGTATATATGCTGGCTGTATTGTCCAATATATTGCCATTACAATAGCTCCAATTGTAATTATTTGCTTTGCACTAGCGTTTGGATTAACTGTTAAGATAACAGCTACAACTAATAATGATACCCACCACATGAGATGTCCCGTTAAATATACGTGACGGAGTCTTGGAATAACCCTTACAAGTATTAGATGCAATATGAACGCAACTGTCATTATAACCGCTGCATAGCTACCATATTGACTTATTAAGTCATTTAAGGGAATATAGTTTGGTGGGTAGTTTGGAGAAACTCCAGTCGCAGCATTTATCAGCGATTGGAAATTTACAAGCTCATCTACAAAAAGTCCTGCACCTGCAAGCATCATAACTACTCCAATCATTACTTTTGCCGTTCCGGTTAATACTTCACTAAATGGTTTCCTCTGAAGAGCTAGTCCTACTAATGCTACAATACCCAGCAATATTGCTGGCTGTCCAAGAATATTCGTACCAATCCAAGTTAAAACCTCCATAAAGGTAGTCATGAAGATCACCAATATTTGTTTTGGGGCTTTGTTTATATATTTTTTGGTGATTGGGTGGTTTTTGTTTGTCTGTTTGCCGTATAAAGTTCGTATAAGTCTCTATTCTCAAAATAGAC
>MTLP01000025.1 GCA_002009975.1 Thermococcus sp. JdFR-02
CCAAACAAACATCCCACCCTCAGGCCTAGTCCACACAACACCACCAGGCATAAACTCCTCCAAACAATCAAGCATAACATCCCTCTTAGGCTTATAGAACTCAATTATCTTTGGAATATGCTTCTCCAAGAGTCCCTTCTCCATAAACTTCCAAGCAACTACTTGACCAAATGTGTTTGTACATAAGTCTATGCTTTGCTTTGATATTTCGAGCTTTCTTATAAAGTGTGGCTCTCCTGCAATCCAGCCAAGTCTGAAGCCTGGAGCAAGTATCTTTGAGAATGTTCCTAGGTAAATAACTCTTCCCTCAACATCCCAGCGCTTTATTGGAGGAACTGGCTTTCCAGAATACCTAAGCTCTCCATAGGGGTCATCTTCAACGATAATGAAGTCATACTCACTCGCTAACTCTAAGAGCCTCTTTCTCCTCTCCTTTGTCATGGTGACTCCTGCTGGATTCTGGAATGTTGGAACTGTGTAGACTATCTTAGGCTTCTTTCCTTGGGCTTTAAGCTCTTTGAGCTTCTCTTCAAGCAAATCCATTCTCATACCCTCGTCATCAAGAGGAATTTGTATAAACTTTGGCTCATAATATTTGAATGCTTGGAGCGCTGCTAAATAGGTTGGAGCTTCGACGATTATAATATCTCCAGGATCAATAAACGTTCTTCCAATTAAGTCTAAAGCCTGTTGTGAACCAGAAACTATCATGATATCAACCTTTGAAATAGGAACATCATATCTCCTCCTTAACCACTCTGCAATCTCTACCCTCAGAGGTGTAAATCCTTTTGTTGTTCCATATTGGAGAGCTTTATCGCCGTATTCCTCAAGGACTTCTTGTGTTATTTGGTTAATCTCCTCTTTTGGAAATGTTTCTGGATTGGGCAATCCACCAGCCATGGAAATGACGTCTGAAGTCTCAACCAACTTTAAAAGTTCTCTAATTTCAGAAGCCTTCATGCGTAAAGCTTTCTCCGAAAAATAAACCTCATAATCTAAAGGTTTAGCCCCCAACTTTTTTTGCAATGCTTTCTCCATTTTATGACCTCCTAAGCTTTTTGAGTGTGCAATGCTGAACACATCACCGATTTTATACATAGAAAACTTTGTAACAATTAAATATAAAGCTTTCGGCATTGGTCGTAATTGCCCTTTATCTTTGTAAAGAAAAATCTTGATAGTTTTTTAAGTACATCAAGGATAATTTGCGTACATCAATGTACACGTGATCATATGTGGTCACTAAAATCTTTAAAGGAGGAGATAGAGACTATTAAATTTAGCTGAGAAAGAAGAGCATATCGCTTGAAACTTGAATAAAAGTGAAGGTGGTAAGAATGATAGTAAAAGAGGTTTATGAAATTGCTGAGAAGATAAAGACCATGGAGATTAGAGGAGCCGGAAAAATAGCTCGATCAGTGGCTTTAGCTTTACAATTGCAAGCAGAGCAAAGTAAAGCAAAGAGTGAAGAAGAGTTTTGGAATGAAATGAAAGAAGCGGCGAGAATATTATTCCACACAAGACCTACAGCAGTTTCTTTACCTAATGCTCTACGATATGTAATGTACAGATTAAAGCTCGCTTATTCGAGCGGTGCAAAGTTAGATGAGCTTAAGTTCATAGCAATAAATTCTGCAAAAGAATTTATTCATAACTCTGAGAATGCTGTAAAGAGGATTGCAGAGTTTGGAGCCAAAAGGATAGAAGATGGGGATGTAATAATGACCCATTGTCATTCAAGTGCTGCAGTTGAAGTCATGAAGAAAGCTTGGGAGCAAGGAAAAGATATAGAAGTGATAGTTACTGAAACAAGACCAAGATATCAAGGAAAGATCACTGCTAAAGCATTAGCAGAGGCGGGGATTCCAGTCATCTATGTTGTTGATGGAGCCGCAAGGCATTACATGAAAAAGACGGATAAAGTTGTCATGGGTGCTGATGCTATAACAGCCAATGGTGCTGTTATAAACAAGATTGGAACAGCGTTAATAGCTTTAACTGCAAAAGAACATAGAGTTTGGGTGATGATTGCAGCTGAGACATATAAATTCCATCCAGAGACTCTCTTAGGTCAGTTGGTAGAGATTGAAGAGAGGGAACCTTACGAAGTAGTGCCAAAGGAAGAACTTGATAACTGGCCCAAGAATATCGTGGTGAAGAATCCAGCATTTGATGTAACTCCTCCAGAATATGTTGATGTCATAATAACGGAAAAGGGTGTTATCCCACCTTATGTTGCAATTGACATTCTTAAAGACGAGTTTGGTTGGGCATTAAAATATACGGAGCCTTGGGAAGAGTAATCCCTTCCACCATAGCTTTAAAAGCTCAACTCTTTTATATTTCCTTAGCAAAAATTAAAGAAGGGTGATGTTAATGAAAGCTTACATAAGTGAAAACGTTCAAGGCGTTTATGCCTTTGATGAGCAGGGAAATCTCATCGCTAAGAGAGAGTTTACTGAAAAGCCAGAAGTAGCTTTAGATAAGCTTTTGAATGGAGAGATAAATGGTGATCTAATCGAGCTTGTGAAAGAGGTAAGCTCAAAAGGCTATTCTCCACTCATATTTGAGCATCCAGAGATTAGCAAAAAAGTTAGAGAGCTGGGTTTTGAAACTGATTATGAGTTCCCAAATTTAGCTGGTGAAATACTTAGGGAAAAACCGGGAGAGTTTTTAGGAAAGGATTGGTATGCCCGCTATTTTGATGTTGGATTAGCCTTAACAAGGATGAGAATCCAAGAGCAAAGTGGTGCAAGAGATAAAATGGTAATGCAAGCAATTGAAGCGTTAGATGACATTGATAAGGTTATCAACTTACTCGTTTCACGTTTAAGGGAGTGGTATACCCTTCACTTCCCAGAGCTTGATGAGATTTTACCAAAGCATCCACAGTTTGTAACTTTTGTCAAAGAGATAGGAAATAGAGAGAATGCAACTGCTGAAAAGCTAAAAGAGCTTAATCTCAGTGAAGAAAAAGCTAAGAAGATTCTAGCGGCAAAAGAAAAGACCATGGGTGCATGGATGGATGAGAGAGACTTAAGAGTGATTCAAGAGTTTGCTGCAGAGATAGATAAGCTATATAATCTGAGAAGAGAGATTGAAGACTACATTGAGAAAGCAATGGATGATGTAGCGCCTAACTTGAAAGGATTGGTTGGCGCAAAGCTTGGAGCGAGATTAATAAGCCTAGCTGGTGGGTTGAAGGAGTTAGCAATGCTACCATCATCTACAATCCAAGTTCTTGGTGCGGAAAAAGCGTTATTTAGACACTTGAGGAGTGGTGCAAAGCCTCCAAAGCACGGTATAATCTATCAATACCCAGCGATCAACAAGTCTCCATGGTGGCAAAGAGGTAAGATTGCAAGAGCTTTGGCTGGTAAGTTAGCTATTGCAGCGAGAGTTGATTATTTCTCAGGTGAATATATAGCTGAAGAGCTTAAGAAAGAAATTGAAGCGAGAATTAAAGAGATCAAAGAGAAGTATCCAAATCCACCAAAGCGCAAGAGGGAAGAGAAAAGAAAGCCTAAGTGGAAAGGAAAAGAAAAGCGTAAGGAAAAGAAGAAAAAATTCAAGGGAAAGAAAAAAGGAAAAGGCAAAGGTGGAAAAGGTAGGGAGAGGAGGTGAGTTGAATGAAGATTAAGAAGCATAAATTCCCTGGCGTTTATGTTTTCGTTGATGAAGACGGAAGCGAGAAACTTGCAACTAAAAACTTAGTCCCCGGGCAAAAGGTTTACGGCGAGCGTATAATTAAGTGGGAAGGGAAGGAGTATAGGGTATGGAACCCAAGACGCTCAAAGCTTAGTGCTGCCATAATGAATGGATTAAAGAACTTCCCAATAAAACCCGGTAAAACAGTTCTCTATCTGGGAATTGCAAGTGGTACAACTGCTTCACATGTAAGCGACATAGTTGGCTGGGAAGGGAGGATTTATGGTATTGAGTTCTCACCAAGAGTTCTTAGAGAGCTAGTCCCAATAGTAGACGAAAGAAAGAATATAATACCTATTCTTGGAGATGCTACAAAACCAGAGGAATACAGAGCATTAGTCACAAAGGTTGATGTTATATTTGAAGACGTTGCCCAACCAACGCAAGCAAAGATTTTAGTTGACAATGCAAAAGCGTTCCTTAAGAGTGGCGGTTATGGAATGATAGCAATCAAAAGCAGAAGTATAGATGTTACAAAAGAACCAGAACAGGTTTTTAGGGAAGTTGAAAAGGAACTTGGAGAGTATTTTGAAATTGTTGAAAGAATTAGCTTAGAACCATATGAAAAAGACCATGCTTTGATTGTAGTAAGAAAGCCATAACTTTTCTATTTTTCTACAATTTTACCAACCCAAACTTTATTAATGTAAGAAGTGTAATATTTTTGGTGGAATAGATGCGAAAGCACGTGATGGTGTTCCTTGTTTTTTTATTGCTCTCATCCACTCTAACATATGCTCAAGGAAACGTTATAAAGAAGGAATGGGAATACTCAGCGAGAATCTTTGTGTTAAACACCAAAATCTATGGAAATAATGTTGTAGTTGGAGAACTTAACAGAGCAGTCTTTATGGATCTTTCAGGAAAGGTTCTTTGGGATTACAGGGTTGATGGATATCTCATAAGCGTTGCTTTTAATGGAAACTACATTGCCCTTGGAACTTTGGTTGACTCTAACAATGATAGTGAACCGGATATTGGAAGGGTAATTTTGCTAGATAACAAAGGAAATAAAATCTGGGAAAAAGATTTTGAGACGTTTATTGGTAGCTTAGCATTCCAAGGACAGAATTTAGTAATTGTAAGCGTTGAAGAGCTTGACATCTTCACGTTCTTTTATAAAAACACCAAAGTTTCCATGATTGACTTGAATGGAAATCTAATTTGGCAGAAAAAACTTGATGCTGATGTCTTCTACGTCGCATCTTATGGAGAAAAAATAGCACTAGGAGGAATCAACACAATATATCTCCTAGATAAAGATGGGAATATCAGGTGGAAGAAGGGAATTAAAGGAAACGTGGTTTCCTTAGCAATTAATGGAAAGTACATAGTAGTTGGAAGTGCCGTTGATGTTAATAATGATGGAGCACCAGACAAAGGCATGCTTTACTTTTTTGACATTGGAGGGGACTTAAAATGGCAAAAGAGCTATAACAATATGATACTCAACGTGGGCTTAACAGAAAGCTATGTACTAGCAAATTCTATTGTTTTTAAAGGTGAATACGAGGGATACAGCACATTGGATTTCTATGATTACAATGGAAACCGCATTTGGAGGGATAAATTCAAATATCTAATTACAGCGTTAGATACCTACGATAATTACATTGTGACAGCAGATACGGGCAACAAAGTTCATCTATTCACTGTGGTTAGTGAGATTAAGATAATCAAGAACATTACAAAGAAAGTGGAAAAGAAAGTTGTTGAAGGAACAGAAGTTAAAGGAGAAACTGCTTTTCAAAAAGTTGAAGTTAAAATTGGGAATGAAACTAAAGTTGGTTATAGAGTCAGTCACAGAGCAGAAATAGAGAAAGTAGGTGCCAAAGGTGTTATTTTTAGGATATTGGTTTACATTTCAAAATCAATTGCAAAAAGCACGGATGAGCTTATTTTGCCTTTTGGAGTTATAGTATTGGAGAAAGATCCCTTAATTGCCCTAGATATAAAAGATCCTGAAGAGGGAGAGAACATTGAGGTAAACTTCGTCGTACCTAAGGAACTTCCAGAATCTGAGGTGCTCCAAGGTGTGAAGATAGATTATGAAGTTGTCAAAGAAGAAACTAAGGAAGTTAAAGAAGAGGGTGCAACAGAAACTACAACCTCTGAATCTATTGAGACAAAAACCTCAACCACAACCACCCCAGAGACCGAAGAAAAACCCTTTGATATAAGAATTGTAGGAGCCATTGGAGCAGTTGTGCTTTTAATACTCCTGCTTTCCCTAAGGGGAAGGAAAAAATGAAACTAAAATCCTATCTCTCCTATCTTTTCATTATTTTTGTGTTTGGGGTCCAGTTTTTTGATTTTACAATGGATCTACTTGATGCTTTCCAAATCGAAGTTGGGATTTATACCCTTGACACCCTTGCATTGGTAGTGAGCATGTTCCTAACATTTCTGCTCTTTGACGACTTTCTAAAAGAGGAGTATCGCCTAGATTCAACGAGCGTTTATATAATAATCGGAATATTTGTGCTCTCAAATGTAAATATTCTGCTAAAGTTTTTGCTTCCAGAGAAAGTTCTCTATACCTATAGAAACTATTTGAACTTAATTCCAATCTTTCTGATATTCTTAGTTCTGCCTCTTTACATCTATATTAAATACAAAAATATAAAGAAACCCTTACTTTTGGTAATATTCAGCGTAATTGCCGTTTATCCGATTTCCCAGCTTTATACTTTTGTTGTAGATAAATTCGTTGCCCTCATGGCAACTTTTTATCTTCTCTATGCCCTCTTTGAATCTCTTAAAGACTATAAAATTAGCCTAGAAGAACTTGGTGAGCACTTATTTGACTTCGATGAAACGCTTATTAGGAGTTATATCCTAAAACCCTCCAAAAATGCGGATAAGGTAATGTTCTACTTTTACTTCTTGCTTTTGTTTTATTTCATCTCAGACTTTGCATTGTTTATAATACCTTCAGTAACAGGCTTTTGGACAGCTTCTGAGTATTTGAAATATATGGGAATTCACGTTCAACAAGTTTTTCTTTCCCCTTTACAGCTCATAAGCGTGTTCAGTCTTTTGATTATTGTTGTATACCCCATAATGGAGCTTGAATTTCCAAAGATAAAGGAAAAAAAGGAGATACTGATTGTTCTATATCTTCTGTTGCTAGGCTTTCTCCTAAAGCCTTCAATTTACTTTCAGCCAATACTCTTCTCAAAAGAAGCCTATGGGGTCATATTGGGAATTTTCTCATATAAATCACAGCCCATGCTAAGTTTAGTAGCAATTGCACTTGTTGGAGCATTATCTATCTTTTTGCTGTTCCCAAAGGTTAAGAAGAATGCCTTACAAATGATACTTAAAACTGGAGGCACATCCATATTATTGACGTATTCAGCGCTTTATTCCTTCTCCCTCTATGTGAGCATAAGAAGATACTACATCAATTCAATATACCTCCTAATTGTAGGAGGCTTGCTACTATTCTTTATTTTTTCCACAATTTACCTTGCCTACTCTTTGGCAAGAGACTTTTCAGAAGCATCCTGGGGAGAGTTGGTATCCCTTCTATATATGAGCATAATTCTACTTTCCTATGTTCCTTCTGCATACACATTACCCTTCTTTATTCTTTCAGCAATAGTAAGCTCTTTGAGCTATGTGCTAAGAAGAGAACCAAAGATGATACCTCTCATAATTTTAATCTCGTATCTTGTATCTCTCAAATACTTTGAAAACTATATTCCCTTTGTGCTCATATTTCTTTGGGCATATGCAGTTGCAACCGAATTCAAAAGAAAACCTTCTCTAAACCTAAGTCCTCTCTATATAACAGGACTCTCAGTCCTTATTGTAATTCTCTACACCTTCCTCGGCTATTACATTGGAGAGGTAATTCCAGTGGAGCTTAGTTTATTAGGCATGGTTTACCTCCTAGGTCTCAGTGGAGCTGAGGAGATAGTTTTCAAAAGAATAATCTATGATAACTTAGATTTCAGATATTCTCTTTTCCTTGTTTCTCTGCTCTTTACTTTTACACATCTACTAAGTCCGGTCGTCTTTTACCACTATCTCCATGCTGGTGTTCTCTTAATATATCTCTTTTATCTGTTCACGTATCAATATCTAACCCTCCTGCTTTACAGAGAATCAAGATTCCTTGAACTGCTCATAGTAGTGCATTTCCTAATAAACCTTGGAGTTCTTCTATTGACAACCTAAGCACATACTCGCTTTCTTAAGCAACTTTAGAGTGTAAAACTAAAAGTTAAGAAATTACTTTTATATTCAAAAAATAATTTAGAGATGGTGATCCCACATGCCAACTATAAAAGTTTCCGTTTCTGGTGAAAGCCTTTCTCCAAAGAGAATGATAGTCAAAGGAAGGAAGTTTGAATACGTAGTTGACAAAGACGAATCAAGCCCGTTAGAATACATCTTAGCGGCTTTAGCAGGGTGTATAAACATAGTTGGATTTTTAGTTGCAAAAGAAATGGAAATCAACATAGAAAAGATATTTGTTGAGATTAGCGGAAAACTTAATACAGACAAACTAATGGGTAAAAACACTGAAGAAAGAGCGGGATATAAGGAAATTGAAGTTAAAGTAAGGGTTCAAGGCGATGTTGAAGAGGAAAAACTTGAAGAATGGCTCAAACAAGTTGAAGAAAGATGTCCAATCGGAGATAACATAATGAATGAAACTCCAGTCAAAGTTTCCGTTGAAAAAGCTTAACTATTTCTCTATTTTTGGTATTTTCTTTCCATGCGGACAAACCTCAGGGTTATTTAAAATCTTGCAAAGCCTTAAGATGAATTCCTCGCTTGTTGCATGCTCAAGCCTGCAGGCTTCAAGATGAATTTTGTTCAAATCCTCATAACCCAAAATATCCCTTAAAAAGCATTCGATTATGCGGTGCTTCCATATCAGCTTTTCTGCCAATTTTAAACCTTTATCAGTTAGCTTTACTTCAGAATAAGGCTTGTAATCGATTAGCCTGTTTTTGCTTAATTTTTGGAGCATTTCGGTTACTGTTGCTGGAGAAACCCCAAGATACTGTGCAATAAGGGAGTTCCTAACCCTAGCTCCATTTTCCTGAAGAATGTAAATGCACTTCAAGTAGTCTTCAGCTTGAGTACTAATCATTTAGGGACACCTAAAAGTAAAATAGAAAAAGAGCTTTTAAAATTTAACCTACTCTTTCCTTGTTGGCAAATAGGGCAATATCCAACTGATAAAGCTGTCTAAACTTCTTGTTTGTATATATAGAGTCCCAGTTCCATAAAACTCTGCAATTAATCCTTCTCCACTAAATAGTGTGCTTTTTAATCCACCAACACGCTTTACTTTGAAATCTAATCCCTCAGTAAATGCAACCAAGTGACCAGTATCGATTATAAATTTTTCATTGTAAAGCTCTTTCTTGTAGATCGCTCCAAAACTTGAAAGGAACACTAACCCTCTACCAGTCATTTTGAGTAGGAAAAGTCCCTCTCTTGCAAAGAAAGTCTTTGCACCGCCCCACTTTGTGTCAATATTTATGTTCTCTGAAGAAGCTAAAAATGCCCCACTTTGAGCATATAATGTTCCATTCAGCTCGAAAACTTCAATATCTCCAGGATAAGATGGTGCTAATCCAATAGTTCCATCTCCCCCTTCTGCTCTAAATGTGTTAATAAAAAAGCTTTCTCCTGCTAAGATGGAGCGCTTTAAGGCTCCAAAAATTCCGCCTTTAGCTTTGGTCTCTATCTTAATGGTTGGACTCATATGTACCATCGCACCGCTTTCAGCTTGTATTGCTTCTCCGCTCTCAAGCTCTATCTCAACCAAACTAAAACTAGGTCTATGATTTATTTCATACCTCAAGATTACCACCAAAATTAATTACTGTCTTTCTTAGTATAAACATTTATGTGTCGACAAACGACGAATAACCCTTTCCTTTTTACCGAAAGCCTTTTATAATGCTCTACCCTTTATTTGAAAGAGCTTTTTGAAATTTGCTCTTATTACTTAAAAAGGTGATGCAAGATGAAAAGACTGCTAAAACCAATAAAGGATGTCGGCATTGTTGGCTATGGTGCTTACATTCCAATGTACCGTATAAAAGATGAAGAAATTGGAAGGGTATGGGGAGCTAATGGATTCCCAATTCAAGAAAAATCTGTTCCCGGAATTGATGAAGATGCCGCTACAATAGCTATAGAAGCTGCAAGAAATGCCCTAAAAAGGGCTAAAATAAATCCCCAAGAGATTAGGGCTATTTGGACTGGAACTGAAAGTAAGCCCTATGCTGTTAAGCCTACCTCAACAATTGTCGCCCAAGCAATTGGTGCAACTCCTGATTTAGATGCAGCTGATTTTGAGTTTGCATGTAAAGCTGGAACTGAGGCTGTTCAAACAGCAATAGGTTTTGTTGGTTCTAGAATGGCAAAGTATGCTATGGCAATTGGTGTTGATACCGCTCAAGGAAGACCTGGTGATCATTTAGAATTTACAGCTGCTGCTGGTGGAGCCGCTTACATTATAGGCGAGAAAAGTGATGAAACGGTTGCTTATTTTGAGGGAAGCTATTCCTATGTAACAGATACCCCTGACTTTTGGAGAAGACAACACGAGCATTATCCAAGACATGGTAATAGATTTACCGGAGAACCAGCATATTTCCGTCATGTGATTAACGCAGCAAAAGGTTTGATGGAAGAATTGGGATATACTCCAAATGATTTTGACTATGCTGTATTTCATCAACCAAACGTAAAGTTCCCGCTAACAGCGGCAAAGATTTTAGGATTCCCCATGGAAAAAGTCAAACCCGGTCTTCTAAGTGGAATTATTGGAAACACATATGCTGGAGCAACCTTGGTAGGAATTAGTGCTGTTTTGGATATTGCAAAGCCTGGTGAGAGAATATTATGGGTGAGCTTTGGAAGCGGTGCTGGAAGTGATGCCTTTAGCATAGTTGTGCAAGATGCAATCGAAGAAAAGAGGGATTTAGCGCCAAAGACTTGGGACTACATAAACAGGAAGAAGTACATAGACTATGCTCTATACGCAAAGCACAGAAGAAAATACATAATTTGAGGTGATTAGAATGAGGAAAGTAGCAATTATTGGTGTTGGTGCAATTCCTGTTGGAGAACATTGGGGAACAAGCCTAAGGGATATGGCTGTAGAAGCTTTGTTAAACGCTATGGATGATGCAGGTGTTGATAAAGTTGATTCACTTTACGTTGGCAATATGGCTTCAGGATCTTTTGTTGAACAAGAAAACTTGGGAACTTTAATAGCTGATTTTGCTGGCTTGGGGCATATACCAGCGGTTAAAATCGAAGCAGCATGTGCTAGTGGTGGTGCTGCGGTTCAAGAAGGATTTAAAGCAGTGGCTAGTGGTTTAGATGACATTGTAGCAGTTGTTGGTGTTGAGAAGATGACCGATGCTTGGCCAACTGACGCGACAAGATACTTAGCTTATGCATCCGATGCTGAATATGAACTCTTTAATGGAGCAAGCTTTGTAGCTTTAAACGCTTTAGTAATGAGGCTTTATATGAAAGAGTTTGGGGCAACAGAAGAAGATTTTGCTCACTTTGCTGTAAATGCTCATAAAAACGGTGCAAATAACCCATATGCAATGTTTAAGAAAGTGATTAAAGTGGAGACTGCACTGAGGAGTCCTTACATAGCCGACCCACTAAAGCTCTTCGATGCATCATCAGTGTGTGATGGTGCTGCAGCAGTAATTTTAGCACCCTTAGACAAAGCTAAAGAGTTCACAGACACTCCAATTGAAATAGCTGGAATTGGAAGAGCCGTTGACACGATAAACCTTGCAAATAGAAGAGAGCTTTTAAGATTAAGAGCAACAATTGAGGCTTCAAGAAGAGCTTACAAGATGGCTGGAGTTGAGCCAAAAGATATTGACGTTATTGAAGTCCACGATGCATTTACCATCATGGCAGCAATGGCTTTGGAAGACTTGGGCTTTGTTCCAAAGGGACAAGGTGCGAAAGTTGCAAGCGAGGGGCAAATAGCAGTTGATGGTGATTATCCAATCCAAACGATGGGTGGATTAAAAGCAAGGGGTCATCCAGTTGGAGCTACAGGTGTTTATCAAACCGTTGAAGCAGTATGGCAATTGAGAATAGATGCAGGGAAAAACCAAGTGCCTGACCCAGAAATTGCCTTAACTCAAAATATAGGTGGGACTGGATCTAATATCACGGTCAATATTTTAAGGAGGGTTTGAAAATGCCCGCTATGCAAGTTTCACGTTACTGGAGGCATTTTAAAGAAAAGTATCGCTTAGCTGGAACTAAATGTAAGAAATGCGGTAAGATTCACTTCCCACCAAGGCAAGTTTGTAATGAGTGTGGAAGTAGAGAGATGGAAGAGATACAGTTAAGCGGAAAAGGAAAAGTTGTGAGCTGGACAATAGTTAGAAATCCTCCAAGCGGCTTTGAATATTACAAACCCTATCCATTAGCTTTAGTTGAGCTTGAGGAAGGGCCAATAGTTCTAGCTCAATTGACAGATGTGAGCGAAGACGAAATAGACTTTGGAATGGAAGTTGAAATGGTAACAAGAAGGATTAGAGAGTTCAGCGAAGATGGAATAATACTTTATGGCTACAAGTTTAGACCAGTGCTAAAAACAAGCAAAGATTAATTCTTTCCTTCTTTTTTAAGCTCTTTGACCATTCTCACCCAAATGCCGCTCTGCCCAGCAATTTTAAACCCATAATGTTCATAAAATTTTATTGCAGGTATGTTCTTTTCTCCAACCCACAGCTCAATTTTATCATTGTATCTGCCGAGATACTCTAAGCATTTCTCCATTAATTTTTTTCCTATGCTCCTTCCTTGATATTCCTTATCAATAACAAATTCATGAATAGCTCCAACGATTTTACCCTCATACTTGCTATACCAATCTCTATCACAAACAATAAATCCAACAATTTTATCGCCGATTTTAGCTACAAAAAAGCCATCTTTAGCCTTTTTCCAGCACCAATTTAGATATCTCCTCGCATATCTTCTACCCTCTCCTCCATATTCTGGCATATCCTCGTAACCTCTCATATAAATTTCCACAAGCTCTTCCAGGATGTCCTGATTCCATTTTTCAATTTTCTCTATTTTTATCTCCTCCCTCATCTTCATCATAATAAGTTTAATAAGTGAATTTATAAAGGATTAGCCATTGTCAAGGATAGGCTTTTATGGGTTAAGGACTATTTAAAATCAAGAGAGTGAAGGTGGTAGTAATGCCAAAACCAGGGGCAAAAAGAATCTGTGAAATTTGTGGGGCTGAAATAAGAGGAGAAGGATACACTGTAAAGGTTGAAGGCGCTGAGCTTTTGGTTTGCGGGAGATGTCACTCTAAATATGGTAAGAAAAAGCCTGGGACTTTTAGTATAATGCCAAGCGGTAGAGAGTCTAGGAGGAGAGTTATTTCAAGACCAAGACCCAAGCCACAGCCAAGAAGAGAAAGACCCCTATACACTGAGGATATTGTTGAAGATTATGCCCAAAGGGTTAGAGAAGCAAGAATGAGAAGTGGATTAAGTTTTGAAGAATTAGCGAGAAGGGTAGGCATATCAGAAAACGTCTTAAGAAGGATCGAGCATGGGGAATTAACTCCAACGATTAGCATGGCCAAGAAGCTTGAGCGCTTTTTCAAAATTCAGCTCATTGAAAAAATTGAGCATGTTCATGAGCACAAGGCAGGTATTCCAAGGGACTACGAACCGACCTTAGGAGATATTGCGAGGATTAAGATCAAGAAAAAGAAGAAAAAATAACAGCATTTTCTTTAGCTTCAAATCTCCATCTCTCCTTCAGCTTCAGTTCTCCTAATTTTCTTTGGAGGATGAAAGCCTTTAAGCTTTTCAAAAGTTCCCCATAAACGAAGAAGTTCCTTATGAACCTTAGTATTAGGAGGAATAACGATTATATGAGCGGGAGGGTGAATTTCCCTCAACCTTCCTATTGCTTTTGCTGGAGGTAAATCTATTTGAGCAACAACATGAGCATTGTATTTTCTCTTTGGTTTTTCCCCAACAATCTTTTCAAATGCCCAATCAGACAAAGCGGGAGGAATTATTTTTGGATCGCCTCTAATTTGTGCTCCACCATATCTAACCAAATCTGCTAAAGCAACCATCGCTTTTTGGAAATTGTCTGTTCTCAATAAAACTATCGTGTTTAACATTTTCTACACCATCACAACATGAGGGCTTAGGTTTAAAAAGGTTTGTTGGTGTATATATAAAGGGGTTTTTAAACCCACTAATTGGAGGTGTAATTATGGTTGATATGAGCAAGGTAAAGCTAAGGATAGAGAACATCGTTGCCTCAGTTGACTTATTTACTTCCTTGGATTTAGAAAAGGTCATAGAGATTTGTCCCAACTCCAAATATAACCCAGAGGAGTTCCCAGGCATAATATGTCGCTTTGATGAACCAAAGGTGGCTCTTCTTGTATTCAGCTCTGGAAAGTTGGTAGTTACCGGTGCTAAAAGCGTTGAGGATATTGAAAGAGCGGTTTCAAAGCTCGTTCAAATGTTATCAAAGATTGGAACAAAGTTCCAAAGGGCACCTAAAATTGATATTCAAAATATGGTCTTTAGTGGTGACATCGGTATGGAGTTTAATCTCGATGCTGTTGCTTTAGCATTACCAAATTGTGAATATGAACCAGAACAGTTTCCAGGTGTTATTTATAGAGTAAAAGACCCAAGAGCTGTTATTTTGCTCTTTAGCTCTGGTAAAATAGTCTGTAGTGGGGCTAAAAGCGAGCATGATGCTTGGGAAGCTGTTAGAAAGCTCTTAAGAGAGCTCGAAAAGTATGGATTAATTGAAGAGGAAGAAGAATACTAGCATTTTCTTTACTCTTTTTCTTGTGGTTAAAATGAAATTCGAAATTTTGTATCATCCCTACTTTGAAAAGCATGAATCAAGAGAATATCATCCAGAAAATCCTCAAAGGCTAAAGTTTATTATTGACGGTTTAAAAGAGAAGGGACTGTGGAATAATATCGTGAAGCCGCCTCTAGCTAAAGTTGAAGAAGTATTAGAGGTTCACAAAAAGGAATACGTTGAAAGGGTTAGAAAGGCAATTGAGCTCAACCTTTCTCACTTAGATTCAGATACTTACGTTTCTGACGGAACTTGGAAGTCAGCATTAGCAGCTTTCGGTGCTTCAAGAGACGCTATGAGAAAGGCTTTAACTAAAAATGGTCTTTATTTTGCCTTAGTTAGACCTCCGGGACATCATGCTGGAAAAAGTGGAATAGCATTTAATGCTCCAACTTTAGGTTTTTGCATATTCAACAACGTTGCTGGAGCAGCAAAGTTGGCGGAAAAAGAAGGGTATAGAGTTGTCATTATAGATTTTGATGTTCATCACGGAAACGGAACGCAAGAGATATTTTGGGAAGATCCTAACGTTATTCACATTGATTTCCATGAAAGGAACATTTATCCAGGTTCTGGAGATATTTATGATATTGGTGGAGGTGAAGCGGAAGGAACAAAGATAAACATTCCCCTAGGGCACTATTCTAAGGATGATGACTACATCTATGCTTGGAATGAAATAGTTGAACCAATCCTTGATGAAGTAAAGCCAAAGGTTATAGCTGTTTCAGCAGGATTTGATGCATTTAATGGAGATGGCTTAGCAACTATGCAGCTGACGGAGAGATTTTATTACTTTGCAGGTGCTTCGCTTTCAAAGTTTAGTTTAGCAGTTGTTCTTGAAGGAGGCTACAGTATAGGCTTGAGAAAAGGACTTCCTGCTTTTATTGAAGGTTACATTGATGGAAAAAGCGAGATTGAAGAAATTTCTCCAAGTTACGAGACCATCAGAGTGATTGAGAAAATTAGAGAAATTCAAAGCGAGTGGTAGAAGATTTAGCTGAATAATACAGGGAACTTTCTTAATGATGTGTTTGATAGTGGACAAGATTGATATATTGCACTTCGTTTATAACTTTAAAATTTAAGGGGGAAACTCAAGGAGTAGATCAACGATGCTTGTGCTTTTTCTTTTTTAATTCATTTTTCAGCGCTTCTCTGTACTGTTCAAGCGCTTTGATGACCTCGTCAAGGAATGTTAAATATTCTTCAAGAGCTTTGGGTGGAAGGTCCTTCACATATCCGAGTGCGTTCAGCTTTTCTCTTATTACCATATGGTACTTTGCAGCCATTAAAAGACCCCGTAGTGCAATGTAATTCGCATCTCCGAGTTGTTTCCATCCCTTCTCAGTGAGCGAGTACTTCACAATTCGTCTTTTGCCTCGATACTCTTCATGAGGTTCTATTAGACCTTCCTCTGCCAATTTGCTGAGAAGGGGATAAAGATTCCCATAGCTCGGCTTCCAGACTCCTGAAGTGATGTTTTCTATTTCCTTGATTATCTCATAGCCGTGAGCTTTTCCTTTGAGGGCGATTATCAAGAGTATTGTATTTCTTATAGGCACTGTAAACATGCTCCGCATAACGTTCGCTTCAGATGACATGACCTACCACCAGCCGAAAGGTTTATAGTACAAACTAGTATATCGAAATTAGATATATTGGATTTAGATGTATCCTTAGTGTATTTGAACACTGGGGCTTAAAAGGTTTGGGGAAGAGCATGGGGGTGATTAAAATTATGAGTGAACAAAAGCTGCTTAATTTTGTGTATAAAATTATGTGGGAACCAGTTAAAAAGACTGGAACTATCATACCCTCCGACGAAAATTCTCGTGAATTTGCTTTTCAAAGGCTCTTTCAAAGCGGATCGAAGAGTATTTATCATTATCTTTCACTTAGAGAGAAGGTTGAACTCTTTCCTCTTATCCTTCACAATATAATTCAAGTAATGAAAAGCACCAGAAGCTTGGATAAGGAGCCAGAGAGGGAGATAATAGAACCTGAAGAATTAAAGAAGATTGAAGAATATGCAAAAAGACTTGGCGTTTCCTCATTGGGTTATTGTAAAGTTGAAAGAGATGATATCTTCAAAGGATTTGGAATCATCTATGATCACGCCATTGTTTTCAGCGTTGAAATGGATAAAAAAGAAATTTCCAAAGCCCCGAGCTTTTCTACCATGAAAATGATTTACAAGAGTTATGCAACCACAGGCGTTATCGCAAATAAATTGGCAAAGCGATTGAGGGAAATGGGTTTTGGTGCACATGCAGGACCAGGTTTAGGAGGTTTGACAATTTATCCCGTTTTAGCGGAGAAAGCTGGAATTGGAACATTTGGACGAAATGGGCTGATTATCACTCCTAAGCATGGTCCAAGGATTAGATTGGGTGTTGTATACACGAATATCGTTAATCTGCCGGAAAACAGAGAAAAAGAAGAGTATTCATGGGTAAAAGACTTCTGCATGAAGTGTGGCAAGTGCATCAAAGAGTGTCCCGCACAGGCAATCTATGAAAAACCGGTTGTGACAAGGGGAAATTATCTTGCTCATATAGACACCATAAAATGTGGCAGCTTTTTTGTCAAAAACTATGGTTGTGGGATTTGTATAAAGGTGTGTCCTTTTAATTCCATCGACTATGAAACGCTAAAAAAGAGTTGGCTAAGGCTAAAAAAGGACAAAGATGTGCACAACGGGTCAAATTAGTCGAACTGGAGGCGTGAAAAATGACCAGCTTAAAGGTCAAGCTCGCCAAGAAGTTCGTCTCCTTTGTTCTCTCTGACATGAGAAAGCTCGTGCCAGAGGAAACATCAATAATAGAACCTTCACCTAATTCCTTCGATGGAAAGACTGTCCCTGAGGTTGTTGCTATCCACGGGCGCCCTGGAATTCATATCCTCAAGATGCTCATTGCCCTCCCATACCTCATGAAGACAGCTTACTATGCACGTAAAAGCATTAAAAGCATCAATAAAAATCCCAAAAACCCAAAGAAAACGGCTGATAAAGAATTTTTCCATGAACTGGAGGAGTATGCTAGAAAGCTTGGCATCGTCGCCGTAGGCTACACTGAAGTGCCAAGAGAGTATATTTTCAAGAATCGTGTCCTTCTCTTCAAGAACGCCATAGTCCTGCTCATGAATATGGATAAAGGGCGCATGGAGAAAGCACCAAGCGTTACAGCCGGCAGGGAGGTTTGGAGGACCTACGCTGAGCTCAGCAAAGCAGTCTATAAACTGGCTGAGTTTCTGAGGGAACACGGCTATTCAGCACAACCCGACCCACCGGTCGGAGGGAGCACAAACTTCCCACTCCTCGCTCAGAAAGCTGGTCTCGGCTACATAGGAAAGCATGGACTTTTAATCTCTGAAAGGAACGGTTCATCACAGAGAATCGCAGCTGTGTACACAAACATAGAGAATCTTCCATTTACCGATGAAAGGGTGAAGCTCTACTCATGGATCTCAGAGTTCTGCAAAATCTGCAACCGCTGCGTGGAGGAGTGCCCGGCTCAGGCAATATATCCCGAGCCTCTTGTCCTTAAAGATGGAAAAAAGGTTTACATAGACTATAAAAAGTGTGCTGAAGTATTCTCAAAGACCCTCGGCTGTGGTGTGTGCATCAAGGAGTGTACCTTCTTCAAGGGCGACTTCTTCAGGATAAGGAAAGCCTACGAGAAGATTGTAGAGAAAAAGAGAGAGTCAAGTTGATAATCTTTTACCCAGTCTTCATCAAACCATAGTTTAGGCGCTCCTCTTTTATCTGCCTTTTTATTTCCCACTAATCCTTTGCAAGCTAGAGAAGTGAATTTTCTTGGATAAATGAGTATTTATTTCTGTTTTTAAATTTGATGAGAAAGATCTTTGGGTTTAGGATTCACATTTAATAGTAAATAACAAAAAAGAGTCAGCTAAACGGAGCATGCGGAGGACTTCCCATCATGGTTCAATATTTTAGTAATGACATATCTAATATTCTTCATATCCATATCTAACCTAGACTTGAGAGTTTCCACGTCATATGCAACGACGTAGAGCTTTGTCTCATCAAAAAACTCAAACTCAAGATATTTTTTGTTCTTTAATTCCTTGTTGTAGGTGTCACTCGATGGGAAGATTAAAACTGCAGGGATTTTTGGCTCGATCTTGTTTTTGCGTTTTTCCTTCGAATCATGTTCAAGAATCTTTGAGTAAACGTAGAGCTGACGTGCCATGTCTGAACTTGGCATATTTTCTTTGAATTCCCGATATTTTGCATCTAAAACTAACACTGGTGTTTCTCTTCTAATTATGACATAATCTGGTTTTTGAGGTAGGCATTTTGTGAGTTTTGAGCATTTTTCTCTTTCTCTAGTGTATCTTCTCAGTTTTAAAAAGGGATATTCTTCCTGATACAGGAGATCATAGTCTTCTGGAAGGTTCCTGCGAATGATCTTGGCAATAAACCGCTCAAACAGCTCGTTCATATCCACGAAGAAGCCGCTGACTTCTCTGTCTCTGCCTTCTCCCTTAGGCGGCATAAATAATAGCTTTGCAAGCTCAAATGGATGCTTAAATCTCTCATTGAGTCTCGTAAAGTGGACACGCTCAAAGTGCTCTCTTGTGAGGCGGATTGGAGTTACGCCATCAAAAACCAGCATTAACTCCTCAAGGAGCTTCTTGTTTGTCTGCCATGCGGTCTTTCCTAGAGCTATCCTTATAGAAGCGTAAAAGATTCTGTTTAAGAGATTATCTTCAATGAGTTCGTGAACCTCAACGCTGAAGGTATTGAGCTGGTGCGGTAGCTTTCTTATCTGTTTGCTCAAAAGAAGCTTTCCCCGGAGAAACTTCTCCTCACTGTGGAGTTCAACGTACTCTCTGTGGTAGCCTCTCTGAATTTCGTTCCAAAGGCTTTTTGCAAAGAGGTAGATGAAAATCTCGTAGAGGTTTGGACGGAGTTTTCTTCCCTGGAGATATGCTAAATCATGGTCTCTTATCTTCAATCCATAAGCAAGGTTTAGCATTCGAATGAATGCCATGATAGAATCCCATGTACCATCTTTGTTATCGTTTCCATCCGTAGTGTTATTGATCTGAGGTTTGTTTGCTTTTTCGGGGTTTGGTTTGAAGACCTTGGGTAATACCTGGACAAAGACGTTACCAACGGCGGCAAAGCCGACATAGTGGCGGACTCCAACATAATCTGAATAGCGAATATCAAACACTGCCAATTTCTCAGATAGCTCCTTTTTGTTCTGATCGGGATTATCGTTAGACTCCGAGCGGATATTTTTAAACTCCCTGTTTATCTTTCGTAGAGTTTCATAGATTTCTTTCTCAGATATTTTGTATTTTTGTGCAAGAGTGGAATACTCCGTCTCTTTTGAATCCTGATGCTCATACAGTGTTATCGTGACGGTTTGTCTTGGCATGGATATCACTGATTGAGTTCTTGGTTTGATGTGGCTCCATTATCAGATTCTGAAGCTTGTTTTCCATTGGTGATGTTCTCTTTAATTCCAGCAACCCGCTTTAATGCTTTGATGAACTCCTCATCTTTTTTCATAAGATCCCAGTTCACTTCATAAATTGTGGTCTCATTGCCATAGGGTAAGTTTTTCAAGTATTTTTCTGAGTTCTCTAGAACGGTAAAGAAAGCATTACTCCTGTGAATATCACTCTCATTTAACACCCACTTTATCGTGTCCCAGTCGTTGTAGAAGTACTCCATTAATAGTGGGAGAATCTCGTTGTACCAGACATGCTTAAGTTCCTCAATAGTCTTCACCTTCATGAAGTAGCTATGGCCTATCCTGTGGTCACGGTCTTTAACGGCGGTTATGCGCGCATTGAGTGCTTCAAGAAGATCTTTGAGAGTTATTTTCTTGCCATCCACCTCAATCTCCTTGCCATCAAGACAGGAAGGATCAGGCCCGACTTCAATGAACGCAAAGCGCCTCCTTAGAGCGACATCAAGGAGTGCGATGCTCCTATCGGCGGTGTTCATCGTACCGATGATGTAGAGGTTCGGCGGTACTGCAAAAGGTTCGCTTGAGTATGGTAAGGTTACGATAAGTGGATAATCTCCATCGAGACGCTTGTCCTTCTCAAGTAGGGTTATTAGTTCACCGAAAATCTTGCTGATATTCCCACGGTTGATTTCGTCGATGATGAGGTAGAACTTAACCTCATCTTTCACCAAGCCCTCTGAATTGTAGAAAATCCCTTTAAGATCCTTTGGCCTAAGTTCTTTTACCTGTTCCCAGAGGTATTTCTTGAGATTCAAATATTCCCTATATTCCTCCGGCGATAAGGGTTCCTTCTTTCTTAGCAACTTCTCTAACTGTACCAACTTTTCCCGGTCGATATTGATATTGTCCGCGCTTAACAGTCCTCCGACTAGTGCTTTGAGTACCATCTTCTTGAATATCCCATCTTCAACCGCATACCAGATTTTGTTTTCGTTATTTTTGTTTTCGTAACTCCTAGGCCTGAACCCCTCAATAAACTCCTCATAGCTGTAGGACTGGTGGAAGGTGATGAACTCCCAGCGGTTTCCGGGTTTGTCTTCGCCAGTTTCTTTAACAACATACTGTCTCGCAAGCCAAGTCTTTCCAGTTCCAGGGGGGCCATAGAGGATAACCTGACCCTTTCTATTCAGTTGTGTTGGAATAAGCTCTCTGAACTTTACCGGTATGTCTTTTCTACTATTGGCTATATCTCCACACTCTTTCTCGTTTCGATACGCCAAATAGTAAGCCATCTCAAGCATATCATCTACTTGAAGACTTTCTGCAGCTTTATGCATAACTTTTAGGAATTCTCCTGTCTGCTTTATAGAACTTTTGCCTCTGGGATAGTAGAATTTTGGTTTGAAGTTAAGACCCTGAACAATATCATCACTAACAGTGCCGGCATGGAGAGGTAGAAACAGATCCGGCCTAATAATAGCTGCTAAGCTCGTTAGGACTGTCCCTCCCGCAGGCTTGGCACCCCAAGCCTTTTTCCAGCTGTTACTCTCTAAGATCTCATCCAAGGATTCAGCGTTCCATACATCATTCAAGAACTTACGTAGATTTGTGTCAGTTAATAGTTGTTTTGTAGCTGACATATCTTTTGTATACATCAAGGTGTAACCTTCTTGGAATAACTTTCCCCATCTTGAATCTTTTTCTATCTTGTCAACGACTTCATAAAGCCTGGAAATGTCTTCCTCTGAAATTTCCTCCTTAGCTAATAACTCAAGTAAGAGTGCTCTCGCCTCTTCTAGATACTTTTCTAATTTGTCTTTAATCTGCAACCATGACTGGCGGCAGTTCGGTATAGTGCTTTCTAGTATTTTCACGATATTTTCTACTCTCCAGTCTGCCTTATCAAAATAGTTAAACATCATGTCGATCTCTGCGTTAATTGGAACTTTATCCTCCGAGAGTTCTCCAACAATTCTTGAATACTCTTGTTTCAACTGCTCAAATGCATTCCTGAAATCTTCGTAATCCTCATAATTAAAATCAAAATATTTCTCTACAAACCTACGAGCACAAGTGTTGTAAACCGGAGCATTATCTATATGGAGCTTACCATATAGTTCTCCCAGAATATTTCGTAAGTGACCGCGTAAGTTTTTGAGCTTCTGAGTTTTTTCGGGATAGCTAATCTGCAATAAATTATAAAACTGCTCTACCCACTCGTTTTTAAAGATTGGACTTTGTTTCATTTCTATAATGATATTCCTAAATGACTCTAGTTCTTCAGAACTAGCAGTGTTTATGAATGAGTTTATTAACCCGAGTCTATGAGCCCATAAAAGCTTTTTCTCCTTTTTCATCTCAAATAGTTTTCTTAGTTGTGTCCTAATATTCTCCGGATCTGTGCTTGCTTCGAGCTCATCAACAATTGTTCTTACAGTTTTTCCAGTTTTAACCCACCAAGAATTATTGGTCAGGTCATAATGCTCGTATTTCTTTCCAGTACGTTCAACAAATTCTTTCCACTGTTTTAGAGTCCTTTCAAGCTCCTCCCGTTTATCTTTCTTCAATTCCGCCATAACATCACCCCCATATCTCCTTCCCAACTTTATCTAGAATTTTCTTTATCCCCCTCCAATAAATCAAATCGTCCTCTGTTTGTATTCTCTCTTCATTCACCAGATATGCTCCTCCTGGAGTTTGAACAATCAATTTCTGCTCCAAAAGCTCCTTAAGAGTATCCTCCAAAGATTTCCAAGGTTTTATTATGTTCGAGAACATCTCCCTATCTACATAATAGAGAACTGCCAAGAATTCTTCGAGATCACCCTTAGTAATCCCTCCGCTCTTTCCCTTAACATGCTGAAGGTAGTAGATAATATTCAAAAGCAAGAACCTTCTCCGCCCAGCCCTAAGCCAATCCTCCCAGTGTTCAAGATGCTTTTCTGGATTTTCTATACAATCCTTAATATACTCAAAAACTCTAGCAAACCTTTCCTCCTTCTCATCTGGAGGTTTATCATCCATAACTCAAACCTCCCAGCTTTCTTCATTCTTCACCAAAACAACTTTTTCTCCAAAAGCCCACTTAAACAACTCAGGCTTTTCAGTATGAACTGGAATAACGTAATCAGGGTCAATTTCTTCAATTACCTTCCTCAACTCTTCTCTTGAAACATGCCCCGAAGCATGCAAACCCTTCTCAAAAATAGGCTTTCCACTTTTGTCAACCCTAAATCCATGCACTTCAAAACCAAAGTACTGCAGCCAGTTCCAAAGCCGCAAAAAGCTGAACTCCTGCTCCTCCCCAAAGGCTTCACTCGAAGAGTAGATGTAAGTCCCGCCATTAGGCATTATGTCCAGCAAGTGTGGCATGTCATAGAACGAGAAGCAGAGAATGCAGTTCTCTTGATTCTCTCTAATCTCAAAGGGAGAAATGTACTGATCAGCATAATTATCCCAGACTACAAGCTCTTCCCACTTTTGCCGCGTGGCTTTAAAGTTCCCATAAATCCTCAAGCCTTTAAGCCGATCAACACCATCAACGAGCTTTAAAGCGTGCAAAAAGTAAGCATCCTTTGCCGTGACCACTAATTCTCTCCCCGTTTTCTCTGCAATTTTCTTGAAGCACTCAAGCCTCTCAAAATTCCTTGCCGAAAAATCCGCTATTACAAGACCTTTAGACTCTTCAACGATTTTTAGGGCATTTTCATAAACTTCTCGCTCGGAAACGTTTTCATGCTCTTCTCTACCAACTCTCGTCCCTTCGGTAATTAAAATGCTTACATTCTTTGCTTCCTTAATAAACTTCCTTGTTTCATCACCATTCTTTCCGTGAAGTCTAAAATCGCCAGTGTAAGCTAAGCTAATATCTCCTTCAACAATGTATGCCGTTGCTCCATAAATTGAGTGATCCACATTGAAAGCCTTAACTTCAAAGCCCAAATCCTCTTCATTGAGTGTTTTGACTTCGTTTGGAATGACTTTCTTGACTCTTGGGGATTCTTGCCCGGGGCGATAGAAGAGAAAATCATGAAGTGAAGAATTTTGCTCAAGAAAAATAACTTTTCTTGAAGGATAATGAGAATTTCTGTCGGCTTCAATAACATATCCTTCTGAGTCTTTTAATTTTCTGACTTTATAGTAGGGAATTTCCATTCCAAAATGACTACCACCACTTGCAGTGTCGTTTAAGGCTTTGAGAATTGCGATTGTTGTTGGGGAGCCAACGATAGGAATATTTTCATTAAGGAGGGCAATGTTTCCGACGTGATCTAGGTGAGCATGGCTTATGAGGACTGCATTAATTGGGAGCTTTGGGTATTGGGCAATTTCGTTCATGAGATCTTTGGGAACTAAGTCTTTTCGATAGATGTTGAGTTTTGGAATTAGGTTGAGGTGCCAGAGGTCGTAAATTCCTCTTGCGGTTCTTTCGCTTATGAATTCCTCATAATAAAGAGAATACTTTGCAAAATTCATTCCAAAATCGAGGAAGAGTCCTTTTCCATTTTCTTCAATATGAATCTTGGTTCCACCAATAGTATCGGCACCATCGTAGATTGTTATGATCATTGTAAATTCCCTCCATGTTTTTGATATTTTGTTTTCTTTAGCTCTATGTCTGCTTTTGCAAATACTACTGTATCTCCAAACTTCCTTAAATAATCCTCGACAAAATCATCTGCAATCTCAAAAATATCCTCATAACCAACTATCTTCCATCTATGCATTACACTAACAGTTATTTCTGCTATCGCATTCTCCCAATCGATTTGCTTAGAAATTATTTGAAAGCCTTGATCCTTGAGAACTTCGTCGAATTCTTTGCTATCAAGAATTATCAAAAGTTCACCATCCAAGTCCACTCCTTTATATGCTATTATGCCTGTTACACCTACTCTATCCCTCTCTATTATCTCAAAATCAAACCTATAAGTTGTTACCTCGTCATTGTTAACAATCTTGTCTGCTTTAACAAACTTCTTAATTTCTCCAATTTTCATATGTTGTCACCTATCCAAGTAACTTTAGTAAAAATAATAGTACATCAATATCTTTTTAACACTCTTACTGCTATTTTGACGCCTGTCTTCTCCTCTAATATCTTTAATTTTGAAACTGCTACGTTGCCATTTTCAGGTCTGTAGACATGCCACGGTCTAATAACATCAGTGGCTCCGGGACTTCTCACGTATGTTCTTTCTACATATGTTGGGACATAAAGATCATCAAAACCGTGCTCCCAAAGAAATTTGACAACTGCAAACAGTGACATAGCCCAAGCATTTCTTTCGACTGGCACATGGTACCACTTTCCCTTATGATAAATATAGATATCTAATAACCTAGGTCTTCCCTTTAAGTCTTCTGGAGTTAATTCATCCAAGAGTTTTGCTCCATTAGGGCGTGATAAACTATTGTATGAACTTTTAGTCTTTTCTTTTTCTTTGTTTTCATCCCTGTCTTCTTTAATAAACTTATGAGTAGACAGGAAAGATTTTTGGATTTTTTGAAGTATTCCACTTAGGTTTTCTTTAGTTAAGTACCTTAGTCTTTCTATTGCCTCATGTGTATTCATGTTTTCGAGGTCTATCCTGAGAATTATTCTTTCCTCGAGACTTTTTCCACTTTCATATGCTTTAATTATGATCCATTGAATTCCATTAGTTAGAATTCCGATATCTACTCCGTTAATTGTGCAGTAATTTATAAGTTGATAAAGGGCTCCAGTGTTAGTGAATATATCTGTTCCCAAACCTTTTACCTCAATGTAAGCGACAACCTTATTATTGATCCTTAAAGAATAGTCAACCCTATAATATCCAGAAGGGGCTCGTACACGCTCTTCTGGTAGGACTTCCGGAGTAAAAATGTCCCATTCCAATGCACTTAAAATTGGAAGTACAAGGTGTTGTTTTGTGGCTTCTTCATTAGAATGATAAAGGGTATCCCAAGAATGTGCTATATTCAGAACCTTTTTAATTGTCCTCTCCATTGGAATCTTTTCACACATGATGAATCACCCCTGAACACTAATCTCTTCAACATTTGAGTAAATATTGTTATCGAATGTAACATTGAGTGCACTGAAGTTGAGCAAGTTGATTACTTGATACCTGTTCTTGAGGATATTTGCTGTGGAGTCCAGAAAAGCTGCAAAAAGAACTGTTCTACCAAGCTCTCTTGCAGTTTCAGCAAGTGGTAGGAAATCCCTATCACCAGAGACAATTACAACGGTATCAACTGGTCTTTCGTAGAGCATGCGTATACCTTCTGCAGTCATTGTAGTATCTGTGGTGCTCTTTGGTCCGTTTTCTTTCATAGTAGAATCTGCCAAGACAACTTTGATGCCCATTCTCTCTAAGTTGTTAGCAATGTGTGGGTTCTTGAGGAATATGAACGGATTTGCATAAATTCTGGCTATTATGACCTCGTATCCCAGAGATGCGAGATATTCAAAAAATCCCTTCCAGTCTATGTCCCTATCAAGCTGCACTTTTCTACCAAGGGTGTCTTTGAGGCACATTACAACATTTTCACCATCAATCAACACAGCCGCCTTCACATCTAACACCCCCGTAATATTATGCAGGCAGTTTTTGTAATATTGATTTTTCTCATTGTGTAATATTATTATTATCATATTTAAATTTTTCGGTTTTTATCGTGCATGCCCCTTCAAGTACCAGAATGAAGAGACAAAAAGAAGAAAAGTTAAAGCTGTTCTTTGAGAATAAGTTCTTCCAAGATCTCTTTTACTTTCTTTCCATGGAACAGCTCCAGTATTCTGACAAGAGGCTTTGGAAATGTGGTTGTGAACACTTCAGAGGGCTTTGAAAACGCTGAGAGTAGATCCTTACCCCCCTCCTGCCTTACAAGCAGATACTCAAGGAATGCATCGGCACCCTTGGCAACACTGAGAATCTCTAGCACTTCCTCATCAATTTCTCCTTTCTCGACTTTTGCCCTTGCTTCAGCCACCTTTTCGTCACTCAACCCCACAGCTTCATAATATGCTTTTTTAGCAATGCTCCTTAATCTTTCAAGATTCCCTTCAGCTTCACTCTTACTTGGCTTCTTTTTGAGAACTATTCTATCCATCTTGAGCTCTCCATCTGAAAACTCCATCCTGAACAAGGGCAGAGGGTAGTCCTCAAAACAGTAGGGCAGAAATTCAGCATGCATGAATTCTTGACCCTCTTCCGGGTAAATAAACGGCTTGGTACCCTCCCTGAACAGTATCTCTATTTCCTTTTCAAAATTGTGGCAGAAAATACTCTTGTAATCATCAAGAGTCAAAGCTTCTCCTCGCTCAAGCTTTGCCTTTATTTTTTCAATAACATGAGGACACTCCACGAAGGCATCAAAGAAAATTTTCTTATGGAATTTCAGCACAACTTCCGGCAGGAATTCTTGAATTGCTCTTACTGGATACTCAAATACAACATAGTGGAAATCGAGAGTATTCACTTCTGGACCTAACCTTAGGAATATTTCATCATTCTCCTTGAAAACACCCACATACGTGTAGAAAAATGCTTCAGGGGTCTCGAAATCGCTGGCAACAGTTTTCTCAAAAAGCAAGTCCACAATTTCCTCTGGAATATTATCTCGCTTGACATAGGCTTTCACGAGACGCTTTAGGAAATAATGGATGTGCTTTAAACCAGAAACACTTATTGGCTCCTCATGCTCGTAAATCAGCATGTACTTCCTGCCCTCTTCATCCTCATTAAACGTTCTCCTCTCCTGCAATTTCTCTAAACCTTCAAGAGACTCCTTAATCAGCAAGTAAGCCCTTGGAGTTATTATACTTGCTTCATTCAATTCTTCAATGAGGTTCTTAGTTGCATTGATCAAGAGTCTCCTGAGAATTGCCGAGGGAGAGGTTTCATACTTGAGTGCCAAAGCGTAAAGCTTCACCCATAAGGGGAACGAAATCCTGAGAGAGAGGAGTTTCGGAGTAAGATTCTTCTCAAGCTCTTTCAGATAATCTTTTTTCGAAGATTCCATTAGCTCTTTTGCCTCAGCGAACTTTCCTTCCCTCACGAATTTTGAAATTAGCTGCTGAATTTTGTCTTTTTCAATAAACTTCGGCTCTTTTGTCTCAAAGTTATAGTATGGGACTTTGTCTGTCAAGGCCGCAATGTACTCCATGTCTTGTAAATTTTTGTAATTTAACATATTAATGTCTCTGTATTTCATAATCTTCACCCAAGTGTAATTTAAGAGAAAAGTATTTAAAGTTTGTTGGAAATGTTATGTTGGTGGTGTTGTGGTTGTAGTTAGGGTTCTTAAACCTTCTGAGATTAAGGTTTCTTATCCAAACTGGGCTGAGATTCTTGATGAGACTGGTTGGTGGTTTAATAATGGTGAAATTGTTGTAGTTGCTCAGGAAGACAAGTTAGAGGAGCTCAAAACAATTCTGCATGAAGTTTTTGAGTTTTACCTCGAAAGATATTTTGAATTTTCTCATGAAACAGCCCACCAATTAGCTCTTACTCTTGAAAAATCTGCTGAAAACATCTGGAGGACGTACTATGAGCTTAGTAATATCATTAGAAAGGTTCTCGAAAAAGTTGAGGTAAACAGAAGCCTCTACAGTAAAAACTCTGGGAGCATTAGAACTCAAGACTAGTGTAAGAATTGTATTGAATGAGAAAAAACAAAAATTTCAAAGCCCCAAAAGCTCCCTTGCGGCTTGGACTCCTAGATCAAAAGCTTTCATGTTGACCTCAACGGCTTTTGGAGGAACGCTCAATCTTATAACCTCTTTTACATGCTCTGCACTTAATGGAAACTCTGGAGTTTGGGTTAATGCTCCAATTAAAACAGTGTTGGTTGTAATTGCATGCCCTGCCTTAATTGCTAACTCCTCTGCATCAAATGCAATGAGCTTTGCCTTAAATTCATTTTCTATGATGTTCCTAATCTCCTCCATACTTGGATACTTAGCTAAGCCCATTGAAACTTGGACTGGTGGGATTGGCTTTGAGTTAGCAATAACCAAACCACCCTCTTTTAGATAGTTTATATATCTTAAAGCCTCAACTGGTTCAAAAGCCATAATTACATCTGCTTTTCCCTCTGGAACCATCGCTCCATAGACATCTTCTCCAAAGCGAACGTAAGCAATAACGCTTCCAAATCTTTGGCTCATTCCATGAACTTCTCCAACCCTCACTTTATAACCCGCTCTTAAAGCAGCCCATCCCAAAATTTGTGAAGCTGTTAATACTCCTTGACCACCAACACCAGTGATGACAATGTTATAATCTTTCATTGCTCTCCCTCCTTTATAGGCTCAAAAGCTCCAAAAGGACAAACTTGCGCACAACCTCCGCAACCCCAACACATAATTGGATCGACTTGTGCTTTCTTCTTCTCTTCACTCCAATAAATTGCTGGACAGCCATATGCATTTATACAAATCTTACATCCTGTACACTTCTCCTCATTGACAGTGTAGAGTGGCCACTTCTCTCCTCTTCTCCTCATTTGTCCAATTCTGTGTAAGGCACATATTTGTCTTGAAACCACAACGCTAACTCCCTTCACTTTCAAAGCTTCTTTAATTGTCTCATATGTCTTCTTTATGTCATATGGGTCAACTACTGCAACAAAATCAGCACCCATAGCTTTTGCAATCTCTTCAATTGGAATCCTCTTTCCTGGGCCGTGTGGAGTCTCACCGGTGCTTGGATTTGGTTGGTCACCTGTCATTGCAGTTACAAAGTTATCTAAAACAACTATTAGCACGTTTGAGCGGTTGTATATTGCATTAGCCAGAGCTGGCAATCCTGTGTGATAGAACGTTGAATCACCAATTGTAGCAACGATTATTTGCTTTTCCCCGCTTGCAACACTTAATCCATGGGCAATTCCAATCGAAGCACCCATAGCAACGGTTGTATCAACTGTCTTAAGTGGTGGCAAGACACCTAAGGTATAACATCCAATATCGCTTGGGAATATGGCTTTACTTCCAGCAGCTTTCCTAATAGCATAAAAGCTGTTCCTATGTGGACAAGCTGGACAGAGTGAAGGTGGTCTTGGAGGGGCAATTGTTTTAACCTTCTCATACTTCTCATCAATCTTAGCAAAGTCAACTGGAGTCTCTAATCCCAAGAATTGGGCAATAGCAGTTACAGCCCTTCTAGTCGTCATCTCATAAACTCTTGGAACTAATTCTTTCCCCTTGATCTCAATAGTCAAGCCCTTGTCAAAAACCCAGGTTTTAACTTGCTCTTCAACGACTGGTTCAAGCTCTTCAACAATTAAAACTCTCTCCAAACCTTCAAGGAACTTTTCTAAGAGCTTATATGGAACTGGGAATGGTGTTCCTAATTTAAGAACTTTTACATCATTTACACCAAGCCAAGCCAAAGCTTCTTTAACATAAGCATAAGCTAAACCCGGAGCAATTATACCAACCTTTGCATCTTCCTTGCCTTCTATCCAGTTAAATGGACATTCTGCCAATTCTTCCCTTATCTTTTCGATCTTTTCAAGTATTTGTGGATGGAACCTTCTTGCATTTGCTGGAACATCAACAAAACGAGATGGATCTTTCTTAAATTCTCCAAATTTTCTCTTTCCTTGCTTAATTTCTTCGGGCAATTCCCCTAGAACCACATCTCCTCTTGCGTGTGAGCTTCTTGTGGTTGTTCTCAAGAGCACGAAATGTTTAAACTTCTCGCTTAGCTCAAAGGCATATTTCGTCATCTCTTTCGCTTCATGGGGTGAAATTGGCTCAAAGACGGGAACATTTGCAAATTTGGCATAAACCCTTGTATCCTGCTCATTCTGTGAAGACCACATACTTGGATCATCAGCAACCATTATAACAAATCCACCTTCAACTCCCATTCCAACAGCACTTAAAAAAGTATCAGCTGCAACGTTTAAACCAACGTGCTTCATTGCTGTCATAGCTCTAAGACCACTCCATGCAGCGGCTAAAGCCGTTTCAAAAGCAACTTTTTCATTTGTTGAATACTCCATATAAACACCAGCTTTTTGAGCAACCATTGCCATTGTGTCTGTTAATTCAGAGCTTGGTGTTCCTGGATATGCAGCATAAACCGCTATATTTGCCTCAAGAGCACCCCTTGCAATGGCTTCATTTCCTAAAAGTAAAACTCTTTCACCGGGTTTATCCATTAAAACTATATCCCTAACCTTCGCCATAATCAAACCTCCTCCTTAATTTCCTTAAACTTAGTTAATGCATAAGCCGCTATCCCAACATCTTCAGGTCTTTCATATGCTGGGATTCCTTCCCTCTCAAGTAGCTCTTTGGCTTTTTCACTAACATAACCAGCCATAAACAAGGCTAAAACGGGCTTTTCATTGTTTAATTCTCTCATTGCCCTAATTACTCCTTCAGCATGCTCTGTGATAGTCATTCCTGCAAAAGTAGGGACTACACAAATCGCAATGAGCAGATCAACATTTTCATCCTCAAGCAAAAGTTTAGCCGTTTTGTAGTAATCTTCTCCTCTTGCACTTGCTATCATATCAACTGGATTTTTAACGGCAGCCATTGGAGGTAAAAACTCTCTAAGCTTTTGCATTGTCTCTTCCTTTAGTTGAGCAAGCTTTAATCCATACTTGTCAATCTCATCAGCTGTTAACACTCCCGGACCGCCAGCATTTGTCATGATTGCAACTCTATTGCCTTTTGGTAATGGTTGAGTAAAAGCCCTTGCCATGCTGAGCATTTCATCAATTGTATTAGCTATCAAAAGTCCACTTTGATTAAATGCCGCTTCGTAGATTGCATAACTTCCAGCTAAAGATCCCGTGTGAGATGACGCTGCTTTGGCTCCGCTTTCGCTCTTTCCAGCTTTCAAAACTATTATTGGTTTCTTCTTGCTCACCTTTTTAGCAACTTCCATGAACCTTTTACCGTCTTTGACACCCTCAATGTATAAAGCAATGGCTTTACTCTCTTCATCATCAGCTAAATACTCCATCAAGTCTGCAAAATCCACATCTGCCATATTCCCAACGCTTATGAACTTAGAAAAGCCAATATTTTCCTTAATTGCTTTGTAGACAATAGCCGCACCCAATGCACCGCTTTGAGAAACGAATGCTATATTCCCTTTCTTTGCAACGGAAATGAAAGTTGCATTTAAGTTCGCATGGGTGTTCATTATTCCAACACAGTTTGGACCAATGATTCTCATTCCATATTTGTGTGCTATTTCAACAATTTCTCTCTCTTCTTTCTTTCCTTTTTCTCCTGTTTCGCCAAAGCCAGCAGTGATGATAACTATGGCTTTAACGCCTTTCTCTCCACAGTCAGCAACTGTTTGCTTTACAAACTTTGGTGGAACGATTATTATTGCCAAATCAACTTCATCAGGAATTTCTTTCACGTTCTTGTATGCTTTGACACCCTGAACCTCTTCTTCCTTTATGTTCACTGGATACACATTCCCATGATAATTCTTCAAATTCTTAAAAACCTCAAAACCAAGCTTTTTTTCGTCACTTGATGCTCCAATGACAGCTATTGATCTTGGATTAAAAAAGTAATTTAAGACCATTTGACAATCACCGAATTTCATGTCGGTAAAAGTCTATATAAGCTTTCCGAAAATTGACAATTAACCTTTTTTGGGTAAAAATAGGAAATGTAAAACGTCAATGAGCATTTAAAGACATCAATGCCCCCTACATCTATGTCAAGGATTGTAAGTTCAGAAAGAGTTAAATTTCCAAAGGTTAATATAAGCAGATGGAGTGTTTTGGAGGGAGAAAAGATGGTAGGGATTAGATTTTTGGGACACGCAGCTTTTGAGATAAAGGGAAGTAAGAGAATTTTAATTGACCCATTCTTAACAGGAAACCCCAAAGCCGCCGCAAAGCCAGAAGATTTTGACAAAGTAGATTTGATATTGATCACCCACGCACATGGAGATCACCTTGGAGATGCTGTAAAAATTGCAAAGAGAGCAGGGGCTAAGATTGTTGCGATGTATGATATATCTACATATTTGGTTGAAAGTAACAAAGGAATAACAACAATTGGAATGAATTATGGTCCAACCGAAATTGATGGAGTTAAAATTGTTCAAGTTCCTGCATGGCATTCAAGTAGTGATGGAAAAACAAACATAGGAAATCCCTGCGGTTACATAATTGAAATCGATGGTGTTAAGATTTACCACGCCGGGGATACGTACGTTTTTAAAGACATGGAACTCTTTGCTGAGCTTTATGGAATTGATGTGGCTTTACTTCCAATAGGTGGGCACTTCACAATGGGACCAAAGGAAGCTGCAAAAGCCGTAGAATTGCTTAAACCAAAATATGTAATCCCAATGCACTATAACACCTTCCCACCAATTGCTCAAAACCCAGAAGAGTTTAAAGAACTTGTTGGAGATAAAACAGAGGTTGTTATCCTTAACCCAGGAGAAACTTTTGAAATTTAAAAATCTTTTTAAACTTTCCCCTTTTAGCTTTATTAGGTGGTTGGATTGAAAATTAAAAAATGGATTTCATTTTCATTACTGTTCATTATCTCTGCATCCCTGTTAATGGCATTTGTAAATAGCCAAGAGGATGTCCGTAGGTATGATTTGATCATTGTAAGAAATGATGACCTTATCGATTACATCGTAGCCATTCCTTATGCTTCCAAACTTGGCATTCCAATTGTCCCTGTAAATCCGACCCAATTGGATGAAAAAGCAAAAGCACAGCTTTACTCTTATGTCCAATTCGGATGGAAGAATGTTCTTATTATTGGAAACTACGATGCAGTTAGCAAAGAGGTTGAAGATGAGTTATTGGGTATGGGTTTTACACCGACGAGAATTGGTGGAGATGTTAGAACTGAAACTGCTGAAAAGTTAGCCTTGCATTTTTATTCAAAGGCTGATACAGTTGTTTTGGCAAGTGCATTGGATTATGGTTCAGCTTTAGCTGCGGCAAGATTTTCAATGACTTACGATTATCCCTTACTCCTAACCCTTGAAAACGACTTATCTGAATATGCTGCAACAGCGTTGGAAACATTAAAGCCAAAACAAGTGGTTATGATAGGAACCGGGCTTTCTCCTGTTATAGAGAGTAAGTTAGAGAGCTTAGGATACTCAGTTTTTTGGTATGGGAAAAACATACAAAGAATTCCAATAGAGCCTCCTAAAAAGCCATCCCCCTATAAATATTCGCTAATCGGTGCAGTGATTTCACTTGCAATAGCTGTGCCAATTGTTATCTATTATGGAAAGAAGAGATGGAGTGCAAATAGGGTTCCAATTGAGGTTCTAACTGAAAAAGAGAGAATAGTCGTTAAAGCCATACTTCAAAAAGGAGGTCAGGTTAAGCAGGAGGACTTACCAGAACTAACAGGTTATTCAAGACCAACTGTTAGCAGGATAATTCAAGAGCTGGAAAAGAAACAATTAGTTAGCAGAGAAAAGATTGGAAAGACATTTATTGTAAAGATGATAAAGGAGATCAATTTGAAAGAATAGGTCGGGAAGCCCAACCGTTCATCACAACTCAGTTTCCTGGCTTATCCTCATCCCCAAATTAAGAATAGAGAAAGAAAAACTTAAGCTTTTCTAAAAAGGTGTCCATGAGCCTTGTTCACATGCTTAATATAATCCTTACTCTTCTTAAAGACCATTCCACATCGTGGACATCTAAACAGTAACTCTCCATCCCTATCCTTGATTTTTATCGCCTTCAATTTCATGCCTCCTCCCTCCCCAACTCCACAAAAAAATTAGGGGGTTAATTTTTAAGCGTTACTCTTCACCACATATCTATGATCTTCTCTTTTGAAAGTCTTATGGTGTAGTGAGTTGGGACAAAGCCTGGAATCAAAGATTTTGGTATCGTGATAATTTCTTCTAAACCAGCTGAAGATAGTTTTGAGATAAATTCCACAACCTGATCACTAATGCTGATAAGCCATGCTTCAATTCTCTCTGGAACAGCATCCCTATTTAACAGGAGAATGTTTGTAGCTTCCTGAGCATGAAATTTCTCTGCAACCATTAACCAGCCTCTAACCAATTTTACAAGCATATACTCTCCAAAATTTAGGTATGCTCCTTCTAAAGTTGCCAAAAGAGTCACAAGAGGTTTATCTTTTGGAAGTTTTGTAGTTATGCTTTTAAGAATCTCTCCAAGCTTTGCATATGCTGTTTCATCTTCCCAATCCTCTATTTGGTAGATATAGGGCTTATTTTCATGGATTCTGTATTTTGACCCGAAAAGGTCGATTATAAAAAGGTTCCCCTTTTTGCCTTCTTTTTGAATGTCCAATCCAACATAATTACATCTCAATTCAAGTTTAGAAACAGGAAGTGTCATGTTGGCTATTAAAACCGTTGCTCCTTGATCAAGCAGCTTTTTAACCATCTTCAGTCCCAACACCCATCCAAGAGAGTTTTTATCGTAGTTAATTAAAAAGAATCCACCTTCAATAAGCCCCCCACCCAATGCTTCATCTATGCTCTTAAACCCACTCTGAATAATCTTAGACAACCTTTAGCACCTCCTGTGGATTGCAATATAAAAAACAAGCATTAATAATTGTTTAAAGTATTCGAATATTTAAACTTTTTTGAGATAACTGCCACAATGAGGAGATTATCCAAAATACACTTTTCTGTTTATAGCAAATTGATGAAATTCAAGCTCAAACCTCTTTTAGAGTTAAGTTGAGAATATCACGAATTCTCTTTTAATGAAAATGCTTATTTATGAGATGATATGATTATTGTTAGAGTGGTAAAAATGTTATATACCGCTCAACAAGCGGTGCTTCATAAGAAGCGTTTTAGAAGGATGATGGCAGTAAATGTTATCCTTTTCATGCTAACTCTCATCTCCATAGTATTCTTTTACTTGGGTTTAATCATGTTAGTCTTTACACTAAGGGAATATAGGAGATATTCAACTTGGAAAAAGGGCTTTGAAGGAGAATTTAGTGTTATTGAAGAGTTTAATTACCCAAATAGCTTTATCCTGTCAGATATACGCTTGGTCAGTAAAAAAGGAAACATAGACCACGTAATAGTAAATTCAAAAGGTATTTTTGTTCTTGAAACCAAAAATTATTCCGGCGAATATCGGTTAAATGGAGAGACAATTGAAAAGTCCAGAAAACATGGAAAGAAAGTAAGAAGTTCAAGTGAAGAAGCTAGGAGTGGAGCCTCTGCAGTAACTTCTTTTTTAAAGAGAATTCTTAAGAAAGAATATCCCGTTCAGCCCTTGATAGTACTCACAGGTGATGCAAAAATTAAAGGAAAGACTAAATCAGCAGTCCCTATTTTGGAGTTAGATAAGCTAAATGAATATTTTGAACAACTTCCTGATAAGCTATCAAGAGAGGAAGTTCTAGAGATAGTGTCTGTTTTGGGAAATCATGCTGAACACATAAAAGAAACATAAGTTTGAATCTATGCAACAGATGTTAGCTTGAGGAGTACAAGCAGAAATAGATAAAAATTAGGAAAACGCCTAATTAAAGCTGTTAATAAGAGATTTCTTATAGAGATGAAAGTAGACATAAGCTATGGCATCTTTGTTAATGGTGTGCAAATAGATTGAACACTTAAACAGTTTTTGACGTTTAGGCTTCTTGGATATGATGACAAAGAAGCTTTATATCATTAATGCCTGCCTCAATTTTTCCTTTCATTTCTTGCCAAAGTTGTTAAGGCTATTAAAACAGAAAAAGATGAGTGTCCTACAAAAAGCTTAACTATCTTTTCATATTTACTTAAGTAAGGGGACTTCATGAGGAAGAGCCATATAGCATTGATGCTTTTGTTGACAATAATTGTTAGTGGGTGCCTCCAGAGCCAACTTCCTGAATCACAAACATCCACAACTACTTCACAAAAAGCTATATCCTCTTCATTAACTTCTGAAACTATAAACACGACTACCATACCCCTAACAACTACAACAACTCCAATCCATACCATACCAAAAGAAAAAATTAAGGACTTCAAATTAATACTTGACTGGAAAAAAGATGCAAATGCATTGGTTTTATACCTAGAAGTTCAAAACCAAACAAACTATACAAAAATCGATGGAAAGCTAGAAGTAATAATAAAAGACGAATTTAGGCTTCTCATATATAATGGCACATTAAGTATTCAAAAATCCGACTTCCAGCCCTACACCGAAGAATTTACTGGACTCTCAAAAACCTCCACTGTGTATAAGGCTCGCTACATAATAACAGACTTCCAAAAAGGAATATCCAGCTATGGAGTTATTAACGCAACACTAATTGTTGAGAATATGATGTTAAAACGGACTTTCATAGCTCAGAATCTTCCTAAAATGGATGAACAAGAGAGAAAGGATTATTTTGAAAACCTTTATCTTAAAAATGCAAAGCCATTAAACATAACTCAAATAGATGGGAATGCTGCACTTGAATTCTATCGTTATGGAATTTATATACACCCCGGAAATCTCAAGAAGTACTTAAGAATAGACGCTAAGCTTAGAAATATCGGGAACTACTCAATAGAACTAATAGGGATGGAACCTGCAAAGCTTACAGTTGATGGATTTCCTGTGGAAGGGTATTATAATGAATTTCAGTACAGCTACTCCAAAAAACTTGAGCCTGGTGAATACATAAAAGAAGCATTTCTATTTCCAATGGAGGAAATAAGTTTAAACAGCAAGGATTTTGAGTTCAAAGTCCAGAGAATAGAAATAATCCCGGAAAGGAAAGTTACAATTAAATTATCTGGACTTAGACCTCTTTTGGATTACAAAACTGTAAACATAAGCAAAGCGGCTCAACAATTCTCTATCGAAGCAACGTTAGTTAAATATGCAGTTTTCGAATATGAAACATTTGAAGGCAAAGAAAATGGAATAAAGGTTGTTCTAAGAATTAAAAACATGGGGAGCAAAGATATAACAATTGATCTGAACGGAATTAGCCTTGGGGGAAGTGTAGGAATAGTCTCAAGCAGCTGGTTTTTAACTGTAAATCCCAATTCAGAAAAGGAAGCATGGTTATTATTCCCCTATGTCCAAGGAAAGACAGAATTAATAGTACCTCTACATGACTGGATTGAAGGCAAAGAAGAATTTCTTGAAATTCCATTCGAAATAAAAGAAGTGCCGAAACCGAACGAAGTAGTAGTTAACAAAACAATAGAAGCCTATCCCTTTGTGATTACGTTAGAAAAAGTTGAGAAAACTCCATATCTCGAAATCAGCAAACTAAAAACCCTTGTGAAAGTTTACTTTAAGCTCAAAAACATTGGAGAAGTGGAACATTTGCTCAACATTGATAATTGGAAGCTAATATCCTCAGAAGGCACCGACAATGGAAACTTAATTATGAGCAAAATTACTGGAGACATAATCCTCAAACCTGGAAGTTATGTATCAGGTTATGTGGTCTTCGATGACGTTTCTGATGCATCCCAATACACCTTAGAAATTAAGATTCCAAAGGATCAAAAGACGCTAAAGTTTGAATTAAAGCTACCAATAAAATTAAAAGAATAAAGAACTATGAAGTGTCGAGCTATTGGTTAGGAAATACATCAAAAAGGAGAGCTGCTAACAGGGGATATGGAGATATTGGACGTGGAAGAAGTGCCAACAGCCTTTCACTCTTTGAGTTAATTTTTATCTTCATGCCTAATTCTTGGGAGGGTAATTCCTTGAACTTAAGGTAACTGAGAGTGCAAATGATGCTTTAACTCTTTTTTCTGAAAATGAGAACAAAGTAATCAGAATAATAAAAATTTTTAGAGGAGAGTTGGAAGGATTAGGGATGAAACCTGCTGGCGGACCCGGCGGGATTTGAACCCGCGACCTTCGCCTATGAAGCCCTAAATGACTTGTGGGACGCGCATAAAGGGCAGTTTAGCGAATGGCTCTCTTATAGAGTAATAGAGAAAACAGCGAAAGACTACATAAAAGCACTTGACAAATTCATGAAGAAGTACAAATTAGAGACCATTGGTGACTTGGTTTCTGCTCTCCAAAAAGAGCACTATACTCATCACCTCGTTAGCGCCTTGAGGAACTTTGTGACATTCCTTGAAGAGCGTGAAATCATTAATGAGGATGCAGCCAACAGGATAAGGAAGTACGCCAAGATAAAGAAGAGTGGCGTGGATCAGACACACATCACAAATGATGAGTTAAGAGAAGCGTGGAAACAAGTATTAAGTTATGGAGAAAAACGTCGTGAGCTCACATTCAAGCTTTTAGTCTTTTCTGGTCTTAGGCTTTCTCATGTCCATTACCTCTTAACAACCTTTGACGCTTCTAAGCTCATCTTTGAGGGCAATATTGCAAAGTACCCTCTCCAAGAGGCCGCCAAAGGCACTAAAAGAGCTTTCTATGCTTACATGCCTGCGGATTTTGCTAAAGAGCTTGAGCCGGTTAAAGCAAGTTATGATGCCATGAGGGAGTGGGTACGCTTTGAGGATAAAGCACGTAGAGTTAAAGCAAAGACTATCAGAAAATGGCATTTCAACTTCCTCATTAGGCATGGCGTTTCTTTCGAGGTCGCTGACTTCATTCAAGGGCGCGCTCCTCGTTCAATAGGAGAAAGACACTATGCAAACCTTGAGATGCTCGCAGACGAGGCTTATTCTCGTATTGTAGATTATTTAGTTGCAGTTTTGGAAGGTGAACAAATCTCGAAAAGAAAGTTTTTAGGAGTTAGAATTTATAAAGGAGGTGAGAATTTTTGAGTGTGAAGATTAGAATCGTTTCTTTGAGAATGATTTCGAGAAAAAATGATATCTCCCTATATAAATTGCTACGATTATTTAAGTGGTATAAGTGGAAGTATGGGGATAATCCTGAATACGTGGTTTGGACTCCAGAGGGGCAGGCCCGCCCGACTGAAAAATTCATTGACTTCTTGAAGGAGATGGGCATAAAAATAAAGGAATATTAATCTCTTTTTTAGAATGTTGAGCAAGCTTCTCTCTTCTTTTCTGCGCTCTCATTGCTTCTTTTCAAAACGCTGTTGATTTAGCTTATTCTGACAAAAACAATTTTGTAAAATCTTGTTTGCTTAATTTGGGTTTTGTTTTTGAGTTTAAATCAGCATTGTAAAAACCTCCGCGGGGGGAGTTTGATGTGAGGCTCAAGAAGTTTGCAGGATTTTTTGTGATAGCGCTCTTCTTAGCAAGCATGGCAGGGGTTGCAAGTGCTGAAACTTTAGATTTGCCAAAGTGGGTCATTGTTCCAGAGGACAGTATAAACTTTACTGACGTGACACTGTTCTGCGGGCTGGATACAATGGATACAACGAACAATGTGACGCCTTGTTACTATCAGGGCTCGATAGTGAATGCTACAATCTATTTCAATAGCACGACAGGATATCCAAAGCTCGTGAGCGGGAAAATTCTGAATGCGTTTGAGTTTGACAATAATGCGAACGAGTATGTGAGATTGAGTGGACTTGCTCTAAGCCCACAGAACTCAATCTCAGTTGCTTTTGCGGTATATGTTCCAGCAGCCCCGTCTTCTAACAGACCAATATTAGTGACATCCAGTTCGATAGGTCCGGTAAATGTTGTTGCGTGGGTGACTACAAGTGGGGAATTGAGAGCACAGACAAATGTGAATAACACAGGCACAGCACAGACTTTTTATGTTGATTCTGGAACGAGCATTGTCGGAGAATGGCATTATGTGGCAATAAACATGATTTGGGACAGTTCATCAACAACACTCGAAATTCTCATTGATAAACAAAAAGTCGCTGAGGCTACATCATCCCTACCACCATTTGAAACTTCACTTGACGTTGTTGATATTGGGAGAGCAGGGGATGTATATGCACTTGCAAAGATACTTGATGAAGTACGTATAAGGCTTGATAATCCTTTCACAGAAGACGAAATCAAAGCTTTGTACGAGATTGGTCGTATGAAGCTCTCCGAGCTCGCTAATTTCAGACAAATCTTCTCTCCAATGGTTGATTTAACAAAAGAAAAAGCAACATTCTATGCGGGCTTGGAAGTCTCAACAACTGATCCAAATGGCTATGTCCCGGTTCCAGATGTTGCAACAAATCTGAGCATCACAAGTGCTGAAAAGCTCAAGAGCGATTATACTGGTTATGATTTCTATTATCAAGGCCATTACTGGTACAGGGCTGATAAGATCCAGTTCAACTTACCAATTCAGTTTGAAACAGTAAGATCAAGTGGGGGCTTTGACAAGATAATCATCCTTGATGAGGACAAAAAGACTTACGTTTATGAAAAAGAGTTCAAGGTTACTAACCCAACGGCGACAAAAATCAACGTTATCTATTCTATTGATCCTGTTGATCTTGGCTTCTCCGTATTGCAGTATCCAGAGTTCGAGCTCGATGGCATTAGAATGGTTAGTTGGCAGCCTCAAAACTCCACTGACTTGAAGCTCATCCGCACCGATACGCTCGAACCTGGAGAAATTAGCACTCATTGGATTAAGAGCATTTGGACACTCTCGAAAGAGGAGCTCGAGTTTCCAGCGAAGCTCGAAGACTTTAGAAACATCCTCGACTGGCAGACTGCTCAAAAGCTCGCAGAAAATGCCGCAAAGGGCAAGGGCGACACTTACGTGAAAGTCATCAAGATTTCAAGCAATGCTGACGTTTCTAATGTGACAATCTACGTGCCCTTGAAGGGCGTCGAGGACGAGAGCGATGTTGTTGAGGCAGTAGCCCTTACCGGCTCAAGAGAAACCTTGCAAGTTGAAGAGCTCGACGATGGAACCATTGCCGTGAAAGTACCTGCCGATGCCTTCGTGAGCGGTGAGGCAGAAATCAAAGTCTTCTACAACAAGGAAACCAGCTGGTGGAAGTCTATTCTTGACAGAATCAAGAGCATGGTGCAATGGATTAAGAGCATTTTTGGATTTGGAGGTGGCTGATTTGATTGTTTGCGCCACCGTAATCACGCTATTGGAGGTTGAGGTGAGATGAAGAGATTTTGGAAAAAAGGCTTTGTTTGGATTTTGGTTTTCTTGGTAGTAGCATCAGCAGTTGCAGTAGTTAGGGCAGCGACCATAACAGAGACCGAGTGGGAGAACGCCATCACTGATCCAGGAATTGAGCTAATAGCTGGAACAAACGCCACCCTCAACGTAACAATATTAACCAGCTCTGGAGATCCCTTCGCTCTTAGCAGCTATACTAATGCTGATCAACTTGAAGTTACAGCGAAATTCATTGATGAATACGGAAACGCCCTTGACATGGATGGAGATGGCACCGCGGACATCTACACCTTGACAAACACCAGCACTCCAGGATTATGGACAGGCATTATAACTCTAGGCAACGTTACTCCCGGCGAATACACTTTGAAGATTGAGGCCCTTGCCAAGAACAGCACCACAAACACCATAGTAGATAATGCTACAATGCAGTTGAGTGTTTGGATCGCTGGAGGTCCATATTGGGTTTCAGTTGCTGATATCAAAGACGGCGATACAGTTGAAATTGGAAGCTTGAGCTTTACAATACGTGGTTTAAGCGAGCTTGGTGCAATCCTGGACCTTGGAAACCTCTCAACAAAAACAATTACAGACGATGACAGGGATGGCATATTTAGTTGGCAGTATGATGTCACAGGAGATGGCGCAAATGACTGGATAGTCTTCACAAAGAGCGACGATGACAGCGACAGATACATCATGATGGTCTACTCAAGCGACGCAAATCTCTTAGACAATTTCAACCTTGAAAGCGACTTTGAGGTCAGAGAAAGCGATGGTAGAGTTAAATTCACAAATAAGGTCTTCAAAGACTTGAATAACTATAAAGCTTATGTTGTATGGGACGAAAGCTTTTGGGCAAAGTTTGGCATTAAAGCAGTTGATTACTACATAATCCCACTCAAAGGACGTGAGCACTGGACAGAGGGATGGGGAAACGTCGAAAGAACGGATATTAAAGTGATTAAAAGAGTTACATATCTCGGAGGACTCTTTGGAAGCGAGGAGGAAGTCTATTCAGGAAACATCTTCAACAAGAATGTGAACATCGATGATCTTATAACTGTCTTTGGCAAGTGGACTGGAAATGCAGCAAGGATTAGCTCTGGAGTGTGGGAAATACGGAAAGGACTTGGTGATATCACGATTCCAAACAGCTACAGCTTGAAAGAAAGAGATTTGAAAGCGCTTTCTGTTAGCTCCGAAGATTGGAGAGGATTCAACCCAATCACTAAGCCAAGCGGAAGAGGTTTCTTCAAACCTAACCTTGACTGGAAGTCAATCCTCGGTCTCGAGGATGACGAAGAAAGCTCTTAAGGGGGCTGATTTAAAATGAAGCCCCTTCCAGCGATTGCATTAGTTTTCATTGTACTTTTTTCTACATTTAGTGTTGCAATAGCTGACAGTAACTCAACGAGCTCTGAAACCCCTTCTCTTGATATTCCTTCTTTGACTTTCTCCGACCTCGCGAATAAGATTATCATTGAAATCAAGAAGTGGCGCTTTGATCCTCCCACTGGAATGCTAAGAACCAATACTGATATTTATGTGGACGAGCGCTTTTGGGACTGGATTGAAGGATCAATCCAAGCGAGTGCAAACCTAACTGACACGGCTCTCAAATGGCTTGAAACATTCAATCAAAAGGTGAGGAATGATGAAGAAATTCAATGGATTTTCATTACCTGGACAAAACCAAATGACAGGCTTAAGAAAGCACTTGAGGCGCTTGGAGCTGACGTAATTTACATAGATGAGGATATTAACGCAATCTCACTTAAAGCTAAACCTTCGCTTATCAAAAATCTAGTGTATTCCAAAGCTTTTGACTTTGACTACAGATTCTACATCAAGGAAATCTGGCCAGACCTCTATGTGGTGAATTCTCCAGTCTTCATTGAGAATGAGACGACCTTTACTACTGCAAACATCGCGATTACTCCTGAACAAGTCTCTTCGGCAATTTGGAATATTAAGCTCATCAAGGCAGATCTCGCTTGGTCAAAAGAAGGCATTACCGGAAAAGGAGTAACGGTGGCAATATTGGATACTGGAGTTGACTGTGATCATGTTGCCCTACAAGGAGCTTGTGTGGCATTTGTAAATTTCGTAGATGACGAGCCAGCCGAGGATTTGAACGGACATGGAACCCATGTTGCCGGTATCGTGGCGGGAAGACCTGTCAAAGTGACCTATGAAGGAAAACAAGTCTATGTGAGTGGGGTAGCTCCAGAGGCGAACATTCTCGCAGTCAAGGTCTTGGGCCAAGACGGTGGAGGAACAATGACTCAGATCCTGCAGGGTTTGGATTATGTAGTCGAATGGAAGAAGAAGCACCCAAGCGAGCCCATAGTTGTTTCAATGTCGTTAGGTTCTCCATTTGGCTCACCAAATGATCCAATGGTCAAGAAGGTTGAGCAGCTCGTAAGAGAGGAACATATTCCCGTTGTCATTGCGGCTGGAAACGAATTTGTGGTCGTTGATTCTCCAGGAATAGCTTCTGGTGCCATCACCGTAGCAGCAGTCGATAGAGATATGAAAGTAGCAGACTTTTCAGGCAAAGGTCCAGGCTTGAATGCACTTAAGGACCTTAAGCCTGACATCGCTGCACCTGGAGTCAAAATCCTAAGCGCCAAAGCCGGAACAAAGAATGAGTTCATAGCTATGTCTGGAACTTCAATGGCAACTCCCCACGTGAGTGGTGTAGTAGCTCTTATTTTGCAAAAGCACGGCGATCTTACTCCTGAGACCATTAAACTCATCCTTGAAAAGACGGCTTACCCATTGGATGGCATTGATGCCTTGCCGACATGGAGCGGAGCAGGAGTTGTCGATGCCTACGCTGCGGTTAATGCAAATCCACAATCAGGAGGGCTCATTGACTTCCTAAGGAGGTTGTTCTCATGATCAAGAAGTTCCTTATCTTTCTGCTCATTATTTTGCTCTTTACAGTCATGCTAGTAGGCTTTGACGAATTCCTCAAGAACGTTGCCCTCGCCATTACGATCGCTCTGATCCTAAAGCTCGTGGATTACTTTGTGGAGGATGACTAACATGTGGGGACTTGAAGATAAGCCTCTCATATTGAAGCTCATCATAGCAATCCTCGCTGACATTCTTGATGCAATAAACTTCATTCCAGGTATTAGTGATCTCATAGAGGCTCCATTAAACGCGTTCATAGCCTATGCATTAACCGACAATCCAAAGGCACTCTTAGTTGGAGGAGCAGATGGTATTCTTCCAGCACCTATCGATTGGTTCCCAAGTGCCACAGTGATGGTTATTGCGGATGAATTAGGGTGGATTTGAAGGCTTTCTTTCTTTTCATTTGCAAAAGCGAGGTGAGAAAAGTGGGAATGCTTCCAATAATACTATTGACAATCATCCTTGTATTTGGAGCAGCAACAGCACTCTACTCATCAGGAGAGATGGCTTTCTTCCTTAGCTTAATTATAGTCGGCTTGCTCTTCTTGTGGGATCTCTCAAGCAATCAAGGACAACTAATGATGAGCCCAATCATAGCAATAGGGGACTGGCTTGGAATCCGACTCTGGACGGCATTGCTTATCTATCTAATGCTTCTCGGTGGCTACGTCTTTGGAGCAGTAGGAAAAGCAATCGTGATCATCGTCATCTTAGTAATAATCCTCTATGCCCTTGGAGTGCTCGGCCCACTTGCTGAAGGTGATTTAAGCGCCCTAAAGGGCGTGATTAGGATAGGAGGATGATAAAAGTGTATAGTGCGAGTTTAGCACAAGCGAGTGCTCAAGGAGTGATATTAAGCGTATTAATAGTTGCAATAGGTCTCGGAATCTACTTCCTGCTCTCCCACAAACCAGAGGCTTTAGGAGCATCTGTTCTCATGCTCATTATCTCCCTTGCAGCAGAGAATTATTATCATGTAGTCTATGCCGCGGGTGCAATGCTCGGAATAGCATTGCTCATGCAAGTAACAGACTTCGATGAAGGAACATTGAGAAGCTCGTTGTTTTATGCAGGAATAAGCTCATTTGTAGCACTAATATTATTCTACATAATGCCAACGACAATTGACGCTTCTCTAAACTTAAAATTCTTGCTTCTCGTTGGGATAGCAGCGTTCTTCGTGCTCATTGAAGGTGTGAGAACTGGCTTCGAATATGACATTGAAGCAGTGATTGCAATGATAGTTGCATTTGCAATAGCATTTGCACTCTTGAACATTGTTGGCATCACTCACTTGAATTGGGGAATTGCCCTAATGACTTTTGGAGTAATCATCGAAGCCATTTCAGGCGGATTCTTTGCAGTGACTTCTTTCGTGGCTGGACTAATCATTTGGCTTGACGACGTGGTTAGTTATTCAGCATATAATCAAAATCAAGGGGCATTATCTTTGCTTCTCCCGATCGGAGTAGTGCTCATCGTAGTGTATGTTTACTTACTTTGGAGGGATTAGAAAATGAGGAAAAAAGCTCTCGCAGTTGTGATTATTTTGTTGTTTGTAACAACTCCAGCCGTGGGTGCATGGTCCCTCAAGGATCTGCTCAAAGGTGCAGCGTCTAAGGCTCTCGACCTGTTTAAGAGAGAAGTCATGCCCATTGATGGCTATGAGAGTGTGCAATTAGGAGAAAGCTTTGTCATTGAAGGAGCTCACTGGTGGAATCCCGACTACTACGTTTACCTTGACGAGGCAAAAATCCGCTTCAGCTGGTGGATTCCTCGCGAGGTAACCGTGAAAGCAAGCGTTTACAAGGTTTACTTTGGGATTATTGCGCTCTATCAAGGACAAACAGATGATATTTGGTGGGACAAAGCAGAGATTGGCAAAGATGCCTGGATTGGTGCTTTTTGGATTAGTGGTTTTGATTGGAAGCGTAGCGGTTGGAGCAATGCAACAAAAGCCTACATCGCTTATAATCTTCCAGCAGCAGAGGACATGAGCAAGAATTACAATGTAACTATTCTTCAAAATGGAAGTATTAAGCTTGAATTTCCAAACGAAACAAAAATTCTCACAATAGAAGAGTTTGAAGGCTTTGGAAACATTACCGTCGTGAATGTGACGTATAAACATCTTATCGGCTCGCTTTATTTGGTTAGGAAAAGAGGTGATGAGTAATGGATCTGCTTGAGTTAGTTGAGTACATTTGGTTTGGTCTGATTGTGATATTGGCTTTCCTTACACTAAGCGGACAAGTAACGGCATTATTTGCCTTGATTGCCTTCATCGGAGCAATAGCAATCCACTACATTACCAACAAAGGAAATCCCTTCATTGTAAACCTTGCACCTTTAGGGGCAGGCTTTCGGATGTTTATCGCAGAATTCATTTTGATATTGAGCTTATTGACTGGAAACCTGCTCCTCGCCCTCGTGGCTGGAGCTTACATTCCAGTCGAATACTTCGTAGGTGATTAACCATGTTTGACTTGGACAATATTAAAAATGGAGCAATCCTTGGCATTGCATATCTCTTTATTTACACTCTACTCTTTGGATTCCCAAAAGGGAGCTTAGACGACGTTGGTTATGCGTTTATCATTCTATTCATGATAGCAGCGTACTTTATACTGACGATTATCTTTGCATTAGTGGCAATCTTCATGTTCGACATCAGAGGACCAATCGCTTACCTCCTGCTATTCGCACCAATTCCAATTTGGTTAGTTTTGGCATTTGGGCAAGAGCCATTATCCATTTATGCGTATTGGTTCGTTCCTCCAGCCTGTTTTGTCCTAGCGTCAGTATTTGCCGAGTGAGGTGAGGGCTTTGGATAAGGTTAGAATGCTCGAGAGAAAGCTTGACGTGATAAAAGAGCTCAAAGTGCGCTTTGCAAGGGAAGAAGCTCAACTATTGAGGAAGATTAAGCAAGCAAAAATGAGGAGGGCTGGTCATGGAAGTCAATCCTGAGATACGTGAAGATATTAGAGCCGAGCTTGCGAGAAAGGTCGAGGGAAAAGACAGCCAAAAGGCTAGGATCATTAAGTTCACACTCCTCGGGATTGGCATCGGTGCAGTAGTAGGTCTCATTATGTTGGCTTTTCCAGGATTTTATGACACGCTCTATAAAATTCACCAAGGTCTAGCCAAGCCAAGGTATAGTTTCTACATCCTCCTTGGCTCAATAGCATTTATCGAATTTATGCGCATGACTTGGATCGAGAGCGCAAAAGCCAGAAGCAAGAGACTAATTCCCTTAACATCGCCAGAAATGGAAATTTGGGTCAAAGAAAAGCCCTTGATTGGCATAAAATTACCCTTCACGGGCAAGGAGGTAAAGAGCCGCCGTATAAAACCTCACATAGTAGAGACTGAGCTCGGATGGTTGGTTTATCCTAACAAGAGTCTACTGAGCCCGCAGTGGAATGGTGAGGTCCATCATATTCCAGGTGACACTATTTTCGGCTACGGCAATACAAGAATAATTGCCGCGAAACAGCCCACCAATCCAACTTACTATATGACTGACGAGACAACCGGAGAGAAAATCCCGGTTTATGTCTGGCAACCAATTAACATTGGTGGCGAGATGTATATGCGCGCTCTCAAGGAAATTGAGTACCTCAAGACAGAGAACAAGATTCTCCAAGAGTTTGCCAAGAAGGGTTATGAGCTTGCCGAAACCATCAAGGAAATTCCTGAGGAATTCTTCGAAGAGTTGAGCAACCGTGGCTTCGAGAAGGCAAAGCAGATGCTTGAGATCGTTGGTAAGGGCTTCTTCAGCGAACTTGGCAAGATAAACAAGGAGATGTTTACCGCCATCATTGAAGAGCTGAAGAAATCAAAAGAGGCTTGGTGAACCTTTCATTTTTTCTAAATCTTGCCGTGAAAGGGGTTGGACGCAAGTAGGGGTTCCGAAAGCGTCCACCCCCACGGCACCGGCCCATGTGGGCCAAAACCGGTCACGAGGTGATTAGGGAAAAAAGCACCCTAATGGCTTGACGGCCACACATCGTGAGAATCATGTATCTCTGAAAAGGAGGGAAAAACCATGGTGAAAGAGTTAGTTGAGAGTAGAAAAGAATATATTTCACGTTTGAAGGCCGAAGCAGCACAAGAAGTAGAAGCCAAGTATCTCGACCTAGCACTTGAGTTGATCGAAGAAGCTCAAAATCTCGAGAAAGACATGTCTAAAATCGCTGGAATCTACAGAGAGCGCAAGCTCAAGATGGCGTTAGAGATCATCGAGAACTACAAACGAGCCAATGATCTTCTTATCAAGGCTATTCTCACCGGAGAAAGTATGGAGATAGCTCTCAAGAAGCTTGAAAAGGCCGTCAGCTCACGTGCGCCGTTAAGGATGAAGATCATTGCGGCATTGTATGGAGAGAAGGATCCAATGACACCTTCTGAGCTTGCTGAAAAGTTCGGGCTTGCAGTTCCGACAGTCCATGAAGCACTTCAAGAGCTTCTGAGACTTCAGCTTATTGAGAAAGATGAAAAAGGTCGTTACAAGCTCCGTGATCAGGTTATGGAGAGCATCTTCAGGCTCCTCTGGAGCGGAGTTAACGAGCTCAAAGCGAGGGGAGAACTATGATGTCCCAATACCTTGACCGCTTTGTTATCGAGCCTGAGGAAATCAAAATTGACTGGCCAAAAACTCACGCCGTGGGCATCACCAAAGGTGGAAATTTCGTTTATGTTTCCGCTGACATGATACATCGGTACATCTCTGGCCAGACTAACACGGGAAAGACCACGCTTGCACAGACACTCATGGAAGTAGACTTCCTCCGCGGGCGAAAAATTGTCGAGATAGAGCCCGCCTTGGAAGCAAAGAACGAGAGAGGCTTCATGAACATGCCCAACAATGACGAAAACATGCTCGAGGTGCTCAACAAGTACTTTCATGTTGAGCCGAGACCATTTAGAGCCATTATCTATTCTCCTGTCACAAGAAAATACCGTGCTTTCATGAAGAACGATGAAGGGATACGATCAAAGTTCTACAAACCACTGAAGATCACCGAGCCAGATGTTGTGGACCTACTCAAATCAATATTTCCTGGAGGATCCATTGAAAGGTTAATCGTGAAAAAGGCTCACAAGCTCTACACCGAAGAAATTGAGCCCAAAAGGAAAAACCGGACAATTGAAGGGTTCCTCGAGACGTTCCAAGAGGTCGGAAAGAACGCAAATTTCAGCAGCTTTACCCTCATGAAGCTTGAATACATCGCCAGCATCCTTCATAGCGATGGAAAATACAAGATAGATGAAATACTCCAGAAGAAAGACGAAATAAGCGTCTTTACTTTCTCATTTATTCCTGATCCTCTAGATCGCTACATTTGGGCTATGGCAGTCTTGAACATAATCTACGACCGGTGGGAGGATATCAAACGGAGGGACGACGTTCTAAGTTTCTTCGTTGCCGACGCCCACTTACTTGCACCCAAGAAGAAGAAAGATATGATTGACACGCTCGTTAGATACCAGGAGCGTATGAAGCAGAACCTCCAAGTCTATGCAAGAATCTCTCGTGGTAAGGGGCTGGTGTGGACCCTCGACAGCCAAGAGTACGACGATCTCGACGACGTGGTAGTTGCGCAGTGCCAAGAGAGGTTTGTTAAGCGTATGAGAAGCCGTGAAGTAGCTGAAAAACTGAAGATCGACTATAAAGAGCTAAAGCGCCTCCATCCCAAGTTCGCATTCTTTGATGACGGCTACATGATAAAGAAAATTCTCATTAGGCCTCCAATGTCAAGAAAAGCCCGCTCTGGAGAATTTCTGCCCATCCATTTTGTTAAGGAATACGAGAGGTGGGAGAATGAGGAAGCGAATTATTAGCATATTATTCATATTAATATATATAGGAATATTGGGAGGGGCACTTGCATATAGTCAAACCCTAAAACTCAATGTCGGCGATGAAATATATATTGATGACCTGCATATCTTTATAAATAAAAACAAGCTTGATAATCGCACTATAGCCATCGTCGAGTATCAAGATAACATCTATCTCATTTGGGAAGGGCAAAACAGGACAATCGGGAATTATTCTATTCAAGTCTTCCCATTCAAAGACTATGTTTACCTCATAGTATCAGCACCATCAAACTTTACCGTACGTTTTCCAGGAGAAGAAAATCAAACGCTTACCAATCAAACAAGCTCAAATCAGACAATAGCAAACCAAACTAATGCCACCATTACCACTCCTGGAAACATGACCCTCAACCTCACCAACATCACTATTCCAGGAATAGCAAACATAACAGGAAACTACACATGCTCAAGCGTCGAAGAATGTCAAGCACTCATTGAGCAGCTGCAGAAAGAGCTCGAGAAAGTAAAGCAAGAGAAAGCAGAACTTGAGAAACAAATACAATACTTGCAACAGCAGCTCAACATCACACAAACTGAAAAGAAGCAGCTTGAAGAGCAGATCAAAATCTTACAACAAGCCCTTGAGGAGAGAAACAAAAAAATCAGAGAGCTTGAGCAAATAATTGCCGAGCTCGAAAAAGAAAAATGGTCATGGGAGACCGCGAAGGAGAAAGCTGAAGAGCAGTATTTGCTTTGGACGCCCTACTTGTTCCCGGTCGTTCTTGGAAGCTTACTCGTCTATTACAGGCGTTACAAGAAGACTAAGAAATATGCAGAAGTCATGATCGACCAGAAGGCAAGAGAGCTGAAAGAGGAGCTCTTAAGCGAGTATCTCAAGAAAGACATACTAAGAGCAAAAATTGAGAGCATAGTTGATGATCCAAACCTCCTGGTCATCTTGAGGACTATCATCCCGCAATTGACGGGTAGCCAGGAAATCACGAAGGGAGATATTCTTGCAGTGGACATTGAAAAAGTCGCCGAGCTCGCAAGAAAGCGCTTCTTATTGAAAGAGAACCGCGTTGAATATCTCAAGAAGAAACTTGCTGAGCTGAAAGAAGAGATTAAAGAAGAGGTTGGAGGTGAAGAGTGATGAGTGTTTTTGATATTTTTCTCAAAGTATTTGTATTAATCGGTATCATAGCAGTTCTGCTACTACTTTACGACAACCTCTTTAGACCTTGGAGGGCAATTGAAAGGAGCATCCATGAATTAGAAGAAGAACTCAAGATGCTTGAAAGAGGAGGCTGGAGAGCGAAGATAACAACATGGCTCAACGAGCCTTGGCTAAAGGGAGACATTGAAAAGCACAAAGAGCTGCTTAGGATGCGCATAGGTGCGAAGAAGAGAGAAGCAAATGCCTATTACCTTCTGAGGAGGGAATAAAATGTTTGAGTGGTTCTTTATCATTTCACTTTTCCTTGGCGGCTGGCTCATCTACGAAATGCTAAAAGACAAAATCCACGGACCTGGAAGGTACTGGATCACCATGAACGTCGAAGGCGATGCAGAAAGAATAGAATACCTCATCAAAAAACTCGCCAAAGACAACAAAATCAAGATCAGAAGTTACCGCGTGAGCACGGAGAAACCCACTACAAAAAATCCGAAAAGAATTTTTAGTTTGAAGAAGAAAAAAGAGAATGAGGGACCAAAATGAAAAAGGCTGTGTGCTTGTTAATCTCCCTCTTAATTTTAAGCATGGTCCCATGGACCGGTGCAAGTGAAATTTCAAAATTCCACATCAAAGTTGGAGAGCCATTAGAGTTAGATATTCCAGGAGCCCACATTCTTTATGATGGAAGCGAATTCAGCTACTCATCCAGGGATGGATGGTGTGCAGATTTAACAGTGAAATTTACAGAAACTGGAAACGTGCACAGCGTTGGTGCATGTGAAGTTGGCTTTGTTGATGCCGATGGAAAGTATAGGTGGTTCCTGAGGAACTTTGAAGAGACAGATAACCCGCAAGAAATCAAGCTTGGTCTTTTTGAAGAATGGAATCAAATTGAAGTTAGGGCAATAGATCCAATTCAAGGAGCTGTAACTGTTAAAGATACATACAAAGGTAAAACACTTTACTTCAAAATCGGAACAAAAATAGAGATTAAAGATAGGAGTACAAATGCAAGAACAGTTCTTGAGCTTAAGAATATAGAAACAAGCCTTTTAGGATCTAAAGCCGTGTTTGTTTGGCATGAATATAAAGTCTATGAAGCCGATGTTGTTGTTGAAGAATATCAAGAACAACAACCAAGCCCATCATCTGCTCCTCCACAAGCGAACCAAACCAATGCAACTACTCCTGGAATGTTGGATCCAACGAAAATTATGACAGCGATGATAGTTGTCGGTGAGAATGCTGCAGGAGCCGACGTGGCGGCTGGTGCAAAAGTAGCTATAGCGGTTCAGAAATGGGTCGACATTGTGAAGGAAAAATCCGGAGATGTGGTCATTCCAGGCCTTGGAGGGCTTGGCACCAAGCTGGCAACAATCGCTTCAAAGAACCTAAATGCGGATGCTATGCTTGACACGGAAGTGACTGATCCCGGCAAAATCGGATTTGTAGTTTATAGTGTTGGGGGACCAGCAGCAAACAGATATTCTGCAATGCTCAACAGCAGAACAGACCTTCCAGTGCGCTTTGTCAAGGAAAACGGCAAATGGTACCTCGTTAGCAAGAGTGGTGAAAAGTGGAGCGGAAGCTACGGAGTTATAATGATAATTCCTGCAGTAAGAGACGTTGACGAATTTAAGGAAAACTTCATGAAAGGTAACTTCAAGATCATGGACGTGCTCGTTGCAGGACTTGACAGATGGGGAACCTATGCTGCCTGCGACCTTCTGAAAGGAGAATTCTTGAAGCCCGTGAAAGACATCCAACCAGATAAAAACTTCATGTCTCTTGTTCAGCTACAAGCGCAGATTCTGACAATGTTCGCTGATCCATTCAGCATCTTCGAGGTAGGCTTTGACCCAACAAAGCTGCCGATAACTGCAATAATCGTGGACAAAGATGGAAAAATAGTAAAGGTTGTGATGGGCTAATTTTTATTTTTTGTTCTTAACATTGGTATTGAGAGGTGATCATCGTGAAGATATGGATTATATTCATGGTATTAATAATTCTATCTATTATAATGGCAGGATTTCAGTATTGGAGATGGTTATCCTTAAGAAAATCCTCAGAAAAAGCTTATCCCAAGTACTTATTTCTATTTATTGCACCTATCTCTGCAGTAGTTGCCATGGTATATATTTTTCCAATTTTTTTAGTAGTTGTATCTCAAACCCCCCTACTTTTGGTATTTTTGCCATTGATTCTAGTCATGGCACTTGCTAGAATATCCATACGGTGCAAGAAGAAAGAAGGCCCATACAAAGCAAAGGATATAGAGTATTACATCTGCGATAACAAGATTTCTAATGCATGGTACGATCCAAAGGAAAACAAAATATTTGTATCGAAAGATCTTGTTTATGTTTTAGAGGAAGATGAGGTATATGCAGTCCTGTTACATGAAAAAGGTCATTCCAAGAACAAAAGATTGAGTATTTTAAATGCATTCCTCAGAGCTACTTGGATAATTATAGCATTATTCATAGCAGTAACAATAACTAGTTCACATATCCTTTTACCAAATATAGCTATTGGAACTAGGTTTGCATTAATTGCTTGGCTTTACAGTCTAGGAGTTGTAATCACGCCACCAATACTTGCGCTTTCATGGATAGAAGAACATGAGGCAGACTTGAATGCTTTACAATACGATCCCGACTTAGCAGAAGCATTAATTGCTGCACTAATTAAGTTAGGAGTCTCAAGCCGTCTTTCACCATATCTGAATGTCAGCCTTTCAGTGAACATAAAACGAATGGATATCCAAGAAGTTCGAATGCGAAACGTGCTCAAAGAGTTCTTTTTCAGTGTTTTGTTCAGTGTTCCCATAACAGTATTTGAGTTTATAAAGGAACCAATATACGTAACCCACCCACCTACCTGGTTAAGAGCGTATTGTCTTAAAAAGTATCTTTAACCTTTTTATCACTATGTTTTAGTTTTTTTCTGATACTAATAATAACGAGTCGATTTTCTCTATTTCTTGAAAAACAACGTCTAATCCTTCTTTTCGTGACAGTGTTTATTTAAGTCTTTAATTCCAAAATCATTAGAAGACAACTATAAATTCCCTAATAATTTGGAGAGGGGGTGGGAATGAAAACTACAAGAATTCTTGCGGTTTTTCTGATTTTTATTTTTATTGCAAGTGGGACTACAACAGCTGGAACTATCAACATAATTTCGAGAGACTACAATGGAAATAGCCTAATAATGATTTCAAATAGCACGTATGAAAGTGTCATCTCCATTTTGACCAAAAGCGGTGATCCATTCACTTCTTCAGTATTCCCCACTGCTGATATTATCAATGTTACAGCAAAATTCATTGACGAGTATGGTAACACCATTGACATGACAGGTGATGGAAACCCTGATGTCTGGACATATGTTGAGGATCCAAATACACCCGGCCTCTGGAAAGCCAATATAACCCTTGGGGATATTGAACCAGGCATTTATACACTGAGAATAGAAGCTATTGCAAAGAATAGCACTATTGGAGAAATTTTTGATCAAACTAAATTATCTGTAAGTGTCTTGGTTCTTGGTGGCCCATATGCTCTCCAAATATTCAACGTTGAAGACAACCAAGACCTCAAACTTGGCACACTAAATATTCATGTAGGAACTATAAGCGATATAGGGAGCATAATCAGCATTGGTAACATTACTGATGCGAGAACAATAAAAGATAGCAATACTGATGGCATATGGGGGGAGAAAATAGACCTCGATAACGACAGGATCTCCGATGGATGGCTCACCTTCATCAAAAACGAAGACCACTATGATATGATAATCTTCTCCAAGAACCAAACACTATTAGAAACCCTTCTTCCAGAGAGAGAATACAGAATTTCAGGAGATGGAACCATCAAATTTTCAAACCTTCCTTTGAGAACCACTAGTAACTATAGAGATTTCACATATTACGCCTATATGTTTTGGGACGAAAGCTGGTTGGCGAAACTTGGCATAAAGGCTGTTGACTATTATCTCATCCCCTATTCCACCAGCGACAACTGGAAAATTACGGCATATTCCTCCGGCAGGATTCTACACGCCATTATGAAAGTCCGCATAATACGAAGAACTACCTACATTTGGTTCATCACCAAAGAAGAGACCATCTTTGATGGAAACATCTGGACCCGAGACACGAAAACAATTGATGGAATAATAACTCTCAAACCAAAAGCTCTTGTCTGGTCTTGGTACCCATCAAGAGGATTTGGAATTATCTGGCGGGCCTATTTGGATGCAACCATTCCAAATACGTACTCAATCAGACAACAGAAAGGGTACAGTGTCCAATTCAGAGGCGACAACCCACTGGATGGCCTCAACACTATAAGCAAACTCCTAAGCAAAGATGAAATAGATTGGTATTCTCTTCTAGGAGGTGAATCTTATGGAAGTTGAACTCGCTAATACTGCTTACCAACTCCTATCAAAAGGTTTCCCTTATATTCCTAAAGAGGTTACAGCACAATCCGCAGTACTATCAATAATCTGGTACATATCATTAGCAATAGCTCTTATTTACGTCTGGAGAGAAGGTTACCTCATGGAGTTCTTACTTTACATCCTCTCACTTTTGGGCAGAGTTGTCGGAGGATTGCTTTTAGCTCTTATAGTATTCTTCCTGCTAATATGGATACCTCCAGTAGCCTTCTTTGCTGCATTGGGGGTACTAGTAGCAGTAGTAGTATTGTACCGTGCAAAGCTCGCCGGTAGTTTGGCAATAGGGTTGTTATGGACGGTCGCATTGTTCATAGGAGCAATAATCGGTCCATTAGTTGATGCATGGTTCTATGTTCACTATGCGGCAGGTGAATACTAATGCCTTTTCCAAGACAACTGAGAAGAAGCCTTAGACGATATATGATATACATTTCCCTTTACTTTCTATATGGAACTCTCGTAGTGATAGAGACACTCCAGAAACTTTTAGCTAGATTTTCAAGAAATTAAAAACACTAGGAACCAAGAATGTTTGTTTTTATTTCTGTTTTTATTGTTCCTTTTGGAATTTGAACCTTTATTTCACCAACTCCCTTAATGTTAAGTATTAAATACAGCTTCATTTCTACCGTCGTTTCTTCGCCATTCTGCAAGTGGCTTACCCACCAGTCATCCAACGCATTGTTGTCTATTAAAGTTACAAATTCGAGCTTATCACTACTCTTTGGTGCTATAATCTTGGATTCCTCTATAACACCCTCACCAACCTTTATATCATTCATAAAGATTTCATACCCAATATTAGTGATCGGAAGTGGTACCAATGTTGGATTTGTGATCTCAACATTGTGGATGATCTCCGTCGAATCTGATGTAACCTTTCCCCAATGTGAGCGCATACTTACGTAGAAAGTCACTGTCATAAGCTTCAGGTCAAACTCCAATGGGACATCATCCATGACAAAGCTATCAACGAGATTCGTTCTAATCTCAGAACTCTGCTCAAAAGGCCAATTAAAATCAAATATTTTCAAATCAAAAGTTATAGTGCCTTTCAATGAAATTTTACTAACTTCGCCATTCTTTAAATGGCTAACCCACCATTCAGGAATCTTGGCGTTATTCAACTTCGTCGAGATAATGATCGTTGTGTTACTCTTAGCAGCTAAACTTGCTGGTCCAATATTCTTTCCCTCACCCATGTCAATTCCATTCATGTAAATGTGAACAGAAATATTCTTTATTGGAATTGGTATGGGGTTTGGATTGGAGACTACAATCTCGGTAATAATTTCCGAAGTGCTTGGAGTTATTTCTCCCCAACGGTGGGAAACACTAATAATTTGAGGCTTGCTCACCTCAATCTTTTTCTCAATCTTCTCTTTAACGCTTCCTGATCCAAGGCAGCCACTAAGAACACCTGAGACAATCACAAGAATTAAAAATACCACTGCCAACCTCCTAAGCGACCCCAACATCATTACTCCATCCCCCCATATAACCAACCATCAATAAGGATTTTTACTCGAAAAAATATTAAAGTTTCCCGATAGGTTTATTAAGTTGTCCGACAATTGAACCTATAGGTGAGACAAATGGCTACCACAATTAAAGTTTCTACAAGACTTCCCTCAAAGATAGTTAAAGAGATCGACAAATTAGTTGAGAGCGGATTATTTACTAATAGGAGCGACTTTATCAAAGAAGCCGTTAGGCAGTATCTCAGAGAGTTAAAGAAAGAAGAACCTACCGAGGAAGAAAAATGGGTTTTAAATATGGTTCAGCCAGTGCTAGCCGAGGACTGGAATAGCGAGGAAGACAAATTTTGGGATGACTATTAAGGAGGCTTAAAGGTGGAATTCAAGCAGGGAGAATTAGTTCTTCTACCTTTCCCCTTTGACGATTTAACCAGAGCTAAGAGAAGACCAGCTTTAATTATCTCCTCCACTGAGTTTAATCGAATTAGTAGGACTGTTATAGTTGTTGAAATAACTTCCAATCTTCGAAGTGGATTCCAGGAATTAAACGTGTTTATTAAGGATGAAGACATTAAAAGGTACCCACAGACAAAACCAATAATTCCAAGCATTATAAAACCCTACGTGATCTTTTCAATCAACAAAAAGCTCATCATAAGGAAAATCGGCATGCTAAACGAAGAAAAACTCAAAGAAGTAATTGACAACCTGCAGAAAATTTTCGCAAAACGTTAAATATTCGCACATACGAATAATAAGAAGTAACCAAAATTGGTTACTACAGGAGGCACGCCAATGGCAGAGGGCCAAGAACGAATAGTGGAACCATTAGCAAAGTTTCATGCACAGGTCTATAAGAATGGAAGAATTTCTCTTCCAAGCCACGAACGCAAGTATTTTGGAATAGGTGACCATGACATTGTCGAGTTAATTGTGAGAAAAATCGAAGAGGGCAAAATCATTGGACGTGGATGGTTTCTGGCTCAGCTGACTGTAAAAGGGAGATTAACAATTCCTCAAGGATTGAGAGAGGAATTAAATATCAATGATGGAGATTTTGTTGAAGTTCTTCTCCTTGGATTTATTCACGTTGAGGATGTACTCGGCAAAGAGGGAATAAGAATCATAAGAGCCATTAGGAGCAATGAATATAAGCTCATCTCAGATGAAGATGAGAAGAGGCTTCTTAGCATGATAGGTAGGGGTATATATCATATGCTTTATTTTAAGGAATAAATAAATTAATCATTTATTTATTTCTATTCTATAACAGCTTTTTTAGTTTATTACTGCCTTGAGAGCAACGCCTTATTTATAAACCCTTTTTTGATTCAAAAACTTGAGAGTTTACTTTTTTTATAAGTAGAAAGTTAGGTAAATGATTCAAAAACGTATTTATAAATAAAGCAATTCTCTGAAAGCTAAAAAACAAAAACAAAAGAAGAATAAAAGAGTTATTTTTGAATTATTCATTTATTTATTCCTTAATATAGAGTACAGTACTTATTGTCAAACTGTTCTTTACTTGACCTTGCGATGACTAGATGTATCCAACTGTTCTCGAAAGGTTTATTAATTATTAACGCATATTGCGTTATAGGAACAAATGCGTTATGGTGATCATGATGCCACGTCCAAAGAAATACCCGGATGGTGTTGTTATTATATCAATATCAGTCCGACCAAAGGTTCGTGAGGAGTTTGACAAGAGAAAAGGCAAGCGTTCTCGTGGAGAGTACTTGGAGTGGCTTCTTGAGGTTACTCGTCCGCTTGAACAAAAGACTTGATAGGTGTTTCTAATGCCAAGACCAATAAAACTCAGGAATCCAAGGGCAATCGTTGCACACGTTGAAGCTGAGATTAAAGAAGAATGGAGTAAGCTAAAAGGTAACATGAGTTGGGGAGATTTCTTTACAACTTGGTATTTGAGGCAAAAAGAGGTAATTAACGCCGCTGTGAAAATTGAGGTTCTTGAAAGAGAAAACAAGGAAAAAGACAAACGCATTGAAGAGCTTGAGGCTCTTGTTGAGAGGCTTCAGCAAGAGGCCGAGAAGTGGCGCCTTAAGTATGAAGCAGCCGTTAAGGGCGTTTCAATCTCATCAATTAGCAAAGAAGCTGAGAGGTTCAAGCTTATTGCTGAGAAGGTCCAGGAAGGCAAGTCTTGGAAGCAAGTGTGCATTGAGGTTGGTATTAGGAATGAGGCTAAGATGCGTGAGCTTCTCAAGATTGCTTTTAACATTTATGATGAATATGGTAAGATTGCGGAGACTTTTACTCCTAGGGATTCAGTTCCTGAGTTTAAGGCTTGGACTCTTCTAAAAGACGGTAAAGGAATGCTTGATTATGTTTTCGTTCCAAAAGGACAAGAGAAAGCGTTTAAGAAGTTAAAAGAAGCCGAACAGGAAATCAAAGAGAAGAAAGTTACAAAGATTCATGATCCTGCTGCTGAGGTTACTTCTACTCTCAAGGAATGGCACAGGACATATCTTAGTTACTTGAGAGATGGGAAAGAGAAACAAGCAATGGATTTCTTGCTTGGTGTTCAGGTGAATGGTCTCAAACGCCTTCTAGAGAAGTATGGTGAGGAGACTGTTAAGGATGTTGTTTATTCTGATCCTCGCTTTGTTGATGTTTTCTCTTCTTTACTCGAATCTCTCCTTCGGGAGTTGAAAAAGAAGGAAGAGGAGGCTGTTGCGGAATGAAAGCCCAAATCTCCGAGACGGAGTTTTGGAGTTTTGTTGCCCAAGAAGTAAGGCAAGCCCAAATAAAGGAAGTCAAGGCAGAAGAGCCCACCACATTGGAAGAATGGCTTGAGCAAGAGCTGGAAAAAGCCCTCGAGACTAAGGCAAGACTCGAAAGAGAAGCCGCTGTTTTGAAGGCAAAGAAGCAGAAAGCCGAGCTGGAGAAGGTTGAGAAGGACATTGAGTATTGGACCGGCTATGCGAACGCTTTGGGAGACACCCTCAAAATGCTGAGGGAGGTGTTCTGAATGTTGGCCCGTGTAGTTGAGCATGTAACTATACATTTTAAGAAAAAACCCTTTCCACTTGGGAAAGAACTTGAAGAAGCCGTTAAAAAAGTAATGGAAACTGGAGAACCACAAATTGTGGACAATGGCTGGTCACAATATATCGTCAAGAAGACTGAGCGTGGAATTAGGATTAATGTTAGAGCCCATGTTGCAACATATGAGGTCCTTACTGAGGAGTACGTATGTGAAAAATACAAAGACATTGTTAAGTTCATGAAAGAAAAAGGAACAGTAAAGAAGAAAGAGCTTGAAAAGAAGTTCTATTCTTGGCGTGTAGCTGAGTTCTTGGAAGCTGCTAAGGCTCTTGGCATGATAAAGAGCACTTCTCGTGGATACAAACTGATTCTTAACGAAAACGGAAAGGAGGAGTCTTGATGGAGGTAGATAGGAAGTTTTTGGCAAGGTATTGGGGTTTAGTCGGCATGTTAAGAGACAACAAAAGCATTGCAATGCTCGGCGAAGAGATAGTTTCAAGAATGACTAAATTTGGCTATTGGGAGTCACCAACAACTCTTGTTGAAGAAGGCTTGATTTATGAACTCGATGTTCCAGAAAATAGACGAAGAAGAATACCGGAGAGAAAAATATACGCTTTGACTGAAAAAGGCGTGAAATGGCTTGAAGAAAACATAGAAAAATACAACAAGATGTTCGAGGAATACTCAAAGAGAAATGCTGTTAAGATTCTGAGTAACTTTGAAATATTTGCATGGCGCAACATCAGAGAATTTTTCGAGCATTGGGAGGTAGTGAAAGCCTTAACAGTCTCGATGGGTGACTATTTGCTTCTCATTGTGAAGAGTAAGAAGTCAGGGGAAGAGTTAGCCCTCTTCATGAAAAACTATGATGGCTTCAATTGGGAGCTTAGGACATTTGACATTAATGTAACGGAGGATGTAAAGAGCTGGATAAAGGGGGTTTCACAATGAGCTGGCTTGTTTTTCTTATTGGCTTGGCAATTGGCTTGTTTTTTGGTTTTTGTATAGGGGATGCTCATGGATGGCTTGATGGGAGGATGGGAGCATGAGTAAGAAGATTGTGATTATTCAGTCAATTTATAGGCGCCATTCAAAGCACTTCGCAACAACTGAGTGGCATATGGTCTATCTTGGCAAGAGAGAATCAGAAGCACTTGAAAAAGCTGTAGGAAAACCTGTTGCAGATAAAGATGATATCAAAAGGCTCTACGAGTTAGCCTATGGAGCAGGATACGCTACTTGGAGATACTTGCCTTACTCCGACGGATATCCGTATTTCACGGATAGAAAGGCTGTGGAAGAGTTTCTGAGGACATATGGATACGAGCCAATGACTATTGCAAAGGCGAGACGTGTTCTAAAGGTGGTGAAAGCATGAGCGAGGTCAACACTCTCACTATCCAGGAAGAAGAGAACATCATCGCCAGAGCGATGGCAGAGTGGAATGCTCAGCATGTTCAAGTCCTCATTGATGATGACAGCATTCCTAAGAATGCCCATTATCTTCCTTTAGAATCTTTAATTGAATTTTTGGAGTCTCAGAAGGTTCCAACAAAGGTAATTGTGAGCGGCGAGAATTACATCATCAAACTGAGGAAATACGTGAGTTGGAACGATTTTAGGGACTTTAGGGATGGACTGATTAAGTTTCTCAGGCAAGGGCAGTGGATTGCTCCCGACTACCGCAAAGGGAAAGGCTTCATTGTGAAGAGGTGGAGGTGAGAGCATGACATATCGCATTTGGATTGCGGATCGTAATAATACTGCGAATGTCTTCTATGAAGACTACGAGAGCTACGAGGAAGCGGAAGAGAAGGC
>MTLP01000020.1 GCA_002009975.1 Thermococcus sp. JdFR-02
GCTGCTAGGATTGTTGCTGAGACTGTTAGGACTACTTTGGGTCCTAAGGGTATGGATAAGATGCTCGTCGACAGCCTAGGAGACATAGTAATCACAAACGACGGTGCAACAATCTTAGACGAAATGGACATCCAACACCCAGCAGCAAAGATGATGGTTGAAGTTGCAAAAACACAAGACGAGGAAGCAGGTGACGGAACAACAACAGCAGTCGTAATTGCTGGAGAGCTCTTAAAGAAAGCAGAGGAGTTATTAGACCAAGAGATTCACCCAAGCATAATCGTTAAAGGTTACACATTAGCTGCTGAAAAAGCTCAAGAGATTCTTGAAAGCATTGCAAAGGACGTTGATGTTGATGATATTGACATGTTAATGAAGGCAGCAACAACAGCTATTACTGGAAAAGCAGCTGAAGCTGAGAGGGAATACCTAGCTAAGTTAGCGGTTGAAGCAGTAAAGCAAGTTGCAGAGAAGGTTGGAGACAAGTACAGGGTTGACATTGACAACATCAAGCTTGAGAAGAAGGAGGGTGGAAGTGTCCACGACACTCAATTAATTAAGGGTATCGTCATTGATAAGGAGAGAGTTCACCCAGGAATGCCAAAGAGAGTTGAAAACGCTAAGATTGCATTAATTAACGATGCATTAGAGGTCAAAGAAACCGAGACAGATGCAGAGATTAGAATTACAAGCCCAGAGCAATTACAAGCATTCCTCGAGCAAGAGGAGAGAATGCTCAAGGAGATGGTTGATAAGATCATTGCAACAGGAGCTAACGTAGTATTCTGCCAAAAGGGTATTGATGATTTAGCCCAGCACTACTTGGCTAAGGCGGGAGTTTTAGCTGTTAGGAGAGTTAAGAAGAGTGATATGGAGAAGTTAGCAAAGGCAACAGGGGCAAAGATAGTAACAAACATCAGAGACTTAACATCAGAGGACTTGGGTTATGCAGAAGTCGTCGAGGAGAGAAAGGTTGCAGGGGAGAACATGATTTTTGTTGAGGGTTGTAAGAATCCTAAGGCGGTTACTATTTTGATTAGGGGTGGTACTGAGCATGTTGTTGATGAGGTTGAGAGAGCAATAGAAGACGCAATAAAAGTAGTGAGGGATATCGTTGAAGACGGCAAGATCATTGCAGGTGGAGGAGCTTCAGAGCTCGAGCTTAGCATAAAGTTAGATGAGTTTGCAAAGCAAGTTGGTGGAAAGGAGGCATTAGCAATTGAAGCATTCTCAGAAGCATTGAAGATAATTCCAAGAACATTAGCAGAAAACGCTGGATTAGATCCAATTGACATCTTGGTAAAAACAATCGCAATGCACAAGGAGAAGGGACCAGCAATTGGTATCGATGTCTTTGAGGGAGAACCATCAGACATGCTAGAGAAGGGAGTTATTGAGCCTTTGAGAGTCAAGAAGCAAGCAGTAAAGAGTGCAAGTGAAGCAGCAATAATGATTCTAAGAATTGATGACGTCATTGCAGCAAGCAAGCTCGAGAAGGAGAAAGAAGGAAAGGGCCCAGAAGGCGGAGAAGAGACTGAGTTCTGATCTCTTTTAATTCTCTTTGCTTTTCTTCAATCGTTCTTTCTAGAAGTATCTTCAAAGCACTTTTTCTTCTTACTGTTGTTTCTGCTTTATATATAACTTAGAGAAATGAACCAATTAACTTTTAACAATAGTACAAAAAGACAGAATAGGGACAGCTATGATAAATGTGATTGAATACACAAACCTCATTAAATCCTTGGATAAAGAAAGCTTGGAGCTTATTGCAATTGCTTTGTCACTGTATTACTTAAGCACTTTAATATATGCTCTTCGCTGGAAGCTTGTTTTGAGAGGTCTGGGAAGAGATATGCCTCTTTTAGAACTTTTAAAGATAACTCTCTCTTCCATATTTATCAACAACATAACTCCAATTAGCAGAGGGGGAGGAGAGGTATTACGAATAACTTGGATCTCAAGGAAGTATAAAATTCCCATGACCTTATCGACAGTTAGCATTATTTATGAGAGAATAATGGAAGCTGTGCCAATAACTATTCTGTTGCTTTTGGGGATAACCTATTTTGCAAGCCACACGATGTATTTTGCTTTACTGGCAATTTTCATCATGATGTTTCTCTGGCTTAAATGGGAGATGTTTATAAGGCTTTCAGTTAAGATATTTAATGCTAATCTCACAACGGAAGAACTTGCGGGCATAATATCTCTAAAGAAAAATTTCTTTATGAATGTCATTGTGATTGGATTGAGCTCTATAGTTTGGATCTTGGATATTTTGAGACTCAAGCTCATTGCACTAGCACTTGGATGGAATCCGAGTGTTAGTTTTTTAGCTATAGTTTCATTTGTAAATTTAATATTCGGTCTCATGGCTTTTACCCCTGGAGGGGTTGGGATAGTTGAAGGTGGCTTAATCGGAACTTTAACCTATTTTGGGGTTCCTTCAGCCCTTGCAATCTCAATAACACTGTTGGAGAGATTTATTTCGTATGTGCTAAGTTCAATGGTTGGATTTATGACACTGGTATATTCTGGAGGTGCTGAAATATGGAGAGCCTTAAAATCGCGTTAGTTTCAGATTGGTTCTTTCCAAGTATTGGAGGGATTGAGTATCATATTCATGAATTAGCTTTAAATTTAACAAAGCTTGGTCATGAAGTTCATATAATCACGCGCTTTGGACAGTATTCTGACAAAGAGCTCCCCTATGAAGTTCACAGATTTAAGGGAAGTTTAAATGTGAATTCTTTTCACGTTAGCATTGGTGTAAAGATGCTTAAGGAGATTAATGATCTCTACAAAAGAGAAAGATTTGATTTAACTCACGGCCACAGCATCTATTCTCCGATGGCGATTGGGGTGGCAAACCTTTCAATTGGAATTAGAGGGGTTCCAAGTATAGTTACTAATCATTCTCTTCTCGGGGATTCGCTTTTTAACCTGACGTATCTCTTTCTTCTTAGGGCTTCTTTGAGAAAAATAAACTCTTTTATAGCTGTTAGCAAGGCTGTTGAGAAAGATTTTAGAGATATCTTAGGAACGAGGGGAGAGAATAAAGAAATACGTGTCATACCTAATGGGATAGATAAAACATTTTGGCATCCAGTTGAAGATAAGGAGGAATGGAAAGAAAAGCTTGGTTTTGAAGGTGTAGTTGTGATGACTACATCGAGGCTTACAAAGAGGAAAAGAATACACCTGATTCCAAAAATAGCTCATGATCTAAAAAAATATGGGATTAAAGGTGTGAAGTTTTTAATTATAGGTGATGGTCATGAGAGGGAAAAGATACGGGGGTTAATTGAAGCATATGGTGTTGAAAAGGATGTTTTAATGTTGGGACAGTTACCAAGAGAGCTAATTAGGAAATATCTGTGGGCGAGCGACATTTATTTATCTCCAACGATTTATGAAGCCTTTGGAATAGCCGCTTTAGAGGCTTTGGCATGTGGAATTCCTGTTGTTGCAAACAATCATGGAGGTATAAGCGAGATAGTTGAGCATGGTAGGAGCGGGTTAATATCTCCAAACGATAAGGGGCTCTTGGAGAATTTGGCTTATCTTATTGAGAATGAAGGGCTTAGAGAAGAGATGGGAAAATATGGAAGAAGGAGGGTAGAAGAGAACTTCACATGGGATAAGGTTGTAAAAGATATAATAAATGCCTATGAGGACACAATTAATAGATTTGTTGAAGAGCCTTTCGTTCTCTATAAGATTCATCAGGGGATTAAAAATGTTGGTATCATTGACATTTGATGTTGAGCAGGATTGTCCTCCCTATTTAACTACAACGAGGGGTGTAGTGGAAGGTCTGCCAAGGATACTGGATATACTCGATAGAAAAAACATCAAAGCTACTTTTTTCTTTACAGCAAAAATTGCTAAGAGATTTCCGCAATTGGTTAAACGAGTTGTTGATGAAGGACATGAACTTGGAAGTCATGCATACAATCACGAACGCTTGGATAAGCTTAACAAAGCTGAGGCTGAAAAAGCTATTGAAAAATCCCTCTTGGTTTTAAGAAAATTTGATGATGTTGTGTCATTTAGAGCACCAAATTTGCAATTGCCTTCTTATCTTTTCCCAAGTTTAAAAGAAAATAATGTTTTGGTTGATTCTTCAAAAGCCGCTTATAAGAGTTATGGTGGAGTTGGATTTATTGAGGGGGTTTTGGAGATTCCAGCTTCAATAACTTCCTCAATTTTAAGGCTCCCCTGGAAAATTCAAAAAATGATTCATAGCCGATTAAAGGAGCCAAAAGTCTATTTTGCACATCCTTGGGAGTTTGTGGATATGAGGAAAGACAATATTCGCTATGACTGTAAGTTTAATACTGGAGAAAGAGCTTTAGAGCTTTTAGAAAATCTAATTGAGTACTACAAAGAAAAAGATGCAAGATTTGTTTTAATGAGAGATTACTCTGAGATTTATTCTAAATTGAGTGTTTAAGACTGCAGTTTTTCAAGCTCATTTTCAAGTTTTCTGAGCTTTTCTTTGGCTCTCCTTAATTGTCTATTTGCTATCTCGACGATTTTTTCTAGATACTCATCATCAACCCAAATTTCTCCATCTTTACCTATAGGAATATCTATCCTCTCAGTTGAATAAATCTCAACCAAAAGCTTTTTATGGCTTATGCTCTTTATGTTCGAGTTCTTAAAGCCGCATTGGATGGCTAAATTCAGCAAATTGACCGCATCTTCTAAAGTCTTTGCACCAACATGGAGAATTGGGCTGTGAAGCATAAACCAGAGCATTCCATCATTATGCTTAGCGATGGCTCTTTTAACTTCTTCAATGCTGACTTCTCTATGCCATTTACCAAGCCACTTGGCGTTTAATTTGTCTCCAAAATCTGGTATCTCCATAACGACTATCCTTCCGGAGCATGAAGACGTGGTAAAATAATTCTCCATTGAGTTTATTTTCTCAAGTAGGCTTATTATGTCTTCATCAACGAGCTTTTTCTCCAAAGCCTCTCTAAACTTCGCCGTTGAAAGCCTCTTCTGTAATTCAAAGTTCTTCTCATAAAGCATGTTAAAAGGTAAGAAATGCTATTTAAAAGGTTAACGTGATAGTACTCTTAACATTTTAAAAATGAAAATAAAAAAGGGCTAGCTAATAGCAGCTTGAACAGCTAAATCTGCTCTAACTATTCCATAACCGTAGAATATTGAATCTCCTATATTGTCTGCTGTGGTGTGTAAGATGCCCCTAACTGTGTCTGTTGTTAAGTCATCTTCTGTTCCTACTGGTAGGACGGTTCCATAGTTGTTGTAGTATACTGCTTGGATTAGTGCAACAACACCGCTAACGTGTGGTGCTGCCATTGAGGTTCCACTGAGTTCTTTATATGTATTGTCTGGATAGGTGCTTAAGATATCAACACCAGGAGCAACTATCTCTGGATGTCTGTTACTCCATGAAGGGACTTGGTCGTCTATGTCAGTTGCCCCCACTGCAATTACCTCTAAATATACCGCTGGATAGCTTGGATATTCTGCCCCTTCATTTCCTGCCGCTGCAATTAGAACAACGCCCAATTGATACGCCTCACTTATTGCATCGTGTACTGAGTCTGGTGCTGAAGACCCTCCAAGACTCATTGATATAACCTCAGCGGCATCATCATCTGGATCTCCGACAATTATGCCATCTCCATCTGCATCTAACACTCCATCTGGACCAAGCAAAGCTTGTTCAATTCCAAGTATTAAGTCACTCCATGATCCTATTCCACCATTTCCTAGAACTTTGATTGCATAAATTTCAACTTCAGGTGCTACTCCAACAACGCCTATGTCATTGTTTAAGGCGGCAATTGTTCCTGCTACATGTGTTCCATGACCGTTTCTATCTATATAGCTTCTTGGATTCGTTGAAATCCTCCCTCTAAGAACGCTAATTCCCCATTTTATGTTATCTTGTAAGTCAGGATGATCATAGTCTATACCTGTGTCTAAAATTGCAACTTCAATAACCCCATCGCTTGCACCAGCTGTTATTTGCCATACATCAGGTGCTTTTATTCTTTCAATTCCCCACGGAATTGTCTGAGGTGGTTGGGTTATTGGTCTCCCTAAGATGTGAATTTCTCCATCATATTCAACCCTAACAACACCTTTAGCCTTCTCTAAATGTTTAACCGCTGACTCAGGAAGTTCTACAACGATAGCTGGAATAATTTTGTAGCGTATTTTAACTTGTCCTCCAACTTTTTCTACAACTCTCTCATTGAAGTTTGACTTGTCTATTGTCACTATAACTCTCACCTTTTCTACAGGTTCCGCCATTGTTATTCCAATATAAGAAAAAACGACTAAAACAATCAACAATGTAGATATAGCCTCTCTCCCATTCATTTGTATCCCTCCATATACTAAAGTAGACATTTGAATTTACATATTACACTTTATCCTTAAACTATATAAGGACTTGCTATTTATGATGTCTGCTTAGAGCAAGATTTTATTTGATATTATACAAGACATTAGAATCTAAGATCAGAACATCCTAAAAGAGAGTTGTTAGTTGCACAAAAACTCCTTTTTCTTTAACAAACTCAATAAAGCGCTTGTAGGTTTTGTTAACCTTTAAAGTTTCGCTGTCTCCAATTGCTATCAATTTTCGCTTTGCCCTTGTTAAAGCAACATTCAGCCTTCTCAAATCAGTTAAGAAGCCAAGTTCTTTGTTTTTGTTGCTTCTGACAAATGAGAGAATTATCACTTCCTTTTCCCTTCCTTGATATCCATCAACACTGTGAACCTCAACATTAACTAAAGAGCGAATTAAATCAACCTGATCATCATAAGGCGTTATAACTCCAATAAACTCTTCTTTAACGCCCATTCTTAAAAGCTTATCAACAAGCTCTTTAACTATCTTTGCTTCAAGAGGATTTTCTCTTGATAGCGATCCTCTTCTTTGACGCTCCCATTTATCCTCCCTCTTTGAGGTATCGATGAAAACTAACGGCTTTCTTGGATCCAAAACGTCATCCCATGGACTTCCAAAGGAAGGATTATTAACGCCTAAATCAGCTAACGTAATATTCTTCACGCGTTCATAAGCTTTAATTTTGCCACCATAGAACTCTTTGCTCGGAAACTCCATTAAAAGGGCACTCATCCTGTATTGGATTTCAAGCATCTTAGCCTTATGTGGAAACCTCTCTATGAGCTTTTCAAAGAGGGTTTCGCTCAGCCCTTTTGCCTCTTCACTTAAAATCGTTGGAGGCAGCTGTTTATGATCGCCTGCTAAAATAAAGCGCTTTGCCTTTGCTATTGGGATTAAAACACTTGGAATGGTTGCTTGAGAAGCTTCGTCAATTATGGCAACATCAAATTGAATATCTCTTATAAATTCCAAAGCTGCAGAGGAGTTCGTGCTTAAAATTACATCTGAGTCTTGGACTATCTCTTTGATGATTTCCTCTTCAATGGCTTTTGCTTCATCATAGAGCTTTTGAACGTTTTCGTTAATCTGGATCCACATTGCCATTGATTTTATGGTCTTTGCTGAAACACCTCTTGTTCCTACTCCCTTCTTGGCAAGCTTTAAAATATCTCTATCCCCAAGTCCCCTCCTGAACTGAGGTGTCGGTTTGGTGTATTGATCTCTAATTATGGCTAATCTCTCGGCTTTATTCCTAAGCATCTTAACCCTTCTATATTTCTTGTGATTCTCGACTTGAAAAGCTAAAGTAGATTCCTTTAGGTGTTTGGAAACCCTTGAAGGATGACCTAATCTTACAAGCTTAACCTTCCCCCAAAGCCCTTCAACAAGGTTATCTACTGCTATATTGCTCTCTGCAGTTGCAAGAACTTTATTTCCCCTTTTCACTTCTTGTCTTATGAGTTCAATTAAAGCTCTGGTTTTTCCAGTCCCGAAGGGACCGTGAATTAAGAAGAAGTCTTCACTTCCTAAAGCCAAGCTCACGGCTTTTATTTGACTTTCATTAAGCTCTTCATCAAAGGGGGTAAATTCGACCGTTTTGCTCTTTTTTGGCTCTTTCAAACCCAGAAGAAATTTTAATGCTTCTTTTCCATTCTCGGTTAGCTTTTCAAGATTTTCTTCCATTCTTTTAAAAGTGATATCATTTGCATACAAATCGATTCTAACCTTTCTTAAAGCCCAAGTGGGAACGCTTTCTAAAGCTACAACTAAAAAACGGTTTCCTTTTTCAACAACCGTGCCAACAAGATCACTTGCTAAAGGATTTCCTCGACTTATCAAAACCAAGTCTCCAACACTTATTTCAGTCTCAAAAGGCTTCTTTCTTCCATATTTCACGAGCTTAAAGCCGAACTCTTGTCCAATAACCTTTCCATTGAGGTTTAGGATAGCCCTTCCAACTTTTTCCCTTTCATAACCTTTAAGCTTTTTAATTTCTTCTCTCATAGCTTCAATTTCAGCTTCTCTCTCAAGCTCAACAAGTTCTTTTAATTTTGAGATGTAGCTTATTAGATTCACTTTTGATCACCAATTTTTGAAACTTTATATGTTAACCTGAGATTGTTTAAGTTTAAATAATGCAGTGATACATAATTTTCTCCTTGATTATACTAAATGTAAGGAAAAGCTTAGATAGGCTTAAACAACAGTGTTGATCAAGCTTTTTGTCAGAAGAGTTTATTATGGTGGGCCCGCGGGGCTTCGAACCCCGGACCTCCCGCTTATCAGGCGGGCGCTCTGACCAGGCTGAGCCACGGGCCCTTCTCAGCTGGTGCCCCGGCCGGGATTTGAACCCGGGTCGCGGGATCGAGAGTCCCGCATGATTGACCGGGCTACACCACCGGGGCGTCGATAATCCTTAGGCGAGAGGAAATTTATAAATTTTTCGGTAAGGATTCGTTCTTTTACTTCTTTTTTTCCGTAATCCTTAAATGCTTTTAGGTTTTATTTCTCTCTACTAAGATGGGGTGGTGTTATGAAGGTTGTAATTATGGCTGGAGGTTACGCTACTCGTTTATGGCCCATAACAAAGGATAATCCCAAGGCATTGCTTCCTGTTGGGGATAAAGTAATCATCGATTATATTCTTGAAAAGACAAAAGAGCTGGATTTGGAGCTTTATCTCTCAACCAACAGATTTTTTGCTTCCCAATTTAAAGAATGGGCAAAGGATAAGGATATTACCCTTTTAGTTGAAGAAACTCTGCATGAGGAGGAAAAGCTTGGCACAATTGGAGCTTTGGGTGAAGCTGTTAAAAAGCTCGGCTTAGATGATTATCTTATCATAGCTGGAGATAATCTGTTCTCCTTTAGTTTAAGAGACTTTTTGAGTAAATATGATGGGAAAACTCTCATAGCCGTTTATGACGTTGGTGATTTTGAGCTAGCTAAGCGCTATGGTGTTGTGCTTTTAGAAGATGATAGAGTTGTAGACTTTGAAGAGAAACCGGTGAAGCCAAAATCAACTTGGATAAGTACGGGTGTTTACATATTTCCAAAGGAGATTATGAGTCTCATCCCCGAATATTTAAAGGAGGGCAATAAAGACTCTCCTGGATATTTCGTGCAGTGGCTTCTCTCTAAAGGAGTTGAAATTTATGCTTATCGCTTTGATGACTATTGGTATGACATTGGTTCCTCTGACAGCTATCTGGAGGCTATGAAAACTTTGTTAAAGGAAAGTCACATTGAAGAGATTCAGATTAGTCCGTATTCAAAAATAATTCCTCCAGTTGTTATTAGGAAGGGGGCAAAGATTCTTGGAAGGTCAATAATTGGTCCTTACGCCTACATTGGCGAGAACTGTATAATTGAAAACTCTGACATAAGTGATTCTATAATCTTTAAGAACACTGTAATTAGGAATTCAACGATTTGGCGTTCTATAATTGATGAGAAATGCGAAATTAGGAATTTAGAGCTTAAAAAGAGTTTAGTAGGAGGACATGCAAAGATACAAAGAGGAGATTAAGCATTTTGTTATTTAAGTAAAACAAAAAAGGTATAGTATTTATCGCCCTTCTTCTATCCACTTATTCCAAATTTTGGCGACTTCATATAACAATTCTCCAAATTTTTTTGTTGTTCGGTAGTATCTTCGTGATTTGTAAATCATTTGAGCATTTTGAAGGGTCTTTATAACGATGTTATAATTGGTCTTTGTAGTTCCAAAAGGAATTCCTAACTCTTTTGCTTTCTTCTCAACTTTTCTGTGAATCTCTGTCCTAGGCAATTGCTTTTCAACGAGTATTTGATAATAGGTGGTTAATTCTCTGTTATCAAGATATCCCAATATAAATTCCAGCCATTCCTCTGAATGGAATCCTCTTTTTCTCTTTTCAGCGTTGTGAATATGTTCCAAGAGCATTTTGGCTAGTTTTTGTCTTTCTGGATGGTTTGGGAATAATAACTTCAAGAGTTCTTCCAAATTTTTCGGCTTTTCCTTTGGGATAATGATTTTAGCTATGGGAATATAAGGCATTAAGTTTCACCTCTCAGGAGTATTCATTTACAGTTAGTAACTTTAAAGGTATTGAAAAAATAATCGTAGTATATCGTAAATTTTATACGATATATAAAATTCATACCAAAAGTATTAAAACTGAGTAGGATTTATCTAATAGTGATACGTCTCATGAATAGAGTAGTTTGAGGTGTACAACCATGCATTGGAAAAGTTCTGAGAACTTGTGGAATTTACTAAAACCTGGAGAAACTATATTAATAGAGTATTCTGCAAGATCCACTCCATTTATTGTGTTTTATAGTTTAATACAATGGGCAAAAAATAATGATTTTGAGATTCTCATCGACGATATTCTGGATACATTATATGCGTATAAGGTACAATTAAGCCTAGCTGGAATTGATTTGGATTTGTTTAGTGATTTGTTAGTCATAAAAGAGAGCGGTAGAGTGGAAGTTGGAAGGATTGTTGGGCGTATGGGAATTCGAGATTCTGCGATATACTGGAGTGAATACAATAAAATAATGAGACCAATTTTTGAGAGAGCTAAACGATTGATTATTAACATTATTCTTGGGATTGAAAAACTTTTTGTATTGGCGGATAGCAAAAGGGAGATACTTAACAATATAAACAATATTTTGTCCTGGACAGGAAATACAAAGAGGATAACATTTTATTTTATTAATACTGACTTAGTGAACACTCTTGGGATTGGAGTGCTCCCACTTCTTGAGGAATTAGCAAGTACGGTTATCAACGTTGACAAAGATGAAGGAAGGGTAAAGCTATTAATAACAAAATCGATAAATAACGAGCTAGATGGGCTGGAAATAAACCTCTAAATTTTTCTTTATGATATTATAAAAAATGAGGGGCATCATATAGGAGAAGGCCTCGGGGCGGAGGTTTCACCCTGAGACAAAGTTTACATCTTCACAACACGAACCTTATGACCTTGGGCTGATCATAAAGTCCATGTTTTTAGATGCAGACTTTGGGTCGAGGCAAAGCTTTCGCTTCGAAGTCTTCTACCTATACGATACCCCTCACACTAAGGTTGTCTTTGAAATATATAAAGCTTTTTATTTCTTAATTTTAATTTAGAACAAAGTAACATTTGATATTATTAAAAACAACTACCCACTAAATTGGAGATTTAACAAACGTTTAGATGCATATTGTCCAAATATTTGTTTTTAATGCTAACTTTAAATAGCAATACGCATGATTTATGTTGGTGAGTTAATGCTTAAGTGCCAGAGATGTGGAAGGACTTATCAAAACACTTTCCGCCTAAAATGTGACTGTGGGGGAGTATTGGATGTCGTTACTTACTTTGAGAAACCCTTTGAAGAGCTTTTAAACAGAAAATTTCTTGATGTGCGGAGATATTTGAACCTTTTACCAATAAGCAGAGATTTTCTGCCAAGTTTAACACTTCCAATTACTCCCATTATTGAAAAGGAGTTTGGTAATGTCAAGGCACTTTTTAAGCTTGAGTATCTAATGCCAAGCGGTTCCTTTAAGGACAGGGGGACCTATGTGACGATTGCAAAGCTTAAAGAGGAGGGAGTAAAAGAGATCAGCTTGGATTCCTCAGGAAATGCTGCAATAAGCTTTGCTCTCTTTGGAAAATCTGAAAACATTAAGGTTCATGTTTTCATCCCAAAACACACAAGTGAAGGTAAAAAGAGAATTTTGAGGTTGCTAAAGGCTGAGATTCATGAAGTTGAAGGTTCAAGAATGGAGGTTCATGAGAAAGCCCAAGAATTTGAAAAAGCTATTTATGTCTCGCATTGGTTCAACCCTTACTTCATAGAGGGCACAAAAATAACAGCATATGAAACATTTGAGCAGGGCAAAGTTGATTATACCTTAATTCCAACGGGAAGTGGAACTCTATTTTTGGGAGTTTACAAAGGATTTAAGGAACTTTTAGAGCTTGGCTTAATTGAAAGGTTTCCAAAGCTTATTGCAGTTCAAGCTAAGGGATTTGAAAGTTTATGTGAGAGGAGTGAGGAGAAGAGCAAATTAGCAGAGGGGATAGCAATCCCAAAACCTCCAAGGAAAGAGCAGATGATGAAGGTTTTAAAAGAAACTAAAGGCTTTTGCATCTCAGTTGGAGATGAGGAGATTAAAAAGGCTCTTGAGGAATTAGTTTCGATGGGCTTTATTGTTGAACCAACTTCAGCAACAGTTTATGCTGCCTTTAAGAGGCTTTTGGAAAATGGAAAACTTAAAGGTAGGGTTTTACTTCCTCTGACAGGGTCTGGATTAAAGGTTCTTTAAGTTTTGAAGGAAAAATTTCGAAATGTTTTTATACCTATAAGGTATAATACCTATGGGGTATAATTATGAGATTCTATGATAGGGAAAGGGAAATTCGATTGTTAAAAAAAGGCAAGAGAATTGCAATAATTGGCAGGAGGAGAGTTGGGAAAACTAGGCTTGTGGAGGAAGCACTAAATCCAATAACCCTCTTCATTCCAGCAGAAAAGAATGAAGCTTTGGTATGTAAAGATTGGTTAGAAGAAATCAGGGAAAGAAGATACATTCCAGCATTAAATTCAATGAAGGAGATAGTGGAATTTTTGATGAGAGAGAATGAAGTTATTTTTATAGATGAGCTTCAGAATGCACTGAAGGTCAATCCTTCCTTCGTTTATGACCTTCAGAGGCTTCTAGATAAATATAGAGAGCCAAAAGTTGTTGTTACGGGTTCATTGATAAGCATGTCCAAAAAACTTGTGCAAGATTACAAAAGTCCTCTCTATGGGAGATTTAACTACATCATAAAGCTTAGAGAGCTGGATTTTAAGACAATAACTGAGATAACGAGAGATTTGGGATACAGCTTTGAAGATGCAATAATTTTGTGGTCGATTTTTGGGGGCTTACCAAAGTATTACGAAACCCTTGAGCACTTTAAGGTTTCAGTTTTGGAGTTTATAGAAATGATGTTCTTTGAAGAACCGTATCCAATGTTCAGTGAAGTTATTATGATGCTTAAAGAAGAGCTTGGAAAGGAGTATAAAACCTACTTCAGCATTCTTCAAGCGATTAGTGAGGGTAAGAATACGCTTGGTGAGATTTCTTCATATCTATCGACAAAGAGCACTAATCTGACTAAATATCTCTCCGCTCTTGAGAAGGAATATGAATTAGTCATTAAGAGAAAGAATGTCTTTGATAGGGGAAGGAACAGATATTACATCAGTCAAAACTTGATAGACTTCTGGTTCCTTTTTATGTGGAGAAATTATACCAAGCTTGAGAAGGGAGAGCTGAGGTTTGATAAGAACGAATTCAACTCCTACATCGGCAAAAAGTTCGAAGTGTTAATTGAAAACCTTGCTCAAAACTTTGTTCCATTTGATGTTATAAAGACAGGGAAGCTTTGGGGTAAGTTTAAAGAAAAGGAAAAGGGAAAAGACTCATTTGAAATTGACATTGTAGCTTTAGGAGAAAAGGATATTGCTTTCTTTGAAGTTAAATGGGAAAATCTGAGCTTTGGAGAAGCTAAGAAGGAACTGGAAAAGCTTAGGGAAAAGGCGAATGCTGTAGGAGACAAGAGAAATAAACATTTAGTTTTAGTAGCGAAATCGGTTAAAGGAAAAGAGAAGCTGAATGCTTTGGTGTATGATTTGGAGGACATTAAGGGGATTTTTGGAGTTTTTGAATCAAAGGGCAAAGTTCCTTAAAATTCATGCTTGCATTTGGAGGATGAGGTTATGATCGTGAATTGAAAGACTATTTAGCTGAGTTTTACTATCATAAAACATTTTATTTTTACGAATTTATTTGCGAAAAATTTATATGCTTGATGCCATTTTAATTAAATGTCATTAAATATCATTAACAGTGGAGGTGTTTTGAATGCCGGAAGAAAGAAAATATACGACAGTTTCAATACCTGTGCAACTCTATGAAAAGATTAAGAAGAGAATTGAAGGTACAGGATTTACATCAGTTTCTGACTATGTAACATATGTCTTGAGGGAAGTTTTGGCAAGCCTGGAGGAAGAGGAGAAGGAAGAAGTTTTCAGCGAAGAAGAGGAAGAGAAAGTTAAGGAAAGGCTCAGGGCTTTAGGCTATCTTGACTGATTTGCTTTTCTTTTTAGGTGGTAAAAATGGTCTCAAAACCTCATGGTGGCAGATTAATCAGAAGAATCGCCGCCGAAAAAACAAGGGAGAGAATTTTAAGTGAAGCCGAAGAATTTCCAAAAGTCCAGATTAGAGAGGGAGTTGCAATAGACTTGGAGAACATAGCCCATGGAGTTTATTCTCCTTTAACCGGATTTTTAAGGAGTGATGAGTTTCAGTCTGTTCTAGATACCATGAGATTACCCAGTGACCTGCCTTGGAGCATTCCAATAGTTTTGGATATAAGCGAGAAGGATAAAACCTTTGAAGAGGGAGATGCCATTTTGCTCTATTATAAAAACACGCCAATAGCAAGAATGCACGTTGATGAAATCTATACCTATGATAAAAAGGAGTTTGCTCAAAAAGTTTTCAAGACAATCGATTCTGCTCATCCAGGTGTTGCTAAAGTCTATGCAATGGGTGAATATTTAGTCGGCGGTGAGATTGAGCTTTTAAATGAATTGCCAAACCCATACGAACGCTATACTTTAAGACCAGTTGAAACAAGGGTTTTATTCAAAGAGAGGGGATGGGAAACAATAGTCGCTTTTCAAACGAGGAACGTTCCCCACTTGGGGCATGAATATCTGCAGAAATCAGCCTTAGCTTTCGTTGATGGATTGTTTGTAAATCCAGTGATTGGAAAGAAAAAGAAGGGCGATTACAAAGATGATGTGATACTAAAAGCTTATGAAACTCTTTTCAAGCACTACTATCCAAGAGACGCTGCCGTTATGGCAATAGTTAGGTATGAGATGCGTTACGCTGGTCCAAGAGAGGCAATACACCATGCAATAATGCGTAAGAACTTCGGATGTACCCACTTCATAGTTGGAAGGGATCATGCGGGCGTAGGAAACTATTACGGTCCTTATGAAGCTCAAGAAATATTCCAAGCTTTCCCTGACTTAGGTATTACTCCAATGTTCTTCAAGGAGTTCTTCTACTGCAAGAGATGTAAAGCAATAGTTAATGAGAGGATTTGTCCGCATCCAATGGAAGATAGAGAGTACTTCAGCGGTACAAAGATTAGAAAGATGATTATGGAAGGTAAAGTTCCCCCAGAGTACTTCATGAGGAAAGAGGTTTATGAAACCATAAAAGGCTTTGAAAATCCATTTGTGGAGGATTGAAATGCTAATAATTCACCACTGGGACACTGATGGCATTGCTTCAACGGCTTTAACCGTTAAAGCATTAAACTTAGATAAATTCATTAATCTAAGTCCGCCTATTGGAGAGTTCAGATTTGACGAGAGAATCAGGAAAGAGATTGAAAAAGCGGAGCAGATCTACGTATTAGATCTCAGCTTGCCACATGAGGTTGAGGACATTGAAAAAGAGATAGTTTTCATCGACCATCATATACAAGCTAAGATAAAGAACCCAAAAGTTAAGCAAATAAACCCTGCTTTGAATGGTGAATATTCCCCTTCCGCTTCTTTTGTTGTTTCTCAATATTTCTCTTTATGGAATGAATGGAGTGCTTTGGGTGCTTTGGGAGACATAGGTAGGAAAGCATTTGAAATTCCCAAAGTTAGAGAACTCTTAAAGAACGCTGAAATCTCTGAATATGAAGCCTTCAGATTAGTTCAGCTCATTGATTCAAACTACATCGTTGTGGATAGAAAAGGAGTTGAAGAAGCAGTTAAGGTTCTTCTTGAAAGTTCCACAAAGGAGCTCTTAGAATATGAGCCATGGATTAAGAAAGTTGAGGCAATAGAAAAGACGATAGATGATGCGATTAGCGGTTTGGAGCTTAAGAATGGATTTGCATTTGTAACTTTTGAGAGTCCCTTCAACGTAATCTCCAAAGTTGCAAGAAAAGCGGTCTGGGAACTTGGATATAAAGGAGCAGTGGTTGTAAATAGGAATTTTCAAGGAAAAGCCCAAGTATATTTTAGAATATCATCTGAGCTAGCTGATAAAATAAAGATGAGCGAGATAATTTCAACCCTTAGAGGAAAGGGCTTTAACGCTGGAGGAAAGAGGGAGGTTTTGGGTTGCATATGTGAAAAAGAAAGAATTGACGATGTATTGGGAATAATTAACGCCCATTTGAGGTGATTTAGATGGATGAAAAAATTAAAGAGAGCTTAGAAAATGTTAAAAAAGTCTTTGTAATTGGTTTGGACTCAGCGCCTCCAGAGCTTTTATTTGATAGACTTTTGGACGATTTACCTAACATAAAGAAGCTCTTAGAAAAATCTATTTATGGTCCTATGCAAAGCACAATTCCCGCTATTACAATTCCTGCTTGGATGGTAATGGCTACGGGAAAAACTCCTGGTGAATTAGGGCTTTACGGATTTAGGCATAGAAAAAGGGGAACCTACAACGACATTTGGATTGCTCACAGTTTAATGGTTAAAGAAAAAGCTGTGTGGGATTATATTGCTGAAAAAGGTAAAAAATCTATTTTAGTTGGTGTTCCTCCGAGCTATCCTCCAAAACCGATTAACGGTCACTTAATTTCATGTTTTATTACTCCAGATGCTTCTGTTGATTACACCTATCCAAAAGGTCTCAAAAGCGAAGTGGAAAGATTAGTTGGTGAATACATCTTTGATGTGGTCTTTAGGAAAGAAAACAGAGATGAAGTTAAAGAACAACTTTGGGAAATGACCAAAAAGCGTTTTGAGGTTATAAAGCATCTCATCCAAGAAAAAGAGTGGGATTACTTTGAATTCGTTGAGATTGGGTTGGATAGGGTTCATCATGCCTTTTGGAAGTATTTTGACGAGAATCACCACTTACACGAGCCAAACAGCAAATATAAGAGCGTTATTCCCGATTACTACAAGCTTCTCGATAAAGAAATTGGAAAAACTTTGGAGCTTTTAGATTTGGATGAAACTGCCGTTATTATAGTCTCAGATCATGGAATAAAAGCCATGAAAGGTGCTTTTGCAATAAACCAGTGGCTTATTGAGGAGGGACTCTTGAAGATTAAAAATCCAGAGATTTTGAAGGAAAGAAGGCAGGTTAGGTTTAATGAGTTGGATGTTGATTGGAGCAAAACGATCGCTTGGGCTTGGGGCGGCTATTACTCCAGGGTTTTCCTTAACGTTAAGGGAAGAGAGCCTCATGGAATTATCGAGCCTGAAAATTACCACAAAGTTAGGGACGAAGTTGCCGAGCTAATAAAGACTATTAGAGGACCAAATGGTGAGAAATGGGATACAAAAGTGTTCTATCCAGAGGAAATTTATCCAATAGCCAAAGGGGATAAGCCTGATATGATGGTCTATTTAGATGATTTGAACTGGAGAGCAGCGGGAACTTTGGGCTATGAAACACCTTACTTGTTGGAGAATGATCTGGGTCCAGATGATGCCGTTCATGCAGAATACGGGGTTTTTGCTCTTTATTTGCCTGGAATGGAAGAATCAAGGCAGATTAGCTTAACCATATATGATTTTGCTCCTACTGTGCTTAAGCTCTTTGGGATGGAGAAACCGCTTAGAGGGAGGAGTGTTGTATGAATAAAAGGGATATAGTTTTTATTCCTCATGCACTAGAAAGAATGAAGGATAGAGGTATCTCAGAAACCCTTATAGTTGAAGCTTTAACTAACCCAGATGAAGCTATAGAAGGGTATTTTGGGAGAAAAGTCGCCCAGAAGGTTATAGATGGAAAATTGATTAGGGTTATTTATGAAGAGCATGAAGATAAAATAATTGTGATAACAGCCTATATAACTTCGAAAGTTGATAAATACCTGAGGTGATTTGCATGAAAATTTCATATGATCCAAAGTATGATGTTATGTACATCAAGTTTTCAGATGCAAAGATAGTGGATACCGTTGAAGTCGATGAGGGGATTATCATAGACTATGGTGAGCATGGGGAAATCGTAGGTATAGAGATAATCAACGCATCGGTGAGGATCAAGCCAAAACCCCTGAGCGAGATCACTATAAAAATAGAAGAACAAGCCGCTCCTTAGGTGAATGTTATGGAGGGCTTTACAATCTGGTTAACAGGTCCAAGTGGGGCAGGAAAAACTGTATTAGCTCACGCCTTAAAGAAAAAGCTCAAAGAGATGAATTATAAAGTTGAGATTCTGGATGGCGATGTTATAAGGAAAACACTTTATCCAAACTTAGGATTTAGCAAAGAAGCCAGAGAGATGCACAATAGGATAGTAATTTACATGGCTAAGCTGCTCTCAAGAAATGGTGTAGTAACGATTGTTTCCCTGATATCGCCTTATAGAGCTGTTAGAGAGTATGCAAGAAAGGAAATTGACCGCTTTATTGAGGTTTATGTATATGCTCCTCTCGAGGTTAGGATTCAGAGAGATCCGAAGGGGTTGTACAAGAAAGCCATGCGAGGTGAAATAAAAGGATTGACGGGCTATGATGGAGTTTATGAAGAGCCAGAGAACCCTGAGGTGAAGGTTGACTCTTCAAAGATGACGCCGGAGGAAGAAGTTGAAGCTGTATTAAGGAAAGCTAGAGAACTGGGCTATCTTTAGGTGGTTTTATGCTTCCCTTTATTCTTCTTGGCTTCATTGTTGGTTTTTTGGTTGGGTTGACGGGAATTGGTGGAGGAGCCTTGATGACTCCATCCCTTATCTTCTTGGGAGTTGAACCTTTGATAGCTGTGGGCACTGATTTAGTATATGCATCTATTACAAGGATTTTTGGCGTGCTCTTTCATTATAAGAAAGGTAAGATTAGACATGATTTAGCTTTAAGATTGTTTGCTGGAAGTGTGCCCGCAATTTTGCTGGGCTCTGTTTTGCTTAGAGTGATAGATAAGAACGCACTTAATCACTATCTCACTCTACTGCTCGGCTTAATCCTTGTTCTTAGTTCCTTTCTCAGCTTGATTAAAGGTGAAATCCACGTCCCCATAAGACCTAGGAGAGAATACCTCTATCTTTTGGGGTTTATTGTTGGGTTGACTGTGCAGTTCACCTCAGTTGGTGCTGGCGTCATAGTGAGCTTTGCGCTGATGAATTTAGCTAAAATAAGCCCGAGAGAAGTTGTTGGTGTTACAATATTTTACGGTTTAGCTTTGTCTTCATTCAGTGCTTTGAATTACGCGTTTTTAGGAGGTATAAACTATAGCCTAGCTTTATTGTTAATTGTTGGAACTCTTCCGGGAGTTTATTTGGGAGCTCATGTAAACGCAATAGTGGAGAGGGACAAGCTGAAAAAAGTTATTAATTTGGTAATCCTAGCTATTGGGTTTGTGATACTCCTTCAGAGGATGATTTGAGTTGCAGTGATATTCTGAGCACTTTGAGTTATTTTGGTATATAAACGCGATCTAATATTTATAAACATTTGATTCTTCAAAATCAAAATATTTACATGTTTCTTGATTTCATACAATCAATAGCAATATTTAATTCAGCTACCTTAATATTCGGCAATGATCATAGGGAAGTTTATCTTGACTTAAATTATTAAATAACCTCCTATCTCAACATATCTTCTAAATCAAAGACATGAAAGCCCTTTTCCCTGAGATCCTCTTTTCCATCCAGAGACTTGGCTATTATTCCATAGTGGAAGTCTCCTTCGAACTCGACCATTCTTGCCTTTCTCCTCAGAGCTCTAAGTATGTTTTCAGTCTTCTTCTCATTGAGGTCACTCCATTTAACTTCGAAGAGGAATATTTCATCGTCTCCAAGTGCAATTATGTCAATTTCCTCTCCCTTAAACCACCAGCGCCCGATTTCCTTAAATTCAACCGGTCTTTTCAAAATTAGAAATTCTCTTGCGACATCTTCAAACTTCTTTGAAAACACCTTAGTCAAAGAGTCTTCATTAACCTCTACCTTTCCCAGAGAAATCCTGCCCTGATTTGGGTATACTAGAGTAAACCATGAAAGAAGGAGGTTGTTTCTGATTTTATATACACTCCTCTTTTTCTTCACTAGTATTGGGGTTTCCTTTTCAATGAAGCCCAAGCGCAACAGGTTCTCTATATATGGATAGATGCTCCTTGCGGGCTTTCCTATAAAGTTGGCAATCTCTTCAAGCCTTGTATTTCCATGGGAGATGGCACTCAGTATTGAGAAATATACCTTGAGTTCTCTGAGCTCCTGGGAGAGGAGTATGTATGGTTCATTGTAGAAAAAGCCACCATCACTTAAGAATTCCTCTTTTACAAGGTTTTCGATCGTTTTATGCCTCTTGGCAACATTGAGATAGGTTGGCGTTCCACCGATGAGCATGTAAGCTTGGATCCCATAATCTTTATCTTCAAAGAATTTTAAAGCGTTTAGGTAATCAAGCTCTTTCAGATGGATATCTCTCGTTCTTCTCCCGTAGAGGGGAGAGGCGTAGCTTAGAACTTCATCCCACATCATTCCCAGCAGAGAGCCGGAGATGACGAGCATAACGTCTTTTTTGCTCAACTCGTGGTCCCATACTCTCTGGAGATCACTCAATATCTTCTTATCACTTTTTATGGCATAGGTGAACTCATCTAAGATTATTAAGGTTTTTTCTGGAAGTTTATCAGCCATATATGTGAAAAGTTCTTTCCAATCGTTCAGTTCGAGCTTTTCGAGCCACTTATCATTAAGAAATTTTGCCAGCTCACGTTTGAACTCCTCAATTTGGATCTCTTTTACAGCTTCAGGAAACGTGAAGAAGAATGAGTTTTTGTTTTTGGCAAATTCCTGAAGAAGTCTTGTTTTCCCAACTCTCCTTCTACCGTAAAGGACAACAAAAGAAGGGGTGTTTTCCCACTCTCTCTGAAGCAGGGCGGTTTCTTTCTCTCTATCCACAAACTCCATACCACCACCATATTAATCATTGTCTCAAAAATATAAATAAGTTTCGATTAATCATGATTATATATAATCGTGATTAGAATATATTGTTTTGATGAAGGACATTTATACAGAGGATTACCTGAGAAAGCTGGGTTTGAATGAGAGGCAGATTAGAGCCGTGCTCTATGTAAAGGAGAGAGGGAAGATTGGGAATAAAGAGTATCAGGAGTTGTTTAATGTTTCGAGACAGACAGCAACAAGGGATTTGAGTGATTTGATTAGATTGGGAATTTTCGAACGTGTCGAGAAAGGGAAGTATAAACTAAAGACTCACCATGAGTCAAATATGAGTCAAAAGGTGAAATCCCGTGAGTGAGGCAAGCGAAGCCTTAGAAAGCAACGATAATATTTCCCAAGTCTGAGTTGTTCAGAAAACCAAAAGTGTTATATATAATACTTTCTAATTTTTGGACATGAATACTCTATCAAAAATGGAAGTTAGAACACTTTTGAAACTTAAGAGAGAGGAAACTATAATTGAGTTAGCTAATGAATTAGGTTTATCCATTTATCGAACCTCTATTCTTGTTGCATCCCTCAAAAGAAAAGGTTTGGTAAAGACGAAAAAAAGAGGGAAGTATAAAATAGTGTCGTTAAGTGAGGCAAAGCCTGCGGAACTTTTTAAAGGGTTGGTCTCTAAGTTTGGTCATATGCCCCTTGATAGCATTTTAAGTGGGAAAAGTCTACCACTTCTAGCCGTTCTTAAGGTCACTCCTCTAAGTGCCTATGAGCTCTGCATAAAGAGTAGCCTTTCAAGGAGTACTCTCTACTACATACTTAACAAGCTTTCTAATTACGGCATCATTGGAGAGAAAGACGGAAAATATTTTCTAGTGGAGAGATATAGGTTGTTTCATGAGTTTGCTAAAGAATTTTATGAGCTACAAAATTCTATTAAGGCTAGGGAGTTCTGTAAAGATTCCGCTGTGATATGGAGTGGAGTTGGGGAATTTATTCTGTTAACTAGGGAGTACAAAGGAAAGGATGCTGAAAACTTCCACTTAACTGGGCTTGAACGATTTAGTGATTTCGGTATAGATCTTATTGGAACTGGGCAGTATCATTATTATTATTCTGAAAAAGTAAAGGGGCTTTCCCTAGAAGAGATTATTGTGCATGCACTACTCATTGATTTCAGCACAAGAACAATTTTGTATTCAATAGTTCTCTTGCTAGCGTATAAGGATAAGATAAATCAAAAGAAGCTTTTTAAGCTTGGTAGAAAATACGATGTCAGCGTGAGCGAATTGCTGGAATATCTCGAAGGCAAAGAAGTTAAAAAGTATCCCTACCCCTCTATGGAGGAAGTGAAAGAAATTTTCAAAATGTACTTTGGTGAAGAGAAGTGAGTGTGGTAACTAGAGAAAAAATAATATCTGAATTTCATCTGCTGGAAGAGAAAGCTAGATTACTGTCCATTAAGCCTGTGCAGGTTTACATGATTGGCGGTGGAAATTTGGCTCTTAGAGGACTCAAAAGTGCAACAAAGGATATTGACATTGTAGTGTTAGATGAAATACAGTTTTCTCTCCTGCAAAACCTTTTAGAGAGTCCACAATTATTGCCTGTTTATGTGAGGCACTTATTACAAACTTAAAGCCATCATAATTGAAGGGTGAACCCATGAGTGAAGCTATCTCCAAGCTCAGAAATCAGGGAGCAGGGCTCTTCTATCTTTAGACATTGATTTTGTTGCTTTTGAAAGCAAATTTAGGAAATTAAAGAGTTTAGCTATCCCTCAAAATTTGGAGGATTGCCCTCTCATCTAGCACTATTAACTCATCCGGCACGTTCTTCACCTTCCTAGCTACCAGAAGGTAATAGCTCTCCCCCTTCCAATTGCTCAGCTCGACTTTTCTCTTCAGCTCTTCAAGAAGTTTTTCACCGTTTATAGGCTTGTTTCTCCACTTGCACTCGCCAAATAAGGCTCTTTTTCTGTCCCGACTGAGGGCTACTATGTCTATTTCATAGACTTTTCGCTGTCCATTTTCTCTATAATAGCCCCAATGTCGCCCTATCTCGATGAATTTGAAGGGTAGTTCTTTCTTGCTATTTAAAATCCAGAGCAATTCTCTGCAGATGAAATCGAACCTCTTTCCAGTGTAGTCAGGCAACATGGAGATTACTTCTCTCCCAAGATCTTCACGCATTGCCTCATACTCACTCTGCCTCGGATGAACAAAACGGAACCAGAAGTTGAGCAGTGAATGATTTATATAAAGTACTCTTTCCTTTCCGAGGATGGCTTTATCGTAGGAGAGCAACTTAAAATAATCCACTAACTCTTTAACCTGTCTTGTCAACGACGTTTCTTCCCGATTCATGTATCCTGCTATTTTGCTAATTGATGTGGCTCCATTAGCCACGGCTTCAAGTATATCGTAATACACTCCAGAACGCCTCCCGAACTCAAGGGAGAGTATCCTCGGCACTTCTTCCTCTAACGGTGCCGAGAGAGAGAAGAAAAGAGTGCTAATGATTTCCTCTGCACTCTTTCCTTCAAGTCCTTCATCTTCAATAGCTACGTAGTACTTGGGAAAGCCGCCAAAAACTGCGTAAAGCTTCATAAAGTCATCAATATCTTTTATTCCAAGTTCCCTTGACATTTTATAACTGGCTTTAATTCCAAGCTCCTTCATATGGAGTTCTCGCTTTATCCTCTCGTAGAGCGGCTCATTTGAATCTCTGAAGAGCTTTTCAATCATTCCAACTGTTGAACCGGTAAAGATCAGCATGAGGTTTTTCCTGTTCTCGTGGATGTCTATGAACTTTTGAAGGGTTGAGAACACTGAAGGCTCAACCCTCTGGAAGTCCTGAAATTCATCGAAGACGACAACGCCATTAAATCTTTCGAAAAGTACTTCAAAAAACTCATTCCAGCTCGATATACGTTCATACTTTGTTATGACTCCTTTTTTCCTCAGAATTTCTTCGTACTCTCTCAAAAGGGATTTGGAAGTCTTACCTCTATTAACGAAGAAATAGAGGTCTTTTTCTCCTAAGAACTCAAGGAGGAGTCTCGTTTTGCCAACTCGCCTTAATCCATAAACCATGATAGTGTAGAGCTTCTTTTTTGAGCGTTCTCTTGCTTCTTCAAGTATTTTCATCTCAACCTCTCTGTCGATGAAACGCATTATATTCACCTACTGAATTATTCACTTAGTGAATATATAAATTTATCTGTGTAGGAAAACGGTCCAAAAAAGTTGGAGATTCCTGACCTCTCCTCCTGAAGGGCGAGGCTTGAGGGAGAAAAAAATGTTAAGGTGGAGGAATGTTAGGCTTCAATTGACCTTTCCGATCAGCCATTCCCAAAGGGGGACAACATTCACCTTTCTTCCCCCTTCTGCTATCGTTCCTTTCTCATCCCATGTTATTACACTCAGCCTTTTGGCCTTTAACATCTTTCCTACCTCCACTAGGTTCTTAACTTCCCTTCCATAATTATCTTCGGTTATCTCTTTTGTGACCTGTATCACCTCCTCCACCTTTAACCCTTTTTTCAAAATGAAGTCGACCTCTCTTTTATCGTCCCGCCAGTAGTACAGTTTATAACCTCTTCTCAAGAGTTCAATAGCAACTGCATTTTCCATTTTCCTGTCAAAATCTGGTGATGGAGTAAAACCTGCACTCAAAAAGGCGGGATCAATAATATAGGCTTTTCTCGGAGATTTCAAGCTTTCTCGTATCTTGTAAGAAAAGCGCTCTGCTTTGACAATTATAAAGGCCTCCTCAAGATATTCAACGTAATTTTTCACAGTGTGCACACTGCCAATGTTTAGAGCATTCTTCAGCTTCGTGTAGCTGAACTCTCTAGCAAAGTTAGAGACAAGATAGAGAGAGAGCTCGTAAAGGGTTGAGGAGTACTTCACGTTCCTTCGCTTAACTACATCCTTCATTATGATGCTGTCAAAAAGCATTCTCCCATAGTCACGATAATCATAGCCCTTGACAATCACCTCTGGAAAGCCCCCTTTTTCCAGATACTCGGAAAGTTTTGAGAGCATTTTTCCTTCCTGAGAGCTCATCTCCACCTTTGGCTCAATTTTTTTAGCCCTCAAGGATTCCCTGAAGGAGAATGGAAAAACTTTAACTTCAACATATCTCCCCGTTAGATGGGTTGCCAGCTCGCTGCTTAGCAGTTTCGAATTCGAGCCAGTAAGAACGACGTTATAGCCCAATCTTCTGAGCCTATTGACAAAAAGTTCCCAGCCCTTAACATTCTGGATTTCATCGAGAAAGATAGTTTTAAACTCTCCATAAACCTCATGAGCAAGCTTTAAGATCTCGTTGAGGTCTTCTATTTTGGCCAATACCTCATCATCGAAGTTTACATAACCAAAATTTTCTTTAAGAGTGTTTACTGCCAAAAAGCTTTTTCCCGCCCTTCGAGGTCCAGTTATTACCTTTATCAGGTCAGTTGGAAGGTACTGCTTGAGTTTTCCCTCAGCTTCTCTCTCAACATAGTGTTCTTTTCTCAACTTTTCTAATTCATACTTTTGGGCTATTATGTGCTCCCTCATCTTGTGCACCTAAGAAAATATAGTGCATAAAATTTAAAAAATTTGTGCAGTTTAGTGCATATTCTTGAGTTATGGTCCACTTCTTCAAGGGTCTTTCTGAGGAAGCCGAAGTTGGAGATAATTCTCAATTAATGCTTTGAGGGAAAATGAAGGTTCTAGTAACGGCAGAAGCTGGTTTTATAGGAGCAATTTTAAAGCTGAGAATTGGGAAATAAACAATTTTGAGCTTATTTCAAGCTCATTAGAAAAGTTGATGTGAGTATACAAAATGCTTATATATTTGTATTACAAATGTATCTGCAGGTGAATTACATGGGAAATGTTATTAGTATTCGTGTTCCGCCGGAAATTAAGCACGAAATGGATAAGTTAAAGGGTGAAGTTAACTGGAGTGAGGAAATTAGGGAATTCATAAAAAAGAGGATTAAAGAATACAAAAAGAGAAAAGCCCTCCAGGAGGTTGTAGCCTACATCCAAACCTTGCCCGAGGCACCAAAAGGAACAGCACAAGAGTTAGTGAGGGAGGACCGTGATAGTCATTGACTCCTCGGCTTTTTCAAAGTTTTTATTAAAGGAAGAAGGCTGGGAAAAGGTAATCCCCTACTTAGACCCAGGCTTAGAACCACATGCCGTAGATATGTTAATCATTGAGACAACAAATGTGATATGGAAATACATGAAAAAGTACAAGCTAATAACGAGAGAACAAGCTATAGGACTTTACAGGCAGATGACAAAGCTCATAAGGGAGGAAGTTATAACGCTGGAGCCAGGGGAGAAATATTTGCAGGGAGCTTTGAAAATTGCTATAGATTATGACATTTCCATTTATGACAGCCTGTTCTTGGCACAGGCTGGAAATTTAAAAGCCGAACTGATTACAAGCGATAAAAGACAAAGAGACGTGGCGAGAGAAATTGGACTGGGAGTAGTGTACATAAAATAACGCTCCGTATCCGGGTTACTTTTGTTTATGCCTGCTAAAACCAAAATATTTAAATATTCGAGTCATGCTTATTATAATCATGATTCGAAAATTTGTAAACCGGAAGAGGGAGCTCGAAGTCCTGGAGAGAGCATGGAGGAAAGGCTTTCGGCTTTTTGTGGTCTACGGGAGAAGAAGGGTGGGAAAGACTGCCCTTCTGAGGAAACTCTTGGAAAATAAAAGGGGCATATATTTTCTCTGCTCCCAGAGGGGGTATGGGAAAGACATCAAAAGATTTTCTCACGAGATAAGTTCTTTTATTGGTACTCCGGTAAGATTCGAAAGCTTTAGGGATGCATTTAGGTTCCTAAAGGGACAGGGGAGGCTTTTGGTGATTCTTGATGAGTTCCCTTACTTGATAGAGGCAGACAAGGGCGTTACATCTGAGTTTCAGGAGGTGGTGGATATAGTGCTTGAGGGTTCAGAGATCACCATTATCCTCTGCGGTTCGAGCGTTGGAATGATGGAGCGTGAGGTTCTCAGCTACAAGAGCCCTCTCTACGGGCGAGCAAGTGGGGTTCTGAAGGTCAAACCATTCCGCTTCTTCGATATGGTGGAATGGTTTGGAAAGGACTTTGAGAAGCTTTTAAGACTCTATGGGGTCACGTGGGGGATTCCCAAGTACATGGAATTCTTTAAAACGGGGAGCGATGATGAGATTATCAACAACTTCTTTGACCCGAGTGCATTTCTTTTCAATGAGGCGAGGCTTCTCCTCATGGAGGAACTGAGGAATCCAACCAGATATATGCAGATTATCGAGGCCATAGCCATGGGAAAAACCCGGCTTAACGAGATCGCTCAGTACGTTGGGATGGATGCCAAAGATCTATCTGCATATCTTAGGGTGCTCTCGAATCTTGGAATTGTGAGGCGAGAAGTTCCAGTAACAGAGAGGAAAGCCAAGAGAGGGATTTATGTTATAGAAGATGAGTACTTCCGTTTTTACCACCGCTTCGTCAGTCCGCATTATGAGGAGATAGACTCCCTCAATCCTGAGCCAGCAATTCAGGATTTCCTGGGGAACTTTAACACCTATCTTGGAAAGACCTTCGAAAAAGCAGCCAAAGAGTTTTTAATAGAACTTAATAAGTATGGGAGGTTGCCGTTTAAATTTACAGAGATCGGAAAGTGGTGGCATAAAAATGAGGAAATTGATCTCGTTGTGCTGAACAAAAGGAAAAATACGGCCCTGCTGGTGGAGGTAAAGTGGAAGGAGTTGAGCGAGAAAGAAGCGAGGGGGGTTTTGAAAGATTTAAAGCGTAAAAGTGGGCTTGTTGGGTTAAAAAACTGGCAGAAGTATTACGGGTTGATAGCGAAGGGCATTGAAGGTAAGGAAGCTCTTAAAAGTGAGGGCTGGTTCCTGTGGGATTTAGAAGATTTCAAGAATTTGAATTTTAAGATTAGATGATAATACTAAAGTGAATCAATAAGCGAAGCTCTGCGGAGGATTGGGGAACAAAAGTCCTTGGAAGATCAATTATTGGACTCTATAATAAGAAATTTTACTATATGGTGTTCGATCATTGATGAGAAATGTGAGATAAGGAATTTGGAGCTTAAGAAGAGCTTGGTTGGTGGACATGCGAAGATACAGAGGGGAGATTAAGGATTTGTTGTATGCTACTACATTTAGTAAGTGAAATCCTCAATAAACCTTTTAATCTCTGCATGTAGTATTTTAAAATATGAAGAAGTGGGAGAGAATTTTTGAGCCAAAGTTTGCTTTACCGCTGATAACACTGGTTGCATTGATTTACAGGATGTATCCTTTTTTTAAGTACAAATATTTGTTTGGATATGACCCTTATTTTCATTTAGCTTATATTGAGGAGAGCGTGAAAGCCGGGTATTGGATAAAGTTTATTACTTTTGCAAATGCACCATCGGGTGCTAAATTGGATAGTCCTCTTGGTTTGTACTTGGCACCTTATTATGTTTACAAATTTTTTAATATCTTTGGAGTTTCTTTATACGATGCTTTTAGGATTACACCAGTTATTTTTGGAGTTTTAACAGTTGTATTCTTTTATTTGGCTATCTTAAACTTCTATGGTAAAGAGGAGGCATTTTTTTCTGCTTTCTTTTTAGCAGTAATGTTTGGGCATGTTTTTAGGTCGGTAGCGGGTTATTATCGGGGAGACAATTACATGCTCTTTTGGTATTCTTTTGCACTGTTTGGTATTTCTTTAGCTTTTAAATATTGGAAAAAAGATGAGAGATATTTATTCTATTTAATTCCAGCTTTTGCAAGTGGATTAGCATCAATATTCTGGAAAGCTTATTATCCAATATTTGGATTTTTGATTGGAAACGCAGTTTTCATTGCTATAGGAGCTTTTATGTTGAACAAAAGAAGATATTTCTTAGATTCGGCTCTGTTAACACTTTCTACGGCTTTTGGAATTTTATTGGCTCTTAAACTTGGGGGAATTTATAGCTATGGGATGTTATGGAACAGTGGCATTTCAGAAAAAGTCGCAAAGGAATTTGGCTTTAAGCTTGAAGCGATTAAGGATATTTATCTATTCGTTCATTTGAAAGTCTTAGTTCCGTTAGTTCTTTTGTTTATCCTTCTGCTGTTCCTTATTAGCAAGATTAAAAGAGTACATTATAAACTAGGTGCATTGAGTTTGGTAACAGTTATTATGATTGTTGGGGTCATGAAAATCGATAAGCCTCCTTTCAACTATGTGTGGATAATAAAAGAGCTGTTAACTGGCTTTGGAATGTTCACCAATCCACCCATAGCAGAAACTCAAAAAAGTACTTTTCAAGACTTATTTGCTGCATATAACATTGTCATGTTTTTAGTGCCATTTTATTTTCTTAGATTTTATAAAAGATTCAAAGTTGTGGATGTGATGAATTTTGGTTTAATAATTCCAAGCTTGCTCATGATTTATTATTGGACACGGTTTTTGTTTATCAGTTCAATAACAATTGCATTGATGGGAGGAATCGGCTTAGTGAATTTTTATAAAATTATAAAAGGCATAAACATCTCTGCCAGAAAGTTAACAGCTGTTACTGTTATTTTACTACTGTTAATACCTTTTGTTAGTGCTTCTTTAGGTTTTGAAAGGCTTTCAAATGAGAGACCTTTTGCAAATAAATACTGGGAAGATGCTTTAGTCTATCTTAGGAAAAATTCCCATGAGAGTGATGTGGTTTTAGCATGGTGGGATTATGGTCATTGGATAAGCTATTATGTAAGAAGAGCGCCAATTGCCCAGAGCGGACCGAATTCATTTGTTGCTAGTTATTATCTAGGAAAAATCAACGATAACCAATTAATGGCTCGTGGAGTTGATTATGTAATTGTTTCCTATGATACTGCTTTAAAGTTTGGAGCTATTCTGGAAACTGCTAAAGAGCCTAAAGAGGAACACTTCATGGTAGTTCTCCCTTTAGTCTCCACATATAAAGCTTTAATATTTCAAAGAGAGAATTATAAAATCGTGGCAAAGCCGGGTGAAAAGTGGCAAATAAGCGTTATTGTGAATTATAAAACATATACTCCAAAAGAAGTTTGGATAGAAAGCAAAAAGGGGGTTAAAAAAGTTAAAATTTCAACCACAGGAAATGTTGTCAATGCTTATGTTTATATTAATCTGAATTATGGCTACGCTGTTTTGATGAGTGAAAAGAGTTTTAACACTACTTTAGCTAAGTTAATGTTCACAAATGAGTATCCCAAGAATTATAAGCTCTTTTATTCAGATGGCGGCATAGTTAAGGTGTTTAAATTTGAACATCCAAATGTTGAAGTTATAAAGAATGGAAAGGAAATTCGCTTTGCGTTGGAGAATGGAGATAAGGAGTATAGTTTGTGTATTTCTGGATTTTATGAAAATGGGACAAGAATCTTCAATGATTGCTATCCAATAGCTGAGAATAAACCTATTGTTATTGAGATGAAAATTCAAGAAGTTAAGGTCATTAGATATGCCCTTTATGAGAAGAAAAAAGTTTTAGATGCAGGGATTTTTAGAGTTGATTAATCGACAAATTTTTAATCTTTAAAAGTTGTATAACAAATTCGGTGTAGTTGCATGAAAGCTTTAATACTTTCTGGTGGACACGGAACAAGGCTTAGACCTTTAACGTACTCTCAGCAAAAGCAGCTTATTCCGGTTGCAAATAAGCCCGTTCTTTTTTATGCAATTGAAGATGTCATAGAGGCAGGTGTTCATAATATAGGAATTATAGTTGGACCAAACAAAGAACAGGTAATTAACGCAGTTAAAAGTGTTGATTGGGATGCTAACATTGAGTTCATTTATCAAGGAGAACCTTTGGGATTAGCACATGCAATAAAAGTTGCAAGAGATTATCTTGGAGATGACGACTTTGTTATGTATCTTGGCGATAACATCCTTAGAGAGGGGATTGTCAAGCATTTAGAGCATTTTAAGAAAGGTGACTTTGATGCGAGCATTTTATTGTGTGAAGTTCCAAATCCGCAACAATTTGGTGTTGCAGAGCTTAGCGAGGATGGAAAAACGATTAAACGATTAGTAGAGAAGCCCAAGATTCCGCCGAGTAATTTAGCCTTAGTGGGAATCTACTTCTTTAAGCCAATCGTTCATGAAGCTGTTGAGAACATAAAACCCTCTTGGAGAAATGAGCTTGAGATTACAGATGCAATTCAATGGCTAATTGATCATGGCTACAAAGTGGGATGGACAAAAGTTGAGAATTGGTGGAAAGACACTGGAAAGCCTGAGGACATTTTAGATGCGAATAGATTGATTTTGGACGACATTAAAAGGGAGATAAAAGTTAAAACTAAAGCTAAGATACTTGGAAGAGTTATAGTTGAGGAAGGAACTGAAATTGACGAAAACACAGTTATTAAAGGTCCAGCAATAATTGGAAAGAACTGTAAGCTCAAGAATGCTTATATTGGTCCTTATACGAGTATTGGGGACAATTGTGTTATTGAAAATACTGAGATTGAGGATTCAATAATAATGGATGGCACGGTTGTAAATTGTGGTGGGAGAATAGTAGAAAGCTTGATTGGAAAGGAAGTAAAGATAATGGAAAGGAACCAACATCCTATTGGAAGAAAATTAGTCCTTGGAGACAGATCTCAAGTGATTTTATGAGGTGAAAACAAATGAAGGTATTAGTTACTGGTGGAGCCGGTTACATTGGTTCAGTCATGGTGCCAATGTTATTAGATGAAGGATTTGATGTCGTGGTTCTTGATAGATTTTTCTTTGGAAAAGAGACTTTAAAAGAAGTTGAAGGGCATCCAAGGCTAACGCTAATTAAGGATGACATTCGCTGGTTTGATCCTTCAATAATGAAGGGGATTGACGGAGTAATTGATCTGGCAGCATTATCCAATGATCCAGCTGGGGAGTTAGATCCTCAAAAAACCTTGGAAATAAACTACAAGGGAAGAGTGAGGGTTGCTCAATTAGCTAAAAAATATGGGGCTGAAAAATATATTTTTGCATCGACTTGTAGTGTCTACGGTTTCCAAGATAGTATTGTGAATGAAGACTCTCCAACAAATCCACTAACAACTTATGCAAAATCTGCAGTTCTAGCTGAGCAAGAGATAATGCCTTTAGGAGACAATAATTTTAGTGTGACTTTCTTAAGACAAGCAACGGTTTATGGACTTTCTCCAAGAATGCGTTTTGATTTAGCAATAAATGCCATGATATTGTATCTTTGGAAAGATGGCAAGTTGAGAATAATGCGTGATGGAACTCAGTGGAGACCTTTTGTGTATGTTAAAGACACATCAAGGGCATTCATCAAAGTTCTTGAAGCTGATCCCGATATTGTTAATAAACAGATATTCAATGTGGGAAGTAATGAACAGAACTATCAAATATTTCCACTTGCAAAAATGCTTGCTGAAGCTTTAGGTATGGAGTTGCAGTATGAATGGTATGGAGATCCAGATAAGAGATCATATCGTGTAGATTTTTCAAAAATAAAAGAAGTTCTTGGATTTAAGCCAAAGTATACTCCAAAAGATGCAGCAAAGGAAATTTACCAAGCATTAGAAGATGGCAAGGTGAAAGATGATATTAAAACTAGAACAGTTCAATGGTATAAATATTTGCTTGAAGCTCATAGAATTATTAAAGATGTTGAGTTAGGTGGAGTTATATTGTAGGAGGTGAAGAAAATGCCTTTTAAATTTAAAAAATTGGAAATTCCGGATGTAGTATTAATAAAGCCCAAGGTCTTTGAAGATGAGAGAGGCTTTTTTATGGAAACTTACAAAAAGTCTGATTTTGAAAAAGCTGGAATAAACGGTGAATTTATTCAGGATAATCATTCAAAATCAAAGTATGGTGTGTTAAGGGGATTACATTTCCAGAAAGAACCCTATGCTCAGGCAAAGATTGTTAGATGCATTAGGGGAGTTATTTACGATGTTGCTGTCGATTTAAGAAAAGATTCACCAACCTTTGGGAAATATGTTGGTGTTATTCTTTCAGAATACAACAAATATCAACTCTATATTCCAAGAGGCTTTGCTCATGGATTTGTAGTGCTGAGTGATGTTGCTGAAGTAGCTTATAAAGTAGATAATATCTATGCCCCAGATTATGAAGGAGGGCTAATTTGGAACGACCCACATGTAGACATTCAATGGCCCATTGAGGATCCAATACTCTCAGAAAAGGACAAAAAATGGCCAACACTAAAAGAGTTAATCAAAAGAGGAGAATTGTTTTAGGTGAGTTGGGTTTTTATTTTTGTAACTGGGACTTAATTAATAAGGTGGTTAAGATGAGAGTTGCAATAATTGGTGCAAAAGGACAGCTTGGAAGTGATTTGGTTAAGGCTTTTGGAGAAGATGCAATCCCTTTAACTCATGAAGATTTAGACGTTACAGACTTTGAGAGTTTAAAAATTTTGAACGAACTTAAGCCCGATGTTATAATCAATACTGCTGCATATCATAAAACCGACGAATGTGAGGAGAATCCAGAAAAGACTTTCCTTGTTAATTCAGTTGGTGCTAGAAATGTAGCACTCATATCTAAAGAAATAGATGCAATAAATGTGTACATAAGCACTGACTATGTATTTGATGGAACTAAAGGAGAGCCTTATACAGAAGAAGATGTACCAAACCCTATAAACGTTTATGGAGTAAGCAAATATGCTGGAGAGCTCTTAGTCAAATATATAACCGACAAGCATTACATCATTAGAGTTTCGAGCCTCTTTGGTGTTGCAGGAGCTAGTGGAAAGGGAGGAAACTTCGTTGAGACAATGATAAAACTTGCAAAGGCTGGTAGAGAGATAAATGTTGTGAACGATATAGTAATGTCTCCAACCTATACGAGAGATGCAGCTTTAGCTATTAAAGAGATACTTAGAAAGAGACTACCTTATGGAATATATCACGTAACTAATGATGGCTTTTGCACTTGGTACGAATTTGCAAAGGCGATTTTTGAAATAACTGGCATTGAGGTAAGTTTGAATCCGATAACTTCAGATAAGTTTCCAACAAAGGCTAAAAGACCAAAATTCTCGGCTCTAAGCATTGAAAAGCTAAAATCTTTTGGAATCAATATGAGACCTTGGAATGAAGCGTTAAAGGATTATTTAAGAGAGAAGGGGCATATATATCACAGGACAAAAATCTAGTCAGATTTTGGTGAAGCTTATGAGTGAAGCAAGCAAAGCTTTGTGGAAGATTACTAAAGGACGGAGATTTGAATAATAGCAATCCTTAAAACCAATGAATTATTAAAATCTGAGATGGTTGCTATGAACACTATCCAGAGAATAGCAAAAAACATGGCTGTGCTATTTCTTGCGAGAATTGCTAGCACGTTATTTGGCTTTTTCTATGTAATGTACACTGCAAGATACTTAGGACCAACAAATTATGGTATTTTAGCATTCGCCTTAGCTTTAAACGGAATATTTGGGGTTATTACTAATTTTGGTTTTGATCCTTTAACCGTTAGGGAAGTTGCGAGAAATAAAAGTCTAGCTAAGAAATATTTAGCGAACGGGATTGCTTTAAAGTTGCTTTTTGGGACTTTGACTTTTTTGGTAGTAACCTTAGTCGTTAATTTACTAGGTTATCCTGAGGTTACTGTTAAAGTTGTTTACTTAGTAACGTTTTCGACGATCATGGCCGGAGTTAATAACTTATTCAACGATATATATCAAGCATTTGAGAAGATGGAGTTTATGTCTATTGGGCAGATTTTGAGTAGTGCATTATCCTTAGCTTTTGCTTTAGTTGGGATAAAACTTAACTTAGATGTTTTGTACTTTTCAATGGTTTATCTTATTGTGAACTTGATCGTTTTGAGCTATCATATTGCTGTTATGATCTGGAAGTTCGTGATGCCGAGTATTGAAGTGGATGTGAGATTTTGGAGGAATGTTTTGAGAGAAGCATGGCCTTTTGCTCTCACAGCCATGTTTATTTCGATTTACTATTGGATAGATTCGGTTATGCTGTCATACATAAAAGGAGATGAAGTTGTTGGATGGTACAATGCGGCTTATAGATTAGTTATTAATTTATCCTTCATTCCTGGTATTGTCAATATGGTGGTCTTTCCCGTCATGTCAATATTTCATATATCTTCAAAACACTCTTTGCATTTAGTGTTTGAAAAGTATTTTAAATTTATGCTAGCGATTGGTATTCCCTTAGGAATTGGGACAACACTTCTAGCTGATAGAATAATAGTAACTATATTTAGCAGTGAATATATTCCATCAATACAAGCTCTTCAAGTACTTATCTGGGCAATGGTATGTGTCTTTGCAAAGCTTCCATTTGTGCGGTTGTTAGAATCAATAGACAAGCAATCAATCGTGGCAAAAGTAACAGGGATTGGAATGGTGGAGAATGTTATTTTAAACTTAATGATAATTCCAAAATTTAGTTATATTGGTGCAAGTATTACAACACTTATAACGGAGATTACTGTTACAACTCTTGTAATTGCTTCCGTTTATAAATCCGGATATGGTATTCGGAAAAAACACTTCTTAATGTATATATCCAAGCCGTTCATTTCTAGTGGACTAATGGGATTTTTTGTTTGGAGATTATCACATGTAACAAGGAACTTGATGATACTAATAGTGTTATCTATATTCTTATATAGTGGAGGAATGTTTATAATAAAAGGAATAGATAAGGAAGATTTGGGTTACTTAAGCAAATTAAAAGTAAGATAAAATAAAGCTTTAAGAGACGTAAATAGAATTAGCTTGATATCATAGAAAAATATACTTTAGAAAATTACTAATGTTATACTCAATGTTCTCATTAAACATGCTTCTCTGTGTCTGTCATATTCATGATATCTTGATAAATTTTCTCTGTTTTTTTAGCTATTGCTTCATAGCTACACTTGCTTTTTATATATGCTGACAACTTTTTAGGAGGATATCTCTTATAGTTATCTAGCATATATTCTATAGCCTTTTCCAAAGATTCAATGTCTTCAGGAGGTACTAATATTCCAAGTGTTTTCTTTATATTTTCTTCTAAAGCAGGAATGTTAGTAGCCACTACAGGAGTACCACAAGCAAGACTTTCAAAGAATGTTACACCAAATGTTTCCCATGTGGTTGGTTGTACATAGATATGAGCATTTCTCATATATTTTGCCACATCTTTTTGTGGTTTAACTCCCAAAAACTTAATAAATTTTGCAATATTAAGATATCTTGCTAATTTTTCATATTCTTCTCTATATGGCCCATCCCCAATTATTTCAAGAAGAATATCCTGTCTTCGCTGGATAATTTTCTTGAGTGAATAGATAAGATACACTAATCCTTTTTCTGGAATAATCCGTCCTACAAAGAGTAATCTTCTATGCATGGATCTTTTCTGCTGGAACAATTTTGGATAAAATATGTCAAAATTAATTGGATTAGGTACAACACAGAAATTGTTATATATGCCATAACTCATTATGTGTTTTTTTAAGTAGTGAGTGGGAGTAAGGATTAAGGTTGCATTTTTTAGTATAAACTTTGCCTCTATAATATCTACCCAAGAAAGGCTCCTTCTAGGAAATCCACTCCAATGCTCACTTATTACTACAGGAATGTGGTATAACTTACCTAATAATACTGCATTTATCCCTGCATAAAACCCATGAGCATGAATTATATCTGGCTTCCAACCTTCTTTTAGTAATCTGCGAAATCCTAGTATGATACCAAATAAGGTAGGTATTTGATTGATGTATGTGATCAGTTTATTTACTCGATTAAATAATTTATTTTCTCTGCTTTTTTTAATTTTATCGCGATTATCTCTTATCTTTCGAGTAATTGCAAAATCCAGCTTTTTTAAAATTCTTGAAAATATTCCACTATATTCAATTTTAACGACTTCAATATTGTCCTCAAAGTTTTTAATTACTCTGTAAGTGTATAAGATGCCAAAAACATCTAATGGGTGGGTAGGGTATGAATAAAGAATTTTCACTGAGTTATTTTTTGAGATTGCTTTTGCAAATTCTTTTATAAAAATACCTGCTATTGGATTCCTATCTGAGGGATAATTGGTGGGGATGACCAATATTTTTAATTTCTTCATTTTGTATCCCCCCAATACACATAAACCCATAATCCCCTGTTATAGTATATTTGGTTAATTTTTTGATAAACTCGCACTTCTCTGAAATCTGATGGCGTGAATCTTTCAGTTTCATTCCATAATTTTAGATATTTAACAACGTCCGCATAAGATAACCATATATAATAACTGTTTAGGTTATGGATAAAGATATTTTTGAAATGATCCCCCACATATTGGTTTCTAGGTGCCTCATCAGAAACACCTAAAATTGAGTTAGATGCTGCAGATATAGTAGTAGGGGAAATCCCCAATATAGGGTTGTCTGTATCTTTATTTTGAAGTAACCACTTTGTTCCAGTAAACTCCATAATTGTGAACTGCCCATTTGGAGCTTCAATGAACGGAGATGGGAGTGTATTAAATATGTGCAGAGTACTTATAAAAATGAGGAGACTTACCCAAAGCCATCTTTTATAGTTCTTCATTACAATGTTTTTATAAAGAGCATAACCAAACATCAATTCAAGTGAAAATACACTGTATCTAATTCCTCTAAATATATCACTTCCAGTAGGTAATACAAATGTTAAGAGTATTGTCCAAATTGTTGAAGCTACAAAAATAAATATTAACAATTTGTGTTGTCTGGTTTTCTGGATATATTGTCTTTTTGATATCAATTCGAATAGAGCAAGCAAGACTACAACTCCCATTGTTATATATCCTCCAAACCATTTAAAAATGAATGTTGTTAATTTCCAAAAAGAGAAATGGCTAATTTTAGAAACTTCTGAAATCGAAACATAATTCTCTGGAGTAACAAACCATCTTAAGACCATCATAATCCTTCTTTTCCAAAGGACAGTTCTAGAAAACCAAGAGATAAACGAAACTACAGAAAGAATCACAATTTCAGTAAGATATAGAGCATTTCTTTTATTACAGTTTGTCAAAATGTCTAAAAATAACATTAATCCTAGAAAATATGTCCAGAACAATGAAAATAGTGGATGGAGTATCGGCAAGAATACACTAACAAGACTAAGGAGAAAAGTGGTTTTAGGTTGTTGGATTTTAAAATGTAGCAAATATAAATATAACAGTAATGGGAAAAGATTCAAAGCAAATGTATGGGGGGCTGGAGATAAAGGTGCTAAAAAAATAGAAGGGATTAGTAGGATTGAGAGAATTATGTACCTCCTTGTTGTGAGTTTAGTAAAAATGTTTTTTGTTAAGGTATATATAGATAGAACATAGATAGCAAAAAACAGTAAATTAATGCGACCAGTTATTATTAGAAATGAGATATCAGCTAAGTATGATATTCCAATAATTATAATGTGAATTGCAGGATAGTAATTGGTAGAGGGTATTTTACCAGTTGTAAGAATATCTATCACGTGCCCTATATGTCTAAGTCCATCCGCTCGACTAAAAAAGAAATACTTCTTCCATAAAGGTGTAGATATGATATATAAACAGCTTGTAAGCAGAAAAAACACAAAAAACTTTTGTTGCACTTTCTTACTTATAATAACACCAACTAGTGAGAGTACATAAATACTACTAATCAAAAAGAATATACTCTTTGCGGATGAATACGGAGATAGTTCATATCCAGAAGAAGGAGGATATAAGAGGATATTTAATGATAAGCAGACTAACAAGAGAATATCAACAATTAAGAGGAATCTTGTAATATTTTTTTGAGATATCATCTTATTACGCCCTCCTTAGCTACATACGCTGAAGTACTTTTTTCCATCTCATTATTCCTTTATGTAGTGAGTGTTTCTCCTTTACCATTACATATGCATTTTTACTTATTCTATTTATCTCTTCAGGAGGAAGATTTAGAACCTCTATTATCTTATTAGCCAGATCTTCTGGAGAGATTTCTGTTAAAACAAACCCAGTTTCACCTTCCTTCACTATGTCAGGAAGTCCTCCTACTGGGGTTACTAAAACTATTGTTCCTCTACTCATTGCTTCAAGAACTGTTAAAGGTAACCCTTCACTTAAAGAGGGATGAACTAGAATCTTAAATTGTTCAAAGATTACTGGAACCTTTTCATGAGGGACCCATCCCTTAATCTTAACCTGTCTAGTTAAGTTCAACTCTTTAATATATTTAATAAGCTGATATCTTTGAGAGCCCGATCCATAAATAACAAATTCTATATCTTGTACTTTTTTTACTAGGTTTGGTATTGCTTTAACTAAAACCATTATACCTTTTTCTGGTTCAAGTCTTCCCAAATACCCGATTATATTTTTTCGCATAGAAGTTTTTTTATAACGTCTTAGGAAATTATCATCAAGATACATCAATGATCTCATTGTGAATACTTTACTTTTATACTTATGAAGGTTTAAGAATCTGACACTACTCTCAGTCTCTGCGAGGATCAAATCAGAAAAAAAGAAGCATAAAGATTCTAAAATATAAACTAACTTTGCAACAACTTTTGAGTTAGGATGTCTTACACTAAATACTTTATAACTAGTTCCCCCTGCAAAGGATATAATTTTCTTTTGGAATAATTTGGCTTGCAATATAAGAAAGAGTATTTTTGGAAATCCAGTTACAAAAATTACAATATCAATATTTTTAGAAAGTCTTACCAACATGAAAATACTATAAATGTATGAATATATTTTTTTAAAAAATAAAGATCTCGCAATTTTTTTAGTATTAGCAGAGATATCATATATAATTACATTTGGGGGTATATCTCCTAACTTTGGCATACCCTCTATAATTACATAAACGCTAGAACTGATGGTAGCCAATATTTTAAGCCTTTGCTGGATTCTATGACTAACAATGTCAAAAGGCCCCCCATACATAACCATACACACGTTTTTTGACATTTGTTATCCCTCCACCTTTAGAATGTAATTTATCATTTTTTTCCATTCTTTCGTGACACTTATCATACTAAAATTATCATAAGCAGTTTTTTTAGCAATTCGCCAAATTTTTTTACGTAATTTCTCATTCTTAGCAAGCTGAAGCGCCTTTAGATAGGAGTTAGTGTCTGCTTTGGTTAATATAATCCCATTTTTCATATTTAGTAGATATCTAGACGTCGCTTTACTATTAAGGATTATCAAGGTTCGTCCTAGTGATAATGCTTCTATTTCTGCTCTACCAAACTCATGCTGAAATGAAATTACTAAATCGATCAGTGACGATAAATATTCTAAAAGTAAATCCCTATTGACACTTCCAATATGGGCAACATTTGATATCTTTTGAAGTTTTCTTTTATATGGTCCTTCTCCAAATATGTAAAATTTTAGTTCATTCCCAAATATTTTCAAACTTTCTTTACAAACATTTTCAAGTAGTGGAGCATTTTTTTCTTCTGTCAATCTTCCAATAAATGCTACGTTTATACCTTTTTTATTTCTCTTCATTTTTCTAGAGGTTAAATAGAAGAGCCTATCTTCGACAGGAGGGCCAATTATTCTAATTTTTTCACAAGGAATTCCAAAACGTTTCATTCCATCTTTAATCAATACACTTTGTGCTCGTATCAAATCTGCTCTCCAAGCAACATAAAGATAAATTGGATAAGTTAATTTTGTTATTATTGTCCTTACTTTTTCAATAAACCAATTATTATATCGAATTAAATATGGTGAATACCATGGTCTAACATTGCCCTCTGCGTACAATATTTTAATATTTGCTCTTGTAAGTAAGGCCAATAACATTGGAATTAGTCCTGTTTTTGGCTGTAAAATAACAATAATTTTTGTACCTGTAGAATTTTTGAGATACTTCGTTACTATTTCAAATGCAATTAAAAAGCTCGCTACTATAGCTAGTATCTTCACCAAGAAGTAGTCAAGTTTGGTTTTTGGAGGGTATTTCTTTAATGCTGACATACGAATTTGATGAATAATAAATTTATCGTTTATCTTAATAATTCTTTTGTAACTTCCATAATATGGGCTCATAAACACGACCCTATACCTATCAGATAAGCCTAAAGCTACAAGATAATATGAAACTTCTGCTCCAGCTGCTCTTCTGCTACCTACTTCTAGTAAACCTGGAGAGATAAAAAGGACATCAGGATTAAAATTGCCCATTTCATCTTCCCCAATGACATTTTTATATAATTTAATATACTTTATTGCTATATTTTCCCAAGTAAACTGTTCTCCATATCTCCTAATTTTCTCTCTGTCCCACTCTTTTTCTAATGCAATTAAAATCTTTTCTGCCAAATCTTGCGGATTAGCAGGCTCTACTAATAGACCATAGTCTTTGGAGGAGATTATCTCTGGAACTGTGCCAACAATGCTACCCACAAACGGGATCCCACTAGCTAAGGCCTCCAACATAACAATCGGAAACGTTTCTCGTATGCTAGGCATAACAAATATATCTGAAGCACAAAACCACAAAGGCAATTCTTCCTCAGGTATATATCCTGTTAGTGTAACATATTTCTCAATTTTGAGCTTCTTTATCATTTTTTCCAACTGTTCTTTTAGTGGACCCTTTCCCCCAATATAGAAGCGAACGTTAGGATATCGCTTTATTATCTTAGGAATGGCTTCAATTAAGTATTGATACCCTTTCCGTTCAACAAGACGTCCAACTCCAAAGACTATCTTTTTATCCAAAGGTAACCCCAAAGCTCTTCTGCATTCTAGTTGGTTGCTAATTTTGAATTTATTTACGTCTACAAAATTATAAACAACAGCGATCTTTTCTGGTTTAAGAATATCAATTTCAAGAAGTTGTCTTTTCCAATATTCTGAGAGAGCTATTATCTGTGTGGTTTTATTTAGTATATATCGTCTAATACCTTTTACAAAGTTATTGCTGTTTAAATACTCCATATGAAGTAAACTAGAATGAATATGAAAAATAAATGACACTCCTAAAATTTGTCCCCAAAGACCATAAGCGGCATTTTCCCAAAAGCTGATACCTCTTCCTACATGAGCGTGAATAATAATTTTCTTACCTTCTTTCTTATACTTCTTTATAAGTTTTGAGAGTCTAACAAAATTAGCAAGAAATCTCACAACTTTTTTAGAAACTTCTTCCGTCAAATTCGAAGTTTTGTCCACTTTATGAGCTTCAACCCTTTCAACAATAATGCCTTCTTTAGTCAGTTTTTCTTCTAGAGTTTTCCCATACGTTTGTATTCCACCGACTCCGGAGGGAATTATATTGATGACAACTAAATTTTCCATGCTAAACCCTCCAAAATACTAACTTTTCTGAGGTGACTTTGGCAAGCTTTTCCATGAATATTTTTGACAGTTCTTTATCTACAATCGGGTTCTGTTCCTTCGGGTCGTTTTTAAGATTGAATATCCAAACAACTTTGTCTCTTTCAGAGTAAATAAACTTAAGCTTTCCATAAATCAACGCTTTCTTCTCATACCCATGTATTGTGTTTTCACTTAGGATAAGTCGCTTTTTGGGAGCTTTAAAGATGTTTATCCCATCAAATAGAATGTTGTGTTGAATAGCTAACAAGTCCAACAGTGTTGGCACGATATCAACTCCACTAATGAATTTATCTTTCTCCTCTTTATTTGGTATATTTGAGCCAGTTATTATTAGCGGAACCTGAATAAGCTCATTGAACACACTATGTCCATGCCCTATCCCTGCGTAACCGCGTACATCGTAGAAATACTTGGCCTCTAACTCTGCATGATCCCACAACTCTTCGCCATGATCTGCTGTGATTATTAATATTGTATTATCCATTAACCCTCTATCTTCGAGGAACCCATAAAACTGCTCTAAAGTGTGATCTACATACCTTAAAGTGTTATCATACAGCAAAATCTTGTTTTCTTTAAACTCTTCAAATTCTTCCCCTTTTTGATTTTCGGGCTTTTGGAAACTACCCCAATACTCTATTCTTGGAAGCTTTTTGACAGTTCCAAAGTAGTTGTAGAACTCTTCTGGAGGACTTAAAGGTTCATGGGGATCCTTCAAATGAACATGGGCAAAGAAATGTGTTTTTTGTTTGGTTATCCATCCCTTTAAATCCTTTAAAATGGTCTCTCCATCAGTTAGAGAATTGAGCTTTTGCTCATTAAATCTTCTTCTCACAGAAAGCATTGCAAGGTCAATTCCGGAATTAAAATAAGTAGCATAGCCAAAAAGTGCTAAAATTTCGCTCAATGTCAGAATTTTACTCTTCAGCGGTTTTAGTTTGGAGATCTCAAACTTTCTGTCCTCTCCCTCAAGGACAGCGCCATGATTATGAGGATAAAACCCCGTAAGGAGAGATGCAACAGCTGGATAAGTCCAAGGGGATGTAGCAATCAGTGATACTTTATACCCTTTAAGTGTATCTAAAAATGGTGTGGTTTCTCTTTGATAGCCATTGTAAGACAGATGGGTATTTCTAAGGCAATCAATTGTTACTAAAATAATATTTTTGTCTGGCTTGCTTGACAGGTCTAAAAACTTCTCTGCAGAAGGTTTTATTTTCTTGATTCTCTTTTTAAAATACTCTCTATCCTTTGATGCATTCTTCTCAAACTTAACTTTATCATACAGTTTGCGAATTGTTTTATATAGTCTTATGTTTCTCTTAATTGTCTTATCAACTATTGATTCCATGAACGTCATCTCTGAGTCCTCCTAATCAAAGACCTAAACAACCTTTCATACTCCTTTGCAACCTTTTCCCAGTTATATTGCCTCTTTATTCTCCTAATCTGAGTCTTCTTTATAAGCTTTAAATCGAACTCTCCTCTCTCAAGCATTTCCATTTTGTTAGCTAGATCCTCAGCATCTTTAAAGTATATCCCTCCTTCTTGCAGGACTCCTTTATTAAACGGTACGTCATAAGCCAATATTGGTCTCTTAAACAGCATCTGCTCAAGTAGAGAGGGATTTGTTCCTCCAACTTCATACGCGTGAATGTAAGCAAAACAGTTCTTCCTCAAAACTCCGAGGACTTCTTTATCATAAATCGGATCTAGCAAGAGTATATTTTTATTATCTCCTTTCAGCCTAAAGAGATATTTTGTGTACGGATCTTTTTTATTGAAGTTCCCAACTATAACAAGCTTTTTCTCTGATTTTGCTTTCTTAAATCCTTCAATTTCCACATGAATGTTGTTCTCAGCGACTATACGGGCGACTGTTAAGTAATATCCTCTTGGGGACACTCCATATTTATTAAGGATGCTTATCTCATCATCTTTTGATAGTTCGGAGGAAATTAGCTCCCTTGCTCCATAAGGGATGTACACAACATTTTTTGCATTGTACGTTTTTTCTAGGTGTTCTTTTATTTCCAAAGAATCTGCAACCACGATATGAGGAACTTTGATAGACAGATATTCAAAAGACCATTGCACTATTGTCATTAGAGGGGACAATAGCCTAAGATAAAATGGCCAAAAAAGTCCTCTTCTTATTGGTCTTTTCCATTCTATGCCATCTGGGTTTACCAAAGTAGTTTTACCTAAAAGTCTTGGCAGAATTGCAGATACAGAACCATCTGGAGCCACATAATAAAATATTTCAATTTCAGGCCCATATCTTGTTGAAAGATACACTGTAGCTATTAAATCGTTTATTACTGGGACAGTGATAATATTTGACTTCACTGAAGGTATATGAACTCTAATAATTCCCTTATAAGAATCCACATAAAATTTATCTGATTCACATGTTACATAAACTTCAAATCCGTGCATAAGTAGTCTTTTGGAGACTTCTTCAACAAAAGTTTCATTTCCTCCATATTTTGCAGGTATGCCTCGAGATCCCAATAGTGCCACTTTCATGATAGTTCCTCCTTAGATATTGTCTATAATATCCCTAATTGGAGCAATTCGAAAAGTTTTAATCATACTTTCTATTTTTTGCAGTAACTTAATTCCTGTTCCATTATATGCTTCAAATCTTATTAATGAAGGAACATTTAATCTAGGCAATTCAGGAAAAATTTCCCAGGGATGAATGTATGCTACAAACGGCCTTCCTTCTTTGTTTATTTTTTTGATTATTGTCTTTATAAGCCACAATGGATAAGTCCTTATATAAAATCCACCTCCTATCGGGAGATTTATTCTATATTTACCAAATCTAATTAGTGAAAGAGCACTTATGGGGACTTCTACTATCTTGGCATTAGGGTCATGTTTGCTTATATCTTCTTTTGATGGTTTATAAATGGATAAAGGAGCATTAGGAACTCCATAGAGCATAGTTTTAACAGGAAAAATACTTGAGTCATATAAAAAGGAGTATTTTTCTAAAGTCTCAAAAATCCATTTGTTTTCATTTGTTATTGATGCATGAGGAGCTCTAAACCCTTTGGGTCGTTCCTTTGTAATTTTATACAAAATATGATTTGTTCTCTGTATTTCCTTTTCAACCTCTTCTTTAGTAAGCCGATATAAAGGTATGTGAGAATATGCGTGCGATCCAATCTCATGTCCTCTCTCATAAATCATCTCAACAATTTCTGGGTGACTTTCTGCTACACTACCTAATATAAAAAATGTTGTTGTTATATTATGTTTATCAAATAAATCTAGAATAAGTTTAGTTGCTTGGCCTACAATTGTTTCTCGTTTTTCTGGAAGATAGTTAGCTAAGAATTCGTTGCACCACCAATACTCAACATCAATAGTTATAGCGTTTATCATTGTAACTCCTCTCCTATTTAAATACTAAAACCTTATTTCTCTTATCCGCTCAATAAATTCTTGATAATTTAAAAAGGAATATTTTGTTTCATTATATAATTCACTCAGCTTCATTGAGATAATATCTACTCCAATATTTTTTAGAAACTCAAATGGTCCTTTTGATACATTTGTTCCTAGTTTAAAGGCAATATCAATTTCTTTTGGAGTGGCAATACCTAGACATGCCAGTTCTGTTGCAATACTAACAATTGGAGATATTAATCTAAGTCCATCATAGGTGCTGTTCTCTTTCTTTGTTATCTTAAGGCTCTCATTTGTCCAATTATAGAATCCATTTCCAGTTTTTTTCCCTAGTTCCTTATTCTTGACTTTTCTTATTAAAGTATTAGGAGTATCTATAAGATTTATGTTCTTATTCACATAATAAAGGACATCCAGTCCAATGAAATCGGCCAATCTTATAATACCTAATGGAAAACCATAATCATAATGCATTACAGAATCTATATCCTCTTTACTCCATTTCTTTAAATCATGTATTGCTAGTGTTATTGTAGGGATTAAAATCCTATTAACGATAAATCCAGGAATATCTTTTTTAACTACTATTGGGGTCTTTTCTAGACTATTTACAAATTTAATAGCAGATTGAAGGGTTTCTTCACTTGTATGCACACCCTTTACTACTTCAACTAATTTCATTATAGGAGCGGGATTAAAGAAATGGATACCTAAGAATCTTTCTGAATTTTTAACGTAATTTGAGAGCTTATTTATACTGAGACTTGATGTATTTGAGGCAATAATACTTTCATTAGGAACATACATACTAATTTTCTCAAAAACATCTTTTTTTATTCTCATATCTTCAGTGACGGCTTCAATGACTAAATCAGCATCTTTAACTGCGTCTTTTATATTTTGTATAGTCTGTATTCTACAGAGTATATCTTTTTTTTGCTCCATTAATAACCTCCCTTTTAACACTAGTTTCTCCAAATTTCTATTAATTTCATGTTTACACCTTTTTAGACTATCTTCGTTAGTGTTTACAACAATAACATTATATCCATGCATTGCTAAGGTTTGGGTTATCCCAGTGCCCATTGTTCCAGATCCTATTACAGCAATATGTTCAAATCCCATTTATCTCACCCAACTCTAGGATTTAGAATGTGGAGTTAACTGTTTGATAACTTTTGCAGGGTTTCCTGCCACTACTGTATATGGCGGCACATCCTTAGTAACAACACTTCCTGCCCCAATTACACTATTTTCTCCAATTGTGACTCCAGGTAAGATTATACAGCCCGGTGCGATCCATACTCCTTTTTTAATTCTTGTTTTTTTCACAATTCGTGGATAAAAATTTAACTTTAACTCTATGGAATTAGTAGGGTTAGCGTGGGCAAATATCATCGTATTCATCCCTATACTAACATAATCATCAATTTCAACTCGTTCGGGATATAAAAAGTCTATTACAACATTTGGTCCAATATATACATGTTTCCCTATTTTAGTTCCTCTAAGTCTATGAAAAAAGACTGCTAATCCTGGATGTGGACTATGTCTTGCTAAGGTATCTAAAATAATATACCACATTAGTCTCAAATAATACTTTACAGTTCCGATAATACCTCTATAACCCCAATATTCCATTAATTCTTTTTTGTTTATTTCCTCAGGATCTACAATGTTATAATTCATCCTTACCCCTCCTCACCATTTGAGCTAAAGCATTCAATGTCAATCCAGCAATAAACAATTGAATCCCAATTATGGCAAAAATTCCGGCTCCAATGGCTTGGGTTAGATAAACTTTTCCACCGTAGGTATAATATGGTTCCAAAGCCCAATACGCCAATATACCCGAGGTGATGAATGATAATAAACTCAAAACACTAAACAATAACAAAGGTCTCCTATATCCAATTAAACCTACAACCTTTGCCAAAACTCCCATTCCATGAGAGAAGGGATTCTTTTTGTGCTTATTTGGCACATCATAGCGGACATTTATTGGAACTTCTGTGATTCTTAAGCCTTTTTCAGATAGTTGAGCAATCATTTCACTCTCGACATTATATCCTGTAGAGCTTAGATCCAAGCTTTCCAAGGCTTTTTTATTTAAAGCTCTAAAACCACTTTGAGAGTCTGTAATCCTAATTCCAGATGCAAGAACTGTCGTTGTGTTGAGAACCCAGAGCCCAAGCCTTCTGTAAAGAGGAATATTCTTGTGGGCACCATTCAAATATCTCGAGCCAATCACTAAATCTGCTTTATCTTCCAAAATTGGCTCCAATAAAAGAGGAATCTCATCAGGGTTATGCTGACCATCAGCATCGATGCAAACGACAACATCATAATCATTAGCTAAAGCATAATTAAAACCCGTTTTAAGGGCTTTTCCTTTTCCTTTGTTAACTTCGTGCTTAACAACAATCGCCCCAGAACTTTCTGCAATCTCAGAGGTTCTATCACTAGAGCCATCATCAACAACCAAAACATCTCCATATTTTTTAGCCAAAGTTACAACAGAACCAATCGTTAGCTCTTCGTTATAAGCGGGAATTACTATAATGGTTTTCATATTAATCACCCACTTCTTTCCTCAGCTTCTCAATGTTGTCAATTAACACTATTCCCTCTTTTTTGCATGCATTTTCAAAGTCATTATCAAAGGATATCAGATATTTGATACCATAAAACTTGCAGGTGGCTAAAATGAAAGCATCATTTGGCAAAAGACCATATCTATCAATTAAATCGCGGGAAATGCGGTAAACGAACTCGTTAACTTCTAAGAGCTTAAAGAGCTCCAGAAGTTGATAGCAGGGAGTTTTGTCCATACTTTTAACGAGCTCCGGTTTCTTTTTTAGAGTTAGGACACTTTTCCCGGAAACAGTCTTTAAATAAATGAAAATAACCTCTGAGATAACTATATCGTTTATGAAGTTCTCTCCATCTTTAATTATTAATTCTTGTAAGAGATCTCTCGCATTTGGATTTCCCTTTAAATGTTCAATTAAGACACTTGAATCAATAAAGGCTTGAAAGCTCTTCATATAAATCAACCTTCAGTTCTTTTGCAGACTTTTTGGTTTTAATTAACCCGAAAGTCTTATCCAAAATATCTTTCTTCTTTTTCAGCTCATTAATCATCCTCTTAACATCTTCTTCAAGTCCTTCAGGAACAACAATCTTTATTTCCCCCATTTTTCACCACCAACATTGGACAGATTAATTCCCGCATCTCCGATTTTAACGGTCTCAGTCGATAAACATGATATCATTTAATCAATAAATGCATTAACTTTTTTAACACTTTCTCTTGTAGATAGAAGCAGAATGAATAAAAGAATAGCTGAGATTACTGCAATGTGTTCAGAAGGGGCAACCAAATAATTCCATTTTGTCATTAAAAGCGCAAGAGCCGCCAATACAATGAAAGCTCGGATTATACTACTTTTTGCATTAGTTACATTTTGTAATACTTCTGACAAGATATAGGCGATAAGTCCGAAAATTAATAATTTTTCTAAAAAGAATCCCAAAATTAAAATGCTGATGATTATCCAGTCCCTTGTTTTTGGAGCTTTAACTCCCTTAAGAATGTCGTCCAGAGCAATTAAACTGGACATGACGACTAGAAATGTAATTTGAGCCGATTCATAGGAAAGAATATTGCTGACGGTTAATTCATATCCTAAGGCTATCGAATATGCAAAGAAAACCAGTATTCCGAGATCTTTATTCTTCTTTTCGACCAAATATGCAATGGGTAAAATAAAGGCACTTTTGATTTTAAAAATAATCCCTATGACAATCATCGCTGCAAGTCCGATCATTGAGATCACCTTTTAATCTCCATTAGTATTTACAATTACATCAAAGCCATTAAAGACTTTTTGATATAACCAAGCCTCGCTCTTCAGGATGGAGAGGATGTTGGTGGAACCATATTCCAAAACCAAAAACACCCTGTGGATATCTATCGTTTCTTGGAAGGATAAAGTCTTAAAAACTGAAGTGGTAGGAAAGTTTATTTAACTCTTAAGCATGATTTATCATCTGAGGGTGGAGATATGAGGAGTAAATATAAAAAGATTGAATTTGAATTTAAGCTTCCCGATGGGGTAAACATAGAGGAAATTAGAGAGGGAATTAGGCGGATTATTTTAAAGTGCCTTAAAGAAGAAGGATTGAGTGAGAAAGAAATTGAAGAAGTCAAGATAAATATCGAGCTGGTGGAAGAGAAATGAAGGATTTAAAAGTCGAGATTATTCTTCCAAATAAAATAAAAAAGAGAAGGATCAGTAAGGAAATAAAAGAATACATAGAAGCAGTTAAAGCTGCGGAGAGGTTAAGCAAACTCCTTGATGAGGTGAATTTTGATGAAATCGAAAAAGAAGCTGAGAACTTCCGGAAGAAGTTCAAGTTCAGAGATTTTTCTCATTGACACCTCGGTTTTGATTGATCATTTCAAAAGGAGAACACATTTAGAGATCTGGGGGAATGCCATTTCGACAGTTACCCTTTTGGAGTTTTTAAGAGGTGTGCCGGGTGAAGAGAGACGGGTGGCATTTCTTAAGGGGTTGCAGAAGCTGTTTAAAATAGAACCAGTTGATGATCTCGTTGTTTTAACATACTGTAAATTATATCGAGCTTTGAGGCGTAATGGAGAGCTGATTGAAGACGCTGACCTTTTGATTGCAGCCACAGCAATCGCCAAAGGTTATGTTCTGTGGACTAAGAACATTAAACACTTTGAACGTTTAGAAAAGTTTGGTTTAAGAGTTTTTAAGGAGAAATGTTCCTGATGATGTACCTCCATATGCTCTTAAAAAGCGAATTGAAGAACTTGAAAAGGTAAGGAAAGAGAAATGAAGTAGATAAAGAAAAAACGGCTTGTAATTGACATCAATACTCTGATTTCAACCTTATCACGGATGCTTTGTTCTTTAAACCCTTTTTTCTGCATCTACTGAAATCATTCGATAGTAGTAAAGAGTTGCTTAATTGAAAATTTTATTAACTTCCTGATCAGAATAGTCAGAATATGAAGAAAAATTACTATCTTGCAAAAAGCGAACAGTTAGTTTTCAACGTTATTAAAACATAATGTGTTTGAAGTTAACTCTAACTACTAACTCCCAATATTTTCTCTTTTTGATCTTCCTAACTGTTGAGCATGTATAATTTGTATTCCATAAAATATAAAAACTATAAAAATTTATATTCTATGGGATATAAAATGTTGAAGAAGAATGAGATAATAGAAGTATTGAGTGATAGCAATTTTTGGGGGAAAAGACAGGAGACCGGAATAGAAAGAGAGGAATATCTAAAGAGGATGGAGAGATTGGCTAAACCCAGAGATTTTTCATTATCAATAATTGGAGTTAGGAGAGCTGGAAAAACTTTCTTGGCTAAACAGTTTTTAAAAAGGAAAATAAATGATGAAGGATTAAAACCAGAACAAACGCTGTATGTTAACCTAGAAGAACCAAAATTTCATCCTTATTTGAGTCTAGAACTTTTGGATGAGATATACAAAGCTTATAGAACATTTGTTAACAGAGAAGAGTTTGCAGTTATGGTGCTGGATGAAATACAAAACGTTGAAAATTGGGAAAAATGGGTTAGGGCTTTAATGGAAAAAGAAAACGTCAAGGTTATAGTTACAGGTTCAACTTCTTCTTTGTTAAAAAGAGAGGTATCCACCGTACTAACCGGCAGAAATTTAACATTAGAAATTTTCCCTCTTAGCTTTAGCGAATTTTTAAAATTTAAAGGATTGTATGTTAAAAAACCACTGAATATGATCAAAAACAAGGAAAGAATTGAGATTTATCTTTGGGAATACCTAACATTTGGCGGATTTCCCAGGGTTGTTCTAGAAGAGGATGAGTTTCTAAAAAAGGAAATACTAAAAGAATTATTTGAAGGAATTGTAATGAGAGACGTCGTGTTTAGACATCAATTTAGAGAGATAAACGGTGTAAAGATCATAGCGGAGCTGGCTATAAATAGCTTTTCTTCCTTGAAGAGCATAAACAGTTTTAAAAATGATCTATCTGGCATATTAAAGAAAAATGTCTCCCCTAATTTTGTTGGAGAAGTCCTAAATGCCCTTGAGGAGAGCTATTTAATATTTCAGATACCTCCTTTTTCTCCAAAAATAAAGGACATCAAAAAACATCCAAAAAAGATATATGTCATTGACAATGGTCTGATAAATGTAATATCGCTAAGCTTTTCCAAAAACATTGGCAGATTGGCTGAAAACTTGGTGGCATTACATCTAATTAGGAAATATGGGAAAGACAATATCTTTTATTACAAAGGAAAGAGAGAAGTGGACTTTGTAGTTAAAAAGGGATTAAGAGTAGAGAAAGTTATTCAGGTCACCTGGGACTTTGAAAAAAGCTATGAAAGAGAGATTGAAGCTTTGCTCGAGGCTTTGAATAGCTTTAATCTAAAGGAGGGCATAATTGTGACAGAAAAGCAAAAAGGGGAGGAAACCTATGGTGACAAAAAGATAAAAATTCTGCCCCTTTGGGAATTCCTCCTTTTAGATTCAGAAATTTAATACATTGCCGCAAGGTATAATCAAAACTCTTTTATATATTGTCAGACAATTGTATGACGAGGTGATTAAATGAAAACAATTAATGAAAATAGGTTAACGATACGGCTTCCAAAGGCGTTAATAAAAAGTATTGATGAGCTTGTGGAAGAGGGAGAATTTACAAGTAGGAGTGAGTTTGTGAGGTATGCAATAAGGGAAGCCTTAGTGAACATAATCCTCACAAAAAGAATAACTAAAGAAGAAGCGAGGAGAGTATGGAGGGAATATAAAGCTAGGGCAAAAGAAGTCCCAGAAGAAGAGATTGAGGAAGTTCTAAGGGAAGTTGACGAGGAGTGGAAAAAATGGAGCCAAAGGTTGTGATTGACACAAACGTGATAATCTCAGCTGCAATAAATCCAAAAGGAAAGCCGGGAAAGATTATTGATATGATAATGAATGGGGATATGACTTCATATACTTCAAAAGAAATTTTGGACGAGCTGGGCTTTAAACTACTCTCAGAAAAAGTGCTAAAATATATAGGTGATGCTTCTACAGCACTAAGCTTGCTCTTGAGCTTTTCTACGGTATCTATCATTGTGGAACCAAAAATTCGCTTTAATTTATCTCCTGATCCAGATGACAACAAATTTTTTGACGTGGTTTATGAAGCGAAAGCAGATTACTTAATCAGCGAAAACATAAGAGATATAGTAAACCTAAGGAACAAAAATAAAGAGTTCAAACTGGGAACTCATAGCTTCAAAGTTCTAACACCAGCCGAATTTCTTGAAACTTTTTCATTATAATAAGTTAATGCTACATCATCTTCTTGCTAAGCTCCCTCAAATAATCGCTTGGTCCCAAATCTATGGCTGGAACTAAAGCGTTGAATTTTCTTATTATCTCCTCCCTCTCAATATAGCGCTGGTAGATATTCTTCAAGCTCTCTTTATCTAAGGCTTCATCGTAAAACAGCAGCGGATTTGGAGATAAAAGCAGTACTCTGTGCTTTTTTCTTATCATGGTGAAGAGACGGTAAAGTTCGGATGTGTGGCTCATGACATCTGAGATGAATATCAGATAGGAAGGAGTTCTTATGTTTAGAATCACCTCTACAAAGCTCTTCCTTTTGCTTGGGAATAACTTCCTCAAAAATTTTCTCGCTTTTGATGTCAGCCTAACACTGATTTTAGCTCTTGTACTCAGCAATCCTGCTTTGGGAACAAACTTTATAGCATTCCTAAACTTCTCAAGCTGGTCTCTCCTCTTAGAGGGATAAATTAGCTTAGCACTTTTATCACCATAGACGACCATTCCAACGCTGTAGCCCTTCTTAATCAGCAGAGTTGCTAAATGCAGTGCTAAAGTTGATGCATAGTCTATCTTAGCTCTTCTAACGCCTTTTCTCATTTCTGCGGTGGAGTCTAAAACTATGTAAACGTCGCTCTCTTTCTCCCTCAAAAATTCCCTAACTATTAGCTCTCCCAATCTTGCAGTGGCTTTCCAGTCGATCTTCTTTAAATCGTCTCCAGGCAAATATTCCCTAAGGGTGTGGAGTTCGATACTTTCCATTCCGAAAAAGATGTCTTTTCTATAGGCTTCCCTCAATTTTATGTTGTAATCCTGCCTGGCAGCTTCTTTTATTGAGTCTACGGAAGGATAAACATCAAGCTTAGCCTTCCCTAAAACAATTTCTTCATAATAAAGCTCCTTCTCATCGGTAATTATCAGCTTAGCTGAAAGCTCATAGCTTCCCTTCTTCTCTGGAACTAAATAGTACTCCACTATCTTCTCCTCGTTTTGGTCTAAAATAATCGTATCTGGTAACTTAGCTTTAATATCCTTCGGGAGCTCTTCAATGATTTTGACTTTTACCTTGTTGCCAAGATTCTTGAGCTTTAGAGTTACCTTAACCTTTTTTCCTTCCTCAGCTCTATCCTCAACCATTCTCTCAACCTTAACATTTACAGAAAATCCTTTTCTCGCTTGAACTATATACAGTCCCAATCCTACACCTAACAAAGCGCTTATTAAATTGTTCAGCAAATACCCTTGAAAGAGAAGCAGAGCGGTTAAAGTCCATAAAATATCTTCCCTCTTCATTTTGGAACCTCTACTTCATCGAGAATTTCTTTAATAACGTCTTCTCCTTTAACCCCTTCAAGCTCGTACTCTGCTCTAACGAGAATTCTATGTGACAAAACTGGGACTGCCATTTCCTTTATGTCATCTGGAATAACGTAATCCCTTCCCCTTAAGAATGCTAAAGCCTTTGCTGCATACAATAGATGCTCTGCTGCCCTTGGTGAAGCGCCAACCAAAAGCCTCTCATCCTTCCTTGTTGAGGTTATAATCTCGTACAGATACTCCAAGACAGGATCACTCGTTTTAACTTTCTTAGCTTTTTCGATTAAGCTCCCAACTTCCCTTAAGTTTATGATTTGAGAAACTTCACTGAACTGCAGCAAATCTTTACGCTTTAATAAGTTGAGCTCCTCCTCTTTATCGGGATAGCCAACTTTTATTTGAATCATGAATCTGTCCAATTGAGCCTCCGGTAGAATGTAAACACCTTCATGCTCCAGAGGGTTCTTTGTGGCTATAACTAAGAAAGGCTTTGGAAGCTTTATAGTGTAGCCTTCGATAGTAACCTGTCCCTCCTGCATCGCTTCCAATAGAGCGGATTGTGTTTTTGGCTGTGCCCTGTTAATCTCATCCGCCAGCACGATGTTCGCAAATATAGGACCTTTCCTAATCTTGAACTCTCCGCTTCTTTGATCATAGTAGGTTGAACCAATTATATCTGCAGGCAATAAATCCGGAGTCAGCTGAATTCTTGAAAACTTTAATCCAATAGCATTTGCAAAGCTCTTTGCTATGGTAGTTTTAGCAACTCCGGGGATTCCCTCCAATATTACATGACCTTCAGCAAGTAAAGCCACAGCTAATAGCTCTATAACATCATCTTTACCAACCACGGCCTTGTGTATCTCTTCCTTAAGCTTTTCTAGGAACTCTTTCCCTTCCATTTAAACCACCCAACTTTTTGCCCGTTTTTATCTCTTCAATTATCTTCCTCAAAAGCTTTTCATCATAACCTTCATTCTTCAACTCCTCTATTATTTCATCCAAGCTCTTTTCCCTTTCCTTAAAGAATTTATTTAACAGTGAAATGGCTTTATCCAGGGTTATTTTAGCCAATCCAGTTTCTATAAATAAAGCCGTTATTGTAACGGTTAAAAGGACATAAAATGCTTTTGCTTTATCTAAGCTCCTGTGAATGACGAGCGTTCCCAGCTGATATGGGTTGAAGCTTGAGTGATGAATCTCATCTATGTAAATTATATCTGACTTTATATACTTAACAAAGTTTCTTATAAACTCTTCATTCTCGTCGAACATATCATTTATAAAGACACTTGGATCCGAGAATAGAACTATTCTACCATTCCCATATTCTACCTCGCTCATTATTGGATATTCTCTCTGGTTGTTTCCAAGCAAGGTTACTTTACTTGTATATATTTTTCCTTCTGCACCCAATATTGCCGAAGGAACGTTTAGAATTAGCTTATCAACCCCGGTTCCAAGATTTGGGTCTAAAATTCTTATAAGCTGAGGGAAGTTAGCGTTTTTGGAGTAAAAGATGTCAATAAACTGAATCCTTGAGAATCTTGCAGTCAAATTTAATCCTTCTAATATCTGATTTCCGCTACCAAAATCATCTATTAAAACCAAAGTGCCACCTTTTTCCAAAAATCTCTTTATCTCTTCCACTTCTAATGAAGAATAACGCATATCTGGACCGATTATCAGTAAAGTTCCTTCCAGATCCCCAAGGCTTATTGAGTTGAACGATGATATTATTGGGATTATTTTGGATTCTTCATAGAGGGCTTTTCCAAAACTCGAAGCACCGTCCCAATTTGTGTTAAAAATGCTAAAATCCGCACTTGTATTGAAGATAGGGATTGCTAAGGGCATAATCAAGAGAAAAATGCCAAATACTAAGAGTAACCCATAGAAGGCTCTCCTCATAGGCTATCACCCACCAAAAATCCTACAATGAACCTCCCAGCGGACCTTATATAGTCAATGATCTCTCTTCTGCTCAATCTCTTCATACCATAGAAGTATTTCTCATGCAGCATAGTTAACCTCTCCAGTTCATAGGAAAAGCTTTCATTGCTAAGCTTTCTTAAAAGTTCCCTTGGTGTTAAGCTCGGCTTTAGATTGTAGCGCTTAATAATTCTATAATAAATATCTCTGTAAATCTCACCAAGTTTCCTTACTTTCTTTGCTTTCTCTTCCGTTTCCAATGCTTTAATCAGTTTTACGAACTCTTCTTCTGTTATTCCCTTGGTTTTTCTCTTTGAGACAAATGAATAAATTAAGATGCTGAGGAGAGCTGCTAAAACAACTATAATTAAAGAGCGATTTATCGTGATTTTAACAACGTTAATTCTAACAACATTTGATTTTGCTGGGGCATAGTACTCATCTCCGGGGAAGTAAGCATAAATCTCATGGGTTCCAGTTTCATTAAACGCTATCTTAAACCCAAAGATAGTTTTTGTTAGCCACTGCTGGTACAGCTTTCCATCAACGTAGATTGAAATTAAAATCGGTCTCTCTGCGCCTTTAACTTCACCAAAAATCCTAACTTCCTTTCCAACGCCAACCTTCTCTTTGTCGGCTTCGATCTTAATATCAACTGGATATCTTAAGAAAAAGACACTTATGCTCGCAAAGCTTTTCTCGTAAACCTCAGTTCCCAAATAGGTCACATTAACTAAATACCTTCCCTCTTTTTCCCCCTTTATTTTAAATGAAAAGCTTCTGTTTTCAAGAGTTTTTAATAAAATTTCTTCTCCATCAAATTCAGCTTTAACGATTTGATCCCCAAGTGGATTCCCATAATAATCTAAGAGAATACCGTTGATTGTTAAATTTTGATATACATATGCGCTTCCACTTGAAGACAGGATTATGCTTGTCGGTATTTTTGTGACGTTTATGGTTAAGATGTTTGATTTTTCCAGTTTATTATCTCTCATTCCAGTTGCAAAAACGCTGTAGATTCCGGTTTTGTTAAAAGAATATCTGAATGAAAAATAGCCGTTTTTAACCCTAACATCATAGGATTTATTTTCAATGTGAAGCTCAACGCTTTCAAAACCATAGGCATAACCATAAAAGGTGACGTTTTCATAGATGAATGGGTTTAGATTTGAAGCATAAAGGGTTAAAGGCTTTGGAAGTGGGATAAAATTCTCTTTTTCTTTTAACTTTTCATATTCTTCAGGTGGCAATACCTTGTAAACACTCAATATTTTTTCATAAGCTGAATAGAGCTTTTCTATCTTCTCCAGCTTTTCCCTCAGATTATCAGTGTTTAATTTTAAAATTTTCCCATTTTCGTCTAAGAATTCCAGCTTATCCATCTCATCTAAGGATTCATTACTCTCTACGATGCCCTTTTTCATATAATCTAAACCCTTGGTAGCATTTAAGTAAGCGTAGTAATCTTTCTCCTCCTTTACTCTTTCAATGTTCTCCAAAAACAGCTTTTGTCCTTTAGCTATGTTTTTAATTCCCTCTCCCAGAGTGAGGAAAGGAGGTAAATAGTCCTCAACCTTGCTCTTAATTCCCCTTGATTTGTAGAACTCAACCTCTTCTCTCGTAACATTAAGCCTACCTTCAAGATTTAAGGCATAATTTATCGATTCATTATTCTCATCTATCACATTGTCAAGCACTATTCCAGAGTACAGCAAGATGGCTTTAAGATAAATGTAAAGCCCTTTATCATTTTCATTTGCGTTCTCATAGGGAGTATGTCTCTCTAAGGCTAACCCAAAGCTGCTGAATGTAACGATGAGTAGCATGATTAAAACTAATACCTTCTTCATTTTCCTCAAATTCTAAAGAGTATGAGAAATATTTTAAAGTTAGTGGTAAAAAGTAGACTCAAGGGATGGCTATGAAGGGAAAGTATATAGTAAGCTCAGCTTTAATAATCGCTGGTACTGCTATTTTGGGATACGGGGCAATAACTGCAAATCAAAGTCAAATCAACCTAGGCATAGCTGGAATTTTCTTGGGCTTAATAGTGCTGACTTTTAAGACTTCTGAGTACGTAAAAAGAGAGGCTTTAGATAATTTAGCCTCCCCATACATTAAAACTCTGCAAGAGCTTGTGAAAGATTTAGCCTTGGAAGGTAGAGCAGTGTATATTCCTCCCTATGAGAATTTGCCCAATGGAGGAACCTTTATTCCTTTGCATGAGGAGTTTGATCTAGATTTAGCGAGATTGGATGAAGAGACCGTCTTTCTCACAAATGTTAGCAATGAGAGGCAGATGGGATTAAAGATAAGACCTCTTGGCTTAGAGCTTTTGAAAAAATATGAGGAGCATTTGGAGTATTCTCTGGAAGATACAAACTATAAAGAGGTTGAGAGTGCTTCATCTTCAGTTTTGAGGGTTTTGGATTTGGCTAAAGGCGTTTACATCGATGAAGAGGATGGGAAGTTTAGGATAGTTGTTAACACTGTAAATAGAGAGATTTGCAGAAAGAATATAGACTACTGTGATCAGGTTGCCTGCCCAATATGTTCATCAATTCTGCTTAGCTTAGCCAAAGCGACGGGTGAGTTAATAATGGCTGATAAATTCTCCATTACAGAGCATGGAATAGAAATAGAAGCAAAAAGATTGGGAGGAGTTGGAAATTGGATGTAGAGGACTACATAATCACATTTTTAAGCATATGGGTTTTAATTTCAGCATTAGCGACGAAAAGCGTTGATGTATTTTTAACTTTAACTTTAATCGGTCTTTTAATAACTTTAGAAGTTGGAGGGCTATTTTTAGATAAAGAGCAGAAGGAAAATATCAAACCAGCAATAGAGCTGCTCTTAATAGTCTTTGGAATAATAGTGGCTAAGAAGGTTTATGAAGTCCTTTCAAAGTAACGGGGGAAGTGAAATGAAGTGGAAAGACTACTGGGATTTGATAACGATCATATGCTTATCATTAATATTGGACTTTTTAATAGCCTTTTATCCAGACAGTTTACTTAGGAAAGCTCTTGGCTTAGCCTTTGTCCTCTTCTTCCCCGGCTATGTGTTTATAACAGCTTTATTCCCAAACAGGAAAGAGCTTGATAACCTTGAAAGATTGGCTCTAAGCTTTGGATTAAGCATAGCTATTGTTCCGTTAATTGGATTGGGCTTAAATTATACACCCTGGGGAATTCGCTTAATTCCAATTTTAGTTAGCTTAACAGCTTTTAACCTAATTTTTGGGGTTTTTGCAGTTTATAGAAGGGTTAATGCAGTTGATCCATGGATTCCAAAGGTCGACTGGCAGAAGCTTAAAGAGGAACTTGAATGGGATAAAGCGAGCAAGTTGGATAAAGCATTAACCGTGATTTTGATAATTGCGATAATCTCTTCAATCGCGACTTTAGCCTATGTTATAACTCATCCCAAGCCTGGAGAAAAATTCACTGAGTTCTACATTTTGGGTCCAGGTGGGAAGGCAAGTGACTATCCAACAGAGCTTTTCGTTGGAGAAGAGGGAAGAGTTATCTTGGGAATAGCAAATCACGAATACAGAAATGTCACTTATTTCGTTGAAGTCTGGCTCGTAAATTTAACCTATGACTTTGAGACCAACCAAACGTATATTCACAACATGTATCTAATAGATACATTTAATGTCACGTTGCCTCACAAGCCGATAGATATTGAAGGAAATTGGACTCCTCAGTGGGAGATGAACTACACCTTCAAAATCAATAAACCCGGAAAATGGCAACTCTGGTTTTTGCTCTTTAAAGACGAAGAACCACCTCTGCCCAAGCCAATAAATAATGATTACGCCCAAACAAACGCAACTCAGAGGATTTTGGATGCAATTGATGGAAAGATACTGAGCTTAAAGCTCAATATTGAAGTTAGAAGGATTTAATGGAAATAGATTTATCTGCTATACCTTTAGGGTATCCCTTACAATTTTCAAAAATTCCTCAATAAAATTTAAAACAAACGCTGCTTCTTCTTCACTCACTAATGCTCCGCCGTATTGAACATTATGTCTCGAGACTCTGAGTTCATCAAAGATATTTATTAAATTCGTTATTCTAGGATTGTCTTTATACAAGTCCCTAATAGCTATTCCTAAGCAATAATGACTTCTTTCTTTAAATCCTTTTGCAAAGAGTAATGCTCTTGCAATGTGAAATGCAGAGTTATAAGCAGCTATTTCTACCATCTCATAATCTTTGATTTCAAAATTTCTTTTTGCAGATTGTGAACTACCCCTTGCTTACGCAAGGGGCTTCCCGCTTCACGGAGAGAACTTGCCCATCGATCACGTTTCTGTAGCTAATCACGAGGGGTAGAGGTTCTCTCCCCACGGGCGTTCGGGACCGTCCCAGCCCCACATCTAAGATGTTCAGGGAAGCGTTCAGATCTCTGTCCGCCTCCCAGTTGCATTTGGGACAGACAAACCATCTATCATTTAGCCTGAGATCTTCCACAACATGACCACATTTAGCACATCTCTTTGATGTATTGGCAGGCTTAACTCTCACCACCCGCCTACCAGCTCTTTCAGCCTTGTAGGCGAGCAGTGAGAGGAATTTAGACCAGGCAGAGTCGAGAATGTGTCTGTTCAAGGTCGAGGGCTTACCGTTCTCGACCATATCTTTAACATTCAAATCCTCAACGCATATTACATCGTAATTTCTGACGTAGTAGCAAGAGAGTTTGTGCAGAAAATCTAACCGCTGATTCTCAAGCTTCTCGTAGAGTTTAG
>MTLP01000039.1 GCA_002009975.1 Thermococcus sp. JdFR-02
GTTAAGATTGGAAAGTGGTGGCATAAAAGTGAGGAAATTGATTTGGTAGCGTTAAATGAAAAGGAGAAGAAGGCTCTTTTTGTAGAAGTTAAGTGGAAAGATTTAAGCAAGAGAGAATCCAAAGGAATATTGAAGGATTTAGAGAGAAAAAGTGAGGTCATGAGATTAGATGGATGGGAAAAATATTACGGGCTAGTTGCCAAGAATGTTAAGAACAAAGAAGGACTGAAGGAAAATTGGCTGATTTGGGACTTAAGAGATTTTGAAGAGCTGAGCTTTTAGAACTCATAGAGGAGAAGGTTGAAGTTCTCCCAAAGTTTGCTATTGAAAAAGGTGGCAGATAACTGACTTACTTTCTATGTAGGCTTCTTATCCTCCTTCGGCGGTTTCCAATTCTTTGTTATCTCTGTAACTGCTTTGACTATCTGTCTTTCTTGTGGATTCTTCTCCACAAGTTTTTCCAAAAATGAAATCAGCTCATCATAAGTGCCCCTTTCAATTGGGAAAGGCACACCATCTTTTCCACCCACTGCATAGGTGAACTTAAAAGGATCTGGAGGATGAGTTACAGGGTCTTTCCATGAGGGATGGACGTCATAAACAAGCTCTAAGACTAAAGATAAGGCACGCAACGTGCTTGGACCCAGTCCTTTGAGAAGAAGCAGTTCTTCGTAGTTTGAAACACTCAACTCTCTTGCAAGCTCTAAAGCTCTCTGGTTCAGCTCTATCTGTCCAAGACTTTTGTATCGTCTAATTGTATCAAAGAGGTTCAACTTTTCATAGGGCTTGTAAACAACCAACGGTTTATATCCTCTTGCAACTGCTGTAATTGTTTTTAGCTCTCTTTCAATCTTTCTGGGGTCCTCTTGAACCACATCAAGCAGAGTTTTTTGATATTCCTTCGTGTTTTTATCAATAGTATTTAGAGCATATTCAAGCTTAATTCCGCTTATTCCTTTATGGGGTTCTAACGTAAAGTTCTCCGCATCAAACCAGTGATATCTTCTCGCCATCTTGACCTTTGGATTCATTCCCTGCTGGACAATTGCCCAATTTCCTCCTTCATCAACGAAAAAGACATGATGGTAAAGCTGGTAACCTGTTTGTAATGCTACGGTGTCAACTTTAGCGACTAATCGGGAAATCTTAACATATTCATTGCTGTCGAGTTCATATTTCTCACATATCTGTCTCAGCTGAGCTGGGGTTTCTCTGCTTTTTGCCCCCTTTCCTCCAGCTGCACTTAGCCCAAAGCTCTCCTTTGAAAGAACCTCTTTTAATATGCCCGTTGTTACGGTTGTGCTTCCAGAGGAATCCCAATCCATGCCTATCACATTATTTAATGCTTGAAACCACACTGGATCAGCTAGTCTTTCAAGCACTCCTTGGGTACCATACTCTTCAATTAAGAGTTTCAAGACTAACCGAGCTAATCTTTTCATTCTAACTGCTAACCATGGTGGTACATGCCCACCATGCAATGGTAGCTCTGCTATTCCTCTCTTCATTTCCAGTTTATATTTTGTAAAAAAGGATTATAAAGCTTGCTTAGGTTAAAATAACATTTTGAAAAATGACAAATTAAGGTGAGAATAGAAAGAGGATAAAATTCACTTGAATAATAAGCTTGCTGTGGTTATCTTTTGCAATAGCTTCGGTTCAAAGTCCTCTTTAATATCTTTGAGGATTACAATGTTCTCAATTAGCTTGTCCTCTTTCAGGATGCCCTCAGTTATTATGACCTGATCAGAGAGAGTAACAAGCCAAGAATGTAATTCCTTGGGAAGAGTGTCTCTATTCACAATTCTAATCAGAGAAAAATTGTAACCTTCTAGTGTTAAGCTCTCCAAGGTCTTTAATCCTGAATCGACGTACTCTTTGAAGAACTTCTTACCAAATTTTTCATATATACCATCAAAGGTCACTGTAACGCCTATGGATCTTCTATCTTTTAAGGAATACCTCTTATCAATCTGCTTCATAATATTGCCGAACTTTGGGATTAATGTCGAAGAATCTGCTTCAATTGCATAGATAAAATCATGACCTAGCGTATTATCATCAAATAAATTGATAACTGCCATATTTCCACTTAATCCATGCTTAATAATATCCAGTCCAGCACTCTTTGCCCTATTAATGAAGTTTGTCATTGGCAAGACACAGTTAACTAAAATTATGAAATCTCCTTTTTCAAGCCTCTTTTTAACATGAGTCACTGCAATCTTCCATCCAAGGCTATATTGATTATATGAGAGCAACAAAACACCATTCCTTGCCAGACCGCCCAAGTATTCACCAATTATGTCTATCTCACCCAATTTACCTTCCCCATCTGAAAATTTTGAGAGGTTATATTATTTAACACTTTACATCACATGTATTAGCATATTTGAAGCAGAAGCACAATAAAAAAGCTTTTATTCCATTAAAATGTTTTACCTTATTGAAAATCCTTTGAGGAGGCATGATTATGGGAGTGGAAAAGGTTCCAAAATACAACATCCCAATTAAAAAGGTCGAATACGTTTATATTGAACTAGATAAGATGAAACCCCACGAACAATTAGTTCAAAAGGAACTTGAAGCCTTTATTGAGAGTGTAACTGGTTCCGGTGTTTTTTGGAAACCAATGCTTTTAGCCAAGGTCCCGGGAGAAGATATGTATCTAATTGTTGATGGACACCACAGATGGGCTGGATTAATGAAATTGGGAGCTAAAAAAGCACCATCTGTAATTTTGGACTATTTCAGCGATGATGTTAAAGTCTACACATGGTATCCTGCTTTTAAAGGCGATTTAGATAAGGTCCTAGAACGCTTAAAGAAGGAAGGTGTGGAGGTTATTGAAGACTCCAACGCTGAGGAATTAGCCGAAAAGGGAGAAATAGCCTTCGCATTAGTTGGAAAAGACAAAGCATTTAAGATACCAGGAGCATTAAAAGAACAAAAGTTAGTTAGCAAAGTTCTTGATGAAATGAGCGTTAAAGGGGAAATAGAGCTTATCTATTATGGTCTCAAAGAAGATGCAAAAGCTGACATGGATGTTGGAGAAATTGATTATGTTTTCATAAGAAAGGCACCAAGCAAAGAGGAAGTCATGGAACTTGTAAAGAGAGGGGATGTTTACTCACCAAAGACAACAAGACACGTATTGCCATTTATCCCAGATAAGATTGATGTTAAATTAGAGGATCTCTTCTGACAACTTTTTCATTTTTAATACTCGGCATTGGCGCCGGGGCGGGGATTTGAACCCCGGTGGGCGAATGCCCATGGGATCTCGAGTCCCACGCCTTCCCGGGCTAGGCTACCCCGGCTTCACTTAAAGCTTGTACCATTATTTTTATAAAACTTGCCTAGACGCAAATTTTATTAACATTTGGTATATAAAATATATTCGGGCTTTAAAAACGCAAAGCAACAAGTTTAAATGGAATGGAAGACATAGATAATATTGAAAGGAGGTGACAGCAATGGTCGGCATTCTTGTGGAAGAAGTTATGACCGACAAGTTTGCAAAAATTGACATCAATGCCCCACTTTCTGAAGCCATTGGAATAATAGAAAAAGACAACCCGGATCTAATTTTGGTGTTTGATGGAAAGACATACAAAGGTGTTGTTACCCAAGATCTGTTAATTAGATCCCACTTAAAATGGGACCCCACAAAAGCCAAGGTTAGGGATGTTTATAAGCATGCCCCTGTTATTGCTCCAAAGGAGGATTTAAGCTTAGCTGCTAGGCTTATGATAGAAACGGACTTAAGATCATTGCCTGTTGGAGATAAAGCCAACATAAGTGGTGTAATAAGTGATATAGCCCTTCTTAAAAGATTAGTTGAAGGAGAATTTGGTAAAAAGCCAATTAAAGATCTCATGACGAGTGAAGTTATTACACTGCTCCCAGACGATACTGTTGCAAAAGCATTGGCAACGATGAGAGATTTTTCAATCTCGAGGATACCTATAGTTAATGAGGAAGGAAAGTTGGAAGGACTGGTTACTCTACACGATCTAATAATCAGGTTCATAAAACCAAGGTTTAAAGCCCAGTTTGGAGAAGTTGCTGGAGAAAAGATACCACCTTTCTCAACCCAATTAAGAGATGTCATGCTTAGAGGAATAATAACAATTTCACCAGAGGCTACTGTCAAAGAAGCCGTAGAAACCATGCTAGAAAAGAACATTGATGGACTAATTGTTGTTGATAACGAAAATAAAGTTAAAGGCGTTTTGACAATTAAAGACTTACTGTTGCCCATTTCAAAGATGACTGAGAAAGAGACAAAGTTCTACCTGCAGCTGGCTGGAGATTCCTACTTACTAAGTGATTTTACAAGGGAGAGGATAATAAGCGATATTAAAAAATTCGTAGATGGCTACTCAGATCTCCTCGGAAATGAGGGAATAATTTACCTACATGTAAGAAGGTTTAACGAAAAGTTCAGAGGAGTTCACCTATACCAAGCGAGAATGAGGGTTGTAACAGATAAGGGGACATTCTTTGCAACTGGGGAAACATGGGGAGCTATCCAAGCAGTCCATGATGCACTAAGGGCTATTGAAAGACAATTGCTCCAAAAATCAGAACTTGAAAGAGATTTAAGATATGCCAAGAGATTTATTGAAAAATTAGAGCTTTGGCGCTGAATTCCCTTTTCTTTAATACTTTAACAATTTCTTAGGTTTTCAACATTTGGTTTTAAAAACATCTAAAAACCTCTCCTCATAAGCATAGTTTGGTGAGTAATGATGTGTTTAGCGATTCCGGCTAAAGTTGTTGAAATTAGAGAAAGTGTTGCAATCGTGGATTTTGGAGGAGTTAGAAGGGAAGCTAGATTAGACTTCGTTAAAGACGTTAAGATTGGCGATTATGTTATAGTTCACACTGGATTTGCAATAGAAAAGCTTGATGAGAAGACAGCATTAGAAAGTTTGAAAGCATGGGAAGAGGTATTCAAAGTGCTGGAGGGTGAATGATGGATATCTTAAAAATTTACAGTGATAAAGAGTTGGCTCAAAAAATACTTCGTGCGATTTATCATGAAGCCGAGAAAATAGGTAGAGAAGTTAGATTTATGCACGTCTGTGGAACCCATGAAGACACAGTAACAAGAAGTGGGATTCGTTCCCTATTGCCAAAGAATGTCAAAGTTTTAGCTGGTCCTGGATGTCCAGTTTGTATTACACCAGCAGAAGATATTGCTAGAATGATGGAAATAATGAAAAAAGCTAGGGAAGAGGGCGAGGAAATAATTTTAACAACTTTTGGAGATATGTATAAAATCCCCACAGCAGTTGGAAGCTTTGCCGATTTAAGAAGTGAAGGATTTGATGTTAGAGTGGTTTATTCAGTTTATGATTCCTATAAAATTGCAATAGAAAATCCTGACAAACTGGTTGTGCACTTCTCTCCGGGCTTTGAAACAACAACAGCCCCTGCAGCAGGAATTTTGAATGAAGTGATTGAAAAGAATATAAAGAACTTCAAAGTTTATTCCGTTCACAGACTAACTCCCCCAGCAGTTGAAGCCCTAATAAAGCAAGGAACCACTTTTGATGGGCTAATTGACCCCGGACATGTCTCTACAATAATCGGAGTTAAAGGATGGGAGTATATAACGAAAGAATATGGGGTTCCTCAAGTAGTTGCTGGATTCGAGCCAATTGACTTCCTCATGGGCTTATTGATGCTCTTAAGAATTGTCAGAAAAGGAGAGGTCAAAATAGAAAATGAATATACCAGAGTTGTCAAGTATGAAGGCAATGTTGAAGCGCAAAAAACAATAAAGAAGCTCTTTGACATTGTTGACGCAAAATGGAGAGCTTTGGGAGTTATCCCCAACAGTGGATTGGAGCTTAAAGAGGAGTATAAAGACTGGGAAATAAGAACTTTTTATGATGTTAACGTTCCAAAAATGCCTGATTTAGAGAAAGGTTGCTTATGTGGAGCAATATTGAGAGGCTTAGCATTGCCAACAGATTGTCCATTGTTTGGAAAAACATGTACACCAAGGAATCCAGTGGGACCATGTATGGTCTCCTATGAGGGCACATGTCAAATATTTTACAAGTACGGTGCTCTGTTTTAGCTTTCTTCTTTCCACCATTTAAATTCCCTTTCAATTAAAGCCAGCTGTTCTTTGGTGAGACTTCTTGGATCTAAGATTATGAAGAGAGATTTCTTTGCATAATTAACTCTATCCTTTAAATCGAGCAAAAACTTCATAGCAGCGTTGAAGCCATTTTCTAAGGCTATGTATTCAAAAGCGTCAAACACCACCACATCGTAACCAGCCTCCAGTTCCCTCGTGATTAAGTCTATCAGTATATCAATTTTTGTTGGAGAGAAACCAAAGATGTTTAGCTCTTTGTCTATTCTCCCATCCTTAGCCCTTGTAATCCAGAACACTATGTTGTTTTTATTCATAAGCCGTTTAAGAGTTTGAGGACTAGTCCTTGTAACATAAATATCGTTTCTTCTTTTTATAGATGGGAATGCTTTAAGCAAATCTTCGTAACTCTTAAAGAGATTAATCACGGGCTTGGCACTCTCTCTGGAAGCTGGCTTAGGAACGATTTTTGGAAAGAGCACAAACTTTGTTAATCCAACAGCCATTAAAAATCTAAATACAGCCGCTGAACCGAATGCATAGGGTAAAAACCATTCAAGGTTTCTTGTAAATGGATAAGTCAAGTTGAGAACGCCTAAAAGAAACATTCCCGCTGGGAACAGGATGAAAATCAGATCATTTCTTAGACTAATCTTGTAAAAAACTATAGCTGCGTAGATTAACCCTAAGCTGTAAAACCAGAGGGGAAATAGGGTTTTTAATGTAAAGCTGGAAATCTTTTCACTACCAACCAATAGCAACCAAAAATAGGAGAAATAGATAATCACGCTCCCCATGATTAACTCACTTAACCCTAAATAGTCCTTTCTCAGATGCAGAGCCCCCAAAAGTGTATTCCCTCCAACTAAGAAAGCTGAGATTATCACCATCATGTCCGAAAGCTTTGGATCGAGAATTATGCCTAAGTGCCTAATGATATAGCTTTCTGGGGTTATTGCACTAATTCCAAAGGCTAAAACAAAGAAAACCCATGCTCTCTCCCTATCCCTATAAAGTTTCCATGTTGCAACTGCAAAAAGCACCCAACGAGAAATAAAGTTTAATTGTCCAATGGGAATACCAACATCCATTTCAATCCCCTAAGCTTCTAACTTCCTTTTCCTGCTTTACTATCACCAGAGATTTTGGAGGAATATTTTTATCAATTATCGCACCGGGTCCAATAAAAGAATAGCTTCCTATTTTCCTTCCTGGGTATATAGTCACATTAATCCCTGTTTTAACATTATGTCCTATAATTGCCCCAAGTTTCCTTCTTCCACTATCTTCAAGTTTTCCTTTAATTTCAACTTTTATCGTCCTATTATCATGCCTCAAGTTAGCGGTTATCGTTCCAGCACCTAAGTTAGTATTTTCTCCAATAATAGAATCCCCAACATAGTTTAAGTGCGGTGCATTGCTGTGGTCCATAATTATGGAATTCTTAATCTCAACGGCATTTCCTATATGGCAGTGACTACCTATGCTCGTGTAAGGTCTAATAAAGCAGTTGGGACCTATTTTTGAGTTCTCACCAATTTTTACTGGTCCAACAATGTAAGAACCACTTCTGATTATGGTGCCTTCTCCAATTTCAACTGGTGGAATTATCGTTGCACCTTCTTCAACAACACCCTTGATTTCATGCTTTAATTTGGTCTTGAGGATATACTCATTTAGCTCTAACAAAGACCAAGGTCTTCCAATATCATTCCAGTAACCATCATAGACCAAATATGCAACTCTCTTGCCAGACTTTATCATCAAATTTATCGTGTCTGTAATCTCATATTCTCCCCTCTCGCTGATCTCTGTTCTCTCTATGAACCCAAAGACATTTGGCTTGAATAGATAAACGCCCAAATTAGCGTACCCCCCCACTTTTCCCGGCTTTTCTTTTATCTCTCTAACTAAATCTCCAGAGACTTCAATTTTTCCAAAGTTGCTTAGGTCCTCAAACTCCTTCACAAGAATAACTGCATCATTATTCTTAGATGCTTGAAGTATTCCCTTCAAAGCTTCCCTCTCAAAATAAATGTCGCCATTGACAACTAAGAAAGGCTCGTCTTCAATATAATTCTTCGCAGAATAGATAGCCTTTGCAGTACCTTCCCCTTTTACCTGATCAACATAAGTTATGAGCTTTCCCTTATACTCATCGCCCAAGTATTCAATCAGTTTCTCCTTTTGATACTTTACTACAATTATGAATTCGTCGACAAATGGATAGAGATTATCGAGAACATACTCAATAATTGCTCTATTTGCAACTCTAAGCAAAACTTTAGGTCTATCATCTGTTAACGGTCTTAACCTTTCTCCTTTTCCAGCTGCCAATATTACACCTCTCAAACTAACACCCCCAATAGTGAAGCAATTAAAGCTATGCTACCAAATACTATACAGAACTTTGAGAAATTTAATCTTTCCGCTAATTTTAGCATTACTTCAAGAGTTAGCAAACTCACAATAAACGCGCTCACAACGGCAACGGCAGATACTGAGACCGGTTCATCTATGGCAGTTAGCTCTAAAAATAAAGCACCTGAAATTGCTGGAATAGCCATTAAAAAGCTCAACCTTACAGCCTTTTCTTGCTTAACGCCTAACAAAAGTAATGCTCCGATAGTTGCACCAGATCTAGAAATCCCTGGAAGAACTGCAACACCTTGAGCAACTCCAACTATTATTGCATCAACTATGCTAACCTCTTCCTTGCTCGATTTTAATCCTTTATTTATCTCCATATGTCCAATCGGAGTCTCTTTGGCTTTTTTAATCATTAAACCAGTGATAATCAGGGCTACGCCAATAAACGCATTCACAACCTCGAGGTTTAAACTACTGACTATTTCTTTGAACGCTTTGTAGATGGGAAATCCTACAAGTGCTGTAAAAAGTGTCGAGTAGAATAGAAAAGTTTCCTCTTCTTCCCATCTAAAAGTTAGCAATTTCATTAAAATCCTGCTAAACTCATACCTAAATTTAAACAGTAAAGCCATTAAAGTTCCTAGATGCATTAAAAGGGCATAAGAATAAGCTTTTTCTGGAGGAATAGAGAATACGTTCATCAAAGCTAACATAACCTGTCCAGAACTGCTTACTGGCAACCACTCGGTAATTCCCTGCAATATCCCCATTATAAGTGCTTGAATATAATCCATGTCGATCACAAACTTAAGTAAAGATATATACATGATAAAGTTTTCGTGTGTGAAGATTTTGAGATTTTTTGAATCGATGAATGTTGAGATGTTCTCTGAACCAAAATGTTTTATCTTCGAACCCGTGAATTTCATTAGGCTTACCAAACGTTTTTAAAGATACCTACATTAAAAATAATTAAAATTAGGGAAACCTAACGGTGATGGTCATGTATGTACGTTTAACTCAGATGAGGGAAGGAGAAAAAGGGGTTGTGGTAGATATTCGAGGTGGTCCTGGAATCAGACAAAGGCTTCTTGGAATTGGAATAACTCCCGGAACAAAGATTTGGGTAATTAAGGCTGGTAGACCTGGACCTTACATTATAGCTATTGGAAATATGCGCTTAGCCATTGGTCATGGAGCTGCTGATAAAATAATTATAAGGAGGGAAGCCTAATGGGTTGCTGTGATGTTAAAAACGATCCAAAAATATCTAATAAAAAAGGTCTCAAAATAGTCGCTCTTGCTGGAAACCCAAACGTTGGTAAAACAACTATCTTCAATGCTTTGACTGGTTTAAGGCAACACGTTGGGAATTGGCCCGGTGTTACGGTGGAAAAGAAAGAGGGCATAATGAAATACAAAGGAAGAGAATTTTTAGTCGTTGATTTGCCCGGTACATATAGTTTAACAGCTCATTCTATTGACGAACTCATAGCGAGAAATTTCATCCTTGATGGAAATGCAGATGTGGTTGTAGATATCGCTGATTCATCATGCCTGATGAGAAATCTCTTTTTAACAATGGAAATCCTTGAGATGGGAGTTAAAAATGTTGTAATAGCTTTAAATAAAATTGATTTAGCCAAGAAGAAAGGCGTAAAGTTTGATATAAGAAAAATGGAGAAAGTTTTAGGAGTGCCAGTTATACCAACAAATGCAAAGAGCGGTGAAGGTTTGGATGAACTTAAAAAAGCAATTGTGGCTATGATAGATGGCAAAATAACAACAAATCCCGTGATTCCAGTTTATGAAGAACCAATTGAAAGAGAAATCGAGCATATAAGCAAACTTTTGACTGGAACTGTGTTAATTGAACGCTATAATCTCAGATGGCTTGCCATAAAGCTTTTGGAAAGGGATGAAGAAGTTATAAAGCTTGTTTTAAATCATCTTGGTCATGGCAAGATGGACGAAATTTTACAGCATATAAGTGAGCTTGAGCAGTATTACAAGCGCTCGCTCGATATAGTTATAGCAAACCAGAAGTATGAGTTCATTGACAATCTAATACATCAATTTGTTATCCACCAAGGAGAATTTAAAGAGACTCTGAATGATCAGGTAGATAGAATACTAACTCACCCAGTTTATGGATTTCTAAGCTTAGCAGCTGTCTTTTATGCATTGTTTAAGTTTGTCTTTACATTTGGAACACCAATGCAAGAACACTTAGATGCTCTGTTCAGCAATCTTGGAGAGGCTATAGCACCTTATATAGCAAATGAGATGGTTAGAGGCTTAGTCGTTGATGGCATCATTGGTGGAGTAGGGGCTGTGCTGAGCTTTTTCCCATTAGTGTTTTTACTCTTTATAGGGATGGCAATATTAGAAGATACTGGGTATATGGCAAGAGCAGCGGTAGTTATGGAAAGAGTAATGAGGAAATTCGGCTTACCAGGGAAGAGTTTTATTCCAATGGTTTTAGCATTTGGATGTAATGTCCCAGCAGTCATGGCTACTCGAGCTTTAGATGATGAGAGAGATAGGATAATAACCATGCTCATTAATCCATTAGTTCCATGCAGTGCGAGGATGGTTGTAATAACATTTTTGGCAGGGGCATTTTTCCAAGAGCACAAAGCTTTGATTGCAGTGGGTATATACATGATTTCAATACTCTTGGCTCTGCTCTCTGCATTGCTAATTGGAAAGTTTATAATAAAAGGTGAGGAGAGTCCCTTTGTAATAGAACTTCCCGATTATTTGATTCCCTCATGGAAGACAGTGATAATACACTCTTGGGAAAGAAGCAAGGAATTTTTAAGGAAAGCTGGAACTGTGATACTTTTTGGCGCTATACTAATATGGTATCTGAGTAATTATCCAGTTCCTGTAGGTAGTGGTTTAAGCTATGCAGAAAAGCTTGGAAAAGCGTTAGAACCTTTCTCAATGTTGATGGGTTTAGATTGGAAAGCCGCGGTAAGTTTAATATTTGGCATAATTGCAAAAGAAAACGTTATCGCAACTTATGGCATTCTATATGGTGTTGAAGAGGGTGAACAGGCTTTAGCTATACTTATGAGGAATGCAATGACGCCTCTGCAAGCCTTTACTCTAGCTTTAGTGACAACGCTTTACTTGCCATGTATAGCCACAATTGGTGCAATAAGAGCAGAGGGGGGAAATAAGTGGGCTTTAGTTGCGGTTGTTTACAATTTAGCATTAGCAAGCATAATTGGGATTTTGGTCTACCATTTGGGTTTCTTTTTACTTTAATTAATTATTTGGAGGTTTATGAATGGCAAAACTTGATAATCTTTTAGAGTTAATAAGAAGTGGAATTACAAATCCAAAAGAGCTTGCTGAGAAGCTTGGGGTTAGTTATGAAGAAGTTGAAGGTATGATAAAAATTTTAGAGAGTATGGGTTATGTGGAGGAGATTAAGTTTGGAGAAAATGCCTGTAATAAGTGTCCTTTGAAGAGTATTTGCCCTGGAAGCTGTATAATGTTTAAAGGGAAAATTTATCAGCTCAAAAAGAAAGATTTTGCATTAAAAAGATAACAACTCGCCTCAGTTTTAAAACTTCAAGTGATATATTTTATAACCGTAAAATATATAAGTGCTTCATTTTTAAATTATTATCGGTGGTATTAATGAAAGCGGTTATTCTCGCAGGAGGATTTGGAACAAGATTGAGACCCATTTCGTCAACAAGGCCAAAACCCATGGTTCCTGTTCTTGGAAAGCCTAATCTACAGTATATTTTGGAGAACTTGGAAAAAATTAAGGAAATCGATGAGGTAATATTATCGGTTCACTATATGAGAGGAGAAATTAGGGAGTTCATTGAGGAAAAAATGAGCGATTATCCAAAAGACATAAGATTCATCAACGATCCCATGCCCTTAGAAACAGGAGGCGCGATTAAAAACGTTGAGGAATACGTAAGCGATCAATTCTTGGTGATTTATGGAGATGTCTTTACAAACTTCAACTTCGAGGAGCTAATTGAAGCACACAAGAAAAATGGCGGAGCAGTAACAGTTGCAATAACAAAGGTCTATGATCCAGAAAAATATGGTGTTGTACAGCTAGATGAAGAAGGAAAGATAGTTGAATTCGAAGAAAAACCCAGAAGACCAAAAGCAAATACAGTTGACGCTGGAATTTATATGGTAGATAAGGAGATTCTAAATGAGATACCAAAGGGGAAAGAAGTTTATTTTGAGAGGGAGATAATACCTAAACTTGTGAATGAAGGGAAAGTTTATGGTTACATGATGCCAAGGGAAATTTATTGGGTTGATCTGGGAAGTCCAGATGATTTATTCTATGCCCATCAAATAGCCTTAGATGAAATAACCAAAGCAAACGGGTACTACACAATTGCAGAAGGAGCAGAGGTTCCAGAAGATGTGGAGATTCAAGGACCAGTCTACATAGATGAAGGAGCAAAGATAGGACATGGAGTGAAAATCAAAGCTTACACATACATCGGACCAAACAGCGTTGTTAAGGATAAAGCCTATCTAAAGAGATCAATATTAATCGGAAGTGACATAATTAGGGAAAAATCAGAGATTAAAGACTCAATCCTTGGAGAGGGAGTTGTAATTGGAAGCAACGTCATTATAAAAGAAAACGCAGTTATAGGAGATTATGCAAAGATCTACGACAACTTAGTGATCTATGGTGCAAAAGTCCTTCCTTGGAAGAAAGTCGAGGAATATGAAGCGTGGATAAAGCTTAAGTTAGATCCAACAAAGGTCAGACCAGAGCTTACACCCGACAGGTGTCCACTTGGCTTGCCTGAGTGTATTTACAAGAAGTTTAGGGCAATTGCAGCTGAGAAGCCACCTTGTGACGAATGTATTGAGAACCAATGGTTATTCTGAGAGAAGATTTCTTACTTTTTACATATTTTTCTTGAAAAAACAAAATTAGTATTTCATCCTTGGATTGTATTCTAAGATTATTTCACCTTTTTTGAACATTCTTATGACACCGCTTTCAGAAAGGGTTATTGCAATTGCTTTTGTTATCTTGGTAATCCCAGCGGCAGCTATGTGCCTACTCCCTAATCCTGGAGGAATTTTAACGTCAATTTTCTTTGGATCAACATCTATGTATCTTCCAGCAGCCACCAATCTTCCAGTGTTGCTGACTATAAAGGCACCATCTAAAAGAGAATACTCCTTTATAACCTCTTTAACCTTCTTGTCCAAAACGTTTAACTTATGCCCTTTAAAGGGATTTGGTATCATCTGATGAGAATGCTTTAAAACATTTTTCGTATCTCCTACAACAAACATCGTTCCCGTTGGATAGCCTTCTCTCCATTCAAGACTTAACTCTAAAGTTATTTCCAAAAGCCTCTGTAAGACTGTTTGAGCTGTGGAAAAAAACGCTTTTGTAAAAATTCCACCTTTTTTTGCTGTTCTAATACCAATGCTTGCAGGAGTTACATAAACAAAAGAATCTCCCTCTGCTATAAGCTCATGCTCTAAAAGAAAAGCAGATACAAGGTTTAATATATTTTTCAATCCTAAGCTTAATGGAACAGGAATTCGCTTAATTTTCTCATTAGACACATCAAAGCCTTTACCTACAACCACAACTGGGATATCAGTTTTGGGCAAATATTCTTCAAGTGAAGGAGTTACAATAACCAAAGCTTTAGCTCCAAGCTCTTTTGAAAGTTCAACTGCTTTATCAATGAACTTTTTAAATTGCTCTACATTTTCCATCCTTACACCCAATTATAGTATTTTTGTCAATTGTTTATAAAACTTTAGGAAATCGTTAATAAACGGATGAGAAAGCTTTATTAGAAAAATCTGATTTACAAGGATAAACGCAAAAACTGAAACATTACTTCATGAAAAAATTTTAATACATTGGATGATATACAAAGTAACAAAAAGTTGGGGAAAGTAGCACTTAATAAAGGTGAATGAAAATGAAAATTGTAGTTGCCATAACTGGAGCCAGTGGAGTAATATACGGTATCAAATTAGTTGAAGTTTTGAAAGAATTAAAGCAAGAAGTTATAACAGTAGCTTCAAAAACTGGGCTTGCAATAATTAAGCATGAGTTGGGAATGACGTTTAAGCCTGACTATACGGAGGATAATCTATTTGCGCCAATAGCATCTGGTTCTTATCCCTTCGACGCAATGGTCATAGCACCATGTTCTATGAAAACTTTAAGTTCGATAGCAAATGGCTACGCTGACAATCTAATCACTAGAGCTGCCGATGTTGCGCTTAAAGAGCATAGAAAACTGATACTTCTCGTTAGAGAGACGCCTTTAAACTTAATTCATATTAGAAATATGTTAAAAGTTTCCCAAGCAGGTGGAGTAATAATGCCAGCATCTCCAGCATTTTATCACAATCCCCAAAATCTTGATGATATGATAAACTTTATATTGGGAAAAATCTTAGATATTTTGCATATTGACCATAAATTATACAAAAAATGGGGTTACGAGGTGTAAACAATGTTGCAACTTGATGATTTAGATAGAGCTATAATAAGGCTCCTTAAGGAAGATGCTCGCTTAACTATTGCAGAGATCAGCGACCGGCTAAATAAGCCCGAATCAACTATACACTTTAGAATAAAGAAGTTACAAGAAAAAGGAGCTATAGAAAGATATACAATAATTCTCGGAAGCAGTCTAAAGCCTAAACATATAGCGTTTCTAGTATTGAAAGTTGAAAAGCCGGTCATAGAGGACTTTCTCGAGCGCTATTTAGAATACATAACCAAAACCCTCTCAATGTTACCAAACGTTCTAATGGTTGCAAAGAGCGGTGATGATAAGATAGTTGCTATAGTTGGGGAAGATACTCAAGAAAGACTCGATAGATTCATAGAAGAGAACATAAAGAGCATTCCAACATTGAAGGAAGTGTTAGTATTTCCGATTAGAGAGTTTAAGAAGGGAGAGGAACTTGTTGGATTTTTAGCGGGGATTTGAATGGAGGTTGAGATTAAGTTCAGGGTGGAGTTTGACAGAATTAGGGAGAAAATAGAGTCCATTGGAGCTAAGTTCATTGGAGAGGAGATTCAAGAAGATTTATATTTCTCCCTTCCTCCTAAGCATCTCTTGAGAATTAGGAGAATTGCAAACTTAGGAGAGAGTATTTTGGGTTATAAAGAAATTAAGGATGAGAGAAATGAAGAATTTGATGAGATAGAGGTTAGAGTGGAGGATTTTGATAAAACGAGAGAGATTTTAAAACGTCTGGGGTTTAAGGAAGAAGTTTGGGTTAAAAAACATCGCTATATCTACAAACTCGATAATGTAACCTTCGAGCTTAACAAAGTTGAAGGATTGGGGGATTTTCTTGATATTGAAGTTATGAGTGATAACATTAAAAAAGCTAAGGAAAAAATTTGGGAGATTGCAAAACTTTTAGGATTAAAGGAGGAGGATGTAGAGCCGAGGCTCTATCAAGAGTTGTTAAAAGAAAAAATTTGATCATTTAGCTGTAGCTACAATTTTAATTATATCATTGAACTGCAATTCATGATCTTCTCCAATTCTTCTGTGAGTCTTTGCATTTATCGCATAGAGAAATGTGTCTCCTAAATCGGTGTGTACTTTGTAAGCCAAATCCCTTGGAGTTGACCCCTTTGGCATCAGGTAAACATGAGGCAAAACGTTTCCAAAGCTATCACTTAGCTTATGCTCATCCTCAACTGGATAAACTGGTACTAAGTTCAAAAGTTCAAAAACTGCTTTATTTATAACTTCCTGAACTCCCGTAGACCCAAATCTTTGAAGGACTTTTTCTCTAATCAATTCAAGAGCTTTTTCTTGCTTATGGGTCAAAGGCTTCAAGACCTTAAAATCGCTCTGCCCAGGTAAATAATCAATGTAACCTGCTTTTGCGGCTTTTCTTAATGTTAGCTCAGCCACAGCTGAAGTGGGAATGACTATGTAGCCTCTCTTTTCACCTTCTTCAATTAATCTTTTAATTTGTTCATCGCTTACCATGTCAGCCTTGTTAGCAGCTATAATTATTGGCTTGTTAATCTTCCTAAGCTCACTTACAAACCCAAATAAGTCCTCATCACTCCATTTTGTTGGGTCTTCGCTAAGGTTGGCTTTATGCATCGCTTCAAGTACATCCCCTTCATTAACCCCAATTCCAGTTAACTGTTCCGCTATCGCTCTTGCAAGCCTTAAATGTTGCAGTTTAACTCTCTTGGCAAACTTTTCCCAGTTTTTGCTTAAAATACCATAAACCCAATAATCAATCTCCTTTTCCAGAAACTCAATGTCATTTATTGGGTCATAGTTATCGGTTGGTCTTCCCTCTTCATCTGTTTTTCCACTTGCATCTACGATGTGAATTAAAGCACTCGCCATTCTTAAGTCATCTAAAAACTTGTTTCCCAAACCTCTACCTTCATGGGCTCCAGGCACTAAACCCGCAACATCAATCATCTTTATCGGTATTAGGGCCAAACCATCCTTATACTCATAATTCTGAGGATTTGGGGCACATCCAAGTTCTTTACAAGGATGTTCAGTTATTGCATAGCTAACACCGATGTTGGCATCAATAGTTGTGAATGGATAATTAGCAATATGCACATCTACAAGAGTTGCAGCGGCAAAAAATGTGGACTTTCCGACGTTTGGCTTTCCAACGACTCCAATTTCCATTTTATCACCTCTTTAGTTATTTTTCAATACCCTCTCTTTCCGGTAGGAAGGATATCCTAAGCTTATCTTCAAACACTATCACCAATCTCCCATAAAACTTAATTTCCTTTGATAAAACATTTTTCAGCACTCGAGTTATATATTCCACATTCTTGGGAGGAAACCTAAGTAGAACTAACCCCGAAACACTTAATCCCTCAACAAATAGAATTTTTCCAAAATCCTTATCAAATGTAATTAGAATTCTGTTTTCTAAAAGAGCAATTTTTGAAACTTCTTCATCGGTAATGCCCGGTTTTATTTCTGTGATTGATGTGATGTCAAAATTTTCCTCTCGCAAAGCTTTAACAGCTTTCAGTGGGACATTCTCATCAGCTGAGAACTTCAACGTACTCTTCCTCCTTTAGTATCATTGAAGCATACTTTATTGCCTCTAACACATCTTCTCTCTTTAATTGAGGATAATTGTCTAAAATTTCTTCAATAGTCCACCCATTAGCGAGTAAATCTAATATTAGATACACAGGAATTCTTGTTCCCTTTATAACCGGCTTCCCACCAAGTTTCTTAGGGTTAATTTCAATTCTGCTCAGCATTCTCTCACCACATTATAAATCCCTCAGCAAGTATAAAAAGTTAAAGCTAAAAAATCAAAAACTTCCCTTTCTCCATTATCTTTTCCCCATCTACCTCAACTGTTGGGTTCATAACCAAGCAATCAAAATGATTCAACGCTGGTGCATCATTATCATAATTTGATCCAATAGCTATGTGAATTGTATTCCTAAGCTTTTCATCTTCTAAAAGCTTTCCACTCATTATTGCCCTTGGATTTAATCCTATCCCCAATTCTCCAAGATGCCATGAATTCTTTGCTAGTTCTTCTTTCCCCATATCTAAAGCCTTCTTTTCTGCTTTTCTTATAGCTTCTTCGAGCTTTTTAGCCTCCTCCCCACCTTCGATTTTCTTTACGAAACCCTCTTCAACATAGACTTTTACTGGTTCTTTTGGAACTATGCTAATCCCACCCAAGCTTATAGTCCCATCAAAAACTATTATTCCCTCACTTTTTCCAATTGCGGGAGAAATAAAAACTTCACCTGCTGGCAAATTTCCACCTTTTCCAGGCTTTCTAAAGTCACCATCATCCTTCAGAGCTTTCCTTCCATCTATGTTGATCGTTAGGTCCATCCCCTTCTCGCTCGTTATGTGAACTTCTTTTCCTTTATCAAGAATTTCTTTCAAAACTTGGGCTTCTTCTCTAAGCCTTGCATAATCTATCGGAACTGCCCTCAAATACATATACATGTCAATTCCAGGGCTCCAGAAGGAGCGTATCCTTTTATCTCCCCGAAGAAGTTTTTCAAATATGTGGGTATATTTCTGGTTGTTTCTGCCAATGTACCCAATATTTAAACCATAAGCATCTTTACCAAGCTTCTTTTCACTTATTGAGATAACTATGTCAGGTTCGCTTTTTATAGCCTCAATAACAACTCTCTCCGCATAATCGAGGCTTTCCTTTGGCTCTTGAACAACTATCGTGGGTTTTGCTTTGAGCTCTTTAGCTGCTTCAAATAGGCTTAATGAAATTCCAAGAACTTCACCTGGATTGGTTATGATTAAAACTTCCTCACCTTCTTGAACATCCAAAACTTCCCTCATGACAATCCTCGAAACCTCTATTGGCTGCATGTCATCACCTAAAATAAGATTAGCTCTTTAAATTTAATACTCTTATGGAAAAGTATAATTATCTAAAACTCTAATTTTCGTTGGTGTTTACCATGACAAAAATCTATGCATTGGTTGAAGACTATTCCGGCTATGAGAGTCCTTTCTATGCCCAACATGGTGTTAGTTTTCTAATTGAGCACAAGGGGAAGAAAATCCTCTTTGATGTAGGACAAGAGGCGAAGCCAATACTTCACAATATGAAGCTTCTTGATCTAAAGCCAAGCGATATAGATTACATATTTTTATCACATTGTCACTATGATCATACGGGCGGATTATTGGAGATGCTTAAGGCTATTGGCAAGAGAATCCAAGTAATTGCTCATCCAACGATTTTCAGGAGGCATTTCATAACAAAACCCTACTTGAGAGACGTTGGAGTTCCTTTCAAGAGAGAAGAGATTACGCAATATGCAGAGCTTTTCTTGACAGGTGAGCCGATCCAAATAATTGAAGGAGCTTACTCAACAGGCGAAATTGAAAAGAGAGAAGAGTTTGAAAAAACTAATCTGGAAGTATATACTCTAAAAGAGGGCAAGTTAGTTAAAGATGAGCTTTTAGACGATATGAGCTTAGCGATAAAAACTCAAGAGGGATTGGTTATTGTTAGCGGTTGTTCTCATGCTGGAATTGTGAGCATAGTAAAGCACGCGATAAAGATTACAGGAGAAGACAAGATTAGAGCTATTATTGGAGGATTTCACCTCATAGAAGCCAACAAAGAGAGAATAACTAAAACAGTTGAAGAACTAAAAAAACTTGGAGTTGAAGAAGTTTACACAGGGCATTGCACAGGCTTACAAGCGGAAGCAGAGTTTTTAAGAGCCTATGATGAAAAGTTCCACAAACTCCATGCAGGTATAGTCCTCACCTTTGGAGAGTAGGTGTCTAGAATGGAGGAAAAACCTAAGATTACCCTATTTGCATACTCAAAAGAGGATTTTAAGGAAAGACGGGTTGAGAGCTTGGAAGAAGCTTTAGAATTTAAAGACTATAATGTGGTCTGGATTAACATTGATGGCATTGCATATCTAGAAGAACTAAAAGAAATTTTTGGCTTTCATGATTCATCAATTAAGGCAATTTTAAGGGCGAAGAGCAGGGCAAGAGTGAATCTTTTGGAGGACTACATCTTCCTTCTCCTTCATCAGGTTTACGAGATAAAAGGGGGACTCAAAAAGGAGAGGGTTGCCCTGTTTCTCAAGGAGAACTTTGTGATAACCCTTCAAGAGCGTCCGGGAGATGTTTTCAATCCCATAAGGGAGAGCATAAGACGTGGTGAGGGACCCTTCAGAGAAAAAGGTGCCGATTATTTGGTTTTTGCCATCTTGGATGCCATCATAGAGAACTACATTCCTATCCTTGAGAAAATCAGCACACAGATGGAGGATGTAGAGAGCAGGATTCTAAGAAACGGAGACAAAGAAATACTCCACAAAGTTCATGGGATAAGGAGAAGGATCCTCTTCATAAGACGCACAATCTTTCCGCTTTTGGAGGTCTTTAGAAAACTTCAGCTTGATGGAAGCAATTACTTCAATAAGGATATCATGAGATATTTGGAAGAGCTCTATAGTCACGTTACGGAGGTTTTGGACATAATCGAGAGCCAGAGGGACATGGCAAATGGGCTAGTGGAAATTTATTACTCCACGCTTTCAATGAGAATAAATGAGATAATGCGAATTTTAACGGTAGTCTCAACGATATTCATACCCCTTACATTCATCACAGGGATATATGGCATGAACTTTAACCCAAAAGCCTCTCCCTACAACATGCCCGAACTCAACTGGTACTATGGCTACCCAGCAACCCTCTTCGTAATGCTCCTAATCGCCTTTGGAATGATTTACTACTTCAAAAGAAAAGGGTGGTTATAAACCGAGAGCCAACTTTACAGCTTTTTCTGCTATAACATCCATTGGATCGATTAGAGGTACTTTCAGATCTCTTTCGCTTAAAGCTACACTAACCTCAGTGCATCCTGCAATAATACCTTCACTCCTCTTTTCAAGCTTTTTTGCTACTTTCAGCAAAAGTTTCTTCCCAAGCTCTAAGTTTCCAGCCTTAACTCCTTCATAAATCCCCTTCATAACTTCTTCTTGCTCTTTCTTATCAGGTAATGCTATCTCAATTCCCCTCTTAAGCAAAGCTTTGTGATAAACCATTCCTTTTATAGTCCCATCTGTAGCTAAAAGACCAACTTTCTTAAGTCCAAGCTTTCGTATATGTTCAGCCGTCTCTTCAACCATGTTAATTAGTGGAATTTCAACCGCTTTTTGAATTTCTTCGGCGAAAAAATGTGCAGTATTGCAGGGCATTATTATAAAGCTCGCACCCCATTTCTCAAGCTTTTTAGCACTATCAATAAGCTCTGGGAGAGGATTCTCACCTTTTCCCAAAATATAGGCAGTCCTATCTGGAACCTTTGAGTTGTTGTAAATTATAATCCTTGGATGCTCTTGATCTTTTTTAGCAGGAGTTTTTAGAACGATTCTCTTAAATAGTTCGACAGTTGCTAACGGACCCATTCCTCCTAAGATTCCAATAATCTTCTCACCTTTCATTTTTAATCACTACTCAACATACTTAATTTTTCCCTCTTTCCATTCAATATAGCGTGCCATTATAAAAAGTAAATCGCTTAAGCGATTTAAATACACCAACGCATTCTCTCCAAAGCCCATGTCATGAACAACTCGTGCAACTCTACGCTCTGCCCTTCTTGCAATGGCTCTACAAACATCTAATTTAGCACTTGCGATCACTGACCCAGGGAGAACAAATCTTTCAAGTTTAACTCCCTCCTCAAACTTATGGATTATCTCCTCCATCCATCTGATCTCCTTCTCTCCAACTTTCTTGTATTTCCCCTTACTCGCTATTTCAGCCATCAAAGAATATAATTCAATTTGGATTCTCTCCAAAATCTCCCTAAGTTCTTCATCAACATAATGCTTTGCTTCTCCCATAAATGAACTAAGCTCATCAATTGATCCATTTGCCTCTATAATAGGAGAATCCTTAGCAATCCTTTCTCCAGTGAATATTCCAGTTGTTCCTTTATCACCGGTCTTTGTTGTGATACTCATAAAATCACCATAGGTACTTTATCGCCTGAATTTAACTAATTTTTGGAGAATATTGAGAGACACTAACGGTGATATCAAAACACCAATGAACATGGATGTATTTGAGCGAAAAGTTATTAACATTCAAGTAGATTTTAATTTTTGGTGGTATTTATGAAACGTTGGAGTTTGTTTTTGATAGTGTTACTACTTCTAAGTCTCCTACCACAACTAAACACAATAAATCTTGCAAAGGCACAAGCACCTTATGTTTCAATCTACGATATTCAATATACAACTGATCCAAGTGGGGATTCTCCCTATAAAGGACAAACGGTTCTCACAAGAGGTGTTGTTACTGCTGTTGCATCCAAGGGGTTCTTCATTCAAAATGGCACTGGAGCATGGAGTGGAATATATGTATATGTAGGCTCAGCCCCAAATGTCAACATCGGAGACCTAGTTGAAGTCGAGGGGACTGTAGATGAATATTATGGAATGACAGAAATAACCAACAATCCAACGGTAAATGTAATCGGTACTGCTGATGTTCCAGATCCTGTTGTTCTTCAAACAGGAGAAGTTGCCCAAGAGAAATGGGAATCTGTTCTAATAGAAGTTAGAAATGTTATCGTCACAGACCCAGACTTAGGTTATGGGGAATGGGAGATTGATGATAGTAGTGGCCCAGTAAGAGTTGATGATTTAATGTATAGCTACACTCCACAAGCCAATCAAGAATTAGACTACGTTAGAGGTATTGTCTATTATTCCTATGGGAATTTTAAGATTGAACCCAGAGGTGTTGAGGATATTGGCATTCCACCAAATATACCAAAAGTCTCAATCCAAGAAATACAAGGTCAGCAAAGCAGCTCTCCATATGCAGGACAAGTTGTTAGAACATATGGTGTTGTAACGTTCGCTACTAGTTATGGTTTCTTTATTCAAAATGGAACTGGTCCTTGGAGTGGCATTTGGGTTTATACTGGATCAGGGATTAGTGTTAATGAAGGAGACTATGTGAGAGTACAGGCACTAGTCCAAGAATATTACGGACTAACAGAGTTAAATTACAAAGACTCTCCAACGGACATAAGAGAAGTTGTAGTGTTAGGAACTGCATCCGTTCCAGACCCAGTTGTTCTACCTACTGGAAATGTTTCTCAAGAACAATGGGAAAGTGTTTTGGTTGAAGTAAGATACGCGAAAGTTGTTGAGCTTGCAAACAAATACGGTGAGTGGAAAGTTGATGACGGAAGCGGAGAACTAATTATAGATGATAAGTTCTACGATTATGAACCAACATACATAGGCAAGCGTTATGAATATATAAGAGGTGTGCTCTATTATTCTTATGGAGCCTTTAAATTAGAACCAAGATACGAAGAGGATATTAAGCTCTATGTTCCTCAAATTGGAGTTCAAGAATTAAATGTTTCAGGAACTCCAGTAAGGAGAACTACAACAGATATCAAACTTAAAGTGTTTAACAATGGAACATTAGCAGAAAACATTACTATTTTGCTGTATATTGATGATACAGTGCTGTATAATCAAACAACTGAGATTTCACCCAACGGCACTTTAGAGTTAACAATTCAATGGATGCCGCTCGTGGTTGGAAAAGTTACAATAACTGCTAAGATTTTAAGTGAAATTGAAGAAGTTTACGATGAGAGGTCTTTACAAATAGAAGTGTTTGAGCATCCAGAAACTATTGCATATGGAGTAGTTACATATTACCAAGCCCGCTATGAGTATTATAGCCCACAGCTAACAATTCTTTACAATCAATTTAAATCATTACTCGAAGAACTTCAAAGCTACAATGTTGATTTGAGTGCAATACAGGAAAATATTGAAGAAATAGAAAGCAAAATGGGATTAATTAATGAGAGATACAGCAAATATCAACTTCTAAAAGAGCGCACAAAAGGAGCATACTACTCAGTTTTGATGGTTCCAATAATGAAAGCTACCATTCTAACAAAAGAAACGATTGAAGAGCTTGAGGATCTCATACCCCTATTAAACTCAACCCTTGAACAAGCTAAGGCTGCAGCAGAACAGAATGTAACAATTGTGGTTCCAACGGTACACAAAGTCCTAATAGACTCATCCCACAACCAATACTACAACCATGAAAGGATGAGCAGCTTAATTTCAAGAATACGAAATGACCTAGGATGGGAAGTTGAAGTTAACACTGGTACAATAACCTTGGAGAAGCTCCAAGAATATGACATCCTAATACTCACCAACCCACGTAGAGACATAACCGATGAAGAAGCAAATGCAATTAAAGAATTTGTAAAGCAAGGAGGAGGACTCTTCATACTTGGCGACTGGTATAAGTATATTTACGAACGCAGCTTAAACAAAGTTATTGAAGAGTTTGGAATCAAGTTCAATGACGACGAGCTTATGGATGATGAAGTAAATACTGGAGCACCATACTTCCCACTTGTGGGTGAATTTAACTTTGAACACCCAGCAACCAAATTCCTAGACGAGACTTCACAACTCTACTACAATGGAGATACATTAGATATTAGCGGTAATGCTGTATGGCTGATTAGGGGCTATGAAACATCATATGCAGTTGATGAAACTGAGAAAGTTGTAAAGGAAACAGGCTCAAAGCCAATAGTTGCAGCGGCTGTAGAGGTTGGAGAAGGAAGAATAGTCGCCTATGGCTCAAGCAAAGCAATTAGCGACAGCTATTATGGAAAGTACATTGAAAGCAACTGGGCATTTGTTAAGGGAGTACTGCTCTGGTTAGCAAAAGAAACCTGAGGACTCTCTCTTTCCAAAATTTTTTTAATTTTGAAATCAAGGGTATTTTGGTGATGAAATGGACAAGAAATTTTTGGCATTTTTGTTAATTTTAACTGTATTCACATCTTCTCAAGCCTTTGCATATGAATACAATCTAAACAAGGTCACAGTAAGAATACATCCAAATGAAGAGCTTCTGTCAGTTGTCTATTATCTCGCCTTTGGATGGGATGAGTTTGTAATTAACAGAGGAGATTACCTCAGGGAAGTTGATTCCTATTTTGGTAAATTAAAAGACCATGAAGCTGTGACTATGATGAGGGATTATTTTAAAGATGCAAAAACGATTCCAGAGAGAGATTTCAAATTATTTACACTTGACGCCTATCTCCTTCAATTCTCAGAGCCTCCAGAGATGGTAAGAATTTATGATGATTGGAAAGATGAGAGCTTAGATAAGATGGTTGATGTTTTGAGGGATTTTGCTATAGAAAGCAACTTTATGAAATTCTTCAAAGCTCACGAAAGCTATTATGAAGAAGATTTGGAAATTTACAAGAGAGCTTTGGAGCTCAGAAATCCAGAAGAATTTCTCGAGAGTTACTTTAACATAGATGAAATCAGATTTGAGTTTAATTTTCCCTACTTAGTCTGTATTCATGGTCACAGCTTTAGGGTAGATAAAAACAATACAAAAATCCTTGGCTCTGGTGGTTTAATTCCACTGGTGAGAAGAACGCCCCCAAGAACATTGTGGAGTTTAAAGATAGCTAAGGATACAATGTTTGGCTTACCCTTAAATCCAGTTTATGTTGAAAATGAAGAATTCAATAAGTTATGGTTCTTAGATTTTATATATCATGAATTAGGGCACGATTTTACAATAGATAAGCTTGACGAATACTATTTCAGACTTCAAGAGATGAAGTATTTCGAAAGCATAATTGAAGAGGATATGCCATACTTAGCAACTTATGACATACATTTTTGGGGTTATTGGGGTATGATCTATGAAGGTTTTGCAGACGGCTTTTCCTATTTTGCCCTTAGAGACATTAACCCAGCGTTTGCTGAATGGAACAAAGAGATGCAAAAGGCATGGGGTGAATTTTGGCAGGATGATATGGTGGAGCTTTATGAAAAATACGCAGATATGAGCTTCAAAGAGAACAGAACCTTAGACGAATATGTTCCCCAAATGATGAAAGAACTCATTACCAGAATTCCCGAAGATAAGGCAGAAGAATATTATCAAGAAAAAGTCCCAATAACGCCAATAAGGGCTTTAGACAAGGTAGTTAAAGAGGGAGAAGTCCTGATTATTTATGGAACTCAAAATTCAGATGAGAAAGGAGTGGAATATGATAAAGCAACTGCTGAGCTTGTAAAAGATTATTTAACCCAATTTTATTCCCAATGGCCAGGGGAAATCAAGATTGAAGTTAAAATGGATATAAATGTTACAGATGAAGAGCTAAAAAAGAATTTAATTTTAGTTGGCGGTCCCGTGAGCAATAAAATTGTTCAGAAGATTCAAGATGAGTTTCCATTTAAGTTCACATATTTAAACGGAACTTGGGTCTTAGAAAGAAATCAAGGATTTAACACAACAGTTAAGGCATTCTTATTCACAAATAGCTCTATTGAGGAGATAGATTTCTCAAAGTATAGAATCTATTCTTCTCCGAAGACTTCTATACTCGTTACAATAAGGAATCCTTTCATGGAAGATAACTACATAATATGGATTGCAGGGGTTAACAGATATTCAACAAGGATTTATAGAAATCCAACCTACTACTTCACAAGCTACGAAGTTTATGATGGAGAAAAAATAGAGGATGGGTTTTATTCCTGATCTTTCATTTCACTTTTTATGTAAGGTTTCCCAATCGCTATGCTGAAGCCTTTAAAAGAATCATCCTTCCGATTAAACTCTATTGCTAAAGGCAAATCGTTGTCCTCATTTATTACAATTCTAACGATTCTAGCCCTTGAATGTTCATTTAAATAATCTTCCTTTAGCTGGTCATAGTTGTCTAAGGCGTTATTTATACTTTCTTCGTGCATATCATAAATTTCCCTTGAGTAGTTGCTGTGTTCCTTAATGCTTTTTATCATCTCTTCCCGGTCCAAACTACCACAACCTTAAGCTTTAATCCAAATTTCCCCTTCCTTTTTAAATATTTTCCTTTTTTCGGCAATTATTAAAGCTTCTTCAATTTTCTCTTTTGGAACCCTAAGGTTGTGAAGCTCCTCAAATAACGCTTTAATTTCATCAACAGTTAGCTTCTCTTTCTCCTCAAAGAGGTTTCCTGTTAGATTGATCATATCCTCAATAAAGTTCCATGGAAACACAATCCAAGCCCAATCAATTTCCTCTCCAAAATAATCTGGTCTGAATTTCGAGGTTTTGATTGTCAAAAGGGTAGCAGTTTTTACTTCCTTTGGATTTTTGCTCTCAATATAGTTTTTAGCTAAGGTTAGGCTTTCCCCTGTGTCGGCTATATCATCAACTATCAAAACCTTTTTGCCATCCAAATCATAATCAAAACCATATTTTATCCTTGCTTTTCCATCTGGAGTTGCTGTAATTCCCCAATGCTCAACTTTAAGGCTCAGCAAGTCTTTAACTCCCAAGAAGTCACAGTATAGTCGAGCAGGTATCCAGCCACCTCTTGCAAGACCCACAACAACATCTGGCTTCCATTTTTCCTCAAGAATCTTAAAAGCTCCTTCTCTTGCCCACCTCTCAATGTCCTCCCAAGAGGCTAAATAAGCAGGAAACTTCTTCATTTAAATCCCTTAATAAGGCAAAGATGAAGAAATATTTAAAGGTTTCTTTGAAGTGCTAAGCCTTCAAGAGCCTTAATGCAACATCTTCATAAATCTTGGGTAACAGTTCCAAGGAAGAAATCTCCGCGTATTCGTTGGGTCCGTGAACGTTTCCTCCTCTTGGTCCAAAGTCTATGGCTTCAACACCATAGGAAGTGAAATATCTTGAATCAGAAGCACCAGCACCCTCAACAAGTTTAATTCTTTCCCCAAAACTCTTCAATGTTCCAGTTATTGCTTTGATGATTGCTGAATTTGGTGAGGTAAAGAGATAACCAGCCTTTTCATTATGCCTAATTGTCAGCTTTGCATTTGGAAGATTGAACTTCAGGATTTCTCTAAATTTCTCCTCTAGTTCCTTTGGAGAATGACTCATAGCTCTTATGTCAACTACAAGCTTGTGAATGCCATTTTCAAAATTATATATATTGGGTGTTATTGAGACGCCAAAATCACTGTATTTCTCAGTGCCTATTGGAGCTCTAACCAAAGGCACTATTGTTTTCAAAAGATTCGTTAAACTTAAATCCGCTTCAAATTCCTTTCCATTTTCACTAAGCCTCAAATAGCTTAACTCAACTTTGCTCGGTAGAACGTTTGACTTCAAAAATTTCCCCTCAACTCTGACTGCAAGAATATCCTCGTTCCTTAGGAAATGGGACAGAGCAATCATTGGATGAGTATCAACACCGGGCATGAAGTAAGCGGCATGTCTGGTCTCAAATATAGGAGTGCTTATAATAAATGCTCTCTTCTTCAGTTCACCCTTAACCTTAATCTTTTGTTCTGGAACTTCAATTATTGCTCCAAATCCTTTCCTACGCCTTATTATTGGGCTCATACCGACTCCATCAGCGTTGATTAAATATTTAGGCAATCGGTTCTCTTCCTTAAGCTTCTCTGCTATATGCATAGCCAATTTGCCACCAATTTCTTCATCTCCAGTAAATGCAAACAGAATCTTTCCATCGAGTTTTTTCTTTGAAAGCTCTTTTAAAGCAAGCATAACTCCAGCAACGTTGCCTTTGTCATCAGCACTTCCTCTTCCAAAAACCTTGTCCCCAACTTTAGTGAGCTTAAAGGGGTCAAACTTCCACTCTTCAATATTCACTGGAACAACATCGAAGTGAGCCATGAACATTACCTTTGGCTTTCCTTCTCCAATTTCCCCAAAAACTGCATAGTAATTATCTCTTTCAATTATTTCGCTCTCTATTCCCCAATCTGCTAATCTATCTCTGATAAAGCTTGGACATTCCTTGCTTGGCTTCTTTCCCTCAGAGGGATTATTTATGGTCTCAATTTCCACGAGCTGAGAAAGTAACTCAAGCATTTTCAACACCATTAAGATTTCCATCGAAATGATATTTAACTTTTAGCTTAAAGAAGAGTAAAACAAAAGAAGCTAAACCTTTATCCTTTTCCAGATTGTCCCTTGTGGTGTATCCTCCAATTGAATTCCCATTTCTCTAAGCTTCGCCCTTATCTCATCGGCTAAAGCATAGTTCTTCTGCTTTCTTAATTCTGCCCTAATCTGGATTAGAAGCTCTATCAATTCTTTCTCCTTGCTCTCCTCTTTGCTTTCCTTGAAGTATTCTTCAAATAATCCAAAGATCTCCCCAACCATCTGGAAGAATTCCAAAGCTTTTCTTAAAACACTTTCTTTTGGCTTTTCAACCTCTGCTAAGTACTTATTCACAGCGTTTGCCACTTCAAATATTGGCTTCATGGCTTCAGCCATGTTGAAGTCATCATCCATAGCCTCATAAAACTTTTCCTTTGCTTTCCTTATCGCCTCATAAAGCTCAAACTCCTCTTTGTTCCATTTAAATGGTATTTCAGCTTTTTCTAAGGCTATTCTAATATTCTCAATTGTGTTGTAAAGCCTTTCAAGATTATTCTTCGCATGCTGAATCCCTTCTTCAGTATAGTCAAGAGGTGAGCGGTAATGTCTCTGTAAGACAAAGAACCTGATGACCTCTGGAGAGTACCTTTCCAAAAGCTCCCTAATCGTTACAAAGTTTCCAAGACTTTTGCTCATCTTCTCCCCTTTAACCATTACAAATCCGGTGTGGAGCCAATATTTAACCCATTCCTTTCCTGTGCATGCTTCGGTTTGTGCTATCTCATTCTCGTGATGTGGAAATATCAAATCATTTCCTCCGCCGTGGATATCGAATTGTTCTCCCAAATACTTAGTACTCATGGTTGAACATTCGATGTGCCATCCGGGTCTTCCTTCTCCCCAAGGACTTTCCCATTTAGGTTCTCCAGGTTTAGCTTTCTTCCAAAGGGCAAAGTCTTCTGGATTCTTCTTTCCTTCCCCTGGCTCAACTCTTGCACCAGCTACGATTTCTTCCAAATTTACTTTGCTTAACTTCCCATAATCCTTGAATTTTCTGACCTCAAAATAGACACCATCTAAAGCCTCGTAAGCATAACCCTTTTCTTCAAGCTTTTTCACGAACTCAATGATGTCTTTTATATGTTCGGTTACCCTAGGATAAACATCAGCAGGCTTAACCTTTAATGCTTCCATGTCTTCTAAGAAAAAGTGCATAAATTTTTCAGCCAGCTCATTTGGATCTTCTCCAGTTTCATTTGCTCTCCTTATTATCTTGTCGTCTATATCCGTAAAGTTCATTACCATCAGCACGGTATAGCCCTTATGCTCTAAATAACGCCTAATCACGTCAAAGGCAATGTAAGTTCTTGCATGTCCAAGATGAGTGTAATCGTAAACCGTTGGACCACATACATACATTCTAACTTCTCCGTCTCTCAAAGGAACAAACTCCTCTTTTTGCTTTGTTAGAGTGTTATACACTTTCACATTTACCACCTAGAAGGCAATCTGCCTAAAGGGTTTTATTAGAATATCGATTGAGGTAAGGATAACTTTTATAAAAATTTTAACTTGAAGTAAATTTAGGGTGACCTAAAATATGATCAAAAAGATAATTATGCTAATCCTAATCCTCACACTGCTAATTCCTCAAGCGAGAGCTGAAAAGCCTTTGATAGTTGTGAGTATTCCTCCTTTAGCTGAAATAGTTAGAGAAGCCTTTGGTGAAAGCATTGAAGTTGTTTATTTAATACCTCTTGGAGCTGATCCTCATCAGGCACAATTAACGACTCAGCAAATAGAGCAAATAAAGAAAGCAACGATAATAGTGACAAGCGGTGGTCATTTGCCTATTGAACAAAATATAATGGAATTAAAAAAAGCTGGAGACATTAGAGCAAGGGTTTTATGGATAGATGATTATCAAAGAGAAGGCTTTTCTTATTTAGAAAAGAGGTGGATGGAAGGCAAAAACGAGCACGGAATTTGGCTTGATCCAAGAAATGGGCTTGCAATAGCAAGAGCTGTTAAGAAAGCACTAATTGAAAAAGACCCTTTAAATGCTGGAGTTTATGAGAAAAAATTTCAGATTTTTGAAGAGAGAATTATCACAATAATGAACTCCTATCAAGTTCTTATAGGGAAATTAAACAAAAATGTTACCGCAATAATAGAAATGCCCTCTATGCAGTATGCTGTGGAATGGTTAGGAGTAAGATCAATTGAAGCTATAAAGCCAGAGGAAGAATATCCAGCAAAGAGTATTGATGAGTTATTGACCTCAAGTGAAAGTTTTGACCTAATAGTGTACTCAACAAACTCACCAGAGCAATTAAAAATAGCTGCAGAAGATTTAGCAAAAAGAAGTGGGAAGCCTTTAGCAAATATCCAAGTGTTCTGGACGAACAAAGAGTATAGTAAGGTTTTAATTGAAAATTCAGCAGAAATTTTGAAAGCTTTGGAAGTAAAAGAAGCTCAAAAGGTAGTTGTTGAAGAAAAAAGCAACTCCATATATGCTATTTTAGCATTGCTACTTGGTATTGCTATAGGTCTTACGGGAGGAATGTTGCTATGGAGGCAGTGATTGCTGAAGGTGTAAACATTTATTACAATGACTATAAAGCAGTTGAAGGGCTAAACTTTAAACTTAAGGAAGAGGAAACTTTGCTTTTGCTCGGTCCAAACGGAGCAGGGAAAACTACATTATTAAGAACGCTTGCGGGATTTCATAAAAACTATGATGGGAAGCTTTTGATTTTTGGAAGAAAGCCATCAGATGGGAGAGAACTTATATCTTATGTCCCCCAGACGCACTCATTGAATGAAAGAGTCCCATTAACAGCTGTAGAGATAGTTGCAATGGGAGGGCTTTATAAAAAGGGCTTTATTCATAACAACATACCAAAAGAGCTCATAAAAAAAGCTGAAGAGACTTTGAAATTCGTTGGACTAAGTAAAATAAAAAACAAGCCCTTTAAAGAGCTTAGCGGAGGGCAAAAGCAAAGAGTTCTGCTTGCAAGAGCCTTGGTTTCAGATCCAAAGATTTTGCTCTTAGATGAACCTCTGTCGGCTTTAGATCCAAACGCGAGAGTTGAGGTTACAAGTGTTCTAGGAAAAATAAAAAGAGAGAAGAGAATTTCGATGATAATCGCGACCCATGATATTAATCCACTAACTGAAATTGGAGACAAAGTAATGCTTTTGAATAAGCGCTTAGTTGCCTTTGGAACTCCAGATGAAGTTCTTAGAGATGAAATAATAAGTGAAGTTTACGGTCCTCTCTCTAAAGCAGTCAAAGTTGGAGGGAAGCTTTACTGTATAATCGGGGATGTGCACTTACAGGGCAGAGGTGGGAAGAGATGATTCCAGAGTACTTAATTAGAGCTTTAATGGCGAGTGTCATGATAAGCCTGTTGCTTGGCTTGTTAAGTCCTTTAATAAACATGAAGGGATTAGCCTTTTTAACCCATGCAACTTTCCACTCTCTACTCTTTGGTGCAGTTTTGGGCATGATAATTGGATTGCTGATAGGTGAGATGGGAATTATGATTTGGATCGCTTTGATAGTTACCGTTTTTGCCGTAATATTGATAGCACACTTAGAAGATAAAGGATTAAGTAGCGATACAGCTGTAGGAATAGTTTCAAGCATTGTCGCTGGACTAACAGTTCTAAGCTTTGGAGTTCTTTATAAAGTAATGGCTTCAAGACCTTACATTGCTGTCTCTCAAAGTATAGTGGCTTATCTAACAGGAGAAGTGTTCTTGTTATCAATAAATGACTTACTTGGCTTAATGTTTGGAGGATTGTTGATTTTATTTTTGCTGCTTATTCTGTATAGAGATTTTCTCTACGTAAGCTTTGATCCTGAAGGTGTAGAAAGCTATGGTGGGAACGTTAGAGCCTATTTAATACTCCTTTATATAATAGTTGGGAGCATAGGTGCGTTAGTTGTTAAAACAGTTGGACTAATAACTCTACAAGTGATTGCAGTGCTTCCGGGAGCGATAGCACTAATGAGAAGTGAGAATTTGAAAAGCATAATAGCCCTAAGCTTGGGAATAACGATGGGCGTTGAAATGGTTTCGATAATTCTGGCATATTTTATTGATATACCTCCAAGCGGAATTGCAACAATAATTTTGGGCACAATCTATGGAGTGTTCACGTTCAAAAAATGACTACATTTTTAAGCTTTCCCTATCTCTTAATTTTTGGTGAGAGAATGAAGCTTGGTGGGATAGACGAAGCAGGAAGAGGTCCTGTTATTGGACCTTTAGTTATTGCAGCAGTTGTTATTGATGAGTCAAATCTTGAAAAGCTGAAATCTTTGGGCGTTAAAGATTCAAAAAAGCTCACTCCAACGAAAAGAGAAGAGTTATTTAATTCAATAATTGCATTATTAGATGATTATGTAATTATCGAATTATTGCCTGAGCAAATCGACAACAGAGACGTAAGCCTAAATGAATTTGAAATCAAAAACTTTGTTAAAGCGTTGAATTCTCTAAAAATTAAACCCGATATACTTTACATTGATGCAGCGGATGTTAAAGAAGAAAGATTCGGGGAAATAATTGGTAAAAGCCTTAACTTTTCTCCAAAGATAATAGCCGAGCATAAAGCAGATGCAAAGTATCCACCAGTTTCAGCAGCTTCAATTTTGGCAAAAGTTACAAGAGATAGAGCAATTGAAAAGCTGAAAGAAAAATATGGTGAGATTGGGAGTGGCTATCCAAGCGATCCAAGGACAAGGAAATTTTTGGAAGAATACTATAAAAAACATGGCGAATTTCCCCCAATTGTGAGAAAGAGCTGGGACACCCTGAGAAAAATTGAAGAGAAGGTGAAAGAGAAGAAAAAGCAATTTACTCTTCTTGACTTCTTGAAGGAGTAGCTTTTCTTTTTGGAATTTTCCCCTTTAGCCAACTAAATGCAGATACAATAAACTCCCAATACATTCTGAGAGAGTTTTCAAAGTACTCCCACTTTATAATCTCATAAGCCATAACGCCCAAAACCACGGCTCCGGGGGGAACCAAAGGAGTTGCATAAAAGCTGAATTGGGTCTTCCCACCTAAAATCCACTGCAAAGCATAGAAAACTATTGTGCTCCAGAAGATTCCAAACGGAACCAAAATCTTTCCTCTTTTCTTAGCGGCATAGGGTATTGCAAACACAAAAACCACCATCGAGAGCATTAAAATTGGATCAGTAGCAGCAAATACGTCTGGATTATAATGGAAGGGAAATGGTTTCAGGCTTATAAACCACTCCCAAAAGGGAGAGTTTGCTGGATGTTCACCTTTGTAGCTCAAATGCCACTTAAAGCTTGATGCAAAATCATAAGCCCAGCCTCTAAAGCCTAAGAGAATAATTAAAGGCAAATTCGATAGAAGAAATGCTAAAGCCGGCAAGACAATCCCAGTGAAGAAGACCATTTTTTTGCTAATTTTACTTCTCAATAGCTTGATGAAAAGCACTGGATAAGCAAAAGCCCCATTTAGTTTTGTTGCAGCAGCTAAGCCTATTGAAACACCACTTGCAGGGAAATCATCGATTATCATTGCATACATGAAGATCGCGGTGAAAAGAGCGACATGAATGTCAAGCATTGCAGCCAAGGAAGTTGCATACAAAAGAGGATCAAATGCAACAAAAATCAGGGCAATGAAAGATGCTAAATAGCTTTTACTGATTTTAAGTGTTGCCAGAAACACAAGGAGATTAATGATTAAATGCCCTATTAATCCAGGCAAGCGCCAGTTAATCGGCTTATCTTCAATCAACATTCCCAAGGATATCAACCCTTTAGCCAAATAAGGATGTTCAGTGTTTAAGTATTCATTTATGTCATTCTTATCTGGATACATAAATCCGGGAATTATTTCAACACCTTCAATTGAGCTAACATCTTCCAAAAATTCATCGAAACTCTCCCTTGGGATCTCATAATAAACAGCGGGGAGATTTACGTAGGGAATGTATCGAGTGTAGTTGTATTCTTGGGCAATTCTCCAAATTTTCAGCTTTACTATCGTCTCATTCTCTTTGGGGACTATTATGTTAACTCCCTCACTACCTGCTGTTTCGTTTACATAATGGACATTAATGCCCAATTTATGGAGAACGTTCCTTGAAGAGCTTACATACCAGACCTCATCGCCGATGTAATCAAACAACCTCTCGCTTGAAGCTTGCTTATAGGAATAGTAAAAAGTCCCAAGAATTATAAAAGCAACGAGTGAGAAGTAAAGCTTCTTTTTTAAGCTCTTGCTCACCTTCATTTTGCCCCCTAATTTACTTGCATTTTTCAGTTTAAACTTTTTTGCCATTAACATTTATAAACCAGCTCAGAAACTATTTTATAAGTTCAATGAAAATTCTAAGGCGGTGGTAAAAGTGAGAATGTTGCTTATCCACAGCGACTATCTTGAGTATGAGGTCAAAGATAAAGCCCTTTCAAAGCCAGAAGAAATTGGTGAAGAACTGAGAAAAGGTAAAATGGAGGAAGTTTTGGCTGTTTTCACAAGCGTTGAAAAAGTTGATGAGCAAAATCCAGATGAAATAGTTGAAAAAGCTGTTAAAGAAATAAAAAATGTTGCATCTCAAGTAAAGGCTCAAAACGTATTCGTGTATCCATTTGCCCATCTAAGTAGCGAGTTAGCCTCTCCAGATGCTGCTTTAAGCATTCTTAAGAAACTTGAAGAGAAGCTCAAGGAGGAAGGATTTAACGTTAAAAGAGCACCATTTGGTTATTACAAGGCTTTTAAACTTTCATGTAAAGGACATCCTTTAGCCGAGCTTTCAAGAACAATAATCCCCGAGGAGGCAAAGAAAGAAGAAGTTCCAGAGGCTTTGAAGAAAGAGGAAGAGCTCGTCAGCTATTGGTACATTCTAACACCAGAAGGTGAACTAATTGAAGTTGATAAGTTTGACTTCACTGGTCATGAGAATCTCAAGAAGTTTGCAAACTATGAAATTGCAAAAAGCAGAATTGTAACGGAAGAGCCTCCTCATGTCAAAATCATGCTTGATCAAGAACTCGTAGATTATGAAGAGGGAAGTGACCCTGGTAACTTGAGATATTATCCAAAGGGAAGGTTAATTAAGTCACTTTTGGAGCAATACGTCACAGAAAAGGTTATCGAATATGGAGCAATGGAAGTTGAAACACCAATTATGTATGACTTTGAGCATCCGGCTTTGAAGAAGTACTTAAATAGATTCCCTGCAAGACAATACATCGTTTATAGTGGTGATAAAAAGTTCTTCTTGAGATTTGCCGCTTGCTTTGGTCAGTTCCTAATAAAAAAGGACTCTACAATTAGCTATAGGCACTTACCATTGAGGATGTATGAGCTTACGAGATATTCATTTAGAAGAGAGAAGAGAGGAGAGCTCAGCGGTTTAAGAAGACTTAGAGCATTTACAATGCCAGATATGCACACAGTTGCAAAGGATATAGAACAAGCCAAGGAAGAGTTTAAGAAGCAGTATAAATTGAGCATGGAAGTTCTCAAAGGCGTTGGATTAAGTCCAGAAGATTATGAAGTTGCAATAAGATTTACAGAGGACTTTTGGAACGAGAATAAAGATTTCATAGTCGAGTTGGCAAAAATAATTGGAAAGCCAGTATTAATTGAGATGTGGAAGCAACGCTTTTTCTACTTCATATTGAAGTTTGAGTTCAACTTCGTTGACAACTTGGACAAAGCAGCAGCACTAAGTACTGTTCAAATTGACGTTGAAAATGCCCAAAGATTTGGAATAACATACTATGATGAAGATGGTTTGGAAAAGCATCCACTACTCCTTCACTGCTCTCCAAGTGGTGCAATTGAAAGAGTAATGTATGCCATGCTTGAAAAACAGGCAAAATTGACCAAGAAAGGCAAAAAAGCTATGTATCCACTTTGGCTTTCCCCAATACAAGTTAGAGTTATTCCAATCAGTGGGCAATACTTAGATTATGCACTCTATGTAGCGGGCAAACTTGAAGGTGCAAAGATCAGAGTAGACGTTGATGACAGAAATGAAAGATTAAACAAGAAGATTAGAGAAGCTGAGAAGGAATGGATTCCCTACATAATAGTTGTTGGTGAAAGCGAGAAGAGGCAAAACATAGTATCAGTAAGAAAGAGAGAAGATGGAAAGCAATATGAAATGCAGCTTGAGGACTTGATAAAGGAGATTAAGCAAAGGACAGAAGGCTTTCCATACAAGCCAAGACCACTACCATTGCTACTCTCAAAGAGACCAAAGTTTAGAGGTTGAGCTTTTTCACTTTTAATCTTTCTACACTTCTACCTTTTGTCGTCCAGAATCTATATGTACAAGGCTCAAAATCTTCAACTGGGGATTTTATGAAGTGCAACCTCTCAGAGAGTCCTTCTTCCTCAATTTTTGATGACCCGATGATGATGTAGTCGCTTATGCTTGTTATCCATGCAACGAATCTCTGAGATACGATGTCTCTATTAAGAGGCAATATAAGTATTGAATTTGGAGCATCCTTCTCTCTGCTTGCAATTGTTTGGTTTAAAAGCTTCAAAGTTGCATTTTCACCAAACATCAATGATACACCGTCTAATGTATAAACTAATCTTATAATTTCTCTATTGGTGAAATAAGGCTTTAACTCGGAATATATTAGCTCAATCTTGGGATTTATAGTTTCTGGGTCTACAATGTCCAAGTAGAATATGTTTTTCATGTCAAAACGAGAACCGTATCTTGATCCAAAGACATCAATTATTGCAACATTCCCTTTCTTGACCTCTTCTTTCAAATTAAGACCTACAAACTCTGCCAATCTAAAGAGCTTTTTAATGGGCATGTTATAGTTTGAGATTATGCCAAAAGCTCCTTCTTTAAGTTTGTTTGCTAATATTGCAAAACTTATAGCCCATGCTGATGAAAATGCATCATAAATTATTGTAATTGAAGAATTAGGTAAAAATCTCTCCTTAAATAAATTATCAATTAATGTAATACCTGAGGGCATTATACTCACCCCCAAGAATCAGATATGTACTAAAAGTAGTCATCATTATTCAATTTTTAAATTATCCTTCAAAAGTATTTCGGCATTAAATCTGACAAAAAGTGATGTTGAGAAGAAAATAAAATGCAAAAATGACAAGGAATTATATTTACTCTTCAAACTCTTCCTCACTCACAGGCGTTACATTTTTAAACATCTCTTTTATGAACTCCTTAGCCTCTCTGCTAAATTGCTCCTCTTTAACCTCTTTGCCAAACTTGTTGAAGATTTTTCCCTTCACAAAGTTAAGCTCAAAGACTTCATAAATCTCCTCGCTCCTATTGGCAACATCAATTCCATGCTCCCTTTTCATGTGTCTTGCAACACTGTCAATGTCGACGTATTTTCCGCACTCCTCACACTTGTAGAACTGCCATAGCAAATAATCTTGACCATTTAGCATGCTGTTCCGTAAATGATTTATCAAAAGTCCGCCCAGATATTCGTAAAAGTCTTCCTGGATCAATTTTCCCTTATCTTCAATAACCTTAAATCCATGCCAGATTATATGGTCATTTATATCAATCAAAGTTGAGCGTAAGAATTTGGAACTTAAAATAAAGGCTCCGTTATAAAGATAGAACGTGTTTTTCTCTGGAACAACTATTATATCAATTCCCTCTCCCTCTTTATTCTTGCTAATCTTTTCCGCTTCTTCTCTATTTGCTGCAAACTTTATCCTTACATTTAGCTCACTCTTTTTATGTATCCCAATTATTCTACCATCTTCCAAATTCCAGTAATAATCATCCAGATTTCTGACCCTTACATAGGCTTTTTTAACCCTCTCATTTAACTCATCATACTTCATTCCCACCACCAAAGAAAAGTTGCCCTTAAGGTTAATAAGTCTTAGCGAAAAAATTTAAAAAGCAATTTCCTTCCAAGGGACAGACAGAATTATTTAATAATTCCAAGTTTCGGCTATGACATCATGCTTGTGAATGCTTTCGTTACTTATGACTTTAACATGGATCTTTCCCCTAAAGCGCTTCTTTGCCTTATGGAGAATTTCTCTCGCAACATCTTCTACAAACTTTGGATTTTTGTACATCCCCTGTACAACAGCGTTCTCATCCACTGTTTTTAACAGAGTATATGTTGGAAAACTAAATGAACCCTCTACAACATCAATCATATCCTCCAAGGCTATTTCTTCATCATAATCAGTTCTAATCTCTAACATAGCTACAGCCCTCTGGATGTGGGTTTTTCCTTTGTTATTTGCCATTGCATGCGGACAGGCAGTATTTCCAATTACAGTTACTTTAAGAACCTTTTCCAATCTTTCTGGCTCTTTTATGACTCCAACCTCAACATCATAAGGCTCTAAACTAATTCTTTTACTTGCCGGTGTTTCTCTCTCAAGAATCAATTGAGTCCTAATCCACACTTCAGCTCTCGTGTGTCTATGCTTTCCTTCAAGCCTTTCAATTATGCTGAGCTCAAGCTCTTCTAAAGATGTATGGACTTTACTCACTTCTTCCTCCACAGCCTCTCCCATGCTCTCGGTAATGCTCTCAACTAATCTGCTCATGTGTATTCCTTTCTTTTCTTCTGGAACATCTATAGTTATCTCAAACGTCGGAATAAACGTGTAAAGTTTACCTTTCCAATTGATCTTCGCTATTGTCTTCAAATTTGTTATCCCAACCCTATGCAAGCGTTCCCTTATGAGAGGAACCTCTTCCTGAGTCTCAAATATCTGCATTTTTCTCACCCCGTTAGGATAGCCTAAACCTCAGGGCTTTTAAGGTTATTTCTTTAGAATCTCCATCAAGTTGCTGTAACTTTCTTTTGCAATCTTTAAATCATCCTCTTTTAATTCCTTTCCATATTTAGCCTTTTCAAAAATCTTTGTTAAAGCATCAAGATCTGCTAGATCCTCAAAAATGTCCCTAAGCTTTTCTTCATGCTCTAAATGAGTCCAGCTTTTCTGATAGGGATAACCTTTCCTTATCAAACCAGCCACAACATTTTTATACATCTTTATAATTCTCTCCCTTTGAGTTCCCTCTATCTTATCAAATTCCAGTTCTGGATTGAAAGTTGGGATATCAAAAGAAACCCTTCTAGCACGTTTTATTTTTGCCGTAGCCAAGATTGCAAAGAAGAGTAATATAGGTATCAAATAGAAATACCATGGTAGAGGTTTGTAAGTTAGCTGTGCTATGGTCTTATTGAAGTGAAACTTTGGATACTTAATTATGGGTGGTTCAGAGGGAGGGTAAATCCTGACCTTTCTTGAAAACAGCTGTCTCAGAGCAATTACAAGGGCTAAGATAACTATTAGCATTCTGGTAAATTCCCATCTTGATCTTTTTCTCGCAGCAAGACCAAAATCAAATCCTTTTTCAAAGAGAAACTTCAGAGCTAATGCTAATGCAACAAAGAATGCTGCACCTATAGTGAGATAAATCCATTCAATGTTTAGATAACTCATACCATAGTACCGAGTAGATGAATGAAGGAGGGAAAACAACAGGAGCAAAAGCACAAAGGAGATTAGCTTTTTCAAATTTTTGTCACCTCATTTTCCATTCAGCATATAATAAAGTGTTCTTAGCGGGATATTTAGCTCTTTACTGATTTCCTTCAAACTCTTGCCACTCTTAAGCCTCTGTCTGATTTGTCTCACAACATTTCCATCATACTTCCTCGGTCTCCCCCTTGAGTGCGAGATTGGAACAACTTCGACACCAAGCTGCTTCAAGGCAGAGATTACTTTTTTAGAAACCTTGGGATAAAGACTTGGTGGACAGCCAATAACCTTTACATTTGGAGCATTTTCAAGGATCCTTACAATTATCTCCTTAGTAGGGCGAAGATTGACGTAAACTTCTGTTGTCTCATCATTAAGCAATGCATCAATCTTCTTCAGCAGTTCCTCATTATTTCTCGCCTTAATCTCAACCCTCATAAACATCACCTTTGCAAAAGCTCCAAAAATTTCTTCGCTTTATCACTCTTAGGCATAAATTTCTCAAACTTAGAGGTCTCACTAAACAGTGAAGTGTGGAATCCAGAAATCACAAGCTTTCTAATTGCGTCTATTAATTCTTCCTCAGATATTCCCAAAATCTTCGCTATCCTTTTTTCATCAAAGGGGCTTATGCCATAGAGAATTGCTCCTCCTAGGAGGTAGTTTGGAATGTTGGATATTTCACTTCTCTTCCCTATCAATATGCTTTCAATCTCACACTTCCTAATCACAAGCATGCTCCCAAATCCAATTCTGAACTCTGGTTCTTTAATAAAAGGAACATCGAAAATTGAGTAATGACAATCAATGCAAAGCTTGATATCCGGATATAGACCAATACTGCTCCTTTCTTTCTCTGATGTTAAAAAGTAGTACTTAAATAAATCCAATCCCAGATATTCAAGTCCCCTCTCCGGGTCTAATGAAGAATATGCAAGAGCTAAGTTATCTACGGTGTAATGGTTGTTTATTAGGACACCTTTTGTTTTCACATAGCTTAAAACTCTCCACCTTAGCTTTCTTCCGTACCTCTTCCTTAATTCCTCATCAACGTTAACATCCGTTGGAAGGTCAAGTCTAGCCTTTTTTAACCTTCCTTTGCTCCAATACTCAACCTCAATTCTAAAGCTCTTCTTTTTTATCACTCCTTTCTCCCTCAGCCTTGCCTTAATTTCTTTGAACGTGTCTCTAACATCAACGCTCTCCTGGCTTAACAGCTTTAGCACATCTCCAGAATACGCCAAATAGGGCAAAATATCAATTCTGCCAATGGAGAATGGCTTTTTAACAACCCTAACTCTGTTTGCAACTTTCCTATCATTTAATGCTTTAATGTTCACTTCTGTGTCTCCGTCATAGAATGAGTAATTAGCGCTAATTAAAGCGAGAGCCATCTTATGTGCAGTTATTGCACTCCTAAGCCTTTCCAAAGCTAACAAACGGTTGTGTCTCTTTTTATACAACCAGTATATATGTGGATCCCTGTTCTTTCTTTCCCTTGCTTTTGGGATTCCTAGGGATTCGCCTACCCTTCTTGAAAGCTCATCTTCAAATTCTCTTAGCAGAGAAAGATTTTTCTCCAAATTAAAAACAATTAAAGGAAGGGAATTTTCGATATCCTCAAATAACCCATCCATATCAATTCCTATGTCATCTAAGATTTTGTTAACTTGGGCAACCAACTCTTCGGTGGTTGTCATGGCAATAGTTCCTCTTTAGCAATTTTTTCAGGGAGATATTTCTTAGCAACAAACTCCAAACTCTTATTTGCTAAAGCTTGCTGTTCTATCCTAACACCCCACTTTAATGCCAATTTTAATTGCCTCTGCCACTCTTTGGTCTTAAACCAAGGATAGTTCATCTCTTCAATTATTCTCTTGTAGTCTCCTGAAGGACCTCCCCTCTTGTTGGGAGGAATTCCCTTAAGTTTCTCCGTAACATTACGTAAATCGTATTTTTCAACATCATCCATTGTCATTCCTACGAACTTAGCCTCTGGAGTTGCTAGTTTTTCGCTCAAATAGGCTAAGTTAATCGAACCTTGCTTAATTGTTGAGTAGATATACCAACCGTATGGGTCTCCATCTGTGAAGACGATTATGGGCAATCCTTCTTCATAGTGAAGTCTGTGAATTAATCTTCTCACACCTCTTGAAGCCTGTCCTTGAGTCGCTATAATTATCGCCTTTTCCTTCTTTGGATACTTTTCTTCAATTAAACGATCAGCCATAGCGGCTGTTTCGACTACCAAAACATAATCGGCATTTATGTTAACGAACTCTAAGTGTTCAACAGTTCCTGGAACTGCCCATCCACCCATACCAAGCTTTGAACAATTAAATTCATCTTCTCCATCTCTTATTGTAAGATCTCCATAAACGTAACCTCTTCTGTCAGCTGTAAGGTGCATTTCTTCTCTTAAAACACCTAACGTTCTCTCTAAGTCCTCAATGATTGGATCACTTTCGCTTTGGCTCTCAAAGGTATTCTCTTTGCTCCCAGCCAAGCTGTGCTTGTTTGCATAATATGCTTCTCTCAAGCTCGCGTGCTTTCCTTCACTAACCAATCTTTTCACGTAAGCGGCTATTAACAAAGTTTGCATGAACTTTCTTGCATGAGCAACGTTAAGGAAATAACGTCTTGAGAGCTTGTTTCCCATCTTGATTAACCTTGAGCGCTCATCAAAGTAAACATTGCTCAGTCCTCTTGTTGGAATGTCTATAAATGGATTCCTTCCTTCCCTTACCAGCTCAAGTATCTCTTTGCCCAAATCTTCTAACTTTTTTATGACTTTTTTGGGATCATAACTAAATCTTTCCTTGGGCTTCTCTCTTTTTATCGGCATTTCACTCACTCTCCTCGTTTACCTCTTCAACGCCGGGAGAAGTCATTACAACTTCTTCAACTTTTTCAGTCTCCACTTCCTCAAATTTTCTCGTTATCAGCTCTACAAAGTAATTCCTAACTTCTTCCTCTGGCTCATTGACTAAGACGCTTAATGCTTTCGCTATTTCATCAACGTATTTTTCTAGTGTTTTTCTGCGCTTTACAACATACAGTTTCCTGTGCTTTCCGCTAAGATAGCGCTTTAATCTTCTTCCAACTTCCATTAATGCAAGCCTAATCTCTTCGTATATCTCCTCTTCACTTGCTATGCTTTGCTTACCTGTTGACGTATAGGGAACGTGGACACTGAGAACGTTAATCATTATTATCAAAGGAGCACTCTCTAAGTCATCAACCTTATAACGCTTCCAGTCTACGCTTTTAGTGGCTAGTGTAGTCACACAAGAACCAGCATCAAACAACAGTGGAACTCTGTTTGCATACCTTAGCAAATTAAAGCCATTCTCAATGTTACCACCAAATGCCAAGCCAACTTCAACTTGGAATGGAACACCTCCGCGATAAACCTTTGGTGATCTTGTTAAAGCCGTAACAAACTCCGGCTTTAGAATCGAGACAAGTCCTCTTTCTATGTTTATCTCCCCAATTGGTCTCAATCCATGGGTTGGTGGAGCTAAGAACTTCATGTATTTAAAGGCTTCAACTATCTCTTCAGTTTCATGCCATGTAAGCTTAGCAGGCTCTTTTTCTATTAGCTTTCTAGCTGCTCTCAAAGCTTGCTTTCCTTTTTTCCCATAGCTCCTTAAGATTATGTCAATTTCTCCATTAGCCAATCTTTCCAGCAATTGTTTTCTCCTGTTCTTATCCTCTTTCTTTATCAAGCGGAGGGCTGCAATATATCTAACCAGTTCTTCTACCCTTTGATCACTAATTCTTGAAAATTCTCCAATTAAAAACCTCTTCACAGTTTCTCTTCTTGTTTTTTTAGCCATTCTGAAAACATCATCAGTAATAACTCCCTTTGGATGGGGCTTCATTTCTACAGGTGGCTCTGGAATCTCCTTGCTACTTCTTGGGAAAACTATTAATCTTCCATCAGGTTCAATAAGCTCAATATGAGCGTGTGGATTTGCAATGGCTGTTAATTTAAGGTACCAATAAGGACCTTGCTTTGAGCGGATATACCTAACATCCTTTACTTCAAGCTCTATTCTTGTTCCTCTCCATCCTGTTGGGTTTTCATGTTTTGTCTTCTTCACGATTTTTCCTTCATTCTTTTCAACATCAATCATAACCCAAGCTTCTATAATGTCTCCTCCTGTTGAAGTTATTACCCTCGTAGCTTTACCACTAGTCATTTGAGCAAACATTACCGCACCACTTATACCAATACCTTGCTGACCTCTGCTTTGTATATTTCTATGGGCTTTAGTTCCAGCAAGCATTTTACCAAAAACGTGGGCAATGTAGTTCTCTGGTATACCCGGACCATTATCCTCAACTATTATTTTGTAGTGCTCTGATCCAAGTTCTTCAATTTCAACCCTAACATAGGGCAAAATTCCTGCTTCTTCACAAGCATCTAGAGCATTCGTAACTGCTTCGTGGATGAGGGTTGTCATAGACCTAATTTTTCCAGTATAACCCAACATTGCAGCATTTCTTCTAAAAAATTCGCTCACACTTTGGATTTTAAACTCTTTGAAGAGCTCTTTGGAATCCTTAGAATCTTTCATAATACATACCTCCTTCAAGCTCTAAATCCTTCTTTCTCCTTTCTAGATACTTGTAGACTGTTCCATGGGGAGAACCCCTTGCAAGCTTTTCAATAGCAGTTTTTGCTATCTCAACTTGGAGCGGGTTTCCAATTATAGAAACAGTTTTTCCATAAACGCTGATGTCGGTACCACTTAACTCTTCAATTAACTCTCTTGTCTTCCCCTTTCTTCCGATTATCCTTCCTCTAATTCTCTCTAAAGCTCTCTTCTCATTTCCAACGATTATATCTGTTAAGTCTATAACCTCCAATACCTCGCCTTCTTCAAGCAACCTAAATGCTCTCTCCGGGCTAAATCCTCTTCCAATTGCTCTCACTACATCCCTCGCTTTCCAAACGGCTAACGGATCAGTTGTATCTTTTGTGGAAGTTATCCAAACCTCCCCACTTTCACTATCAACCTCAATCCTAGTTTTTGTCCTCTCTTCAATCTGCTTTTTTGTCTCACCTTTCTTACCAATTAAAACTCCAATTCTTTCCTTTGGAATTCTAACAAACTCCTCTTGCTCTTCAAAAATTTCCTCAAACTCCATACCACCTTCAACTTCTCCACTCCTAAAGCTCTCTTCAGCTTTTTTATCGATATACTCATACTTCCTAAGCTTTCTCTCAAACTCATCCTCTCTCATAATCCCTCACCTACAAGCTCTTTGAACTTCTCATCGATGTTATCAACGCTAACACCTTTTTTACCAAAGTAATTGATGATGTTCCTCAAATCCCTATAGAGGAGAGTTTTAGCCATCCTATTCCTGCTTACAGTTGCTTGAGACCAATCGATTATAACGGGAGAGTCCCAAATTAAGATGTTGTATTCACTCAAATCACCGTGAACCATGTCCCCTCTTTTCCATAAACGCTCTATAGCTCTCATTGAGAACTCATAAAGCTCCTCAAAGTCCTTCTTTTCTAACAATTTTTCAACATCTTTTAATCTTGGAGCAGGTTCTTCATTTCCAATAAACTCCATTATCAAGATGTTATTTCTAAAGGCAATAGCCTCGGGAGCTCTAACAGCATATTTAATAGCCCTTTGCAAGTTTTTGAACTCTCTTCTTGTCCAAATAAACACGAGCTTTCTAATATCTTTTGGAAGGTAACCAACTCTTGGATCTGCGGCTAAATATTCCCAAATCCTTCTAAATTCGGTTGTATAAGTGCGATATATTTTAACCGCTATTAGATTTCCATCGCTGTCAATACCTTTGAAGACGTTTGCTTCTTTTCCTGTTGATATTATTCCCAAGAGTCTTTCTATTTTTCCTCTACGCTTGAAATAGCTCAAAGTTTCAATTGTTGTCTTGTCAAATACCTCACTGAACACTTTATAGAGCTCGCTATTCTTTTGCCTATGCTCATCTAAGCCAAGAATCTCAAAAAGTTGTCTATCAAGCTTGTCTATAATCATTTTCCCTCACTTACAGTGTAAGACCGCCACTTAGAAACTCCTGAGTTATCTTTCTTTTTCTCAGCAGCCAATCAACTTGAGTCCTTGTATATCTATAGACGATATCTCCTCTCTCATTCGTTTGAACGGGCCAAGGTTGAATAATAACAACGTCTCCAACTTTAACCCACATTCTTCTCCTTAGCCTTCCCGGAATTCTGCATCTCCTTACGTATCCATCTGCACATCTAACGTCCATCCATCCAGCACCTAATGCTTGTTCCACTATCCCAAAGACTTGATTTCCTTGAGGAAGGGGAACCCTAATAACCTCTTCATTTTCAAACGTTCTATTATTTCTTTTATTCCTTGCCATGAGCATCACCTCCAGTGATACAACTTATTAAAACATGTTAAGGCTTATAAATGTAAAGCCTTTGCAAAAATTTTCCACAAATAGTATCTGTTGAGAGTTTAAAAATTTTTGCATTAAATAGCGGGGTGGAGAAAATCTCAGCTTCTTTGCAACTTTTATCACCTTTTTACCCTTCAACAAAAACAGGATTTCATGAAATTGCTCAATAACCCTAATTCTCTTCTATCTTTTACGCAATTAGTTGAAGATTTTTCGATTCTTGACAGAGAGTCTTATCTTTAGATTTTAATGAAGTTTGGCAATCTATTCTTCAATCAGACTTATATAAAGGATTTTGAACTCTTTAGTAACTTAGTTTTATTAAAAACTTGATTTTTAAGCTCTTGATGAATTTAGAATTGGGTTTTGTTAAATGCTGGAATTTTTGACTTTCTTTTTAAGCTTTCCCGATAAGAAAGTTAAGATCGCAAAATTCTGACTTTTTAAGAAAAGAAATTTAGGTTTGGAGCTTTTTCATGAACGTGGAAAAGTGATGTCTGGTTTTGTTCATTGTGCCAAAACTCTGGGTTTAAGAGTTTTATCGGTAAATAGCCTTTAATTTGGGCTTTAAGTGAGCCTCTATCCTCGCTCTTTTATTGTACCTTTATGGAAAAGTATTTATATTTTGAGTTCTTTTAGAGTCTTATTGGGGAAATGGGGGAAATTCGCCCCTGTTCCAATAAGACTTTAGAAGAATTGAAAGAGCCGCAAAAGTCGTTTTCCCCGACTGAGTTTTCCCAGTTCCAATAAGACTTTAGAAGAATTGAAAGTGAATTGTAGCTTTAAACGAACCTTGATTAGCTGTATTGTTCCAATAAGACTTTAGAAGAATTGAAAGTGTGCTCTTCATCATCGCAGCGTTCATAATCTTGGCTGTTCCAATAAGACTTTAGAAGAATTGAAAGGCGTAGAAAGTCGCTCTATCTCTTGTCAAGTCTATCAGTTCCAATAAGACTTATAAAAAATAAGAAAAATCAGAACTTTTCTATCCTTCAAAGATTTTTTCCATCATCCATTTCTCATCAAAGGGCATCAAGTCGTCGTAACTCTGCCCAACACCAACAAAAAGTATCGGGGCACCAATTGCATGGCTTATACTTAAAGCCGCGCCCCCTCTTGCGTCTGCATCGAGTTTTGTTAAAATAACACCATCAACTTTTACCGATTCATTAAATTGTCTCGCTTGTTCAATTATTGCATTCCCTGCTAAAGCATCCCCAACGAAAATAACTAAATCTGGCTTTGCTACCCTTACAATCTTTTTCATCTCGTCCATCAAGTTTCTGTTAAGCTCATTCCTTCCAGCTGTATCAACCAAAACCACATCAATACCTCTCGCTTTAGCGTGTTCTATTGCATCATAGGCAACTGCTGCAGGATCGGCACCATATTTGTGCTTTATTAACCTAACACCAACTCTTTTTGCATGTTCTTCAACTTGCTCAATTGCACCAGCTCTAAAGGTGTCGCTCGCCGCTATAACTGCGCTTAAACCATTTTTCCTTAGCCAGTTTGCGAGTTTAGCTATTGTTGTTGTTTTTCCAGAGCCATTAAAGCCAACAAACACAATAACAAAAGGCTTTTCTTTCTTTGATTCAATCATCTCTAACAAGTTTATTTTTCTTTCTGGAGTCAAAACCTCAAGAACCGCACTTTCTACTGCCTCTTTAACAAGTTTTTTCTTATCGGTTCCAATTTTAACCTTTTGTCCAACCAGCCGTTGCTTAATTCTCTCTTTAAGTTCTTCAACCACCTCTAAAGCTACATCAGCTTCGAGAAGAGCCAACTCCAAGTCCCACAAAGCTTCTTCAACTTCTTTCTCTTTTATCTCGGTTTGAGCAACTTTATCGATGAATGATGAGAACTTTTCCTTCAGCTTTCCAAACATTTTAATCACCTTCCTTAATACCCGCAAAAATCTTTATAAGTCCTCCCCTTTAATTGACCATAGGCCTTGAAAACTTAAAGGAGGTTATGATCATGAAAGTAGCAAAAAAGGATGTAATAAGGCTTCATTACACAGGAAAGATTAAAGAGACTGGAGAAATTTTCGACACAACTTATGAAGAAGTCGCAAAGGAGGCTGGCATATATAGAGAGGGGGCAATTTATGGTCCTGTCCCAATAGCCGTTGGGGCTGGTCACGTTCTTAAAGGATTGGATGAGAAGTTGGAAGGATTAAAGGTCGGAGAAAAATACACGATTGAGCTTCCTCCAGAGAAAGCTTTTGGAAAGAGAGATCCAAGATTAATAAAAACTTTAACTTTGGGACAATTTAAGAGGCACGGTGTTTATCCATTCCCAGGGTTAGAGGTCGAGATTGATGGAAGAAGGGCAAGAGTTTTGAGTGTTTCAAGCGGTAGAGTTAGAGTTGATTTTAATCATCCTTATGCTGGAAAAACCGTTATTTATGAGGTAGAAGTGGTTGAAAAAATTGAAGATCCAATTGAAAAAGTTAAAGGATTAATAGAGCTCAGACTGCCAAAGATAGACCTAAGCAAAGTTCAAATTGAAGTTGGTGAAAAAGACGTAAAGATTGACTTTGGAGAGCAGACAATTGAAGACAGAATGCTAATCCTTGGAGAAATACTTTTAGAGAGTGATTTGAAGTTCCTCGGATACGAGGAGATAGAGTTCACTCCAAGTGTCGATGATATAATCAAGAAGACACAGCCACAAATAGAAGTTGAGGAAAAGGAAGAAACCAAAGAAGAAGGCAAGGAAGAAGTAGAAGCTCAACCAGAAGAAACAGAGGAAACAGTAGAAGAAAAAGTTGAAGAATCTAAAGAGGAAGCTGAAGAAGAAGGAGAAGAGGAGAAGGAATGAAAACATTTCTCCTTTATTTACTCTCCCTCTTATTTATTGTAGCGAATTGGAATTTAGGACACAATATCTACGAATGGTCTTTCTATAATGTGGTTTTTTATATTGTTCTGCCCTTTTTAACGGCATATATTCTCGGATTTAAACCAAAAGAGCTTGGCTTTAAAATTGGAAAAAAAGATGGCTACATTTGGGCTTTAATTCTGCTTTTAATCAGCATGCCCATAACAATCTACGCATCACGTTTAGAACAATTTAGGGAGTTTTATCCACTTTTTAGCTTTAACTCATGGAGCGAGTTCCTCTTTAAGGAGCTTTTAATTGGTGTGATAATGTTAGCTCATGAAGCATTTTATAGGGGAATTTTACTTTTCCCATTAGCCAAGAAACACAAATGGCTCGGCATACTAGCTCAAAACATCCCCTACACCTTAATACATATTGGAAAACCAGGTTTAGAAGTTCCTTACTCTTTCCTTGCTGGAATCTTCTTCGCTGAAATTGACCTGAAAAGTGAGAGCTTTTTGCCAAGTTTTTTCTTACATTGGACTGGAGCAGTCATTTTTGATCTTCTCTGCATACTTTAGAGAAACTCTTTTAAAAGTAGCTCTTTAGTACTAAGGTGGGGAATAAAAATGAAGAAAATATTAATGCTAGCATTTGCTTTACTCCTTTTAATATCTTTAAGTGAGCATGTTAGGGCTAATGATGTTCATTTCTACCTTTATGGTTCTTGCCGTTGCCCTCATTGTGCTGCTATGGAAAGGATGATACCTGAAGAGTTTGGAGAGGGGAGCTTAACAGTATATGAAGTTGATCCAAACTGTGAAAATTATAACGAGAAAAATTTGGAAAGATTCTTGAAGATTTCAAATATACTTGGAACCGGTGGAGGAGTTCCTCTGATCGGAGTTACAATTGATGGAGAACTTAAACTTGTAATTTACGGTGAGGTTTCAAAAGACGTTCTTCACGCACTTCTCAACTCAACAGCGCCAAAAAAACTCCTCTTTTTTAACGGACAGCTCTATGAAACCACAGATGAAGAAATTATCAAAAATTTACAAAATCTCTTTGTTGGAGAAAAAACTCCAACAACTTCTACAAAACCAATAGAAACACCCAATACCAGCGTTGCCTCCCTTATTATCCCGATAATCTTAGCCTCTATAGCAGATGCCATTAATCCATGCGCATTTGCCCTCTTGATAATGTTTCTTTCGATGGTGATGGTTATTGATGATAGGAGAGTCTTGAAAACAGGCTTAGCATTCACTTCAGCTGTCTTCATGACGTATTTTGGAATTGGTGTTGGTCTAGTGAAAATTCAAACACAATTCTTATGGATCAGAAACATTGTCTTGGCTTTAGGTTTAGCAATTGGGATTTACAAAGTAGTTTCTTACTTTAAAACGATTGAAATAAAGGTTATACCTAATAAATTTAAGCAAACGAGCAACAAAGTTATGGAAAAAATGCTGTCGCCACTCGGAGGATTTTTAGGGGGCATAATAATTTCCCTGACGTTGCTTCCTTGTACTTCTGGACCTTACTTCGTTGCAACAGCGCTGATCTCAAAGGGGGCAAACGTTTTGGGTGGAACGTTCTTGTTAATGCTCTACAATGCAATTTTTGTGTCTCCATTCCTTTTGATAACCTTAGCTTTCCACTATGGACAGAAAAGCGATAGATGGGCAAAGGTAATTGGGGGATTTGAGCAGGTTCAAAGGAAAGGAAAGCTTTTGGACTTACTTGTCGGTTTACTGTTGATTGCCATTGTCCTTTATGCCTACATTACAATGTAGAGACTGAGATGCTCCCATTTACTGTGGAGACCTTAATTTTATATTTTCCATCTCCAAGAACACCCACTGCACTCTTTGGTCCAAATCTGATTTTTGTACCTTCTATTTTCATTCCTGGAATGTCAAATCTTATGGAGCCATTTGTTGTTGATGCAAAAATCTCAACATCGGCTTTAGGGGAAATATAAACCTTTATACTCCCATTAACGGTAGAAATCTTTGAGTCATCTTTAATTTTCCTCAAAATTGCAACTATGCTCCCGTTTACACTTGACAGCTTTTTAACTTCAGTATTCTCAACTTTTATTGAACCATTAACGTTTGAGACCTTTAAAATTCCGCTAATATCGGAGATTTGAATCTGCCCGTTTACACTTGAAACCTTTTCAACTTCAACACTCTTAGGAACTAAGATGTCAAAGTTCACGCTCCTACTTCCAAAGCTTATAACGGATTTTTCAAAGTGAGCAGATATCTTAAGCGTGTTACCTTCCTTTTTCACCTTAATCTTTGGTTCTGAGCTTAAAAGCCCCCATTTCTTCTCAGCTTTAAGCTTTAATGTATCTCCATCATAGCCCTTAATTTTGATCTGCCCATTAACATTGCTCACTACCACTTTCAGTCCCCTTTCAACTTCATATTCTCTTTCAACAACCTCAATCATAGACACCACCAATATTAATTTGCATGCTCAATGGAAAAGTAAAATGTGATCAAAAGTGAGCACAGTATTTTTCAAACTTCTTAACCCAAAGACATTCTTAAGCCTTTTCCTCAACTTTTGCAGTTCCATAGCCAACGAAAATCACTTTATCCGGGTCCAAGGCTTTAACGACCTCTGGACGGTGAGTTATAATCACCGCTGTAATTCCCGCCTCTCTCATTATCTCACTAGCCTTCTTAGCCACGCGCATAGCTGTTAATGTGTCTAGATGTGCTGCAAACTCATCAATTAGAATTAAATTTGGCTTCTCTGCTAAAAGCGATGCTATCTTTGCCCTCTCTTTTTGTCCAGTAGAAAGCTCATTAAACTTTGCCCTATAGAGCACAGCATCACTTAGTCCTGAACGGTTTAAAATTTCAACCGCTGCATTTAAATCTTTGATTTTCCTATAAACATGCTCCAAAATGCTTTCACTTCCAAAGCTTGGCTCAAATTCACCGGGAATTAAAACTGAAACTTTGACATTCTCTGGAAGTTCAATCTCTCCACTCGTTGCTCTAAATTTTTCTTCCCAAAAACCCTTTGCAGCACCTAAAATAAGCCTAATTAATGTTGTTTTTCCAGACCCGCTTGCACCGACCACAACTACAAGTTCTTTTGGCTTAATCTCAAAGTTCAGATTCCTTAAAACCTGCCTCTGGATCACTCTATGTCTAACCCCAAATGCTTCTAAAAGCTGTTGTATTTCTGAAGGAAGTCCTTTAACATCCAAAGAACTCTCAAAAACTTTGCTAACATCTTTAAAGACTATTGAGCCCTTTAAGGGTTCAACTTTTCCGTAGCTTGGCTTCCAAAGTTTCCCTTCCTTAGGTGCATATGTATCTTCCTTTAAAAATCTCTCAATGTATTCCTTAGCTTCTTCTGTTAGTGGATAATATAAGACAGGTCTTCCACTTGCAGTTTCCCAAAGGAACTTGAAGCCAACTTTTTCAAAGAAAGGATTGTAACGTGCCATTTGGGCTATTGTTTCAACTAAATGCTTTCTTTTTCTCATCTCGGGGATTCTTCTTTCACTGATCCATTCAAGGGCAGCTTTAACACTTAATTGTCCTAAACCATCGCTCCTATAATCAGGATGCACAACAACCCTCGCAATTCTCGAAGCCGCTGTGTTGCTTGTCCTTAAGGCTTCCCACTTGGCTTTTTCCCAAAGCATTTGACGGGCAATTTTTCTTGGATATTCCTTCTTAAGCTCTTCATAAAGCTCTCTCATTATACGCTCGGGCCAAAATGCTGGATGAAACCAATCCTCCGGGAAGATCTTTTCCCTGATATTTCTCTCAACTTCTCCGTTAGGCAATCTTCTATGCATCAAAGGAATTGGAGAATCAACCCTAACATAAGCTAAAATCCTTGGCTCATATTCTTCTCTATTCTCAAGCTCAAGGAGCAAAAAGCGTGATGCAGGGGTTGAACCTTTAATTTCTAAAATATGAACCTCTTCACTTTTGCATTTGGGACAAATACGCTTTGTATTTGCTTCGATAATTGTTCCACATTTCTCACATCTCCATAAAGCCACCTTCTCTTTCTGAGATGCATAGTGATACTGCTCAAGTTCTGCTATTGCCTCAAAATCGCTCTCATAAGTTGCCTCTCTTGCCCTGATCCTATAAGTGTATAAAAGCTCACCTGTTAATGGAGAAAAACGCTTTGCATCATATTCTTTCTCCCACAAAGGCCAAACTTTAATCTTTTCTCCGTTATAGAACTTATAGAGCTCATAATCATCAAAATCGAGAATTTTCTCTTTATCTTTTACTTTTGGTTTTTGTTTGAGAATTATTTCAACTTCATCACCTGTTACAAACCATTGTGCAACTCCGCTCATGTATAATTTGTAAACCTCTTTTCCTACTTCGACTTCAAGAATCCCAAACCAGCGGTGCTTGAAGCGAGGGATCTCACTACCAATAACTTTCCCTCTCAGAATCATGAAACCACCAAAAAGAAAATAGGGTAAAGAAGTATTTAAGCTTAAGCGGAAAATAAAAAGCATCAAACTAATGCCCTTTCAAGCTCTTCGTCAAAGGGTTCTGCACTTGTTACCAAGCTCACAAGAATCATGACAATTGCTGAAACAAAGGCTCCACTTACGTAAATGTACTCCCAGTAGCTAAAGCTCACTATCCCACTTATTCCTAGAATACTAACTAATGAACCCGCTACTATTCCAGCTAGAGCTCCTTCTTTTGTTGCTCTCTTCCAGTATAGACCGAGTATTAGTGGAACAAAAACTCCAGAGGTGTAGATATCATAGGAGTATATTAGCAGTTCTATGATTCCTTCAACCGTTAATGCCGCAATTAATGCCAGTAGTCCAACCATTACTGTGGTTGCAATTGAAAGCCGTAAAAGCTTCCTATCCTCTGCTTCTGGATTTATTGTGCTTTGATAGAAATCTCTAACAATGTGAGAGGTAGCAGCAGATAAAAGGGAATCTGCAGTGCTCATCACCGCCGCCAAAATTGCTGCAACAAATATTGCGCCAACCCCACTTCCAAAGATCGTAATAACCAATCGTGGAACTGCTGTCTTTGGCGAATCAATTATAGCCTGTGGATCACTTGAAAGGGCTAGAGCAAGCATTCCAGCCAATGTGGGTAGGAGAGATAGACCCATTAACAAGAGCCCACTGTATATTGCTCCTTTTCTTGCTATTTTTTCATCTTTGGCAGCAAAAAGCCTTTGATAAAAGTCCTGACCTATTAAAGTGTACATGATGGTGGCTATTAAGGTTAGGGCAAAAAGTGAGACCCCTAAGGAGAGAAAGTCAAAATACCCACTTGGTGCCTGTGGAAGACCGGGAATTGTTGAAAGCTTTAATTTTAATCCCTCAAATCCTCCAACTTTTGCAAGGGCTAAGATTGTGGCGATAAAAACACCAATACTTCCGAGCGTTATTTGAATAAAGTCGGTTAAAGCAACTGCCCAGAGTCCCGAGAACGCTGTATATGCTATGAAAATTAATGTAGCCATGATTGCTCCCCAAGTTCCCGGCAGTCCAATAGCTTCGAAAACAGCCGAAGCTGCCCAAACTTGAGCACCTAAAATACCTATCAAAGCTAACAAAGAGAGTGTCGCTGCTAAAAGTCTAATTATCTTACTTTTATAACGCATCTCTAGGACATCTGGTACTGTATATAGTGCCAAAGCCCTCATTGGCTTTGCTAGAGTTAAACCTAACAAGAGAAGCCCCAAGCCACAGGCAAAACCGTACCAAATACCACCTAATCCATATCTTGCGCCCCAACTAGCGCCTCCCAAGATGAAAGCCACCACCATAGTGAGTGGCTGCCAGAGTAGCTGTTGTTAATGCTAATCCCAATCTTCTACCGGCTATGAGAAAGTCTGCTGAAGTTTTAATGAATCTCTTTGCGTAGATACTAATCCCCAGCATTACTCCCATGTACATGAGTAGAGTCGCCCAAACCACGTTCATTTTCTACACCTTTAAGATTGTCAAGTTCAAAGATGAAAGCCTGGAATATAACATTTTCTCAAAAAATCTTGGTAGTTTGGCAAATTTTGTGAAAATTTGAAAAGAAAAATTGTTTAAATGACAAATAATAATGGATAGTTGTGTGCACAATATTCTTAATAACGCTAAAGTTTGAATCTTAATGGTGGTCATATGGAAGATGAATTTGCATGGATGGAGAACCTTCATGATAAGAGAGTTTTAAAATTTATAGATGAAGAAAACAAAAGAACAAGAGAATTTCTCGGAGAGCTACCTTCGAAGATTTTTGAAGACATTAAGCGCTATTATTACTTACCCACTCTGAAAATGGCAAAAATAACGGAAAGAGGATACTTTTTCCTTTTAAGTGAAGCGGGTCGACAGGTCATAAAGTTCAATAAGAAAATAATCGTCGATTCTAAAAAACTTGGTGAAGATGTTTTGTTGCAGGGATTTAATGTAAATAAAGACGGAACAAGGTTAGCCTACTCCTTCTCCATTGGTGGAAGCGATGAAGGAATAACGAGAATTATCGACGTAGATTCTGGAGAAATTATTGAGGAGCTTAAGCCATCAGTTTGGGATATTGTCTGGCTTGATAAAGACAAGTATTATTACGCCAAATTTTTTAGAAAAGAAAGAACTCCAGATGGAGTTGAGCCACCGGCAGAGAGAATTTTCTTAAGAGAAAAAGGAAAAGATAGAATGGTGTTTGGGGAAGGATTGCCTCAGTCTCACTTTGTTCATTTAAGAAAAAGTTTAGATGGAAAATACGCTTTAATAACAGTTTCTTATGGTTGGACAAAGAGTGATGTTTATTTTGGACCCTTAGAGAAGCCAGAAGAGTGGAAAAAAGTCTATGGAGGAGAATTCATAACTTATCCAATTGATTATATCAATGGAAGACTCTACATTGTTTCCTACGATAAAGATGGAATGGGAAGAGTTATTGCATTAAAAGATGGCAAAGTTGAAGAGATTATTTCCGAACAAAGCTTTCCTCTTGAGTGGGCTGTAGTAGTCAATGACAAGCTTTTGGTAAGTTATCTCATTGATGCTTCCTCCAAGTTGAAGATTTTCAACTTAAGGGGAGAGCTCTTAGATGAGATAAACTTTGACTTGCCCGGAAGCTTAAGCGTCTTAGATGCAAAGAAAGATGAGATTCTGGTCAAGTATGAGAGCTTTACAATTCCTTACCGCTTATATTCATTTAAAGAAAAACTTGAGCTTATTGACTCCATTGAAATCAAAGGAGATTATGCGATAAGCGAAGACTGGGCAACTTCGAGAGATGGCACGAAGATTCACATGTTTAAAGTGAAGAAAAGAGGCATTAAAAGCGACAAAGCACTTGTATTTGGCTATGGCGGTTTTGGAATAGCTTTAACTCCAAGATTCTTCCCTTATGTAATTCCATTCATCGAAAAAGGAGGAACTTTTGTAATGACGAATCTAAGGGGAGGAAGTGAATACGGTGAAAAATGGCACCGTGCAGGGATGAGAGAAAACAAACAAAATGTTTTTGATGATTATATAGCATGCTTAGAGAAACTAAAAAGTGAAGGTTATAAAGTTACAGCATGGGGAAGGAGCAACGGTGGATTGTTGGTCTCAGCAACACTAACTCAAAGACCAGAAATTATGGACTCTGCTCTAATAGGTTATCCCGTCATAGACATGCTTCGTTTCCATAAGCTCTACATAGGCAAGGCGTGGGTTCCAGAGTATGGAGATCCAGATAACCCAAAAGATAGAGAGTTTTTACTCAAATACTCACCCTATCACAACCTTGATAAAAACAAAAGGTATCCTCCAACGCTAATTTATACTGGATTATATGATGACAGAGTTCATCCAGCCCATGCTTTAAAATTTGCAGCAAAACTTAGGGAGATAGGTGCTCCTGTTTATTTAAGGGTAGAAACAAAAAGCGGACACATGGGGGCTTCTCCAGAGACGAGGATAAGAGAACTTTCAGATTTGATGGCTTTTGTGTTTAAGACGCTTGATGTTTGATCCTATTCTTTTTATTGATTTATTTTTGAGTACAAGTGTTCCAGCACCGTTGAGATACTAATTTGAAGTCTCAATCAACGCTATTATCTTTTTATGTAATTGTTTAATTAATTCTCTCCTGTCTTCCATTAAAACAACATCACTTGAACCGATAACTTCTAGGTTGAAAGCGAATGGACTTGGCAAAGTATTTTGCTCAAAAGCAAGTTTAACTTTCCCTTCCCTAACCCATCTCAGGAAAAGCTCAGCATTTTCAATATCCATCTTATCTTCCATGATTTCGCGATAAACCTCTTTGAGGAGTGGAAAGTTCGGATAGTTCTTCTTTAAAAGCCTAAGAAGGGTTTGAGCATTAAGCTGCTGTCTGCTTAGACTTTTTTTCCTTCCCATGTAGCGTCTCAAAATTAAAAGCCCCCTGTTAGCAACATGCCTAAAGCGCCTCTTCAAAAGTTCCGTATTGTTTAAAGCTCTCTTTAAAGTTTCTCTTAAGTCTTCAATCTTAAAAAGAGTTTCAATATCTTCCTCACTTAGCTTTTTATCAATTGGCAGAATCAACATAAAGCCGTTGTCACCGATAGCCATCCCCACATTAGTCCTCTTCTTTTTGCTAATCAAATAAGCAAAAGCCCTGCTTAAAGCATCGTTTGCTCTTCTCCCAACTAGAGTGTGGAAGAAATATTTTGCTTTATTTTCCTCTAAAACTTCTTCAACCAAGAGAGTTCTGTCATCTGGAATAATTGAGTACCTCCCTTGCTCTTTAAAGTAGCTTAAAATCGCTTTAGCCGCTTTCTCATCAATTTGATACTTCTTCATTAAAATTTCCTCGCCTTTTGGATTATCCAAAAGCTCCTTAACTTCGCTCCTAAATTTCTGAACATCTAAAGCTAAGTCAAAGCTTAAAGGCAACATCTCGGAGAACCAAGCAGGGATAGTTGGCTTTGCACCTTCTTTAGGCTCGACATAGATCCTATTGCCCCTCGATTTTTTAAACTCATACGTTCTCCCCGCTAAAACGAAAATATCTCCGCGCATTAAGCGCTCGGCAAACTCTTCTTCAACCGTTCCAATAAAGCGCTTATCCAATGTGTAAACCTCAATCTTTGCCTCATCTGGAATTGTGCCAATATTCATATAGTAAATTGCCCTTGTCATCTTGCCTCTTCTTCCAAATTTCCCTTCATCAAGCCAAATCTTAGCATAAACCCTCTTTTCTTCCAGACCAGCATATTCCCCTGCCAGATATCTTAAAACACTCATAAAATCCTCAAAGCCTAAGTTATGGAACGGGTAAGCTCTCTTGACAACTTTATAAGCCTCTTCAACATCCCAAACTTTCTCCAATGCCATGCCCAATAAATGCTGAACCAAAACATCAAGCGGATTCTGTGGAATTTTAATCCTATCTAAGCGTCTATTCCTTGCGTTGTGAGCTAAAACAGTGCACTCAACTAAATCATCCCTATCCAGTACTAAAATTACGCCTTTGCTAATGTCATGTAAGCGATGTCCTGCTCTCCCTATCCTTTGCAGAGCCCTGTTAACACTTTTTGGTGAACCAATTAGAACAACAAGGTCAATGCTTCCAATGTCAATCCCTAACTCAAGCGATGTAGAGCTGACAACACAACGAAGTTCTCCTTTCTTCAATTTCTCCTCAACCTCTAATCTAACATCTCTTGAAAGGCTTGAGTGGTGAGCCTCTATAAGCTCCGCATATTTTGGAAACTTCTTTTTGAGGTGATAGGCTACTCTCTCTGCTCCACTCCTTGTGTTTGTAAAAATTAATGTCGTTCTATGTTGCTCGATTAACTCATCCAAGCGATTGTAGAGATTTTGACTGAGAGTACCAGCATCTGCATAAACCAAATCCTCTACAACGCTCTCGACTTGTATTTGTGTTTTCTTTGCAAAGCTGACATCAACTATTAAGCCACTTCTTGGTTTTCCATTATCATTAAAGCCAAAAACAAACTTGGCAACTTCTTCAAGAGGATGAATTGTTGCACTAAGACCAACTCTAACAAAATTTCCCGCTAAATTCTGAAGTCTCTCCAAACTCAAAGCTAAATGAGAACCTCTTTTATTCTCGGCTAAAGCATGAACTTCATCAACAATAACGTACTTTATGCTTTTTAGCCTCTGTCCAAATTTTGGAGCGTTTAATGCAATAGCCAGACTCTCTGGAGTTGTAATTAAGATATGTGGCGGTTTTTTGACCATTTTCTGCTTTTCATAACTTGAGGTATCACTCGTCCTTACTGCTACTCTAATATCGGGCAATTCATAACCAAGCTCCTTTGCAACCTCTCTAATCTCTCTTAGAGGCTCTTCCAAGTTACGCCTAATATCGTTATTTAAAGCTCTGAGGGGTGAAACATATAACACGTAAATTTTATCTTCAAGCTTCCCTTCCTTTCCAAGAATGATCAACTCATTTATAGCAGCTAAAAAAGCGGATAATGTCTTTCCACTACCTGTTGGTGAAGAAATAAGAACATTTTCTCCCTTGTGGATTTCAATGACAGCATATCTTTGAGGTGGCGTGAAAGTGCCAAATTTTCTCTTAAACCACTCTCTAACAGGATCAACTAAAATTTGGTAAATCTCTTCATCTGTGTACTCTCGCTTGGCATATCTAATTGCCATCCTCACTCCCAAGTTTGAATAAGGTTTTGAGTTTTTATGTTTTTGGTCTGATATCAAACAAAATTATTTAAATTTTCAAACTTAAGTTCCATTGGTGAGAGCATGGAAAAACTTGAAAATGCGATTAGAGAGTTTAACAGATATCATGGAAGCGAGGCTCAAGCTAAGATAGTGAAGATTGAGGGAGATGTGGTTATAGTAGAGTTCAGCGGAACTTTTTGTAAAACTTGCGGGTTTTATGATTACTTCGATGACCTGAAATGGGGGGCAATGAATTTTGGGCTTAACTTAAAATTTTTGGAAGTTTTGGAAGGTAAAGAAGACTTTGAGAAAGGAAGGTACCTTGTGAAATATAAGCTCAAAAAGAGCTAAACTTAGCAATTTTCTCAACAATCTCAATCACTTTTGGAATAGCTTTTTTTACATCTTCACTAAGCTCCATTCCTAAATCAATTTCCTTAGCAACAATCCCTATAAAGTGGAGCTCTACTTTAGCCAAGCGTTCATCTAAGGTTATTAAAAGCCTTAGTCCATCAACCGCTCCCATAAAATGGGCACTCCTAATCTCGGCTTTAAGTTTTTCAAAAACCTCTTCATCCTTTAGATAAATCACTTCCCCAGGCTTGAACTTTTCACTCAAGATAGCATCAATTATAATTATCTTTTCCTCACCATTGTAATAAGTTTGAAGCCTAAAGATGTCAGTTCCAAGCTCTAAGACGTTGTAACCTTTCTCTTTTAACAGTCTCCCTATCTTAAGCCCAACACCGTCATCTTTCATGAGTTCGTTGCCTAACGCTAGGATTAGGGTTTTCATTGATTATCCCTCTCTTCAAATCTTCTAAATCAAAAAGCTGATACTTTTCTCTTTTAATTTCTTCTTTTTCTTTAATTTCTTTTGCTATGATACCAAAATATTTTTTGTAATTTTCTAATCCTACGAACTCGCTCTTCCTTTCCAAATTCTTCAAAATCCTTTTTGCCTCTCTGAGAGTTAACTCTTTCCACTTAACTTCTACAAAAAGAGCCTTCTTCTCCTTTTCATTTAACGCTACCAAATCAATTTCCTCACTTTTATGCCACCACTTTCCAATCTTAAC
>MTLP01000005.1 GCA_002009975.1 Thermococcus sp. JdFR-02
GGCTACGGTTATTTTGGCAATGGGTGACGGAAGAAAAGCGGCAAAAGCAATACACGAATACCTCCAAAAGAAGGCGAAGAAAAGTGCTTGACTCTCTTTTTCTTTAACTTTTGAAGCACTCTTCTAAAATTGGATCAGCGATTCTGTAGTAAACGTTCCTCCCCTCCTCAACTCTTTCTAAAAATGACGAATTAACCAACCCCTTAAGCAACCGTGAAAGGACACTGTCTGCTATTGTTTTTCCTTCACGCTCCTCAAGGTGATCTTTTATTCTCTCCCACGTTATCTTTCCATTTGCTACAGCTTCCATAACACGTGTATATCTCTCTTCTGCAGGCTTTCGCTTTTTTAGAAATTCATTAAACTCTTCAATTACCAGTAGCTTGGCTTCCTCAAACACTTCTTCAACCAACTCTTTTGAGGGTCTTTTTTCTAAAGATTTTATGCCAAAGAAGACGAGCCATCCCACTATACCGTCGAGTCTTTCCACAGCATATTCGAGTATCTCTTCATCAACTTCACTGCCCATTTGCCTGAAGCCTTCTCTTAAAAAGTTGAGGCTTTCATCCTTGCTGAATCTCTCAAGGGTTATCTCTTTGAAATATCTGCCATATAGAGGAGCTTTTGGGTTATCCATTCCTAAAAAATCATGGAGCAAACCAACTTCTGAACCTGTTAAAATCATCCTAATGTCTGAGTAATCATATAGATGAGCCAAGAGCCCTGAAAATTCTTCTCCCATTGGTCCCCGCAGATTTTGAACTTCATCAAAGGCTAAGACCACATCATATTTTTCGAGTTCTTTGAATAAAGCAGCTAAATCTGTTTTTTCTTTTTTCCATGAAAAGTTAACCCCTGTTCCTAAAATTTCAAGTCCGCTTATGCTTTTTAAAACCTCTTTTACACTTTCCCATATCGTGCGGTTTTGCTGGAAAAAGGTGTTCACAGCAGATTCGATTTTTTTGTAAATGTCTCTCCTAGAGTTTGGGTTAATTCCGCGAAAGTCAACTAATATGTAAGGAACTTTCATCTCGTTTAAACCCACAAGCAATAGAGAGGTTTTTCCGAGTCTTCTGACACCGGATATGACTGTTAGTGGGTTTCTCTGCTTAAGTGATTTCTCAAACTCCTTGAGTTCTTTTTCTCTGTCATATAAATCCTCCTTCCGTCTTTTCGGTCTTATATCGAAATATATAACTACCACCCCAGTAGTTAACTACTGGGGCGGAAGTATATATAACTTTCGAAAAGGTTTATCAACATTCTGAGAAAAGCACTTCATGGGCGATGAAGAGCTCTAGGGTATCTGAGAGATGATGAAGGTCAACAAGCTGAGCCTTTTTAGCTATCTTGGGAAAAGTATTTACATGACAAGAATTAATTATCCTTAGATGATGGAAAAATGACCTCAAAAAATCACGAAGTGTTACGTGTATGTAGGACCAAGGCTCAGGCGAAAAAAGCCTACGACAGGATCAGCCGGTTTTACGATTATTTTGCCGGTGTCTTTGAGCGGAAGTATAGAGACAGGGCATTGGAGCTGTTGGACATTAAAAAAGGGGAAATTGTTTTAGAGATTGGCTTTGGAACAGGGCACTGCTTGAAGAAAATGGCTGAGCTGGTAGGTGAAGAGGGGAAGGTTTACGGTATTGATATTTCTTCTGGGATGTTAGAGGTTAGTAAAAAGAGACTCCAAAAAGCTGGGCTTTTGGATAGGGTCGAGCTGTACTGTGGAGATGCATCAAAGCTGCCCTATGAAGATAACAAATTTGATGCTGTTTTCATGAGCTTCACCCTTGAACTTTTTGACACACCCGAAATTCCGAAAGTTCTTAATGAGATTAAAAGGGTCTTAAAACCTGGTGGAAGGCTTGGAGTAGTCAGCATGTCAAAAGAAGGTGGGGGATTGTTGATGAGACTGTATGAGTGGCTCCATGAAAAGCTTCCCCAATATATTGACTGCAGACCAATTTATGTTGAGCAATCAATAAGAGAAGCTGGATTCGAGATAAAGTACAAAGAAGAAGTGAGATTATTCGGGCTGCCAGGAGAGATCGTTATTGCTGTAAAGCCATCCAAACTGTAAAAGGAACAAACAAAATGAATGACACAAATACAACAATGTTATATACTCTTTGAGCCAACAAAAGCACGGGAGGTAAAAATGCCAAAAGAGAACTTCTTTCCGGATATAATTACAAATCTGCCAAAAGCGGATATTCCAATTGAAGATATCCACTTTGTTCATTAGGGTGGCTGTGAAATGGTACATGGTCGCCAGCCTTATAGTGCATCTTTGTAATCATCGATTTTTCACCAACAGCCAACACGTCAAACGAAACTCCTTTAAACTCCCTCTTTTTAGCATCCTGCCTTTTTACTATCTCTCCACACAGCGCTCTTGGTTGTGTAGTCTCTTTTGCCTTATATCTATCTTTTTGATTAAATAAAGTCAAATCTTTGTAGCCTTTCTTAATCTTCGCACTGTGCTTGACACCTTTGGGAATAAAATATGTGTCGCCTTTTTTGAAAATGTATTTCTTGCCGTCTATGGTTAATTCGATTTCGCCATCCAAAATAACGCCCCACTGTGCCTCATGCGAATGTTCTGGAATTTCTACATCCTTTTCAAAGTTCATGAAAAGGATTTGCTGGTTTTCACCTTGAAAAAGGTACGCATGCAATCGTTGTTTCTGGAAGGATTCGATTGAGATTCGGGGAATATGATGAAATTCTCGAAGCTGGGGATAGCTATTCAATACCAGCGGGCATGGAGCATAGCGTTGATGCACTGGAAGACTCGATAGTAATAGATTTCTTTGTTCCGTTCTGCCTACCCGTTAATTGTGTGTAGTGTGTTAATTTCGTAACGGGTAGGCTTCCAGCCTCCCATCTTCATCGGCTGGCTTTCGGGGGGAACGGTGACTCCCCACATCTTCAGGGCTTTCAAGCGAATATTCCAACTTCCAACAACGTCCCTATCGGCTTCAAAACCACAGTTTGAACACTTCAAAACCCTGTGCCCATTCGGGCTTAATTTACTCCCACATATCGGGCACAGGGAGGAAGTGTGAGCGGGATTTACGAAAACAACCTTAACACCCTTCAGTTTAGCCTTGTACTCAATGATTGATTGAAGTTTGCGAAAACTCCAGCGGTGAAGTCTCCCATTCATTTCAGCAGAGTATCTGATTGAATCCCTAATTTCAGTCAAATCCTCTAAAGCAATACCACCGTATTTCTCTGCCAACTCCACGATTTTATTCGCAAGTTTATGATACAAGTCGTTAAGCCTATTCCTCTCCCTCTCACCGTATTTTTCAAGGAGTTCTCTCCTCCTTTTGCCAGTCTTAAGTTTTTTCTGAATCTTCCTCCTCTTTACAAAATAACCCGTCCTAATTTCCCTCTCGTGAGTTATGATTTGGACAAACTCGCCATTCGGAAGGCTTAAAGTAACATTATTCTCATTCAAGTCCACTCCAACGAAAGTGAATGGCTCTCCGATTTCAACCTCTTTTGAAAAGACCACGTTAATGAAAACTCCCTTAGGTGTTTTGATAAGCCAAGCCTGTCCAACCTTCCAGTCCCTTAACTTCTCGTGATACTTGGCTGGATAGAATTCAAAGAAAGTCCTCCCTTTGGGAGTGGAAAGTTTGATTATTCCCTTTTCAAGGTTGAGTTTGAACAAGTGGTCGTCCAGCATTATAACTTCCTTCTTAAAAACAGGCTTACCGTTGGCTTTCCCTTTCCTTTTCCTCTTCCTGTAACTCTTGTAAATTGATGTAGCCATTTGGCAAGCCGTGTAAAGGTAGTGGCTCGGTAATTGTGGGTACTTCCCTCTTAACTTTTTGTAAGTCTCTTTCTTGAGCCTTTTAAAACTGGTTATGTTGTTCTCGAAGGCAAAAGTTATGAGATAATTCACAATCTCACGGTAAGTGGAGAAAAGGTTATTTAACTCTTCAGAAAATTCCTTAAGTTTGAATTTTGCAGTGAGTTTAATCGTCTCTGAGGGCATTCTTTACCGCCTCTACAAGACGCTTTTTCTTATGAGAACGCATTCCATAAAGTTTTCCAGCAAATGAAGTTACGATGGCTAACAAATCCTCTACGAGTTCTTTTTCTGGCGTTTTCTCTTCATCATCGAAGATTACCTCGATTTCAACACCATGAGAGTTGAAGTATTGTTCGAGGTATTTGAATCCAAAGCGTGTGAGTCTATCCCTGTAAGTTATGACGACTTTCCCAACTTCTCCACCCTCAACCAATTTGAAGAGTTGTTTTAATCCCCTTCTGTTCTCGTTCAAGCCTGATGAAATGTCGGTAAGAATTTTCACAACTTGATAACCCTTGGAGGAGCAGTAGTTTTTGAGATATTCAACCTGTCTCTCCAAGTCCTCTTTCTGGTCTCTGCTCGAAACTCTGGCATAAATGACGACCTTATCAAGAGTTTTTCCTTCAAGTAGTCTTTTGATTTCACTTTCGGGAATACGGTATTCTTTTCCAACACGATACGCTTTAATCTCGCCAGATTTAATCTTTCTAATTAGTGTTGGTTTGCTGATACCCAAGAGTTGTGATGCCTTACCTGTTCGATAGAGCCTCATACAGCACTCCTCCAAAATAAATTATGAAATGAAAATATTTAAACTTTACGCTTTTAACTATTTATGAAACAGCCCTAGAGAGGACTATCTATGAAGTAACTGCTGTTTAGGAGTACTATTACCAATTAAAACCACAAGCTAATCAAGTACTGCATTTATAAACACATCCATCATTCAATATAAATTGAAAAGTTTGGGGAGGAGTACATAGAGTACATGAAAAACAAAAAAATTAATTCCTTACCTATACTAAGTGAATGGGGAAAGAAAGAAGCTCAAAGGCTCTCCAAATATTTGGCATAAGCTTCGGCATCCATTAGGTTCTTTAAATCTTCTTCAAGATTCTCTGGCTTAATCTTTGCAATCCATGCTTCGTATGGCTCTTCGTTAATCTTTTCTGGGGCATCTTCAAGTTCGCCGTTAACTTCAACAACTTCACCACTAACTGGGGCATATACTTCGCTCACAGCTTTAACGCTTTCAATTTCACACAAAACTTCAAATTGCTTAACTTCTTTTCCGACCTCGGGAAGCTCAACGTATGCGACATCTCCAAGCTCTTTTTGGGCATAATCGCTGATACCAACTAAAACGTTGCCATCTTCCAAAACTTGAACCCATTCATGTTCTTTTGTATAGTAGAGACCTTCCTTAACTTTGTACTCTCCTACTTCGATCATGAGAAACCACCAAAGCATTTTAGGAATATAAAAGATTTAAAGCTTTCCATGAGACAGAGAGATTTACTTTCCTCTTTTCACCTTGAATATTGTTTCACAAAAGATGTTAAGGTACAAGAACTTGTTGAAGTTTTCTGTAAAACTGAAGATTTTTAACGTTTAATCTTGAAAAGAAGAATATGAAGCGCCAAGAACTTGCTTACATATACGGTATGTTAGCGGTCTTTCTATGGTCAACCGTAGCTTCGGCTTTTAAGCTATCCCTCAGATATGTGGGCTATGTTCATTTGCTGTTTTACTCTTCATTAACTTCTTTAACAGTTTTCTTTCTAATTTTGCTCTTTCAAGGAAAGCTAAGACTTTTGAGAGAAAACCCAAAAAGCCATTTTCGATCTGTAATTTTGGGCTTTTTAAATCCCTTCTTGTACTACTTAGTCCTGTTTAAAGCATATTCCCTTCTTCCAGCCCAAGAGGCACAAGCTTTAAACTATACGTGGCCAATAATGTTGGCTTTACTTTCAATTCCTCTGCTTAAGCAAAGGGTGACGACTAAAAACATTATCGGAATTTTAACCAGCTTTTTTGGAGTGTTAATAATCTCTACTAGAGGGGATGTGTTTTCTCTCCACTTTGCGAATCCACTAGGTTCATTGCTCGCTTTGAGTAGTGCAATCATATGGGCTCTCTACTGGATATTTAATTTGAGAGATGAGAGGGATGATCTTCTTAGAATGTTCCTAAACTTTACATTTGGCTTTATTTATACAGCTCTTGTTCTTATGATATTCTCAGGATTTTATCTTTCCCCACTGAAAGGGACTATTGGAAGTGTGTATGTTGGACTTTTTGAGATGGGGATAACATTTCTGGTTTGGCTGAAAGCCCTTAGACTCTCAAAAACAACAGCCCAAATAGCGAATCTCATATATCTAACTCCCTTTTTATCATTGGTCATTATTCATTTTGCCGTTGGAGAAAAGATTTTACCCTCAACGCTTCTTGGACTAGGTTTCATAGTTGGGGGCATAATAATAGGGCGCTCAAAATAAAGAGAGAAAAGAAGTCACATCTCACGGAAGGCTCCATATTTCTTTGGATCATAGAATGGTGGTGCAACTGTTAAAGCCTTCTTCTCCTGTCCCCTAATCTCTATCTCAATCTCAACCCCTGGCTTTGCGAACTCTGGCTTAACGAAAGCGATTCCAATACCTATACCTAATAATGGCGACATTGTTCCGCTCGTAACTTCTCCAATCAATTGACCATCCTTGTAGACTTTATAACCAGCCCTTGGAATTCCTTTATCAACCATCTTGAAGTGAACCATTTTACTTGGTAAGCCACGCTCTTTTTGCTTAAGCAAAGCATCTTTTCCAATAAATTCTTTATCCCAGAACAAAGCAAAATCCAAGTTAGCTTGTAAAGGAGTTACTTCATCAATATCTGTGCTTAAAAGTTGCAATTCTTTAGTTTCGTTTCCATACAATGTATAACCTGCTTCCAATCTCAAGGTATCTCTTGCACCCAAGCCACAGGGCTTAATGTCATACTTTTTCCCAGCTTCTAATATTTTCTCCCAGACATAGAGGGCTTTTTCAGGCTTTTCTCTCTTGCTTTCATCTGGGTGATATGGATTTGCATCTTCAAAATAAACTTCAAAGCCATTTTCTCCAGTGTAACCGCTCCTTGAGAGAATCATCTTTATTCCATCAAGCTCAACTTCTGTTGCTTTGAACCACCAAAGTTCATTAATATCAACACCAAATAGCTCCATAGCCAAATCTCTTGCTTTAGGACCTTGAATCGAGAACATAACATAATCATAAGTCTTATTTTCAATCTCAAGATCAAGCTTTGTGTATTGCTCAATCGCACCCTTTATACTTGTAAACCATGCATAGAGCTTTTCAAAGGCATCGCTGTCACAAACCATCATGTAAGTATCATTACCCATGTTGAAAACTAAGGTTTCATCTTTAACAGCACCTCTTTCGTTCAAAACAAGGGTGTAGGTTCCACTAATTGCAGGTGGTCTCGAGATATCGTTTGTTGTTACATATTGCAAAAACTTTAGGGCATCTTTTCCTCTAAAGAAGATTTCACCCATATGGGATACATCAAAAATTCCAACGCCATTTCTAACAGCCAAGTGTTCTTCTTTAATGCTTGAATACCAAATTGGCATTTCCCAGCCAGCAAATTCTTCAACTTTTTTAGCATTTGCTTTATGCCAGTCAAAGATATGCACTCTCTTCATGAGTATCACCGTAATGAAATAATTTATCCTTAATATAATACTTTCGGGTTTAAAAGAGCAAGAGAAAAGAAGAGCACTCAAAATCCATAGATATGTCTTCCATATTTGACTAGTGCATAAACTGCATCAACACCATCTTCAACAGTTTCAAATACTGGAACTCCACCTTTTTCGATTCTTCTTGCCATTCTCTCTGGATATTCTCCACCAGGAGCTACGAAAATTATTGGCTTACCGTACTTTTGCAATGCTGCAACTTTCTCAACTATTCCTTCATCAAGAGCTGGGCTTTGGAACAATGCAATAACCACAAGAGCATCGACATTTGGATCTTCTAAGGCATACCTCATAGCAATTTCATACCTTGTGGAGGGTGCATCGCCTATAATGTCAATTGGGTTTTTATAGCTCATATGCTCTGGGAGCTTCTTCTCTTTAATATCCCTCTCAAATTTTTGTTTTGTTTCTTCACTAAGCTCTGCAATTTTCATTCCAGCTTCAATTATTCCATCGCTCATCATAACACCAGCACCGCCACCATTGGTAACTATTGCAATCCTATCGCCCTTTGCTGGTGGTTGCATTGCTAAGGCTTTTGCAAAATTAAAGAGTTGCCTCATTGACCTTGCGCCTAAAACACCTGTTTGTTCAAATGCTGCTTCATAAATTGCATAGCTTCCAGCCAGTGAACCTGTGTGTGAAGCTGCAGCTTTTGCACCTGCTTCAGTTCTTCCACTCTTTAAGACTACAACTGGCTTGACCTTTGTTGTATCTTTAGCGGCTTTTAAGAACTTTTTACCATCCTTAACTCCCTCTAAATACAGTGTTATGACTCTTGTCTTCTCATCATCTTTTAAGTACTCAATAAAGTCGCTTTCATCCAAATCCGCCATGTTACCTAAGCTAACGAACTTGCTCATTCCTACCTCATGCTTTGCAGCCCAGTCAAGAATTGCAGCACCAAAAGCGCCACTTTGGCTCATGAAGGCTATTGTTCCAAAATGTGGTCTTGCTTGTCTCTCTGGTGGGTTAAAGTTACAATCAAAGCCATTCTCTAAATTCGTCACACCTAAACAGTTTGGACCGACTAATCTAATTCCCCATTTTCTTGCCCTTCTTACCAATTCTTCTTCTAAATCCGCTCTTCCAGCCTCTTTAAATCCAGCGCTTATAACAACTGCACCTTTGACACCTTTTTGACCACATTGGTCAATAACATCTGGAACGAACTTTGCTGGAACTGCTATGACTGCAACATCAACTTTCTCTGGAACATCTAAAATGCTTTTGTAGGCTTTTAATCCTAAAACTTCTTTCTCTTTGATGTTTATTGGGTAAACCTTTCCATTAAATTCCCGTAGAATTGACTTCATTATTGAATTCCCGATTTTTCCCTCTTTGTTTGAAGCCCCTATGACAGCAACACTTCTCGGATAGAACAAGAAATCCAAGTTCATACTTCCACCCCCTCTTTAATTAAGCCTATGCTCCCTTAAGGTTATCGTCTATACATGATTTTACACATGCCGATGTATGTTGGGGTTTCGTACCTTTACATTTATAAAATTTTTCTAAATTGGATATCTTGTCCATTTTTTATAGAATTCTTTTTATCTTTCAACTTCCTTTATTTTAGTGGTGGTGAACATGCTTTACAAGGACTTGGCTGAGCTCTATAAAAGGTTGGAAAAAACTACACTTAAAACACTTAAAACTCGCCTTGTTGCAGAGTTTTTAAGAGAAGTTGATAAGCCCGATATTTTAGAAATCGTTCCATATCTAATTCTTGGAAAAGTTTTTCCAGATTGGGATGAGAGAGAATTAGGAGTTGGAGAGAAGCTTTTGATTAGGGCAGTATCAATGGCTACTGGAATTGAAGGGAGTTGGATTGAAAATTCTGTAAAAGATACTGGTGATTTAGGTGAGAGCGTTGCTTTAGCCTTACAAAAGAGGAGGCAAAAAAGCTTCTTTGGTCAGCCTTTAACAATTAAAAGAGTTTACACAACTTTTGTTAAGATTGCAGAGACACAAGGAGCGGGAAGTCAAGATAGAAAGCTGAAATATTTAGCCAATATTTTCATGGATGCCACACCGGAGGAGGGAAAATATTTGGCAAGGACGATTTTGGGGCAAATGAGAACTGGTGTTGCTGAGGGACTACTAAGGGATGCAATAGCTCAAGCATTTAGCGTTAAAGTTGAACTTGTCGAAAGAGCTTACATGCTCACAACCGATTTTGGATATGTGGCTAAAGTAGCAAAGTTTGAGGGAAACGAAGGATTGTCAAAAGTTGAGATACAGGTTGGGAAGCCCATAAAGCCAATGTTAGCCCAAATGGCTACTAATGTTAGAGACGCTTTAGTGGAAATGGGTGGAGAAGCCGAGTTTGAAATAAAATATGATGGCGCGAGAGTTCAGGTTCATAAAGATGGGGATAGGATTATAATATACTCGAGAAGGCTGGAAAACGTTACGAAGTCTATTCCCGAAGTTGTTGAGAGGATTAAAAAGCACTTAAAGCCCGAAAAAGTTATTGTTGAAGGTGAACTGGTAGCAATAGGTGAAGGTGGAAGACCAAGACCTTTCCAATACGTTTTGAGAAGATTTAGAAGGAAATACAACATCAAAGAGATGATTGAAAAAATACCCCTTGAGCTTAACCTTTTTGACATTCTCTACGTAGATGGAGAGAACATGATCGATACGATTTTTATTGAGCGCAGAAAAAGGCTTGAAAGTGTTGTAAATCAAGGAGATGGAGTAAAGCTTGCTGAGAATATAATTACAAAGAGTCCTGAGGAGGCTGAAGCTTTCTATAGGAAAGCTTTGGCAATGGGTCATGAGGGATTAATGGCAAAACGTTTAGATGCAACCTATGAGCCTGGAAACAGGGGAAAAAAGTGGTTGAAGATTAAACCAACCATGGAGAACTTAGATTTGGTTATTATTGGAGCAGAATGGGGAGAAGGTAGAAGGGCTCACGTTTTAAGCTCCTTCTTACTTGGTGCCTATGATCCAGAAAAGGGTGACTTCGTTCCAGTTGGTAAAGTTGGTAGCGGGTTTACAGATGAAGATTTGATTGAGTTTACAAAAATGCTTAAACCTTTAATAAGGGAAGAAAAAGGCAAGGAAGTAAAAATCGAGCCTAAAGTCGTCATAGAAATTGCATATCAAGAGATCCAGAAGAGTCCAAAATATGAAAGCGGCTATGCCTTGAGATTTCCAAGATACGTTGCTTTGAGGGAAGATAAGAGCCCAGAGGATGCTGATACAATAGAGAGAGTTGCCCAGCTTTATGAACTGCAAGAGAGAATGAAGGCTGGAAAGGGTTAGCTTTTTAAACTCTTTTCTGTTTAACTTCTTTGACATTTTGCTTAGCTTTAACATTTTGGTGGTAAAAATGAAGGAAGAACTGATAAGACTGATCTTTAAAGAAGGTTGTATAAGGTTCGGTCATTTTGTCTTGACTTCTGGAAAGGAAAGTAACTATTACATTGACATCAAAAAGCTCATAACTAATCCCAGAGCATTAAAGTTGATTGCTAAGCTCATTAAAGAAAAGACTCAAGAGATGAATCTTGAATTTGATAAAGTGGCTGGTCCAGAGCTTGGAGCAGTGCCGATAGCTACAGCTTTATCTTTAGAGACTGAAAAACCGCTATTAATTGTGCGCAAGAAAAAGAAGGATTATGGAACCGGAAAGCAAATAGAGGGAGAGGTCAGAGAAGGAGACATGGTTATTCTTGTAGAGGATGTAACAACAACTGGTGGAAGTGTCCTGAGGGCAGCAAAAGTTATTGAAAGCGAAGGTGCAAAAGTAAAGGCTATCTTTGTTGTGGTTGATAGGGAGGAGGGTGCAAGAGAGAGTTTGAAAAAAGAAGGATACCGTCTAATTCCATTAGTAACTGTTGGAGAATTATTTAAATATAAAGAAAAACTGGGCGGATAGAGGAGAAATTAAAGATAGCTGTTCAAATTTTTAGCTTTAACCATTATTGAAGCCTTTTCTTTACCATAGAATACTTCTACCAATCCATCAGATTCTAACTTTTTTAACAGAAGCATTAGAGAGGGCATTGAAACATCGAAGGTCATGGAGAGTTTTTGTAAGGATGTGTCCCCATTTTTAGATAAAAACTTGTAAAGCACTTCGGGGGAAACTTGCATAAGGTACACCAAATCTATATTCTCATTGAATATTAATAAGCATTGCTGAATAGGTATTGGCATAATGTCAAATTTTCTGCTTTATTATACAGTAATGTTCCATAGAATTTATAAGCAGAGCTCTTGAATGAAAACTTATGAAGGTACAGATTGAGAAATATGACGACAATGGATTTGGGATAGCCAAAATAGGTAAAAAGGAGGTTAGTGTTCCATTCACCTCTGTTGGAGATGTTGTCGAAATTAGGAAGTGGGGACGAGAAAAGAGGAGAATTGTGGCTAAAGATTTTGAAATTATTGAATATTCTCCCCATAGGGTTCAACCGAGATGCGCTTATTTTGGAAAATGTGGGGGCTGTTTATGGCAACATATTCCCTACAAAGAGCAGATTAAAATAAAGGAGGAAAAACTCAGCAAGTTATTGGATTTAGAGATAGGAGTTTTGCCTTCTCCAAAAACCTATGGACATAGGAATAGGATAGATGTTGCTGTAACAACTCAAGGCATAGGATTTAGGGAGAGAGGTAAATGGTGGAAGACTGTTGATATTGAGAAGTGTGAAGTATTTGGAGACAAAAGTGAGCTTTCACTAAAAAGGCTACGTGAATTTATGGAAGATTTCAACCTTAAGCCGTGGGATTTAAGAAAAGGAGAGGGATTTTTGAGGTATATAGTTTTAAGAGAAGGGAAGTTCACCGGTGAGTTGATGGTTAATCTAGTTACTTACGAAGGAACTTTGCCAGAGGAAGTTGAGAATTATTTTAATTTTGCTGATTCTTTGTATTGGAGCATTAACGCAACAAAAAGTGATGTTTCTTATGGCGACCCAAAGAAGTTTTGGGGAAGTGAGTTCATAACTGAAATGCTTGATGATGTAGTCTATCTTATCCATCCCAACAGTTTTTTCCAGACTAATTCTTATCAGGCTGTGAATTTGGTGAAAATGGTCTCTAAATTTGTTGAGGGTGAAAGGATTTTGGATCTTTATGCAGGTGTGGGAACTTTTGGAATTTACTTGGCAAAACGCGAGTTTAAAGTAGAAGGCATTGAAATCAACCCATTTGCAGTGGAAATAGCCAATAAAAACGTCGAAATGAATAAAGTGGAGGCTATTTTTAGAGTGGGTGAAGATAAGGATGTTGAAAGCTTGAAGGACTATGATACAGTAATAGTTGACCCACCAAGAGGTGGTTTGCATCCAAAACTCATAAAGAAAATTCTTAGGGATAAGCCGTCTAATATTGTCTATGTCTCATGCAATCCCAAAACATTAAAAGACAACCTGAATATCTTAAAGCAACAATATAAAATCGATGCAGTGGTAGGATTAGATATGTTTCCCCACACGCCTCATATTGAATCGGTTGTTAAATTAACTCTTAAAGTTTGAGTCATAAACCAAAAAGTTCAAAAACTTAATATATTAGATTTACAAAGTTTTGGATGAGGTGAAAAAATGACAGTGGATGAGAGGGATAGGATAATAATCGACATTTTGGCTAAGGATTCAAGGACTCCATTTACAGAAATTGCAAAGGTCTTAGGGATAAGTGAAACAGCGGTTAGAAAGAGGATTAAATCCCTAGAGGAAAGGGGAGTAATAAAGAAGTACACAGTTGAAATTGAACCGTCAAAATTGGGCTATGGGTTAGTTTCAATAACGGGTGTTGATACATTACCAGAGAAAATATTCGAGGTCGCTGAGGAGCTTAAGAAGTACGAATTCGTGAAGAGTCTATATCTAACGAGCGGGGATCACATGATAATGGCAGAAGTATGGGCAAAGGATGGAGAGGACTTAGCAGACATAATTTCGAATAAAATAGGCAAAATTGATGGGGTAACTAAGGTCTGTCCGGCAATAATACTTGAACGGTTGAAATGATCAATTTTGAGAAAACGGTAATTAAGCTAAGAAAGGTTATTTTGGAGTTTCGTGTTTTGTTTAAAACAGCGAAAGCTTTAAATTTACCCCTCCTTCTAATTATCTAATGATGCGGTGGTAGTCTAGTCTGGTCTAGGACAGCGGCCTCCCGAGCCGCTGACCCGGGTTCAAATCCCGGCCACCGCACCAAATTTTCTATTAAACCAAAGTATGCTACTTCTATGGGCTGATTAAGGGGTGGGAGAGTATGGACGACATGATTAAAGCTGCAAAGGAGTTCTATGAAGATGAATACAGCGATTCAGCACTTTATGCTCAGCTGGCAAAATATGAGAAGAATGAGGAGCTAAAAAGGGAATTCTTAAGGCTTGCAAATATTGAATCTGCCCATGCTAAATTTTGGCACGATTTTTTGATAAAAAGAAATGCTAAGCCCCCAAAAGCTAAAATTAGCAAATTTAAGATTAATATAGTTAAGCTCTTGAGAAAAGCATTAGGTCCTGGAGCAGTTGCATCTCTTTTAGAGATGGGTGAAAACTCTGCTATTCAAAAATATTACAGCTTTTTAAGCTCTTATAGGTTGAGTGAGGATGAAAAAGCTGAGCTGGCAAAGGTTATTGTTGATGAGCTTGAGCATGAACGATTTTTCTATGAGAGCAAAAAGAAGTTTCACGTTGAAAACGTTAGGGATTTAGTTTTGGGAATGAATGATGGTTTGGTAGAAATTTTAGGAGCAGTTACTGGTTTATCTGCCGTCTATGTGAATAACCCCTTTTTAGTTGGTGTTAGTGGTTTAATTGTTGGTGTTGCTGGTGCCCTTTCAATGGGAATTGGAGCTTTTATTTCGGTTCGCTCTCAAAGACAGGTAAATGAAGGAATTAGGCAAAGATTGGAGATACTCTTTAGTGTTTCTCCAGAAAAGGCAAAGGAGGAGCTTTTGAATAAGCTGAGTGACTATGGGCTACCTCTGGAAGTTGCACAAGAAATAGCTGAAAAGCTCTCAAAAGGTAAGAAGACACTAATAAAGATGTTGATTGAAGAGAGTGAAGAGAATGAAATACGCTCTGCCCTCTACACTGGATTAGCCTATCTATTGGGTGTTTTCTTCCCAGTTGTGCCATACTTCTTTGCAGGCTCTTCTTTAACTGCACTGCCCTTTTCAATACTTTTTGCTGGAAGTGTTTTAGCTATAGTTGCCACGATTGTTTCAATACTCTCAGGGATTTCAATAAGACAGAAAGTCTTTGAAATGGTGACTACTGGGCTAGGAGCGGCTTTCTTGTCATACATGTTTGGAAGGCTAATGGAATCTTTCTTTGGAGCTTCATTTGGTCTTTAATTTTAACTTTTTGTGTAAACCCATTTCAATAGGGGTGGGGTGATTAGAGTTGTTATAATTACCATAAAGACGGCTATGGTAAGCATATCTTGACTCGCAACTCCACTTCTTATTGCTATGGAAAGCATTGCTAACTCTACACCCAGTCTTGGTATCATTCCTACTCCTATCCTAATAGCCTCCTTTGGAGTAAACTTTGCCAAGTAAGCTCCCAAACCACAGCCAAAAATCTTGCTTATTATCGCTATTATTGTATAAACAACGGCGAAAGCGCTTGCTTTTAAAAAGTATCCGAGTTCTATACTCATTCCAACTTCTACAAAAAATATGGGGATAAAAAGGGAATAACCTATAGTGGAAACTTTCTCAATGATTTGCCTGCCATAGAACGTTTGCCCTAATACCAAGCCAACCATATATGCTCCAAGAATTGAAGCTATGTTTAGTTCTTCTGCTATAAAAGCAATTAAAATTGCAGATATCAAGGCAAAACTTGTAACAGTTTCTGGTAAATGTATTCTGCTGACTGTATGGAAGAGTTTATTTGCAACGGGAACACCAAACTTCAAAAGGATAATTAGGAATAGAGAAACTTCAATTAAAATTTTAAGTATGTTGATCACGTTTACAGTGTGTTCCTTCAATATTGAAATGATTATAGTTAACAACAAAATTGCTAGAACATCATCTATTACTGCTGCAGCCAATATGGTTGCTCCTTCTTTTGTTCTAAGACTTCTAAGCTCCATTAAAACCCTAACAGTGATGCTAACGCTTGTTGGAGTCATTATTGCTCCAAATAGAAGAGCCTCTCCATAGGAGTAATGGAAGGGCAAAGCAATTAAAAATCCAAAAATGAATGCTATAAAGACTCCAATGGTAGCAACTAAGACACCTGGGACTCCAACGCTTCTAAACTCTTCAATATCGCTTTCAAGACCTGCTAAGAATAGCAAAAGCAAAACACCCATAATGGAAAAAGCCTGAATTATCTCATCACTTTTAAGATAAAGCCCAATTAAAATGCCTCCCAATATCTGTCCCAACACGGTTGGTTGCTTTAATTTGTCAAATATCCAGCCCCCAATTTTTGCCGTTGCAAGCATTATTGCTATAATGAGCAGATCTTCCATTTTACTCCCTCGAAAATGCCCATTTTAAGAGCGGAGGAGTTAGGATAGTTGTCACTATCACCATAGCCACAGAAACTGAAAAAACTCCTCTATCAAATACTCCCTCAGTTAGGGCTATATTTGCCATAATTAATGCAACTTCCATTCTTGGTATCATTCCTATTCCAACTCTCAGAGCTTCTTTCAAATTAAACCTAGATAACATTGCACCCGCACCACATCCTACGATCTTTCCAATAATTGCTATCATAGAATAAATTATGGCAAACTTTCCGGCATGGCTAAATATTCTAATATCGCTGTTGACTCCGATTCCAACTAAGAATACTGGAATAAAGAGGGAATAGGCAATCGTTATCATTTTATCGCTAATTCTCCTTGCTTCATCAGTTTGTCCTAAAATTAATCCTGCTAAAAATGCTCCAGTAATTGCTGCAATTCTAACCTCTTCTGCTAGATATGCAAATATCAAAACAATTGCAAAGGCAAAGCTCGGAACTGCCTCAGGCAGAACAACATTAATTCTATTTGAAAGCTTCATAAGGCGTTTTACAAGAGGTACCCCAATAAAGATGCTAAATACAAAGAAGGAGATAACCTCAATGAATAAGGTGGCAATCTCCCTAATGCTAATACTCCCTGTTCTGTTCAAAGCGACAAAGACCGTTAACAACAAAATTGCTAAAACATCATCCACAACAGCAGCAGCTAAAATGGCAGTTCCCTCTTTTCCTCTAAGCTTCTTCATTTCCATTAAGATGCTTGCAGTTAAACCAACACTTGTTGCAGTTAAAACACCACCTAAGAAGAGTGCTTGGGTTTTGGGATACCCAAAAGCTATCGCAATCCAGTATCCTAAAATAAAGGGAACTATTACACCACCTCCAGCTATTAAGAAAGCTGGGACTCCAACTCTCTTGAATTCATCCAAATCTGTTTCAAGTCCAGCCAAGAAAAGCAACAAAACGACACCAAGGGAGCTTACGAGTTCTATGGCTTCATTGAACTCAACAAGACTTAAAAGAGAGGGACCAATTACAATTCCTCCAATAATTTCACCCAATGCTGAAGGTTGCTTTAATTTTGTAAACAAAAAACCAAAGGTCTTTGATACCAATAACATTAGCGCTATAGTTATGAAGATATCCATGCTCCCACCCCTTAATGTTTAAAGAGCTTTTGACCACTCTAAGCACCAGTCTAGGTGCTTACTATCCTAATAAGCCTGATAATATCCTTAACTTCCAAAACTCCGTGAACTCTCTTGTTATTATCAATTACAGGCAAATGATGCTTTCCAGTTTCGATCATGACCTTTATGGCATGACCTAGATTATCATCTATGTGAATCGTTATGGGTTTGGTGGTCATAACATCTCTAATTCTCGTTGCCCTGCTAACCCGATATTTCTTCAGTAAACCTAAACCAACGACTCTATAACGCTGAAGAGGCTCAAAAAACTTTAGTAAATCTTTGACTGTTATGAAACCTAATAATTTGCCCTCTGAATCCAGAACAATTGCAGAAGTTTCTTCTCCTCTTAATTGTTCTATAAGTGTGACAATAGAATCTTCTGGATGAACAGTTAAAAATTCCCTATCCATAACAAGTTTTACCGGAACTTTTGATATGTATTTAATATTGTGGCTTAATTCTTGTTTTCTCTGCATTTGTAAGTGTCTTCGTTTACCAACTATAATATGCATCTTTTTTCTCTTGCTCTTCTCAGATCTGCTTAGATTAAGGGCATCTTCAACCAACCTTGCTCCCCAGCATTAAATATGCAAAGTTAATGCGTTTAAAGATTTCGATAGAAATTTTTCTTGCATAAAGTGTTGCAGAAGAGCTTTGTTAATTTTTTGGTGGTCCCGCGGCCCGGATTTGAACCGGGGACCTGCGGATCTACAGAGCACAAATTCTCCAAACAAAGGTGACAAACTCACTTACACACCAGTCAGAGAACAATTTATCCGGTATCTCGCTAACAGACTCAGTAAAAGTACTGCTGACGACTACATTAAGTACTTGGACAAATACTTTGGTGATGCTGTCGTCAGGAGTCCAGAAGAATTGAAGCAACTCCTCGCCAAAGCAGATAATGGGAAACCTGGAAGGTGGAATTGGTTGATTAATGCAATTCGTGTTTTGATACGCTTTCACTTGGAGACTGGAAGAATTACTCAGGATTTTGCATTCCAACTGAAGCGGGTCTTGAAAGAAAGACCAGAAGGTGTAGATGTGCGGTTGCCTAGCGACGAAGAAGTTAGACAAGCTCTTTCCAAAGTTGAAGACGAGAGGATGCTGGTTGTCGGGTTGCTCTGTTTGTTTGGTGGTATCAGAGTAAAAGAAGCTATCAAACTAGTCAATGAGTTTGACAGGAGCAAGCTTCACATAGAAGACGGAATAGCCTACTATGAGTTGGGTTGGAGGAGAAAGAGCAAGATATCCTACTATGTCTTCATGCCAATTGAGTTAGCGGAAAGGTTAAGGAGATTCAGAGTGACGTATGATGGAGTTGGAGGATACTTTGTTAAGCGAGGTCTCCCACTGAAATACGCAAGAAAATGGTTCATAAACAAGATGATAGAAAGCGGTGTTCAGGAGAGTGTTGTGAAGTTCATGATAGGTCATAGCCAAGGTGGTGACATCTTAGCAACCCATTACATCAACCTCTTTCACCAGGCAAGAAAAGCTTACAAAGAGAATGTGGAGAGGCTAAAACAAGCCCTTGATTTTCCCACCATTCTTGCCTCTTACAACCAGCACTCAATGACAAAAAACCGTGAAGAAACAAAGGTTACCAGTACTCCAATCCCCTCAAGAACTCTAGTTGCCTATCAATGTCCCTGATTTCAGCGTCGATAAATTTTATTTCCTGAATAAGCCTCCTCCTCTCCTCTAGCAGTTTTTGCCTCTGTTTTTCCAGTTTTTCAATCTTTCTGAAGTATGCACTGGTCTGGCGGACTTCATCAAGAGCACTTCTGGCAACTTTCCTCCCAAAGAGTAATCTCAACATCTTGACCACCTAAAAAAGAAAGTTTCAAGGGGAGAGGAGTTCACTGCCTCTGATAATAGCCTGCTCCCCCGAATTGCTGAACGACATTCCACAAGGCGTAGATAATCATTATCAAGAAGAACAGTAGGATTACTGTTGCTCCTATGCTCATAGCGTTGTTCAAGGGCTGGAAGACTCCACCAAAGACTGGAAGTGTGGTAATGTCTGTGACGTTTATGTTGTCCAATGTAACTTTTGCTGTGTATCCTAGGAAGATAAAGGTCAATGACAAAATCCCAATATACATCATAGCACGTCCTGCTATTTCAATGTCGGTAAAGGCACTGTCTTTACTCAAGAGCCACTTCAAAAACACTATCACTTTTCACCACCTCCTAAGGTTGTTGTGGTTGTAGGGGGAGGACAGGGACAGAGAATTGTCCCCTCCTCCCAATATTCACTAAATTTTCAATCTTTACAGGATTTTTGGACGGTTTTCATAGTGTTTTAGACGGAGAAACACTATCATAGCCCTCTGTTTCTTGTCATTGTCGTCAGTGTCTAGTCAGAAATCTTAACATTCAGAGTGAAAGTTAAAAGTTCTTACCAGGCTTTTCTTAACTTTCAAACTGATATCTAGCGAATGTTAAGAAAACAGAGAGCTGAAAACCGTCCAAAAAGTTTACTAACAGTAAGTAGGACTTAATATCAGTAAAGGGCGGAGGTGAAACGAGATGGGGAAGGAAGAAGAAATCAAACGACTTGTAAGGGACTTGAAAACCAACCTCTACAGTATCCGAGCGACAAAGGTGTCAAAGTACTGGAAAGGTGTTGGAAGGAATGTCGAGGAGGCTATCAACCTTGTTGAGACCTTAGAGAAAGAGTTAGGAGGTGAGAACAAATGAAGCCAAGATTACAGTTCGAGAAGTACCTAGGAGCCAAGGTCAGCATAAAAATGGATGATGGCAATGTGTTTGTTGGCACTCTTGAGAATGAGGATTGGCAATTCTTGCACCTCACTAATTGCAAAGTGAAGACACCCAAAAGCAGAAAATTCACCAGCAGACCTGCTGCAGTGGTGAGAAAGTTGTTCATACAGAACTTGGTTGTCCTTGAAGATTCAAGAGGTGAGGCGAGATGAGCACTAACTGGGCTGAGTTTAGCCACTTCTGGCGAAAGAAAGTCATTGTCATGGACAGGTCTAAGAAAACCACGTATGTTGGGAAACTTGTTCAGGAGACCAATCAGTTTATCACACTTAAGGACGCTAAGGTTGTAGTTAACGGCAGGGCGAAGGAGTCAGAATATCTAGCAATTTGGAAAGGAAGAATTGCTGTTATTAAGTTGGCAGAACAACAACCAGGAGAAGGTGAGGACAATGCAAACACCAAAAATCCCTAAACCTGAAGGCCCGTATTACTCTCCACGGGAAATAGCCAAGATTCTTGGCACTTCGGTTGACGCCATTTACGTCTGGATAGAACAGGGGAGAGTTGCAACACTGAAAATACACTATGGGATGAGAGTGTATCATTGGATACCGAAAGAAGAAGTTAAAAGGCTCAAGAAGGAGAAACCTCCAAAAGACAGAGTGTTAAGTACTCGTGAAGCCGCTGAAATTCTTGGCGTTAGACAGGAAGACGTGGTGCAGCTTATTCATTCCGGCAAACTCAGAGGCATCAAAGTAGGATTGTACTGGAAGATACCTGAAAGTGAAGTCTTGAGGTTGAAACAAACAGAGGGATAAGCACTTGAAAAAGAAAAGTTGGAGGGAGACAGACATGGCAGCACTCCTCTACGCCTTTCAAGGAAATGAGATTGCCATAGAGTATGACCCCAATAAGATGTTTGCCTTTCCACATACAAAGGCATTTTGGTACACTCCCGAAATCCCAGAAACCGACAGATTGTCCTGTTCCTCTCAAAAGCCCACAGCATCTCCCTTCTTTGGGTTTTTGAAAAACAACAAGGAGACAGGAGGACTTGTGGAACAACCGGTGAACATGGCTTCTTTTTCTACCCCTTTGTTTTCTTGCCAGATTTTGGTATGAACAACCAGACCTCTACAGTTAAGATTTTGGAAGTTTGCTAAGGGTGGTGGTGAAGATGGGGAGGCAGTATTTCACCATTAAAGAGTTCGCCAAAGCGTTCATGACGTCTGAAGGAGAAGTACTATGGGCAATCACATGGGGCAAAATCAAGGCAGAGAAAGTGGATGGTAAGCTCATGATTCCGAGGAGCGAGATACTCAGATTACTAAGAAAGGTGAATCCCAACCTAACTGACAAAGACTTGGACATCTGGGAAGAAGCAAACTTTGGGAAATGATAAGCCTCTCCTGTTCTTTCTTTTTCTTGGTAGGCTGGTGAAAACACTCCAAAAAGTATATGTAATGAGATAAAGAGATAAAGATTTGAGGGAGGAAGCATGCAGAAGAAGGAGTACTATACAACTGGAGATGTTGCAAGATTGTCAGGCTACCACTACACTACTGTCCAGCTTTGGATTCAAACAGGAAAGATAGAAGCAAAGAAAATCGGTGGCTGGTGGAGAATACCCAGAAGTGAAGTTATCAAGATTCTCAAAGAGAAACTTGGCTTAACTAATGAGGAAGTCAAAAAGCTCCTAGGTCAAGAGGAAGTAAAAAACTAAAACAGAAAAGGTGAGACCAGATGACCAAGAGCACAGCCCCCAATAGTGGATATGCTGGAACTCCTACAAAGGGTTTATGGAGGGTTCCGGTAACTGTCTACCGAGCACCAGCAGGTTCAGGGAAAACTACTTACATGGCAAGGCAAGTGAAAGAATGGTGGAAGAAGAATCCAATAAACCGGAAAATTGTACTCATCCTTTCTGATAATCACAAAAGTCTTGAAGAAGTTGAGAGGAAACTAATTGAAGCTGGTATTGACCCTAAGCTCATTTTCCACTACTATGGACACTCCCAACTGTGCCCTGTTGTTCACTTGAAAAACTTCAGACCAGTCATTGCTTGTAGCATCTGCGAGAAGTTCTATCCGCAAACTGCCCAAAACTGCCTGTACAAAGAGAGAGTTGAGAAGTTTAGGAGAGGTCACTACAAAATCCTCATAGCTCCTTTTGAAGTCATAAACAACAGAACCTTCAGAGAGATTCAGGACAGAATAGCATTCATCTGGATTGAAGAAGACCCTTTCAAAACAAGACCACTGAAAGAGCCAACACCTCAAGTAATTGCAGGGCAATCAAAAATCTACGGCAGAATGCTTACAGAAGATGACTACATCAACAGAGCTACTGAAATTGAAAAGAAGATAGTGGAAATTTTGTTTCCTTCCAATCTTGACCCTCAAGAAGTACCTGCTAGAGCAGTCCTCTTAGCTCAAATCTTCAATCCATCACCAAGAGAGATAGGGTACTACTACAAAATGAAACAAGCAGGTCTTAGTACTTGGCTAATCAAACAGTGGTACATCCTTGACGTCATTGAAATTGCAAAATCAAACCAAGCTCCAATCTACATAACTAACGCTTCATTTGACATGAACAAGTGGCTAAATGTAGATGTTATTTACTTTGCCATTCATGGAGAGCGCCTCCCAGTAAACCTCACAATTGACAACACTATTTTCTTTAATCCTAGCCCATCTCCCAACATGATTGTAAGACTACATTTTGAGGCTTGGTATCCTAGAAACTCCTTCAACAACAGAAGAACAGTGAAGGAAATTGCAAAAGAGATAGTGATTCTTGCTAGTAAGTTCAAACAGCCAGTTATTCCGGTTATCACTTTCAAGACTCTTGCTGATACCCTGAAAGCTGAGATAGAGAATGAAATCTCCAAGATAAGAATGAAGGAAGGCAAAGAACTCAAACACTACAATGCTGAGGTCAAGGTCATGACATTTGGAAGTTTGAAGACAAGAAATGACTTTGAAGACTACAAAGTTGGATTCATTGTCGGCAGTTACAACATTGGGAAAGAGAGCTTGAAAAAAGCGATTGAAAAAGAGCGTGGTCCAGTATTCGATGATAAGGACTTTGAAACAACAAAAGTGCCAGGACTTGGTTACATCTACACGAATGCTGAGATTGAGGAATTCAGACAAGCGGAAGAAGATGAGGAGCAGTATCAAGCAATCATGAGGTTCAGACCTAAGAAAAAGCCTACTCTTGTTTTCATCTGGGGCAGAGTTCCCGAGAGAGCTATAAAAGAGTTCAACAGGTATGTCGAAGAAGATAGTGCACTAACTTTCATCACAACTTGGCTCAGCCCAAGAAAAAGAAAACTCCTCAAACCCTACATCACAGAATTCACACTGGATGACTTGGTGAAAGTTGGTGAGGCTTATCTCCTCGACAGGAAAAACAAAGGGGCAAAGAAAGTTGCAGTTTCAGAGGTCAGGAAATTCTTGGTCAGGCACTTCAAGGTTGACAACAAGAAAATCAACAGAGCTATGAGAACACTGAAAGAGAAGTATAGGGTAGAGCAGGTCAAGAAAGGAAAAACTTACAAGGAGTTTTTTGACCTCTCCGACTCAAAGAATTAGCAATATGCGTTAATCTCTTCTATCTACCGAGTTCAACTTGATTGCTTGGTTTTCTGGCAACTTTGTTTCCAAAGATGCTTAAAATAATAATAATGTAACAACAATCTTTTTCGTTGTCCTCCACCACTCCTAGCATACTCCTTCTTTTCCTAGAAAGAAGAGATTTCCTCCTGACCTAACGCATATTGCTAATTTTTTGCCCTATACTCCTCACACAGAAAACTCACAAACATAATTTTCGTCAGTGAGGTGGAAAGCTGTGGGGGATGTTGAAATCCTTTCCAAACTTCCGACTTTGATTTCAACAAGACTCTATTATTATATAGTATGGCAGAAATCAAACATACCAGAAAATAGCCTCCTCTTCACAAGCACCAAGAAAACTTCCGCACTGACGAATATTATGTTTTGCCAAACTGTAGTCCTGATAAGAAAGCTGTTGGGAGGTGGTTTGTTTGTTTGACTACTTGATAAACAGTTTAGTTGGGAAGAAAGTTCTTATTAAGACTATCAAAGACATCACTATCAAGGGTGTCCTCAGAGACTACTCTCCAGATTTCCTTTGGATTCAGGATGCAGTGATGGGAGGAGTTTATGTCGGAACTGTCTTTGTGCCAAGAAACACAGTTATTGACATTCTTCCAGTCTGATTCTCTTTTGTTCCACTCTTCCAATCTCAGCTGATGCTTTCTTTCCTCAGTTTTCCCCACATTTTCTCCTGTTTTCACTCTACCAGTAATCTACCCTCTCCCCCTCCAAAAAGTAGATGTAGAACTTCCAATTAACAATTTTACACAGAGGGAGAGGGGTGAAGATTGTGGGCTTGTCTCTGCTCTCAGGTAAAGAGCTTCTGGCAAAAAACGGAGGAGAATTACTTGACCGCTTTCTCAGCAGAAACCCAGCATACGGTGGTAGACTTGGCATGATTACAGGAGAGCAAGGAAGTGGAAAAACCTCCTTGCAACTACTCTTTGCCAAGAACTTTGTTGGTGGGGAGTATGTCATCTGGAGAGGCAGATTCTTGGCACAGTGGCATAAGTTACCAAACTGGGGAAGCAAGGTAAGGATACTTGTTCACAAGGACGACAGTATAGAATTCTTGAAGTTACCTTATGACGGTAGTAGGTCTGAAGTACTTAACATTCCAGTGGTCAGATATGAGAGTGCCAGAGATGTACTGAAGAAGTTAGACAAGAACTACATTAATGTGATTTACGAACCACCTGGCTACAGAATTTCACAAGAGTTGGTGGAAGATGTCAAAGAGAGGACAGGATTAGTAATCTCGCCCGACAAACTTGAGGAGGAGAAGCCTGCGTTCTTTTGGTTCGAGATGTTATACCGTCTGCTCACCAGAGAAGACAGAGATTGGTACGCTGTTTTCATAGATGAGGTGGACGACATTTTCCCAGAGACACCGTCGGGCCCTCAATTCGCCCTCCAAGCGTGGGTGAAAGACATACTCAAAGACCTGAGGAAGGCGTTGGTGTCGCTGATAGTTTCAACTCACACAATCCGCAATGTTGACTGGAGGATTCGCACTAAGATACCGACATATATTTACCTGAGAGGAGCAGAGGTGAGGCCGGGGTCTAAAATAAAACAACAGTATGTCCTCCTCATGGACCCTGGGTATGCTTACATTGAGTGGGGGCGATATGGTGTATTCAAATTCAACTATCTTCCCCAACCAAAATACGACATCCTAGTACGGAGAGGTAAGAAGGAGGGGTGACACAGAGAGGGAGTACTTTTAATATTTACTATGTCCCGCCTACATAGTCTGCCTCTCGCTCTTCTCTCTTGCGGGTTGGCCGCCTGGTACCCTGGGTGTTTGTCAACTTTGTTTTCAAGCATGAAAGTTCTTTGAGGATTCAAGTGAACATTCAACTTTCAACTGTTTTACAAACAGAAAAGCCTATAAGTGTCAAAGAAGAATACTACAGGTGACAACCTGTTTTTCTGGGAGGTGTTAAGGGTGGCAAGATGGGTTCAGGTCTTGAAGGATGGAGACTGGGCAATGGTACGTGCGGAAGCCATAGATAGTTTTTGGATTACTGAGCGCAAGGATGAAAAGGTTGTCAACTTTGATGTCAATGGTCAGACCTACTATCTCCTTTACCCAAGGAAGCGTCTTGTTCCAGACATTTCCGACATTCGCAAGTGGCTTGATGTCGACTATGATGGGGTCTTGACACTCTGGCACTTCTATGTACTCCCAACACGGTATGATGTCACAGAATTTGTTGTTTCCGTTGCTCTGACTGATTACCTCCACTCTTTCTCGAATTTCAAGAGCTTCAAGAATAGAGAAGTGGTGCGTCAGGGAGTTGAAGAAGCATTAGAGGAGATTTCGGAGAGAGGAGAAGCGCTAGATTTTGGCTTCACCTTGCCATTGTTTGGTCCAGGGTGGTGGGAAGATTTGACATTTCCGAAATCATTGCTCTTGGAAGAATGGAATGGTTTCAAACTTGTTTTGAAGTCACACTTTGTGCAAATTATCCCAAAACTTCAAGGTGAGGAAAAAATCTCAGATATAGCAGACAGAATTGCCGGTACTATTGTTAACTACTACAACCTTGTTAACTTTGTGAAAAGGAAGTATCCAAAATTCTGGATTCTTTGACTCTTCCTTCTTTTCTTCCGGTTTGGCAAAAAGATTTAAATCTTGATTTATATCAGTTACTATTGCTTGTGGTATTGTTGCCATAGGAGTTATAGGCTCTATAGTCGGAGGCGCTGGCAATGGGTGTTGAATCCGGAAGGAAAACGACAATCTGGGTGAGTGTGGAGTTGAGGGAGGAGTTACGGAAGATTGGCAGAATGGGAGAAACTTACGAGCAGGTTATCTGGCGTCTGCTAGAATTTTGGTGGTCCCGCGGCCCGGATTTGAACCGGGGACCTGCGGATCTACAGTCCGCCGCCGCTCCCAGGCTAGGCTACCGCGGGACCCTACAGCCTAGCCCTCATGATGTAGTCATCGATGATGGATTTATAAACTTTTCCATAACAAACTTCGCCTTCGCGAAGTTTGATCAAGGTTTGTGTATCATTTCAGAAACAGTCGTTTTTAGAGGTTTTTCTATTAAGGCGATATCTTAGAGTCTGTTTCAAACTTTCACTCGCTCTAGAACGCAATAATAACGAAACAGCGGCAAAAAGCTAAGTTAAAACTAAAAAACGCATCTGAGCTTTAACATTTGAGATGATACACAATGTATTTGTGTTCATTAAGAAGTCAACATACTTTTGATCAAACTTTTCTGACGAAAAGTTTGTTGTGGTGGGGCCGCCGAGATTTGAACTCGGGTCACGGGATCCCGAATCCCGCAGGATAGTCCAAGCTACCCCACGGCCCCCCAAGAATAATGCTCAAAAAAGCAATTATAAAGATTATCCTCAAAAGATATAAAGCATGGGTAAAATATCCAATCTGGTGAGGCAATGAAAAACTTACTCCCCTTCCTTACGAGAGTTCCATTAAAAGGAGACTTTGAAAAAGCGAGAGAAGAGTTATGGAGTTTGCCCCTATTAGCGATTGTTACATCCTTTTTACCTTGTTCAATCATTTATTTCAAAGTGCCCTTATTTAACGTGCTTTCACTTTTAGCACTTTACTGGATTATAGGTCTTCTGCATCTCGATGGATTAGCGGATTTTGCCGATGGAATTATGGTTAAGGGAGACAAAGAGAGAAAAATTAAGGCATTAAAAGATGTTAACATTGGGATAGCGGGAGTTTTTGTCGTCGTTATGGTACTCCTTTTACAGGTTTACTCTTTAAGTATTGTTCCTTTTTACGCTCTCTTTTTAGCTGAACTAAATTCAAAATTTGCGATGCTTTTAGCTTTGGCTACAAGAAAGCCTCTTGGCAAGGGTTTGGGAAGATACTTCATGGAGAAGATGAATAAAAAGCAGCTTTTGGTTGGCGCTGTAATTTACGTTTCTCTTCTCTTAATAGTTTTCTTTTTTGATTCAACAGCCTTCTTATCTCTTTTAGCAATCCCATTTGTTCTCTATCTAATTACACTCTCCCTTAACAACTTTGGAGGGTTAAATGGGGATTGCATTGGAGCTATCGCTGAGCTTACACGAACTTTTACGCTTTTAGTATTTGCTTTGGCTGGTGAGATAATATGATAATCATAATGGCTGGCGGAAAATCAAGGCGAATGGGTAAAGAAAAGACCGTTTTAGAGGTTAATGGAAAACCTATGCTTTTAAGGGTTTATGAGCAGGCAAAAGAAATTGATGAGACTTTAGTTACTTTGAGCAAAAACACGCCAAAAACTAAGGAGCTATGCATAAAGGAAGGAATTGATTTTGTAGAAACATCTGGAAAGGATTATGTAAGCGATGTTCAATGGCTTTTAAGGGAATTTGGCGAATTTATAAGCGTTGCGGGAGATCTGCCTTTTATAAAAGCAAGCGACATTTATGAGATTAAGAAAGCCTTTAAGGGAAAAAGCTTGACTGGTGTTTTGCCTCTCTCAATAATCCCCAAGGATTTAAAGCCTCTAATTTACAAGAATTATGCAATAGTTGGCTTAAATGCTGTTTCATTTGAAGGTAATGCATTTTTTGAGCTTAGAAACTTCTTGCTGGCTTTAAATGTTAATACACCAAAAGAGCTTAAGCTTGCAAATAGAATAGCTGAGCTTATTGAAAAAGCATAAAAACAAAAGAGAGCTTATCTTTTAGGAGGGTTTGGCATGATTTCAATCATCGTTCCAACTTACAATGAGCGTGAAAATTTGGAGGAACTGTTTAAGAGAATTAGTGATGCTTTAAAGGATTATGAGTATGAAATTATAGTTGTTGACGATGATTCTCCAGATAAAACCTGGGAGAAAGCTCAAGAGTTATCAAAGAGTTATCCAGTTAGAGTTATCAGAAGGACGAAAGAAAAAGGGCTCTCTTCTGCAGTTATTAGAGGATTTAAAGAAGCAGAGGGAGAAATTTTTGTCGTTATGGATGCAGATTTGCAACACCCTCCAGAGATCATTCCAAAACTTCTAAATGCTCTTGAAAAAGCTGACATTGCAATTGCTTCTCGCTATGTAAAAGGGGGAAAAGTCGAGAACTGGTATTGGTGGAGGAAGATAATCTCTAAAGGTGCAATAATGATTGGAAGAGTTGCATTGCCTAAAATTAGGGGTATAAAAGACCCTGTGAGTGGTTTCTTTGCTTTGAGGAGAGAAGTTGTTGAAAACGTTAACTTAAATCCAGTTGGCTTCAAAATCTTGCTTGAGATTCTCATCAAAGGCAATTACTCAAAAGTAGTTGAAGTTCCATTTACTTTTGGCTTGAGGTTCGCTGGAGAAAGCAAATTGGGAAAGAAGCAGATCTTCAATTACTTGAAGCATTTATACCGTTTGATGAGATGGGAAGGCGAAATTGATAGATTCCTCAAGTTTGCAATCGTAGGAACAACGGGAATATTTGTGAACCAATTTTTCCTTTGGCTTTTTGTGGAGAAGATTTTTGGAAAAGGTGCAAGTCTGGATTATCTCATAGCTAATATCCTTGCAACAGAGTTGGCTATATTAAATAACTTTACCTGGAATGATCTTTGGACTTTTAAAGACTTAAGGAGAGCACCACTATACAAGCGGCTCTTTAACTTCCATTTAGCTGCTTTAACTGGGGCAATTGTTCAATGGGTAATCTTCATAATTCTGTTGCAATTTGGAATTCACTACCTAATAGCCAACCTAATAGGAATTGGTTTCTCTTTTGTGGTCAGATTTCTCGTTAATAGACATGTTACATGGGGATAGGCATGGGAAAGGCTTTAATGATTCAGGGGACTTCATCAGGTGCTGGAAAATCTCTGCTAGCTTTAGCCCTTTGCAGGATTTTCTCTAATCTGGGCTATGACGTAGTTCCCTTTAAAAGCCAAAACATGAGCCTAAATTCAGCACCGAGCATTGAAGGCGGGGAGATTAGCAGAGCTCAATATTTACAAGCTTTAGCATGCAGAAAAAAGCCATCCATAAAGTTTAACCCAATACTTCTGAAACCTGAAGGAAATATGAAAAGCCAAGTGGTTTTCATGGGAAAGCCAATTGGAAGTGTTTCTGCTAAAGAATACATGTTCAGCAAAAAGGAGGAGCTCTTTTCGAAAGCTATGAATGTTTTAGATGAGCTTTTAGAGAAGCATGATTTGGTAATAATTGAAGGTGCTGGAAGTCCAGTTGAAATAAATCTGAAAGACTATGATATTGCCAATATGCGAGTTGCAAAGCACTCAAAATCCAAGGTGATTTTAGTTACAGATATTGACAGAGGGGGGAGCTTTGCATCAATCGTTGGCACAATGGAGCTTTTAGATAAAGAAGAGCGTGATTTGATCCTTGGTTTTGTATTCAACAAGTTTAGAGGTGATAAAAGCCTTCTTGAGCCAGGATTTGAGTTTTTAGAAAATCGCTATAGAAAGAGGGTTTTAGGTGTTATACCTTATGTCGAACATAAACTCCCAGAAGAGGATTCTCTAGTTGAATTTCCAAAAGTTAAGGGAGATTTGCACATTCAAATAGTTAAGCTACCGCATATAAGCAATTTCACGGACTTTGAACCTTTGCACTGGGCTAATGGAGTGGATTATGTAACAAAGGCTGAAGAGATTAAAGGAGACCTGATAATTATTCCAGGGAGTAAAAACACTGTTGGTGATTTACTTTGGATGAGAGAGAACGGAATCGAAGATGCGATAATTCAAGCCTATAAGGAAGGAGCATTTATTGTGGGAATCTGTGGTGGCTTCCAAATGCTTGGGGAGAAGATAATAGATAATGTTGAGAGTAAAGCTGGAGAAATTAAGGGAATTGGGATTTTAAAGGTTAAAACTACATTTGCAAACCAAAAAAGGACTAATCATTTAAAGGGTGAGCTTTTGTGGGAACCTTTCAAAGGCATGACAGTTGAAGGTTATGAAATTAGATTTGGGAGGAGCAGAACAGAAAAACCCTTCTCTATAATTAGGGCAATTAACGAAAAGCCAGCATTTGAGTATGATGGGGCTATTGGAAAGAGAGCTTTTGGAACCTATCTGCATGGAATCTTTCACAATTTTGCATTTACACAAGGGTTCTTGAACATGCTCAGAAAAGAGAAAGGACTGGAAAAGATAAGCTTGGAAGAATGGAGTATAGAAGAGGAGATAGGGAGATTTGCAAAGATAGTTGAGAGGAATATTGATGTTGATTATATCTTAAATGTCCTTGAGCTTTAGGAAACCTTTTTTATATCTTTGTCTTCTAATTTTTTAGGTGTTCGGTATGAGGCGTTTTTTGAAAGAAGCTGAGGAATATTTTAACGTTGATGGAGCTTTAGGAAACATAGCAGACATAACAAAATTCCATAGGATTCAAGGATCAAAAGAGCTTGTTGAGGCTGCAAAATATATTTTGGAAGAACTTTGGCTTTTAGGCATGAAAGCAGAGCTTTTGGAAGATACCTATGATGGTGAGAGATTGCATTTGACCTTAAAATCACCAATAGCATGGGATGTTATTGAAGGTTTTGTCGAAATAAATGGAAAAAAGCTCACAACCCTAAAAACGCCCCTTGTTGTCATGGCACATTCTCCAAGTGGAGAAGCTGAGGGAGAAGTTGTTCTAATTGAAAGTGAAGATGAGTGGGAAAAAGCAAAGGGAAAAATAGTTTTGGTTGGAAAAGAATGGAGAGAGAATTATGAAAAGGCAAATAAAAATGGTGCAATTGGCTTTATTATTTATAAAAAGGGTTCTGGGAAAGCAATACCTTACGTTGGGCTTTTCTTGACTAAAAAAGATTTGGAATGGGCAAAAATTCCAGCTGTGGCAATAAGTGAGGAATGGGCTGAAGAAATTATTGCAAAGCTGAAAAAAGGCGAAAAAGTTGAAGCAAAAATAAAAACTGTTACAGAGATTAGGGAAAAACAGACTTTGCCAATAGTTTATGCTGAAATTGGAAAAGCGCCTTACATTCTTTTCACAGCACATATTTGTCATCCAACGCCTGGAGCAAATGATAATGCGAGCGGTAGTGGACTATTGCTTGAAATTGCGAGGGTTTTAAATAATTTATACAATGAAGAATTCCGCTTTGGCTTTGCTTTCCTTTGGGTTCCAGAATATCATGGAAGTCAAGCGTTTATAGAGAAGTTTGCAAAGCTTGAGAATTATTACGTTTCAATGAACCTTGACATGGTTGGAGGGAGTGAGGACAGGACAAATTCGACTTTAATGCTTATTAAAACACCTCTTTCAAGATTTTCAATAGTTAACGGGCTTTTGGAGTACTTTGTTAATCTTTTGAACTCCCAAGGGAAGAGTTTTGGAGGAGAGGCTTTGCCAAAGCTTAAGTTTAAAGCTTACAGCTATGAAGCAGGAAGCGATCACGATGTATTGAACTTTTTTGGAGTTCCCTCCCTAATGCTGATAACATGGCCCGATAACTATTACCATACAAGCGAAGATTCTCTTGAAAAGCTCAGCAAGGATTCTCTTGAAATAGTTGGAAAAAGCATTGTTGCAACAGTTTTGGCTTTGGCAAAGGCAGAGAGGAGTGAATTGAAGAGGTTTGTAAGGGGTTACATTATGAAGTATCTGGGAGAGCTTGGGTTGGATAGGGATATAGAAGTTTCAGAGAAACTTATCATGAGCGGATTGTTAAGAGATTCAAAGTTTTTGGGGGTTAATTTAGGTCATGAGTTTAAGCCTAATCCTTGGCTTAGATGGGAAAGAAAAGGCATAATCTCTGTAAAAGCAATAAAGGAAATTGATGAAGAAGTTGCAGAAGAGCTAAGGAAGCTCTTTAAAGATTCTAAAATTTACCATATATATGAACTCTTAATGCTTGGCGAAGCTTTGCCAAAGGAAGAGAGCTTCAAAGCTTTAGAAGAGGAGTTTGGCAAAATTGAGAGAGAAAAGCTTGAAAAGGTTTTAGAGCTTTTAAGTAGAATCGGCTTCGTGTCTTTTGTTTAGTTCTTCCTCAATTTCACTTATCCTTTTAACTATATTTTCCTTCAGCCTTTCTAGGAGTTCTGTTGGCGAGATTGCTGTGTAAACGTAACCTAACCAGCCTTTTTGGATTAGTTGTCTCTTTAAAAATCCTCTACGATATAAATTTAGAACATGTTCTCTAACGCTTCTCTCGCTTATTCCAAGCTCCTTTTGAATTTCTGTTATTCTCATCGGCACTTCTCTCTCTAAAAGCAGTCTATAAATCTTGATCTCTGTTCTCTTAACGCCTAATGACCTCAATAGGTTCTCAAACTTTTCATGCATTACTCTCACCATTTCGATATTTGTTTAATTATGCTATCTAACCCACCTATGCAAATTTATTTTCATACGTTTATGTTCATAAAACTTGCGGTTGGGATTGACAACTTTCTGATAAAATTTTAAAAATTTGAATAACTGTCGAATTTTATACTTCCCAAATAGGTTCCATCTGGTAAAAAGACCTCCCCTTCTTTGCTATTTTTCAAAAAGGGAATCATTTTAATACCTTCTCTAATTTCAAATCCTTCAAGGTATGGATTTATTGTAGGCATGATTAGAAATTTGCTGATCTTAAGAAAGCACTTCGCTTTTCTAACAACGCCTCCAACTTTAACACTTACAGCTGGGTGTATATGACCTAAAACGGCTTTTTTAAACTCCATGTCTGGCAAATTTTGATGCCCATGAATGAATAGAACATCATCTAAGAGGAAATGATTCACAACTTTAACATTTGGAAATTCCGTTATAATCTCTTCAATCAAGCCATCGTGATTCCCCTTCGTTATAATAATCCTAAAATCTCTCAAATTACTAAAAAACTCTAAGAGAAGTTTCTTTGTAAATGTGCTCATCCCTATGGGCTCTTTAATGTCTCCAAGCAAAATAACTAGGTCTGGGTTATTTGAGTTAATAAACTCTGCTAACTTTTTCTCAAAGTAGGTTCTTATCCTAATTCCACGTGAGAGCTCAAAAGCAATGTGCGGATCAGCTAAAATAAGGGTTTTTCCAAGTGAAGTTTTTAGTTCCAAAGAAAGTTTAGAAAAGCTTTCAAAATTCATATTTTGCACCTTAAGAGAAATGAAAAAGGGAAGTCTTCAAATGATTCCTCTTTCCTTCTTCCTTTGTCTCTTCAGTCTCCTGATTCTCTTTTTAATCCACTTCCACCTCATCCTGCCCTTCTTTTTCCATTTCCTTGGTCTCCTCTTCATGATGATCACCCCTATAATCGTTCCGCCTTAAGCTTTTTCAAGTATCTTTTTAAGCTTTTCTCCTCAAGAGGAATGAACCTATAACAATTCCCACAAAAAGCGATGTAAAGGCTATTATGCTGGCTTTGTCGATTGGGAGCACTTCCTTTTTTACTATCTTTTCAACGGGAGCATAAACGATCTTAGTTATGTTTTGGGGCTTGCATTGGCTTTGATTGGTCAATGTGATAGTTTGAGTTGCATTTTCTGGGCATACTTCTTTTTCAACAATTTTCTTAATTAATTGTGTTGTTACAGGTGAGTAAACTTGAATCACTGCACTGTCAAGGGTTTTTTCAATAGGAAATACGCTTTTGAGGGCTATGGTTAGATTGCCCTCTTTTAGGGGGATGGCTTCCAAGCTAATAACACCCTTTGATGGAGAATCAATAAATACTCTATTAGAACCTTTGATAAACAATTCTCCAGTTAGCTCTAAAACCACGGAGCTGTTATAGCTTGAAGATGCTTCATAGTTAACTTTCAATGTGAAAGGCTTACCAAGAGTTATATTTTTATAATCGCCAACTATCTTTGCATTGAGAGTTAGCTCTGGGTCTGTAACGGATATCTGTCTCGTTAAAACATTCCTATAAATTCTTCCCCTTTCATCTTCGTATATTAGTTCAACTGTAACTTTTTGGTATCCTTTCTTGTTCATTGTTATGTTGCCTGTGACTGAAAAGCTCCTTCCAGGGTTGAGTCTCAAAAGCGACTTCCTTAGAATTAATCCATCTGTATAAACAAGTACCTCCAAGTTATTTGCCTTTCCATCCCCTTTATTTTCAAAGGAAATCTTCAATGGGATGATTTCTCCTATATGGGAAGTCTCTTTCAAATCTATGTTTACATCGATTATTGGAAGGGTAACATTGCCTTCCTCTTGATACAGCAATTCCTCATCTGCAAAAATGATTACATGAGCTAAGTTGTGTGTAACACCGCCGAAACCGTAATCAAACTTAATCGCTACTGGTGGGTGCACTAAATATGGATCATCCAAAGTTAACACTTTTTTGTCTACCATAATGCCAGCTCTGTAAAGGGTAATCTCTACCCTTTCCTCGCTGATGAATTTTGAGAGCTCAACTTCGTAAATCTTGGATATCCTAACCTTCTCTCCCTCTATTAAAAATCCTTCAAAAAAGGGAAGTTCTTTTATCTCCAGATAGGCTCCATCCACTAAATCAAGCCTAACAACTGCTTCTTTTGTGTTGAAATCTAAAAGCGTCATTAGAGTTGCATCGTCGATATAAACGCTCTCTCCCCTACCAAGTTTGTAAGTTTTTTCATTCACAACTAAAACAGCCTTTCCATTGCTGATTCCTTCATATTTCACATATCCTTCTTCTCCTTTTTTAATAGATGCCTTAAAGATATAATCATAGGAATCGAGCTTTATTTCAAAATTCTTGTCTTTATAGTAAGTGTTTTCCTTATTTAGTTCAATGACAGTGTATCCAAGGTCTATCTTTGCATAGCTTTGATTAGCCTTTACAATGCGAATTTCTTTATCTTTAAGCTTTATTTTCTGCCCGGTTTTAAAGTATGGTACATCTATCTCAAAAAGAACAGATGGGTAAATCTCTGACTTAAAACTATCTTCAGCCCATATTAGAAGGTTATCAACTAAAGTTCCGTTACCTATTGGGAGCGTGTCTATTCTATACAACTGCCCATATTTGTATGTATGCAATAGGGCTTTTGTAAAGTCTCTATCCACATCTGCAAGTTTTATCGTGTATTCATCTATAACGATGCTATCACCAATCTTAATCCATGTAAACAGCTTTCCTTGATCGATAGCACTCACTGGATTAGAGATAAGAAGGAGAAGAGCAATAGTAATTAAAACTTTTTTCATGTTCACCACCAATGTTATTAGGTCTTAAGCTTATTAATAATTTGTCGTGGTGATGGAAATGAAAATCGGGTTTATTCAAATGGAACCAAAGCTTTTGGATTTGAACACTAACTTAAGCAAAGCAGAGAAGTTTTTAAAAGAAGCCGCTAAAAAAGAAACAAAGCTTGTTGTTTTGCCAGAGCTTTTTGACACGGGATACAACTTTTATAGCAAGGAGGAATTGGAAGAGATTGCTCAGCAAGTTCCAGATGGTGAAACTACCCAATTCTTAATTGAACAGGCAAGGGAGCATGAAATGTTTATTATCGCTGGAACTGCAGAGAAAGATGAAAAAGGGAGAATATATAACTCAGCAGTAATTGTTGGTCCTATTGGATGGGGCTACATTGGAAAATACCGCAAGATACATCTCTTTTACAGGGAAAAACTATTCTTTGAGCCTGGAAATTTAGGATTTCACGTCTTCAACATAGGTATAGCTAGAGTTGGGGTAATGATTTGCTTTGATTGGTTCTTCCCTGAAGCAATGAGGACTTTAGCTTTGAAAGGCGCTGATATAATTGCTCATCCTGCTAACCTAGTCATGCCTTATGCTCCAAAAGCTATGCCAATTAGGAGCTTGGAGAACAGGGTTTTCAGTATTACGGCAAATAGGATTGGAGAGGAGAGAGGATTGAGGTTCATTGGAATGAGCCAAATTAACTCGCCAAAAGCTGAGATTTTGCTTAGGGCAAGTGAAGACAAGGAAGAAGTTGGAATTGTGGAGATTGGCTTAGAAGAAGCGAGAAATAAAAAGATAAACGAGTTTAACGACATTTTCAAAGATAGGAGACCAGAGCATTATATGCTTTAGCTTTTTAATTTTTGGAAAACAATGAAATAAACATCATTACAATTGGCAAACCTATTAATAGAGCAACCAAGATTGGCAAATGATTAACTGGGAAGATATGAGTGCTGTTTAAGTTGAACCAAAGCATGTCGAGGAAGGAAATAAATTGAAGGAACATTACAGAGAGAAGTAAATTAAGCGTCCATTTCCTTGTTTTCTCTGGATTTTTTGAATAAATAGATATGTAAACCCTTCTAAAAGGCTCTTTTGCAAGGTAGATTAAACCTAAGAGAAGAAGCATCGTTAGAGAAGGAAGAATTAGCGCAAAAATTAGCTTTGAACCAAAGTTATCTGGAACTCCTGAGGAGTTAAAGTGAATTGCTATGATTTCGGGAAGCTTTGGATAAGTGTATAAAAGGATGAGTAAATAGGCTGCAAAGATTATACTTCCAGCAAAGAGCCAAGGCTTGACATTAAATTCTTTTAAAGGCTTTACTTCACCTTTAGCTGGCTTAAAGGTTTCTATTTCAAGGGCTCTCTTTGATACGTAAGTACCTATTAAAATAACCGCAACTAGTCCAAACACGCTTACAGACACTACCTGATTCTCGTCTAAGAAAAAGCCCATAATAATTACAGCAATTCCAAGGATCATTAACGCTATTCCAACAAATGTGTTTCCAACTTTCCAAGCTTCTGGAGAAGCTAAGGTATAGGGGATTCTAAAGCCAATCCTTAACCCATATTTAAATTCAGGCTTGTCCCTAAATGCATAGCTTATAACTCCCGCAAAAAATATTATTACTCCTAAAAGCTGGACTTCATTCATTTTCCCACCCCAACTTTTCAAATATTTTGGTTATGAATGAAAGCTCATTTTTCAGTTCATTTAAAACATCCTCTCCAAGGGGCGTGATTTTATAATACTTCCTTGCTCTCCCCCCAATTTCTCCCCAAAAGCTACTAACAAGCTTATATTTCTCCAAACTTTTGAGCAGGTCATAAAGTGTCCCTTCGCTTGGAACTAATTTTCCTTCGCTAAGCTCTTCAAAAGCCCTTCTTATTGCATAACCATGCATAGGTTTCTCTTTAAGGAAGGATAAAATTATGAGAGAGTAAGTTCCAGCCCTAAGTTCTTTCCTCAGCTTCTTGAGAGCTTTTTCCTTAGCATCACCAAACAATCTTCTCTTCCTCCTTCTCTTCCTTTGCTTTAGGCAATGCATAGTGGAGCAGTATTAGGGCAGTGATGATTAAAGAGCTATATGTCAAAATTAGGCTTATTTGGGACTGTGTTAGCTGATAGTGAGCGGCAAATGTGTCTATGATTCCATGAGCAATGCTTAAACCTAAAAGTGCTTTCCTTCCAAAGCCATTTTTGTAAGCGTAAGCTAAAACCATTGTAGTTCCAGCATGGAAGAGCGTTGCTGAAAATCTCTCTATCATGGATAAAAAGCTCATGCTGATTGAAGAGACTGACAAAGGAGCACCAAGTATAGAATAGAGCACTGATAAGAGGGGGATTATTATTGCTTCTCCAACTCCAAAGCCTAATCCTATAAAGAGCGCAACTTTAACGCTTCTATTTCTTGAAAAGAAGTACTTCAACCCTTCTTGGAAAAAGCCTGCGACAAAGCCTAGCCAAATCGAAGCAAAAATAATGAATTCTGTTCCCCTCGCAACAACATCAACGTTAGATTTTATGCCCATTGCTAAAAAAGGTAGCTGTTGAAAGATCGGCTGAATGAAGAGAGTTATCATTACCAGGAAGAAACCTAATATGATCTCCGCCCATCCTATTTTTTTGAATCCAAGTGCATAGAAGGTTAAAAATGCTAAAATTCCACCAAGCATTGGAAAAGCCACTGCTATAGGTGTTGGAATGCTTTTTTCTTTTCCCTTCAGATTTACAGCATCTATCCAAAGTCCAGAAAGCTTGTATTGCCCATTAACTTCCCTAAAAACGAGTCTTAAAGTCAAGTCGGCTTTTTCAAATTTAAAACGATAGTATGCTAAGATAAATTCGCCTTTTTTCCCTTCTTTAACGAATTCGTAGCTCTTAAGATCTCCATACTTTGAAGTTAGCTGATCCCTAAAGGCTTCGAAATAGCTTTCTGTAAATGCTTTTTTCATTTCTCTGTCTAGGTATGGCTCCAAAATTGAATAATCCCCACTTTTTAAACTTTCAAATGTTGCCTTAGCAGCTTCATCATAGGGTTTTTCAGAAATCACAAGGCTTGATATCAAGAGGATTCCAATCAATGGAATGATTGCTTTCTTCATATTCATCACCATACCTCGGACCTCGATGTATTACTTTTTCACAAATATTAAAAGGTTTTTGCTTTAAATAGAAGCGGTGAGAAAATGCACGAGATTCATGAAAGAGAGATATTAGAAAAGCTTAGAGAACTTAATGCTAAAAGAGTATTAATTCAAACCCCTGAAGGCTTAAAGAAGGAAGCACAGTATTTAGCAGACTTTTTGGAAGAGAATGGAATTGAGGTTATTATTAGCGGAGACATTAATTATGGTGCTTGTGATCCTGCTGATAGGGAAGCAAAGCTTCTCGGTTGTGATGCTTTAGTTCATTTGGGGCATTCGTATATGCAGCTCAATTTGGAAGTTCCAACTATTTTTGTGCCAGCCTTTGCAAAAGTTGATATTGTTAAAGCTTTGGAGAAAAATCTTGAGCAAATTAAAAAGCTTGGTAAGAGAATAGCTTTGGTTACAACTGTTCAGCACATAAAAGACTTGCCTAATGTAAAAGAGTTCTTAAGAAGCAAAGGTTTTGAAGTTTTCATTGGAAAAGGTGATAACAGGGTTTCTTTTGCAGGTCAAGTCTTAGGGTGCAACTTCACTGCTGCAAAGGTTAGTGAAGAAGTTGATGGCATTTTATTTATCGGTGCAGGCTATTTTCATCCAATAGGCGTAGCATTGGCAACTAAAAAACCTACTTTAGCCATTAATCCCTACAGCGGAGATGCCCTGTGGATGGATGTTGAAGTTGGGAGAATAATAAGGAAACGCTGGGCTCAAATTGCTAAAGCTTACGATGCAAAGAAGTTTGGGGTAATAATAAGCACAAAGAAGGGACAACTGAGATTAAATGAAGCTAAGAGGATTGTCAAGTTATTGAGAGAGCATGGGAGGGAAGCAAAGCTCATTGCAATGAACTACATAAATCCAGAAGCACTGGAAGGTTTTGATTTTGATGCTTACGTAGTAGTTGCCTGTCCAAGGGTTCCAATTGATGATGTTGAGAGGTGGAGAAAAGCAGTTCTAACGCCTAAAGAGGTTGAAATTTTGCTTGGTTTGAGGGAAGAATATCAGTTCGATGAAATTTTGGGAGGAGAAAGGAAAAAAGATGAACCTTTAGGAATTAGTTTAAGGTGATTTGATGAAGAAGAAGCATCTTGCAATTATTCTTTCTAAGCTAAAGGGCTTTGAGAATCCAAAAATAGAGTTGGAGCAATATAGAACACCGGGAAACGTTGCAGCTGAAATGCTTTGGTTAGCCTATTCTTTAGGCGATATTGAAGAAAGGATTATAGCGGATTTAGGTGCTGGGACTGGAGTTTTGAGTGTTGGGGCTTGTCTTTTAGGTGCAAAGAAAGTTTATGCTGTTGAGATTGATGAGAAAGCATTAATGATAGCTAAAGAAAATGCTAAAAACTTAAATTTAGAAGGCTGTGTTGAGCTAATTTTATCTGATGTTCGCTTTTTTGATAAAAAGATTGACACAGTCGTTATGAACCCTCCTTTCGGCTCTCAAAACCCTAAAGCAGACAGACCTTTCCTAATGAAAGCGTTTGAAATAAGTGACGTTATTTATTCGATTCACCTAGCAAAGGAAGAAGTTAGAAGGTTTATTGAAGCTTTTGTAAATGATAATGGTTTCAAAATTACGCATCGCTTAACATTAGACTTTGAAATTCCAGCTCAATTTTTCTTCCATAAAAAGAGATTGGAACGGATAAAAGTTGATGTTTATAGATTTGAGAGGGAAAAATAATTGTTTAAGGGTCAAAATCTTCCAAATTAATCATAGTTGAGATTTTCACTTTTATAGTTATCAATCATTGTTCTTTCTCAATTCTGACTCTGAGCTCCTCTGCAAACCAGTTCACTCTTTGTGGGAATGGAATTTCGATTCCTTCTTTATCTAAAGCCTCTTTGACCCTTTGAACTATTTGAGTTCTAACATCAAACCACTTTTCACTTGGCGCCCATGCTCTAACCGAGATGATAATGCTATTATCAGCGAGCTCATTAACAAAAACTGTTGGCTCTGGCTCGGCTAAAACGTAAGGCATTTCATCGAGCGTTTTCTTTATAACCTCAATAGCTTTATTTACATCCTCTCTGTAGGCAATGCCAATTTTAATGTCAACTCTCCTTGCTGGATACCTCATTAGATTTCTAATTTCAGAATTGAAGACTTTTTCATTTGGGATTCTTACTAGAGTTCCATCCCATGTCCTGATTCTTGTTGATAGAATTCTAATATCGTTTACAATACCGCCATAGCCCGCTATCTCAACTGGATCACCAATTTTTAAGGGTCTGTCAAAGTACATGAAAATACCAGACACAAAGTTTGCTATAACTGTTTGAGCTGAAAAACCTAAAACTATGCCCGTTATTCCACCTGCAACTAAAAGGGAGTCGATGTTCTCTAAAAAGCCAGCAACGTCAAGAGATACAATTAATGCAGCAAAGACTATTATGTAATAGAAAAGCTTGGCTTTAATCTGAGCTTCTTCAACTTTTCCCTTTTGAACACCGCTCATTAGTAGATAGTCTTTTGATTTTTTGGCGATTAAATATGAGAAGTAGAAAACTACAACAGCGGAAATGATGTTTCTAATTGTAGTCCCTGCTATCTCGTAAGAAAGAATTCTTTCCCCTAAAACGCTTAGCGAACCAACTAGTGATAAAATAATTATGAATTTAAAAGTCAGGTTTGCTGTATCCTCATTTATTATCCAAACATAGCGGGTAGTCCTTGATAGAGAAATTAAGTAGGATTTGAGGGCTTTTGCAAGAATGATGCCAATTAAAAGAATAATTAAAGCTTTAGCTATCATTAAAAAAGTTATTCCACTGATAATTTGCTGGTTAAACAAGTTTGTGACATTCATCCTCACCACCTCATTAGGAAGTTCGGTAAAGCTAAAAGCTCCATTGTGGCGTTTAATCCCTCTTTGGGAGGTTTCCCTGTGTTGTTAACTTCTAGGATGTTGTTCTTTATCGTTACAACTAGGAGAGGATAATAGGCTTTGTCGTTTGAATAAAACATCACACTGTTTTTTATTGGAAAAACTATTCTTTCAAGCATTTTCCAGTCTTTTGATGGATTACTTACAATTATTTTTGCAGTTCCTAAAGCTTTAGGTTCTTCTAAGTGAAAATCGCTCACATGATAGCGTGTTATCACTCCAACATCAACAGTGCCATACAGAGCGTATTTTTCCCTTCCAATGTTAAAGTGATCAATAATTAGCTCACCAACCTTTACATCAACTTCAATTGGAGCTTCAACAAATCCTGTTAAGACATTTTTTGGAGGCACAACTATGGGCTCTTTAAGCTTGAGCATCATCAAGTCAACTCCATAACCTACAGCTGGAGATGGAAGAATTCTTGGAGTTTCTTCACCTTTTTTAATAATCCTCCTAACTTCATCCCGCTTGTAGATAATTATGTCTCCTTTTTCTTCAAACTCTATCTGATAATTGCCGACTAAAAATCTTTGAGCTTTAAGCTCTATATCTCCAAACATAAAGAAAGATAAGCATTAAAGGATTTAAAGTTTGTTAAAATGAATGAACGTCCGAATGAGATTTAAAGGATGAACTCAAATTTTGCTTTAGGCGAATTAAAGGAGGTGTTTAGATGTATGAGAGAGAAAAGCTTTTAGGTGAAATAAGAGAGCTGATGGAAAATGAAGAGCTTTTTAAACTTTTCAAAGAAGCTTTTGAAAGGTATGAGTGTTATTTCAACACAACAAATTACATAGTTTTAAACATTTATCGCTTTAACGATCATGGAGTGATTCACGTTTTGCTAACAGTGAGAAGAGCTTTAGAAATTTTGAGAATACTTAAAAAGTTTGGCATTAGCACTACAGCTGAACAATTAGGAAAACCTTTTGAATGGAGCAAGTTCATAGTTGCTTTTGGAGCATTGTTCCATGATATTGGAAACTCAATTCATAGGGAAAACCATTATCTATTCAGCGTTTTATTGGCAGAGCCTATAATTGATGAATTTGTGAAGAAATTTGAAAGAGAAGACTGGCTTTTGCTTAAAGCTTTAACCTTAAACGCAATTTATACTCATGACGAGGCAATGCAGTGCACGACCATTGAAGGGAGCTGTGTAACAATTGCGGATGGCTGTGATATGGAGGAGGGAAGGAGTAGATTAGCTTATAAGAGGGATAAAGTTGATATTCATGCCGTTTCAGCATTGGCTATAAATAAGGTTGAGATTAAAGAAGGAGATGAGAGAACTCCAATCCTAATTGAAATTTGGATGAAGCATCTTGCAGGAATATTCCAAGTTGATGAAATTCTGACCAAAAAAGTTAAGCATTCTCTTTTAAGCGGAAAAGTCATGATTAAAATTCATGCAGAGAATCAAATTTTAGAAAAGATAGTGTGAGGTGATATTTATCCTCTTTGATGCGTATAGAGACTTGAAGTATCTCCTTAATAGGGGCTATAGAAAAAGCATTGCCCTAAATTTTGTGGCTAATCATTATAAGCTTAGACTTAAGGAGAGACATCTCTTGGCTAGATGTGTTTTTAGCGATGAGGATATAGAGACTAGGATGAAAAAAATAAAGCCTATGTGTTTTATAGAAGGTAAAACACTTGCAGTTGATGGATTCAATGTTTTGATAACCCTTGAGTCCGTTCTTGAAGGAAAAGCCGTTCTTTGTGAAGATAATATAGTTAGGGATTTAAAATACCAAGGAGGTTACAAGCAAAGGAAAAACACTGCAAAAACACTTGAACTTCTAATATCTTTTATTTCCAAATTTAGTCCAAAAGAAGTGGTTTTTTTCTACGATGCTCCAATAAGCGGAAGCGGAAAAATTGCTAAGCTAACTGAGGAAATTTTAAGAAAGTTCAACCTTCTCGGTGAGGCTAAGACTGTTAAAGGAGTTGATAAAGAATTAAAGCGGTTCGAAGTAGTCGCTACCTCTGATATTGGCGTGATAGACAAGGTCCCCTATATTATCGATTTGCCTTTTGAAATTGCAAAAAATAGAAGCATTAAAATAAAAAAGCTTGAAGAAATACTGCAATCTTAATACCGCATTTTGAGTCTTGTTCTAAAGATAAAATAAAAAAGATCAGTTGTCTTTTTTGAGTTCTTTGTATTCGTAGGACACGCCTTCATCAACGATTGTATAAACTTCACTTGATCCTGTTTCATAATGCATTATAGGTTTGTCAAGTAGCTCAAAGGCTTTTCTTAAATCATCTTTTGTAGCTAATGCTATTTTTTTGTCAACTCTGTTTGGAATCCCTTCGATTATATACTGTCTCAAATCCTTTAACTCGTCTTTCGGAGCTTTTCCTTTTGCGGTATACACCATGCCAAAGAGAGGTATACCCGTAAAGAGCATTAACACTGAGAACAATATTTTTCCTGTTCTAACTTCTACAGACCTCCCAAGAAATGTTAAGAAATTTTGCTGTTCTTTGCTTTCAATTATGTTTTTTCTTGTAACTTTCTCCTCATTTGTGAAGTATATAAGTCCAGTTGCTGTGTCTTCAACAAGACCGATACTTTGAGTAAAGTCCTCTAGTATATTTTCATTGGCAATGATTCCAGAGGGTTTTGTATGAAATACTAACCTCACTTCACGTGAAAGTCTTGGAATTTTAAGCGTCTGCTTTATCTCCGCGGATCTTGCATTAATGACTTGTAAGTTGAAGAAAACTGCTTCACTTGCGGTTCCATTCTTTAAAATTCCTTCTTTCTTTAAGATGCTTTCATCCCAAAGCACTATCTTCTCGTTCCCCTTTGAGACGTAGTAGATTGTGATAATCTCAAGCGTGTAATTTCCGTTAACATTTTCTCTAGGAGAAAAAGAGTACCTATAAACTCCTGAAATGTTTTTAGTTATATCTCGAGGGTAATATTCCATGCTTTGAGGGGTTTTGTAAAGTGAATTATTTGAGAAAATACCCTCATGATGAAAAACACCTTTCTGCGTATAGCTTCCTACTGCTGTATTTACCATTAAAACTGAGTCCTTTTGAAACGCCATAATTGTTAGCGTTGAAAAAGATAGAAAAAGAAACAAAAGAGTTCCTAGCGCGATTTTTTTCTTTTTAACTTTTTTCATTTTTTAAACACCTAGTTTAATCTCAATTATCCGTCACAATAACAGTTATAGGGCTTGTGACAATCCCATAATTTGTTAGATTTGCACCATCATTTAGGTTGTAGATACCGGGGCTTGTGTACCCTATGTGACAGCAAGATTGGTGTCCACAGTGACATTTTTCTCTTGTAGTGACAGTAATGTTCATATGAGCTGAAGTACCTGCAGGGAGATCAAATGTCCATGTTATCTTTGTTGCGCCTAGACCATGACAATTCCCCATTTTAACAGCTGTATAGTTTCCTACACTTACTGAAGTCTGAGCTAAGTTCACTTCAAGTTCAGCTGGAATTGTATCCTTTACTATCAAGTTGTTTTTATCTCCACCATTGTTTACGACGGTTATTCTCATCATCCAAGTTTGGTTTGTATTTACTGGAAAGACCGTTGGTCCTGATATTAGATCCTTTGTTATTGTAATTAGAGGTCCGATGACATTAATCCTTAGAGGGCATGTGCTGACTTCTGCATCCCCCGTGTTCCAAGTTCCATAGAGAGTTAGAGGAACCTCATAATCCCCTGTGACATCACCAGCACTTATGACTCCAGTGAAAGTGTACGTATCTTGATCATATAAGAGAATCCACTCACTCTCAATGTCTACATCAAGTGAGGGAGGTAGGGATGAATAATCTCCTTCAATTCTAAGGTTTAAGTTCTCTCCAAGTTTGTTTTCTACTGATAGGACATCAAAAACTCCTGACGAATTAGCTTCTATAGTCACAATGTTTGACGAATTTTGATACTCACAGTAATAGCTTATGTATGAGGAATTTCCAGCGACGATATCAATTTGGAAATTCCGTTTGCTATCATATTCTCTGAAAGTTCCACTGGAGCTAATTAGTATTAAAAAGCTTATTGCTAACAGAAATAGTAGTTTAAGTATTTTCATAGTCTCATACCCCTTCTTATTCTTTTAAAAATCCCAAAAGTTCCAGAACGATGAACCCGATATCTAATTACCTCTTCATTTCCAACTCCTGCAATGAGATGTAACAGCAAAAACAACAATGCAGCTTCTCCAATATATGCGATAAATGGCAGATATGGACTTTTGGAGTAAAGAACGCCAATTATGCTAATTGGGACTATTGGAAGGTAAGCATACACATCGATTTTTTCAGTAAAGAGTCTTGTTTCCTTTGGAACATTAATAGTTAATTTAATGTCCTTGTTTTCCCCACTAGAAATTTTGAAGGAATTCTCTCCATTTATCTGTATTCTGTCGCCCCGTGGTTCTATGAAGTAATAAAATGGATAAACCGCTCTGTTTTGCAAAGAAAGTTCTTTTTCAAAGGTAGATTCCGGAAGATACCATCCCTCATTTTGTCCTCCCGCAAGAGTTGAGGAATATCCAAATGACAAAGTTCCCCAAGACAGCATCATTGAGAGAATCAAAATTGCTATTGTCAGAGCAGATGTGATTATATAAACAGTTTTAAATTTAATTTTGATAACTTTCTGTCTTTTTCTTTTCTTCTCATTTTTGTCGTTAAGTGTTACCAAAACACCTCCAAAAATTAAGAGTGCTGCAGCAACATAAAAGTTTGATATTTTATTTGATATCGTCTTAACATAACCTCCAACTTTTGGCACCGTTAGAGGTGTCCCTTTAATAACTATAACCTTGCCAATTATATCTTTTGATTTTATCTCAGGATTTTTGCCCTCTTGTTGATCTGTAGCGATATTGTTATCCCCTTTTGTTATATATCCTTCAGCCCCTTTTGCATAAATTCTGTGTACCGTCCACTGACCTTTCATATTATAAACGATTATATCTCCAACATCTCCTTTTGACAGTGGATTTATGAAGAAAAAGTCTCCTTTTTTCAAGGTTGGATTCATGCTGTCCGAATAAACATATGATACAAGAACGGGCATATCCAAAATAAATCCTGCTATAGATGCAAACAAAAATACAACTATGATCCCTGTTAAAACTCCTTCAAGTATCTTTATCATTCACATGCACCTTCAAAAGCTTGTATTTTAATTGTTCCAGAGGCATTTCCAATGTTAAAGTTTGTAGTGTTTATTTGCATCCCAATATTCATAATTTCGTTGGCTCCGAGAGTTATTGCAATGCTTTCACTTGGATTATTATCTAAGTAGTAAAATTTCAATCCAGTCATTTGAGATGTTACAATTACGCAGATAACATCTGCTCCGGTTTTAGTTACATTATTTTCAACAAACATAACATCATCGAAAGTGTAAGTAGAATCCTTACTAAGTCCTTCCCCATAGTTGGGATAAAGAGGACTTTGTGAGCTTATATCAATTGTTAAGTTCTCTCCGTGATAGAGAAAAGCATAGGGAGGAAGTGGTGTTTCAATATTATCCGGAGTATCAGAAACATTCCCATCAAAGGCATAAGAAATTGGAATAGGCTTACTAACACTAATTCCAAAGAATAACATGAATACAATGATTAATAATGCGATTTTTATGTTCATTGTTTTTTCTCTCCACAAAGTTAAGGTATTATGAAGAGCAAAGGCTCTTCCAAATCTTCAAAATTCTAGTATTTTCACTATGGGCATGCGCCAGCAACTGCTTCTATGTTCATTTGTGTTTGGTATGATCCCAAGCTCATGTTTGTATTGTCGAATATAAATCCGATCTTAACTGGACTTCCATGATTTACTGTAAAGGTTATGCTATCACTTGGACCAGCTGTTGGAGCGTCATAATCACCTGCAAATATTTCAACATCGTATGCTCCTGCAACGCTAATTGTTACACAAATTGGGTAAGCAGTTTTATTGTTTTCCCAAAGGTCGTTACTGACTTCAAACATTTCCTCAAAGACATAGGTTGTGTTTGGGCTTAATCCAGTTCCTCCCCAAGCAGGTCTATTTGGGTTGTACTGACCGATGTCAATGTAAAGTTTTCCACCGCTCAGCCTTGCATATGGCTGGATTGGAGTTAAGTCGATGAGTTCGTTGTCGTCTGCAACTATTGCAACTGTAATGTCTCTCTCGGCTTCGTAATATCTAAAGTTAGCGCCTGCGCCAACTGCTAAAACCATCCCTATTAGAAGTAGGGCTAAACCAATAAGTTTATTCATTTTTCTCAATCCTCCTCAAAATTCACTATTGTCCGCACTTTCCTACGAGCTCTGCTGGTTCTGTTCCTAGTCTGTAAGCCTTAATGCTCATGTGCTCATCCCAAACGTCTCCTGGGGTGTCACCGTCTGTACTGATATCTATTCCCACTTTAACTGCATCGTTTGGACCAACAACAAAACAAACGTCTTCGTCTGCTACATCTGAAGAACTAACGACTGTTCCGTTTGCAACTTCATGAACGTCTCCTTCGTGTCCATAGAATTCAATTCCAGTAACACTTGAAGTTATTCTGACAACTATTGTCATATTGTCTTCCCAAAGATCATTGCTGACTTCAAAGACCTCATCAAAGTTATATTCTGCTGATGGACTTATGCCGTCCCCATATCCTGGATAGTTTGGATTCTCAGTTGAGAAGTCTATCACTAAAACACCTGCATCACTTATGTATGCATATGGTTGAAGTGGCGTTAAGTCAATAAGTTCATTGTCGTCCGGAACAATTTCCCAATGGACGCTTCTGCTGGCATTGTAGTCACTAAAATTTGCCCCCGCTCCAAGAACGAGCCCAAAGGCAACTAAAAGACCAAAAATACCAAGTATTATTTTTCTCATTTTTTCATCTCCTTAAAAAATTTCGAGCCCTCATACAAGGGCATCATCTAGAGAGTTAGTCATTGTTGTATATAGGTAATGAGAACAATACTGGGGGTAATGGAGAATTACTCTCCGTTTTTTAGGAGTAAATGCTCCTTTGATCTGTGAATTATTGAGAGACTTAGGAAAACCATTGATATGAAAACTCCATGCCAGTTCGTTATGGCATAGCTTATAATTGCTGAACTTAAAGAAAGAAGAATATAGAAAGTTGACCATCGAATGTCATTTTCTCTTACAATTTCCAAATAAACACTCACATTTTCAGGAACCTTGATAAGTCGAACTGTTCCTGCCCTATAGGTTATTACTCCTTCTCTTTCCATCTTAGGGAGATGGGTTTGGATTAAACTTACATATATGCTCTTTCTATGCTTCCTATCAGTCTTACCTTCCCTCTCAGCTATGTACTCAACTACATCCCTAAGATCCGCATACCCACTTGATTTTTGAAGAAACTCTACCACAAACATTCTTCTATCGTTTCCAAGGAGCATTGCTGAAGTATTCATTATGTTGACCTCAATCTATAATGCTTTCTGTGATTGCTGTTGATATAATATGCCTCAATTATCTCCTTTCCAATAAGGTCTCTTAGAACCCTTTCGACCTTTTGTCGTGTGCAGGGTATGCCTCGTTCATTTAGTCTTCGTGTAAGAATTGCTACTGTAGAAGAGTCCTCCATACTTAAAATATTAATAATCTCATGTATAATAGATGCTGTCATCATATTTATCATATACTCACCTTATAGCGTAATTATTTCCTTATATTATAAATACTTTTCTAAGATTGCTTACTTTTGCTAAATGGGGTATTTCAACTATCTATTGCTAAAAATCGGTTGTATTATCTTGCTATTATTGTCTAAACCATGATTTAAAAAATAAAAGGGTTTGCAAAGTTCTTAAAATTTTGGAAAAAATTCAATAAATTTTAGGTTTATGATTTGATATAAGCTATTTTCTAATGACATGTTATATTTTCAATATAAAATCCAAAAGAGCATATTACGTTTAAATATATAACATAAAGAACTAATAGAACTTGGTTTAGTTTAAAAATTTTTGTATCATGAAAATATAACATGTGATTGGTAGCCCCGCCGGGATTCGAACCCGGGTCAGGGGATCCAGAGTCCCCCATGCTTGGCCGCTACACCACGGGGCTACAATAACAAATAATACTCCGTAGCTTTTAAGGTTTTGCGGAATATAGAAAGCTCCCAAACAATGGCATGATATGAAATTAAGAACGATTCTGGCGGGCCGGCCGGGATTCGAACCCGGGACCACCGGGTTAAAAGCCCGGTGCTCTAACCAGGCTGAGCTACCGGCCCATGTCGAATACCAATAAAAGGGATTGTTTTATAAATTTTATGGTCTGTTTGAGAACAAAGCATAACCCAATTTGAATTAATAACTCTGAGAATTTTTAAGAAACGATGTAAAAGTTGGCGCCCGGGTCGGGATTTGAACCCGAGTCGCGGGAGTGACAGTCCCGCATGATGGGCCGGGCTACACCACCCGGGCATTTGAGTGGCCGGCGGCGTCCCCGGTTTCCCGCCCCCTCTCGGAGGGCAGTACTGCCGGGATCGCTGGCGGGCTTAACTTCCGGGGTCGAAACGAGTCCGGGTGT
>MTLP01000017.1 GCA_002009975.1 Thermococcus sp. JdFR-02
ATTTATTTATCCTTGGTTTTTCAGTTTGCCCATAAAAAAACGGGCTATTCTACCAAACTAACCTATTCTACAAACCCCAGGAGGTTTTTAACATGATAAAAGAGCCTGAAATGAGAGAATATAATGCCCAAAAGCTCGAAGAAAGAATAGAAGACTTTTGGAAACAAAGCGACACACCAAAGAAGGTTAAAACACTAAGAGAAAATGGTCCAAAGTATTACTTTTTGGATGGACCACCTTATGTTAGTGGTGCCATACACCTTGGGACTGCTTGGAACAAGATCATCAAAGATATGGTGATAAGATTTAGAACGATGCAGGGGTATAATGTTAGAAGACAGCCGGGTTATGACATGCACGGTTTGCCTATAGAAGTTAAAGTTGAGCAAGCTCTCGGTTTAAAGATAAAGAAGGACATAGAGGAAAAGATAGGCGTTGATGAGTTCATAAAGAAGTGTAAAGAGTTTGCCCTTAAAAATCTAAAGACGATGACCGAGCAATTCAAAATGCTTGGCGTTTGGATGGACTGGGAGAATCCTTACATGACAATAAAGAATGAATACATAGAAGCTGCATGGTGGACGCTTAAAAGAGCTTGGGAGAAGGGGCTTTTAGAGAAGGATTTGAGGGTTTTACACTGGTGTCCAAGATGTGAAACTGCTTTGGCTGAGCATGAAGTAAGAGGAGAGTATAAAATAAGAGAAGACCCGAGCATATATGTGAAATTCCCAATAGAAGGGAAAGAGAATGAGTACTTGCTTATTTGGACTACAACACCCTGGACTTTACCAGCTAACTTAGCGGTTGCGGCTCATCCAGAATATGACTATGTAAAAGTTAAAGTCGAATGGGAAGGCAAAAAAGAATACTGGTTCTTAGCAAAGAGATTAATGGATAAAGTTCTTGGAGAGATAGGCGTTAAAGGTGAAATAGTTGAGGAATTCAAAGGAGAGCAATTAGAGGGTATAAGATATGTGCATCCATTCTTAGAAGAATATCCAACACAAAAAGAGTTCAGAGAAAGGTACGAATGGGCACATAGAGTAATTCTTGGAGACTTCGTGACTTTAGGAGAAGGAACTGGGCTAGTTCACTCAGCACCAGGTCATGGTGAGGAGGACTTTGAAGTTGGTAGGAGATATGGACTGCCCATATATAGCCCATTAGACGATGAAGGCCGTTACGTAGAAGGTAAGTGGAAGGGAGTTTATGTTAAAGATGCTGATCCACAAATAATCGAGTATCTCAAAGAAAAGGGATTATTAGTTAAAGAAGACACAATAGAGCACAAATATCCACACTGCTGGCGTTGTAAGACGCCGCTAATATTTAGAGCAACAGAGCAATGGTTCTTAAAGGTTAATAAAGTCAAGGATCAAATAATAAAGGAAAATGATGAAAAGGTAACATGGTATCCAGACTGGGTTAAAGTAAGGTATGACAACGGTGTAATGAATAGTGGAGATTGGTGTATATCGAGGCAAAGATATTGGGGGATACCGTTACCATTCTGGGTCTGTGAAAAGTGTGGTTATGTTCACGTAGTTGGAAGCTTTGATGAGCTTAAAGAGCTGAGCAAAGAACCAATAAACCATGATATACATGAGGTTGACCTACATAAGCCATGGGTCGATACAGTAGTCTTGAAGTGTCCAAAGTGTGAAGGGGATATGAAAAGAGTCAAGGATGTTTTGGACGTATGGTTCGACTCTGGAATAGCATCTTGGGCGTCCTTAGGCTATCCAAGGAACAAAAAAGCATTTGAAGAACTTTGGCCTGCTGACTTTATAGTTGAGGGTCAAGATCAAGTCACAAAATGGTTCTACTCACAGCAAGCCGCAAGTGTTATAGCCTTTGACACAGTTCCATACAGAAAAGTTGCTATGCACGGTTATGTTTTAGATGAAAAAGGAGATAAGATGAGTAAAAGCTTGGGGAACATAATAAGACCAGAGGAAGTTGTTCAAAAGGAGGGAAGAGATGCCTTTAGATTTTACATGTTATGGGCAAATGTTCCTTGGGAAGACTTAAGGTTCAGCTGGGAAGGGTTAAGACAAGTTAAGAGAATGCTCAACATACTTTGGAACGTTTACATATTAAGTGCAACCTACATGAGCTTAGATAGATTTGATCCAACAACGATAAACCCAGAAGAGCTTCCATTCAGGGAAGAGGACAAATGGATACTCTCAAAAGTTAACAGCCTGATAGACACAGTTAACAGTGGATTGGAGAACTTCTACCTAATAAAAGCCACAAGAGGAATATATAACTTCGTAGTTGAAGACTTGAGCAGATGGTACGTGAGATTGATAAGAAAAAGGCTTTGGGTTGAAAGTGACGACCCAGATAAGTTAGCTGCCTATTACACGCTTTGGAAAGTCTTTGATGTTCTCTTAAGACTAATGGCACCATTTACACCATATTTAGCCGAAGAAATATATCAAAATCTAATAAGACCTTTCAGTGAAAGAGAGAGCGTTCACATGCAAGATTGGCCAAAGAAAGATGAGAAACTCGTTGATGTTGAGTTAGAGAGAGAAATGAACGTTATAAGATCAATAGTTGAAGCAGGTTCAGCGGCAAGACAAAAGGCAAAGATAAAGCTTAGATATCCAGTCAAACAAATAATCGTGGAAACCGATGATGAAACCGCAATAAAAGCCGTAGAAAGACTCAATAGAATACTGAGAGACCAATTAAATGCTAAGGAAGTTGTAGTGGGCAAGATAGAAAGAGATATAAGAGCCAAGCCAAACTTTGCAAAGCTCGGTCCACACTTCAAAGGAGATGCAAAGATTGTTGCCAAGTGGATAGAGAGTCAGGAACCAAAAGAACTCTACGAAAGGATAATGAGAGGAGCGTTTAAGGTTGAGATAGATGGCAAAGAATTCGAGATACAAAGAGAACACATAATATTTGAAGAAGAACTGCCAGAACACCTCGTTGGTGAAGAATTTGAGCACGGTAAAGTCTTTGTTGACAAAAGATTAACAAGAGAGCTGATAGCAGAGGGTTATGCAAGAGAGGTCGTTAGAAGAATACAAGAAATGAGAAAACAACTTGATTTAGATGTAAACGACAGGATAAAGGTATACATAAACGTGAATGAAGAAGGAAAATCATTACTCCAAGAAATGCTGGATTATGTAAAGAGAGAAACAAGGGCAGTAGAGGTACAATTTACAGATGATGTTAAAGGATACACAGTTGAATGGACCGAAATAAAAGCCAAAATTGGGATTGAAAAGGTTGAGTGAGCTTTGTTTCATTTTTTGATTTTTTCTAATTTATAATCCACAACCTTTCTAACTTAATGCCCTCGTAAGTAACTTATGGTGGTGTAAGGGCTCTTTATGTGAAGCTTAGAAATAGTAATATTGCTTTTTTAGTCTTATCCTGAGTTTCACAAGAATTGACTAATAATTAACAAGAAAACAAGGAAAAATAGAGCAGAAAGGGTATCACTTCTTTACCCAACCTCTGTCCTTCATTGCTTGGTATACTCTGCTGACGGCAACAACGTATGCTGCATCTCTCATGTTGATGTTCTTCTCCTTGTGGGTGTTGTAAACGTCCCAGAATGCCTTTGTCATCTTCTTGTCAAGCTTTGCTCTTGTTTCTTCGACTGTCCAGTAGTCGCCAGTTATGTTTTGCACCCATTCAAAGTAGCTGACTGTAACACCACCGGCGTTACAGAGGAAGTCTGGGATAATGAGGATGCCCTTCTCGTGTAGTATCTCATCTGCTTCTGGTGTGGTTGGACCATTTGCAAGCTCAGCAACAATCTTAGCCTTGATGTTGTCAGCGTTGTGCTTGGTGATGACCTCCTCGATAGCAGCTGGAGCTAAGATGTCGACCTCAAGCTCGAGTAAGTCTTCATTTGTGATGGCTGTTGTCCCTGGGAAGTCCTTAACGCTACCTGTCTTCTTCTTCCAAGCAAGAACTTCATCAGCGTTAAGCCCATCTGGGTTATAGATACCGCCCTTACTGTCGCTAACAGCGACAACCTTCATGCCGTACTCTTCGCTCATGATCTTAGCCATGTAGTAACCAGCGTTACCGTAACCTTGGATTGCAATAGTCTTGCCCTCTAAGGTGTCCCAGCCAAGTGCCTTAGCGGCTTCTCTAACTGTAAATGCTGCACCTCTAGCTGTTGCATCCATTCTAGCAATGATACCACCGACACTTGGTGGCTTACCTGTGATGATACCGAAGGCTGGGGTCTTTCTTCTTGCAATCATCTCGTACTCGTCCATCATCCAAGCCATGATTTGTGGGTTAGTGTAAACGTCTGGAGCTGGAATGTCGGTGTATGGGCTTATAATGTCATAGATAGCCCTTATATAACCCCTTGAAAGTCTCTCCTTTTCTCTATCAGAGAGCTCTTTTGGATTACAGATAACTCCACCCTTACCTCCACCGTATGGGAGGTCCATAACGGCGGTCTTCCAAGTCATCCAAGCAGCTAAAGCTTTAACTGTGCTTAATGTTTCTTCAGGGTGCCATCTAATACCACCCTTTGTTGGACCGCGAGCCCAATTGTATTGGACTCTAAATCCTGTGAAAACCTTAACAGAACCATCATCCATCTCTACCGGGATTGTTACCTCAAGAATTCTTTGTGGTCTCTTTAAAAACTCTAAAGCCTCGTCACTTATATCCATATATTGGGCAGCTCTTTCGAGTTGCTTAACAGCAATTTCAAATGGGTCTTGCTCAACCATGTGCATACCTCCATATTAGGTGATTAGCGATACAAATTTAGGCAATAGCATATATAAACCTTTCGTTGAAACTCCTTAGAAAACTCTTATTTCTAAACGAAAAGTTATGTATGAAAGCCTTCAATGAAACAAAAAAATCAGAAGCAATAAATCAATTATAAAAGCACTAGCTGTCCCCATTTTACATACATCAATGTTCAAAGTAGTGTATCAATGAGCTAAAATTTTAAACACATGAAATATTTTATATGGTTTAGGAACACCAAATTTGATGCCAAGACATTCATCAAAAAATTTTCTCAATAGTTTCTATGTGCTTTATAACAAAGTTCAATTTATCGTCATATACTCAACAAAATTTTTACTTTATGCGGAAGTATTTGAAAAATGACAATAATGCACTGTTTTTAGTTTTAAGCGTGAGTAAATCGTCTTTTGTCGAATTCAGCGAAGGGAAACTTTTATTAAGGGTTCTTAACATTATGAATAATTGCAAATATTTGTTCATTGATGCAAAATTCGGTTGAATTGAGTTTAGAGGTGAAATGATATGGAACAAAGAGATAGATGGGCAACCAAGATTGGATTGATATTAGCAATGGCAGGAAACGCAATAGGTCTAGGAAACTTCTGGAGATTCCCATACCAAGCTGCCAAGAATGGTGGCGGTGCATTCATGATACCATATTTTGCAGCACTGTTCCTCTTGGGAATACCAATCATGTGGGTTGAGTGGGTTGAAGGTAGATACGGAGGTAAATATGGACACGGTACTTTGGGACCAACATTCTACCTAATGTCAAGAGAGAGCTTGAAACCAAGAACAGCATTGATATTTGGTATTATAGGTGGTATGTTAGCATTTTCAGTTACAACGCTCTTGAACAGTTATTATCTCCACGTTATTGGTTGGTCAGCAGCTTATACATACTTCAGCGCAACTGGGGCATACTTTGGAAAGAACTCAGTAGAATTCATGATTGGGTACCTAACAAACACAGGACAAGTGCTGTTATTCTGGGGTATTTCAGTTATATTGCTTGGAATTGCAGTAGGACAGGGTGTTAGTAAGGGTATAGAAAGATGGGTTAAGGTTATGATGCCCGTCTTGTATATAGCAGCTATCTTATTAGTTCTTAGATCATTAACCCTTGGTTCACCAGTTAAGCCAGAGTGGAGTTCAATCAAAGGTTTTGAATTCCTATGGGAGCCAAGATTTGGCGAAATAACCTGGCAATCAGCATTAGCAGCTGCAGGACAAATATTCTTCACCCTAAGTTTGGGTATGGGTATCATACAAAACTATGCAAGCTATTTGGGTCCAGAGGATGACGTTGCACTTTCAGGTTTAGCAACAGTTTCACTTAACGAGTTTGCTGAGGTTATCCTAGGTGGTTCAATTGCTATCCCAATTGCATTCGCATACTTGGGTCAAGAGGGAGTTAAGGCAGGAGTTGGTTTAGCTTACATTGCATTGCCAAACGTATTCATGAGAATGCCCGCTGGTCAATTCTTCGGTGCAGTATGGTTCCTATTGCTTTGGTTTGCTGGTTTCACATCAGCTATAGCCATGTACAACTATTTGGTTGCATTGCTTGAAGAAGACTTGAAGATAAACAGAAAGACAGGTGCAGCATTTGTATTCATACTCTACCTAATCCTTGGACTTCCAGTTGCATTAGACCCAACAGCAGCAAGCTTAGACTTATACTACCTAACAGAGCTTGACTTATGGGTAGGTTCATACTTGCTAGTAGTATTGGGTCTCTTTGATATCATCGTTGCAGTTTGGTTATTCAAGCCAGAGAACTTCTGGGAAGAATTGCACAAAGGAGCTTACATCAAGGTTCCTGAGTGGGTTATGATATTCATCAAATACATTGCCCCAGCTTATACCGCAATCTTGTTGATTGCAACAACATGGGACTACATTAAGTCAGGATTCTTCAAGGCAGTACCAAGCTATGTAGCCAAGCCAGAATTTGCTAAGTGGGTCTGGGGAGCCAGAGGAATGATGCTATTAATTCTCATCATAGGTGCTATCGAAGCATACATGGCTATCAAGAAGAAGTACGGTGAAGAATTAGAGAAGAACGAGGTAATAATAAAGCTCTGAGGTGAGGGAAATGAAAGCTAGTGCTTTAGCATTCATGGTATTTGCATGGGGAGTAATATTAGTATGGATGTACTTGGCAGTTACTAAATTGCTCAAAGCAGAGCAAAAGGCTTAAAGGCCTTTTCTTTTTTATTTACTTTTGGAGGTGTTTCTTGTGAAAAGCATTGAAATTCTCAAGGAAATTACCAAAGTTTTGGGAGAGATAGAGGAGAGGATTAAGGGATTAAGTTCATTATCTCCTAAAAAGAAAGAACAAGCTTTAAATAAGATTAGAGAAGCAAGAGAGAACTTTTTCAATCTTATAGATGAAGTTGTGATTGATAATGAAGAGTTGGCGAGTTTCTTTTTAAAGAGAGCTGTTAGATTAAAGAACTCCACAAACAACAAAACAATTGAAAAACTTGGCGAGAAGGAATATATGAAAGAGGTTGAGGCGATTTTGAAATACTCGAGAGCCGCTCCTTACGATTTCACAAACAGAATGAAGTACGTGAATAGGGCATATAAAGCTTATATCTACGGATTAATTCCTTTCTTCATTTTAGGAGGATTATTTGGACCTCAATTTGCAATAACTTCTTTGATATTAGTAATTCCAATTTTGCTCTCTGTACTGAGCTTAAGAAAAAGAGGATATACTGGTTTAATGCTGGCATTTGCAGTGTTGCCCATACCAATATTGATGGGAGCCTTTGCAATAAGGTACGCACTATATGCCCTAACAACACCAGGTGAGATTCAACAAATAGTTGAGCAAACTGGAAAGTCATTGGCAACGGCACAGGGGTTAGTAATTCTAATGCTGGTGCTGGGAATAATAGACATCACGTTACTAACCTATGCTGGATACATGTTCTACAAAAATAGACATGCGTTCCTCTAGCTCTTTAAATCCCATTTTTCTTTACTTAAGAAAAGATATGCTTCGTCTTTTAGTTCTGGAGGAACAAAATTGATCAATATTTTAGCATTTCTTATGAAATCTCTAACATTTTTACCCAAGGACACCTGATTCTTATCCAATAGCTCAACAATAATATCAACAATGGTATTTGCAGCTTCTTTTTCAGAGAAAAGCTGTCTCCCTCTAATCCATACCCTTTCATTTTTGACATAAAAGTTAAGCCCTCTCTCAGTATAAAACTCTGGGCCCTGTTTAATCCCTATTTTTGGCTTTTCTAAACGGTCGATTTCAAGCATTATGAAGGCTTTCTCTTTGTAGCCCCAATTTGAATCATAGACTCTAAACCCTCTCAATTCTAAAGCCTTTTCAAATCCCTTTGCACTCTTTTCAAGCTGAGGCAAGAGAATATCATCAATTAAATCGGGCTTTTCAAAAAGCAGAGTTACAAGATTAGCCCCTTTCTTCCTAAGCAATTCCTTATAATCACCAATTGGCACTTCTTTTGGGAAGAAGAATTTAATGCTCGGCTTTTTTAAGAACTCTTTTGATCTGAAATAAAAACGTGCAAAGTTCTCCCAGCTTAATGCGGAAGCAACGTTTCTCCTTGGATCAACAGGATCTATTATAATTAGAGGGCTCTCCTTTTCCCTTTCCACAGTTTTTAATGATATTTCTGGTTCTTTTCTAAGCCAGCCTTCCAAATCAATTATCTTCTGCTTAAATAAAAGCTCATGATTTTTAATGACATTAATGAAAGAGCCGTAATAAATTATCAAAAGCTCCGTTAAATAGCCAGAAAAGCCTTTAACATAAATTTCACTTCCATAAACACCTATACCTTTGAGAAAGCGCTTTAAAAGCCTGACTTCATCATTTTTGCCATTTAAATTCTTCAATACCCATTTATTATGAAGAATTGACCTATCAACTGCTGTTTTCACCTCCCTCCAGTCTTTAACGTCGTAACAAGGCACTAAATCAATTTTGAAGCCCTTATATTTAGCCCTAACATATGGATGCTCAGCGTAAGCAACCTCATAGCTCTCAAGTTTTTCTCCAATTGCCTTTGCCAATTTAAGTCCTTCTTCTCTAAGCTTTTCTAAATTGATCTCAAGAGGAAATGCTAAAAACAGGTCAATATCATGATCGCCAGCCAAATAGGTATCTTTAGCTAAAGAACCAACAAAATAGGGAATAACTTTTAGATTAACATCTTTAATCGTATCTTCAGCTATTTCCAGAACTTCATTCTTTACACTCTCAACCAGCTCTTTCTCTTGTTCACTTGGTTTAATTTTTGAAAGAACTTCCCTCAAGATGTCTTCCATTTTTCTCTCCTAATTAAAGTTGAAAAGAAAGTTTAAAGGGTTTTCTAATCCAAAAGCTCACACTTCTTTATCGTTTCATATATTGGTCCTTTTGGTGTTAGCGTACTTTTCTTAAGCTCAATAGCCTCAACTCTAAAACTCCCAAACTCTTCATTTGCTAACTCTTTAAGAACCAGCATTAATTCAACTTTGTCTTTGACGTATTTTACCCTTCCAATTGTGACATGGGAAACAAACTCTTTGTCCTTTTTAAATCCAAGCTTCTGCATAGCCTTCTCAACATCACTTGCTATCTTCTTTATTATCTCATCGTTTTCTATCCCAGTCCAAATAACCCTGACGTAGTTATAGCTGGGAAAAACACCAATTCCTTTGACTTTCACTTCATGCTTTTTATACTTCTTTGCTATATCCTCAAGAATTTTGCCGATCTCCTTTGCTTGTTCTTCGCTTATCTCTCCAAGAAATTTTAAAGTTAAATGAAGATTTTCTGGCTCAACAAACTTTATTTTTGCACTCTTAGTTCTTGCAATTTTGTCTTGAGCTTCAACTAACTTTTTCCTAACTTCATCGTTTGTTAAATCAATTGCAATGAAAGCCCTCATTGTCTAACCACCACTGGAAATTCTTCCCATGGAAAGACTATCCATTTATCCGTCCTAAAGACATAGAAGTCAGGAATTACTGTTGTCCATGGTTTCATAGCTAAACAAACAACCTTAACCTCCTTAGCACCTAAGCGCTTCACTTCTTTAATGACAACCTGCAAAGTCTTTCCAGTGTCACTTACATCATCAACGATGATAACTTTCTTATCCTTCAAGTCTCCGTGAAGGGGAATTCTAATTTCTGGCTTTTCCATGCGCTTTTCAATATCTGTATAAAATTTCACATCAATGACTCTAAGCTCCACATCACCTAAAACGTGACTTAGCCTCACAGCTGGAATTAATCCTCCCCTAGCTATTCCCACAATAATATCTGGCATAAAATTTTCTCTTAACTTGTCAGCAAGAGAGAATATTGCCCTATCTATTTGCCACCATGTCAAGTATACCTTGTCCATGTTATCACCCCATAATCATGTTTGTGATTAAGTGAACAGATTTAAAATTAGAGTTAAGCATTTAAAAATCCAACGTTGCCAAATTTATGTTAAAATTTCGTCAATGCTATCCTCTTCGATAGCCTGCTTTATCTCCATGGCAATTCTCCTTCCAGTGCTTACTGGCTTATTATATCTTATCCATGTGTAAGGAGATCCTTCTATAAAGGGATTTGTCCCCGCAACTATTCTTGCTGAAATTTCAAAAACAACGAACTCAAGTTCATCTGTGAGTATCGTTTCCAAGCAGAAGGGTCCCCAAAGCCCACCTATGAGACCCTTTGCAGCCCTTATTACTCTTTCTCCCATTTCGATAACTTCCATCAAAAGACTCTCTCTCAAAACAATTGGAAAATTCCCAACTACAACATAGGAATTCTCCAAGCTTAGCTCAAATTGATCTTTTGCCAAAATTCTCCCAATACCATCTACATTGGTCTCATACCTTCTATCTATGCTCATAAGCTCAAGCTCCTCATTAAGCTTTGAGTAGAAATAGTGGGGATAAACTGGAACTCCGATTATATATTCTTGGATTTGAATCTCCTTTAAGCTCTCTTTGCTTTTTATTCCAATTCTTCTTGCTTTTTCCCAAAAGTCTTTGCTGTCCTTTGCTAAAAAGTAACCTTTTCCTCCTTTTGCACCGTGGAACTTAACAATCACAGGTTTATCAATCTCATCAGGATCATCATAAACCTTTGGGAGCTTTAGCTTAGCTTTTTCAAGCCATTTTCTCTCTAACTCTCTATCACTTTCCCATCTTAGCACAGCTTTGTTTCCATAATAAGGAACCTTCATACTTTCAACTTTCTCAATTCCAAGATGAGCAACAAAGGATCCATGAGGGATTACAATTGCTCCCTTTTCTAAGAGCTCTTCTTCGGGATACTCACCAACTAAAAATTCATCAGCAACAGGGAAGTATTTTGTATATAAGGGTTTAACCCTCTCTTTTCCAAAAGCTATGGTTCCAAAACCTTCATCCTTTGCACCCTTTAAAATCTGAAGTGCTGAATGAGAGGCATAAGTTGCTATTCTCCACTCCATTTGCTCACCAAGAAAATGTTAAAATTATGAGTTTTTAAGCTTTATTTTAACAAAAATATGTAAAAATCAGAAGGCATTCTTCAAAAAGTATTCATGAAGCCTCGTGTCATCAGTTAACTCTGGATGAAATGCTAAGCCAACAATGTTTCCTTGCTCAACACCTACAACCTCGTCTTTGTAATAAGCTATTGGATTTGCCTTTCCAAAGATTTCAATGATCCTTGGTGCTCTAATGAAAACCCCTAAAAACGGCTCTGCATCAAAAGTAAGCTTAAGCAGAGCTTCAAATGAATCAACCTGCCTACCATAGGCATTTCTACTAACTCTTACATCCAAAAGCTCAAGAAATCTTTGATCTCTAACCGCACCTTCAATTTGCTTAGCTAAGAGTATTAACCCTGCACAGGTGCCCATAATTGGCAGACCGCTTTCGCCGAGATCTTTTACCTTATCAAGGAGATTGTTTTTAATCATTAGCCTTGAAATTGTTGTGCTTTCGCCGCCAGGGATTATTAAGGCATCAATGTTTTTCAGTTGCTCAGCTTTTTTAAGCCAAAAGACTTCCCCGCTAATGTTGAGCCTTTCCATAGCCTTTTTTGTCGCTTCTATATGCTCATTAACTGCTCCTTGAACTCCTATAACGCCAACTTTCATACACCTCTCTCCTCCAAGCGAACCTCGAGCTTATCAATCTCTAAACCTCTCATTGGCTCTCCTAAGTCTTTACTTATCTCGGCTATCACATCTGGCTCATCATAGTGATTAACAGCCTCAACTATTGCTCTCGCCATTTTTTCCGGATTTGAGCTCTTGAATATTCCACTTCCAACAAAAACTCCATCCATACCCATTTGCATCATTAGTGCGGCATCTGCAGGTGTTGCTACTCCTCCAGCGGCAAAGTTAACTACTGGCAACCTTTGCAATTTCTTAATCTCAAGAAGAATCTTGTAAATGCCATCAACTATTTCTTGGTAGGTGTATTCTTCATAAACGGGTCCATTCTCTAATATTTTAGGTTCCAATCCGCTTATCTGTCTAATATCTAAGATCAGTCTTAGGTAAGGTTCGGCAAACTTCCTAGCTATGACATAAATTTGGTCATCATTTAGGCGTTTTAAAAGCTTAATGTTCTTATTAACTAAATGTATATGTCTTACAGCTTCAACAATGTTTCCTGTTCCTGCTTCTCCCTTAGTTCTAATCATTGCTGCACCTTCCCAAATTCTCCTTACGGCTTCACCTAAATTCCTTGCACCACAGACAAACGGAACTTTGAATTTTCTCTTATCTACGTGGAAGTAGGAATCAGCTGGCGTTAAAACTTCGCTTTCATCAATCATGTCAACACCCAAAGCCTCTAAGGCATATGCCTCTCCATAATGCCCGATTCTAATCTTTGCCATTACTGGAATTGTAACAGCATCCATGATTTCTTCAATTTTCTTTGGGTCTGCCATTCTAGCAACGCCACCAGCTTTTCTTATATCTGCTGGCACTTTCTCTAAAGCCATAACCGCAACAGCACCAGCTTCTTCTGCAATTTGAGCTTGCTCTGCATTGGTCACATCCATAATAACTCCGCCTTTAACCATTTTTGCAAATCCCCTTTTCAAACGCTCAGTTCCCTTTTGTTCAATAACTTCAAACATAGCCACCACCTAAACTCAAGTTAAACTTTTCAATATATTTCAAGTTAAAACTTGAATAAAAAGATTTCCCAAAACACTTTTAATCCAAATGCTAAAACTAAGTTTTGGAAAATAATAACTTGGTGATAAAGATGACACAAATTGAAGAGGCAAAAAAGGGAAATATTACGGAAGAAATGAAATACATTGCTGAAAAAGAGGGAATTAAAGTTGAAGAGCTTAGAAAAAACGTCGCTAAAGGTTACACTGTCATTTTTAGAAATGTAAAGCATGATTGGGTAAAACCGGTTGCAGTTGGAAGGGGAGTTAGGGTTAAGATTAACGCAAACATTGGAACTTCAAGAGATATAGTAAATCTTGAGGAAGAAATAGAGAAGGCAAAAATAGCAGTAAAATATGGTGCTGACACTATTATGGACTTATCAACGGGCGGAGACTTGGATGAAATTAGAAAAGCAATTATGAACGCTGTAAATGTTCCCATTGGAACAGTTCCAATTTATCAAGCAGCTGAAGAGCAACTAAGAAAGGGTAGGGCAATCATTGAGATGACCGAAGATGATATGTGGAATGCAGTAGAAAAGCACTTCAAAGATGGTGTTGACTACACAACAATCCACGTTGGAGTTACAAAAGAAGTCGTAGAAAAGATGAAAAGGATTAAGAGAGTTGTTGGAATGGTTTCAAGAGGCGGCACTTTCTTAGCGGCTTGGATTCTCCATTGGGAGGAAGAGAACCCGTTCTATAAGAACTACGACTACCTCTTAGAGCTTGCTAAGGAATATGACGTGGTTTTAAGTTTAGGCGATGGTTTAAGACCCGGTGGCTTACCAGATGCTGGTGATGAATTACAAATGAGTGAGCTTTTTACACTAGGACGTTTGGTAAGAAGAGCGAGAGAGTTTGGAGTCCAAACTATGGTTGAGGGTCCGGGACACGTGCCAATAGACCAGATACCAATGCAAATAAAAATAGCAAAAGTTGCAACTGATAATGCTCCTTTCTATGTATTAGGTCCATTAGTTACGGACATATTTCCCGGTTATGACCACATAGTCGGGGCAATTGGAGGGGCTATAGCCGCTTTAAGTGGAGCCGACTTTTTATGTTATGTAACTCCATCAGAACATTTGGGATTGCCAGATAAAGAGCACGTTCGTTTAGGTGTCATTGCCTCAAAAATAGCTGCCCATGCTGTAAATTTAACACGCTTTGAAAGCGATTACAAAAAGGACTACCTAATGAGCTTAGCAAGGGGTTCATTAAACTGGACAACGCAGTTTGAGATTGCAATGGACAAAGAAAAATTCATAGAGATTAGAAAGGAGAGACCCACTTCAACTGAAGCCTGTAGCATGTGCGGCGATTTGTGTGCGATAAAACTCATCAATGAAATGCTTAGAGAAAAGGGTGAAGCCGATGGAGCTTATCTATAAGGGAAAGACAAAAGACGTTTATAAAGATGGCGAGTTTTTGATTTTTTATTTTAAAGACACCATTCTAGGGTTTGAGGATAGAGAGGACACAGGAGGAAACAAAGTAATTGGTGAAAGGCAAGGAAAAGGAAGTGCAGTTTTAAAACAAACAGCATTTTTCTTTAAGCTCTTAAATGAGAGGGGAATAAAAACACATTTTGTTGAGAAGATTGATGAGAGAAAGGCAAAGTTTTTGAAAGCTGAAAAAATTCCTCTTGAGGTCATTTACCGCTACAAAGCTTATGGAAGTTTCTTAAGGCGCTATGGCGAGTTTGTAAAGCCTCTTCAAGAGCTGAACATTGTTGAGCTCACATTAAAAAGCGATGCTTTAGGCGATCCTCTAATCTGTGAAGAAGCCATAGAAAAGCTCAACATTGCAACAAAAGAGGAAATTCAAATCATGAAAGAGGTTACAAGAAAAGTAGCTCAAATTCTAAAGGAGTTCTTCCAAAATAAAGGCTTAGAAATCATTGACTTTAAGCTTGAGTTTGGGAGGAAAAATGGCGAACTTTTGATTATTGATGAGATAAGTGGAGATACTATGAGAGTGATGAAAAATGGGAAGCTTTTAAGCCAAGAGGAGCTTTTAGAGGTGATTGGATGATAACCTCAACAATAGCTTCACATTCAGCTCTCCAGATAATTCAAGGTGCAAAAAAAGAAGGTTTCAAAACTCGTCTGTATGTCTCACCAAAGAGGAAGCCCTTTTATGCTTCACTCCCATTACTTGATGAACTTAGAGTAACAGAGGATATGAGCAAAATCCTATATGACGAGGGAATAATAATCCCCCATGGTTCTTTTGTAGCTTATCTTGGGATTGAAAATATTGAACGCTCAAAGGCAAAATTCTTCGGAAATAAGCGATTTTTAAAATGGGAAACAAAGTTCGAATTAGTTAATAAAGCTTTGAAAAAAGCTAACATCCCACAGGTTGAAAGCTTTGATTTAAGCGAAGTAAAAGATAACGAGCTTTATTTTGTTAGAATTGAAGGACCAAAAGGAGGGAGTGAACACTTTATCGCTTATGGAAGAGATCTTGAGGAGAAACTTAAAAATGTCAGGACACCATATAAAATCGAGCGCTTTATAGATGGCATTTTTATCTATGTGCACTTTTTCTATTCACCAATTAAAGAAAGGCTTGAGTTAATGGGAGTTGATGAGCGATTGGTAATAGCAGATGCGAACAAGAGAAGGCCATTTAAAGCTTTACCCTACACAATAGTTGGAAACAAGCTAATTGTCCTTAGAGAGTCATTAATTCCAGAAATTTATGACTATGGCTTAGCCTTCGTTGAGGCAATGCATAACTTAGAAAAACCAGGTATAATTGGACCTTTTGCTTTGCATTTTGCTTATGATGGTGAATTTCACTGCATAGGCTTTGCTTCTCGTATAGACGGTGGAAGCAACGTTAATCACTGGTATTCTTCACTTTACAATGGCGAGGAAATAATGATGGGACTAAGAATAGCGAGAGAAATTAGGTTAGCTTTGGAGGAAGAACGCTTAGATGAGGTGATAACATGAAATACGTTGGAAGAATGCTAGGTGTTGGGCTAAAAGGTGGCAAACCTTTCGCTTTTTACCGCGTCAGCTCTCGCTCCTTTCCCAATAGAAAAGCAGAACTTAAAGGAGACGAAGTTGCTGTGCTCAATCTAATGGAAACAACAAATCCATACGTAAGCTATACAGCAGTGAAGATTTTTAGAGAGTATGCCGTAGTTAGCAACGGTTCTCATACCACTTTCATTGCTCAGGCTTTGGAGTGGGAAACTCCTAAAAAAGCTCTAATTCATGTTTTAGATGCTATGGATTACGAGAGAGATTCACTAAACACTCCAAGGATTGCGGGAATAATCCAAAGGGATAAAGATGAGGCATTTTTAGGATTTGCGGGAAAAGACGAGTTTTGGGTGAAAAAAGTTAAGCTTGAGGAAGGAAAGGCATTTTTTACCGCTACATATAACGTAGAAGGGATTAAAGTAATGAGCATAGAGTTTAAAGACGAAAATGACCTAGCTGAAAAAGTTTTAGAATTAAAATTTACCCACCCTGTCTTGGCTATTGGGATTGTTGATTTTGGGGATAAGTTCAAAATAGGAATAAAAAACAAAAATTAAACATCCTTTATTTTCTTCCTCAAATTCGCCATCTCTAACGCTGCCAAAGCATACTCAAAGCCTTTATTTGATTTTATTCCAGCCCTATCAAGTCCTTGCAACTCATCATCAACGGTTATAACACCAAATATAACGGGAGTTTCGTAGGTTAAGTTTACATGGGCAATTCCTTTGGCAACTTCATTAGCAACCAACTCGAAGTGATACGTTTCCCCTTTAACGACAGCCCCCAATGCTAAAATAGCATCGTATTTACCTTTTTTTGCTAGTTCTTTTGTAATAAATGGGATTTCAAAGGCTCCAGGGACTTTAAAAATGTCCACGTCTTTAACACCATGTCTCTTAAAACAGTCCAATGCCCCATCTAAAAGCTCCTTAGTCAACAAGTCATTAAATCTGCTTATAACCACACCTATTTTCAAGCCTTCGCCCTTATATTCGCCTTCATAAATCATCCTTTTCCCTCCAGAAGTGGTTTTAGATTATGACCAAGCTTAAGCATCTTAGCCTCTAAATAAGGCTTGTTAATCTCATTAACCTCCCCAAAAATCGGGATAACCTCAACAACCTCTATACCAAACTCCTCCAAAGCCTTAACCTTCCTTGGATTGTTAGTCAAAAGCCTAACTTTTGAGACACCTAAAGCCTTGAGCATTTGATATGCAATGCTAAAGTCTCTTTCATCTTCACTGAAGCCAAGCATTTTATTTGCTTCAAACGTGTCAAAGCCCTTATCTTGAAGTTCATAGGCCCTGATTTTGTTCTTTAGACCAATGCCTCTTCCTTCTTGCCTTAGATAAAGTAAAATCCCTCCTTCCTGAGCTATCATTTTTAGAGCATTTGCTAATTGGCTTCCACAGTCGCACTTTAGAGAAGCTAAAGTGTCACCAGTCAAACATTCTGAGTGGAGCCTAACTAATGGAACATCATAAGGTTCTTTAACTATAGCTACATGCTCCTTAAAGTCAAGCTCATTCTCAAAGGCAACTATCTTAAAGGTTCCGTATTTGCTGGGGAGCTTTGCTTGAGCAAAAACTTTAACAAAACATTTTTTCCTTACAACTTCTTTAAACACCTCTTTGATTGTAACCATCGGCAAATCGTGCTTTTTAGCAAAATTCCTTATGAATTCAAAGTTGTGGGAATTCCCTTCTTCATCTAAAAGCTCTATTATCACTGCATACCTCTTAAATCCAAGCATTTCAACTAGTTCAAGAGATGCTTCAGTGTGTCCTTTCCTTTTATTTATCCCAATCCCACCCAAAAGGTGCAGATGACCAGGATAGCGGAAGTGCTTAATATCCAATCCCTCGGCAATCTTTTTAGCAGTTAAAGCTCTCTCTTCTGCACTAATTCCCGTGAATGTTTCCTTATAGTCAACGCTAATTAAAAAGTTCGTCTCGTTGTTCTTGGAAGGCAACTTGAAAAAGCCCCTCTTTAGAGCCTCCTCTTCATCCATAGCTAAGCATAGCATTCCCTTAGCTTGGAGCATAAAGTTTATCACTTCAGCGTTTGCAAGCTCGGCTGGATAAATTAGATCAGCTTCAACTTCCCTTTCTTCGTCAATTAGAATTATTGGTTTACCTTCAAGAAGGCTTTTCCTAAGCTTTTCCAAGTCCATATCTATCACCCAAAATACCCTTCAAATATCTCGCAACAACGTCTATCTCATAATTCACTTCATCTCCAATTCTTAGAAACCTCAGATTGGTATTTTCCCATGTATAAGGAATCACCTGTACCCAAAATTGATTTTTATCAACTTTAGCTATTGTCAAGCTTATTCCATTCAAAGCTATGCTTCCCTTTTCTACTATGGCAAATCTCTCTTTAGGCATTTCAAAGGACAGCCAATAGGTTTTTCCTCTCTTTAGAATTTTCTTTAGCTTTAAGGTCCCGTCAATGTGTCCAGTAACTAAATGTCCATCAATTCTATAGCCAAGCTTCAAAGCTCTTTCAAGGTTGACAACTTTTGCTTTAGCCAAGTTGGTTCTTTTTAACGTCTCTTCACCAATATCAAAGACTATATAATCTCTAATATCACTAACAGTTAAGCATGCCCCATTGACGGCTACACTGTCCCCTAAGTTTACGTCTATCACTTTTTCAACGAACAGTTTCCCATTAGAGAATTTAGCTTTTGCAACAGCTTCAATTATTCCTGAGAACATGGCTTCGCCTCCACGTAAAGGCTATCTCTAAAGCTTTCAAACTTTAGAAATTCGACTTTAAAAGCATCACTAACCTTATCAACGTTTAAACATTCAAAAGGGGAAATTCCTTTACCAAAGAGCTTATTTCCATAAAACAAATGCAGTTTATTAGCGAAGGGCAAAAACTGACATGCTATCCTTCCACCTTCGATTAAAACGCTATCTATTCCTTTTTCGCCAAGGATTTTTAATATTCTTCCGGGATTCGTTTCCCTAATGACTTCTGCATTATTCCACTCTTTTTCGCTCTTGGTGAATACTATGACCTTCCCATTCTTAAACGCCCTAAAATTTCCATTAGCAGTTAATCCATGCCTATCAAGGATTACTTTCACCTTTTCAGTGCATCCTTCTATTCTACAAGTTAGTTTTGGATCGTCTTTAAGAATCGTATTAGCTCCAACCATTATTGCCATATACTTTTTCCTGAGCTCCTGAACTTTCTCCCTTGCTTTTTTGCCAGTAATCCATTTTGAGGAGAAGGTCTTTGTTGCAATAAAACCGTCTAAGGTCAAAGCAAGTTTTATGGCTACAAAAGGCGTTTTTGTTGTTATGTACTTTAGAAATATCTCATTCAACTTTCTTGCCTCTTCTTTAAGAATACCAACTTTAACTTCAATGCCCGCTTTTTTGAGCTTTTCAATGCTTTTTCCATTAACCAATGGATTAGGGTCTTCCATTGCTATTACAACTCTTGAGAAGCCTTCCTTTATTATTCTATCAACACAAGGAGGCTGCTTACCCCAATGAGAACAAGGCTCTAAAGTAACATACATTGTTGCTCCTTCAAGGGAATGACCTTTGCTTTTTGCATCTTCTATAGCGTTAACTTCCGCATGCTTATCCCCAAAATATTGATGATAACCCTTGCCAATTACTTTTCCATCTTTAACTATAACCGCTCCAACCATCGGATTTGGATTTACCCCTCCCTCTCCTTTTTTGGCTAACTCCAAAGCTAGGCTCATGAAGTATTCATCGTTCATAACCCATCGATAATCTGATTAATGTTCCAAATTTAAAAAATTTTGTTCTAAAAATGGAACATTTTTAAGATAAAATAAAAGCAGTTAACCCTTAATAATCTCCAAACTAACATCAAAGTTTTTAACAGAATGAGTTAACGCTCCAAGGCTTATTACGTCAATATCAAGCTTAGCATAGCTTTGAATGTTCTCCTCAGTTATGCCGCCACTCACCTCAATTTTCACTTTCTCTCTTAGACCTTCTCTTTTTAGAGCTTCAAGCGTTTCTCTTATCTGTTCTGGCGTCATGTTATCGAGCATTATAACGTCAGCGCCGAGCTTAGCGGCTTTTATGGCATCTTCTAAGCTCTCAACTTCAACCTCAACAACTTTATAGATGCTGAATTCCTTTGCCCTCTTAATTGCATCTTCAAGAGGTACTAAAGCTAAGTGATTGTCCTTGATTAAAATCGCATCGCTTAAGGAAAATCTATGCATTTCACCACAACCTAAAAGGATTGCTTTCTTGTCAAGGGGCTTTAGAAGTGTTTTCCTCGTTCCTGCTACCCTCACTTTTGGATTAACGCTTTTAACTTTCTCGACTAATTTCCTTGTTTGCGTTGCTATTCCGCTCATTCTACCAATTATATTTAAAGCCGTTCTTTCAACAAGCAAAATCTTTCTAGCGTTTCCTTCAAGTTTCATCAAAATTTGCTCTTTCTCAACTTTTTCGCCATCTTTAACTTTCTGCTTAACTTTAACATCAAAGTGCTCAAAGAGAAGCCTAGCTTCCTCTAAACCCGCTATTACTCCACTCTGCTTTGCAATTATGATTGCTTTAGCGTTTAAATCTTCCGGGATTACGGCTTCACTTGTTACATCGCCAAAAGGAGCGTCTTCTTCCAAAAAGCGAAGGAGATAAGAGAGAGAAATCATTTTTATTCACCTCCTAAACATTCAAACAGGCTAAAAATATTGGCGCTGGAACCATTAGAGGATTAGCAGAGTACTGGTTTTTAGATAACGTAACAACATTCTTTATCTTTCCAACCTTAACCTTTGAAGGATTTGCTCTCCTCTTCCATTTAACTTCAAAACCAAGCATATTCTCTTTTACAACAACATCTATTTCAGTTCCGTTTTTCCAATATCCAATCTCATGTTTCCTTGCTAAATGCGAAGCAACAACACTTTCAACTATCTTGGCTTTTTCCGGTTCCTCAATTAAGCACCATCTTGAGAACATTTTATAAAAAAGGGGATCTATAAAGTGAATTTTCTTTTCCTTTCTAAATAATATCTCCCCATTGTTCGGATTAAGATACGGGAGAACTTTGAGAATGAACATTTTTTCAAGCAAGTCTATATAATAAAACACTGTTTTATGTGAACCAACTTCAATCTCTTTAGCTATTGTATGCCAGCTGAGTGGAGAAGGAATCTTTTTAAGGAGTGCTTTAATTATTCTTCTTGCAGTGCTTTCATTCTTATAAAGTCTCGCTAAATCGCCTCTAATCCAGCTTAAGTAAGTTTCATAAACTTCTCCCTTTACAAAACCATTTTCCAAGATTGATTTAACTGCCAGTGGAAAACCTCCACTCCTCAAATACATCTCAAATAGTTTGTATATCTCATCACTCCAAGGCATTAACTTAAAACACTTCTCTCTTATCTCTTTGTCATTGAGTTCTTTTAATGGTTCGATTTTATTGTAAAGTTCTTCATCGGCGACTTTAATGAATTCTCTGAAGCTTAGAGGATACATAGTAAAGTCTTTTCCTCTTCCCCTTCTTCCGGGAAACGTTTCGACTTCTCCTTTTACATGCATACTCAACGAACCCGTTAAAACTAAAACATCATTTCTTGTTTTTCCCATGTCAATATAGAGTTTTATAGCCCTGAACCAATCCTTTGGAAATGTTATCTCATCTAAAAAGATATATGAACTTTCAATTCCTTCTATTTTCCTAAATTCGAAGTACTCTTCCAACGCTTCCATAAGCTCTTTGTAGTCACCTAAATAATCACACCTCAAGTAGAAGATTGCTTTTGGATCTACACCCTTCTCAAGAAGCGAGTTAATTAGTAGCTTTATAAGTGTCGTTTTTCCAACCTGTCTTGGCCCAAAGACAAAGTGGAGGGAAAAGGGTTTCAAGCTTATCTGTTCGGCTAATTTGGGAATCCATTTTACCTTGCTTTCATTCCATTTTCTGAAGTCTTCATCTTCAGCTATGTGCTCCTTCCCCTTCCACCATGGATTAAATGTCTCGATCATATTGGTAATTATATTACCAATCATTTAAAAAGATATTGGTAATGAGATTACCAATTGATTAATCACTTAACTTAAGCATCCTCTCTATAGCTTTCCTCGCTCTTTCAGCTATGTCTTTTGGCACTTCAATTTCATATTTCTCGTCTCTTAAGGATTCATAGATATGCTTAAGCGTTATTGACTTCATTCCGATACAAAAAGCGTCTTCATTAGCAGGGTAGAATCTTTTATTTGGATAGAGCTTCTTTAGACGATAAACCATCTCCTTTTCCGTAAAGACAACCCATTCATCATAGAGACAAGCGTTTCTAACCATTCCTCCAGTTGAGACTATTAAATCGGCTTTTTCTTGAACTTCTGGATTACATTCTGGGTGAACCATTAGTTTAGCCTTTGGATAGACAGTCATTGCTCTTTCTACGTCTTCAATTGTGAACTTTTTGTGAACATAACAGTGTCCTCCTTCTGGAATTGGAATAATCTTTTTGTTAGTTCTCTCTGCTACATAGTAGGCTAAATTATTGTCAGGTCCAAAGATGATTTCATCTGCATCAAGCTTTTGAACAATTTTAACAGCATTTGCCGATGTAACAGTTACGTCAGCGTAGGCTTTTGTTTCTGCTGTTGTATTGACGTAAAGAACCACTGAAGCCTCTGGATACCTTCTCTTAGCCTCTAAGATATGCTCTATTTTAAGCATGTTAGCCATTACACATGTTGCCCTCTTGCTGGGTAGGAGAACTTTCTTTTGGGGATTTAGGATTTTGGCTGTTTCTGCCATAAAATCAACACCTGCAAAAACAATGATATCTGCATCTATTCTTTGGGATTTTCTAGCTAACTCTAGGCTATCCCCAACAAAATCCGCTATATCTTGGATCTCAGGCAATTGGTAGTTATGTGCTAAAATTATAGCGTTTTTCTCCTCCTTAAGCTTTAAAATTTCATCAACCAAATTCACAGTAAACACCTCCCATCAAAAATGCTGAATCTTTCGAACTCTTTTTTCATAAAAGGATAATCTTCCCTATAATGAACACCCCTACTCTCTCTTCTTGCTAAAGCACACTCTAAGATACCTCTAACCAAAAGCTTAATTCTCTCATCAACTTCAATCCTCTCAATCTTTCTTAGTCCTTCTTTAAGTCCCTTCTCGCTCCTCACAATTCCTGCATAGTTCCAGAGAATTTCTTTAACACTCTCAATATCACCGAGCTCTTGAGTGGTGTCTTTGATTTCTTTAACCTCTTTAACTCTTGGATTGTCTCTCACTATTGTTCTTGCAACCTCTAATCCACTAATTACGCATTCTAAAAGAGAATTACTCGCCAGTCTATTTGCCCCATGAAAGCCGTTATCAGCTGTTTCACCAATTGCGTAGAGATTCTCAACGTTAGTTCTATAATAAAGATCAACCCTCAAACCACCGATAGAATAATGGGCAATTGGAGTTACTGGAATTAGGTCTTTTTCTGGATTAATTCCCTCTTTGGTTAAAAACATGTAAATTTGTGGAAACTTTTCCTTAAAATCCTCAATTTTTGTTGCATCTAAGTAAACCTTCTTTCCTTTTTGTATTTGCCTGTAAATTGCCCTTGCAACAATATCTCTCGGTTCAAGCTCGTTGATGAACCTTTCTCCGTCCTCATTGATTAGTTTAGCTCCTGCTCCCCTTACGGCTTCGCTTATAAGCTTAACATCCTTACCAATAAAACCAGTTGGATGGAACTGTATAAATTCCAAATTACTCGCTAAAGCACCTTTCATCAAAGCATCTCCTATTAAAATGCCTAAGTTTAAAGAAGAACCTGCTGTAAATTTATATAAAGCTGTATACCCTCCAGTTGCTAAGATAGTGGCATCAAACTTTAAAAGTTCCCCATTAAGGAAAACACCGTAGCAGTTACCCTCCTCTATTGCTAGCGAAGAAGCAAAACCCTTTATGAATTGAACACCAAGCTCTTTAGCCCTTAAATAAAGAAGCTTTGTCATATGTTTTCCAGTTTCGTTTTTAATGGTGAAAATTCTCGGAAAGCTGTGTCCTCCTTCAATCTCATTTTCCTCAAAGTTTAAACCAAGAGAAAGCAAAAAATCATAAGCTTCACTGGATTTTGAAATCACATTCCACACAACTTCCTCATTGTTTAAATAGCGTCCAGCTTTAATCGTGTCTAAAACATGAGATCTTATTGAATCCCCTTCTAAAATTGGAAAAGCAATCCCAGCCTGAGCTAAATAAGAGTTCGTCTCTTTTATGCCTTTTCCAATAAGAGTAACTTCAAAACCTTTCCTAGCTAAGGATATCGAAGCTGTTAATCCTGCTATCCCCTCTCCAATAATCCCAATTCTTGCCATGTGATTACCCGAACATTTGTTCGGTAGCTAACTTTTAAAACTTTTGCTAAAAGTCAAAAGCCCAGCTTGGATATTTACCATTCAAACAAGCCAAGCACAAATCATTCAGCCCAACTGCTTTGACTAATCCCTCTAAGCTTAAATACCTTAAAGAATCAGCGCCAATTTCCTTAGCTATCTCACCAACACTCTTCCAAGAAGCAATAAGCTCATACCTACTTGGAATGTCAATTCCCATGTAGCAGGGATACTTTATTGGGGGAGAAGCTATCCTTACATGAACCTCCCTTGCACCAGCTTTTCTAAGCATTGCAACTATTCTCTTCATAGTTGTTCCTCTAACAATTGAATCATCAATTAAAATGACTTTTTTGTCTCTAATGACCTCCTTAACAGGACTTAACTTTAACTGAACGCTTAAGTCCCTTAAAGCCTGTTGCGGCATTATGAAGGTTCTCCCAATATAACGGTTCTTTATTAAACCTTCTTCATAAGGAATTCCACTTTCAAGGGAATATCCTATTGCGCTAGCCCTTCCAGAATCAGGAACAGCTATAACTATGTCTCCTTTAACATCATCTTCCCTCGCTAACTGCTTCCCTAACTCCAATCTCACCTTGTAAACATTCCTTCCTTCAATAGTGCTATCAGGTCTTGCAAAGTAAATGTATTCAAAGACACAATGGGAATGCTTTTCTTTAGTCAAAACTTTGCTCTCTAACTCTTCATCGATTACAAAAACTTCTCCTGGTTTGACATCCCTTACTTCGAGGTCAAACATCTCCAAAGCTGAGCTCTCTGAGGCAAAATAATAACCATCACCAAAACCAAAGGTCAAAGGTCTAAAGCCCAGAGGATCCCTGCCAACGACTATTTTCCCCTCAAAAAGCATGCTTACTGAATATGCCCCCTTAATCTCTCTAAAAACCTCTTTCATAGCTTCAAATTCATCTTTGTGCTCAAGATAGTGCCTTAGAAAAGATATTCCCAAGAGCTCGCTATCAATACTCGTTTTAAAATTATAAAATCGTCCATAATCCCCCCTTAAAAGGGAATAGTTGGTTAGAGTTCCATTATGAGCTAAAGAAAGCTTTAATCCTTTATACTCGACTTCCAAAGGCTGAACTTCATTTAAACCGCCAAAAGTTGAATACCTGACATGTCCTATAGCTAAATTTGAGCTCAGCTTATCCAGAACACTATTTTTAAAGACTTCACTTACCAAGCCCAATCCTTTGTGCGTTTTTATAATTCCCTGCCAAACACTTATCCCTGTGCTCTCCTGACCCCTGTGCTGCAAAGCTAACAAAGCATAATAGGCTTTTTTCTCAGCATTTTTTGTTTTTGCTGCAAATACGCCGCATTTTTCCCTCAAGCTTATCACCTGTTTTACCATTTTGATGTTAAAAAACAAAAATTTAGCAAAAATATTTAACACTAAATAGCTTAAAAGCTTTACCATATTATTGGCATGAAAATGTCAAAGTAAAGCTTAAAAGAGTATAAATTTTAACAATTTTTTGGTGAAGACTATGGAGATGTATGAAGGTAAGGCTAAGAAAATGATCCCATTGGATGAGGCAAAGCTCATCATGGAGTTCAAAGATGATGCGACAGCTTTTAACGGTGTTAAGAAGGCGCAGTTCAAAGGAAAAGGTGTTTACAACGCTCAAATTTCAGTGAAGTTGTTCAAACTTTTAGAGGAAAAGGGCATCAGAACACACTTTATTGGCATAGCTGGAGAAAACAAGTTAATCGTTGAAAGACTCGAGATGTTTCCTTTAGAAGTTGTTGTGAGAAACATAGTTGCTGGCAGTTTAAAGAAAAGATTGCCCTTTAAGGAGGGTCATGAGTTAGAAGAACCAATAGTCGAGCTTTATTATAAAAATGATGCATTAGGAGACCCAATGATAAACTACTATCACGCTAAGAGCTTGGGAGTTAGTGAAGAGGAGATAAAAGAAATGGAAAGAATTGCATTAAAGGTCAACGAGATTTTAAAAGAGTTCTTTAAAGAGAGGGGAATTCTATTAGTTGACTTTAAGCTTGAATTCGGCAAGAACTCTAAAGGCGAGATAGTCTTAGCCGATGAAATAAGCCCCGATACCTGTAGATTTTGGGACGCAGAGACAAAGAAGAGCTTGGACAAAGATGTCTTTAGGTTCGACAAGGGCGACTTAATTTCAGCCTATGAAGAGATCTATAGAAGAATCAGCGAGTAGCTTTCTTTTATTTTAAATTTTAAAAAATAAAGTGTCTAAAGTTCAATTCCATAATTCTTTACGACTATCTTTGGTTCTTTGATTATTTTTCCTATTTCATAACTTGGGAAGTGTCTGTTTAAGATCTGCAAAACCTCTTCCTTATCCTCTTGTGAAACCACAATGATAAATCCAATTCCCATGTTGAAGGTTTTGAACATCTCATCTAAAGGAACACCGTTTTCATAAATCAGCTTGAAAATTCCTTTAATCTCTGGCATCTCTAAAGAAAAACCGTAGTTTGTTATCCTTTTTAAATTTAGCAGTCCTCCACCCGTAATGTGAGCCATCCCCTTAACTTCAACGCTTTTTAAAAGATCCATAATTGGCTTTACATAAATCCTTGTTGGCTCAAGCAAGTGCTTCCAAAGTTTTTTGCCTTCAAATTCATAATCAAGACCATACTTTGGAATCAAGAGCTTTCTCGCGAGAGTTAGACCATTTGAATGAATACCCGAACTTTCTACCCCAATAACAGCGTCTCCAGGCTTAACTTCCCCTCCAGTGATAACCTTGTCCTTATTTACGATTCCAATTGCTGTGCCGGCTAAATCAAAAGGATCCACGAGTTCGGGCAAAATAGCAGTTTCTCCCCCAATAATGGCTATTTCGCTTTGCTTAGCTCCTTCATAGAGACCTTTGGCAATTCCATCTAAAAGCTCTTTATTTGGCTCTTTTAGAGCTATGTAGTCAACCAAAGCTACTGGCTCAGCACCAACCACAATTAAATCGTTAACGTTCATTGCTATCATGTCAATTCCAATGGTATCGTATTTTTTTACCATATCAGCAACCAGAACCTTTGTACCTACTCCATCTGTTGTCATTGCCAAATAAAACTCACCAAATTCAATCAAACCTGCATAATGACCTATATCTGTAGCAACTTGACCCAGTTTGTCCTTTCTAAACTCAAACGTTGCCTTTGCAAGTGAAATTAAGTTTCTTAAGGATTTTTCAGTCTTTTCAATATCCACACCAGCTTGAGCGTAAGTGAGCATTTTGACCACCGAGAAGATGTAAGTGTGAGGATTTAAAAAGTTTATCATTTTTATGTTTAAAAACACTTAAATATGTTGCATATTTTAACATTTCAATGTCAACCAATTGGGTGATGAAGATGATTGGAATTAGAGATGAGTTAGGAACTCCTTTAACAGATTCTGCCGTTAAGATAATGCTCCTTGGAAGCGGTGAGCTTGGAAAAGAAATAACAATAGAGGCTCAAAGACTTGGAGTTGAGGTAATAGCGGTTGATAGATATCCCAATGCACCAGCCATGCAAGTTGCTCATAAAAGTTACATTGGAGATATGAAGGATAAGGACTTCTTATGGAGCATTGTTGAGAGGGAAAAACCCGATGCAATAATCCCAGAAATTGAGGCCATAAACTTAGATGCTCTTTTTGAGATTGAAAAGGAAGGTTATTTTGTTGTTCCAAATGCTAAAGCAACTTGGATTGCAATGCATAGAGAGAGAACGAGGGAGACCTTAGCAAAAGAAGCAAAGGTGCCAACATCAAGATACATGTATGCGACAACCTTAGACGAGCTTTATGATGCATGTGAAAAGATTGGCTATCCTTGTCATACAAAGGCTATAATGAGTTCAAGCGGAAAGGGTTCATACTTCGTTAAAGGACCTGAAGATGTTCTAAAGGCTTGGGAGGAAGCTAAAAAGAAGGCAAGGGGAAGTGCTGACAAAATTATCGTCGAAGAGCACATAAATTTTGACATTGAGATTACAGAATTAGCGGTTAGACACTTAGATGAGAATGGAAAGATAGTCACCACTTTTCCAAAGCCTGTTGGGCATTACCAAATCAAAGGAGATTACCACTCAAGCTGGCAGCCTGCTGAGATAAGTGAGAAAGCTGAGAGGAAAGTCTATGAAATTGCAAAGAAAATTACAGACGTTTTAGGTGGTCTTGGAATCTTTGGAGTTGAGATGTTCGTTAAAGGTGACAAAGTTTGGGCTAACGAGGTTTCTCCAAGACCTCACGATACCGGAATGGTAACCTTAGCATCATATCCAACAGGCTTTTCAGAGTTTGGACTTCATGTGAGGGCAGTTCTAGGACTTCCAATTCCGGCTATTGAAGAGAATGGCGTTAGAAAGTTCCCAATTTTAACTCCAGCAGCAACTCACGTAATCCTAGCTAATCAAGAGGGTTATGCTCCAAGATTTAAAGGATTATCCAAAGCATTAAGTGTTCCAAACACAACTGTCAGACTCTTTGGAAAACCAAGTGCTTACAAAGGAAGAAGGTTAGGAGTTGCATTAGCTTGGGATAAAGATGTGCAAGTTGCAAAGAGAAAAGCAGAGCAAGTTGCCCACATGATTGAGCTTAAAACAAGAAGTGGAGAGTGGCAGAGCCAAGAGTTTGTAAAGGAGAAGCATCTGATTTGATCCTCTTATTTTATTCCCTAAACTAACATCAAGTTTAGTTAAGTACTGTTGTTTACTCTTCATTTTTTGATTACTCTCTTTTATAGTGTGCAAAATATGTATAGAAAATGTTTATAAATAAAACTTAGATTATTATACAATAAATAACTAATGGAGGTGATAATATGGCAACTTTTGGACTCTGGTATTTTAAGTGGAATGGTAGTAGCTATGAGTCAAGGTTAAAACTAACTCTCGGAGGTGGAACTGCTACAGTACAAGACTTCAAAAATAGAGGTTTTGACTATGCGGTGATTTTGGGGAATTCAGGATTAGATATTCAGTACACAGGAGATGGCCAGTTAGATGGCGAAAGTTTTGCTGAAGATGTATTTAGGAAAGTATCGGGGATTTCATTATATATAACAATCCCTTATTATCAATATCAAAGTTCGGAACCGAGGGATAATCCTAGAGGAAGCTATAAATATTGGTCTGATTGGATTGATGCAATAGTAAACTTTGCTAGCTCTGACTTAATGGGGTTTTACTGGGGACTAGAGAGTGCATGGATGTTTAAAAACTATTATAGAAACATAGATCCACAAATTAATCCTCAAACAATTGAAATTTTGGCAGATAAGATACATTCTTATGGATTAAAGTTTATTTGGATCCCTTCCGCAAACACTTTAGAACTACAAAATACAGATATCTTTGATGCCTCAGAGTACTTTGACTACATTTTTGTCCAACCAAACTATTACATGAAAAGGAATGGAAATCAAAATCTCCCAACTTATGAAGATTTCAAACAATACATTTCAAGATTAGAAACTTTAAAATCTCAATACAATACACCTAGCGTGTATTTAGAAATGGAGGCAGACGAATGCACAGTTGGGGGATGTGGAAACTGTAGGGAGTGTAGTTCTCAAGAATATTGCAAAGAACTTGCCAAACAGTATATAGAAGTTCAAATGGACGTACTTGGCGGTAAATATCCACACAGAGCTTACTATTTTGGAGTAACTCTCGAAGTAATAGATAAAGTGAACCAACACTGCCAGAATACCCTAGGTGAAAGATATGTCTAAGAAAATCCTTTTCTTTGCTCTTTTTCTTTTCTTAACTTCAAATCTGGCTTTAGCATATTCAGCTGGTGGATTTACTATTCGTTTTTGGGTTGCAGAGAAAGAGGATGGTGGGGCTTTTATAAATGTAGAATTTGGTCTTAGGAATATTGATGCCACTTGTCCTGAGAAGAATCCGTGTGCTTGTGGCTTCTTGGATCAAGACTATTACATTTTGTCTTTTTATGTGAATGAAAGTGGTGCATACTATCTTGGGACTTTCTTAATCCCTCCAAAATTTGTTCGTAGAGATGGTCAAGTTTACATTTTCCTCCCAAGTTATTCTACTCTTGGCTTAAATGCAACTAGATGGAAAACATACCTCAAAGTTTACGCATTTAGAGGGGATTGTACTAATGAAATTGGGAACATAACTGCCCCTTATGTTTCTCATTTTTATATCTCATTTCCACATGTTGTAGCTGAATACATAGCTGTACAAGGGGATAACCGCACAAAAATCCTCGATATCTACAAAATTGATGAAAAGGTGGATAGAATAGATACTCTTCACCTTCCAAGCATGAAGTGCAATCTTTATTTGTATTCGCCTTATCTCAAGCTCTATTGTCCAAAAGGAATCCTCTACTACAACATTACAGATAAAGGTTTAGTCAAGTTGAAGACCCTTGGCAATATTGGATCAACTTTTCGTCCAGTTTCTAAACAAAAGACTGGACGCGTTGAAAAAAAGTTTATCATTTTTCAATCAGAGAATAGGACTTTTAGAGTTCCAATAAGTGAAATTAAGGAGCATTTATGGGTAGAGAAGGAAATTTATACGTTAAATGGTGTATTCTTAAAGGATTCACTCTTAATCCTGCCACCTTCAATGAGATACGAATACTGCAAACCTCCTATAAATGTAAACGCCTCAGTAATCAGCACCTTATATCTGCCACATCCCATTAATGTGAACCTCACCTTAATTGAGACTAAGCCTATGGATGTCTTTTACTATGATGGCAAACATTTGAAGACAATCCCTCTCTTTAGAATTGAGAATTTTAAACCTAAAATCTTTGTACAGTCGTTTCCTTTTAACAAAACCTGTTCTATAAGTGGAACTTCAAAGATCCAGAAAACTACTCCAGTTCCAGCCACAAAAAGTAAGAAAATTTGTGGAGTTACCTCAATCCTAATTCTTTCATTATTAGTAAGCTTAAGGAGATGCGAACAATGAAATGGAACAATACTGCGAAAGTAATCTTGGTGAAAAATATGTATAAAACAAGCTTGCTTCTCTTTGTTATTCTTATTTTTTTGTTCTCTCCTTTTGTCTCAGCTAATAAATGGTCAGGAGCTGGTGTTAGGACATGGTTATCTGTTAGTGGAGGCAAAAGTGATGCATTTATCATAATACATGTTGAACCCTTAGACTATACCCATTGTCCAGGAATGAACAAAAGTAGAGATATGGCTTACCAGTGTTCGGTCGTTCCTAGTTTTCATGAAGATTATGTACTTTACTTAAACGAGAGTGGAATTTTTCTGATTGGTAGATATTTCGACAAGACTCCTGTGTTCTTTTATCAGAATGATTCCTGGATTATGGTAGAAACTAAAGATTATGTCAATTATCGCCTTTATATTTTTAATAAAACAACCAAGTGTTTTTATCCACTCTACAAAAACATAACTGGCCAACGAAGATTCATGGAAATCGTAGAAAACAGCACATTAAGGGTCAGTGGTGTCTTAGAGAATAACACAATAGTGTTTTCCTCTGAGAAAAATGGAAACTTCCAATAAATGAAATTAATCCTTATTTATGGCTTAATGAGGAATCTAAACATTTAGTAGGAGTGCTTCTAAATGACAGACTTTTAATTTACTCCCCTCTTAAGCATCAAGCACTCGCTCTGAAGAATGGCAGCTTCTTAATTAATCTTTATTCTTTCAATAAACAAGTAAGTGGTATAAGTGAGGTGATCAAACCAGTCTCAATTTTTCTATTCGACGGTAAAAAGTTAAAGCCTGTTCCTCTTTTTTATTTAATTTACGATGTTAATGTCAAAAAACAGAGCATAGAGTACGTAGAGGAACTTTGTGTTAAAGGGCACTTTAACATCACAAAATGCGAAGATCAAATAATTAATACTACTCGGACATCAACTTCTCAAAAAGAAAAAGGTATCTGTGGACCCTCTACAATCATGAGCCTCATATTAGTGCCACTGCTATTAAAAAGGAGAAAATAACTACTCTCGCATCCTTTCCCTATACTCCTCAAGCTTCTTTCTTAAGCTTTCATCTTTTAATGCCAAGATCTCAATCGCAAGCAAAGCCGCATTTTTCCCATTATCTATTCCAACTGTTGCAACTGGAATTCCGGGTGGCATTTGAGCAATGCTTAAGAGGGAATCCAACCCACCAAGCTTTGCTGAAACTGGAACTCCTATAACTGGTTTTGTTGTATGAGACGCTATAACTCCTGGTAAAGCGGCACTTAAGCCAGCAATTGCAATGAAAACAGCATAGTCTTTCTTTGCAAGCTCTTCGACTTTCTTTGGATTTCTATGAGCTGAGGCAACTTCAACGTCATAGCTAACATCAAATTCATCTAAGACTTGAGTCACTTTATCCGCAATATGCAAATCGCTTTTGCTACCCATCACTACGAGAACCTTCATCTCTATCACCCATCAACAAAATAATGTAAAAATTAATAAAGTTTTTGGAAAAATCTAGACAAAAAATTGTTAATCAGCTAACCACATTTCAATTCCCTTATCTGTGAATTTGTACTCAAAACGCTTGAATTCACTCAAGTTTGGTGTTTTTAAAACCAATAATTCCCTTTTAACTCCTTCTTCAGTGATTTCACTTCTCGTTCTTAGGACATAATGAGATCTTCTATAAATTGATGGGAGTACTCTACTTCTCTTTCCAGAATACACCCATATATTCGTCCCTTTTGGGAATTTGGTATAGGCTTCATGCCTTCTTCTAACATCGGCGGAAACTTCAATATACCTTAATGTCCCTTCTTCGCTAAAGATTCTCTCATATTCTGATAGATCCATGGCAACGCCCCAAATCTCTCTTCCCTCAAAAAGCCCAAGCTTAGCCCACTCCTCTTTATGTGCCTTAACAACCTGTGCATACTTTATTGAGAGCAGCTCAAGAGAAGTTGCACCCTCTAAATACCAGACATTTTTAATATCATACCTCAAGTTGTAGATGCTTCCAAATGTGTCAATTATTAAAAACCTGTTATTGTCTAAATATTTCTCAAAATCTATCCCACGTTTTTTAAGTATTTTAAGGAGCAGAGGAAGGGGATAGCTTATGTTAAAAAATCCCAGAAGATTATCCTTCTCAAGCTTCTTCCTGATGAGTTCAAAAATTAAATCTCTCCCACGAGAACGGGGATCCAATTCATGGAGAAGTATATAAGAGGTGGGTCTTATTTTACCAATTTCCTCGTCGAGAATTTTAAATTCCCATGAATACATTGTTATCCACCTCCAAACAAGTCAAAAATAGTCTCTTCACACCCTTTTGTAATTATTCCGATCTTCCGCCCATTCTTAAAGAAAGTTTCAACGACAATGTCGGAGTAGGGGTAGATAACCTCTTCCAAATTTGGACACTCCTCACTGTTATAAATTATCACAGCTCTCATATCCTTAACAAACGGCTTAGTGTCATACTTAACTGACAGCAGAAGCTTGTAAGTTTTCAATGGCTTTGAAAAAAGCTTGCAAACACTTGAAGATAAATAGGTAAAAAACCAGATCTCTGAGTTATCCTCCCTCTCTTTCATAACATTAATGAGCAATTCTCGAAACTTGTTTACAAACACAACATCATCTATATATCCTTTAACCTGATAAACACCTTCAAAGTTACGCTCTATTCTATGAATACTACCAAAAACGTCAAAAATAAATAGCCTCTTACCCAAAAATTCTTCAAAATTAATCCCTATTCCCTCCAAATTCTCCTTAAGTACAAGAATAGGATCATAGACAATTATAAAAACCGTTTTTTCTTTTTCTAAAACTCGCTTAAGAAGCAAGAGTCCAAATAAATCCCCATTAGATTCAAGATCCCTCTCAATTATGCTCAGAATGCCATTTTTTGGTATTGCACCAAGCAGTGCATCAATGTTCATATGTCTCCCACCACAATATACAATCCTTAATGTTTAAATAATTGTCGAAAAAGGAATGCAAGTGCTTTAACAAATTCATGTTAAAATAAAGCTTAAAAAGTGAAAATTTTAACAAATTTTTGGTGAAGAATATGAAAGTTCTTTTAGTTGGTGCTGGTGGAAGAGAAAGTGCAATAGCTGAAGCTCTTGTTAATAGCGGGGCTAAGCTTTACGTCGTCTCTAAGCACGTTAATCCAGGTATCAAAAAATTAGCTCAAGAATATGGCTTAGCTAAGGAAACAGACATTGGAAAAGTTTTAGATTTTGCCTTGAATTGGGGCATTGATCTAGCATTTATCGGTCCAGAGGCTCCGTTAGAAAAGGGAATTGTTGATATTCTAGAAGAAAATGGCATTCCAACAGTTGGTCCTTCAAGAGAAGCAGCACAGCTTGAAACAAACAAAGCTTTTGCAAGGCAAATAATGGAGAAGTATAAAATTCCCGGGAGAAAGCTCTTCAAAGTTTTCAACGATGCCAAAGAGATGAGCGATTGGATTGACGAATTTGGAAAGCCAGTTGTAGTGAAGCCCTTGGGATTAACAGGCGGAAAGGGTGTAAAAGTAGTTGGTTACCAGCTTAAAGACAATGAAGAGGCAAAAGATTATGCCAAAAAGCTCATAGAGAAAGATGGGAAAGTCTTAATTGAAGAAAGAACAGATGGTGTTGAATTCACATTTCAAGTCTTCACCGACGGAAAAGAAATTTTTCCAATGCCATTAGCTCAAGATTATCCACATGCTTATGACGGCGATGTTGGACCAATCACCGGAGGAATGGGTTCTTATTCATGTGAAAATCATTATTTGCCTTTTGTTACGAAGGAAGATTATGAAAAAGCTCTAAACACTTTGAAAAAAACAATCAAAGCAATGAGAAAAGAGGGAATCCCCTACAAAGGAATCCTGTATGGACAGTTCATGCTCGCTAAGGATGAACCAAAGATAATTGAGTTTAATGCAAGATTTGGAGACCCAGAAGCAATGAACGTTTTGCCAATTTTGGAAACGCCTCTTCTTGAGATCGCTCAAGGAATAGTTGATGGTGCTCTAAAGAAAGCAAAATTCCAAGAAAAAGCCACAGTCGTAAAGTACATCGCACCAAAAGGATACCCAGAGAATCCAATAAGGGGAGTTCAAATTCAAGTTAATGAAGCTAAGATCAGAGAAGCTGGTGCAAAAATTTACTATGCTTCAATTGATGAAAACCTTACGCTTTTAGGTTCAAGGGCTTTGGCTATCGTTGGAATTGCTGATAGCATTGAAGAAGCCGAAAAGATAGCTTCTCAGGGGATAAAACACGTTAAAGGAGAAATCTTCTACCGCAGAGATGTTGGAACCAAAGAGAGCATTGAAAAGAGAGTTAGAATCATGAAAGAGCTTAGAGGTGAGTGAAATGATTGAAAGGGAGAGAATTTTGGAGATTGTAGATAGTTACGACAAAGAAAACATTGTTATTGGAGCAATTGGGAGTCATTCTGCTTTAGATATTGCGGACGGTGCTAAGGAAGAGGGGTTTAAAACCCTAATAGTTTCACAAAAAGGGAGAGAAAAGACCTACGCTCAGTATTTTAAGCAAAAGAAGACTAGAGATGGACTAATAAAGGGCTTTATTGACGAAGTTATTGTTTTAGAGAAGTTTGGAAAAATAATTGATATCCAAGAAGAGCTTAGAAAACGAAACGTCATCTTCATTCCAAATCGCTCCTTTGTGGTTTACACAGGAATTGACAAAGTTGAGACCGAGTTTTTAGTCCCACTTTTTGGAAGCAGAAACTTACTCAGAAGTGAAGAGAGAAGTGAAGAGAAGAGTTATTATTGGCTTTTGGAGAAAGCTAAGCTCCCATATCCAGAGCCAATTGAAGATCCAAAAGACATAGATGAGCTCGTTATTGTTAAACTTCCACATGCTAAGAAAAGACTGGAGAGGGGCTTTTTTACAGCGGCATCTTATAGAGAGTTTAGGGAAAAAGCAGAGAAATTGATTAAGCTAAACGTTATCACCGAGGAAGATTTGGCAAAGGCAAGAATTGAACGTTACATTATAGGACCAGTTTTCAACTTTGATTTATTCTACTCACCAATAGACGAGGAAATAGAGCTCTTAGGAATTGATTGGCGCTTTGAGACGAGCTTAGATGGACATGTTAGGTTGCCAGCCCATCAGCAATTAACTTTACCAGAAAAGCAGTTTGAACCAGAATATACCGTTTGCGGACATGCAAGCTCAACCCTTAGAGAATCTCTACTTGAGAAGGTATTTGATATGGCAGAGAAGTACGTTAAGGCAACTCAAAAATATTATCCACCTGGCATAATTGGACCTTTCACCCTTCAGACGGCTCTTGATAAAGATTTGAACTTCTACATCTACGATGTAGCCCCAAGAACTGGGGGAGGAACAAATATTCACATGTCCATGGGGCATCCCTATGGAAATGCCCTTTGGAGAAAGCCAATGAGCACTGGAAGGAGGATTGCGCTTGAGATTAAGAGAGCAGTTGAATTAGATGAGCTTGAGAAGGTTGTTACTTAGCTAGCTTTTTTATAGTTTTTCCTTCTTTTCCAGCTATCAATTATGAAAATCCGCTACCTTATGTCAGTTTTTGTGAATTTTGTTAGGTAATGTGGTCGGGATTGTGGGCATTATACTTAGTGTTTATGATATTTTGCGGAGGTTATCTCACTTGTTTGTGATTTTCTAAATAGGATTCTGATGATTTCTTGGTATTGCACTAACAATTCTCTCAGTGGTAGTTTACTACTCAAAAACCTCTCAGGTGATGTTTAAAGCCTTCACGTTCATCACTTTCTTTGAATAATGTTTTGATTGCTTAAAAGTGTTACTATTTATAATTATTATATATTCTACATTGATTATAATGAAAATGGCAATAGTAATTAGAAATACAAAAAAACTTTAAATAGTATTCGGCAGCAAATTACAAGTGAGAAACTTGGGAGGTGTCCCAAATGTGGAGAAAGGCTTTAGTGTTGGGGCTAGTGTTGATAGCAATTGGGATGGTGGTGGGAGGAGCAGCAGAACATGGGAAATATGCATTGCACAAATATAATGAAGCAGAAGAAAAATACCATCATTACATGGGACTTTACAGACAGGCGCTACTAAATGGAGATATCACAAAGGCGGAATACTACAAGTCATTGGCAGACGAATATAAATCTGAAATGGATAGTTATATGGTATGGATGGGATTATTTGGAACTGCTGCTATAGCTGGTGCAGGTAGTGGGAATTTAGCTATAACAGGTTTATCACTGCTGGGCATGGCTTGAAACAAGAGGGGGTATGTGAAAATGGCTGGTGAGTATGTTTTGTTTCTTCTTTTTGTCCTTTTGATTGTCTTACTATCGGTCATGCAAAGAAGAAGGATAAAGAAATATCATGAATACATGGAACTATACAGACAAGCCTTAGAAAAGGAGGATGAAAAAAAGGCAAGGATATACAAATCGTATGCTGAAGAGTACTCACATTGGTGGTTTATTTAAGCCTATTAAATTTAAAAGAGCATTTAATTGGGGGAGCATTTATGGGAATAGGGACTGTGAAATCTTTAATATTATGTTCATTTCTTATATTTTTGGTCGGTTGTATGTTTGGTTTTAGTATTCTGGGCTATTACAAAAATCATCCATCGATTAATTTCAGTTTCACACCAATTTTGGGACACAGAACTAACGAAAGCATACATGCTTTCAAGTATATCTTTGTTAAAAATTTGAAAGTTATTTTATTAATTTCCTTCGGAGGTGTATTAACTTTTGGAGGTGTGACAATTTTAAATTTAATAATAAATGGAATGCCTCTGGGCATATCACTCCATTCTGCGTGGAACTTACGTCATTTGGGCGAGCTTAAAGCGTTTTTTCTACTCATTTTTCCTCATGGTGTTTTTGAAATCCCTGCTTTAATTATAGCCGGAGCAGCTGGCTTCAAAATCCCTTACGAGCTGTTAAGATTTGCTTTGGGCAAGAAAGAAGAAATTATAAGTGAGGAAGACGCTAAAGAGTTCTTCAAGCTTGTAGCGGTTTCAATAGTCTTAATATTCATTGCTGCTTTAATTGAAAGCACTATCACGGCCAAAATAGCAGAGAAATTAGCTTAGATAGTGATTGTAGATTTTTAATTCAATTAAAGTTAGCAATGTTGTTTTGACATTTTTTTGTCAAAATAAACTTAAAAACTTGCAACTTTTAACATTTATTTGATAAGGTGATCCTCATGAAATATAAGGCAAAAATCATTGTCAAGCTTAAAGAGGGTTTGAACGATCCAGAGGGTAGAGTTATTGAGAAAGCTTTGAAGAATTTGGGCTATAAGATAGAAGAGCTCAAGGTTCCAAAATATTTTGAGCTTGTTTTCGAGAGCAAGAATCCAGAAAAAGAAGTCGAAGAGATGTGCAAGCGTTTGTTAGCAAACCCAGTTATACACGTCTATGAGTATGAAATTGAACCTTTAGGTGAGTGAGATGCCAAAGTTTGCCGTTTTAGTTTTTCCTGGAACAAATTGTGACTTTGAAACGGTTAGTGCAATAAAAAAAGCGGGAGGAAATGCAGAGAGAGTTTGGTACAAGCAAAGTCTGAAAGACTTTGATGGCGTTGTGATTCCAGGTGGCTTCAGCTATGCTGATTATTTGAGAGCTGGTGCCATAAGTGCAAGAGCAGAGATTATGGAAGAAATTAAAGAGATTGCCAAAGAAGGAAAGCCTATTTTAGGAATTTGCAATGGATTTCAAATTTTAACAGAAAGCGGTCTTTTACCAGGTGCATTGAGACCGAATAAAATCCCAAGATTCCTTTGCAAGTGGGTCTATTTGAAAGTTAGCGATAATCAAACTGCTTTTACCCGATTTTACAGCGAAGGAGAAGTTATAAGGATGCCAATTGCCCACGCTGAGGGGAACTACTATGTCAATGACCCAAATAAAATCAGAATAGCTTTCCAATACAGCGATGCGAATGGAGAGATTAGTGAAGAAGCAAACCCTAATGGTTCTATTCTCAACATAGCGGGAATAAGCAATGAAAAAGGAAACGTTCTTGGCATGATGCCCCATCCAGAGAGAGCAAGCGATAGATGGTTAGGAAGTGAAGATGGATTAAGGGTGTTCAAATCTATGATTGAATACGTTAAAAGGTGATCCTGATGTTCCCTCACGAGGAAAAGATCATTAAAGAAAAACTTGGAAGAGAACCTAACGAAGTTGAAAAAGCCATGATTGAAGTAATGTGGAGCGAACATGCATCCTATAAGTCAAGTCGTACCTGGTTAAAGCTCCTGCCAACTAAAAACGAGCATGTGATTTTAGGACCAGGAGAAGATGCTGGAGTGATAAAATTTGATGAAAATACTGCTATAGTTGTGGGTTTTGAGAGCCATAATCATCCCTCGGCTGTTGAACCTTATGGAGGAGCGGCAACAGGTATTGGAGGAATTGTTAGGGATATTTTATGTATGGGTGCTCGTCCTATAGCCCTTTTAGACCCAATAAGATTCGGACCTTTGAAAAAAGAACGTAATCGCTATTTATTTGAATACGTTGTTAAGGGAATAGCAGATTACGGCAATAGAATAGGCGTTCCGACAGTTGGAGGAGAAGTTGAGTTTGATGAAAGCTTAGATAATTACACTTTAGTTAACGTTGCTTGTGTTGGAATAATGAAACCTGAGGAATTAATTCATAGTTACGTTGAAGAGAGCGGTCTTTTGCTTGTTTTGGTTGGCAACAAAACTGGAAGAGATGGAATTCATGGGGTAACTTTTGCAAGTGAAGAACTTAGTGAGAATGCTGAAGAAGAGGATCGCTCAGCGGTCCAAATTCCCGATCCATTCACCGAAAAACTTCTAATAGAGGCAACCTTAGAGGCTTTAGCTACTAAAAAAGTCAAAGCTTTGAAAGATTTGGGCGGAGGAGGTTTAACTTGTGCTTCATCTGAGATGGCTGGTAAAAAGGGCTTTGGTGCAATAATTTACGCTCATAAAGTCCCACAGAGAGAACCAAATATGAACGCAATGGAAGTTATGATTTCAGAGAGTCAAGAGAGAATGCTGTTTGCAGTTGAAAAAGAGGATTTGGAAGAAGTAGTTAAGATTTTTGACAAATATGATTTGGATTGGACAGTTGTTGGTGAAATAATTGATGAACCTCGCTTTATAGTTTACTGGGGCGAAGAGAAAGTTGCAGATCTACCAATTAGCATTTTAACAGAAGTTCCAACTATTATCTGGGAATCTAAGCCATACAAACTTGAAAAAGATGTTGAAACTCCTGAAATTGAGGTTAAAGATGCCCTAATTAAAGTTCTCTCAAGTCCAAATATAATAAGCAAAGAATGGGTGTACAGGCAATATGACCACGAAGTTCAAGGGAGAAGTGTTTTAAAGCCAGGTCTAGATGCCGCTGTGCTAAAGATTAATGATAAATATGGCTTAGCTCTAGTTAGCGATGGAAATCCATCTTACAGCTTTTTAAATCCATATCACGGTGCAATGGCTTGTGTAGTTGAAACATTGAGGAATTTAGCATCAGTTGGAGCAAAACCCTTAGCTTTGGTGGATAACTTAAACTTTGCCTCTCCAGAGAGACCAGAGATTTACTGGCAGTTCATAGAAACTATTAAAGGATTAAGCGATGCTGCAAAAGCATTTGATTTAGCTTATGTAAGCGGAAATGTTAGTTTTTACAATGAAGTCAATGGAAAGCCAATAAAGCCGACTCCTGTTGTAGTTGCCTTTGGAAAAGTAAAGCTTGAGAACTTAACTACAATGAACTTCAAGAGTGAAGGAGAGCTTATAGGGATAGTTGGAGTAACGAAGAAAGAGCTTGGTGGAAGTGAGCTTTACAGAGTTTTCGGCATTGAAGGAGGAATTGCTCCAAAAGTTGAGCTTGAAAGGGAGAAGAAGAACATTGAAGGAATTCTAAAGGCTATAGAGCGAAAATTGGTCAAAGCTGTCCATGATATAAGTAAGGGAGGACTTGCGATAGCTTTGGCTGAAATGAGCTTAAGCTCCAGCTTGGGCTTTGAAGTTGACATAAGTAAAGTTCCAGTGGAAATGAAGCTCTCAGCAATAGAAAGGCTCTTTTCAGAAAGTCAAGCGAGATTTATAATAAGTTTTGACAGAGAAAACTTGGAAAAACTTGAAAGATTATTTGACGAGTTCTCAGTTATTGGAGAGGTAAAGGGAAAAGAGATGGTTTTCAAGGAAAATGAAAAAGAATTAGTAAGAATCAGCTTGGAAGAAGCAAATGAGATCTTTAATTCCTTACCAAAGCTCCTTGGAGAATGATTCCTTCTTCTAAAAATTTTTATAAAAAAGAGCTTTAAGAAATCACACATTTGCTCCATCCACAGTTCTTACAAACTTCACAGCCGCTTTCAAAGACCGTTTTTGCTCCACAAACTGGACAAACTCCACTTTTTGCCTTGCTCTTATTTTGTTTTGGTTTTTGAGGTTCAAAACTTAAGTTTAAGCTCAAGCTTAAAGTTTGCTTCTCTTTCCCATTTGTGCCATTCAAGATTGCCTCAATGTTGATAAAGCGATTAAGCCAAGGCTCCTTCTCAACTATTTCTTTTAAGATTTTAATCGCATATTGGCTCGGTTTAGCTTTTGCTTTTCTCTTCTTTTCACCTTCAACACTGTAAACTTGAACGCTCAATGAACCATCTCTGTAGACGGTTACTCCTTTACATCCAAGCTTATAAGCTAAGAGATAAGCGGCTTTAACGTCTTCAACTGTTGCATCGTTAGGCATGTTTATTGTTTTGCTTGCACTATCCGTGAGCCAAAGTTGGATTTCCGCTTGTGCCAATAGATGATCTAACCAGTGAATGTCCATTGCAGTTACAAAGACCTTTTGCATATCTTCTGGGATTTCCTTTAATCCCTGTATACTTCCATAGTTGTCGGAAATCTTTCTCAATAGCTCATCACTATAAAGACCGCGCTTCTTGAGTTCTTGCTCAAAGACTGGGTCAACGTAGAAGAACTCACCAACTGTAACGCTCTTCTTGTAAACTAAGGCAAATATTGGCTCGATTCCACTTGAAGTGTCGGCAATCATTGAAACGCTTCCAGTTGGTGGGCAGGTTGTAACCATTGAATTTCTAACACCAAATTGCTTTATTTCTTCAGCTAATTTATCCCAGGGCAAATTCCATATCTCTGGATGATAAAAGCCTTCAATTGGCAACTTTCCTTCTTTATAAGCGCTCTTATCATAGAGAGGAAATACTCCCCTCTTCTTAGCTCCCTCAACAGAATATTTGTAAGCGTAGAAGGTTAAATATTCAGTGGCTTTTCTCATGAAATCATAACCTTCTTTACTGTTATATGGTATGCCAAGCTTAAAGAGTGCATCAGCCAATCCCATCATTCCAACACCGATTCTTCTCGTTAGCTTTGTGTTGTGGTCAATTTCTGGTAGTGGGAACTTATTGACGTCAATTGAATTGTCCAGATACTTAGCAACTTTTTGAATAACCAGAGCATAGCCTTCCCAGTCAAAGTATGGCTTTCCATTCTCGTCATACTTTACGAACTTTGCAAGGTTTATAGAGGCTAAATTACAAGATTCGTAGTCATAGAGCGGCTCTTCACCACAATTTCTACTTATAATGCCATTTGCAATATATTCATGAACTCCTTTCATTGTAAGTGTATAAACAAGGCGATTTCCGACAGGGGTTACTTCCACTACTTTTTTACAACCTTCCCCAAACACTTCGATGCAATCACCAACTTTGATATCTTTAAGTTCAACATATCTGTCACTAATTTTTACCTTGTGTTTTTCATCTCCTATTAATTCACGACCATCTTCAAGAACAACTTTTATACTTGATTTAAAGCCAACTTTCCAGACATATGCTTCCACAGATTCACCATTCGATGCGATGACTTTAAATGGCAAGAGATATGCATACCCTTCAGCCTCTTCTCCAAGAACTCCCTCATCAAGCACCTCAAGTTTATCGATATTTGCTTCTTTTGCCAGCTCAAAGAGCTTTTCTATCTCAATTTCTCCATTTTCAGTGAAAATCCTCGTATCACCTACAACACATGGATTAGTTGCTCTTATCTTTTCACCCTTAGCCTTTTCCAAGACGTTTCTTTTGTTTATTATGTCAAAGAAAACTACTCCGGGGTCAGCCTTTGACCAAGCCATAAAAGCTAACTCTTCAAAGAGCGTCTTTGGATTGATTTCCTTAACCACTTTTCCGGTTCTTGGATTTACAAGTGGATATTTTTTGCCTTCCTTTAGTGCGCTCCAGAAGTCCTCCCACAAGCCAACGCTAATGTTGAAGTTACTCAAAACGTTTGTTCCAATGTTCTTTTCCTTTGCATGGATGAACTTCTCAATGTCTGGATGCCACACCTCAAGAATTCCCATGTTTGCTCCTCTTCTCACTCCACCTTGCTTTATCACATCACTAACGGCATCTATGAGATGCATGAACGAAACGGGTCCACTAGCAGCCCCAGTCGTTGTTCCAACTAAATCTCCCTCTGGGCGGAGTTTTGAGAAATTAAGACCAGTATTATGTATGAACACTAATCCATTCTCTCCAGCTAAGTAGTTTTGATACTTCTCAACCGTTAGGTCATAGAAAATCCTGTCTTCTTTCGTGATGTTTATATCTTTGACAACTTCTAGTCCTTCTACTAATCTCAACATCTTTTCAATTTCTTCACTTTGAATGCTTTCTTTTAGCTTTCTCAGAAATCTCACTAAAGTAGCTTTTGCAACTTTTCCTCTTGTATGCCACTGCCCAAGAGAAAGCTTCTCACCATTGACAATTCCTAATGTCTGGTTTCCATTTGTTTTAAATTCGACTCCAAACTTAGATGCCCATTCCCTGAATGCTTTAAAGTCAAGAGAAAGACCAAATGTACCTCCCTTATGATTCTCCAAAGATGTCTTAAGTTCCTCTCTCTTCTTACTGTTTTGGAGATTTACGCCAACAAGTTCATAGAACCTTAGCAATGAGGAATACTCCTCAATGTGCATCACGTAGTCAATACCATCTTTTCTTAGTTTCTTTCTCATTCTTGCTTTAATTCCAATGGAGTTCAGGTAATGAGTTATTTGCTCGATCAAGGCTTTGTTTGTCATTCCAAGTTCAACACCAGGTTTTCCATTCACATGTCCTTCAGCATCAAATAATCCTGCTATGAAAGAAAGGATTGCATTCTTGCCTCTCTTTAGTATCTCTTCTGGTATTCCATTCTGAATGCCTTCAAGAATCCTTATATAGCGACTTGTAATTCTAGAATCTTTTATGTCTAAATAGTGAATATTCCTATCCCTTTGGTAGGAATAACGCTTTCCAAAGGTTTTTTCCAAATAGTCATTTATCTTCTCAAGTGTTTCAAGAGTGTAGTCATATATCCTAAGCCTATCATAAACGTATTCATGTCCTTTTACTTTACTCTTATATTTGTCAATACTGCCATCTCCCGCAATAAAACCAGCAAGCCAATAGTCAAAATTAAACTCAATGCCATCAAGCTTGGGCATTCCTCCAATGAGCATATCTCCATTTTTCAATTCATCCGCTCTCTTTTGAGTTACCTTTAAATCGGGTGTAAGGACAAAAAATGGATGCCACGAGGATGTTAATATTTTTGTTCCCTTGTTCGTCTTAATCTCGTACTTTTCTTCACCATTATTAAGATTGTATCTCCAAATAAAGCTCACTTTTCCTTTAACGATTTCTCTCGTTTCTGGATCAAATGAGTGTACATAGATTTCCCTATTTCTAACATCAACACCATACCTATTGAAGTTCTCGTCATAGAATTCACCAAGTTCCCTGTATCTTTCATACATCTCTTCCATAGTCATTATGTGGGTTTCTGCCTCATTTTCAAAGATTATTTTGGCATTTCCATCAATACATCCTCCACCCATCTTCTGTATCATTGCTACATCATGGGCAGCTTTCATAATGGACTCCATATCATCTTCTATTGGTACAACAAAGCAAGCACTAAGCATTCCCAAAGGTCTTCCTGCGTTTATAAGGGCGGGAGTATTTGGCATAAAGATTTGATTTGTCATCAATGAGAAGTATTCCTCAATTTCACTCTCATAGCTGTCAAATTCACCCTTCCCAAGCATCTCTACTACTCTATCAATGCTAACCTTCATCTTTCCTTGTTTTGCAAGCTCCTCATATAAGCTTAAAAATCTCTCAAAGTGGTATTTGTTCAACTTAAACTTCCCAATACTGAATTTTTTATCAAACTCATCCAGATGCTTGCGATAATAATCCAACTTGCTTAGATCTTGCTCATACTCTCCTTCTCTATCAAAAACTCTTTCATCATAGAGTAAATCTGGGATTACAGCTAAAATTGCAACCCTTTCAAAAAGCTCTCTTGGGCTTTCAATTATCTTCCCTTCTTCGTTCTTCATTAAATATCTGCTTGCTAAAACTCTCAAAGCGTTGATAGAAAAGCGCTTATCGATATCATCAAGTTTGTCTTTGTTAAGGATTTTCTTCTTCTCTTCTCTAATCTCAGCCTTTTTCTTTCTATAAAGGATGTATACTTTTGCGACATCAAAAAGACCGTTGCGCATCAATTCAAGCTCTACAATGTCCTGTATATTCTCAATATGTGGTATTTGACCATCGTAGAGCTCGTTAATCCTATCGACGACATCCTTAACAACTTTGTCTAAAAGCTTTTCATCCCTTACACCAACTTCAAGCATTGCCCTTTGTATAGCCCATCTTATACGTCCTTCATCAAAAGGAACTATTCTCCCATCTCTCTTCATCACTTTTTCAACTGGCATATAAACACCCCTGTCATTTAATTAAGAATTACAGCGACTATTGTGGAAAAGTGCCTAAGAGAAAGAGATAAGCCAACCCCTAAATATACTTTACCCCATTGGTGGTTGCCTTAGTGTCAAATAATTAGTTGAAAAGCTGACGCTAGATTATAAGAGAAGAAAAAGAGGCATAGTCATAATGTCGGATAAATTATCCAATGAATTCTGCATCTTAAGCATCTTTTTCAAATCTCTTAAGTCCCAGCACAATGTACTATCGGTCTTTTTCTTAAAGCTTTTTGCTATTGCTAAAAATCCTTTTTCCACTCTTCCAGTTGGACTATCCCGTTTTTGGATATTTATTTCTTGGTTGCATCATTCAACATCAAATGATTCATAGATTAGCTTTAACCTGTAGGCATGTTTAAGCTCTTCCCTGCTCATCATCCTAAAGATTTCACTTAAGGAACCCCTGAGAATTTCACCAAGCTTTTTATAAAGCTCATAGCTGTGCTTTTCCCTAATCAAGGCTTCCAGAATTAAATCGTCTAAGCTCTTTGGATTAACCCTCTTATCCTCAAAATACGGCTCTAAAGCCAGAGAATCAATGTAATCAATTATTCTAGTGTTTTCTAATGTGCCATCTTTAAGAAAAGCCTCTATTGTGTCTCTGTGCCTAAGTTCTTCGCTTGCAAGCCAAGAGAAGTGTTCTGCTAAATTTGGCTTCTCATAAACTGCAAAGGTTTCTCCGAGCTTGTAAAGATTGTAGAGTTCATTTTCTTGCCATATTATCTTTTTTAAGAGTTCTTGAAGATTCATGGGATCACCTTTATCCTATATTTCCTTCCCTGTCTTGAAGCAATTTGTCTATTAGCTTATGCAAGTCCTCCTCTACCTTGGCTCTCCTATAGAAATCATACTGACTTTTCACGAAATCATAATGACGCTTTTCATCATTTGAAAGGGCAAAGAACAATTCCTTATACTCCTTTTTTGTAAAGCTTTCTCCTACAAATTTATACATCCTCTCGGCAAGTCTTTCTGCCTCCATAGCAACTTCCAATACGTCCAAATAGTCCCCCACAGTCTTTAGTTTGAATTTATCATCTATAATAATTTTTGGCAGCGTTTCAATTTCCATCTTTTCTGGTTCTTCATTTGGGAACAATTCCCCAAAGATATGCAGAATCTTCTCTTTATGTGCTTTCTCTCCTTTCATGAACTGTTTAAACCTTTTTCTTGAGTGTGGCTCCTCAATTTTTTCATAGAGAAAAGAGTATAACCTTATTGCGTCTTCCTCTCCCTTTAGTGCATAGCTGAGTATCTCCTTAAGCGGCTTTTTAACAATTTCCTGAAAAATCTTCATAACTCTCTCTTCAATTTCCCCCTCTTTCTCAAAGGTTTGTTTCATAATTTCCCACCACATTATGTTACATTGCAGTTTAATTTTAAGTTCAAATGCTTTTAAAACTTCTTCTTTGATTCAACCAACATGTACTTTTAAATACTCCAAAAGCTCTTTTATACTTGCAAGTACTAAATCAGGTTTAAATTCACTCTTTTCAATGTCCTCAAGACTATTTATTCCGCTTAAAACCATTATTGACTTAGCATTGATTTTCTTTGCAAAAACTATATCGGTATCAAGCCTATCTCCAACCACCCAAATTTCATCTGCATCCAGCTTTTCTCTCACAATCTCGTAAACAGGTTCATTTGGCTTTCCTATGATTAGAGGCTCAACATCTGTTGATGCCTTTAAGGAGGCTATAATTGAGCCAGTTCCAGGAACAATGCCTATTTCACTTGGATATGTTGTATCTGGGTTAGTTCCAATGAATTTTGCTCCACTTCTGATTGCCAAGCAAGCGTATTTTAGCTTTTCATAGGTTAACTTTGTATCCAATCCAACTACAACGTAATCTATACTTCCCCATCTCTCTTTAATCTCTTCAAAGCTTACTAGTTCCCAACCAATTGATTTTATCTCCTCAATTAAGCCTTTTTCTCCAATCACAAAGACTCTCCCTTTCTTAAAATGCTTTTTTAGATATTGAGCTGTTGCATACCCAGAGGTTATGATTCTATCTTCTTCAACATCTATCCCCATTTTATGGAGCTTTTCTCTATACATCTTAGCATTTCTCGTTGAATTATTTGTTAAAAGAACAAAAGGAATCTTCTTTGATTTTAGATACTCAACAACCTCCTTGGCACCTTCAATTGGTTGGTCACCTCTATAGAGAACACCATCCATGTCAAAGATTATCCCTATCATACCAACACCAAGAGAAGAAATGAAGGAGGGTTTAAAAAATCATTGTTCAGCATATATTTCCAGAGAAACTTTTGCTATGTCTGTTTGACATTCATTTCCAGCACTTGAGCTCAACTTAAATCCAATTGCAACCTTAACCTCTTCACTTGGAGACATTGCATTGTTTAAAAGGCTTATCTCTTTATCGCTTATCTCCTTTAAGGTCTTGTTAATATAATTGCTTAAGCTATAGGTTTGCCCATTCTTGGTAACTTCAAACTTCGTTATGATTATATTTTGACTCAGCTCTCCAACATCGGTGGTGTTATCCACTAAGCTTTCTGCAGTTGTAAGGGTTCCGTCTTCAAGATCTTCCACTTTAAAGCTGAGCGTTAATTTAGAAATGTCAGTATCACCGTAATTTTTGATATGAAATTCGAGATCTCTTGAATCTCCAGGCTTTAGATTTTCAAACTCAAAGAGCTTTAGATCATTGTAGAATCTCTCCCCGCTTTTGCTAATCTTTACGTCAAATTCTCCTGTAGAAATCATGTTGCCCTCTGAAATGCTCCTGTCACTAAAGAGGGCTTTTCCCACGTGAAGACCTGCACTTCCTAAGATTATGCCAATCAATAAGACGCTTAAAATATTCCTCATGCTCCCACCACCATAAAATTTTCTAAGCTAGTTAGTAAATTTTAATATAAAATTTTTTTGAACAAAAAGATTACTAAAATTAGTAAAAAAGCAGAGTAGTAACATCACTACAACTCAAGCAATATCGTTTACCTCATTGAACAAAAGTTTTATAAGTTGAACGATCGTTTTATTAACTATGCTAATTGAACACTTCAGGAAATTTGCGGGGTTTAAGCTATTAGAATACTTTATTCTCAATCCTACCAATGAAATACACCTAAAAGAGTTAGCTAGACATCTTAAAATGAGCCCTGGAAGTGTAAAAACCTATTGTGATATTTTTGAAAAGGAAGGCATCTTAATCTCAGAAAGAAAAGGGAACTTAAGAATTCTCAGATTAAATAACGAAGATTTTGCTGTTAAAGAAATTAAAAAAGCTTATTTTTCATTGCTATTAAAAGAGATTGGAATAGAAGAAGTGTGCAAAGATTGTATTTCTATTGCTGTCTATGGAAGCTTTGCTTCAGGAGAATTTGATGAAAAAAGTGATTTGGATATAATTATTATTGGAGAAAAGAAGAATATTGACTATTCCATTCTTCGTAAAATAGAGGAGAGAATAAATAGGAACATCCAATTGACTGTAATTCCATTTTATAAATGGGAGAAAATGAAGAAAGAAAAAAATCCCTTTGCTGAGAGTGTTGTTAAAAAGCATATCTTAATAAAAGGTGTACCACTATGAACTTTAACTTGTTGCTGCTAAATCCCCTTGCAAAAGCGAGGGGATACAGCAGGGGAGGCGGGAGGGGGAGGATGGAGGTAAGTTTTATATAGTTCTGCGAAAAATCTATAACTATGAAATACAAACTTGATAGAGGAGCTCATTCAGTCTACTCTCTTCATTACCACCTCATCTTCGTAGTAAAGTATCGTAGAAAAGT
>MTLP01000006.1 GCA_002009975.1 Thermococcus sp. JdFR-02
TTTAACGCTACCAAATCAATTTCCTCACTTTTATGCCACCACTTTCCAATCTTAACAAACCTAAAAGGCAGTCTCTTCGCTTTGTTAAACTCAACCAAAAAATCCTGTGCAACTTTTTCAAAAACCATACCAAGGTAAGCGTTAAAGTCTTCCATAACAATATCAATAAGCTCCTCTCCCCTTGCCGCTTCAATTAAATCAGCGTTTGGATAAACATAGCGGAACCAAAAGGCAAAATAGAAGTCGTTTAAATAATATTTCCCTTTTCGGCTTTTGTAATTTGCCGTTATTGGGACTTTTCTTTGAACTATCTCAAGCTCCCTAAGAACTGAAAGATATTTACCAACCATCCCTCTATCTAAACCTGTTTCGTTAACTATTTCTCCTAGAGTAGTCTTACCTCTTGCTATTGCTTCGATTATTGCAAAATAGTTCCTCGGATCTTCCAGTTCTTCTCGTAGAATGAAAATAGCATCTTGGTAAAGTATAGAGTCAAAGCGAAAATACCTCTTTAGATTTTCTTTAATCGTTAATCCATCCGAGAACTCAAGCAAATACGCCGGATTTCCACCTAAGATTCCGTAGACCTTTACCAAATCCTCCCATGAATAGCTAGGAAAGAAGTCTCTAATCTCAAAGAATCTTAAGGGTTTTATCTTTAGCTGTGCAGTTCTCCTACCGTAGAGGGGACTTTTATATCCCAAAAGTTTTTCCATCATGCTTATTGAAGAACCACAGATTATGAAGAAGAGCTTTGAATCCTTCAGCTTCAGATCCCAATATTCTTGGAGAATTGATGGTAATGCTGAATTGCCTTTAACGAGATAAGGAAACTCATCGATTGCTACAATAACCCTTTTATCACTTTTCGATGCAAGGTACTCAAAGAAAGCATCCCAGCTTTGAAAGGGATTTTTGATCAGAAACTTATCATTAAAACACTCAGCCATTTTCTGGGAGAATCGCCTTAGGTTTTCCTTATCACTGGTTTCTCTTGCAAGAAGGTATACCCCTTTCTTGTTTTCTAGGAATTTTAAAATTAAGGCGGTTTTACCAACCCTTCTCCTTCCATAGATTACTACAAATTCTGCTTTTTCTGAATGATACCTTTCCTCCAAAGCTAAAAGTTCTCCTCTTCTATTCACAAACATTTTACTCACAAGTAATTTACTTGTAAGTAAATTATTTAAACTTTTCTCCGAACAAAAGAGATTTTATGCGAATTATGAAATGAAGTCATACAAACTAAAATAAAGAGAATGAAGATAAAAAGCTTTAAAGCTTAACTACATGGACGGAACATGAAATACATGGATCAAAAGCTCTAACTGTCATCTCTGATAACAGCTTAAGCCTCTCTGGATCATCTTGATAGTGCTTCTCTGCCATTAATCTTACGTGCCTTTCCATGATTGCTAAGTTCATTGCTGTTGGTGTAATAATGTCAGCATAGGCAACTTTTCCATCTTTAACCTCCAAAGCATAAACTAACAATCCTCTTGGAGCTTCTGTAATGCTTACTCCAAAACCGTCTTTTAGCTCGACTTCGTCCCTTGGTCTTATCTCCCACTTTGCTAATGTTTCATCTATTAAGTCAATTGCCCTTTCTGTGAAGTAAACTAATTCCAAGGCTTGAGCAAAGTTGTTTGCAAAACAGTTATCGTATCTTAAGAGATCCTTGTATTGCTCATAAAGTTCCTTGGCTTTTCCATAAAGCAAATCAGCGTTGTTGACAACTCTCGAAATTGCACCTACCATGAAAGGCTTTTCTTTGTAGAAACTGTGTTTTGCAAAGCTGTGCTCAACAACTTTTTCAATTATATGGTTCCTGTAATCCTCAACTGGGAATTTAAAGCCATCATTAACTTTTATGTAGTCTCCATAAATGCCGTAAACCCCATCCCTTGGATCAACAGCCATGTGAACGTTCTCTTTGTCCTCGACTTCACTAAATTGCTCAAGCTTTGCAAAAAGTTCAACTGTATACTCAGCCAAAGGTAATGCTTCTTTTAATTCTCGCTTAAGCTCTTCAAATTGAGCTTTGGTTGGTAGTTTCCCAAAACCACCTAAGACAGCATTCTCCTGATGAATAGCTCTTGAGCCAAGATAATCCATAACTTTTGAACCTATGTTCTTTAAAGCTAAAGCATACTCGATCTCTTTCTTATACTTGTCAACCATACTCAATGGGTTTCCATAGCCAAGGTAGTCAGGTAAAACAAGCAAATACAAGTGTAGAGCATGGCTCTCTATCATGTCTCCAATATATAAAAGCTCCCTCAGCTTCTGTATCTCATCTCTTGGAGTGAAGCCAATAGCCTTTTCTGCCGCTTCAATAGCAGTTAGCTTATGTGAAGCTGAACAGAATGAACAAATTCTTGGATAAATTGCTAAAGCCTCGTCAAGTTTTTTCCCTATGGTTATGGCTTCAAAGAACCTTGGACCTTCAATTATGTTGAGCTTAACCTCTTTAAGCCCTTCATCTCCAACAACTATTTCAATTCCACCTTTACCTTCAACTCTCGCAATGTGATCAACTGTAATAGGGATGTACATCATTCTCCCTCCTCAAAGACTTTGTTTATCATTTCTTCAAGCTTTGGATTGTGAGCATTGAAGATTCTCATCCTCTCTAAGATTTCCTCCTTTGTGAGTCCCTTCTTTTTGAATTCTCTGGCTAAAGAATCAAACCATGCCACACCATAACCAACAGCACCTCTACACCCAATACAAGCTATGTTAAAGCTTGGACACCTTGCATCACAGCCAGCTGTGGTTAAAGGTCCTAAACAGGGTTCACCCTTTTCGATTAGTATACATGGGTTTCCATTTAAGCGGCACTCTACACAGACTGGATAATCAATATCTTCGGGCCATGAACCAATTAAGAAAGTTCCCAATGCATAGAGAAAGTCCTTCTTTTCGGGTGGACAGCCATAGAGTTTATAATCAACTTTTATATAGTTTTCAACTGGTTCTGCCATCTTTGGTTCAAACTTTACTCTTCCATCTCCGTAAACAGTCTTCCAAAGCTCTTCAAGCTCTTTATCTTTGCCCCAGCTTTGGACTCCTCCATGAATAGCACAAGAACCAACGGCAATCACTATCTTAGCTTTCTCTCTAATTTTTTTGATTAACTCGATTTCTTCTTGAGTTGAAACACTTCCCTCAATGAACGCTATATCAACTTCTCTTTCCTCATCACTATCTCTGTCGACCATAAACCAGCACTCAATGTTTGCCTTATCAAGAAGCTGAACTATTTCATCCATCATAGCGAATTGTAATTGACAGCCGTAGCATGAAGTGAGAGCGTAAAATCCAATTCTAACTTTTTCCATCCCCATCACCTCAATCCAATAGCCCCGGTGTTGATACTATGTCAAAGTAACCAAATACTGGACCATCCTTACATATATACTTCCAAGAGGTGCTTGTTCCAACGTTACAGTGACCACATTTTCCAATTCCACACTTCATCCTTCTTTCAAGGGTTACGTAGATGTTCTCTGGTCTATAGCCGTAATTTATGAGCGTTTCAAAAACATCCCTATACATTCTAGGAGGTCCACAAACTGTTACTGCAGTTTTCTTTGGGTTTGTATTCGCCTCAACTATGAATTGTTGAGGTCTTCCCTTCAATCCCTTCCATTCCTTATCTCTCGTGACACTTTGAATTATCTTAACGTTTTCAGCCTCTGCTAAATCCCTAATAGCTTCAAGCTCCTTATAGAATAAGAGTTCCTTTCCATATCTCGCTGTGTTAATGAAAGTTATGTTTCCAAATTTCCATCTGTTATCCATTGCATAGAGAAAGACGCTTCTTAGGGGAGCAGTTCCAAGACCAGCAGCAATGATTAATAAATCCATCCCTTCCCACTCATCAACTGGAAATCCATTTCCATATGGCCCTCTAACTAATACTGTGTCACCTGGCTTTAGCCTATGAATTACAGTGGTTACCCTTCCAATTCTCCTAATACAAAGCTCAAAGAAACCTTTCCTCATTGGTGATGAACATATACTAATTGGAACCTCTCCAACTCCCGGGATAGTCAATTGAACGAACTGCCCTGGCTTGAATGTCCAATTCTCAGCAATTTCAGAATTTTCAAATCTAAAGAGGAACAACTTTTCGGTCTCAGTTAAATCATAAACCCTTAAAACCTTTGCTTTTTCTAATGCATAAGGGTTATCGCTCATTGCTTAGCACCTCCATAGGCAAATCCTCTCTTTGGAATCTCCTCGCTAATCTCAGGTGGACAGCTTTTGTCTTCCAATCCCATAATCGTCCTTAAATTCTTTACAAAGCTGATTCCTGCTGGGCAGAAGTAGGTACATCTTCCACAGCCAACACAGTAGCTTAATCCAAGCTTTTCGTTATAGGAGTTCTTACATAGATAGCGGTTCATGAAACGAGACCTTTTAGTTGGTCTAAAGTTGTGATTACCTGCAACTAAGCCGTGACTCCTCAACTGACAAGAATCCCATCTTCTAATCCTAACACCAGTGTCTCCATCAAGATTTGGTATATCTTGGACTTCATAGCATCTACAAGTTGGACAAGTTGTATTACAATTACCACATGCCAAACAGAGCTCGCTTTGCTCATCCCACATTGGGTGTTCCATTTCAAGCTCAAGCAAGTATCTAAGGCTACCCCAATCTTCGTGATATTTAAATGATTCTTCTCTCTTCTTTTCAAATTCTCTAAAGTCACAGATATCTTGACTTGTAACTTCCTCAAAGAGCTTTATGCTCTTGTCAACTATTCTGTGTCCTATTGGTGTGCCAACCCTAACCAGATAACCATCTGGAAGTTCGTGCAAGAACAAATCAAAACCATCATCAGCAAAATCGGTCTCTCTTAAGTTACAGAAACAGTATTCATCTGGCATACAGCTTATACCAATGATAATTCCTTTTTCCCTTCTAACTTTGTAGTATTTGTCTGGAAATTCGTCTAAGTAGATAGTGTCCATAATCTTTAGTGCAAAGATGTCACATGCGTGAAGACCAAACACAACAAAGGGTTCAACATTTTCAATAGTTTCTTTATACTCAGCTTTTGAAATGCTGAACTCAAACATCTTTTCTCTCGGCAAGAAGAAGAACTTCTTAGGTGGCATTATCGTTCTGTTGTAATGGAATTCTATCTTTTTAACATCATCAACTTCTCTGAAGTCATAGAACTTTTCTGAGATCTTTACTGGAGCATAAAGTTTTCCATAATCCTTTAACCTCTCAAGGAAGTCATAAATATTCTCTTTTGGAAGTTTAACATATCTCACCTTCTTCCCCCCATACAATGTACGTGATTATTCATACGCTCATTTTTATTCATTTCAATTGCACCTCTCTTGCTAAATATAAAAAGTCTTTCTAAACCCTTAATTTATCAACCAAAGGTTGTAAATACTTTACATTCTAAAACTGCAGTGTCATGATTCTCTGCTAAATGTTACCTACTGTAAAAATACTGACAGTAATGAAGTTTTGGAATCCACAGATGTACATAATTATCCTATAACCTTTTAAAACTCTTCATCCTTTGTTTTAATCATGCAAATCATAAGTCAAGAGTTAGTGGCTCAAATTCTAAGTGAAATTGAAAAGACAGGTTCCTCAGCTAAGAGTATTTTAGAAAAGAAATTCAAAAAAATGGGAATTGATGACCCAAAAATTAGGGGTTTAGTTCATGCCTACGTCTTTGAAATCCTCAAATGGAGAAAAAAGATTGATTTTATTATAAACAGTGTTTTAAAAGGTTCTAAAATTGAAGATTTAGACCTGCTTTTGGCAAATATTTTGAGAGTAGGCGTTTATGAGATGAAGCTTAAGGGTGTGAATCCAGCATTAGCAACAGATTCAGCAGTTCGATTAGTGAAGAAGCATTATGGATTACGAAGAGCTAAATTTGCCAATGCTGTTTTAAGATTTGCCGAGGAATTTGATGAAGAAAAAGCCCTTACAAAGCTTAAAGAGAAAGACAGAATAGAATATTTGAGTGTTAAATTCTCCCATCCACACTGGTATGTGGAATATACCATAGATTTGCTTGGTTATGAAAACGCTATAAGATTAATGATTTCAAATAATAAGCCGCAGCGCTATTATGTGAGAGTAAATCAATTAAAAACAGATATTGACAAGCTTAAGGAATATTTAGAAGAAAACAACGTCAAAGTTGCCATGACTCCAATTCCCGACGTCCTAAAGGTCTTAGAGTATGAAAAACCGATTACAAGACTTGAATGGTATAAGTTAGGATATTTTGTGATCCAAGACTTAGCCAGTGCTTATGTTGCCCATGTTTTGGAACCGGAGAGAGGAGATAGGATTTTAGACTTAGCAGCAGCCCCAGGGAGTAAAACATTTCATGTTGCACATTTGATGGAAAATACCGGTGAGATAGTTGCTGTAGATTACTCCCTAGAGCGTTTAAAAAGGATGCGCGAGAAAATGAAAATTTTGGGAATAAGGAATGTTAAATTGATCCACGCAGATGGCATGAAATTCAAAGACAAAAAAGAATTTGACAAGATTATTCTTGATCCACCTTGCTCATCATCAGGAACTTATAGACAATTTCCAGAGGTAAAGTGGCTTTTTGATGAAAAAAAGATTAAGGGAGTGATAAAAGTTCAAAGAGCAATGCTTAGAAATGCCTACCGCAACTTGAGAAAGGAGGGTGAAATAACCTATTCAACCTGCTCAATTAGGGTTGGTGAAAATGAGGAGAACATCAAATATGCCTTAAGCTTGGGTTTTGAGTTGGTTGATTATCCTTTTGATTGGGGTGAGAAGGGATTCACGGATATTGGAGATAAAGTGTTTAGAACTTTCACACACATAAATGACTGCAACAGCTTTTTTATAGCAAAATTAAAAAAGCCATGATGCTTAAACAATGAAAAAGAACAATAATAACAAAATTCCTGGAACTGTTACTTCGTCTATAACTGAAGGTTGAGGGAGACTTTCTGCTAAAGTTGCCATGGATGAAATAAAGATTCCATTTTTAAGTTCTAAGCCTAAGAGTGTGCAAATTAAGACTGAAATTATCAACATTGCCAAACTTCCAAAAATGCTTTTTCTCGGATTCCAAGGTATTTTCGGTTTGTGTAAGTAGCGTCCAATTATAGCCGCTACTGCATCACCAAAGCTCGCTATTGTTATTGCAATTACAGCTTCTAAAGGATTTAGAAAGTAAATTATCAGAATAGCAAACCCCCAGAAGTAAAGCGCCCCCATAAAGTGTCTTTTTTCAATTTCCTCTTTTCTTGCCATGATTTGATAGGTTTTTGTCGTTATGGGTGCTTCATAAGGGATGAAGCCTTTGATATAAAGTTCATTCCAGAGATAAAGGAGAAAGAAAAGCATTGCTATCCAAAGACCAACAGTCCTGCCAAGGAAAACTAGTATCGGATAGGCTAAAAAACCTGGAATCATGTGAATACTTTTCCTTTTTAACTCAATTAGAGCAGCCTCTTTTCCATGAGCATATAGGTCTATCCTCTCCATGAAAAAACACCTTATTTAAGACACTAACAAATTAATTAGAGTTCAAAGTTTAAAAAGTTTAAGAAAAGCAAAAATCACTTTGTAGCTTTGGTTATTCCAACGTCCTTAATCAGAACATAAGGAGTAAATGCTGGTGTATCCACTTCCCACCAGTGAATTTGGTAAATTTCCTTTCCTAAGGCGACTATGTTTTCAAATATCTTCTGCATATTGTCACTTACTCTAATGTTTCTTATTGGCTTTGTTATTTCTCCGTTCTCAATTAAGAAAGCTCCATCCCTTGGTATCGTTGAAAAGTCTCCAGTAACATAATTTTGGAACCTTGTATACCAAACGTTTGTAATATAAATTCCTTTTCTGACTTCTTGGAAAAGTTCCTCCTTTGAGTAATCCCCTGGCTCTAAATACATGTTCCATGCCCTTGGCATCATCAAACCTGCATTTGCAGTTGTTTCAGTTTTGTATTTCCTTGCATAGCTTGTATTTAGAAGATAGGTCTTTAAAACTCCCTTTTCAATTATTGTGGTTTCTTTCGTAGGAACACCTTCCTCATCGAATTTTCTCGTCCCATAACCATTTGGCATATTTCCAACATCTTTGAGAACTATATCTTCATTTGCAATCTTTTGTCCTATTTTTCCAGCTAAAAAGCTAAATCCAGCTTCAACAGCAAAAACTGAAGCCATCCAGCTCATATATGATAAGATATTTGCAAAAGCTAATGGGTCAAAGATTATGTCGTATTTTCCAGGTTCTCCCTCTATTGGATTTTGAACCATTTTTGCAATTTCACCAGCTTTTCTCCCAGCAAATTCTGGATCGAATTTGTCTAAAACCCTTGAAGAACTCGTTCCATGACCACTTGCAACATCATCAACAAAAGCCCTAACGCTAATCTCTATTCCCGTTCCTTCATCAAATCCCTCTACATCGTTGCTCGTGGTTAAATAAACCCTATTATGATCTGTGTATAAAACACCAGCAACTCTCTTGGCTCCTTCCTCTAAAGCAGCATTTATAGCTTGTTCAACATAAACATTTGGCTCATCCAATTCAACAATTCTCTTGTCAAAGGTCTCTGGAATGTCTTTGTATTTAAAGGGACCCTCTGCAATACCGTAATAATCTTCTTTAGGCTTCATACTTTTAACAGAGCTTAAAAGTACTTTCAGAGTCTCCTCGATAGTCTTTTCATCAAAATTAGTTAGCTCTGTTGCGGCTAACCTCTTCTCGTATTCAACAAAGATTTGAGCTTTCTTATAATTCCAGTGCTTTGCGATAGTTATTTCATTGTTTGCAAATCTAACCTGCCTTCTGTCAGTTTCATAACCTAAAACAACAACATCTCCAAAGCCAAGCTCCTTTGCTTTCTTTAAGATGAATTCATTAACGTCAAACATATTTTCACCTCCTCAAAACGATGTCTCTAAGCCTTGCATGTGGACCTCCCATCCAAACTGGAACTCCTTGCATTGGCTCACCTTTTCCACAGTTGCCGGTGTAGAAGTCAAGATCCTTTCCAACTGCATCAACACTCTTCCATAATCCTGGAGTTGTTATCTCAAGAATAGGTCTTTTTACTGGATGCTTTATCTCCCCATTCTCAATTAAGTAAGCCTCCCTTCCAATGTATCTCTGTTGATAACGCCTATCATCAATATTCCACTCATTGAAATTCCTTATGTAGACTCCAAGCTTTATGTCCTCAATTAGCTCTTCAAATGTGTAATCACCTGGGGCTAAGTAAGTGTTTGCCATCCTAACAATTGGTTCTCTATCATAGTTTATCGCTCTGGCAGAGGCATTTGAGTGAATTCCCAAATAGTATGCATATTCTCTGTTGATGAGGAACTCATTGATGATTCCATCTTTTATGAGGTATCTTGGTCTTGCTTTTACTCCTTCATCGTCGTAGAGATAAAAGCCATAACTGTTTGGTATTGTCGGGTCTTCAACAACTGTTACAACTTCACTTCCAATTCTTTCACCAAGCATCTCCGGTTTTATAAAGCTCTCTCCAGCTTGAGCGGCTTCCCTTCCCATAATCCTATCAGCCTCATAGGGATGTCCAACGCTCTCATGGACAGCAATTCCAGCCACCTCTGGTCCTATAACAACATCTACATGTCCCTCTGGTGGTTTTTGACCCTCTTTAATCAGCTTTTGCAAAACCCTAACATCCTCTAATGCCTTTTCCCACGGCTTTATTTCTTCGATTTTCTCCAAACCACCAGTGAAGCCATATGAAACAAAAGGTGCTTGCTCTATTTGTCCCTCTTCAAAAACAACCAAGTTATAAGCGGTTACAACCCTTGGAATAACACTCTCAACCTTAGCTCCTTCATTGTTCACAAAATATTTGCGAGTTATCCAATCCCTATACATCAAAAATCTCATTGGGACATTTATCCCAGAGCTTAGAACATTCTCTTCAATTAGCTTTAGATACTCCATCTTTTCCTCGGCACTATAGTCTCTAAAGTCCTTCTTCATCTTAACTTCATAATAAACTTCATGGAACATCTCCTCACTAAACTCTATTGGTTTGTTTCTAACCTTAGAAGAGGCTTTTGCTAATTTAACAGCCCTTTCAACGGCTTTAAAGACACTCTCTTTTGTTAGGACATTCGTTGATGCAAAGCCCAAGCCACCATTGATCAAAACCCTAATTCCAATTCCCTTATCTGTTTCAATTCCTAAGCCTTCTGGAATACCATTCTTCATTGCTATTTGAATCCCTTTACGCTCTTCCAACCTTGCTTCAGCATATTTTGCTCCAAGTTCTTGTGCCTTTTCAACGGCAAACTCAACAAGTTCATGCATGTAAATCACCTCGTATCAATGCATACTTAACTCAATTAGTATTTAATCTTTACGTTTCGATGGATATCTAAATCCCTTTTTATAATCAAGTTTTAAAATTTTACAAAAAAGTTATAAGCCTAAAATTGCAACTCAATAATAGCAAAAAGGCTTAGCAAAATTTTAGGAGGCAAAAATATGGAGAGTGAATATGCAATAACTCCCGTAAAGAGAGAAGCAAAAGTTTTTGCGTTCTGGGAGTTATTTGCAATTTGGTTTGGTGCGGGGATAAGCATTGCCGAATTTTGGGCTGGTTCTCTGCTAACACCAGCATTACCTCTATTGACAGCAATTATAATTATAATAATTGGACATTTAATTGGAAACTTCATAATGGGACTAATTGCGATAGAGGGTGAGGAAACAGGGTTACCCACAATGGTTCTCTCAAGAGGAGCTTTGGGAATAAAAGGCTCAATTCTACCGTCATTACTTAACTATCTACAATTAATAGGCTGGACTGCAATAATGCTCATAGTAGGAGCAAACGCTATGAATACCGTGTCAAGCACTCTTGGATTTGGAAACTACTATCTCTGGGTCATTTTCTTAGGAATTCTTGTAACGTTGTGGAGTTATATTGGTCCAAAGAGATGGAGAGAACTTGAAAAAGTATCAGCCTTATTGCTATTGATCTTGAGCATTTGGCTTACATACATTACCCTACAACGCTTTTCTTTAAGTGATCTACTCTCAAAGAGCGGTACTAAAGAGATCGGCACAATGCTCGCTTTAGATCTGGTTATTGCAATGCCCATCTCTTGGGCACCTTTAATAGCCGACTACTCAAGGTTTGCAAAAACCAAAAACTTTGCCTTCTGGGGAACTTTCATTGGCTATTTCATATCCAGTTCGCTCTTTTACTTCGTTGGGGCTTTAACAAACATGGCAGTAGGAGAAGTTGATCCAATAGGAATAATAGCTTCTTATGGGATTGGAATTCCAGCTATGCTTATAATAATGTTCTCAACAACAACCACCACATTCTTAGATGTTTACTCCGCTGCAATAACTTATAAGAACGTTTCACCAAAGGCAAATGCAAGAAGGCAAATTCTATTGGTCGGAGCCTTAGGAATAATATTAGCTTTAGTATTCCCAATGGAGCAATATGAGAGCTTTCTCTTACTCATTGGAGGGGCATTCGTTTCATTAACAGCCATAATGATCACAGATTACTTCATCGTAAAGAAGGGATACAACGTAAAAGAGCTTTTTGATGAGAATGGGAAGCTTAAAGGTTATAATACCAAAGCAATGCTGATATGGGCTTTAGGTTTTATTTTCTACATGGGTTTAGCTTTGGAGGGTCTCTTTGGAATTCATGTGCCAATTTTAAGTACTATTGGCTTTAGTTTTGGTTCCACTATACCCACATTAATTTTAGTCGGAGCACTGTACTATGCATTGGGGGTGAGAAAATGAAGCCAATTAGGACTGCTTTAACAATAGCTGGGAGTGATAGTGGGGGAGGAGCGGGAATTGAAGCAGATCTAAAGACTTTCTCCTCCTTTGGAGTTCATGGTCTGGTTGCAATAACTTCAGTCACAGCTCAAAACACCCAAGAGGTTAGGGCAATTTATGACATTTCCCCAGAAGTCGTTTCAAAGCAAATTGAAGCTGTAGCGGATGATATAGGTGTTGATGCAGCCAAAACTGGAATGTTAAGCAATGCCCATATAATTGAAGCAGTTGCAAAGACGGTTAAAAAATATGATTTTCCGTTGGTTGTCGATCCTGTCATGATTGCAAAGAGTGGAGCACCTCTTTTAAGAGAAGATGCTGTAAATGCTCTAATTGAAAAAATAATTCCTCTTGCGACTTTAGTTACACCAAACAAGTCCGAAGCTGAAAAATTGAGTGGAATAAAAATAGGAAATATTGAAGATGCAAAAAAAGCCGCTAAGATCATAGTTGAAGAGTTCGGAGCTAAAGGGGCAATAGTTAAGGGTGGGCACTTGGGATTGGATCAGGCGATAGATATTTTATACTATGATGGCAAGTTCAAAGAATATAAAGCCCCTTTCGTTAATGGTTGTACCCATGGAACTGGTTGCTCTTTTTCAGCTGCTATCACAGCAAATTTAGCTAAGGGAAAAAGCTTGGAAGAGGCTGTAAAGATAGCAAAGAAGTTCATAACTATGGGCATTTATTATGGGGCAAGAATTGGAAAAGGTCATTGCCCAGTAAATCAAAACGCTTGGATCGAGATTCCAGCCGAAAAATGGCGCATTTATGAAGAGCTAAGCAAAGCCGTTAGAAAACTTGAAAGCTTAGGAGAAAAACTCTTATCCTATGTTCCAGAAGATGGTATTAACTTCGTGTATTCTTTACCAAAGCTGTACGCTAAAACCCCCAAAGACGTTGCGGGAGTGTATGGAGGAATTGTCAAGTTTGGAAACACAGTAAAACCTATTGGCTGGATATATTTTGGGGCTTCAGAGCATTTAGCTGAAGTTGTTTTAAAAATCATGAAGCTTTGTCCAGAAGTTAGGAGTGCTTTAAGCATTAAATACAATGAAGAAATCATAGAAAAAGCTCAAAAACTTAATTTTAGAGTTTCAGAATCTACAACAGAGAGCTTGAGAGAAAAACCTGATATAATTTGCTTTAGAGAAAGGGTCCTAATTTTTGGAGAAAACCCAAAAAATGTGCTGAGAAAATTAAAGGCTTTAATTCTCTAAATCCTCCTAGCATAACTTTTTCTTTTAACTACTCTCCCATTTTCAAATTTGTATACATCAACCCTTTCAAATCCAAGGGTTTCTCTCTTATATGCAACCAAATAGTCAATTAATTCTCTAACTCCATATCGAGTTATGGAATCCTTAACATACTTTTCCTCATAAATTAAGATCAATCTATCCTTATTCTCTCTTATCCAATTGTAAAGTTTCGCCCTTTCAGCTTTTGGTCTTGAGAGGAGGTTCACGATCAAATACCCATCAAAACTAAATGTTTCATTAACTTCACCGACAAAAACTTGTTCAGGGTAATTAACATCGAAGGGTAATGCTTCAGCTAAGAAAGTTAAACCTTTTGAAAGCCAAGAGTTCATAAATATTTTACCAAGCTTTTTAGCATCCCCAGTTAGTAAAACAACCCCTCTATTAAGGAGTATTATGTCTTTAAGCATTTTTCAACCCCCACATCTTTTAAACATCCATAACTTAAAAATTATTTTGAGTAGACATTAGTTTTAAAAAGGCTTTTCATTTTGCATGACCATAAGATATATATTTAAAGCGACACACTTTTATGCTTGAGAAATACTTTCAGAGGTGTTAGTAAATGAAGAAGTCAATGTTTGCATTGTTTTTAATTGGGGTTTTGGCATTTAGCGTGGTTGCAAGCGGCTGTATTGGAGGAGAAAAGGAAACAGAGACAAAAACTGAATATGCTGGTAAAATAGCAATAGTTTACGACGTTGGTGGAAGAGGTGACCTAAGTTTCAACGACATGGCTTACTTAGGTGCCTCAAAGGCTGCAAAAGACTTTAATTTAGAACTCAAAGAAGTTCAAAGCAAGCAAGAAAGTGACTACTTACCAAACTTGAGAAGCTTAGCCAAGAGTGGAGAATACACCATAATCATTGCTGTTGGTTTTATGATGACAGATGCTATAAAACAAGTTGCCGACGAGTTCCCTGATCAAAAGTTCGCTATCATTGATGGATATGTTCCAGATAAGCCAAACGTTATGAGCATTCTCTTTAAGGAAAATGAGGGTTCTGCATTAATTGGTGCTTTGGCTGGACTTATAGCAGCCAATGATGGAAAAGACACAGTTGGTGTAGTCTTAGGTATTGAAATTCCAGTCCTCTACAAGTTCGAGGGTGGTTACAGATTTGGTGTAGCTTGGGCTGAAGACTACTACAAGCAAAAAGAAGGAAAAGATGTTGACATTCAAATCCTCTACACATACACAGGTTCATTTACAGATCCAGCAAAGGGTAAGACAGCAGCACAAGCCCAACTTGGTCAAGGCGCATGGGTGATTTACCAAGTCGCTGGTGCTGTTGGTTTGGGTGTCTTTGATGCTATTAGTGAATACCTACAAAGCCAAGGAAAAGAGTTTGGACCACCATTTGCAGTTGGTGTTGATTCAGCTCAAGACTGGATCAAGCCAGGTGTTATAATAGCCTCAATGATGAAGAGAGTTGACGTCGGTGTTTACAAAGCCGTTGAAGCAGCTGTCAAGGGAACATTCAAAGGAGGAATAGTAGAATTAGGTCTCGCAGACGGTGGTGTCGGAGTAAGCACAATTGAGGACATAAAGGAAATGTTAGAGTCACTCCCAGAGGACGTTAGAGCTAAGAAGCTTGAGGAAATTGGAGTTGCAAGTGAAGAAGAATTGCTCAAGAAGATTGAGGAGACAAGAAAGCAAGTACCAGATTGGGTCTGGGATGCTGTAAAAGAGCTTGAAGAAAAGATCAAGAGCGGAGAAGTCAAGGTTCCAAAAGCCTTCAATAAAGATGAGATTGAAGCAATAAGAAAGGCTAAAGACTGGAAAGAAATGATGAAACTTGCAGAAGAATGGGAGAGTGAGTAATTCCTTCTTTTTTCTTTTCAATTTTGGAGGTGGACTTATGGAAGAAGTTCCAATCATCAAAATGAAAGGAATAGTTAAAATTTATTCAGACGGTACAAAAGCCTTGAAAGGTGTAGATTTTTCTGTAAAAAAAGGAGAGATTCACGGTCTTTTAGGTGAGAATGGTGCGGGTAAGACTACTTTGATGAAGATACTTTCTGGTATGCTTCATCCTACTGAGGGTAAAATCTATGTTAATGGTAGTGAGGTAACTTTTAAGAGTCCAGCTGATGCTTTGGCTAAAGGTATTGGTATGGTTCATCAACATTTCACTTTAGTCGATGTTTTTGATGCCTTGCATAATATCATCCTCGGAATGGAAGGTCATGGAGCTTTCTCTAAGATAGATGTTGAGAGAGCTAAGGAGAAGCTCCAAAAGCTGATGGATGAACTAAACTTCCAAGTTCCCTTAGAGGTTCCAGTCGAGAACCTTCCTGTTGGAGTTCAGCAGAGAATTGAGATTTTAAAGATGCTCTATAGAGACGTTGATGTTTTAATCTTGGACGAGCCAACCGCTGTTCTGACACCAATAGAGGTTAAAGAGCTTTTTGATGTCCTAAGAACGCTGAAAAATCAAGGAAAGACAATAATATTCATAAGCCACAAGTTAAGGGAAGTGATGGAAATAACAGATAGAGTTACGGTTCTTAGAAAAGGTGAACTCATTGGAACTGTAAATACAAGTGAAGCAACACCTCAGCTTTTAGCAAGGATGATGGTTGGTAGAGATGTCGTTTTGAGGGTTGAAAAGCCACCAAAGGTTCCTGGAGAACCAATCTTAAAAGTTGAGGACTTGTGGGTTAAAGGAGATAGGGGAGAAGATGCAGTTAAAGGATTAAGCTTTGAAGTTAGAGCTGGGGAAATCTTTGGAATTGCTGGTGTTGAAGGCAATGGACAAACGGAGTTAATTGAGGCAATAACAGGATTACGAAAAGTTGAAAAGGGTAAAATAATCCTAAATGGCAAGGTCATAACAACAAAATCACCAAAGGATCTATATAATCTTGGAGTCGCTCACATTCCAGAGGATAGAATAAATATGGGACTTATATTAGAGATGAGTGTTGCTGAGAATACTATTCTTGGTCTTCATTGGAGAGAAAAGTTCGTAGGACCATTAAACTCAATTAGATGGAAGAACGTTAAGGAGCACGCAAAAAGATTAGTGGAAAACTTTGAGATTGTTGCACCAGGTGTTGACAGCCCAGCAAAGAGCTTAAGTGGTGGAAATCAACAAAAGCTAATCGTTGCAAGAGAAGTAAGCAAGGAGCCTCTTTTGATAGTTGCATCACAGCCAACAAGGGGAGTTGATGTTGCATCAACTGAATACATAAGAAACTATCTCATAAAGCTTAGAAACGAGGATAAAGCGGTTCTTTTGGTCTCAGCTGACTTAGATGAGGTGTTACAGCTAAGCGATAGAATGGCAATCATGTATGAAGGACAATTTGTTGGTATTGTTAAGCCCGAAGAAGTTACAGAGGAGCAAATTGGACTAATGATGGGAGGTATCAAAGATGAAAATTGATACTCTTGTAAAACCACTTATGGAGAGTATAGTTGCAATAACGATAGGAGTCTTAATAGGTGCAATTGTGCTTACATTCTCTGGCTTTAGCCCAATAGAAGCCTACAAAGCACTTTTAGATGGAGCATTGGGTTCTACCTATGGAATTGCAATGACGTTAAGCTCTGCAACACCTATAATCCTCACTGCCCTAACTTTCGCTATAAGTGCAAGAACTGGAATATTTAACATAGGTGCAGAAGGAACAGTTTACTTTGGTGCAATAGCGGCTATAATTTTAACTAACGTAGTCGGGAATCCATTGGTTGGTCTATTAGGTGGAATCCTCTTAGGAGCGCTATGGTCACTCCCTGCTGCATTCTTAAAGGTCTATAGAGGTGTTCACGAGGTTATATCAACAATAATGTTCAACTGGATAGCCTTTTATACAGTTCTTTACTTTGTTTTAGGACCTTTGGCTAATCCAAATGATCCAAATAAGACGATAGAAATACCAACAAGTGCGCGATTACCCCTTTTAATGAAAGGAAGTGAGTTATCTTGGGCATTTATAATAGCGATTTTAGCAGCAGTAATAAGTTACTACATTTTATGGCACACGGTGTTAGGTTATGAACTCAGAGCAAGTGGGTACAATGAGAGAGCGGCAAGATATGCTGGAATAAATCCAAAGAGAGCAATAATATGGTCTTTTATCTTGGGCGGATTAATGAGCGGTCTTGCTGGTGCAACTGAAGTAATGGGGAGACCTCCAAGCTATGCAATAAGCCAAGGAATGGCAAACATTCATGGCTATGGTTTCGATGGAATTGGAGTCTCATTAGTTGGAAGAAACCATCCCATAGGAATAATATTCAGTGGCATATTCTTTGGTATCTTAAAGGCTGGAGCAACGGCAATGCAAATTGAAGCTGGTGTTCCTTTAGAGATGGTAAAAGTAGTTCAAGGAATAATCGTTGTAGCAGTTGCAGTTCCGGGATTGTGGGATTTAATTAAGAAGGTGGTGAGAAGATGAATGCCCTTGACATGATAATCTTCAATTTAATCGGTGCATTTACAGCAATGGTTCCATTAGTCCTAACGAGCGTAGGTGCAGTAGTTAGTGAGAGAGCTGGAGTAGTCAACATTGGTTATGAGGGGATACTTTTAATGTCCGCATTCTTTGGTGCAGTGTTTGCTGAAATAAGCGGAAGCCCATGGATTGGACTTTTAGGAGGAGCATTTGTTGGAATGCTCTTAGGGATGCTTCATGGAGCAATAACCGTTTACTTAAAGGGTGATCACATAATACCCGGAATTGGTATAAACCTATTAGCCTTAGGTGTTGTTGCATTTGGAATTCCAGCTGTCTGGGGAACTGCAGGGCAACATCAAGTCCCTTCAACCGTTAGAATTTCTCCAATAATCAACACATCCTACGGCGGAATAAGTCCAATGATCCTAATAACCATAATAATAACCTTCTTGACCCATTGGGTTCTCTTTAGAACACCCTTAGGATTGAGGATAAGGTCATGTGGTGAAAACCCAGAAGCTGCTGATTCCTTAGGAATAAGCGTTGAAAAGTATAGGTTTTTAGCAACAGTGTATGGAGCAACTCTTGCAGGTCTTGGGGGAGCTTATCTAAGCCTGGATTGGCTGGGCACAATTACAAAAGAATTATCCTCTGGAAGAGGATTCATTGCATTGGCAAACATGGTCTTCAGTGGATGGAATCCAATAAGGGCATTAATTGGAGGATTCCTTTTCGGATTCTTCGATAACCTATCGATATGGGTTAGCACAAATCCAGGGGTACAAAAGATAATTCCTTGGCAGTTCGTTGCAACGTTACCTTACTTAGTGACCATAATCATAGTTGCAGGAATAATCGGAAGAGCAAGACCTCCAAAGTGGGATGGAAAGCCATACAAGAGAGAATGATCAAACCTTAATCTCTTTCCATTTTCCTTTCTTAAATATCCACCAGAACATTATTGCACTCGTGAAGGTTTCTAAGGTCATTGCAATCCATGCCCCTATTACTCCAAATCCCAGAATAAAGCCTAAAACATAGGATGGAACTATTCTAAAAAGCAATTTGCTGATAGCTGTAACATAGAGAGGGCTTTTTGTATCTCCCGCACCTCTCAAAGCCCCACCCAAAACAAATATCCATCCTAATGGGACTTCGCTTATCCCAACGATTATTAGATATATGACAGCCAAGCGGATAACTTCCACATAATTGGGATCGCTTTTCGTTATAAAGGGCATTGCAAGGTATTTCGGAAAGAGAATAAGGATTAAACCCATAATGCCCATAAAGATGCTCACCATCTTCAAAGCTTCATAGACAACCTTTTCTGCTTTTTCAGGATCACCTTCACCTAAGCTTTGACCAACCAAAGCTGATGTAGCAACGTTAAACCCAAAAGCTGGCATATATGCTATGCTCTCAACCCTTAAGCCAACTTGATGAGCAGCTAAAGCTATTGTTCCAAACCTTGTCACAATGCTTATGTAAATGAAGTTGTAAAAGCTGAAGATGAAGCGTTCAACTGTTGCTGGGACTCCGATTCTCAAAATCCTCTTAACCATTTCAAAATCAAACTTGAATGTAGGTTTAAACTTCAAAATCAGAGAACCCCTAAGGAAGAGGAACATCCCAACTAAGAAGGCAATCACAATCGAAAGTCCAGAAGCTAAAGCCGCTCCCCTAACTTCCAACCTTGGAAATCCAAACTTACCAAAGATAAGGAGATAGTTTAGCATAACGTTCAATACGTTTGTCAGAATACTGAGCTTCATTGGAGTCTTTGTATCTCCCGCACCTCTCAAAGCAGCAAAAGCTGAAAAGGCTATAAAGTTAACGGGATAAAAGAGAAAGAAAATCTTAATGTAGCTGTAGCCGAGCTTTATGACCTCTTCACTAGCACCCATTAGCCTTAAAGCATCATCTCCAAGAAAAACACCAACCAACATAACTGGAATGCTCATTAAAAAAGCCAAATAAACGCTCTGCTCGAGAACTAAATCTGCTTTTTCAAAGTCTTTAGCACCAATAAATCGTGCAACTAATGCCAAGGTTCCGGTAGAAATTGCAAACATTAAAGGCATCATGAACCATGAAAATTGTCCTCCAAGACCAACGCTTGCAATTGCTAAACTCCCTAGCTGACCTACCATTATCATATCGACTAAGTTAACGAGGGTTGATGAGATATTAGCCAAAATTGCGGGCCATGCAAGTTCCCAAAGTCTTTTCCTCAAACTGTGGTCACTCATACTATCTCCCTTAGATGCTTATCTAAACGGTAAAAGTAGAATAGAAGTTATAAACCTTGCGTTAGGATGAGTTTGTCTAAGTTAAAAACTTTTAATCCAAAACGTGCGAGGGCTTCATTAATCTTCTCTTTTTCCAGCTTGTAGTCATAGACATAACCCTCAAAGCTATGTTCTATCAAATCTCTTTCAAATCCAAATAAACTCTGCATAATTTTGATAGCCTCTTCTTTCCTCTCTCCAAGTCTTTCCGTGTTTTCCCTATATCTCCTTACAAAATCATCAAAAATTTCCCTGTTAATCTCCAAGAAGCCCAAATTCACTCCCAAACTGCAGCAGGGATAATTACCAAAATAGTTCTTGTATCTATAAATCTTAAATCCCCTTCTTTCCAAAAGAGTTAAATAAGGTTCCCAAATGCTTAAAGCGTCAATCTCTCCACTCAATAAAGAACCCATCATGCTTTCTGGATTTTTAAAGTATATGACATTAACCTTTTCAATAAGACCCTTTCTTTCTAAAAAGAGCTTCAACATAGTTTCCATCGTGGAAAGTTCAGAAGAACCTATTTTTATTCCCTCTTTAAGCTCTTTCCTCACAACCAGACCGCTTCCACCAAACCCACATCCAGCCACGATCTTAACACTCCTCATCAGTAAACCATAGAGGATTTGGGTAATTAAAGGAGAACAGGCTAAATCGACCTTTCCCAAAGCTAAAGCATTTGTAAGCTCTAAAGCACTGTTATATACGAGAACCCTAACGTCATACTTTTCCTTTAAATCTTGAGCTGTTAAAAGGGCATGTGGATATTCTACTGCTCTCAAAATCCCCAACCTTACAATATCCTTAACTGGAAAGGGTGCTTCATCAATAAGCCAGATTCTGTAAGCCTTTTTACCTATTTCTCTTCTAACGATTAGCTTCTCCTTCTCAAGGAAATCTAAAGCTTCAGATATCGTAGAACGTGAATACCTTAGATTGTAAAGCTCACTCTGCAGAGCACCTTCATGACCTCTGCTTCTTAGATAAGTGAGGATATCATCTTTAGCACTCATGAAAGCTTATAGAAAAGTTTGAGTATTTAAGGCTTAGCAAAGATAAAGTAAAAGAGAGGGTTCACTTTCTGTGCTTTCTTGACCAGCTGTACTTTCTCATCTTTGAGCTCTTTCCAAAGCCGCATGCCGCACAATAACCTTTTCTTCTGTTATAGGATTTCCTTCCACAGCGTCTGCACCTAATGTGAGTTTCTTTTTTATTCCTTTGACCCATCGTTGCAGTACCGCTTCCCATGAAAGCCACCTCCAAGCTCACTCTTCTTCAACTGGGGAAATTGCCAAGACATTATCTCCCCTAATTACCACCCTACCATAGCTCCTCACAACTTCTCCACTTTCATATTGGTGAGCATCAGCCAATACCAAGTTAAGGTGTATATCATAACCCTTAAGCTTGCCTCTAAACTCAATACCCTTCTTGAGGACAACTAATACGTCTTTTTCGAGAGATCTGTGTATAACATCGAGTGGTCTTTCCGCCATTTCTCTTCCCTCCTAAATAATCAAACTAAACGAAACCTCACATTCATAACGGGAAGATTTATTTATAACTCTTTCGTATTTATCTGAGCCTTGCCACCGCAAAAGTTTTTAGGTTTTAACATTTATGCCCTAAAAGGTGGGAGAAGTGAAGAAGATTGATAAGTTTGAAGTTTTGCAAGATTTGATGAGAAGGAGAGGTTTCGCTTGGCAAAGCTTTGAAATCTATGGTGGTGTCGGTGGATTTTACGATTATGGTCCTCTAGGTGCTACAATAAAAAGAAAAATCGAACAAAAAATCAGAGAAGCCTTCCAGAGGGAGGGATTTTTTGAGCTTGAAACACCAACAGTTACTCCAGAAGAGGTTTTTATAGCCTCTGGACACGTTGAAAAGTTTGTTGATCCATTAGTAGAGTGTAAAAAATGTGGCTCAAGATATAGAGCAGACCATTTAGTTGAAGAAGCCTTAGAAATTGATACAGAGGGTATGAGTGCTGAACATTTGACCAAAATCATCGAGGAAAACAACATAAAATGTCCCAAATGTGAGGGTGAGTTAGGAGAAGTTTGGTACTTTAACTTGATGTTTGAGACTTATATCGGACCTTACAAAGATAAAAAAGGTTATTTAAGACCAGAAACTGCTCAAGGGTTGTTTATCAACTTCAAGCGTTTAAACCACTTTGCAAGGAATCAATTACCTTTTGGAGTCTTCCAAATTGGAAAAGCATATAGAAACGAGATTTCGCCAAGACAAGGGATGATAAGGCTCAGAGAGTTTACACAGGCAGAAGCAGAGATCTTCTTTAACCCAAAAGAAACCGAGCACCCACACTTTGACGATGTAAAAGACGAAATCTTAAGGCTCTATCCAATTGAAAATCAGCTCAAAGGGTTTGGAGAAATCGAAATAACACTTGAAGAAGCTGTCAAGAAAAGATATGTCCTAAACACTTTCTTTGCTTATTACATGGCTATGGTTAAGCGTGTTTTACTTGATATTGGTATTCCAGAGAAGGCGATTCGCTTTAGGCAGCAGCTACCAGAGGAAAGAGCCCACTATTCAACCGATACTTGGGATGTTGAAATCTACAGCGAAAGATTTGGATGGGTTGAATGTGTTGGAATTGCCTATAGAGGAGACTATGATTTAAGCAGACACATGAAGATGAGCGGTGAAGATTTAACTGTTATGATACACTATGACAAGCCAAAGATAGTGAAAAAACTCAGAGTGTCCTTAAACATGGCTAAAGTTGGACCCAAGCTCAAGAAAGATGCAAAGAGGATAAATGAGAGATTAAAGGAAATGAGTGAAGATGAAGTTAAGAAGATAGTTCAAAGCTTGGAAGAAACTGGAAAGGCAATAGTTGAAGGATATGAACTTGAAAGAGACGACTTCATTATTAAAGAGGTTGAGGAGAAAATTACTGGAGAAAAGATAGTTCCTCACGTCTTAGAGCCAAGTTTTGGTATTGACAGACCTTTCTATCTCCTGCTTGAGAATTCGCTAACGGTTGATGAAGATGGAAGAATATATCTAAAAATAAAGAAAGATATGGCACCAATTGAAGTCGCAGTATTGCCTTTGGTTGCTAGAGAGCCATTGAAGGACATAGCATACGATGTATTTAGAACTCTGCAAAAAGCTGGACTCATAGTTATCTATGACGAAAAGGATACAATTGGAAGAAGATATGCAAGATATGATGAGATTGGAGTTCCCTACTGTGTAACAATTGATAATCAAACACCAGAGGACAATACTGTAACGATTAGAGATAGAGATACAAGAGAACAAATAAGGGTTAAGATTGAAGAGCTACCACAAAGGTTGAAAGAGTTAATTTTTGGCTAATCTTTCTTTTATCTATACTTCACAAAAAAGTTGTAGTAAATTACAGCTCCAATGAGACTAACCCCAAGAACAAAAAGGTAAAGTGCTTCATCTGGTTTTTGATATATTGTGACCAAATAGCACCCATCAAAAGGTTCAACTTTTACATTGGGAATTTCTATGTAAGTTCTATTTCCCTTAACGAGATAAACTTGTGAATTTTTATAGTAAACGCCTAAATAACCCCTTCTCACACTTACATAGTATCCATTAAAGGAGAACTTGTCTCCTTCACAGAGCTTTTTGTTTAAGATTTCCTCATTAGGAAGAAGAAATGCAAGGAGTATTAAGGCAACAGCAACTAGTATAATGACCCTCTCCATGCTATCCCATGAAAAAATAGAAAAGAATATATTTAAAGCTTCACTTCAAGATTCCTAGGCTCTTGTTTGTCTTTCTTATGCTTTTCCACTTTTCGGCTAATTCAAACATAGCTCTTATTGCATCAATGTTCTCTGGAACAACATCGCTCTCTTGATGAACCGCTTGGATGTAGAATAAGCGATTTCCTTTGACACTAATGCTCTCTTTCCACACAGCAATTTCATATAAGTTGTTCCATTCTCTATGCAAGTCGCGAGCAAACTCAATTAACTGAGCTGTGCTTTCAAATCCCTTCTCCTTCTCAAAGAGCAACACTCTAGTTGTATTTTCAAAAATCTCAATGACATCTTCTTTTGTTATTGATTTCTTAAGCTCGATCATTACTGAGTGGACATGCATAAGTGTAGTAGGGACGACAAAAGCCATTGTCTCAATGTTTATTGGGATCACCGTTTGAACATCTGGACCGTGATGAGATGGAACCTCAACACTCGGTTTTATTGCATTTATCGGACCTCTCTTGATGTCATTTGGATCTGCGGCTCTTCTAATCATCACAGCATAGACGTAATCGATATACTCTCGTAAGGCACTTAAAGTCCTTGTTAAGCCTGTTGTGTTACATGAAACCACTCTAACGTATCTTTTACCTAAAGCCTTCTCATAGTTCGCTTGAGCAACAAATGAAACCTCCCCAACTTCAGCTTTTTCCCCACCTTGAAAAATAGCTCTAACTCCATGTTTTTCATAAAGAGCTTTGTTTTTAGCTCCAATTCCTCCGGGTGTTGCATCAACTATCACATCTACTTTATCTAAAAGATCCTCTAATGTTCCTGCAACTTCAAATCCCCTTTTCTCAAACCTCGGCAAGAATTCTGAAGAAGCAGCGAAAACTGGAATACCCAGTTCTTTTGCACGATAAGCTTCATAATCAGGCTTTGTTTTTGTTACTCCAATGAGCTCCATATCATCCTGTTTTAAAACAGCATAAGCGACTCTCTTCCCAATTGTTCCATAACCATTAATTCCCACCTTTACTTTCATCTTATCACCCAGGATATTTTATATTTGTGAAATACTTAAGCTTTGTTTTCACCAGGAGTGAAAAGCGTTTAAATTGAAAAGGAAAATTAATTCTGGTGAGACCTATGCTTGCTGAGATTTTAACTATTGGAGATGAGCTTTTAACTGGAAACACAGTTGACAGCAACTCGGCATATATAGCTCAAAAATTAACGGAGAAAGGATATTGGGTTAAAAGAAAAACAACAGTTGGAGATGACGTTGAAGAGATAAAAACTGTTGTTAGAGAGATTTTAGATAGGAAGCCAGAAATTTTAATAATCTCTGGCGGCTTGGGACCTACTCACGACGATGTTACAATGTTAGCAATTGCTGAGGCTTTGAATTTAGAGTTAGAGCTGAATGAGAATGCTTTAAAAAGAATTGAAGAATTCTACAAAGATCTTTATAAAAAAGGTTTGATTGATGATCCTACGTTAAATGAAGCAAGAAAGAAGATGGCTTATCTTCCCAAGGGTGCTGAGCTTCTAGAGAATACTGTTGGAGCTGCCCCCGGGGCCTATATAAAGCTTGAGAACACGAAAATTTTTGTTCTTCCAGGAATGCCAAGGGAGATGAAAGCAATGCTTGAAAATGAAGTCTTGCCGAGAATCGGGGAAAAGAAGTTCATTCAAAAGAAACTTTTAGCAGAGATTACCGACGAATCAAAGCTGGCTCCAATTTTAAGTGAAACTCTTCAAAGGTTTAACGTTAAAATCCACTCTTCCCCAAAGGGTTTTGGAAAGTATATTGGGGTGATAATATTTGGGGAAAATGAAGAGACTATAGAAAAGGCTAAAAAGTTTATGGAAGAGAAAGGAATTCAGTTTGAGGAAGGATGGTGATTTAATGCTTCCAAAAGATGTTCAAGCAATACTTGAAGAGATGAAAGCAGAAAAAATTAGAGGTGCTTCATATTTAGCTAAAAAAGGAGCTGAGGCATATATAAAGCTCTCTGATCTTTTAGATGGTTTTGAGCTTTCTAGTGCTATTGAAGAGCTTAGTAGGGAAATATTAAACGTCAATCCCACCATGGCTTCCCTTTACAACCTAACCCACTTTATTAAACCTTCCCAAGATCCTGAATTTGTGAAAGCAAAAGCTCAGGAGTTCATTAAATTAAGCGAGGAAGCAAGAAAGGAGATTGGAAATATAGGAAGTGAGTTAATTGATGATGGAGACATCATAATAACCCACTCATTCTCTTCAACGGTTTTAGAAATCTTTAAAGCGGCAAAAGTTAAGGGTAAAATGTTTAGGATTATCTTAACAGAGAGCTCTCCTGATTACGAGGGCTTAGCTTTAGCTAAGGAGCTTAAAAAAATTGGAATTTCATTTGAAATCATAACAGATGCTCAAATAGGATTTTTCGCTAAAAAATCAACCTTAGCTTTTGTTGGTGCAGACAACATAACCCAAGATGGATGCGTAATTAATAAAGCTGGCACTTATCTCCTAGCTTTAGCCTGTTTTGATAATGGTATTCCCCTTTATGTTGCTGCTGAAAGCTTTAAAATTCATCCAAAACTCAAGGCTGAGGAAATCGAAATCGTGGAACGGAAATTTAAGAGAAATCACTTTCTAATTAGGAACTTTCTCTTTGATGTAACACCTTGGCGCTATGTAAGGGGCATAATAACAGAGCTGGGAATTTTGGTGCCACCTAAGGAATTATAGATATTCTCATTAACCTTTTCTCTTCCTAATCTTCCGGTTAAATCTAGGCAATTCACCATGTTTTTTAATATATCCATCTAAAAGAGCTTTTTGCCTTTTTTCTGCTTCATTTATGTCCTCCGTTATCTCATATCGAAAATATGATGCTCCCATTATTGGATCAGAGCCAGATGGTAGATGCGTTAAAAGTTCATCCCTAATATTTCCTGCCCCTACATATAGAACTTCTCCATTCCCACTTACAAGCTCGTAAACTCCATAAAGGTTCATAGCCTCTCTAAATATGTCTTCTTCAGTAAACTTAAACCAATCTTTCGCAATTGTCGTTCTTAATCCCTCCAAAACTCCTATAGCTATACTTTCTTTTGTTCTTATATAACACTATCCTAAAAATTTATAGGAAAGTTAAAAATAAAAGCCATCTGATTGCTACTTAAAAGAAACTCAAAGTCCCAACAGTCGTTATCAACGTTCTTACAGAGCTTTTCAAAAAACTTCCCCTTTAAACTTTACCACAACTCGCCTTAATGACCACAAGTATCATTAAAACTGAAAGTCAGTAACTATGAAAATTTAGTATTGCTACTCTTCAAATCCGAAAGCTATGTAACTTTTGACCACATTATAGAGGATCAAAAACTCTAAAGTTCGAGATTCATAGCTCTAACAAGAATAGTGATTGAATGGAGCCGGGACCGGGATTTGAACCCGGGACCTGGGGATTACGAGTCCCCCGCCCTACCGAGCTAGGCTACCCCGGCATTTCCAAAAATGATGAAAAAACAGGAATTTATAAGCTTTACCCATTCAGACCAATTCTTTTCCAGTAGTCGTCATGACCAACTTTCCATGCTTAACTCCTTTTAAGCTTATTAATCGTTCAGCAATCTTTTTTATATCGCTGGCTTTCCCCTTAACCACTATAACTTCTAAACAGTTATGCTCATCCATGTGTACATGGAGACTTGAGATTATTTGATTTACGTAATCATGCTGCAAATCTAAAAGTTCTTCAACTACCGCTGCTTCATCATGGTTATAAACTATCGTTATTGTTCCAGCCACTTCTTCATCACCCAGCTCCCACTCATGCCTCACGATGAAATCCCTGATCAAATCTCTTATTGCTTCACTCCTATTTGCATAACCCTTTTCTTCAATCATCTCATCGAACTTTGTCAATAAATCCTCTGGAATAGAAACACCAAAGCGAACTATCTTCATAGCACCACCTAAGGATAATGCAACAATGTTGTATTTAAGCTTCATGTATCTGAGCTTTCCACAATTTTAAAACGAATTGAAAGAGTTTTCTAATGATAAACAATAAAGTTGATAAAGCCTAAAACTTAACATTAAGATAGTGGTATGTATGGAAAAGAACATGCGTAGGATTATTCTTGTTCTTCTTGCTCTTTATGTATTATTTCTACTTGTGACGCTTAAACCGCCCGAAAAAGATGAGATAGCTTCCCAAGTTGAAGAATTCGAAAAGGGTAAAAATGTTACTCTTGGACAAACTGAGGACATAATTTTGATTGCAAATAAGCTTGGATTTCTTGATGACTCAATTTTAAGTGATGAGGAGATAGAGATTTCGAATAAAGTTTATTCCCTCTACAAATACCGCACAACCTTATTTGATGATGTTCTTGTAGATGATCCAAGAAAGTTTGGGGAGTTAAGTGAAAGAGTTACCAAAACACTTCAAAATGTTCCAGTTCCACTTAGGGATGATATGATAAGGTTTCTCTTTTCTGAAGCTCCTTATACCCTTAAAGAGTTCTCTGTTAGGGTTGAACTTTTTGAAATGCAGGTAAATGAGTTTCTACAGATTTACAAAAAACTGCCAAGAAACATTAAGAAGGGAATAGAAAACTCAAAAAGAATTTATGAGGTCAAAAACTTTGAAAACTACACCTCTTTGATAAAAAAGCTCGAAATGACGTTGGAAGGTTTTCCTCCTGAAGTTGTTAATGCAATTGATGAGATGAAAGGTATCATAAAGGGATTTGAACCAGATGAGATTCTTGAATTTTTAAGAGGAGCAAAAGAGGTTAGGGAAAAGATCTATGCCAACATAACATACAAGGAATGGTTTTTGGAGAACTCATTCCATTACAATATAAACGAAATTCATAAGTCATGGGAAGGATTTGTCAAAGCCCAACTCAACGATAAAGAACCCCCTAAATTCAAAGGCACCATAGAGAGTTTACCAAGTGGCTTAATTGAAATTATGGTGTCAATAAAGGATCAAGCCAATCCCCCAAAGAAGATTGAAATATACCTCAATGGGAAGAAAAAGCTCAGCGAAACTTTTAGCACTCAATCGTTGAGTCACAGCTATATCATATCAACTTTTATTGAATGGGGAGACTACAACATAACGGTTAAAGTATTTGATGCAAAAGGAAACTATAACTATGTAGAAGTGTTTTTACAGCACTATCCTTTAATTTTCCCGATTGAATTTGGAAATGAAGCAAAGTACAGCTTCCAAAAAGCAAGGCTTTACAGCAGAGAAGAGATAGAATATATGTGGAGAAAAGCTGTAGAGTATAAGCCGCTCCAATTATTTAAAGCCGTTTATCCCGAATTAGGCTTTGAAAGATACGACAAAATCAGATTTGGAAGCATGATCTCGTTTTTCTATAAAGATGCGAAGAAAAAGCTGCTCACATATTACAACAAGCCTTTAACACCTTACTCAATAAATGCTCTGCATATAGCAACGTTTGTCAATGACTATGTTCACTCTTTCAATTTACCTGTAATTAAAACGTTGGAATCGACAGTTTGTGGTTATGACGGAGAAACAGAATTGATCCTAATGAACAATCTTTTTATGGACTTCAATATAAAAGCTTGGGCAATACAAATTCCCGCAAGCATAGAAGGGAAAAATATTGATCATTCTGAGGTGGTAGTTCTTTGGAGGGCTCCTCTCTTAGTTGGAAGTAACTATAAAGGAGTCTTCATTTTAGGCAAAGATCCCTATCTCTTCAATCCACAAATCTATCCCTTTGAAGAGGGATGGCCCGAAAAATATACCCAAGACACTGTTGGAATAATGACCCTCGGATTACTACCTTACAGACCCGAACAATTTGCCCTAAAAGAGTTCTATGAGCGCTTTGGCATAAAAGTTACTCCAGCGTATCCACTAAAGAACCTAGAAAAAGAGTTTATAAAAGGATATGAACTCTTCTTTTCATATATAAGCTTTCAAATTAGTCAAGAGTATCTCCAAAAACTGCTCAACATGACTATGGAAGGGAAATTGGAGATTTTAGATGAGCTAAACAAACTGGAAGCTGCAAGAGAACTTTGGTATCGCTTGGATGGATACAAGCTCTATTCTGGTCTCCAAACTTCTTACGATTACGTGTTTGTAGATGGGGAGGGGAACTTTTACTATGTTCACAAAAGTCGCTCCAGAATGTTCTCAAGCTCATAGGGATGTTCAACTATTATAGTGCCTTCTTTCTTTAAAGCCTCTAAATGCTCCAAGTCAATTTTTCTTACATAGATTTTAAACACTTGTCCATCTGGGGCTTTGGTTTCAATAATGGGCTTAGAATCAGTTGGTACTAGGATTAAAGGCACTTTGCTCTTTAAAGCCTGAGTTGCACAGCAAGATAAAAGAGAATCGGCTATACCCAACCTAATTTTTGCAACGGTGTTTGATGTTGCTGGCGAGATTATAAAAACATCAAACTTTCCTAAATTGAAAGCGCCACACGAGGGAAAAGCGTAGCCTTGCTTTGATTCCCTAACAATTGGAAAATCCCCTATTCTTTTTAAGACTCCATACATTCTGGCAACTTCTTCACCAGCTCTTGAGAGAAAAACCTTGATTTCATGCTTTTCCTTAAGCTTCTCCATAACTTCAACACTCTCTCTCAAGAGATGTCCAGCACCGCTAATTCCCCAAGCGATTTTCATCTCACCACCTAACTCTGAGTAAAGTTTAAGATGGATTTAAACTCTTTCCTATTTGGTGATAGCATGGAAATTCCAAACTATGGAAAAATTGAAGCAAAAACGGTTATCTTTGACCTAAATGGTACTTTAGGAGTTGAGGGAAAAGTAAGCAAAGAAGTTAAGGAGTTTTTAAAAAAGCTGAGTGAAAAGTATACGATTATAGTTTTAAGTGCTGATACATTTGGAACTCTTAAAGAGGAGTTTGAAGGATTAAATGTTAAAATAGAAAGAGTAAAAGATGGAAATGACAAAATGAGAAAAGCTCAGAAATATTCTCCCTACATAGGTGTTGGTAATGGAAACAATGACATTGGAATGCTTGAGAATGCAGAGCTGGGAATTTGTGTTATTGGAGAAGAAGGGACAAGTGTTGAAGCTTTATTAAACTCAGATATTGTGGTTAAAGATGTTAGGGATGCAATCAGTCTCCTTTTGAATGAAAAAAGACTGATAGCGACTCTTAGAGGTTGAGGTAATGGTACTGTTACTTAGTAATGGTACCATTACTTATAAGGGTTTTGAGAGATTAGAAACTCCAGAGAGGGTTTTTAAATATCCTTTATATTGCTAACTTGATTCTAGAGTCAAATTTTGCCTGCGCTTCTCTACTGTAGCTTTTAGTATCTCTCTAAACTGCGATACACGTTTTCCTAATTCTCTGATATCATCCAAGTCTGCCTCTGTGTAATTAAATGGTATTATCAGTGCCCAAGAAGGGGGTATTGACTTCTCAATGATTTGGCTTACAACACGATCTATGATCCCCCTTGTATGAACCCAGTCTTTAGAGAGTTTACCCCACAATTTAACAGCTCCCCTATCTAAATTCACCATATTGTCGAACTCCTCCATGAAATCGTGTTCTCTTTTTGGCGTTTTCTTGCCGTCTCTCTCTTTTGTTTCTTTCTCTAGCAATTCAAGTTTTCTTCGAAAGCTCTTTTCTGGATATTTTACGTCTGCAAGATAGCACTTTACTAACGATTCAAGCATTAGCCTAAGCTCCATGAAGCACGCGGGTAAGTTGCCAATCAGCAAATCTGTGTGAATTGCATAGCTTAATGGCATGAGAACGTTGAACAAGAAGAAAACCATCGAACGCTTAACATACTCTTCTCCACTATATCTTCTCTCGCTGGTATATTGGATAACATCCCTACCTGCCAACTCTATAACTTCCTTGTAAGCTTCTGGTGCGTTACTTCGTAAAAATTCTTCATTTTCTTTCATTACTCTACAGTGGCGATTGAGCAGTTTGGTAATGAGATCCCCTTTTGTTTCTTCTGTCATTTTAATCACTCAGTATTATAATTTCATCTACATCTCCATAGAGACAGAATATGCTTAACTCAACGGGTTTCCAATCTTTTGGTATCCCTTCAATTCTTAACTCCCCAGTAAAACTTTCTTCGGGTAAAAGAGAGGATGGGCAGGATCTATAGGGGTTATCATTCGTTGGACAGTAAAAGTGGCTTGTCTGATAACCAAGTACGTAACCTTTATCTGTCATAATCACCCCATTAAGAGTAGGAGCACTCTCTTCTGTTCGAGAATAACTGTTTTTAACTGTCACGTTAATTACAACATCCATCTTATCCGCATCCCACTTGTCGGGTTCTATGTGCCAAGAATTGAGTGTTAAATCAAACTTTCTTCCATCTCTCATGTGTATGAGGATTGTATCTCCAATTTTTGCAGTAGGGATTGAAACTGAGAAGTTTCTTTTATTCAAGATCTTGCCATACTCATTTTTAATGTAAAGAACCCCTTCGAATTCATACTCCTTTGGTTGTCTCTCCACGTTAATTGAAAGATCCGCTATGTCTGCAAGAGCAGGACTCCAAGTCTCGTTAGGCTTTATACAGGCATAATCTTTAATAGTCTTATGTTGCCCCTTGACTACCGTTTCGAATATAATTGTCTGAGAGTTAAGTGCTGAGCAGAAACTACCATTTCCAATATTTCTAATCTTGATATTCTCAAAGTTGATTCTAATTTTATCAAGCGTTGAGCCCATTTCATCATATTTTGCACTTACATTTTCAATAATAAGATTAGCCTCTCCAGTTTGTATATTGGTGGGTGAAGAAGTGAACTCTCCTTTCTCAGTGCATCCTGAAGCAATAACTGCTCCAATAAGTATTATAAGTATCCCCATCACAAAGTTCTTTTCCCACATATTTTCCACCCAATTTTACATTGTTCATAAAACTATTAACTATTATAAAAAAACTTTTCCCAAATTTTCTTAGCTTGCCACTTATCCAAAAACTCGTTAAATGTGCCACATTTAGGCGAATAAACACAAAGAGGACAGCCATCTTTACACTTGCAGCTCTTTAAATGCTCAAAACTTTTCTTCATTAGTTTTTCAACATTTTCATAGAGAATTTCCGCTAATCCGAAACCTCCCTCATTTCCATCGTAAATGAAGACTATTGGCTTTCCTATGTGTGGAGGATTTGGGAAGCTCTCATAGCTATAGCCACCCAACTCACGGCTGTCGACATAAGTGAAAATTGGAGCTAACTTTATCATGTTATGCTCTATAGCGTGAAGCCCATTTCCGATTCCATCTTTGCTGTCAATCATCTTCTTAACAGCAAAAGTTAACTCCTTATCTTCAATTTTTAGCTTCTTTAAACTCTCTTCTATGCTCTTTCTTATGAAGTAGGTCGTTGCTCCCAAAAATTCTGGGAACAAAAGTTTTCTGTTTAGCTTTTCATAGAGAGAGAATGCAAAATCTCCAAGGTCCTTCTCAATAGCCTTTCTAAAGAACTCGTGGAACTCTTCATTAGCAACTTCTTTAATCTTCTCTGGAAAGACAAGCCAAATACCATCAGTTTCGAACTCTCTAATTAGCTCTTCCTCAAATTCGACCTTTGCAAATTTTGTCCAATCCAAGATGCTCCATTCTTCCTCCTTAATCTCCTCAATGGCTCCTCCTATTGGTGAATAAATCTCTCCCTTTAAAATTCCCTCTTCCTTAAGCTTCACTAATTCAGCGATATAATTCATAATATCCTTCCCCTTAACTGCAAAACCCCAGAACTTTTGCTTTATCCTAAGCCTTCCAATGTAAATTTCAATTCCGTTATGCTCTTTTTTAGTATAAACATCAAGGATTCCTACATCTTCTCTCTTTGAAGCAAAAGTCTCGACTTCCCAGAATTTAGGCAATTGTTTGGCAAAAATGAAGTGAAACTTCCCAATGCTCAGCTTGTCTCTAACCATGTAAAGCTCTCCTCTTGAAAAGTATGCCATTCCTGGCAAAAGTGAGCGGTAATACTCCTCTTTGTCAACCTCTTCAATTAAATATCCCTTAAACTTAAGCCAGTTTACAAAATTCAAAAGTTCCCTTAAACTCTCTTTTTCTAAAAGTTTGTATCTGATCCACGGCTCATCCAAAACTAAAAAATAACTTTCATCGCTTGCAGTTCTAATTGAGGAGTAACTAAAAGCGGGTCTTAAAACCCTAAGCTCTTTCTTTCCAGTTAGCGGGTTTTCATAGAGTCTCGCTTTTCCTTCTTTTACAAGCTCTTCTGCTATGCTTTTTTCAAAATCATTCAACTCCTCCCAGTCAAGAACCTTTAACTCAGAAAGCATGTAGTGGAGATGTTTTTTAACAACCAAGCGGTTTTTCAGATTCACAGGCATGTATTCAATTATTCCTCTCTCTAGACGCTCTACCAATTCATTCAAATGTTCTTTGTAATAATAATCCAAGCCATTCTTTCTCAAAACTATGCTGTTTATCGCTTCCCTTTCCTTTAAGCGCCCTGCTCTCCCAAAGCGCTGGATTAAAGAGAACAAACCATCCGGTGGAATTCCATAATTAATCACTGCATCTAAGTCTCCAATATCAATGCCAAGCTCTAAAGCATTAGTCGTGAGCAGAACCAAAAGCTTACCCTCTTTAAAATCACGTTCAATTTCATAGCGTATATTCTTTGGCAAAGTCCCCTTGTAAGTTGTAGTCTTATAAACAGCAGGGGAAGAGAGTAAAAATCTCATTAACTTTTCAGTTCCTTTCCTTGAATCAAAGAAAACGAGGGTTTTAACACCTCTTTCGGCTAACTTTTCCACTACTAATCTCAAAAGCTGCATCTCGTTGAAATGTTTTGGCTCAAAAACTATCAAATAGCGCTTTGGAAATGGATTCGTTGCTTCAGTAATGACTTCAAATGTTCTCCCAAAGAAGCTTTCTGTAAATTCCTTTGGGTTCCTTAAAGTTGCTGATAAAGAAATGATTTGAGGCTTAGCATTAAAGCGCTCTATTGCCTTTAACAGCCTTTTAAAAACATAGGCAGCATTGGTTCCAAAAACACCTCTATAAATATGCAGTTCATCAACAACAAGATACCTCACATTTCTTAAAAGCCACTCATAATCTTTAAGGTTTCTTAAAATATGGTGGTGAATCATGTCTGGAGTTGTAAAGATAATTCTTGGTTTTTCTCTTATTATTGCCCTTCTTTCCTTCCACTCCACATCTCCAGTCAAAATTTTTGCACTTATCAATTTTCCCGTTATTTTGAAAAAGTGAAAGTTCTCAATGCTGAACTTCTCGTATTGATTATTTATTAAAGCTCTCGTCGGATAAATTAAGAGATAAGTGTTTTGGGGATTTGAAAGATAACTGTCAAAGATAGCCAGCCTAAAAATCTCGCTTTTTCCACTTGCAGTGGGAGTTGTGACTACTATATTTTTCCCAGCATAGAGAGCATTTAGTGCTTCAACTTGATGCTGATAGAGTTTAAAGCCTAAATTTGTAATTAACTCGTTAACTTGAGAGTTTTTAAATCTAAACTTTCCATAAATACCCTCTTTTGGTGGGAACTCCTCGATGGAGATGATTTCACTTTCGAGTTCTTTAAAGATTGAATGCATAATAGAAAAAATGATAAATGCCTAAAAATACCTTTCTTTCATGCTCATGAAAATAGCCACTATTAACTCACTCCCATTTAGAATTCCCAAAAATGTAAAATACAGCTTTTTCAATTCACCTTATCCAGCTCATCGCTTGGGAACAGCAGTTGATGTTTATTTTGAAGATAAAGCACTTTTTCCATTTGAAAAAGGCATTATAAGCGAGATCAAAAAGATAAGAACACCAAAATACGTTCCAATTGAAACCGATTACCTGATGATAATCAAAGTTGAAGATCTTTGCTTAAAGGTTCTCCACGTAAATCCAAGCGTTAAAATTGGTGAAAAAGTTTATTTAGGCGATGAATTTGGAGATTTAGTAGTTTCGGGCTTTTTTAGACCTTGGTCTGATAAGCATGTTCATTTTGAGCTTAGAGAGTGTATAGATAGGTATAGAGCGAGGGGAGCTTTAAGCGTCAAGCCAGAGATTTTAAAGCTTGTTAGGACAATCGAAGGAAACGAGTTTGAGGTCATCGAAAAAAGAGAGCATTACTACTGGCTTAAACCTTTAAGAACTGGAGAAAAGAGCTTAACGCCGCTAACTTATCAAGGTGTTTCAATAGAAGGTGGATTACCACACTATCATTATGGCGTTGCTTTTGGAGATTTTGAAAAAATAGAACTTTTCAGAGCAGAAATCAAACCAAAAGAGAAGATTAGTGGATTTAGTGTTTTTGGAGAAGACTTCATGGTTTTTGCAAACGGACAAAAAGTCAGAGGAATTGGAATTTACTGCAATGAAGAGAGAGTAAAACTCATCGGTGGAAAGTTTGAAGAGGGAGATATTGTTGAAGTTAGAATTTCGAGATCCTAAGAAACTCTTTCCAATCCCAAACTTCAATTTCCTCTGGTTCTCTCTTTAAAATATCCTCGCTTGGAACTATCAGAATCTTTTTAGCTTCTTTGAACTTATGAAGTTTTTCTTCAGTTTTCCTAATATCCCTACTCTCAACACTCTCCTTCCATTTCACCTCAACAACAACTTTTATTTTCTTATATTCTCTCAGAGCAATATCTATTTCTAATTCGGGTTTAGCTATTTTGATTGGTTGCAACTTAAAATGCCTTGCCAAAAGTTCCTCAAAGAACCACTCCATATATTTAGGCATTTTCTCTTTTAACAATTCTCCAACTCTTATTCTATCAAACTCAGCTTCAAAAAAGCCATATTTTTCATTTAGATAGAATGCAAAATCTATCACCGGTGAAAAATGCCGATATTGAAAGCTCTTCCTTTTTCTTCCGTAAAGTGGAATTGCTCTGATTACACCCATCTGAATAAGATTCTTTAGATATTGTGAAATCAACCCCGGATTATCCTTCTCAATTAAGCCTTTGGAAAAGAGTACACTTGAGATTTCAGATGATGAAGTCTTTCCATCAGCTATTGCTTCCAGTATTCCGGAATATCTTGCTGTAAGTTGAATGTCTTCTTCATTGAATATCTCCCCAATCAGATATGGAACGTAAATCCTAAGCTCATCCTTAAGATTGTAGAAAGTTTCTTCCTTAAATTTTTCAATTTTTGGGGCTAACCAAGGTTCTCTGACTAAGCACGCTATCTCCAAAAGTTCTCTTCCATTTATTCCAAGCTTTTCAGCGAAAATTATTGCATCTCTTGGATCTACAAGAGAGACCCCTCTAAGCTCAAAGAGTCCGAGTAGAGGACTATTATTTCCAACTATCTGTTTAAAATAGTGCATTGTAGACGTTATTAGTGTTATGCATCCCTTTCCACTTAACCCCTGTATCATTGAAAGTAACGGCTCACTTAATCTGTGAAATTCATCAATCACAGTTCTCTCTTCACTTTCAAGTAAAAGAGGTAGAATTCGCTGAAATTCTCTTTGAGTGTATTCTTCACCACTTTGAATTTCTATGAGTGTTTTTCCTTTTGTTACGATGAAGTATTTGTCATATTCAGCTTTTTCTCTCACATAAAAGGTTTTTCCAGTCTTTCTACGCCCATAGAGGAGCAACCATCTTGAATTTAAGACCTCGTCAAGTTCTCTTCTTGGTATAATAACCATTATTATAATCACCATTATAATAATGATGGTTATAATATAAAAACATTCCGAAAAATAGGTTCTATCTAATTTCAATTTACTAATTTAGAAATCACTTTTTAAACACCCTCACATCTAAAACAACGTGCCAAACTCCTGGAGAATAGCGTTTAATTATCCTGCTCTCTAAAAGTTCAGCATCATAACCATGCTCCTTTGCAATTTTTTGAAAAGTCTCAAAGGGTTCCTTTGGCATTAGTCTCTCTGGTACTGTATTGTGATAGTGAATTATAGCCTCATCTTTAGCAATCTCTAAAGCTTTAGGAATGAACTCGTGTGTTTTAATTACATAGCCCATAAGAATTCTATCAGCTATGTTTTCACCTTTAAATTCCCTATTGTCAATATTGTAAGCACTCATTTTGTCCTGAACTTTGTTAAGCTCAATGTTTTCAACTAAAAACTTAAATGTGTAAGGGTTTTTCTCAATCGCAATAACCTTGGCTTTGCAGTGTTTGGCAATTGGCAAAGATAAGTGCCCAATCCCAGCAAACATGTCAACAACTAGTTCATTAGGTTTAGCAATGCTTGCCATTCTTACCCTTTCCTTCACATTTGCTGGAGAAAACATTATTCTTGAAGCATCAAGCTTGTAGAGAATTCCATTCTCTCTATGAACTGTTATTGGGTCGTTTCCATAAATAATCTCGTAGTGAGGTTCTCTAAATTCTCCTAAAATCCAACCCTTTCTTAGAACCGTTTTAACACCTAAAACCTCTGCATAGACTTTTGCTATCTCATGTTTGTAGGGTAAAAGTTCCTCTCTAAGCGGGAGAATTAAAACATCCCCAATTTGGCTCCATCTCTTTGGCAGCTTTTCAACTAACTCTTTAGGCAAAATTTTGCTTAATATTTCCCTTATTCTTGGTTTTATGAGCTGGGTTTTTGTTTTTCTCATCGAAAGCTAAGTTAATGTTTTAAGTTAAAAATTTTTGCTTGTTTGAAAATCGATTACTCAATTAGCATTTCGGCAAAAAACGATTAGAAAGCCTTAAAAAGAGGTAGTGATATAAACTAGTTGAGAACCTCACTGGAGGTAGAGGAAAACTATGGATGAAGAAGACTCGAGTAGTTTTTGGCTAATGAGAATTTTTAAATCGAGAAAAAGTAGAGAAGTTCTTGAGCAGAAAATTACGGATAAAGTATATGAGGATTTAAGAACCCTTTTAATGAGAGCAAAGCCCGAGGTGAAAGGAGATAAAATTATCTTAAGGCTTCCAAAGGGAGAAGTTATTCTCAGCAAAGGCAATCTTAAGATTATTGCTGCAAACAGGGAAGAGGCTGAGAAGATATTAAGGAATCTCCACCACTACTCAATGCCACCAGGGTTATGGCCCGCGTATGGACTTAGCTATTCTATAAAAAGAGAATCATTCACAATGAGTAAAAGTAAGGTTTAATTTTTTTCTTTTATACCTTCTTTGTCCTTTTTACTCCCAACCCCAAAGATTTTAAGGCTATCTACCTAAATTTAACTCAGCGGATGATGGACCTTGCCCAGTCTGAACAGTGATGACGTCGGTATTAGCTGACGCTTTAGTTTTCCTTTAGGAGGAATAAAAATGAGCGATGAACTTGTTGAGTTTTACGCGAGTGAAGCCCTAACATGCCCGAAACGAATTTATTATCGACTCAAAGGCTATCCTGAGAAATGGCCCATAACAGTTAAAAAAAGGCTTGATCAAGGGATTCAAGTTCATAACGTACTTGGGAGGATTTTAAAGGAGAGATTTAATTTTGAACTGGAGAAGCATATAATTCTAAAATCTTCCCGTTTGGGTTTTGAAATTCATGGAAGAATAGATGCCTATAATCAGTTTCCAATTGAGATAAAAGGTAAAACGAGCATTCCAAAATTCCCCTTTGATTATCATTTGGCACAATTAAATATTTACATGCGATGGGCTGAAAGCGAATGGGGTTACCTTTATTATGTGCGGTTAACCAAAACACCTGAACTTGTAAAGAAAACAATTGATTTTTCTCGCTTTCCTATTGTAAAAGGAAAAGGATTTAAGGCATTTGAAGTTCCCTACGATGAGAAGCTCTTTAAAGAAACAATTAAACATTTTTACATTATAAAGAAATACTATGAAAAAGACGTTCCTCCAAGAGGGTGGAACAACTATCTATGCAAATTCTGTCCCTATTATTATCTCTGCTATGATGAAGATAATGGAAGAGATTAATCCTTCTTGAGTTTCCATTTTAGGTCTTCTTTAATCTCTGCTTTAATTAATCCTTTGTTGTAAAGCTCTGCTATAAGAGCCCTAATAGAAACCTGATTTAAAGCTAAAATCTCTGGAGTCATCTTTGCCCCAAATTCCATGATCAGATGATAAGAAAGTTCACTTATACTTCTAGGCTTCTTTAAAAGTTCCAAAATTTTCTTTTCTGCTTCTTCAACTCGCTTTAAGTTAAATTCTAATAAATTAATTGCTTTCTCCTCCTTAACCATTGGACCATGAGAAGGGATTAATAGAATCTGCTGCTCTGCATAATTAATTAATTCAACAATTGAAGCTTTAAACAATTCTGGATCAATAAGATATGGAATCCCAACTGCCTTAATCAATCTTTCACCAAAAAAGCTGTCTGCAGCATATAAAACGCCATTTTCTCTATCAAAAAATCCAGTCATGCCCGGAGAATGACCATCAAGCTTTATTGCTTTTAAACCAAAAAGCTCATCATTCCACTCGAATATTGCATGAACCTTAATCTCATAGGGAAACTGATACACAAGAAAACCTTTTGGTGCTTTTGAACCAAAGGTGAGTATTTCTCTATTTAAAGGACTTTCAGCAATGCTGAATTCATAACGATGCATGAATAAAGGTTTTTTAAGTTTTGGTGCAACGGCTATATGATCTGCATGCCCGTGGGTTGCTAAAAGTGCTTCAATTTCACAATTAAGCTTTCTAATCTCTCTTCTTAAGTCTTTATGCCTCCCACTGCCATTTCCAGGATCAACAAGAATAGCTTTTTCCCCATAAACTTTAATCATTGTTGAAGGACTTCCAGGATAGAGATAAAGGTTTTCCCCAAGTTCTCTTAAAGCCATAATATCACCAAAAATAGAATTGCCTTCAAATGTTATTAACGTTTTTAAAAAAGAAATAAGGGAAAGATTCACCACTTGCTCTCATCTAATTCGCCTTCAGTTTTTGCAACTATTGTGGTTCCAGTCAAATCTCCAGTGACGTTTACCATTGTTCTACCCATGTCTAAGATTGCATCAATTCCCAAGATCATTGCATAGGCTAAAGCTACAGCAGTTCCTGGTTCTAGTTTAAGACCAACGCTCTCTAAGACCATTGCTAACATTATTGCTCCAGCTCCTGGAACGCCAGCTGTTCCAATTGAAGCTAGAACCGCTGTTAAGACTACAATCAATTGTTGACTAAATGGCAGGGGTTGTCCAATCGCGTTTGCAATGAAGAGTGCACAAACACCTTGATACAAAGCAGTACCATCCATGTTGATAGTTGCTCCCAATGGTAGTGTAAAGGAGTAGATGCTCTTTGAAATACCCATTTTCTCATCCGCTACGCTCATTGTAACTGGCAAAGTACCACTTGAGCTTCTTGTAACAAAAGCTGTGACCATTGCATCTTTTGCCTTGCTTAGGAATTTTACTAGATCAATTCCAAAGAATCTAAGCAAGAGTCCGTACACAATGACTATCTGCAATATCAAACCCAAGTAAACGGCAAGAGTAACTTTGGCTAATGGACCAACGACTTTTGTTCCTTGCGTTCCCATAACTGCCGCTATCAAAGCAAATACACCTATTGGAGCATACTGCATAACTCCACCAACGATCTTATACATAGCCTCAGCGGCACCATCAAACACTTTGTAGACCGTAGTTGCAGACTCTTTAATTCTCTCGTTTTCACTATTCATCAAATAGCTTATTGCAATTCCAAAGACTATTGCGAAGAATATGGTGGGTAAAACTTGTCCATTAGCTAAAGCAGCAAATGGGTTCTTAGGAACTATGTTAAGTAATGTTTGCACCAATGAGGGTGCTTGGGCTTGAATAGCCTTTCCTTCTCCAGCCCCTAACTGTAATCCAAGCCCGGGCTTAAAGATATTTGCCATTAACAAACCAAAGAACACAGCGACTGCTGATGTTATGAGATAATAAACCACAATTTTTACTCCAACTCTTCCAAGTCTTGCTGGGCTAATGCTTGCAGCACCAACTACAAGCGATGTTAGAATTATTGGCATCACTAACATCTTTAGCAATCTAATGAACAAATCTCCAAGAGGCTTTATTACTGTTGCCTTCTCTCCAGCAATCAAACCAACAACTGCACCTAAAACCAAACCAATCAATATTTTTTGCAATACAGGAAACTCCAAATACGATCTCAATAGACCCTTTTCTGCCATACATCTACCCCCTGTATTCTTAGCTACATCAATGTATCAAGCATATCTAAGTGATACATCCCCGTATATTACTTTTTCCCTTTTGCCATTAGCCATTTCGACAATCAACGCACCAAACTCATCAATATCAAGGGCAGTCCCTTCAAATTCTCCCTCTTCGCTCAATATTCTAACTTTTTTGCCCAGAACTGCACTGTATTCCCTCCATTTATCCAATATCTCCGAATATCTGCCCTCTAAGAATAGCGTATACCAATGTTCAAGATGCCTCACTAGGCCTTTAAACACTTCCTCTATTGAAATCTTAACCCCTAAAACCTCGCTTAAAGACGTCGAGTCGCTTCTTATATTCTCCGGCAACTCATTTTTCTCGATATTAACATTTAATCCAATGCCAAGCACCACATAATCTATTTCGCTCTCCGAATACTTCCCTTCTACTAATATCCCACAAATCTTCTTTTCATTAACCAGAACATCATTGGGCCATTTTATCTTTGCCTCAACACCTAAATCCCTTAATGCTTCAACAACGGCTAATGCGCCAACAAATACAATCTTAGGTAGCCTTTTTGGTTCTATTTTCGGCTTTAAAATCACACTCATCCACAATCCACCTTTAGGAGAAGCCCATGCTCTAAATTTTCTACCATATCCTCTTACTTGTGTGTCAGTAACGATTATCGTTCCCTCATCCTCTTGAAAAGCTATTCTTTTTGCATATTCATTTGTCGAGTCAATTTTTTGAAAATAAATAACCTTCTTCCCCAAAATCTCAGTATCTAAACCAAACATTGTATCACCCATATTTTTATTTAGTCTTCAAGGTATTTTTAGATTTAGGCGATTAAAATGAAAGTTGGATTAATTGTAAATCCAATAGCTGGCATGGGTGGAAAAGTTGCCCTTAAAGGAACAGATGGTGTTGTAGAAGAAGCAATAAAAAGAGGGGCAAAACCAATAGCCTTAGAGTTAGCAAAAGTTTTTCTTAGAGAACTCTCTCACTATGATGAAGTCAAAAAACTAAAATTTCTTACTGGAATGAGAGAATTAGGAGAATATGCTTTTAACGGATTAAACATTGAATTTAAAGTCCTAAAGCATAGAAATTTTTCATATAAAATTGTTGAAGGAATTAAGATACCTGAAACAAGTGCTGAAGATACCAAAGAACTTGTTAGATTAATGCTTGAAAATGGCGTTAAACTAATTATATTTGCCGGGGGAGATGGTACGGCTAGGGACATTTATAGCGTAGTGAAAAATACAATCCCTATTCTTGGAATTCCAACGGGAGTTAAAATGTATTCTGGAGTTTTTGCCTCATCCCCAGAAGATGCCGCTAAAATCGTTATTGCATTTTTAAATGATAAAGCTGAAATAAAAGATGAGGAAATACTTGATATAGATGAGGAAAGCTTTAGAAAAGACATAATTAGGGTAAAGAAATTCGGGACAGCTAAAACTCCTTATGCGAAAGATCTCATGCCAGGAGCAAAAGAACCAACTCCTATTAATGAAAATGAAGATATAGAGGCAATAGTGGAAGCACTAATTGAAGAGCTCGAAGATGGAATCTACTTTTTGGGTTCTGGTTCAACTTTAAAGCTCTTAAAAGACAAGCTCGGCATAGATGGAACTCTCTTAGGTATTGATATAGTCACAATTGAAAAAGGAAAGGCTAAGTTAATCGTAAAAGATGCTCAAGAAAAGGATCTGCTTTGCTTTGTTAATCACAAGCCAAAAATAATCATAACTCCAATTGGAGGACAAGGATTCTTGTTTGGGAGAGGAAATCAGCAGTTTAGTGCAGAAGTCCTAAGGCATGTTCCTAAGGAGAATATTATTGTAATAGCTACTGCTTCGAAATTAAGCCATAGCAAAGTTTTGAGGATTTATACTGGTGATGAAGAGGTGGATAGAAAATTTAAGGGCTTTATTAAGGTTAGAATTTCACCATGGAGCGAAAAAATGGTAAAAGTTGTTTAATTGAAATCATAAAGTTTAAATCCACAAAAAGTTACGTATCACCAGAGGTGAGTAAAATGGAAAGCTATTCCAATGTTGGAAAGCAGATTAGATTAAGAAGAATCTTAAGAAGAAACGGAAGAGCATTAGTCTTTGCTATGGATCACGGCTTTGAACATGGACCAAGGGATTTTGAGCCAGTGTGGGAGCATGTAGATCCAAACATAATCCTGAAGAAGGTTATTAGGGCTGGGATTGATGCCATAATGACAACTCCAGGAATTGTGAGACTTTCCTATAAGCAGTTCCTTGGAAAAAACGTTGGTTTAATGATAAAGCTCACAAGCAAAACCGAGCTTAGACCAAAGGAAGATCATTTATTGCAGAGTCCAATTGGATTTGTGGAAGATGCAATTAAATTAGGTGCAGATGCTGTTGCTGCAACCGTTTATTGGGGTTCACCCTACGAAGATGCTATGACGAGGAACTTTGCAGAAGTAGCTAGCTTAGCCCATGAATATGGCTTAGGAGTTATTCAATTTGCCTATCCAAGAGGTCCTTACATCAACGAGAAGTATGGAAAGAAAGAAGATTATAGGGTAGTTATGTATGGTGCAAGGGCAGCTGCTGAGATGGGAGCTGATTTAATCAAAACATACTGGACTGGTTCGAAGGAAACATTTAAGAAGGTTGTAGATGCTGCAAGCGGAATTCCCGTTTTACTCAGCGGTGGTGCAAAGACAGAGACACCATTGGATTTCCTAAAGCTTGTTTGGGAAGTTCTTGAAGCTGGTGGAAGCGGAGCAGTTGTTGGAAGAAACATATTCCAAAGAGAAGATCCAGAACCAATGATTAAGGCTTTGCTTAGAGTAATCCATAGAAACGAAGATCCAGAAGAAGCTGCAAAAGCGGAAGGGCTAATTTAAACCCATTTTCTTCAAATATTTTTATTAATTATTGACGTGTTTTAACAAGCTTTTGTTCAAAGAAGTTTTTATACTTTGATTGCGTTCTTTATGGAATAAAACAAATTGTTATATTCTAAGAGAGGTGGTGAGGATGGTCGAGATTATAGACACTACATTTAGAGATGCTCATCAATCATTAATAGCAACCAGAATGAGCACATATGATATGCTACCAATCGCTGAAAAAATGGACAGAATTGGCTTTTATTCAATGGAAGTTTGGGGAGGAGCCACTTTTGACGCCCCGCTGCGCTTTTTGAGGGAAGATCCTTGGGAAAGGCTTAGACTTTTAAGGGAGAAGATAAAGAAAACAAAACTCCAAATGCTCCTTAGAGGGCAAAACATCGTCGGATACAAACACTATCCCGATGATGTTGTTGAAAAGTTTGTTGAACTGGCTTATAAAAATGGAGTAGACATTTTTAGAGTCTTTGATGCTCTAAACGATGTAAGGAATATGAGGGTTTCAATTAAAAAAGCAAAAGAAGTTGGTGCAGAAGTTCAAGGTTCAATTTGCTACACAATCAGCCCTGTTGACACTCTTGAACGCTACATGAAGCTTGTTGATGAGTTAATAAGCTTAGATGTGGATTATATAACGATTAAAGACATGGCAGGTCTTCTGGATCCTCAAATGGCATATGAGCTAATTAAAGAAATTAAAGAGCGCTACGGGATTAAAGTTGATGTTCACACTCATGCAACGAGCGGTCTAGCTGTGGCAACTTATTTAAAAGCTGTTGAAGCTGGAGCAGATTTTATTAACACTTCAATTCATCCGCTAGCCGGTGGCACAGCCCAACCTGCAATTCAGACCCTCTATTATGCACTTCCAGAAAAACATAGACCTAAGATTGATATGAAAATTATAAACGACATCTCAAAATATCTTGATAAACTTTTAGAGGAGAAATATGACCATCTTTTAAGCAAAAAAGCAGTAAGAGGAGACCCAGCTGTTCTAATCCATCAAATTCCGGGTGGTATGTATTCTAACCTAATAAGGCAGTTAAGTGAGTTTAAGGCATTAGATAGGCTTGAAGAGGTTTTAGAGGAAGTTCCGAGAGTTAGAGAGGAACTTGGCTATCCTCCTTTAGTCACTCCAACCTCACAGATAGTTGGAATACAAGCCGTTTTTAATGTCCTTTTTGGAAGATACAAGCAGATAACAGAAGAAACTAAGAACTACGTTAAAGGTCTTTACGGAAAACCCCCAGCACCAATAAAGGAAGAGATTAAAAAGTTAATTCTTGGGGATGAAGAACCAATAACTTGCAGACCTGCTGATCTATTAGAACCAATGCTGGAAAAAGCTAAAAAAGAGCTCGAAGAGAAGGGATATTTACAAAAAGAAGAGGATATCGTTACTTATTGCCTGTTCCCACAAGTTGCCCTAGAGTTCTTTGAGTTGAGAAAGAAAGGTGAACTTAAACCAGTTGAAGAGAAGCCAAAAGGAAAAATAATTAAGATTTGGGTTGGAGGAAGAGAATACGAAGTTGGCGTTGAAGGAATTGAGTTAGAAGCTTTGACAGTACCCACTTTTGTTCCTCAAATATCCCCACAAGAGCAGAGCCCACAATCCATTAGTGCTTCATCTGTTTCTCCTCCTCAAGCTATCCAGCCTCCAATGGTAGCTCCCCCTATGCCAAAAGAAGAAGTCCGTGAAATTGCTCCAGGTGCAGTTACGGCTCCTATGCCTGGTAAGGTTTTGAGGGTTTTGGTTAGGGAGGGTGATAGGGTTAGTGTGGGTCAGGGTTTGTTGATTCTTGAGGCTATGAAGATGGAGAA
>MTLP01000001.1 GCA_002009975.1 Thermococcus sp. JdFR-02
CCTAGGCTGTCGACGAGCATCTTATCCATACCCTTAGGACCCAAAGTAGTCCTAACAGTCTCAGCAACAATCCTAGCAGCCAAAATATTCAACCTCTGTGCGTCTCTACCAACATACCTTTGAGTCCCCTCTGGGAGAATTAAAATTGGTTGACCTGCTAATTGAGCCATCTAAGCCCACCTCCTTTAAATTTTTATTTGTACTTACAAAAGTTTGTTAATTTTGGTGGGGCTCTTTATACAAGCTCCATTTTATAGATTCATTTAGACTATTTATAAATTTTACGCAAACAACCTTATTTAACAATCACCATACATTTTTAACTACGAAGTAAAGATTTGGAGTGGTGAGAAAAATGAGAGAGTTCATCGAAGCCTTAAAGAAAAAAGATTGTGAAAAAGTTCTTGAATTGCTTGACTCTTATCTTGAAGAAATTGAGAGTGAAGAAGAACTTAAAGAGGTTTTAAAAAAGCTTGAAGAACTTGCAGTAGATTGTGAAAGCTATGATCTAGCCCATGAAATAGCCCACATTTATGTTCATTTAGAGGAAGAGGAAAAGGGTTTGAAAATTTATGAGAGGATAGTCGAAAAAGCCAAAGATGATGAAGCAAAGTACACCGGGGCTTTATACTATTTAGCAGATGCCTATGATCATTTTGGGTTCCCAGATAAGGCTATAGGAGTTTATAAAAAGCTCTTGGAAATAGAGAGACAGAGAAGGGACAAGAAAGAGGAAGCATTAACATTAGCCCACATGGCGATTATTTATGAAGAGCTTGGAGACGTTGAGAAAGCAATTGAGCTTATGGAAAAGGCAAAAGGGCTTTTCTATGAGATGGAAGATAACAGGAATTATTTAACAAGTTTAGTCGACTTAGCTCACTTCTACTATGAAGAGGGAGATGTAAAGAAAGCTAAAGAGTTAATTGATGAAGTTTTAAAGAGTCCTAGAGAAAGTGAAATTGAAATCAATGCAAGATTAGTTTCTGCAGAAATAGATGCAAATGAGGAGAACTACAGAAAAGCCTTTAAAGAAATTAATTTGGCAATGCTAAAAGGCTTAGAAATTAACGAAGAGCTGTTTTTATTTGCATTCGAAACACTGCTTGATTTTCTAAAGGAAATGTTCAGCGAAAAGCTCTTTAAAGAGATACATAAGAACGTTGATATCTTTGTAAACTCATTTGAGGACTTAAACAAAGAATACGCACTATTCTTTAAGGCAATAGGGGAACTGGCAAGATTTAAAGAAGGAGAAGAGAAAGCAAAGACAAAATTTGAAGAACTTTATAACTCCATTGAAAATGAAGAGCTTAGGGAAGTGTTGGACGAGTTTAAGAAAACCGGGGCGACTTTTCTAAGCTTTTGAACTTTATTTTTTAAGAATTTAAAAGATTGTAAAAAGAGGATTAAAAGCTTTAAATTCTTGAAACTGTTGTAACTTCTGCACTTTCGACGTTTTCAACTTTTCTAAATGCATCAGCAACCTCATCTAAAGAGTAGCCTTCCTCATCCTTGGCTAAAACATAAACGTTCAAAGCAACTAACCCAAAGGCTATTGGCTCTCTTTCGATTTTAACAAAGCCGTACTTCTCTGGAATTGCTTTTTTGACGTTCTCTTCAAGTTCATCCAAATTTACCTCTGGATCTGTTGGCATAACCTTAATAACTCCAACAATGTTGAAATCGCTCATTTGTATCACCTCAAGGTCCTTCCCATCCGCACTTGGGGCACTTGTAAGTTACCCCCAAGACTCTACAGCTTTCACATCTCCAAATTATTTCTTCCCCACAGTTGGGGCATAGGAAATGAGTTGCATTCTCTCTTGGACTTATCTCCTTTCCGCATGATGTGCATATGGGTATCTTAACTTCCTCCATCCAAACCACCTCCGAGAAATGAAGTTTTTAGCAGTTATCGTGAGGTTCTTAACGCTCTAATGAAAAGGTATTTATAAATCTTTCCCTCAGCTTTTTTCTGGTGAAAAAGCTGGCAAAAAGTGTTAAACTACCAAGTGAAGGCAAAAATTAATGCATTATTCTTCCAAATGCGCATTTTCTAATGATTTTTCTAGATAAAAGTTTGCAGGTCAGACCATGCGAGTTTCATCACCGCTCGGTCGAAATCTCCGTCATCATCCCATTCAAAACAAACTACTTTCGCGACTTTATAAGTATTTGCTTTAGAAAATTAAAATTTGAATAAAGAAGAAGAGGCTTACTGCTCCTCAAACGAGAGCAAATTAAAAAACTTTTCTTTATACTTCAGAATTTCCTCTATCTGTTCTTCACTGATTTTGTTTGAGATGCTTACTTCTTTGTAAAGCCCTTCAAGTTCCTTTAAAAGCCTTTCAACCTCAAGCTGGACATTTCCTTTGCTTCCATTTAGCTTTGCTGCTTCACTCAAAAGCTTGCCCCTCAGAAACGGCAACACTTCAAAGGGCCTTCCCATAAAAGCCCAATAAATTCCTTCTCTTAAAATTTCACCTAAAATCTCTTTTTCAGAATAGCTCTTTCTAAATTTTCCGAATTTAGATGGTTTCGCCCTCCCTCCTCATGGAAATCACCACACTTAACCCTGCTTTAGGGTTAATTAAGCTTTTGGATAATATTTTGGCAAAAATTCAAAAATTTTGGAAATTTTAAAGAGAAATGACAAAGAAATAAGTGAACAAATGGACATAATTGTCATACTGCCATTTTAACCCTTTTCACAGCCAGCATTATAAAGAGCGAAGCAATCAAAGTGAAACCTCCTGCAAAGAGGTATAGGTTACTCAAACCATAACCATCTGCAATCGCCCCTACTACAACGTTTGCCATCATTGCAAAGATGCTTGTAATCGTGCTTAAAGCCGAAGTTATTGTAGAGCGTCCCTTTGAGGAAATTATCTCGTTTAAAAACGTTCTCATTGCAGGTCCTCTTATGCTCATCACAACTTCAATCGCTATAAGGAGAATTATAAGCTGAACTGCACTTTGGGCAAAGGACATTCCCATTAAAATGAGTCCAAAAAGAACTGTTGAAACAACTGCAACACCCTTATAGTCGGCTTTTTTAGACAATCTTACCGAAATAAAGCCACCCAATGAAGTTGAGAGAATTAAAATCGTATAAACATAACCCATGTAGCTCTCTTTTAAGCCGATATTCTTAGCTAAAATCATCCAGAACATGAAGAAAGTCCTAGCAGAGAAAGAGAGGAAGAAGCTTGCCATAAGGAATAGATGAAGGGTTTTATTTTCCAAGATGTGCTCAATTCCGTGCTTTAATATTTCCCAATAGCCTGCATCTCCATGATGTCCGTAATTTTCTTCCAAGAGAAGGAGTGTTGAAATAGCGGTTAAAATTCCTAGTGCTCCTGAAGCTACTAATGGCAAGTTTAGATAGTAGTTTGACAAAAGGCTCGCTCCAATTCCAGCCAAAGCCCCCAAAATTCCCCCAATTGCTCTCTGCTTGCTAAAGATACTGTATACTTTCTTTTTATCACCTACTGCATCATAAAGCCAAGGACCTAAAGTACCGCTCATGAATGCTCCACCAACTCCACCCAAGAGCATTCCCACGAGAATTGGAGAAAAACTCCTCGAAATCCCTATAAGCAAGACCCCTAAACCAAATAGAAACATTCCAAAAGCATAATTTAATCTTCGCCCATAGCGATCAGCCAATCCTCCTGTTGGAAAGTCAATTATTAGAGTTGCAAATGAGGAAACAGATTGAGCTAATCCTATTTGGGTGAAGGACAATCCTATATGCTTAAGCCATAGCGTTAGGTAGGGTCCCATTAGATGAGTGACCCAAGAGCTTAGGGCTTCAATTGTTAGATACCCCTTTTCTGGCGAGAGCTTTTTCATTAATCTTCCTCCTTCTGGCTTCCTTGAAATTACTATTGCTGATTTTTAAATTTTTTTGGTTTTTAGTATTACTAGTATCCATTTTGAAGAAAGTTGCATAAAGCTTAAAAACCCCTTACCAGGTTTATGTTAAAAAGGGTGAGGAGGAGAAAAGGTCATGGGAAGATTTGAACAAAAACTTGTCAATGCAATTAAAGGCTATACTTTTGATGATGTTTTGTTGGTGCCGCAAGCGACTCAAATCGAGCCGAAGGATGTTGACGTTTCTACTCAAATTACACCCAAAATAAGGCTCAAAATCCCCATTCTAAGTGCCGCAATGGATACAGTTACAGAGTGGGAAATGGCAATAGCTATAGCAAGAGAAGGCGGCTTAGGAGTAATCCATAGAAACATGAGCATCGAAGAGCAGGTTGAGATGGTTAAAAAAGTTAAAAGAGCAGAGCGTTTCATTGTTGAAGATGTTATAACAATCTCTCCAGGAGAAAACATTGACTATGCGCTATTTTTGATGGAAAAAGAAGACATAGATGGTCTCCCTGTTGTTGAAGATGGAAAAATTGTAGGAATAGTGACAAAAAGCGATATCGCAACAAAAGAGGGACAAAAAATCAGGGAGATAATGACGAGGGAATTGATAACAGTTCCCGAAAATGTTAGCGTTGAAGAAGCATTAAAGCTAATGATAGAGCACAAAATTGATCGCTTACCAGTGGTTGATGAAAATGGCAAGCTTGTAGGGTTGATAACAATGAGCGACTTGTTGTGGAGGAAAAAATACAAAAACGCCGTAAGAGATGGAGAGGGAAATTTAATAGTTGCTGCTGCTGTGGGACCTTACGATTTGAAAAGAGCTCTCGCCTTAGATAAAGCTGGAGTTGATGTTATTGCTATTGACACAGCTCACGCACACAATCTAAAAGCAATAGAATCGATGAAGAAAATTAGGGCAAAGGTTGATGCAGAGCTAATAGTTGGAAATATAGCGAATCCAAAAGCCGTTGATGATTTAACGTTTGCAGATGCTGTTAAAGTTGGAATTGGTCCCGGAAGTATCTGTACAACAAGAATTGTTGCTGGTGTAGGGGTTCCCCAGATAACAGCAATCTCATTAGTCGCAGATAGGGCGAGTGAATATGGGATACACGTAATAGCAGATGGAGGAATAAGGTATAGTGGGGATATAGTTAAGGCAATAGCCGCTGGAGCAGATGCCGTTATGCTTGGAAACCTTTTAGCTGGAACAAAAGAAGCACCAGGAAAAGAGGTAATCATCAACGGGAGGAAATACAAGCAGTATAGAGGTATGGGAAGCTTAGGGGCAATGATGAAAGGAGGAGCAGAGCGTTACTATCAAGGAGGGCACATGAAAACTAGAAAATTCGTCCCAGAGGGCGTTGAAGGTGTAGTTCCTTATAGAGGAACCCTTAGTGAAGTCCTCTATCAATTAATCGGTGGTCTTAGGGCAGGAATGGGCTACGTTGGAGCTAAAAACATTCAAGAGCTTAAGGAGAAGAGCGAATTTGTCATAGTAACACAAGCCGGCTATCAAGAGAATCACCCACATGACATCTTCATAACAAATGAAGCCCCCAACTATCCAATTGGAAAGTGAGCTTTCTTTTTACATGTTTTTGTCAAAAATAGCAAAATTTTTAAGTAAAATTTACAAATTTATGGTGAAGGAGGTAACGATCATGTGGAAAGAATTCATAGAAGAGAAAGTTAATGAGATAAAAGAAACTGTTGGAGATGGGAAAGCAATAATTGCCCTTTCGGGGGGAGTTGATAGCTCAACCTGTGCCATATTAGCTCACAAAGCCATTGGGGATAAGCTTTATGCTGTTTTCGTTAATACAGGATTTCTAAGAAAGGGAGAGCCAGAGTTCGTTATTAAGACCTTTAAAGATGAGTTTGGATTAAATCTAATCTACGTAGATGCTCAGGAGAGATTCTTTAATGCTCTAAAGGGAGTAACAGATCCAGAGGAAAAGAGAAAGATAATAGGAAAAGTTTTCATAGACGTCTTTGAAGAGGTTGCAAACGAAATTAAAGCGGATTTCTTGATTCAAGGAACAATTGCTCCAGATTGGATTGAGAGTCAAGGAAAAATTAAAAGCCACCACAACGTTGGTGGTTTGCCAGAGCGTTTGAATTTGAAGCTAATTGAACCAATAAGGGATTTATACAAGGACGAGGTTAGGGAAGTTGCTAAGGAGCTAAACCTGCCAGAAAAGATCTACAAGAGAATGCCTTTCCCAGGACCGGGGTTAGCGGTTAGAGTTTTAGGGGAAGTTACCCCCGAAAAGGTGGCAATCGTTAGGGAAGCAAATGCAATAGTCGAGGAAGAAATTGAAAAAGCAAACCTAAAACCTTGGCAAGCTTTTGCTGTGCTTTTAAACGTAAAGACAGTTGGAGTTCAAGGAGACATAAGGGCATATAAAGAGACCATAGCCGTTAGGGTCGTTGAGAGCTTAGATGGAATGACTGCCAATGCTATGAACGTTCCTTGGGAAGTCTTGCAGAGAATAGCATTTAGAATAACGAGCGAGATTCCTCAAGTGGGGAGGGTTCTTTACGACATAACAAACAAGCCTCCAGCTACTATTGAGTTTGAGTGACTTCTCATCCTTTCTTTATTAATTCCTCTAAGAAAAAGTTTAATGCAACAAACACATTAGTTAAATTGGTGGGAGTATGTCAAGCATTAACATCAATAAACTTTTAAAAGAGCTAAAAAGAGAGTTAGAAAAAGCGTTAAGAGACAGGTTAGAGGGAATCATCCTTTACGGTTCTTATGCTCGGGGAAATTTCTCAGAACACAGCGATGTTGATATCATTCTCCTTGTGCAGAGACGGTTGACACTTGATGAATATGAACTGACAAATAAAATAATTGCCGAATTATCATTAAAGTATGGAGTTGTGATTTCGGTTATTGACTATCCCATGGAGATATTTGAAAGATGGAATTCACCATTTTTAAGAAACATCAAACGGGAAGGGATTAAAGTTGAATGAATTTGAGGCACTGATAAAAAAAGCGGAAAAAAGTTTAGAGGCGAGCAAAGAACTTCTTAAAAGAGGATTTTATGATTTTGCTGCAGCAAGAGCGTATTATACCATGTTTTACTGTACTGAAGCTCTTCTCTTAACAAAAAACATTCAAGTATCAAAGCATTCCTCACTCATTGCACTTTTTGGAAAGGAGTTCATTAAAACTGGAGAAATTCCCTACAAACTTTACACCTCTCTAGTGATGGCATTTAATTTGAGACATGAAGCAGACTATGATGTTATGCTTGAAGTTCCAAAGGAAAGGGCTGAAGAAGTTATAAAGCTCTCAGAGGAATTTTTGGAATTTACAAAAGAATTTCTCCATAATATAAAAGTTTTGGAGGGGGAAGGATGATAATCATAATGGATAACCACGGACAATACGTCCACAGAATTTGGAGAACATTAAGATATCTTGGAGTTGAAGCAAAGATAATCCCAAATACCACACCTTTAGAAGAAATAAAAGCGATGAATCCAAAGGGCATAATTTTTAGCGGTGGACCAGATTTAGAAAGAACAGGGAACTGCGAAGCAGTCTTAGATCATTACGAAGAATTCAACGTTCCAATACTTGGAATCTGTCTTGGACACCAATTAATAGCCAAACACTTTGGAGGAAAAGTTGGAAGGGGAGAAAAAGCAGAGTACAGCCTAGTTGAAGTAGAGATTTTGGAAGAGAATGATATTTTCAAAGGAATTCCAAAGAGGCTTAAAGTCTGGGAAAGCCACATGGATGAGGTTAAAGAAATTCCAGATAAATTCGAGCTTTTAGCAAAGAGCGAATTCTGTGAAGTTGAAGCAATGAAGCACAAAGAGCTGCCAATTTATGGAGTTCAATTCCACCCCGAGGTAGCTCACACAGAGAAGGGTAGTGAAATTTACAGAAATTTCGCTAAACTTTGTGGAGAGCTTGAGTAATTCTTTTCTACTTTAAAATTTTTAACCTTGAATTGTAAAATCGAAAATTTTTTATAGTTTCTTTTCTTACTAATTTTGAGAGTACTGATGGGGGTCTGTTATGGGATATACTTTTTATTATAAAATTTCCCTGAGAGATGAGAACAAGATGTTAAGAGTCCTAAAACCTATAATAAATGAACTAGGATTTGAAATTTATGAAAAAGACGGTACTATAGTAATAAAGCCAGATCACGATTATGTGGAACTATTGATAATTAAAAATGGAGAATGGATGAGTGTGAAAACCTATAAAAGAGAACCGTACACTGCAATTTATAAGCTAATACTGCTCTCATTTTCCTCTTTTGGCTCTGTTGAAGTATTTGATGATGAAGGCTGGTCTAAATAAACCTCAATTATCTTTCTTGGAATTGCTCCTCTAAACATTCTTTCTTCAACCAGGACTTTTACTAATGAGCCAACTTTTAAGTCTGGCACTGCATCAATCCAGTATTCACCGCTCTTCACATTTGCACAGATATCGTAGTGAGTACTTATCTTAACAACCTCTCCTCTTATCTCCTCAACTACCGCATAGGTCCAATCCCTTCCGTATTTCATTTTAAACCACTTGGCAAGAATTAAAACAGCCACGAAGATTACAATCGAATAAACTAGGAGATATTGAAGCGTTGGATTAAACCTTCTGAGCACTGAGTATCCCATAAAGGCTCCAAGGGAGAGTATTGCCAATAAATAGAAAAATACCTGATAGGGCTTGTATTCAATGAAGAACTCTTTGTAATTAATTAAAATAGCTCTCATGTACATAAAGAACAAGATAAAGAGCAATACCAAATACAGGGGATTACGTGAAAGCACTGTTGAAATTAGAGATGCAATTAGATAGAGAATAAATGAGAGCTGAATTTTTAAAATTAGCATCTCATGTGCAGTAACCTTTCTCCTAACTATTTTCCTTAAAAATTTAAATGTTGGAGGGGTTTCTTTGGGTCTCGGGAGTATAATGTTCCTTATTGAGCCAAACAGGGACTCTATCATCTCGCCAATTTTATAGAACAAATTTTCTATCCTCATGATTTCACCTCTTTAACAAATCTTGAGCACCTTGAGTTCCAAATATAGCAACAGCCGTTTGATTGTCAAGGAAGAAATACACATTACTCAGATCTTCTTGAGAAACTACTCCATAGGAGATACCATAAACCCTGTACCCCTGTACTTGAGCGGTTGCATCATTTGCAAAGTAGTATTTTAGGAAGTAATAGTCGAAGCTTGTTTGGTTTTCTTCTAAGTTTATGTTTAAGCTATATACAAGGTTAAACAGCTTTTCGTCATACGCAGTATTGGGTATCATGAAACTCACTAAGCCTATCGGATAATAGCTGTTTCCAAATTTTAAACCAAATTCATCCTGCATTTGTCTTGCCAGCTGTTCATAAGCATCATGATTTACAGTACTTCCCTCTAGGCGTTCAAAGAATGAAACTCCGCTGTAAATACCAAAATATCTGTTGTCTGAAAGGCATTCTATAAATGGTTGAATATCATAGGCTCTTGAAGCGGCATAGCCGCCACTTGGTGTAGGTGGGGTGTATTGTTCTATATCATTCTCTGTTTTCATAGGAGATGTTATGTATATCCCACTAAAGTTAGTTGAATCTTCTAAGGAGATTCCGTTTAAGTCAGGATACTTGCGCACAAATAGAAAATCATAGTAAGTTTTTCTCGCTTTTCTCTCGCTATCTGTTACGAGATAGATGTATTTCAAAGGAGGATCAAACAGTCTTGGATAGTAATCATCATTGCTCCAGCTGTCTGTTATGTCCCTAAACTTGGCATCAGAGAATATCAAGCCCTGAACCACTATACTCTCATATATGTGGAAAGTTTTGACATCTGATCTGCCGATAGTATAGGTAAGGAAACTCCACCAAGGTCTGTGAACGGCTAATCCCTGACCATTTGTACCGTAATCATCCGTGAACAAAAGCTTTAAGCCACTGCTGTCCTCTATTCCAATACCACTGTCCCAATCCCTGTTCTTTGCCGCCTTCATTCTAAACCTTACCGCAAATGAACCATCGTAGTTTATTTGATTCTTAGTTTTAACAACCTCAACTTCGTTCCCACCATTAATGACAAGCTCTCCATTGATTACACTTGGATTTTGGTCAACTTTCACCCATTTATCATTCCACGTTCCATCTTCCCAGTCATCAAAGAATATGAAGACACTATCTCCATCTCCTTTGGTTGTCACACCTGAACCAAAGTATATTGAGTAAGTTTTTGACTGTCCAGCATTCAAAGAATCCCTAATCCAAATCAGAGCTTTTTTGTTAGTTGCATCCCAATACTCTATCCAGAAAGGTATCCTAGTTCCGCTTGTGTCATAAATGTCAATAGCGGCTTTGATCTTATAGATATCGCTTCCTTCTGTTTGGGTATTTGAAAATAGGAAATTAAGAACCTGAACTGTGAGGTCTTTTGACGTTGAAAGCAATATTGGAATTTGATAGTCAGCTAAATTCTGTCCAACATCGTTCCTAACGGTAATGTTGAGCCTATACTCAAGAGACGTGTTTGCCCAATTTGCTGTTCCTCCTCCACCGCTGGCATTTCCAAAAACTAAAACCCCTCTATCTCCCTCATCAAAAACATCAGCTGGGGAAGTTTCAACCCCATTTAGTGTAGTGTTCACGATAACGTTATCTAATGTCGCACTTGGCTCATTTTCCAAGACATATCCCTTTGCAAGGGCACTTCCATCGGTAGGATACGTCTTTCCAAAGTATATCTCTGTAGTATCAACATCCCTCGATAACAGCCCGACAACGACTTGAGTGGTACCACTGCCATTGCCTTCCAAGACTTTGAAAGGTCTATCCAACAATTCTGGAAAACTGTAATCACAAGCTTTTACCGAGCGATAATATCTACCCCCTGTTAGGGCTGAAAAAATTGGATCTTCTATGTTTTGCAAACTTACAATGGAATATAAATATCCATCCTCTGGAATTGAGCCAGTATACACAATCTTACCAGAAACGTCTCTAATAGTAACATTTGGTATTTTAGCCTTTATGATAACCCTAAAAGAATCCAAAGGAGCTACAATTATCTCTATGTTATTCAAAATATCATTCACACTTGGATAGATTGTAAAACCCTGCTTATTCAGCTCTTGAGTTAAATTGATCAGCCACCTCTTAATAGTTTGGTCTCCCATAATCCTTTGTGGATTATATCCAGTTAAGCTTGAAGAATTCCCAGTTAATATTAAATCTCTGATGGTGTTGTTTACCATATAATTTGGATCCACAAAGTCACCAGTATATGACACGTAATCAACCACAGTTATGATAGCCCTCTTACCCGAAATTTCTAAAGTATTCTGAAAATCTAAATCAAGATATGAAATTGTTCTATATGTTCTCTCAGCTTGTGTTCTTATACTTTGAGCGTGGAGAATTTGAGATGAGACGTCTTCATAAGTAGCCAAAAGCAGCACTAAGGGAATCAGGAGGAGCAGGACAAAAGAGTTTAGGAAGAATCCCTTTCTTCTCACTATTCTTCCCTCCACACTCTGAGAGTTATTGTTATAGGTTCAAAAAGCTTGGGTATATTTCCCATGTTGGCAAAGCTCATTTGTATTCCAGAAGTTAGATTAACGTCAATTGGATTTGTTAAAGAACCATCGTAAGGTATTGATGTCCATTCATTTGGATTGACATCATTTTCATAGTTCAATCTGTTAAACAGCCTTAGAATTGCATCATCAACAGCATAAGTTGTCGGAGCTAATGAATCAACTGTTATGTTGCTATAGGGAGACTCTCCAACTAATATCTGTCTCTCATAAGTATTTTCTCCATCACTGTACCAATAAGTTAGGTTATATCCTTTATAGATTGGATAACCCTGAAGAAGCTTTGGAAAAACATCCCCGTAACCTACATATCCCTGAATGAAGTATTTAATGATTCCCCTTGTGTCGCCATTTCTAACATATGAACCTCCACCCACCATCTTTATTTCAAAGTTGTTTGTCTGTCCTGGAACCATCATCCAATCGTAAAGCTTAGTATATGCTACTCTAATAGCGTACCTTCCAAGGGGACCGCTGTAAAACTTTTGGTTGTTCTCCCAAAGCTCTTGGGTTGTAGAACCACTAAATGTGTAACCTACCCAGAAGTCAGCATACCAAGGAGTGCTGTTTTGTGGAAGATCATATGTTACCTGCAAGCCTCTCCCATTATATGTTACTCTGCTATCTCCATAGGGGAAATAGATTGAAAGGGGAATGCTGTACTGGGTTGTAACGGTTTTTGAAACATAGTTGATTCTAAGATATGAATCGGGGTAGCCATATAACATTCTCTGCCTGTTAGCAGCATCATTATAGGTGTCACCTTCATAATACCAATAACCGCCAGAATAATATGCATCAAAGCCTACAACAAAATCAAAAACCATCTTACTCAAATCATCATAAGAAACACCCAGATTATTCAGTGCTGTCCTTATTTCACTATCCGTGAATTCAACAATAGCATCTCCATTGGTGTTTCCATTCTTTGTGTACAATAACGTTAAGTCTCCTCCAAATCCATAATAGAGTCTCACTTTACCAACATTCCTAACCTTAAATCTCATGCTTATGGATGTTATATTCCCAGGCACAAAATTTTCAAATAAATACATAAAACCTGTTCTTTTTGATATGACGTCATAAACCTTAATAATGTCAAGATCTTCCACGCTCAAAGAACTTGTTTCATACTTTATGTATAATGTTGTACCACTTGCCGAGCCTATTTCGCTTCCCCAAAGAATTCCTCCATATGAAAATACCAGCTTTATATTGTTCTCTCCACCTGAGAGATACGATGCCAAGTCGTCTCTATTTATTTCACCATATTCCCAGTCAACAAATTTGCCGTTTATGTATAAAGTAATCCTTTCCCCTTGTCTGCTAACAAATTTCCCATCTGCACTTAATATGTTAGCATCGCTTGGCAAGGTTATATTCCTGCTAATCGTAAGTTCATTTATTCCATTATCAGACCCTGCTGAAACCCTCATCCATCCATAGAGCTCTTTTCTGATAGTTTCAACTTTTGTTAAGTAAGCTCTCGCCATATACCCCCTTGGTGTTTGATTGTACGCATAGCCGCTCAAAACTAAAGTTGCTGGAGAAACATCTTTAGCTTTCGAATAATCACTTCCGACTTTCCTCAAATATGGACTCGTATAATTATTTATCAAAAGCTCATAGTTGTAATCCTTTAACGTTCTGTTCAATACATATCCCAAAATTACCTCTGCTTTATGGGTTAAATTCTTAGAAGGATATAGAGGATCGGTAGCCCAATAGGTCGCAACAATCTCTAATGGGGACATGTCCTCATTTACCAGCTCAGAAAGTAATAATGGGTCACTTCCACTCTTCCATTCCTCAATTCTCTCCTGAGGAACTAAATCTCTTAAGCTAACAGTTCTTAATGTAGTTAATGTATCCTCGGCTACATATTTATCTTGCTCTCTAAGATAAGTTGAATAAACCTCTGTGTTGCTCTCTATTATAACGATGCTCGTAACAAATATGCTTACCAAAAGCAGGGAAAGTAATGCGTCTAATGTGAAAACATATCCCCTTCTCATCTGTCATCCCATACCCAAAGCTTTACTTTAATCGGCTCAAACTTTGGTTCTAAGAGCAATCCAATGTTGTTTAAGTCTGTTAAAGTAACGCTGCTAAAGAATGTTTCATAAAGCCAGATTTCTACAATCTTTGCACCGTTTTCTGAATCGAATTGTCCAAAGATGTCACTCCATGGAATTCTTACAGTTGTTGTATTTCCCCTATAAACTTTCGTGATGTTTTGATTCCCCGTTTTCCAGTGTAAAATACCCACAACATTTGAAGATGCATTGCTCTTGTATACTAAAAGCCCTTTTACCAAGCTTCCATCCAAAATCACAAATGTTACGTTTCCACTCTCATCACTTGGCACGTCTATTTTTAAGTATGAGTAACTCGGGACATTTTGCTTTAATTTCCCAGCCATTAATTCTTTAGTCGAGCTTTGATTAATGTGTACAGTTTGGTTATAAATTAGTTTAGCAACAACAAAGCTCCTTTCTTGGTATTCGATCCAAGGAGAACGATCTTTTGAAGCCTCTATTATTGCACTATTTTCCACAAGCGTTCCATTTATCATCACAATGCTGAAAGTTGCATTTGTAAGGTCGATTGGATATGTGAAGTTTTGGGAGAGTGTGAGGGTTCCCTGGGTGTAGCCGCTGGCTATTATGGCAACTTGTCCCTTTCCACTAACGTGGAGTTCTCCATTATCATATGTAGCCTGCAAATTTGAAGTCCTTCCAGTAACGTAAACTTCTATATAGGAATATGCATCAATTTGATATTTCTCTTCGATCGTTCCTTTTTTTGCATATATCCATATGTCCTGCAGTGCTTTAAAGGCCAATACACTGCCCACCTCTAAATCATAGGGTTGAGGTCTCTCAAGCAGAGGTTCTCCATTTAAAGTTACATTAGTTGCGCTGAATGCTTCATTTCCAACCTGGTCCCCAGCTATGAAAATATTAACTTGATTTTCCCCATCTCCAAGGGTAATGTAGATATCCGTGGGAAAACTTCCGCTGATATTGATATCTTTCTTTAGCAGATAGAACTCCAATTGAAAGTCTTTCCAATAACTTAGGTTGAAGAGACTGTTTTTAATCCTGGGAGAATCTTTGGAGGAGTTTAGGGTTAAGAGCTTATCATAATCCAGAGCATTTGAATACTCAGAACTTCTTAGTCCCAAAACCTTCAACCCTTCGATATCATCTTCCCAGTTTTCAGGATAACCTGGGCTTTTGGTCAATACATCAAGCATATTATTCGCAATGTTTGCCCTATCATACCATTCAATTAGATTTAGAATGTCAGCTTTGATAATGTCTCCCGTATTTAATATTATCCCAATAATCATGATGATTAGGATCAACGAAAGTAGGGCATCTACGGATAAGATTTGAGCCCTCCTCATCTCTCAACCCTCACGTTTATTCTCACTATTGTATCGTCATAGAAGAGGGTTCCATTAATTTTAACAAAGTTCATTTTTGTTATAAGCTCTTCTTCAATAAAAGTTTCTATGCTCTCTGCAAGCGTTTCATTGTTTATACTTGAATAGGGTGTTGATATCAAGATAGAGATGTTTAATTCATTATCATTTTGCACAAGATTAAGCCTAACAACTCTTAAACGCGGATTTTGGCCATCTAAAGACATCAATATGCTGTTCAAAGTTGAATAGGGATATTTGTCTGAAAAGACACCAGTATTTAAATAATCGCAGGCATGAGAAGCGGAAGCTCTAACATAGCTAACTACCGAAATAATCTTATTTTCTTCAAAATAGCTTGGGGTAAGTAATGCCACTACCATTAGTATCAGGATAAATATGAATAGCATTTCTATAGCGCTCTGGGCTTTTTTACCCTTCAACTTTAACATAAAGCATCCCTTCATTCTCATCATAATAAGCTACGAGCCAAAACTCCTCTTCACTGCTTAAGGTTACATTGGAAGTATATAATGGGACGGTTGAATTCCTTACAATCCAAAAGCTCCTGCCATTTACACTCGCATTTACGGTGATTGTATTTTCTGTTCCATTGAATATTACCCTAATACTACCCCCATCCAAATTTGGAGCAATCTCTTTTATCTTATACCCTCTACCAGTCGCATAAACCTTGCTCACATGATCAGAAAGCGATATTGAAAATATCTTAACATTAGTTAATACATCAAGTTCTTCAGAATGGGAAATTTCAGTAGTAGCTAAGTAGGTGAGGTTTGTAATAGTCACGATTATCATCAACACAGCAAACATCAAATCTATGCTAAGCTGTCCCCTCATATCTACCCACCAGGGTTAATGTTTATCCTTAACTCGCTAGAAGTTATATTAAACGTCCACATTTCATTCCTATCTGGATTCCATTCAACTACTATCTTTACTTTGTTAGGAAGTTGAGTTGCATTCAAAACTATTCCATAATAGGTATTGCTTCCTGAAGTTACACTTCCGCTTGGATCATAAGCTGTTGGATCATTCAAGGTTTTTGCATATAATGAGAGTGCCCTAAAGACATTTTTCTTAATGGTACCATTATCCGCGAAATACAACTTACGGGTTGTGCTGTCCACTATTGCTACGTAAGTGTAATTTGACTGGTAACTTATGAAAATTTGAGGAGTTCCTGTCATGTTGAAAGCTTTTTTTAGTGAATCACTATTTCTTAAGTATCTCAATGTGACATAGGTTGTTGCTTTAGAACCTGAGCCTTGAGCATAAACTTGAGAGATTGTGTTGGAAATAGAGTTTGCAAAGCTTCTAGCCTCTAAACTAGCATCCACCCTCAAAAGTTCAACAGCTTGAGATTCTTGGGTGAATGTTACGTTGCTGAGAGAATAAGCTAACATCATGAGTATTATGCTGAATATGAACATAAATTCCAGGGAAATTTGACCTTTTTTCATAATCCTCACTTCTCAGAATACTATACGGTCAAAAAAGTATTTAATAATTGTTATTCACTATTGCTGGTATCTTTCTCATTTTTGACTATTGCAAAAGTCGTCATGCCAACTCTTCTTATCAAGACTCCAAAATATCCATGGGTGAAGATTTTAAATTTGTACTTATTGCTATCGAGAGAGTGCGTTTTTATCAATTGCCTCAGCTCATCTATGAAAAACTGGGTCAATTGGTAGTATCCAAAATCTAGAACTTCCCTCTTGTACCTCTGCAAAAACAAGATCAAAGGTAAAATACTAATGCCTAAAATAAACAGAGGTTCATTTAGTAGAACTGAAGCTCCAATGCTTGAAATAAACAGAATTAGTATAAGCAAAATCCCAACATTGACGTAATTCTTGGTTTTCTTTATGTAACGAACTTTTTTCTCCCATATGTTCAGCAGCGCTGGATTATAGAAATCAAATGCCGTATGCCTCTTTCCTTTTTGAATCCTCTTTTTAATCAAATCATCCCAATCATCTTCATAATAAATAATCTCTCCCCTGTTTTTTGCTCTCTCAGCATCAAGAGATGAAATTATCCTTATTATATCTTCAGCACTTTCGTGGGCTATATGCGAATACACCTCTTTTTCATCAAGGTCTAAAGCAACATCTATTGAGTCCTTCATTTAACCCCACCTGCATAAATATCATCAAAATCTGGCAATCCGGACAAAAGCTCTGTCTTTTTCGTTTTAGCCTCTTTTTTGGCTTCAATAAAAGATTGGGCATATTTCTTAGCAGTTATCACTATATCCTCAATGCTTTTGCTCTCATATATTCCGCTTAATAAAGTCACAACCTCTATTTCCTTCTCCCTCGGATCTGGATAAAAGCCTCTAAAGATCTGTCTTCCCTTAATTTTGTTTGTTAAGTAGCTTAAAGCATCAAATATCTCATCAGCCCTTAACACATATGGAGGACCGTGTACAGCAACTAAAGCATATAACGCTGACTCTATGCTCGCATCTAAGTAAAGCCCTTCGTTTTCAAAGGATTTTAGAATCAATCTTGAGAGGTTTTTAACACGAGAAGGTTCTTCCTTTGCATAACCAATTGTTGCAAAGCTTCCAAATGCCTTTAGAACAAACTTCAAATCACTCGCATCTAAAGTCTGCTCCCCAGGGACATCGACTAAGCTCAAAAGAGAAGCTATCCTCTCCACTATCGTGTAGTTTATCTTCTCATAAGCTTTGCTTATATCGTAAGCACTTTCTTTAAGCTTGTTGTTGTCAATTGCTATAATAGAGTCTGCAATTTTTGAAAGCTTATCTATTGTAATTGCAGCGTTTATCGTAGGTCTTATACCCTCCTCTCTTAGTGGCAGCGCTCCAATAGCAACCACTAAAGAGTCTGGATATTCACTTTTTAGGGCTTTGGCTAACACAGGGGTTCCTCCAGCACCAGTACCTCCACCAAATCCGAAGGTTAGGAAAAATATATCCACGTCTTCATAACCAACTATGGAATCTATTTCCATCATAACTACGTTTAAGTCTCTCCTCATAGCATCTCTTCCTAACACAGGATTTCCATTTACTCCCTTTCCTCCAACTATGCTCTCACCAATCAAGATTCTACGCTCATGAGGGATGTGCTTTAAATACTCTAAATCACTCTTTGAAGTGTTTATAGCAATAGCTTCAAAGTCCACGAGGGAGAATATGTCTGCAATTTTAGTTCCGCATTGACCGATTCCTATTATTAAAGCCCTCATTTCATCACCTCACAAACTCCACACTCAAATCGCTCAGATCAACAACACCATTCGAGTTCTTATCCTCGTAAGATACTACCAAAGCTCTTCCTTTGAGATACTTGATTAGACCAGACTCAAAGATCTCAACTACAACATTATCCAACCCTTTTTCATAGAACACAAACAGCACATATCCCATCTCGGTCTTTCCTGGAGCCAAGATCACAGTGTTTGAAACATCGTAGGTTTTGTTCTCCAGGTTTATAGTTCCATTTTTAACCTCTAACTTTACATATGGGTTATATTCCTCCAAGTTCAGGCTAAAGTCCGTCAATATTATATAATTCAAGTCCCCAATTTCCTCGAACTTCTCAACGCTGACGTTTGCCTCAAAGAACTTCTCTATTGAATCTTTCACCTTTATTGCGGTATCTTCTCTATCATCGATATAGAGCACGGCAAATTTTTCATCCCTTATTCTTCTCACAACATCGTAAAGGTTCGTCTTTGGTATGAACTTGAATTGAGAGAGATACATGGTAGCTAAGGCTAAGTCGATTACCGTTTTACCCCACACGCCATCATGCTCTTTTTCCATAACCCATTCCAAGGTTTCTTGTTTGTAATCATAGCCAAATTTAGCCAAAACCTCTGTAGCCCTGATAGTCAGCTCAACAGTAGGCTCTTCCTTGTATTGGAAAACTCCAAATAGATAATGCTCTTTCATGTTAGCCCATCCACCATCGGTTCTTTGCTCGATAAGCCACTCTAAATGTGATTGAAGTTCTTCCTTTGTTGAAATGTTTTGAAGGGCTTCAAGAACCTCCAAAGTTACTGAAACTTCTGAAGGTAGCATGTAGGAATAGCTTTTTGTTTCAATATACGTTCCCCATCCCTCACTGGAAATTGAGAGTAGCCATGATTTTGCTTCTTCAATATCTGGATCATCTGATGAAACTCCCAATGCCATCAAAGCTTTCACAGCAAGTGCAGTATCAAAGGGCTGAGGACCTAAAAAGTTGCCCCATTTACCATTGCTAAGCTTTATGCTCTTTATTAATTCTATATGCTCCTTCTTTTCCTCTTCACTCAACATATCAAACTCTGAGAGCGTCAATAAAGCGTATATGTATGGCGAATAAATTTCTCTCTCTTCTTTAACCATCAATGTTAATGTGGGAAGTCTTTCTTTCATCCAGTTAAGCCCATTCTCTATGCTCACATCTCTAAAGTAGCACAGCCTTAAAGCTTTTAGTGCATAATAGGTTGTTTTTTCGTTTGAGGGGAATCCCCTAATATAGCTCCATCCACCATCAGGATTTTGGGCTTCTTTTAAAGCACCGCAGGATTCCTTGAAGGGATTTTCTAAGCCAGAGCTTAATTTATCACTAACCAGTGAAAAGCTCAAAGTTGCATAGGCAGAGGCTTTGACGATTTCACTTGATTTGAACAATCCGCTCTCATCCTTCCAGTAAAACATCTCTTCTCCTTCTTTTAAATCCTCAAGCAAAATCAATGCCTTTGCAACATCAAAGTTTACATCCTCATAACTCACAAGAACAAAGGTCAAAAATGCTCTCTCAGATGTTGGGATACCCTTTTCAGAGAAGAGATACTCCTTTACGAGACCTACCATAAAATCATAATCATAGGGATAACCAACGCTTTTGTACGCCAAGATTCTTAATCCAAGGGCAGTGTAGTTGCTAATTCCACCGATGTCTGCATTTTTCAAGTAAATTATGGCATTTTTGATAATCGGATTCCTCCATATATAACCATTCTCTCCTAAAGCCCACACCGCAAGTACAGTTGGATAAAACTCAGTGCTGGTATCTTTTACGTAGCCCCAAGCTTCTCCATTATAGGCTTCCAAAAGGAAATCAATCCCATGATCAAGAGAATGCGAAACTTTAGAATACATCAGAGAGCCTTTTTCATAGACGTTTAATGCTCTTTTAAGGGCAATGAGAGCGTAGGAAGTGTCAACGACATTACTCGCACTTCCATTTGTATAACCCCATCCACCATCATCGTTTTGATATTCCAATAAAGTGTTCATGAAATAGTCAATATCTCCTGAGATATTGCCCTCAACTTTTTCCTTTGCATCTATTAAAGCCAACAGAGATAGGCTTAAATCCTGAGTGCGGACTATAAGCGTTTCAGCCTCGGATAAAAACTCAACTGATCCATCTAACAAAGGCTTAGCACTCACAGGTACGTAAGAAATAACCATGATTACAACCAGTATTAATGAAAGCACGCGCTTCATTTTGATACCCTCTTACATAAAATGCTTTCCAAAAATAAATAAGCTTTTCCAATAGCTTAGGCATGAGAAAAATAAAAGCTTAGTGTTTAATGAATCTGTCCCTTTTATCTAAGTCATTCCTCATTAGCATAACGACTCTGCTTGGAGCGTATTCATCCTCTATATGATACTCTGGGAGATATTTTGCCAACTGCTCAGCAAATTCTCTAATATCCTCATGACTTGGCATGTTATTTATCGTTAGTCTATTCCTTGAAAAGCCCACGAACATGTAAGCCTTTGCCTCAACAAACATCGGCATCGCTTTTTTAATCAATTCGGCATATTTTTCTGGACTGTGCATGTTTTCACCCTTAACGAGGGTTAACCTAATAACAGTCCTCGTTGGCAAATCCCTCATTAATTCCAATGTTCTCATTATTCTCTCCCATCCATCGGGTATCATCGGAATGTTGACTTTGTTATAGGTTTCAATATCTGGTGCTGTAAGTGAAACGTAGAATTGAGTAGGGAGCTTATCTTCTCTTATCATCTCTTCTAAGCGCTCTGGAGCTGTTCCATTCGTAACTATGAAAGTTGTAAATCCTCTCTTGTGAAACTCTTCTACCAAGTCGCCTATTTTTGGATATATCATGGGCTCTCCAGATAAGCTTATGGCAGCATGCTTAGGTTCTTGAGCTTCTTCAAGCTTTTTAACATTTATTTGGTCTTTTATCCCCCAGTAGCCGCTTAGAAGCTTTCTTTGAGCTTTAATGCTCTCTTCCACTATTAATGCTGGGTCATCTAAAGGTTCGGGGACTTCAGTCCCTAAGAAACCTTCCATTGGGCGCCAGCAGAAGATACAATTGTGAGTGCACCAAGCTACAACTGGAGTCATTTGCAAGCAGCGATGAGAGTGAATTCCATAAAATATCTGCTTGTAGCAAACCCTATCATGCTTTATACTCTCCTTTAACCAATGACAAAGCTTTACACCACTATGATTTCCCACAAGAGCGTAATGTTGCTTTTTAAATAGAGCTTCAATTTCAGGGGGCATCGGTCTCACATTAACCATTTAGGCTCACCTAAAGCAAAGTATTTCAATTGACTTAAAAATCTTTGGAAACCATTTTTGTTTACCTTATGTTATTTCATCGTCGTAAAATAATTCGACAAAAAACTTAAATACCTAAAGGGATTATGCACTTTCATGTTCAGCGAGATAAAGCCTGTGTTAATAATCAAAACTAAAGAAAGGGAATTTGAGGTAGACTTTTTTGAAGAGGGAGAAGAGGTTGAAAAGAGACCTAAGGTTAAGTTTGTCCAAGAGATTAGACGCTTTTATTTAGCTTAGCACTTATAACAACAATCTCCTCAAAGAAATATCTTTCCCTAGCTGTTATTTCTACGTTGAAGCCTTTAGCGTTGAGCTTTTCTAAGGTTTCTTCTATGCCAGTTAAAGAAGATTGCACGATTTGGACAACACCATTTGGAGTTAAATAATTTGAAACTTCTTCGATAAACCTGTCCAAAACTTCCCTTCCACTTTCTCCTCCACTCCATGCCCTTTCTATCATTTCTTTTGGCTCTTCATCTGGTAAGTAAGGGGCATTGAAGGTTATGATATCAAACTTTCCATCAATGTTTTCAAATAAATCACTTAGACGAAATTCAACGTTCTTTATGTTGTTGATTTTTGCATTTTCCTTTGCTAATTCTACAGCATAAGGATTTACATCAACACCTAAAACAAATTTAGCTTTTTTGCTCATTAAAAGAGCAATTATTCCAGTTCCTGTTCCAACATCTAAAGCTAAATCACCTCGCTTAATTTTCAGATTTTCTGCTAAAAGAAAGCTATCCTCTGCTGGAGAATAGACTTGAGGATGAAGCTTGATTTTTAACCCCTTATAATATAAGAAATCCATAATTCTGACCTCAAGTGTTAAAGAGAGAAAAGAAGGTCACTTCTTCCACTCAGTGTAGCCGCATCTTCCGCATGCCCATCTATCCTTGTGGTTTGCCATAAATATCCCTGGTCCGCATCTTGGGCAGTATTTGTTCTTCCTCGTTGCTTTTCCACCTTTAACTTCATAGAGCTTCCACTTTTGTCCCATTTAAATCACCTCATTGGCTTTCCTCTTGGATTAACCCATCTCTTTTTAAAATATATTCGGGCTCTATATAGAGCATTCTCTCCTTGCTTTCATAGGATTTTGCAAATCCCCTTGAAACCCTGCTACCAAAGTATGAGCGAATGTATTGAACGATGGTTGTCTCTGGGTTTAAATCCAACATAGCGACAAGCTTTCCTTTAACGTCCTTTCTTGAAGGTGTTGGCTCTCCTTCGTGAACGACTTCAAAGTAAATCTCCTTCCTTCCAACTAATGGATTTTCTTTAACTTCAATAATCCTAATCTCCATCGGTAACCACCTCCATTTCTCTAAGCAGTTTTGCAAATCTAAGCTTAGTTTCAGGAGTCACATTTATAAGCACTATGCCCTCTTTGGGCTGTCCATAGATAACCAAACTTCCAACAGGAGCATAAATCACAGCAGGTATAGCCGCTAAATCTTCCTCGCCACAGATTTTGATATGAACTTCTTTCCCTCTTTTGGCAAGCTCAATTGATTTTTTAATTGCATTTAATAAAGCTTTCGTTATTGTTGCCGGAGGATTATTAGCGGTTAGTATCACAGCATTGGAATTTACCTCTGGATTGTAAACTTTGCGTTCAGTCTTATGGTCATAAATAGCCACGTTTGGCTTTATTCCAAGCCTAATAACGTTCTCAGTTACAACATCACCAACGGTTATTAAATAAGGAGCTGATTTAAACTTCTTTAGCGAATCAAAGTAAGGCTTAGGCAGTGGACCTTTAACTAATTGACCTAATGGGATTTTCAACTTACTCCTGAGCTTTTCTGGCAGTTTATAGTAGATATCCCTTGTCATCTCGCCCATCAACTCTCTTACTTCATCTTACCCTGATAGCATACTTGCCAGGAACTTTCACATCTAATGCTTGAGCAATTTTAGAGGTTTCGGGGTGTAGTATTATCACCAAATCAAACCATTCATCACTTAAATCCCTACTACCGCAAACGGGACATCTGTCTTCTGTGGTTATATAGTGGCAGTGTCTACAGGCTTTTCCACTCATCAAGCTTCACCTTCTTTACGCTTTTCCTTCTCGATCCAATCGAACTTTCCTAGACCCGGTTGCCTCATCGTTAAACCTATCTTATTCTCCCTAATTATTTTGCTCTTGACACTTATAGCAATAATCCTCGCCCTAACTTTATCTCCCACTTTAAGAATACGCTTGCTTTCTTTTCCCACAAACTGCTTGTTCTTCTCATCAAACACAACATAATCATCCATTAACTGTGAAACGTGAACTAAGCCATCCATCGGGCCAATTCTTATGAAAGTTCCGTATTGAACAGCATCTATAACTTCTCCCTCAACAACCTCATGAAGCTCAGGCTTCCAAACTAAAACGTCAAAGACAGCTTCATGGTAAGTTGCCCCATCTCCAGGGACAATGATACCCTCACTAATCTCCTTGACGTCAAGAACAGCTAAGATGACACCTTCATCCTTATCATAAATTCCCTCATAAGTTTCCCTCAACTCTTCCTTAGCGGCTTCTTTTGGATCCTTCATGAACTTTTGTGGTGGAATCCTAACAACGTCTTTAACTGTAAGCAGTTTATACATAGCTTTAACCTCCCAAAATTTTAAAAATAGAAAGGATCACTCCTTCCCAAACTTCTCTTTGTATAGCTCAATTGCCTTAAGGATTTCTTTCTTTGCAGTCTCGGCGTCCTCCCAACCTTCAACAATTATCTCTTTTCCTTGCAATTCCTTGTATCTTCTAAAGAAGTGGGCAATCTCATCTAGGAATGCTTTTGGAACATCGCTTATGTCCTTCCAATCATTGAAGTAGGGATCCTCAACTGGAACTGCTAAAATCTTATAGTCTTTATCTCCGCTGTCTATCATTTTGAACAAGCCAATTGGTCTTGCCTCTATTAAAACTCCAGGATAAGTTGGTTCCCTCATAATTACCATGATATCAAAGGGATCGTCATCGTCATACCATGTTCTTGGTATTATACCATAGTCAACTGGGTAGTGGAATGGGCTGTAAAGCACTCTATCAAGCTTTATTAATCCACTCTTTTTGTCAAGCTCATACTTGTTTCTGCTTCCCTTTGGAATTTCAATAAATGCATAGACGACTTCAGGAACCTCTGGTCCTGGCTCTAAGTCATGGAACGGATTCATCTCAACCACCTCATAGCGTTTTTAAAAGACAAGGTTATAAATTTACCTACGCTATCTGCATTTAGCTTTTAAGGTTAGCTTTTAAAGTTGTCGCCTCCTTGTTTATTTGAAATTATTATTGTCACTTAAATACTGACGTTTTCTGAATTCTTTTAATGTCAGCTGATTGTATTAGATACAAAGAGGATTAAATGAAAGCGTTTTGGAAAAATACATCTAAAAATAACTCATGTTGAATACTAGACTGAGAGTATTTTTAACTTGTTCCCTTACTGGACCAATACTTTTTCTGTATTCACGATTCAGTATCTTTTCCATGTGCAAGCCTCTCTTTCAGCTCTCCCTCCGTAAGATACTCAATTTTGTTTGAATCACCAATAATGTACGGTTCTCTATGTTTGTGTTGTATTTTCTGATCAATGTAAAATGCTGTTAGAAGTATTATAACACCAATAATTTCAAATGACCCAACTTTCTCGTTTTCGGATAAAGGAATGCATAAAAGAACATAAAAAATAAAGATTGCAATCCAATATTTTATTTTCACAATTCCTCACCTTATCTTTTTGTTTAGGATTTCTTCAAGCTCATCTTGAGTCAAATAAACCACCTCATTCGAATCCCCAATAACATATGGAGTTTTTATGTCAAAACCACCCAAAATTATATACGCTATGATAAGTGGAGTGCATAGGAATACTGCAATTAAGGCAAAACCAACAATCAAAGACTCCATTATATAACCCGCTCCTAATGAAGTCATAAAATACAGAAAAAAACAAGAAAAAGAGAGCATTCTTAACTCGTCTCTTCATCAGTCATCCCCCATACTCTCCCTGTACTCACGACTCAATATCTTTTCCATGTCCAAGCCTCTCTTTCAGCTCTTCCTCCGTAAGATACTCAACCTTACTTGAATCGCCGATGATGTATGGATTTCTCTCTTTTCTTTTGTCTTTTTGCAATAGACCAACTACAATCATGCTGGCAACTAATATATAAAGTACAATTTCCCTGGTTTCGACTAAATATAATAAAATTAAAAAGGAAATTGCAAGTAGTATCTTAATTCTCCTCATTTAAATCACCCAAATAGCTGTTGTAATATTTCCTTGACAATCTTACTTCCATATTTGGCAATTAACGGCAAACTTTTTTGTCCTACCGATTTAACAAAAGGTATTATAGCTCCAGTGCTGAGCTCATATGAATTTGTTGATTTGTTGTTTTCAAAAGTTTTAATGCACCGAGGATGTGAATTGTGCCAAAGGCTAAAATTGCCAATGTTTGGAAAGGTGACTCTGTAAATGTCAGTAGCATCCCACTCCAGAACAAGAGGAGGTAAGTCATTATACTGCCTTTCCACTTACCTGTAAGCTGTACAATCAGATAAAACGCAACACTCACCAAGACAATTCTTGATGAAAATGCTAAGTATATTAATGCTCCAAGGGTCAATCCATCCACCAGATGAAGAGGTCTTAATGCCTTGGCGAGTATTAGGAATCCAAAGATTACAAGCCAGCCCAATATGCTACTTTTTGTTCCTGCCATTATTGTACTCCAGAATAAGAGAACATGTGGCAAGCCCAAATAAAGATTCAGCAGATACTCAAGCCGCTTCTGCTCAAGGGCACTAAATGTAGCAAAGTATACTAACATAAAAACAAGCAACAACACAGGAATAAAAACTAAAAGAAAGGCAGGAATTTCCCCAAAATTCATGACTCATCCCCCACTATAAGGTTGTTGTCTCCCTAGTTCTGTTATTTCCTTTTAGATTCATCTCAATCACGTAAGTAAATCTTCTGTTGGTGTTAGGAGATATGCTATGAATATTAAGCCTGCGAACACAATGAAAACAAAGTGAACTACGAATAAGATTTCTGAAAGAGTCATGTTTTCAAACAAATCCGTAGCTAGTGCTGCAACAAACCAAATAAAAATGTAAAGAATAAGGAGCCATCTAGAAAGGACTTTAGGTATCTTGACCTTCATCAATTATCCCCCACTATTAAGTTGTTACCTCATCTAATATTCCCTTTGGATTCATTTCACTCACGTAAGTTAGTTGATCAGGTTCTAACGTAAATCTTCTGTTGGTGCTAAAAGATTCCAAATATACAAGAACACTAGTATTACTAGGAATGTTATAGTAGCTAATCCTAAAATCTCTTTAATACTGGCTTTCTCTGGCCATGCAAAAACAGAGAGAAAAAGAGAAATTATGTATATCTTGAGGAGATTTTTTGCATCTTTCAAGTCCGTACTCAAACTTAGAGGCATCACTCATCACCCACTATTAAGTTGTTATTCACATTTGTGACGGCTTCTGTCCCACCTCTTTCCGTATTATGTGAGAGTAAAGTGCTAGGACTGAGTAGGCGAAGTACACCACACCTAACGCAATCCCTACTTTCACTGAACCAAGCTTCCAGTAAGTCATGACAAACGACAGTGCACACAGGCCGATCAAATACATCACACACAGTGCTGGACTCTCTGAGATTTTTCCAAGCACTCTCCCATTTATTTTGTTCTTCGCTATTAACAGCATGGACGCAAACGCCCCAACATATCCAGCGAGTTCATAAACTAGACCAAGGACTAACAGGATAGTCATAACCGTTGCTAGAGAGAGCACAGGTATAGTTTCATTTTTCCAATTCTTGGAGACTCCTTCTGCTACAATCATATAACTTACTGAAACAATGAAAATAAAGTTAAGGACAAAGTAAACTAGGAATATGTCCACTAGACCCACTAATATCACCCCTTAATCCTCAATTATTAAGTTATTATCTCCTGAATCATTGGGAAGTTCCACGTCAAATCTTAAATTATTTAGTCCTTAGGAGCAGTGCCATATAAGCTCCGTGAATCAATGCTGAAGTCAATATGGCGAATTTCACTGGGAGTTCGAAGGTTGTTAGTATGTATGCACAGATCAATAACATGGTCAATATGTATAGAATGCTGTAGTTGAATTTTCTGGCTAGGATTCCTAAGGTCTTGTCTTCTAGGCTGGTCTTAGTCATTGCTATTCCATATGCTAGGAAGGCAAGGGCCCCAGCTCCTTCGTGAAGTTTGCCAAAGATTAAAGTTATTGTCAGCATTGTGGGGGCGGAGAGGATGGGAGTCCTGGTATCAACCTTGGACTTCGGAGTTCCAATCACCTGAAGGATAAAAATTAGGAGAATAAAGAAAGCATTTGCAGAGATATAGAATCCAACAATTCCAACTCCCATCGAATATCACCTTGTTAGTTATCTCCGATAATGAGGTTGTTATCTCCTGGGTCGTCTGGAGGTATTGGTTCATTCATTACATGCCATACGAATTCTATATATAATACAAATATCCCTGCAATACCCCCAGCTGTTTTTGATGATACCTCAAGACCATACCTCTCTGCAGATTTTTGAATTGCTTTGGTAAGACCTACCCATCCAGCTACTGTCTTGTAGTCACTAACTTTTCCCACTACCTCATTCTTAATTTTAACAACTACACCGTATGCTCCCTTTACAACATCCCAAACCCCAGTTGGCTCTGGATTCATTTGTATTACGAACATTGTTGGGTTTTCTAGTTGATTTAGATAAGCTTTGATTGCTATTGGTGTTCCTGGGTTCATGTCACTTAAATCCACTGGAATCCTCTCCTGTAATTCATCATTAATCGGAATCGTGAAAGTGAACGTTCCAGTGGAGTATGAGCTTAAACTCAAACTGCTCGGATTCGGAATTACCAAGTTATCACTTCTTGGATATTGCCTGTTTTATAATTATGTAAGTATCTGATTGATAGGAGAGCATAAACTACCAGAGGAGGTATTATTCCGATTATGTGGCTGGTTCTTAGTTTTCTGCAGAGCAACTTTAGCATTCCCACTGACATTAGTCCAAGTATGAGAGTGTTCACGAGTATTATACGTTCCTTCAAGTTCATTGAGAACCTTATAAACCTCTCACGCTGGTATTTTAGTCTAGCTGCTAAAATCGATGCCAAAGCAGTTGTCATAAGGATTCCCATTATTGCCGGGATTGAGTTGTTTAATCTTATTGAGAGTAGCATTCCAAAAATTCCCATCAGTACCAGGTACGGAAAAACAACAATATCCACACCAAACTCTGGCAACTTACTTTCCACTTCGCCAACCAAGGGACGCATCCCCTCGTACTTAAAAACCAACACTAAAATGAGAAAAACAAAAACAAAAAGAACCATGCCAAAATATACCTCACACATCATTTCAACCACCATCCCCACAGATCGAGTTTCCGTCAGTTTTAGTGTAGTTGTGTAGAGAATCATAAGATACAGCTAAGTTGTCAGTCTCGTTGATCTTTCTTGGAGTGTTAGTATTTTTAGTGTAATAATGTACTGTGATATATAAATTAGTGTGAATAATAGCAATGTTCTTGTCAAATTGCATTGTTCTCTTAGCTCCCAGTATACTTGAAGAGGAACTAGGTAAATAAAGAAGTACAAAACTGTGACAATGACTTTTATTAGATTGTCTGAAATATGGAAGTGTCTTAGTAACAGGTATATCCCAAACCATATCATGAAAGATAGTAACAAATTCCAGACTACCGAGGCATCTGGAGTTAAGTAGTATGTAACATATGTAGAATTAATGTACACGAGAATTGGAAGAGATATCCCAAATGCTTTAAGCAACTTTGTATTTCCCTTTTCCCGCTTCCATTTTTCCGAATAGTACCAGATTGTTAAGATAAAACCAAAAATAAGTGAGAAATATAAGAAAGCAGACACAAATTGATACTCATGAAATACTTCAAAGCACGACACATCATCACCTCCTAACGGTGTCCCCTATAATTTCATTGTTATCCTGTTCTTGACCTCCGGGTATTGGTGGTCCAATGATACCCTTGTACATAAAATAAAAGAAGTCAATAGTTAAATGTTTCAAGGTAGAGAGGATAAATCCCACACCCTCTGGAATATCTGCAAGTATATGTATCTTTTCTCTTGTGTTTTCAGTCTCATAATAAGGAACTAAGGTTACATCATCCCCAATATAATTAGGTAGTACAGTTAAGTTTACATAGATCCTATAAGACATCCCATCCGGTTGTGTTAGGTACATGGTGTAAAATTCATCGCTAAATATATCTGTTGCCAAAGAACTATCAGCACTTATAACAAAAGAGAGAGTGTCTTCAACATTGCTCTGAGTTAAATTTGTTGCTCCAGTATCTATTCTTACACTTTTAGGTGGTCGATTAAACCTTGTTTGGGGATACAATGGATATTCTCCAAAAAATATCTCTCTGATGCTCACTTCCACTGAATTACTAGGTTCAAATATTGTACTCACATAGATCTTACATGAAATTATAGATTCAGTTCCAGGAGCACTCACTTGTACAATTTTTGGAGTACATATCATCCAGGCTTCTATCTCTTCCTGTGAATTCACCGTTATCACTTTTTCATCCTCCTCCTGACCGTTAACTACGAGGTAAAACTTGTAAGTGCCCGGATTTGCGAAAGTGAAGTCAAACCAGTCCTGGTATTCCTCAAGAGGATCAAAGTCAACCTCAGCCTCCTTGACCTTAATAACACTGTGCCACACATCATCTGGCGAAGTGTAAACATAATACACCCTAACTGGAATAGAGTACCTTGGGGCGTTTTCATCATTCCTAACAGTAAGAGTGAACCTCACCTTAGCACCCACTGAGACATCACCACTAACTATACTGTTTTTGCTTTCTCTCCAACGCTTCAATTTCCTTAATAGCCTGCTGAAGCATCCTCAAGGACTTCCAATAAAGAATGAATGTAAGCACTGCCACTATCCAGACAAGAATTTCTTTTATTCCTGCTAGGAAAATCATCACTAAAACCATGAGTGCTGGAATGTGAATATGTTTCCATTTCTGTCTTAGATAATCGACGTCTAAAATGCCCCTTACAACTCTATAAATCAAGTAAATTGCGAGAATAGAAGCAAGCACTGGTGCAGCTCCTTTTCCTTGGGCTGCTGAAACATTACTGAATGCATATAGTAAAGAGAACCACGGGGCTAGTGTCATTAAAGTAACACTACCTTCATAATTCCCCCTCATGCTCTGAAGTACCCATGTAATTATTAGAATAACAACATAAAATAGTGAGATTGCAAAAAATACAAAAAAAGGAAACTCTCCGTACATGCCCGCTACCCTCCTATGACTTTGTTTCCATCAGTTTCTACAAAATCTTCTGAATACTTCCACAACCACCACACCTCTTTTGCAATTCTAACTAACTTTTCAATTGCAATCCAGATAGCATTTTTAGGGGTTTCTATGACAGATTTATATTCCTCCTTTTTGCTCTTGTTGAGTTAGATACCTTAAACTATTTCTAATGTGGATAAGTTCTTGTCTGATTTGCCATCTCTCAATTAAAGAGTACAACAACACGAGAGCGACAAAGTCTCTTAGACTTCCACTCATAGCAAAAGATATTGCAATAATCCCTAACAAAATATACCTAACTACTAATTCTCCGGGATCCTGGTCAATATTTCCAAGATTAAGCTCCTTTTTAAGACTTTGAATTTCATTTTTAACCGGATAAAAAGCTGAGAGGAATGCAAATAGAATAAAGGATAAAAAATGAATCTCCTGTTTACTAAAAGCATATGTCAGTAGTGATAACACTGAAATCCCTATTGAGATAATATCAAACTTCATATGTACCACCCTCCAAAATTGTCACTTTCCAGATATATCTTTCCAAATACCTTGACCAATATTTCTAACAAACAGAAATACTTGGATAGCTGTTTTTACTGGTTCTGGTATTGGGGTCATTTCGACCATCACAGTTCCAATGTATTCTACTGGAGCATATGCCAATCCAAGGGGTGCAACTATCATTAATCCACCTTTTTTAATACCTCCTTCGGCATCCTCTCTCCAGTACTCACTTCCTTCATACCTTGCTATTATAACGTTGTCTAGGATTTTATCCCCGAGATTTTCTATCCACAAGGTTATGCTTAAGTAGTGTGGTGTGTCTGGTCTGTCCCTGGTATAGTAACAATTCCCGCCAGAACAACTCCAGTGAGTCGTATAAGGTGTCAAGTCTCTGACGTCATCTAATCCTAAGGCACTTGCCAATCTTTCATCCAAAGGAACCAATGATGGATTACAATTCATGCTTGCAATAACGTTCCCCACGGGTATCACTTCCACCCTAACCTCGCTCCAGTGCTCTTTCCCTTTTTCATTTGGCTTTCCGTTATAGTTGTTAAGTGTAAATAAAAGCCAATCCAAAGGGCACCTACTATCACTTGGTTATATTCGATTTATCCTCGGGCCTTCTTGTTAGTATTGCAAGAATTCCTAAGCCTGTTGAGATGCCCCACAACGTTCCAAGGGAGAGAGCCAGAATTAGATTATCGGTTACTGCCCATGCTGGAAGGACATAGAGTGGAAAGCTAACTACAATGCCTATAATGGCTTTCTCCTTTAGGGGCAACGCTTTCTTCCAGTAAAATGTAATGAACCCGATAAGATATGCAGTAATCAGGAACTGTGGGAGTAAATATTTCGCAAGATAAAACGCGCTCGCTACCGCGATAAGAAACATAAAAAAGGCAGGAAGTACAAATTTGTTCTTGGTTATCGGCATTGTACTCACCTCCAGCTCCATGCTCGTCTGATAAAGTCAGCGATTACTGGTGCCAACTCTCCAAGTCCCTTTAGAACCTTTCCTGCACGTATGAGCTTTGCTGAAACAATAATTGCTTTAACTTCACCACCAATTAATACAGCATTCGTTCCAACGTCCACTATTACGTCACTGTTGTCCTGCTTTATATTCACCACATCGAAGCCTGTGAAAGTAATGTCTTCTGCGTTCTGTGGAGAGATTATGTATTCTATTGATACTCCAACGTAAGTTCCAAACAAGTCTTTCTCAAGTGTTATTAATCCCGTATGGGCAGTGTTTTTGAAAACTATTTCTGCAGTTTGGGAAGGTTCCACCTTAGCTGGATATTCAATCATCCATGCAGATTCTAATGATTCCATGAACTCTTGATTCTCAATTGACCAGTTTTCAACACTTACAGAGTTTATACTAACATCATTTTGAGTAGGATTGTAAATAATAGCCCTACAAACCAATTTAGCCTTGTATTCTATGCCGTTCCAGTTAAATTCGGGATCATTGCATTCGAATGCTACTTGTTGTAGTTCTGTTTCGTTGCTTGGGTGTACTATCACTCTTACTTCGTCCCAGTGCTCTTCGCCTATTCCGTTAGGCTCACCATCGTAGTTGTCGAGGAAGAGGGTGTAAGTGTGGGTTCCAACGCCAGAAACTTGCAGGCTGAATGAAGTTAAAGTGTAATCCTGAGCACTCGCTGGTAATGTTGTACTAACCCTCTTGATCACTGCACCATCCTCATCCACAACATAACCAAACAATGAATAAGCATTGCCCAAGTAATTCGAAGCTTTAACCGTAAAAACCACAGTACCACCACCCACAATCTCCGTTGGCATTGCCTCCAAACTAACACCAAACTGAGCATTCGCCGGCACTACATTTACAGTGCCCTCCCTGTAAGACGCAGTCCCCCAAGGCACCGAAACCATAACCCCCCACACATATCTTCCCACTTTTTCCGGAGTCCAGTAAAGCTTAAACGTTGCACTCTTTCCACCATTCAATGAAACAGACTCACTATAAACTTCAGAACCATTAACTTTTAACTTTAGTGTGAAACTCTTAGACGAGCTGTAAGTATTCTTAACTTTGACCCTAAATTCTGCAGTGTCACCAACTCTCGGTGGATTTGGATAAAGTTCAACGCTTTCGATTGTTAAGTTGCCGGAGTCTGTACTACTGTCATCGTCTTCCACCTTTATTGTTCCCACTGCATATGTTGTCCCATCAACCTTTGCGTAGTAGGTTCTTTCGCCTGGTGTATTGAAAGTTAACTGCAGAGTCTTGGTTTTAGTTTCGCCAGCTGGAACTGTGAGTGTATCCTCTTTAGATTTCCCGCCAGCAGTGACCAGCAAATTGAACGTTTTATCACTCGTCATGTAATTGGTTATCGTGAAGGTAAACTCTACTGGTTCATTAACTTTCACAATAGCCTTTGAAACGGAAACTTGAGAATCGAACAGCTGAATTGTTTTTGAGACTGTTTTTATAACCATTGCCTCCTCACCACAGCCTGCTGGAGCGCTTAAAACTTCCTCTCCACCGGGAACACTGTTTATATTGTTGCACCATTTTGTGTAGGTGACTTTTATGGTTTTGCTGAGCGTTATCTCCTGAGCATTGCTTGGAATGTCCTCAGTGAAGTAACTTCCCACGGGCAAAGTTATTGCTCTACTTTCCCCAGCTCCCAAGTCAAATGGTCCGTATTCTTTATTCCCATCAATGTAAATGTTGATGTTTGTTGCCTGAGCATTCTCTGCCCTAACAGTGATCTGAACCTTATAGGAAGCTTTATCTGGAGTTATTGAATTAGCAATAATTTCACCATTGATGTACAGAACAGTCTCTCCAGTGTTTGGATCTAAGGCTTCTTGGGTAAGTGGATCTTCTAGGTTTTCACCAGTGGTGAAAGTGCTTGGAGGCTTAATTGGTGGGAATGGCTTGATAGGACTGTCACATGAATAGCTTATCATCGAAGAAACTTTAACTGCGATTAATGCTTCCTTCAACTCTGCAATCTTTCCGTTTAAAATTAATTTTAACTCCTCATTATCATTCCCAAAGTCTTTTGCTAACAGTAGCGTTTTTATTTGTGAAGCCTTTTCGTAAGATTCTAAAGCCTTCCAGTAATATTGTACTTTGTATGTCTCATAGCATATAACTCCATTCTTAATCTTACTTCTTTTTTCTGTGCCACCATCTAAGATCAAAATACCGTTAGAACTGTAAGTACTCCCAGAACTACTAATCACTCCATAAATTTTATCCTTAAGCCTTTGAATTGTCGTCAATTGCTCATCAAGCGTTCCATTATAGTAAGCTTTGTAAAAATTAGTCCACTCCCCCTGAAGTTGGGGCAAAATTATATTCTCTCCTTCGGGAATGCTAGCATTCTCCGCATTACTCCACTTCCATTTCTCCAGTGCCCATGTTTCGTAGTAGTTGTATTTGAAGCCAACCTCAATGAAAGCTAAGCTGAAATCTTCCAAAAACTTGGTTAAATTAAAATCTTCATTAATTTGATCAGAATTCTCAATAATGTACTGTTCTAAGGCTTTAATCTCATCATCACTCCAGCCCTGTTCCTTCAAAGCCTGGATTGTCTCCTCAGGCAAACCATTTTGAGAAATATTTTGAGCCAGCTCCCTAAGCTCCTCTGCAGTATAGTAAGTCTTAACTCCCGAATTTTTAATCTCCTCCAGACTCTGCCATATTAATGCTGAAATTTGAGCAGCATTTTGTGAACCATTTTGAGAATTCTTGATTAGCTCCTGAGCTAAATTTTCAATTTGATTTGGGTCATTAGTATTGTTCAGCTGAACTATTAATTCTGCTTCTCTGTTTAAGATTTTCCAGAATTCTTCATAGGCTTGGTTATCTAATGCTGAGACATAAATACTCTGATTTTCTGCTACAATAAAACTTAAACTAATCATTAGATATATTATGACTAAGCTTACTATTTTTCTCATCATCCATCACCCTATCAGTAATCATGAAAGAAATAACTACGAGCAAATATAAATACTTTTTCTATGCAAATTTTGCTTATCACTTTAGATAGTATGCAAAATATGCATAAATCCCTCTTGGTGATAAAAGATAACAAAAGTAGAATTCACTTCAGGATACCTTCCAAAACCAAAATCTTTTTCTGTCTCAAATACACAACGGGAATCCCCCTTTCTCTAAGCTTTTTCTTTAACCCCTTATCATTAGTGCACACTATGACATTTGATCTTTTTAGTGCAAACTCATAAATCTGCTCATCAGTAGGCTTTTCTCCAAATTTTCCGATATCTATTATTTCAAACCTCTCAATTAACTGTCTCGCCATTCTAATGGCAACTAAATCTTTCCCTCGTGATTTCTTTTCTATAAGGTCTAACTCTTTAATCACAACATTAGGAATTACAACTTTGAAATTAACGTCAAGAACTCTCTTTAGTTCGCCAATTATATCAACACCAAACTGACCGGGAATCAGGAGAAAATTCGTGTCCGGAACAACAAGATAGCCTTTCTTTTCCATATAACTCACCAAAAAAGAAGTAAGAAATGTCACTCCTTAATTAAGCCATATCCAATTAAGCGCCATCTTGATCCTACTTGCCTGCTTATTGCCACCCTTTCTCCAACTTCTGCACATATGGGTATTTGGAGCTTTAGCTCAATCTCGTCTTTTCCTAAGCCTGTGACAAGTCCCATTGTTCTTGCAGTTCCAACGTTCAAAAGCAAAACTTCTCTTTTCTTTATTGGTTCAACTTTAAGCTCTTCCTCAGTTCCAACAACCCTATCCAGAAGATGAACTTCTATTCTAAGTGTATCCCACACTGGTGGCAATTTTCCAGGCTTTCCTACTACATTTCCAGCCATTAAATCGTTCTTAGTCAAGAAGGGATCTAATTTAGTTCCAATTCCAACCAATCCACCGGGATAAGCTTCATCTACGAAACGACCTCCAGCTTGAAGGGAAACTATCTCAGTAACTATTGGCTCATATCTAATCCTTCCATGCTCCTCATATGGAACACCTGGTCTTATTTCAATTTCGTCCCCTACTCTTAACTTCCCTTGGATTATTGAACCACCTATTACTCCCCCAACAAGTTTTTCTGGTGGAGTTCCAGGCTTATTCACATCAAAACTCCTTAAGACAAGCATTTTAGGTGGCTTATTTGGATCCCTCTCTGGAGTTGGGATAAAATCTTCAATTGCTTTAATTAAAATGTCAATGTTCGCTCCATGCAAAGCTGAGATTGGAATTATTGGAGCATTTTCTGCAACAGTTCCTTTAACAAACTCCTTAATTTGCTTGTAGTTTTCTAAAACTTGTTCTTTTGTAACTAATTCAATCTTATTTTGAACTATGATGATGTTCCTATTTCCAATGATTTGAAGAGCCATTAAGTGTTCTTTAGTTTGAGGCTTTGGGCACGGTTCATTTGCCGCGATAACCAAAATTGCACCATCCATTAATGAAGCACCAGCCAACATTGTTGTCATCAAAGCCTCGTGTCCCGGAGAATCTATGAAAGAAACTCTTCTTTCAAACTCAGTTTCATGCCCACAATAGGGACAAACTGGAGAAGTAGAATATTTCCCACAATTTGGACATTTCCTTATCTCGGCATCGGCAAACCCTATTTTTATTGTAATTCCTCTCCTCAGCTCTTCACTATGAGTGTCTGTCCAGATACCAGTTAATGCCCTTGTAAGCGTCGTTTTACCGTGATCAACGTGACCAACCATACCAATATTAACTTCAGCTTGCTTAAACTTCTTTTTTGACATGAGAATCACCTCACCTACACTATACCATGAAAGCTGACTTTATTAATGTTACCACATCTTGAATAAATCCATCCCAAAACTCGCAAATTTTAGAATTAAATGACACGATATAATATGGGAGAAAGATAGAGAGGAGCCATTATCACTCCTCATACACAATAACCGTATTTATTTGAGCAATTTCTGGGCTGATAGTATTTCCTCTTACTGTTTTCTTCCTTCTTTCACCTTTCTTTTCTGGTCTAAATCCTGGTCCTCTTGAAACTAAGATCCTAACTCTCCTTGGACCATGGACATCTGGTCTCATTGGAAATCCATCTTTATCAGTTCCGCCCGTGATCTTTATCTTTACTTTTCCTTTGATCTCTATGTCAAATATCTTACCTAGATCAAGACCCAGTGCGCTTGGCTCAATTGTGTCCCCAATCCTTAATCCAATTAAGTTCTCAGCTTGAGCACCACTAATTTCAACTTGCTTTGCAACTCCACTTTTAGGGTCTGAAATCACAACCTTAAAAGTTGCCATTTCCTCCCACCTCCAGATCTTCATAAGCGGGATTCACTCGAACCCCTTCCAAGATGGCTAAAGTCCATGCATTTAAAAATTTTCCTATCGAATAGGCAAAACTTTTTATAGAGATAGTATTTAAATCGCAAACAAGAGGTGGAATATCATGGCTAAGGAAAAAGCAACATTACCCCCCACTGGTGCGGGATTGATGAGGTTTTTTGATGAAGATACGAGAGCAATAAAGATAAGCCCAAGAGGAGCAATAGCAATAGTTTTGATTTTTGTAGCCATAGAGATACTCCTACACGTCTTTGGGGTTCAGCTACTCGGCTAAATTAACGTCCTCTTTAATCCTCTCGCATTTAACTCTTCGTTTACTATTCTCCTCACTGAGTCCTCTATATATCCCTTTACCAACTTCTCAACATCTGCTTTTATTTGATCTATATCATGCCTTAAGCCTTCTAAAAGCCTTATATATTCCTTAGCCATCTCCAGCTGTCCTTCTTGCTTTATTAACTGCTCTTTTAAGTGTTCAAAGTCTTCTTTAATAACCTGCAGTTTTTTAAGTTCCCTCCTTAGCTCCTCAACTTGCTTTGAGAGTTGGTAGTTTTCTTCCTTGTACTTATTAATGACCTTTTCCTTTTCTTCCAGCTCTCTAACTAAGGAGTTGTATTCCATAGCAATTTGGTTTAATCTTTCTATCTCTCTAAGTGGAGGAACCATCCCATTTCCTATGATTATTGCATCCCTTCCAACGTTCACAATGTCGTTTGGCTTTATCTTAATCTTTTTCTCTGTGGTAAACATCCCTGGATGGAATTCGCCTGTTTTTCCAATATTTTCAAGTACTTTCATCTTTAATATGAAATAGAATTGATCCCCTTCCACTTCAACGTTAATCCCTGTAACATAGCCCAATATCTTTCCATCAGTAAGAGAGATAACAAACCTATTCACCAATTGATTCCCCTGACCCTGTTGTTCAGACATAATGCTCACCCGAAATATTTTTGAAATTTACATACTTAAGTCTTTTCAAATACTATTTCTGCAAATCCCAAACACTTTAAAAGGAGCAAGCAAAAACTAACTAACCTTCAGGTGAGACAAATGATAATATTCGTAGGTCGCTCAAACGTTGGAAAAAGCACTTTGATATATCAGTTAACTGGAAAAGACGTTAGAAGGGGTAAGAGACCCGGAGTTACAAGAAAACCTGTCGAAATCAAGTGGAGAAATAGAACTATAATAGACATGCCAGGCTTTGGATTTATGCATGGAGTTCCAAAAAAAGTTCAAGAGAAAATTAAAACAGAGATAATTCACTTTATCGAAAATAACTCAGATAAGATTGAGCTTGCGGTTTTAGTAATTGATGGTAAAAGCGTTTTAGAAATAATTGAGAGATGGGAAAAAAGGGGAGAGATACCTATTGATGTCGAGTTTTTTCAATTCCTTCAGGAGTTGAATATACCCACAATAGTCGCAGTGAACAAAATGGATAAAATCAAGAATTTAGAGAGGGTTATGAACAGAATAATGGAAAAATTTGGACTAAATGGGAGTTGGAGCGACTATAGAGAAATTTTTATTCCGATATCTGCAAAATTTGGAACTAATTTGGACGAATTAAGAAAAATAATGGAAAAGAAGATCAGAGAGTTTCAAGAACGACATGGGTAATTGTTTCTCTAACACCTTCAAGAGAAGCGACTTCTTCAAGAATTTCGTCAAGCTTTGTTTTGTCAGCTTCAACAATTAAATCAATATCTCCTGTAACCCTATAGATGCGCTTAACCTTTAATTTTCTAATAGACTCGTAAACATCTTTCCTTTTTGTGGGTTCAATTTTCACAAATATAAACACATCTCCCTTCTTTTCTCCAAGAAGTTCCAATGCTTTTTCCGTTAAGTCAATGAATCCCCTTCCAGTCCTGATATAGTTCAACTCCTTTAGAACTTTTAGATGATTGCTTAAAGCCTGTCTTGTTATTCCAAGTTCTTCTGCAAGTTCATCTTGAGTTTTCTCTACTGTATGTACTTCGATAGTTTTACCTTCTTTGTAAAGCTTCCTTAAAAGCTCAATTTGTCTAGTTGTGAGTGAAATTTTTTCATCTACCATTCATGTTCCCTCCCAGTGATATCTTTGCCAATTATAAGTTTAAACTTTCAAAGTTTAATAAACTTTTTGGTTTTTGTAAAATTAAAATTTGTCAAGGAATAATAACCTAACCTTTCAATTATAAATTTTTCCATATCCTAATGGAGTTAAGTTTTTATTAGTTTTACTAAGATTTTAAAACATGAACAAGACCGTTTATACAAAAGATGTTCCAAGCGACAGATTAGAAGTGCTTGGGGTTATAAAAGCTCATAAAAAACCAGTAAAGGTAATGATCATAGGAGGAACAGATAGCGGAAAAACTACTGCAATGGTATTTTTTGCAAATGAACTTCTCTCATTGGGCTTTAGAATTGCAGTGATTGATAGCGACATTGGCCAAAAGGGCATTTTACCCCCAGCAACCATAACTCTAGGATTTCCAGACAGATTGTTCAACTCACTGGATGAGATAACTCCTTACAAACACTATTTCATCGGAAGCATAACCCCAAATCAATTCTTCGGAGAAATGATAACAGGAGTTAAGGTTTTAATTGATGAAGCCTTGAAAAAAGCGGATGTTATTTTAATAGACACTACTGGATTTGTTCATGGTAGTGGAGTAGACCTGAAAAGGATGAAAATTGAAACAATAAAACCCGATATAATACTCGCATTAGGAAGAGAAAATGAGCTGGAACCAATATTAAAGCCATTTGAGAATAAAATAAGAATCTTTAAGCTCAAAGTCAGTGAGAAGATAAGGAAACACAGCAGAGAAGAAAGGAGAGAGATAAGGAGAGAAAAATGGAGAACATATTTCAAAAATTCAAAGAGCTACTTGTTGAATTTGAATGAATATTACATCAGCGGGACATCACTATTCCATGGAGAAGAAATAAGAGAAGAAGAGAAAAAGCTCTTAGAGTCTCTTTTTAAATGGCTCATCATTTATGGAGTAAAAATAGATGGAAGGTACTTTGTTGTGAAAGTTGATCTAGTAAACTTTCCAAGACAGGTAGATAGGAGTACTCTTCATTACATTGATTTTGAGAGATTGAGTAATCTGATAGTGGGACTCATAGACGATAAAGGATTTTGCGTGGGTTTGGGGATTTTAAAGGTCATCAACTTTAAAGAAAAAACAATTGAAATCTTAACTCCTTTAACTGAGGATGAAATGAAGAAAGTTAGAGAGATAAGATTTGGAAGAATTAGGGTAAGGGAAGATGGAGAGGAATTGGGTTTACTTGACAGAAATCTGCTTTAATATTGCTCTCTCATAGTTCTAATCGTGCTATCATGAATTAATGTGGCTGATATGCTGTCAACCATCTTAAAAAACTCTTCTTTCCCCTCTTCAAACTCAAGATTGTCAATCCTTATGAGCTTACATTCATTGCTGAGTATCCATCTTCCCAGAACTATCTTTTCCCTTTCCCCCTGCGAAATATCAATTCTGATTAGACCATAGGGAATTTCAGAAGTCCACCAGTTTGCTTTAAATCCCACTTTCCATCCAAGTTTTTGTATTTCTTCTGCTAATCTATCCATAGTTTCCCTTGGACCATAAGGGGTTTTGAATGTGATAACCGTCCAAAACTCCTCACCTTCTAAGTGCTTTCTTAATTCATCTTTAAACTTCATAATCTCACCCCCTGAGTGATTGAACCAAACAAAAAGCTGAACACGGCTAAATAAATAGCCAATTTAAGCTTTCTCTGAGACCTTCCAGCAACTTTTGGAGAGGGATTTTTCAAAATATCAAAGATAGCAGACAAGATCAAAAAATCAACAAGCAATATTGTGAAGTATCCAACTCCAATACCCAACTTTACAGGGAGTATAGAAGCTATTATTGTTGCTATTCCAAAAATCGAAGCCAAATATGCGGATTTTTTAACTCCCCAAACAATTGGCAGAGTTTTTGCCCCTTCAGCTTTATCCCCTTCCATATCCTCTATATCCTTGATAATTTCTCTTGCGACATTAACCAAGAAGGCACAGATTGCCAAATATCCAGCAAACCCTATTTTTCCTACAGACACTGCTCCATAAATTGGGGTTATACCTGCTAAAAATGCCACAGCTAAATTTCCAATAAAAGGCAAGGGTTTAAGCTTCCATGCATAAACTATCATGGTCACATAAGCAACTAAGGCTAATAAGAAAGCATTGGTGTTAATTCTTGAGGCAAGCACTAATCCAACGGCAAAAAGCACAATAGCATACCAAAATGCAGTTTTTCTCGAAATTGCACCTCTCGGCAAAGGTCTTTTTGGTCTGTTTATTCTATCGATCTCATAATCAAAATAGTCATTTATTGTATCTCCGCCGCCACATCCAAGAAAGACAACCGAAAATATCAATAGAGCAAGTTTAAGCTCAGGGAACTTCCCTATAGCTACAACAGAGCCAAGAATACCAACTAATCCAGCAATAAAGCAATTGTGAGGTCTTAATATCTCTATGAAGGCTTTTAACTCCATTAGGCGCACCTAATATAAAGAGAAAGAAAGGGATTAAAAAAGTTTGGGTCGCTATTCGATGATCTTGTAGTAGCCAATCTCTGGTTCGTAAATTTCCCCTTCACTCAGCAATTCCCGTATAGCGTCATCTATTGTATCAATATCAAATTTATCTTGAAGTTTGCGCTCTATGTATTTCCTCGATACAGGAGTCCCTGTTTTAGCCCTCAATATCTCAAGTACAGCTTTCTTAGCCTCTTCCAGCTTTTCATCAACTTCTTTTTCTTTTACTTCAAGCTCCTCTTCAAACATTTCAGCTTCTAACGTTTCCTCCGCCTTTTGCTCCATCAAAATAGCATAAAGCTCGTCAATTGTCTCTAAAAGATCCTCAGTAACTCCTTTATTTTTTGCAATCACCTTTGCCTTTGCTGTAATACCATAGGTGTTGTAGATTTCAAAAGCGATTTTTGCTTTCTTTACATGCTCTATCTTATCCTTTAAAGTTTCATAACGGTGCAATATCCACATGTTGGGACTTACCTTTGAAACTCCCTCAATTAGAATTTGCTTATCCCCTCTCCATTCTGCTATTTTTCCGATTATCTGTACCAAATCACCCTTATTTACAAGCTTTATGAATTTTGTATCATCCCTAAATCCAAGAACCCATATCACTCCAGTTCCATCATCAATTTGAAACTTCCCATAGGTTTCATCCTCAGCTATGGCTGGTTCTCTCACAACAGTTCCAACTACTTTTGCCCTGTAAACCTTCTTTGCATCTTTTGTTATTAGGTAATTAGGCTCAAAATCACCCTCACTTTTAACAAAGAATCCATCCAAGATGTCCTTAATATAAACTCTTGTTGCAGGCAATCTCTTCTTCATTCTGACCACCATATAAGAGCATTTTCAATTTTAGGCAAAATTCTTCTTTCCAAATCTTGAATCTCTTCCAAAGCATCTAAATCAGCATCACTGAAGTCTTGAACAACCTCTGCATATATGTGCATCTCCTCATTTCTTATTATTCTCCCGATAACCCTAACAACTTGCCCTATTTTTGGAAGAATATTTTCTTCACTCTCTATTATTGCAACACCTGTGCCATCGTCGAGCCAAAAGAGGTAATCAAGCTTATCAACTTTGACGACTTTGCCAATTAAAGCAACCCTTGTATCTTCCTCCCTTATCTCGCTAATTTTTCTCTCTACGGCAGGTTTTCTACGTCTAATTTGCACTATTTCCTCCATTTTAAGCGACCTCCCTTAGCTCTCTCCTAATCCTCTCAATCTCACTCTTGTAATCAACTTCTTCCCATGAAGAAGCCCTTAATATTAAGCCCAAAAACCTGTCCTCCAAGACATTTCCTCTAATTATTATCTCCTTTCCAAGCAAAGAGTAAAACTCATCTTCAGCTAATTTCCTTCCAGCCTCTTTTATTGTCATTCCCATATTGATTAGCTCCTTAAGCTTCTCACTTATCTCCTCTGGATCTTTACCCAACAGCTCTGCTGCATCGTCACCGAAGAGTGTAGCCCTAATATATCCTGTACAATCATCCAATCCAAAGTCCACTATAACCATTTTAATCGCTTCAACCTCTCCATGCTCTGGACAGATCCATACCCCCATTCCAGGGTCGTAATCAACTTTCCTCTTACACTCTGGGCATGCATCGTAAACCACAACTCTATACAACCTAGCAACAGTTCCTCTAACTTCAACAAACTTTTCTCCACCAATTAACTCCCCAATGTTCCTCCTAACATAATTATAGGCTCTAACCTCTGAAATCTCTGGAATTTCTTGAACTCTTGGATCTTCGGGGTTAACTATTATCCTACTTCTAAAGCTAACATGCAATTCTGGTAGACCAGTAAGACTTTCTTTAACATTTGCATCAATTATCTTTACAACATCCCCTACGCGAATATCATTGTAGTATTTATCAACTTGAGTATCCCAGAGAACAACCCTCGCCCTTCCAGTGCTGTCATAAATTAGCAAACTTGCAACTTTTCCAGTGGTTTTGTCCTTCTTAGTGTATGTCCTAATTGGGTACTTCCTTAAAACCCTGCCAACTATGTTAATTTCCCTCATACCTGGAACCAAATCTTCTATATGCATTAAACTTGGGGCTTCTTCTAAGCTAATTCCAAGTTGTTCTGCAAGGAGTAAAGCAGCAGCATGTTCGGAAATTTCATGCCTTTTAGCAATTTCCCTTATTTTACTATCTATTTCACGAATGCTAAGGCCTTTTTGTTTCTTAATAAGCCCTATAATCTGTTCCTTAGTTAACACCACCATATACACTCACCTAAATAGTAATTTATAATTTAGGTATTTAAACTTTTTGAGAGCTTGATATTAGGTAAAGAGTTATTTAATTTCTCATTTATTGAGAAATAGTAAAAGTAAGTCTCTAAAGGATTACTTATCCTTAGTTTGACTTTTTTCACTCTTTTCAATCTTTTCCATTAAATCAGCGTATTCAGCGTGAATAACCTTTTTAAATGCTTCTTTTATTAAAAGTGGATCATTTTCTGGAAATCCATAAAGTTCGGCAAATTTTTGAGTTGTTCCCAACAACTTTGTCTTTTCATAGGGTTCAGCATATATCAAGCCCATACTAAGCAAATGCTTTACATGTTCATAGGCTTGACTCCCTCTTAGCTTTACTAATTTACTTTGTTCAATAGGTTGCAAATACGCAATCAAGGCCAATGTCTTTAGTTCTCCAGTTCTTAGATCTGGCTTTGGCATTAAATGAAAAACTCTTTGAGAGTATTCTTGCTTAAGCTGCATTACATATTTATCCCCCAAGACCCTAACAACCTCTATTGCACTCTTTCTCTCAGCGTATTCAGCAGCAATTAGCTCAATGAGCTTTTCAAGATAGTCTGAGGATCTTATACCAAGCGCTCTTGATAGTTCCTTTATACTTAAAGGTCTCCCAGCAACAAAAAGAGCGGCTTCAACTAATGCTTTATCCTCCATCAATCCCATATTCACCACACCTAAAAAATTTTAGAGGTTTTTTGTTATTAATGTTGTCCTAGAGCACACCGTAAAGTTTATAAATTGGCTTGGTATGAGTAGTTATCGGCACGGCGGTCACAGCGGCGGGGCCACACCCGGACTCGTTTCGACCCCGGAAGTTAAGC
>MTLP01000003.1 GCA_002009975.1 Thermococcus sp. JdFR-02
TTATCGAAGCCCATGATAAGTAAGAGGAGGGCAGTCTTTAAATATTTAGCTGCTCTATCATAAAGGGTGAACTATTACGACTTCCTGTCCTTCAAGGAAGAAGCTCTGAAGTACTACCCTCCGCTGGTCTACATAGCCCTGGGGATAGGTATACTTGCCTCCGCCTTCTCCGCTCTCTACATCTGGAGGAGGGAAGAGAGGTACGAGAAACTCGCCTTCTACGCAGCCCTCGCGCTTACTGCAGAGCTTACTCTACTCTATGCTTTGCTGGTGAGGTACCACTTAGGCTTAGCCGGCATCTCTTACATCAACCCCTTCGAAGGCGGTCGCTTCAATATACTTCTCCCCTTCTGGGTGGAAAAGGAGCGCCTTCTATTCTGGCTGTGGATCTATGCGTTCATGGTGCTATATGCATGGAGATACAGAGCAAAGACCTTCGCCTCTGCTTTAAACTTCGGCTCTCTCGCCTTCCTAATTGCGATTTTCTTCACAGGCAGAGAAGAACCTCTGCCAGAGATGGCCCAGCTCACAGAGCAGTACTTGCTGTGGGAGCTTCATCCCTTTGCGGCGCCTGTCGAGCTTTTCCGCTCTCTTATAGGCAAGTACTATCTGTACTCCACTTGGTACATGTGGCTCCACCCGCCCATGATATTCATCGCCTACGCCGCCTTTACTGTGAACTTCTTTGCCTGCATAGCGATGCTTCTAAAGAAAGAGGAGATATACGACAGCATCGCCTATGCGTATGCAAAGTTTGGATACCTGCTGCTCACCATAGGCATGCTCATAGGCTACCCCTGGGCGCTTGAGGCTTGGCAGGGTCAGAGCTGGTGGTGGTCGCCTATAATAAGCGCCTCCTTTATGCTCTGGTTCTTTTACTCCGCCTACCTGCACGCGAGGCTCTACATTAAAGATGAAAAAATGTGGCGCACAACGGCGATTCTGGGAATAATGGGTTACCTGAGCGTGATATTCGCCTACCTGGTGATCTTTCTCTTACCAGGAGTGCACGCTTACGTTTAGAGCAGCTTTTTAGTCAGTTTCATTACAAAGCCAACGAAAACCAGCAACAGCCTTAAGGCAATAAAAAAATCACCAGAGTTCCCAGCCAGCTTAGCACCAGCCCAAGGGCGATACTTGCTACACCACTTAGAGCGAACATCCCATTGCATATGTTTAGAAGAGAGTACCAGAGACGGAAAATGGGATATCTCTCAGTCTTCTAAAAACTAATGAACTAGCTCGTAGATGTATTCGTAGAAGGCTTTGAGCTCCGGGCGGCGCTGAATAAGCTCCTTAAATCCGTCGATTAGCATTTTCTGCAGTTCCATCTCGCTATCTGCTCTCCTTGCCCTGTTGAGTATCTTATAAACCTCTATCACAGCTGTGTTGAACTTCCTGAGAAAGGTTAATCTCGCCTCAGCCTGAACTGTTTGAGAAATAATAATGAGCTCCTTCTCTGCCAGCTCTACCGCAGTTGCGTGCAACCTATCATGTGGGTTGAGAAGCGCTATAACAAGGTTTGTATCCCAGCAGTTTATGGTCATCCTTACGCAGAGGTGAGCAAAGCCGCCAGTCCTTCCGGCACCTCGAAGCTCTCCACCTTCCTCAGCTTCCCGGAGATGACCGCAACATCATTGTAAAGCTTTTCTGGACTCTGCACACCTCTCCTTATACCCTCTACTCTGAGCAGCAGTATGAGCACGCCAAGCATATACTCCCCCTGCCGCTCAGGCGACTTCTCCTTCAGAGCCTCGTCGACGAGCATGCTCGCTAGGGCCAGGGCTTGATCAATGAGCATCGCTTGCTCCGGTTCTTCGGTATCCAGAATCGCCTCGGAGAGGCTCTCCCTCAGAGACTCTATAACCCCGCGGCTCTTAAGCACCTGCATCCTTACAATCTTCTCCTGCTCCTGAGGTGTCAGAATTCTGGATATCTCCTCCAGCAGGGGCAGAACATCCCTGAAGCGCCGCTCAAACACCTCCAAAATTTTGCTGTAAGATTCCAGATAAGCCCGGTAGGTAGGGTCCTCTGGCAGGCAGGTTATAAACTCCTCAATGAGGGCGTTCTTCTCTTCCTCGCTCAGGTGTCTCATCTCAAGTATCTTCCTGAACTTCCAGCCCGCATGCTTTCTCCTGAGAAACTCATAGGACGATAGGAAGGGCTTCAGCGCCCCAAGGATTATGCCAAAGATGTCGTCAAAGTAAAAGTCAAGAACCTCTCTATACCCATACCTCACCGCAGTAGCGCCCATCGTTCGGTGATGCCTCCATAGTCTTACTTCATAATCCTGAGAATACCATTTGTCCTGATTTATATAAAAAGAGGTTAATAACACTTTCGGATGGTGTTTGTTCTAAAACAATATCGACTGAAATAAATACCACCTACAAAAAAAGAGAACCTTCTCTCTCACAATTGGTATCCGACGTTATGTTTATACTTTGTTATAGAAATGTTTAAACAGTGAGAAGCGATGGACATCGAAGTACGCATGGTGTTGCAGGGTGAAGAGGTCGTTGAACGTGAGGTGAAGCGCATAGGCAACAGCGCACACGTGATGCTCCCTCGGAGCTGGATAGGTGCAAAGGTGAAGGTGATACGCCTGAAAAAGGATACGCAGGCAGAGGATGGAGGGGAAGGATGAAAAAAGCAAAGGCAACATGGAAATACGGCGAGGCAACCTGCTTTCAAAAGCGCTGGTTCAGCGACTTCTGCCCCGAGTGTGAAAGCTCCGAGCGCTGCTCTGCGAGGGCGTGGCTCAAATTTACGATGAAAGCGCCAGAGCTGGCGCAGATAAAGCCTGACTTCCTTCGCAGAGCAAGAACAAACTTCAGGAAGCAGCGTCCACCGCAACCTGAGCGGAGATACAAACCAAGGAAAAGATACCCCAAACGGAAGTATCCAGAGGATAATTGGAGAAAAGGCGAAAGGAGAAGCTACTCGAAAAGAAGGTGGGGAAGCGAAAGGTTGAAAAAGGGCGGAAAGTGATTCCTTTATAAGAGACTGAATCATCAGTTGGGTGAGGAAGGCTGATAGGTGGTTGAGATGCGTGCGAAGACAATAATAGGTGTCGCGCTGGCAGTGATGCTGATACTCGCAGCGCTGCCGCAGGCGTGGGCGGTAGTGGAATATAATTCATATAAACTGCAAACCAAGCTGTGCGAGAAGTACAATATACCCAAAAATGAATATGGAACATATAACGTCCGTGATTTGGCAGAGAAACTTGAGTCCAAGCCAGAACGAGAACTAACGGTTGAAGAGGCACAGTTTCTGCTGGAATGGTACTCTGTAAAAGCAGGACAGTCTGGAAGCGATGAACTCTTTCAGCAGAACCTCAAAAAGGCTGAGCACTACTTCAACCTGATAATGCAGAAGGATTCAGACTACGTGCCCGCTTATCTGGCACTAATGAAGACCTATGGCATTGAAGGTTCTTCTCGCAACATTCCGGAACTTGAAAAGAGAGCCTTAGAACTCGAACTAAAAACGCTTGAATTAAACCCCGATGGCAGAATCATTGACGATGGTGGTGAAGAGAATACTTGGACATACTTATCATACGATTTAGAGAGTTTTAAGTACTCCTATGGTTACAGTATTCCAGACGACCTCATCAAGTGGTTCCGAGAGGTTGGCACTATGGCTCAGCATGACGAGATCAAGACCAAAGAAGACTTGGAGCGCATAGGCTTCTATGAGAAGCGCGATGAAGTGCTGAAGGCGTTGGAGGAGAAGCCACTGCTGCAGAAGGTGATGGATGCGATACCTGTGGGCACCACTCAGACGAAGGGCTTGGCTGCGGAGCTTCTGCGCATCCACAGAAACATCGCAATAGCGGCAGGTGCAATCTTTGCTTTCCTCGTATTCTTAGGTGCTCTCTGGCTCAGGCAGCGCCGTGCAGCAGCCGCCTGAACTCCCTTTTATTTTTCACTAAAAAAGAGAGAAGTGGAAGTTCTCGGCGTCGCACTACACCGTTATGTCAGAGAATGCCAGATACTTTTTCCCTGTCCAGTCTCCCGTAACACTGGCGCTTGAGGAGCACGGGTAGCTGCTGCACTTGTCGCAAGAGTCGCCATCATTTATCCACGCGTGCACTATCTCACTGACCAGGCGGTTGACCTCAGCGATAATCTGCCTCGCCTGCGCGTCGGAGAATGGAGGTCTGCCGTATGGGTCCTTGGTAAGGGTATTCTTTATGTCATAGTAGACATCATTATTACCCCCCTTTTTGACCTCCCACGCGTGGCTGCACGCCTCCTGGAAGTACTGGCAGCCTGGGATGCGCTCCCTGCCCCAGTAGCCGCTGCATTTCCTGCTGATCGTACCCGTGCTTCCGAGCCATTCCATCAGCGTGGTGTCGCGGCTATCATTGGGCGGGTACGGCTCCAGCCTGTCCACAAGCACCCTTGCCGTGGCACCTGTCCACTCCTTGAAGTATATGGTCTGGCTGGAGGGGAACCCTTGGAGACCGTATTCTGTGATCCATATTTTAAACACGTTCCTTACCAGGCCGTCCTCATAGCTGACCTCCACCTTAATCTTTCTCTGCGACTGCGGCGCAACGCAGCTCACCTGCTTGGAGCATGTCGCCCCACCAGCGCGTGCCTCTATCGTGTGCATGGTATCGCTGCTGCAGGTTATCGTCACGCTCTTGCTGAACCTTCCCTGTGAGTCGGTGTAGGTGGTGGCGTAGTAGTTCCCGTCCACGTAGATGTCAACTCGCTGGTTAGCTGCGGAGCAGCCCTGCCCGCTCACGGAGAGGCGTCCTGAGAACATCACAGACTCGCCTGTTTGCACCTGCGTCCTGTCCACGGAGCAGGTTATGCTGAAGCTTGCGCCGCAGGTGACGGTGGTGCTCTGCACGGGAGTCACCTGTCCTGTGCTGCTCAGGATACCCTTCACCTCGATGACGTTGCTGCAACCCAAGTAAGCGCTGTAATCGCTCTTAGGCACGTAGATGTTGAAGTTGCCTGAGGAGTCGGTGCTCACGCGCTTTCTCTCGCTGCCGTTAACGTACACGATGATGGTGCCCGCTGCGCCGTCGCCGTCGCTGTCCACGAGCTTTCCGCTGACGCTGAAGCCAGTGTCGCAGAAGCCCGAGGTGTCCCAGGTGACATTCCTGAGCGAGGGATTGCCCCCGGGTGGATTGATAGGCACGCACTGGCCGTTCACGCAGCGGTAGCCATCAGGACAGTCGGTGTCGCTGCAGCACTGCGTCGGACAGGCGCAGTCGGTAAAGAGTCTTGAGAACAGCTCATTGCCATTGTTGGCGTCAAGTATGTAGAACCAGAATTTGCCATTGCTAGTGTAGTTCTTCTTCACGGTGATCCGAGCCATTCCGTTTGAATCGGTTGTGAAGCTGCCGTGATACCACCCGACGCTCCCATAGCCGTACTTGTAGTCAAAGGTTTTATTCCTCGCGGGGCTGTTGGTCCAGCAGTTTGTCACGTTTACAGTAACTACTATCTCGGGCGTGCACTGCACTGAGGTATTGAAGAAGAAGTTGCTTCTGCAGGTTTTGGGTGGTGGGTTGTAGTTCGGGCACGGGAGCTGAGCCTGGGTCTCGCAGTTGGTGCCTATGAGGCAGCCGGTCTCGCAGTTCGCTCCCGGGAAGGGAGAGTCGGCGGGGGAGCACACGTTGCTCTGGATGATGTCTTTCGGCACCACGAATGTGGCAAAGTCCGGGCCGTAGACGTAGTAGACCAGGTGGTACAGGCTCGGCTCGAGCTTTGTGCTGTCCACGTACTGGTGGTACTCCTCGAGGCTGATTTGGTGTGTTACGAACATCTCGTTATACCGCGGATCGACGACAGCACACGGGTCCAGGCAGGTGGTGCCCACGTCGGTACCGCCAGCGCGGAGAACCTTAAGCGTCAGGTCCTTGATGAACGTTGTTTCGTCAACGTGTGCAGGCTTCCCGCTGGCATCAGTCATGTAGTCAGGCGAAGGATACGGCTCACCTTCCTGAACCCAGCTGTGCACCTTGTAGTAGATTCGCTTATACTTCTTATCTGTGATCAGCACATTCATGCGAAGGAGCAGGTTGCCATCCGCATCAAACCGAGCGCTGAGAATGCGAATGTCCCAGCCCACCATTCTCGTGGCGGGCGAGCAGAAGAAGCCGCCTGCTGGGGCATGAAGCTGCGCAAACGTCTGGCAGGTCTCCTCGCAGGCGCCCTGGGTGCTTCTGTAAGGGACGGGCTGACCCCAACACGTCATTGCGTTCAGGTCGCGTTCCATGCGTCTTGCTTCATCCCTGACCACCTCAACCAGAAGTGCCTGGTTGCTGTTGTCTGCTATTCCCTCATCAGCTATGCGCTTTGCCACCCGAGCCTGGAACTCTCTGGCATAGATACCAAGCCACTGGTCACGCCAGTATACGAGTTCTTTGAAGCGAACCTTTGTGTTGCGTTCGTCCAAGCGAATATGGAATTTCAGGGTCCAGTTCTGTGCTTCTGCCTCTGGTATCTGGCCGAGTCCGGCGAGGGCGAAGCTGAGCACGGCGACAGCTTTGAGGAAGCCCCTGCGGGAGAGCTTTATTCCACCATCAGCATCGTTGTTATCCACCTCCCCGTCGCCTTCACCCTTCACGTGGTGCAGGTGCACGGCGATGCCTGCCCTCTTCGCTTCAGCGATAACCTTTCTGGCGAACTCCTCATCGTCACCGTTCAGTGCAGCACGTTTAAGCGCTTCCTCAAGATGCTTGGTAGTTATAAGATTCTCTTCGCCTGTATCAGATACTCTCTCGTGCAAATTAGGCAACATATCAGATATGGTATGCAATACTTTAAAAAAGAATCATGATTCTTTTTTAAATATTTGGACCAAGAGAGACAAGAAGTAATGTTCCTCTTCAGTTATTTCCGCTGATATGAGGTTATGAGAAATGAAATTAAGCTGTGCCATCATTGGTGCTGGCAACTTCTGCAAAATGGTATTGCAGAGACTCACCGGAAGATATGGCAGGTCGCTTTCTGATGAAGTCAAAGATATATACCTGGTGGATCTGGATAGACGTGCTCTAAAGCAGAGGGGTGAGGAGTTCGGGATACCCCCACACAGGCAACTTACCCGCGTGGAGCAGCTGGGAGAAGATGTGGACTTTGCTGTGATTGCAACACCAGCAACGGCCCACTGGGAAGTTACTAGATACACCCTAGAGAAAGGCATCCCAACATTTATTTCGAAACCTCTCGACGCTGACTTCAAAATGGCAAAACAGATGGTTGAGTTGGCGGAATCCTGTGGCACGCTCAACGCTGCAGGTTCGCAGATGCTGTTCCACCCCGCCTTATTGCGGGCGATTGAGTTCATTCATAAGAAACAGGTAGTTATAAAACACATAACAATTAACTGGACAAAAGAGAGAGGCCCCAGAGACCATCCTATACCAGGAATTGTGTTGGAGGAAGGTCCTCATTCCGTCGGCTGTCTTTACGCTCTAAAGCAGGAGTTACCTGAACAGGTGCACATGGCCGTGCGCCGGGGCGAAATAATCATCTCTTGGGAGAAGTGGAAGAACTACAACAACCGCATCGGTATCAGGGTGCTCGGGATGGAGGAGGATGGTAGCAAGAGATTCATAGTAGCCGAAACTTCGAAGGCTTTCACGGCCCTCCTAAAGTACAGCGACGGAACTGTTGCCACTGTGCACATGGATTTCGAAGATCCGTGCAAGCAGCGAACTTTGAAGATTATAGGAGAACTCGACGGCAAAAGGTTTGAAAGGAATATCGCAATCCATGTTGACATGACTGAAGTGTCGTCAAAGGACATGGACAGCGCCAGACACCTGCTTCCAGGTCTCACGGTATGGCAGGGTTTTACATCCGAAAGGAGTGGTGTTGGAAAAGTGGTGATAAGAGAGGAGTTCCCAAATGCAGACCCGCTTGGCGACCAGCTCCTCAGCTTCATTGAGTACGTCAGAAGAGGGGAGAGACCGCACACGCTGATGAGCTTCAGGGAGGAACTTGAAATCGAGAACCTTCTCCAAACTCTCCATAACAGAGCGGAATACCCACAAATAATGGTCATCAAATGAACAGCTCCTTTCAGCGATGTTTCGAGAACACTGCTATGCTGAAAAAGAAGTGTTCGTTTTTGATGAACTCAGTATACAAGAAGCGATGTTTATTCGAGTCACCAATTGCCACAAGGGTTTTATCAGCGTGGACTGCCCCGGCGAAGAACCTTACCACCTTCAGGTTGGCCTGAATGCCGCAGTTCCTTCCAGATACCTGAGTGGCTCTCAGTACATGGTCGCCAATAATGAGGGCGTTGCCGTTCACGTCTATCTGCACCTGTGCGTTTTCGCCCTCTGTTTTGATCACAGCCGCACGGAAGTCCTCAAAAGGCACAGTGGCCTTGGAGCAGACTGTAACCCTGTCCACCCGGACCGGGGGTGCAACCCTACCTGCTGGGCGAAGTACGAAACTCTCTCCGGCACTGCTCAGTTTGGAAAGGTGTTTCTCCCTTTCAAGAGCAAAGAAGATGCCCTCACCATACCCCTTCAGAATGATGCGCTTGTCGTCTGAGAAAACAACCCGGTACACCGGGTTCTGCCTGTGAAACATATCCACAAGCTTGACGATGCCATCCCTGATGCCCATCAGAAGGTCACCTCTACGGGTACCACCTTGCTGTAGTTTCCACCGCCCTGCACTTCAACAACCAGCAGTGTCTGGTTTCCCTGTGGAAAGATCCTGAGAACGTAGTCCCTGCCAGCTATCTTCGGCGGGAGTACAGCTGAGAAGTTCAGCTCGGCGCTGTAAGAGGACTTTGCCTCCGTCAGGTAACTTGCCACCAGCATCAGCACGGAGCTGGCCTCTGCTCTCTCTCTCATATCTCCTGAGGACTTGAGCATCTCAGCGCTCACGTAAACCAGCGGTGCCGTGGCCAACACGATCACTATAATGAAGACAATGAGGTTTTCCATAACATCACCCCAAAGGCGCAGGGGTTTAAAAAAGAATCAGACTCTGATCTGCTCCATGTATCTTGCATCTGGCGGAACTGCTAGAAGCGTCTGGTAGACTCTCAGCAGGTGCCTCCCGCGCAGAGGTTCCACCCAGTGGGCACCAATCACTCCTCTTATGGTGTTAACCATCATCTCTCTCTTGCTTCTCACCTCATCTATGGCAGCCTTCTTCGTGTACCCCTCTCCAGAGACGGTCACATAATAGAGCGTTACCATCGCCCCCTCCTCTCTTATTCTCTTTATGATCCCTTTTATGGTCCTGATGTCCTCCTCCGCAGCCTGTCTTGCTGCCTCGTCTCCCTCCTCTTTTGCCTTCTTGCTTTTCCTCCTGAGGCGGGCTATCTTCCTCTCGTAGAACTCGATCAGCACCCTCTCGTCGAGGGGGTAAGCGAAGGCACCAATGTTTGTGGGCTCTTTGAGTGTCATAAGAAAGGAGTTAATCTGATTGAGGTAGTTCGTCTTCTGGCTGTCAGAAAGGTCGATATAGACGCTGTCGGGAACAACCTTTATCAGGCTCATTGCCACGTACTTGTCGCCGAGGTTCCTTACCACCACGTCGTCAAGCACCTCAACCACGTTCTCAAGAAAAACACTTCTCTCGCCGAAAAGGTGAGTGAGGATGTAGTCGCCCTGCTTCGCCATAATCACGCTTGCACCAGCGGTGAGTATTGCGAGAAAAGCCAGGCTCTTGCTGTAAAACACGGAGTACGCGGCTAAGCCGAAAAGCAGGCTGAGACCAACACCCGCCATGCTAATGAGCTGTGACAGCTTGTAGGGGTTTGCCGCCATGCAACGGTAAAGAAACCATGAGCCTTATAAAAGAATCAATAATTGGCAGTGGCTTTTTAATCCAACTTAGGTATTTAGTAAGCTTCTGTTTTATTCATTATAAGGCACAAAATCTTCTTCAGGAATTTCCTTTTTAGCCTTGCCTTGAATATGGCCGCCCAGCGCCGCTTGTTTTTGATGAAGAGTAGGATGGGACTGAATTTACAATCAACTTGTTCTGATGAAATCTCCTGCTTTCTTGAAATCTTTTTAACCTCTTCCCATGTAACACCAATTTGTAAGACTGGTATCAATCTACTTTGCATCCCATCCCTGTAGGAGACATTTAGCGTCCTATTACAAAAGGGTTTAGACGTTGTTCCTTATCTCACATAGGTTCGGTTTCAACATTTAATAAAATTTATAAATATCTATTAGACTATAACTTTCAAGAATTACGGTGAGATGAGCCATGAGAGAGGAATTATGGTGTTTGTATGTATTAAAGGTATTTCAAGAAAAAGGTCAACAAGCATCGCATGAATTACTTAAGGTAATAATATCAAGCTTATCAGGGGAAGAGATCGAATCTACTGAGTTTAGAAATTTAATTACGCGTCTGCTTGAAAGGGGATTTATACTCCGAGAAGGAGATGGTTTCACTCTTACTCCCGCAGGAAGTTCAATAATTGAAACTTTACAAGATGGGATACCTGAACTAGAGAAAGATTTTGTAGATGATATCATAAAAGAATATATTTCTCTTGAAATAAGCAGGAGGGGTAAATTCATTCAGAATTTAAAAGAATCTATTAAAAACGGTAAAGTTTCGCTTGGAAAAAGAGTTGTTAACCTTTCCGATGATGAGCTTAAAAATTACCTTACAAATTCTGTCCTTTTAACTATTGAAAACATTGAAAAAGAATTTTATAAAATCAAGCTAAAATGTCAATTTTTTAAGTCTATTAGTAAATCTAGTGATAGGTATAGAATTGGAAGTAAAATTAGCCATAACTTCAAGCAAAAATTAGGATATTGTATTTCCTATTTGAATGATGACGAACTTACTTTGTTGTCTCCGAAGACTTTAGACAAAAAAGTCTACACTATCGAAAACTACAGGTTAGAAGTTGTGGATATTCAAAAAGTTGAATTAAATGATGAAGATATTTACCGACTAATAACAAACGAAATTCTACCAGAAATTTTTAAGGATAAAGGTTTTACAAAGACACCAAACAATAGATACATAGACTATAATACACCCTCAGAAAAAAATACCAAGCTAGGTGTACTTAAAATTTTTTCTGGAATAAAAATTAAGATAGATAAACTTTCTTCTAAGGAGTACATAATTTGGGTTGACCCTATTTACAGATTTATGTTTAATTTATATGATTTTATAGAATATTTAAAATCCTCTGGTAAAGATTCAGAAGAAATAGTGGATTATTTAAAAAATACAATAAAATTTGTGAGAGTACTTCCGTATGACTCTTTTGGTGAGATAAATAAAATCTGGCTAGAAGAAAAAGATATGACAAAAGAAAGAGTTGAAAATTCTGAAATCACACTTTATGATTTCTGGAAAAATAGGCACTGCATTAAACTAATTAAAAAACAACCAATAATAGGGGTTAAACTTGGTGAGTCTATTTTTAAATATCCAGCTCAAGTAGTTTATATGGATAGGAAAATATTAGAAAACAAATTTCCTCATATATTGGATGAATTACCAGCTACTGCACTAAATCCACCGGAAAGATATCAAAAAACCATTGAATTCATAGATAGAATTAGCTGTGAAGTAAACAGAGATTTTATAAGATTAGATATAAATTCTGTTCCATTATCTTTGGATTTTCTTATTAAAAATGGATATTTCAAAGAAGTGTATTATTTATCTCCACCATTGTTAAAATTTAATAAAGAGAGACATAGAAAAGAGCAAATTTCAGATCCACGAGCAATTTTTAAATATGGTCCGTATTCAAAAGGAAAGATTATAAAAATACATTCAGTCATCCATCCAACCCACATTTCGCGTGATGAGGTATCGAACTTCATTGATGAACTGCAGAGGGCTTTCCAGAGACACAACTTTGGAAAGCTTATCTTTGATGAAAATACATATTATACTATAACAAACAACCTAAGTGTAGACAGAATAGATAAAATAGTTAGGCAAACCCCAATTGCCGCAGGTAATTATCAAAATATAGCAATAGTGATATTGCCAAAAGAATTATCATCGCAGGGATATAGACTAAATTTCAAGGCAAAATTTGCGAGACTTAGAAATATTCCTACTCAAATTATACTTGAAGAAACTTTAGAAAAAATAAAAGAAGGAAATTATGGTATAATAAAAAATTTGCTTATTCAAATCTACTCAAAGCATTTGAATGAAGGAGAAGCACTGTGGGTATTAGAGAATCCCGCAGATGATAAAGAACGTTCAATATATGTGGGATTGGGATTCTCCCAAAAACCCCTAGAAGGCAAAAAGGCTAATTCGTTCGCTGCATTGTGCGATGCAAGGGGATTGCAACTTAAATGGAAACCAATAGGCATGCCATTTCAGGGGAAGTACATAACCGAGCCGTGGTTTGATGGACTTCTCATGTATATAAGGGAAAACCTTAGCGATATTATTAACAGAATTGTAATTTATAGGAGGGGAGACACACATTTTAGAGAAATAGAAACAATGAGTTCAGCTATAAATAAATCAAAGTTTTGGTCAAAAATAGATGTGAATTTTATATCGGTTAAAGACGATATAAGGAGATTATACATAAAAGGAGAAAATATAACCAATGTACCTCTAGGATTGTTTGTAATTTTGAGTGATAATGAAGCGTTATGTTACAACTCGATACATCAATCTGTCGAACTAAAACAAGGTACAGTAATTCCAGTAAGGGTAAAATTAGAGATTGGTAACACTCCGATTCTTGATATGATAAAAGAGTATTACGACTTATGCTATTTGAATTGGTCTTCTCCTATAACTATATCAAAATACCCGCTTATTTTGAATATTGCAAATAAAATAGCAGATACCGTCAAGGAACTTCCTGATGAGATTATATTTAACTGGTTACCTCTATGAGGGTGAAGATATGAATAACACCTTCGAGGAAAAGGTAATACAGGTACTAGAGGAATGGCAATGGGAACCTGCAAAAGAGAAAATTGAAATTGAATTAGACCCAAAAGTAAATAGATTCTCAACACTTCTTTTCTCATATGATAATTGGGAAACTATCTACAAAATACTAAGAAATTGTGTAAACAATGGTAAATACATCTATATATCAAATTATTTCCGACCGTTGGAAGACATTAAACGTATGGTTATCGACTTATATCAAAAGAATTATGACTATATATTAGATTTTTTGGCTAAATATGTTGAACAATACAAAAATATCAATGATGAGGATGCTAATAAGCTTAATGAGATCTTAAATAGCTTCCTTTATGATGATATTTTTGAAGAGACTCCTGAGGTGTTAGAATACTGCCAGAGCTGTGAAAAGATACAAATCGTAGGAGAGAAACAAAGAGATGAGAGATGTATGTGTGATAGTAGGATATACAAAATTTTTAAATGTGTCTTGAACCCTAATATTAAGAAAAGTCTACAAAATAATCAATTTATAGAAATTTATGTTAAAGAAATCTTTAAGGAAGCTAGTTTAAAAGTTATTTCTAAAAGAGTAAATGGAAGCGTGGTATCTACAAGTATTCCGTATAAGGTCCCACCCAACCCGCCAGTAGAACTAGATGTCGTAGCAGTTTATAATGACTGGATATTTCTATGTGAATGCAAAACAAAAAAGATAATTCCAAACGATGTTGCAAATAAATTAGGCCAAGCAAATAGGTTAGTAAAGCGTATTTCTAAGCAAATAGGAGTACGGGATTTAAATGTAATATATGTGTGGGTGACAACTGAAGAAATTGACAAAAATATTCATCCATCTGGTTATCTTGAAGATTATGAATGGTTAAAGGATTTATTGTTTATTGATAAAGATAAGATAATCAATTTAAAAGATGAAATAAGAAAGAAATTAATATCTTTTTAGAGATAATTGATATTAAACATGTTAAAATGTAAGTATTAGTTTATTTCCATTTATGGTCCTTTATTTTGCTTTACAATCAATTTATAAGAACTCAGCCGACCTGCACGTACAGAAAGACATCTGAGATGACGTTGGTCTTTGCAGAGCCAACCGCTCTTGAGGAGCTGAAGCCAGGAGAACTCACGTCGACGGCACCGTCAGAGGTAAACACCCTCCACCTGTTCAGGGACATTACAACATCAAAATAATATTTTATATCCTGCTCAGCCTGACCGTAGGCTCTCTGGTCTCCCTGCAGGTATCCGTATCTTATCAGCTCAAAGATTGTCATCCCCTCGTACTCCTCATTCTTCGAAGTTGTCGGGTATTTCTCGAGGGCGCTGAGCGCCTGCTTGGCCTTCAGGCTATTGAGTTCCTGCACTTGCGAGTGGATGAGAACAGAGGGATCCGCAGCTATGAACAGAAAAACCCCCAGAATGGTTAGCACCACTATAATCAGCGCAACCTCAAGGACTCTCGCGGGCACGTCTGAACCGCCCCTCCATCTTTGCCTCTATTATAAGCAACTTTGCATATATACTCCCGAGAGTCTCCGGGTCTAATGTATTCTCTCTTACCTTATTGAGGATGCTGAGCACAGTAGATAGCGTAGATTCCATGATCTCAAAGTTCGCCTCTAGCACGGCAATCCTGCTCTTCAGGGATGCCAGTTCCTCTTCAACACTCATTTTTCTACCTCACGCTCTCTTCCGAAGTCCTTGTCAATGTCCAGGCCCAGCTCCATAGCAATCGCCTTAATAATACCCTTGAGATAGGACACCTCATTCTCAAGGGCTTTTATTCTGCTTTGAGTCTCCTCGTCCACCTTGAGCAACTGCTGCACCTCCTAGCCACCAAATATTGCACCAATCAGATCCGCGAACCAGCCGAGTATCTTGTCCCCGTACTCTGCAGTTACATATATGCCCACCGCTGCAAGAAACACTTTTTCAGCCACATCTCTTGCGTACTCTTTGGATGTAGCGCTGCCTTTGCCCATGTTGGAGTAAGCAAAGAGCAAGAAGCTTACAAGGAGTGCAACCTTCGCCAGCGTCTTAGCGATGCCCTTGAGAGACTCCCAGAGGTTATTCACAGGCTGTCCCTGGAGCTGCCCTGCGGTGGAAGTGGCGGCGAACACTGGCTGCAAAAACACCAGCACCGTCATCAGCGCAAGCACAATGCCCACAAGCCTTCTCATGTACACCACCAGAGAGGCGGAGTATAAATCATTTAAAAAAGAATCAGGCCTTGTGGAACAGGAACTCTATCAACGCGCCATCCTTCTCTTGATTCTTTTTTAAATGGACAGAGCAGGAAGCAGGCATGGGTATGCAGAAGATAGCCTTTGTTGGTACAGGTGGAGTGGGTAAAACAACAATCGCTGCTTTAATTTCAGCGTACTCCCAGGGCGTCGAACTGTACGATTTCGACCCCCTTGGCGGTCTCAGAAGTCTGGTGAAGAAGTGCAAGACCGAGAGGGACCTGCTAGTCCAGCCTGCCATCATCGATACAAGGGCAACAGAGTCTCTGCTGCGGTTTCTTGGCAGCAACCCTGATGTGAAGCTCCTGTATTTCGTAACTCCGCACCCGCACAAGGTAGCAGAGACAGAGGAACTCATCAGGAGCTTTGAGCACTACCAGCTGTCGAACGTGCCCATTGGCGTGGTAGTGAACAAGGTTGTCGGGAAGGATGAGGGCGTGAGTGTTCGCGGGCTCAACGTGGTCTCCACGATTCCGTATTCAGCTGCCATTGACAGGTTGCTGAGTGAGGGCAGTGTGCCAGAGGACGGGGTGAGGCTGGAGAAGACAGTGGAAGAAGCGATTGTAGACCTGGTACACAAGCTGGGACTCAAGGTCAGAGAGGTGAAAAAGAGGAGGTCGATTCTGAGCTTCAAGTGATACCATGCTCACCAGGGTTGCAGATGCCTACTTCGGGACTCTTCAGAGGATCAGTATCGGTCAAAAAGTAGTTATTTTCAGCGACTTTTCTGCAATAGGGAAGCATTTTGGGTACACCATTTCACCTGGTGAGATAGAAGGCAAAATAATCGTCCTGTTCCTGCCCCTGGTTCTTATAAACCTGGTCCTGTCAGTGGTAAGCAGCATCTTCGCCATTCTTGCTGTACTCTCGCTTCTCGCAGCGGTGGTGTTGTTGCTGATACCGAAGTTGCTGCACGCTATGCTCAGGGTGGCCTTCTTTTCAGACCTCTTCAGCTTTTCAATATACTTCCTGACGCTGGCCAACTACAAAAACCTGTATCAGTGCTTTGAAGCCGCAGCCGCCAGAACAGAGACGACTTTCTTCAAGAGGGCGCTTGTCAGGTTGCAGCTTGGCGAACTCAAATCTGTGCAGGAGGCGATGAGGTATCTAATAGAGGAGACTAGGGACTTCGGGTACGAGGCATACGAGATCCTGAGCATAATCGAGGAGGAGGTTGGCAAGGCAAGCCCCAGCTACGAAGCCGCACTTTCCGAGGTGTTGCTGATACAGCAGGGCCTGGTTGGAGTGACCACGGAGAGATTCAGGTCTGCGCTGAACATGGCCCTGGGCGTGCTCGGGATACTTCCTGCAGTTGTGCTCACGCTCGTGCCATTCTTCCTTATGATGGCCAACTTTGACCCTACCCTCAGCTTCGTCATGGCGGCGGTACTGCTGCTCATTTTCAACATCTTGGCAATGCTCCTGCTTGCTACGAGCCTGCCTGTCGGCGGCAGCTTCGTGAACGTTAAAAATGTTGACTGGATGACGGTGAAAGAGCTTTTTGGCATAAAGAAGGCATCTCTCCCAAACAGGGTGGAGCTCCTCTACCTGAGCCTGGCTCTGCTCCTGATGGGTGTCGTCTCCCCCGTCTTCATAGTTTTCTCAGGTGTGGTCCTCGCGCTATATGCGGTGCCTGCGATGGATTATGAAGCCCTGCTTGGTAGAATTTCCAGAGAGTTGCCGTCAGTACCGGTGTTCGCCCGAAAGGTATCATACAGGCTGAGAAGGGACATGGCCCTTGAGAAGGCGCTCGAGGATCCAACGACGATCTCCAGAGCGGTTAGGGTGAAGGCATGCACAAGGACGTTCCTTATTGAGGAGGCATCTGTACTAGAGAGGGTTATATACGACATGGGCGAGATGGGCAAGAAGCTCGGCGAGTCCCTCGCAGCGCTTGCGAAGTACCTGAACGAGAGCATCAAGCAAAAGCTGCTCACTGCGCAGCTGTTCAGAAACTTCCGCCTCACGATATACCTGCTCCTGTTCTTCATTCCCCTTATCCCCATAGTAAGCATCTTTATTCTGAAGATGATCTCCGGCTACACGGGTTTTGAGCCGTCTGGTTCCGATATACTGGGGGGATCCATCTTCTTCGAACTAATGGACAGGATGAAGGAAGTCAACACAAAGGCTGCAGCGGTGAGCACTCTCATGGTATCTTACGTGACGAACGCCTGCTTGGCGGTGCTCGCTTCCTTCGCCTCTGGTATCTACTACAGCGAGAAGTACAGGTTTTACCTGCTGCTCTCTGGGATTGCATTTACCATTACAGGGCTACTACTGATACTTGTAATCTAGAAGGGTGAAACGTGTCTCTTTCTTTAAACCACAACATTGCCCGACGAAGAATGATAAATGATAATTAAAGTACTGCAGAATGTGTTAGATGGACTGGTTTATCTCAAGATATGTAACCTATAAATAGCTCGATATTTATAAATAAATTTGATGATAAGGAATAGATTGTCTAAGAAGCTCAAAACTCTAAATAGGTATAGTACCGGTACCAAAATTTATATAATTTATATGTTCATACTTTTAATAGGTGTATCTTTCCTAATTTATATTTATACCTTTCATGAAGAATATCTATCTGGCGTATTTGCCGAAGTAGATTCTGCTAGATATCTTTTAAGCGCGGAGGCACAAGCTCAAGCTGCAATTTTGGGAATAGTAATTTCACTTACCCTGATAGCTATTCAATTAGCGTCACAGTCTTATTCAAGCAGAATTATCGAGGCTTTTGTTAAAGATAAATGGTTATGGCTACTTTTATTGTTATATTGTATATCTATAATGTATGATTTAGTGATTCTTAGTTTAATTTCAAACAATTTCAAATATATTCAAATATTTGTTGTTTTAAGTCTTATTCTTATGACTTTTTCTATTGGTCTATTGTTTCCTTATATAGATTCTGTTACAAAGAAGCTATTGCCCGGGAGTATCATAAGCAGCATAAGTAATCAAATTAAAAGAGAAGAATTATTAGACGAAATAAACAATTTGACACATTCTGATTTTATTATGTTTAAATCTTTTAATGAGGAAACATCAATTCGTCCAATATTAGATATTATAAAAGCAAGTATTTATAATAATGATCCTGTTACTGCAAAATATGGGATTAATGAAATAGCTAAAATTGCAGAAGATGTTTTCAAGTATATCTATGGCCCATCAGAAACTAAAAAAGCATTATCATTCTTTTTTGGACATATTTACGAAATATGGCAAACAACATTAATAAAAAAAGATGAATTGACCGCTATCCAGGTGGCAATATGTTTAAAGAATATTATAAAAATTGATAAAGAAACTTTAAATTATATCCCATCGTTCTATTATAAAATATTCACTAAATCATTATTTGACACATCAATTAAGAATAATTGGGACGAATTTCTGGAAGAACTCATAGATATACATATAGAATTAGCTGACATATCTGTCAAATATAATTTGGAAAATTCATTTAATGAAGTCATTAATGCGTTAGAACAAATTGGTACCGAAACCATGAGATATGGAGACCGGTATATACATTACATTTTTATTATTAATAAAAAATTAGGCGAATTTTTGGAAAATTCTGTAGTAAAAAAGTGGGGTCCTGTTTCAGCGGATATTTTGAAATATATACAAGAAACAAGTGAATTTTTAATTGAAAATGCTAAATCACATACTATACTTGCATCAATTTTTTCTGGTGACTGGGGTAGATTTATGCCTTTAAATAATCTGGAAAGTATAGCGAAAATTTTAATTAATAATGATTTCTATAATGATCATTGGTGGTATAAATTATTTTCGTTTTATTTATTACGGGAAGGTCCTTATTATAATATTGGAAAGAAATATGCACAAAAAATCTATGGAAATCCTTTATTTGACATAATAAAATCACTTGAAGAGATTGGAATACATGCAATTGAGCATGGATATGAAGAAGCTGTAGAAACTGTAATTAAAACTCTTACAGATATAGCGGTTGTTGATTTATATGAAGGTGGACCTAATATTGATAAATTTTTGCAAACTTTTAATGTAATAAAAGAAAATTCACCTGATAAACTTCAAAAAAATATTTTTAAATGTGTAAATTCATCTGTAGAAGAACTAACGGAAAAAGTTATTGATATTGTGCGATCAATAAAAGAAGATGAAAATTCAAATATATTAAGATATTGTAATCTTTTAATAGAGATGGGGCAGTATGGTTATAAGAATGTTATTGATCAAGTTTTAAGGAATCATGCGGAGACTTCCCAGTATATACGAGGTTATAAAAAATTTGAGCAATTGAGAGACTGTTACTATGAAAAAAGTTCAGGTGAACCTCATTTTGATGCCTGAAAAAAAGCCTCAGTACTAATCTTATTACCTAACTTGTAAAATTGAAAAATAATTGGTAAAAGAACGGGAAGCTATTATCTTGTATGTCTTTATCACTGTGTCTTGATCTAAGTGTGATTCCTTTATAAGCAGAGCCTTCTAATGGGGAGAGATATGCGCAAGCTCATAGCTGCGATACTGACCATTACTCTGCTCGCTGGCTTCGCCTACCTGTTGCTACACCACGAAAAGAAGATAGAGTGTAGGGCGGAGTTCAGCTATGGTGAGGATGGGAGATACATCCTTATAGACCCGCCCGGAACCGTGCTTATTAATGAGATACAGCTCAAGGACATCACATTCAGAATAAACGAGCGTGCAGACGTGTACAAGCTCTACTACAGGTGGTCGCCCGAAACTAGGGTGAGCTTGAAGGTCTACACTGACAGAGGCGTGTGCACCATCTCAAAGAAAACACCCTCAGTTAGGGAGTCACTCACATTTGAGACTGTTGAGAGCATACCAGACCATATCTTTGTCAGGGTGGACAGTGCAGGCTACAGGGTATCCATCCTGACCTTTCAGACGCCTCTGAAAGTTGTCCTCTACAGGGGGCCTTCGGTGTTTACTGATGAGGGCGACCTTTACAGGGTCTACACTCTGCTGAAGAGGCAGCTCAGGGAAGCCGGTTTTGAAGTGGAGGAGAGCACTGAGGTATCAGGGGATATTGCCGTGATTGCAGGGGGTGTAATCCCTCAGAACCTGAGTACAGAAACAAAGATAATCTACCTGGGCAAGACGCCGCCAGGGAAGTACATTGCGAACCCCTCGGGAGGCATAGATAAGGGAGAGCCCATCGTCAAATTCGTCGAGAGCACATCAGATTACCTGCTGCCTGAGGGCAGAGTGAAATCGCTCTACTACCCTGCAGGGATAACAGAGTGGCTGAAAAGAAGGGAAGACGGACAGCCGGGGGTCTTTGCCTACAGAAACTTCGTCATCTACACATCAGGCATCGATGACTTCCCCTCTCCAGAGGTCTGTGCGAGGGAGGTGCTGAGGACCATCCTCAAGGGCAGGCTTGTGGAGTTTGAGGATGACAATTATATCAACGCGAAAGTGGTGCTCCCTGCGGAGCCAGGCAATTACACAGCTGTGGCTCTCGGCTGGAAGGGAAGCTTTATCTCCACCTCTAAAAAGCTCACTGTAACTGTGCCGGAGACGAAGGGTGATGTAGAGGTGAGAAGGGTCTCTAGCAGGGAGGCCAGGGTGTCTGTTTTCTCGGAAGACAAAACAGCTCTGTGGCTGGTAAACTACTACAACGGGTACATGAGCAAGGACGTGTTCAACCTCTCCAGCCCAGTGGCGACGATCACAATCAGCCTCCATGACGGCGGCAACCTTCTCGTCTTGTACAACTCAAAAGGTGAAGCTTTGGCAGCCCAACATGTACACGTCCCGCACTACAGAGTTGTTCTTGAGGACAATGTCCCTGTCCTCTATAGGGATGGACAGCCCTATAGCGGTGAGGTAACGCTGCTGACAAAGAGAGGTGAGAGAAGGGTCTACGTTAATGGGGGCAAACTTCCCAGAGCGGAGTTCGTCGTGGTGGACGGCTTTAACATCCCGATACCCAGAAGCCACTACAGCGTTACACCTGAACATATTCTCATCCTGATTGTGTTCCTGTTCATGGTCTTCTCAAAGCTGAAGAAAGAGGAGAAGGATGACGAACTTATCATAGTGTTCCGCAGGCCCGTCAGTCCCGGCGAGGAGGAGTCTGTGGAGATATCCGCTGAAGAGGTGGTGCACAGCATGGAGAGGTTCTCTGAAGCCGTGGGCAGAAAATGGGTGCCTTTGAGCGCCGACGAGGTCAGGATGGCCCTTATCAAGTACGCTCCAAATGTGACCTTTCATCCATCCCTCAAGGAAGTCAGGTCCCTTATGGATGCGATGGCCGCTGCGGGCTACGTGGTGGCCCAGGATGGGTACTACGCTCCGGAGAGGTGGTGCAGGGATCAGAGCATGCTCCATCTGGTGATGTGCAGAGCGATCTATGAAAAGTTGGTGGAGAGGGGAGTGGCAGCGAGGATAACGACCAAGATGAGGGTGGAGGAGGTGCAGAGGGAGGTCAGGGCAACCGGAGACGGTATTGAAGTGGTTGAGAGAACCGTAAAGAAGAGGGCGAAGGTTCCAGATGTTGTGGGTGTAAAGGGCCACCGATTCTTCCTGGTGGAGTGTGAGACGGGGAAAAACAGAAATCCGAACAAAATAAAGGCGTTCATAAAGAAAGCTCAGGCGTTTCCCGAGAACTTCGTGTTCATTCTCGTAATCACCCCGGAGGCGCAGAAGATCCTCGATGCTGCCATCGAAGAGATCGGGCCAGTGCTCAGAGAGCTGGAAGAGCAGGACAGGTTCCAGCTTTACTACTACAGGGACGGGAAAATTTTCTAGCCCCTGATTCTTTTTTAAGGCCGTTCTGTAAAGCAGGGATGACCCGTCTTAACAATTGTAGCCATTAGGGCCTCTTCCTTGTTGCTAAAAATAAGGAGAGGTGTTCGAAGATGATTGGTACAGCCGAGTTGGTAGTTGTTGCCGGAATCGTGGTGCTGCTCTTCGGTGCCAGCAAGATACCCGAACTCGCACGCGGTCTCGGAAGAGCGAAAAGAGAATTCATAGAAGCTGCAAAAAGCGATTCGAGAAATGGCAGCGAAGAGTAGGGATGTTCGGGAAAAAGGAGAAAGATATCAGGCTTCCTGTAGGGAAGCTTCTGAAGAAGGTGCACAACGCCGAAATTTCCGATATCCTGTTTAATGTGCACAGGGCCAGGGAGGTTGAATTTTCCGGGTACTTCAAGCTTTTCGTCAGGGATACTGGAGCCATAGTTAAGATACTCATTCTTGAGGGTGCGCCTGTTGCCTGCTCCATGATAAGTGGATCCTCTGTTTCCAACAGCCCTGAAAAGATTTTTAACTCACTGAAGGATGTGCTCTTTGATGTGGAGGTGTATGAGTTCGACGACATTGACGCAATGCTGGCGAGAGACCTCAACAGATCTGTAATTCAAGACGGGTCTGGGGGAAAGCTGCGCACCTTGTTTAAATCGATGCTTCAAAGAGAGACTCCACCCCCCGAACAGCAGGTCCGCCAGACTAAAAAGCCCGCTCCAAGCAGGGATGAGCTGATGAAAAAGTACAGGCTCATAGACCCCTCTGATGAAGAGATAGAAAGGCTGATAAGAAACGCTTTTTGAAATGGCTAGTGCAATTACACTCCATTGCAAGGTCTCGTAGTTTCGAGTAGCTTCTCTTATAATAACCAGTAATGATGTAATAGGTGCTGTTGTGTGCCAAGGAATTTGCTGTTGAAGTACTACTGATGACAGATGTTTTTTGAGAAACCTTTTTAAACTCTGGATAAAACTGATTAAACATGAGTGATACAGATACCAAGAAGCTGAAACTCAAAAATTTCCGTGGAGTGAAAAAAGGGGAAGTTGAACTTGGGGATATGACAATACTTATAGGGGCGAACAACTCCGCCAAGAGCACAATACTTGAGGCAATTTTTCTTATTTCAAACCCGCTCCGCTCTGTTCCCTATATGAAGCCCGCAGAAAAAGATGTAGCCCTGCCTCTTAACGCCGTTTCACTAATTCATGAGTTGCACAAAACCCTCACTAGTGAGGGATATGCTTTTCTGCTGTATAAATACACCGCCGACTCGGCGGAAATAGGGTTAAACTTTAAGTCACGCAACATACAATTAAACTATGCATACTTACGTTTTAAAAAAACGGGTCATGAAATATTCCTATCTACAGATATACCGACCATTACTCATAAAAATTTCCACACCCCTGCCGGAATCGTCAAAGCGTTTGGAAGTCTGGGAGTATCAGTTAATAAAACCACCCCTGAATTTTTAAATGATGTTTTACTGACAGAAGAATCCCTCTTAATCTCTTCCGAGCTTATAAAGCATGCCTACTGGTATATGCACAACAACTGGGCAAATATAATGAACCTTGGCATAACCAAGGAGGTTGCAAAGGACATCTCCCGTCTGGTTAATGAGAATTTTGTGAACATAACAATAGAACCATTTTTGGGAGGTAGGCTTTCAGTATTTGGCTTTCTCGAAGACGGCACTAGGATAAGGCTGGGAGACCTCGGTGCAGGTGCGCAGATATATATAACCGCTAGGATATTGTACGAACTCACAAAGCCAAAGCTTCTGCTCTGGGACGACGTAGAGTCCCACATGAACCCCCGCATGCTTGTAAGAATAGCTGAGTGGTTCTCCGAGCTTATCAAGAATGGAGTCCAAATTGTAATCACAACCCACAGCCTTGAGGCCGCTAAAATAATCGCCGAGTTCATTGAGGATGCCAAAATCTGCACAACCACACTAAAAGACGGCATGCTTAAAACAAGAGAACTGTCAATAGATGAAGTTAACAGCTTACTATCTGCAGGAATCGACGTTAGACTTGCAGATACGGTGATAGTGTGAGGCTAAAACCTCTTAGTCCACAACTTGAAGCAAAGATGAAGAAAAAATTATCAAAATTGATATCAAAAAATTTTAAAAACAATATTTTATCCGGAGATGGCGATATTCGCTCCCTCATCATACTAGGAGATGGAGATGGAGACGATCTTGTCATCCCTATAGTTTGCCATCACCTCAACGGTGAGAAAACAGTTGGAATAACAAAACCCGTAAATCCGAGAATAGGGGCTATAAGTGAGCTGCCAGTTATCCTCCCTCTTTTGAACGTTAATAAGATAGCCCTGGTAATGGACCAGGAAGGAGACGAATTAAAACAGCTATATAAACAAATCGAGAAGAAATTGAGGAAGATGAACGTAAAATTTGAAAAAGGAGATGCTGACAGGAGGCTTGTGCGCTATATTTGCAAGCTTGGTCCAAGAAAATTTGAGCTTATCTTAATTATAAGTGGGATAGATGAGATGCCCTTGAAGATGCATAAAATCGAAGATCATTTACTTAAGGCTCTCTCAAAGCTTTCAAAAACAGAATATGATGTTGGAGATTCAAAGGAAGCATGGGAAGGCTTAGACAAATCTACTCAGCGAGAAGTGCTTCTGAAGCTGAAGGATTCCAGAAACCTGTGCCTTGGTATATTCTCCCAGCATTCTAAGGGTCTGGAACTTTTAGAGTAGGTGGTAAAATCCTTTGCATGGATTATGTTTGGAGAATCAAGGTCTCGCAGTAATCGATAAGTATATATCTCTCCATTGTTATAAATCCTAATCACATAAACTACAAGGAGGGGTGATAGACATTAAAATGTACGTAGCAACAGGGCCAATTGAATTTTCTGAAATTAGAAGGGGAATAGAGGAAGCCAAAGTACCAGAAAATGTGGTTGAACTTAAGGAAATTTTAAAATCAATAAACAAGGAAATTAAAGAAAGCATCGAAACAGAAAGTGAGGTGACTATAGAGATTAGTGGTTCTGTTACGGTCGGAGGCTCGGGTGAACTAAATATAGGAATATTTAACATAGGTGGAGAAGGAGATAAACAGAAAACTGTCACAATATCCCTGACGACAAAAATAAAGCCAGAGAACAGATAGCAGCGTCCTTGTAATATCACGTATCAAAAGCAGTAGTCAGCTTCGCCTCCCAAGTATTCCCCTCAGAAACCTGTCTATAATGGACACCTTTGGTTTTGGTACCTTGTACTCATTTCCGGAAATGTCTGCTGCCAGCTTTTTAAAAGCATGAGCGGCAGGAGAGTCTGGATAGGCCTTAATCAAGGGGATGCCGTAATTCACGCAGGCTTTCATTCTGGGTTCTTCTGGAATTACTGCCATAACCTTTTTTTCTAGAATCGTCTCTATTTCCTCTGGTGCTAATTCTTCCTTCGTCCTGCTTGCTCTGTTAACCACCACTCCCAGAATTGCAGAACCAAGCTTCTCTGCCACAACTCTGGTTTTCAGGGCATCAGACAGGCTGGGTATCTCCGGATTAACCACCAGGAGTGTATTCTGACAGGCGGAAATTGCAACAACTGTATTCTGGTTAAGCCCTGCAGGGGAGTCGACAATAAGGATATCGGTGTGGCTCGAGTCGGTCAGGTACTCTATCACATCAGACAGGGTGTCTGGGTTTATCCCTTTGAGCTTGGTTAGTTCAATTCCAGCAGGCACCACCCACAGATCCAGACCCTCGTAAGGCGTATAGATGGCATCCTGCAAAATAGCCCTCCCTTTCAGAACATCCAGCAGACTCGTGTGCGCTGTTATCCCAAAGTGGTACTCCAGATTTGCCATCTCGATGTCTGCGTCCAGCACTGTGACCTTTTTCCCGAATTCAGCAAGAGCTATTGAGAGGTTAGCGGATATGGTGGTCTTGCCGACACCACCTTTTCCAGAGACCACCGCGATGGATGTGCTGCTCATTCCCTTTCCTCCTGAATAATCATGATACAGTCATCTTTGCTGAAAATCTTGCTTTCTGGAACGTGCTTTGTTTTATTAAACTCGCTCAGTATCCTTTTCACCTCGCCGGAGAACTCACAGCGCTTGTGGTCTCCCTCTCCGCACTCTCGGAGCACCCAGAAAGGACAGGACTGCAGCTTGCACTTATTCACCTGCCACACCCCCAAAGATGCTGTAGAGCCTCCGTGAAATAGATGAGAGAAAGCTCTCCCTAACCCTTGGCTTACCCTTCGGCTCCAGCTGACCTGAGCATAGCATTATAACGGCTCTGGCAGCTTCCTGGAGTTCTCTAGCCGCCCTGCTCTTCGGAGCGATCAGGCTCACCGGCTTTCTCTGGTTGCACGCATCCTCTATTTCCTGAGAGCTGGATATTGATGCGATAATTTCCAGGTTGAGGCTCTTTTCTACCTTCTCAATCTCTCTTTTTGATATTGCCTTGTTCACTATTGCCTTTGTGATTCTGTGTTCCCCTTCCAGGTGTTCGTTAAGCTTGAGAAGCTCCCTGGCTCCCCTGAGTTCCAGGGATGTAGGAGCAGTTACCAGAATGGGTCTGAAGAGCCTTGCATAGTAGTAGTGGGACTTGGTTATTGAGCCAGGTGTGTCCACTATCACGAGCCCTATGCGGGGGTTGCTTTCCAGAGTTTTCTTGAAATACAGCAGCTTCTCGAGGGGTCCTCTGGCCTCTTCTGGGGTCTGAGCCGCGATGAGATCCTCCACCGACGAACATACCACGAAAAGCCTCTCGTAGGGTGTTCTGATCAGAACGTCCTCTATCTCCAAGTCCTCTCTGTTTATGTACTCAAACCAGCCGTTGACCTTCTCCGAGCTGTCGTCTATGTCAGTCAGAAACTCCAGGGACTTAGCAGGATCTGCAGAAATAAGTATCACGTCTGCAGAGAGCAGCTTTGTTGCCTCGTAGGCTATGTTGAAGGCTACTGTGCTCTTACCTACCCCGCCCTTGCCAGAGACTATGACTACAATCTTTGACATCGAAGACGGGCATGTCAGAGCTTTATAAAAGAATCAGAGAAGCTGCTGTATGCGCAAAAAGTAGTGTTTGTGCCAGCAGCCACCTGATTCTTTTAAATATTCTTTTGGTGCCTCTGTGGCTGAAATGAACATCAGAGAAGCAATCCTGAAAACGTACGACGAACTCGTGCAGAAGTATCCGGCTCTCAGGGAAGTCGCCCCTAGAGCAAGAGTAGAGGCTCGGGCTGAGTACGTTAAAGAAGAACACCTCTGGAAAGTCGCTAACGAGAGCACGGTAACTGAAAATGACTTCAGAAGGGCGTTGCAGTCTGGGGAGCAGTCTGGCTTCAAGACCGCCTTTGAGTACATAGTTGTCCTGGCCGCCAAGGCTATGAATGCTGGCGGTAGCACAGGGGAGAAAAGTGAAGTGCCCTACAGCAATCTGCTGGAGGAAATAGACGATATATCCCCTCAGGATGACAAAGCAGAAGGAGAAAACAGGGCTCAGAACGCATCTTTCGAGAAGTTACTGGAGGACATTGATTCGGTCGATGAAGAAGTCTCCAGCGAGGGTGTGGAGAATACTTCCGAAGGATCCAGAAAGCATGACACTATCCCCGAGCAAAGCTTGCACACACCTGGGGGGGACCACGAAATAAGAGCCAGCCGCTTGGAAAGGGCTCTTCAGGCCCTCAAAGGGGCTGTTATTCGCTTGCACCACGAAAAGCTCGAGCTGTTAGAGGAAAACAGGAGACTGAAAGAGAGGCTGAAGGCTGCTAGCGAGTGGCTGATTCGAACGGAGACGGTAGAGAAGGTCTACAAAGCGTGCATGGAGATGAAGGTTTTCACCCCGAAGGAATTGAGAGAGAAAACAGGGCTCACAAACTCAACGATTGCAAGTGTGCTCAGGAGACTTCGCAGAGAAGGGAAGGTCAGGCGCGTTGTGGTGAAGGGGAGAGAGGTCAGAGGTCTGTACGAGGTGTCTGAGGATGGGAGCTGATAGCAAGCAGCCCTTTATGGGGGTCCTGTCGTCAGTAGCAGTGCTCTGTTTCTTCCTCCCTCTTATCCTATACGCGCTCGGCTACTCATACAACTTTCTCAAGCCAATGGAACCCGGTTTCGACAGCTTCACGCTCACCTACGTTGCCGGACTCGCATGGTACGGCCTTGGAGCTGCATACCCCAGCTATAAGCTTGGTGTATACTTTGTGGACACGTACTCTCACGACCTGACAGATTTAACAGAACAAGCAATACCTGATATACCGTTAACAGACACCTCCATAAATAACACGGAGGATCCTGCTGAAGGACTTTACAGCGGCTTAACTGAGATACTCATTATAGGCGTGCGCTTTTTGCTCCTGCTCATAATGGTTATACTTGCTTCTGTAAGTGGAGAGCTGCTTAACTGCGGATACTTCAAAGAGGGGCTCGTTACGTCAGGAATTTATGCAGTCCTTGTATTTACATACAGCGATTTAGAATCTGCGCTAATTGGATTGGTCAACTTCTCATGATAATCCCAAGCCATGGCAATGAATACGAAATACATATATCTATGACCAAGCGATATTCACAGCAGTGATAGGTTAGCTTATAAGTTCCATTTACTCTTCTCTTTATGCTTTTCTGATAAGTGCGCATTGTAGCTAACTCGGTTTCAGATAATCACCTGCGCTATGGAGGTGGCCAACAGCTTCGCACTCTTCCAGCTTTTGCAAGGTGATGTCGTCAATATAAAAAGATTGTGGTAACCGGATCTATCCAAGTCGCCTCTTACCTGCCCTGAACTCCAGTGGCAATCTGATTGGTGTTTGTAAAGTTTTGTGAAGCAAAATTTGAGTGAGCGAAGCGAACCACAAACATAGTGTTATATGAAGTTGCGCCCCATGTTCTTCAACCATGACTATCTCCTATTATTTTCTCTTTTGCTAATCTTTCAATTTCTTGGCTATCTATCCTTCCATCCGGGCCATCTTTAGAGATAATTAGCTTTTCAAAGTAATCATTTTCTTTATACCATTTTTCTTTACTCTCCCATTCTTTTTTGTATTCAGGATCCTCTAACATTCCAAGATGTTCCCAATAAAACTCTTCCCCTTCATACTTTATTGTAAAATCTGGGAGACGGAAATCTTGCGGATTTGTTTTTGAATACAATGGTTTCTCATACTCATAGCTTATCCCCAAGTCTGTCAAAATATTTGCGATAATGACCTCAGATTTTGATCTTACCAATACACCTGTTTTTGTTCTATGTATCAAGCGTTCTGGATGAGGTATTCCCACAGTTTCAGGACGAACAGACAGTTCAAAAAGATTGGTGTTTCTTCTTAAAATCTCTGAGTATTGAGGGTTTCTAAAAATAATTAGGGGACTCACATCTTTTTCGATCAGGACGATTGTTTTCTTTTTGAAGCGTGTTAAGGCTGTATATAGTAATTCTCGAGACATAGTCCCAGCACTTTGAGGTAGAATGAAAAAAACGATATCAAAGTCACTTCCCTGAGATTTATGGACAGTAATCGCATAGGCTAATTCGAGGTTCTCATCAATCTCACTTCTATAGTACCGGTATGTCAAATTAGGTTGAGTTGGGAATTTTACATCAATTGAGTCATATTTCTTGCTAGTATTCACTATCAACCCCACTTCTCCGTTTGCCACATAACCATCTACCTTATAATTATCTTTCCAACCATCTCGCTTTGAATTAACAACCTGAATAACTTTATCATTCCATACCATTTGTTGCTCACCAAAAGGTTTTGGTTTTTTGCGTTTAGCTCTCTCTATTAATCCCCGTCTATATATTTTTTGAATAACTCTATTTATTTCGGTTGTACCAAATATTTGCATTCGGGTAGGAGAAAGAATTTGCCATTTATCAGGTTTCTCAATAGATTTATTAAATCCATCAAAATCAGGCGTGCTACCTTCATTTAATTTTATATTATCTCTGATAGCTTTCAATAACATTTCATAAAGTTCTTCCTCGTTATCCCAGAAGTGAACTTCCAAGTCTCCTGATACTTTACCCTGTGCTACCTGAGAGAGAATTTCATCATCTCCTGGTGAAGTTCTGTCCATTAAGAAAGAATCCGCAAGTTTTAAACACTGACTTTCTAAATTTTCGTGTCGGACTCTTTGAGTTAATTTAGCGATATGTTCCTTTCTGTTGCCGTCAGATTCCAACCATTTTATAATATCTACAAATGGGCGGCCGGGACCGATTGGGGGCAATTGATTTGGATCTCCTACAAGAACAAGCCGTTTTACATAATTGAAATCAATGGCTCTAAATAAGACACCCAATAAATCCATAGGAATCATCGAAGCTTCGTCAATAATTACTGTCTGAGCCCCCTCACTGTTTCCTTCTTTTTCCTTCAATGAGAAGGTTTCTCCTCTAATCCACCCCAATCTCATAAGGAACTGATGGATAGTTTGAGCATTTTCGCGTGTTTTTTCTTGCAACCGAACCCTGGCTTTCCCGGTAGGAGCAAGCAAAAGTATAGATTGCTTCCCCTCTTTCTCTCTCAAACCTCTGATGAAGACTTTTAGTACGGTAGTCTTCCCAGTTCCTGCGCGACCTGTAAGTACAGAAAACCGAAATCTAAAGAGTGTATCAAGGGCTTTTATTTTCTCCTTGCGTGCTCTTTTTTCAATTTCTTCATTCAATATTTCAATATCTTTAAATTCATCGCAAAGAAGTTTCTCCCAAAAACTTTCGCCTGCATTTTCATATTTTTTTTCAACCATTACTTCTAAACGTTTTTTAACTTCTAATTCCATCCTGTGGAGTGATTTTAGAGCAATCACTTTTGGATTTTCTTCCGGGAAAAAGCTAATTCTTTCTTCGAAGAAACTGCGATTATTTATAATAATATCTCGATCTGGCTCACAAATTCGATTTTCTGGAAGTCTTTTACGCACCCTTTTAATAGCTTCATCTATAGAAAGGCAAGTATCCCCTTCTTGGGATGCTTCCTTCAAAATTTCAACCAATAAAGCTCTCACTCTTCTTTTATCATCATTACTTATAGATTCAATTTCTCCTTTAATTTTCCCGACCTCTTCAGATGGGATCATACCTCTATCTATTGTCTCAAAATCTACCGGTGGTGAGTCCTTATCCCCGTCATCCAACTCTGAGATTATATATGGATTCTCTATTATTTCCCTTTCTGACGCCTCTATGAAAGCTTCTCTTCTTTTTGTAGGATCACATATCCTCTTTATTTGTTCTGGAGATAACTCAAAATGGCTTAAAACCTTAAGAAGCTCCCTTTTTTCAGGAGGTATGGTCTGCCATTTGGCACAGGATTTTCTGAATTCATTTTGATATTCTTCTGGAGCGCTTTTTTTCCCTTCTAGAATTGAAACCACGAAATCATAAATATTTTCTCCATTAGCTTCTCTAGGTGATAGAACTGTGCGGTGATATATTATCCCATTTTTGAAACCGAGATATTCTAAAACGCTCCCAATCCCCGGGAAACGCCCTCGGTTTTTCCATACCTCTTCTAAAACGCTATTTAACCACTTCAATCTATATTCCCATGTTTTGCCGTACGGTTCCGGCACTTTATTCTCAGCAATAATGGTCTTAACAGACTGTATTACTCTTTCAATGATTCCTACTGCAATATCATCCGGCACATGCTCTGCTACATAGGAAAAGTAAGGACGGGCTGAAATTGGTATGGTACAGACAATATTTGATAGATCATAGCCGTTATTGATATATTCTTGATATGGTAACCGGATTCCTTCTTCAGGAAAATTGTGTATTATACATCTAGACCAAATGGGATAATCTTCCATATAGCCTTTCTTTTTTCCAAAAAAAAGTTGATTTCCAATCTTTGAAATACGTCCTATTCCTACAAGTATTCGATCACTTTTTTCTTCTTTCAAAGGATTACCATGGTTTACATAGAAAAAAACTAATGATTTTCCGGGTTCGATAGGCTTCCAAAACTCATTTAATCTTTCCAACTGCCTTTTAGGATTATCTTCCCATCCTTCGCCACTTTCTTTGAACATTCTCCCATATGGACTTGTGCAGAAAGAATATGGGGGTATATCTTCTTCCACTTCTGGTAAATTTCTCCAGTCTAATGGATCATAATGTATAATCTTAAATCCGATAGGAGAAAATGCACCGGGATCTCTAGAACAAGGTGGAAGATTTTTCAATTCTATTTCTGAAAGTTTTCTACCAGTGTTTTTTTCCTCAAATATATCGTCTCTACCGTCTCTTATATGCTCATGAACCATACAGGAAGTATTATGTTTTGGTTTCTTGCAAATGCAACCATTCCATCCACTATCATGCCAAGCAAGTCTTGCCGATAGATGAACAGTCATTATATACCTCCCATTGAAAATTCGGACGAAATTTCATATAAATGTTTTTGGTGCATCCGAAGCCTTTTAAGAGCTTGATAACGATAGCGAACTGCATGCCAGCTGTTAAATGATCCTCTAAGGGGCAATGTGCGAAGAACTGCAGAGCACTCACGCCTTTATAATTTATGATGAAAACATTTTTACTTGATGAAATAATGCTAAAACTCAACACATTAACCCCCTGAAATAATCTTACTTAGCGCTTTAATCTTATGGAAAAGTTCATCAAAAGTTACAATTTCAACATCTTTACTATTGTTTCTTATTAATTCAAAGGCTTTCTGCTGTTCTTTAGAAAGATCACCAATAGTTCCAATAATTAAGATACATTTGGGATTATATGACTCAAAAGGTTGTGCACTCTTAGACTTTAAAGCATAAAATCCCTTCTGGAGATTGTCTTTTTGAGTTAAGACTTGATTAATCCCCCCACTTAGTTCATCACTCATTGGAAAAACATCGTTACCACGATATGGGTTACTTTTTAATAATCTACTTCGATGGGTCTTTATTTCAATAATTGCGACATTATTTGTAAGTTCATTACGATAAATAAAATCGGCAATCTCACCGTTTTTGTTTTCTATTCCTTTACCCCCCACATATGCTTTATCCTTAAGAATTAATACAGGAACAGAAAACAATTGCGAAAAAATCCAGCTATGTTCTTCGAAAAACTCCTGCCACTTTTTCTCCAAGTGTGGTGTCTCAGTTTTCTGACTCATCAATTTTCTAAATTGTTTTATTACATCTTCTATATAAACGGTTTCGATTTCTTTCTTGGTTTTTAAGATTCTTATTTTGTGTCTAATGTAATAATTTGGAATATCTTTTGAAATTAATTCCAAAAGTGCGTTTATATCCTTTTCGGATAAGTTTAGATAATTATATTGGTGGATAAATGCACTTAAAGAATCCGGCACATATTCTTTTGCTTTTTCCATGTTTTCATCTTTAAATTCCTCTTTAGGAAAAATTTTTAATAGAATGTTGTTGATTAAAACTTCTTTCTCATTTTTTTGTTTGCGTAATAGAGAAGCAATATCAGAATACACGTTATCTAATGTATCAATGCAAATATACAATTTTCGATGAATCTTATCAATTCTATTTCTACCCTTTTTTTGTATAATAACTTCATTAAAATCGAACATATCCTGTAATCTGTAAATGATGTGGTTATAAACTCTTGTAAAACCATAACCGGTTTTCCAACTTTTTAAAAAGCCTCTTGGCAGTTCTTCCTCTTTTTCGAAACCGACATAAGTTATTTTTTGGAATCTATATTTAGGATCTCCATTATCTTTACGGAATGGGTAATGTCTAATTTTTTTCGTTATTTTAAAAATTTCTTTACTTTTTATATTTATTCCTTTCTTTTCATCAATATAGTGGTACACTACTTTTGTCTTTAATTCATTTACAGGATATTCCCCTTGTTGCCTTTTAGTCATTTCCAACCCTCATATAAATTTATCCTGAAATACCACAATATTTCACCTTGATTGTATATCACGTACAGTCCCCCAGCAGGTTTTTGTAAGCTTATTCAGGACTTCTCTTCTCCAAACTGGTATAAAATTTTACCGCTTTTAGCCACCCGACCGTCTGTTACCACTCCGAGTAATCCCTACACAAATAAAATCACGATCCTGTAACCAGAGAGCATCAATCTCATACCCTTAGGCGCCAAGACTATCGTAGTGCACTCATTTCCACCCTCTAACGAGAACTCCAAGAACTCTTTATTGCTTGTGATTACACTTAGCCCCATAGTACTACCCATTCTTTTTCACACTTTTCGCCTCTTAGCAAGACGGATAATTTCCAGTACCTACTATCGTGGAGAATGTAGATCTGCATCGTGTATATTGTGTGATTTCAATTCGAGAGCCTTTTTAGATCCCTTTGTGGAGTTTTTATCTTAATTGATTTTAAGTAGCTACTCCTTTTTCTCTGCACTTTTGCTTTGATTCTTTTATAAACAATTCTCACCTCTCCCCCGTGGGTGATGCCCATGGTGAGGAAAGCTGCGATTCTGGTGCTGGCGATTCTGGTATTTGCAGCCACGGCAAGCGCACGGCCCGTCTCAGTACTCAATAGCGACGAAACAGTCACCAGACAGGGATACTTCCTCTACCTGCCGCTGGAGCACAGGGTGAACTACAGCAAGACATACATAAGCGAGTGCGGCGTGATACCCGACAACAAAGACGGCATAATAGCGAGTGCCCCTGTTTTCGCCGCAAGGCTGGCAGAGATTGCAGCACTCTACCACTACACCGGTGACGAGAAGTACAAGGAACTGTACAAGAAGGCAGCAAGCGCGGTGGAGACAATAAAGCAGAAGAATGGCTTCTACCCGTACTACGTTACGACCTCATGCGAGGCTGCAACCTTCGCGGAGGACGGCGAGATATTTCAGGACGCACTCACGCTTGCAGGGCTCCTGATAGGCGATAACGACACCATGCCTGAGGTGAAAATAACCAAGGAGATAAGCTACGACAGCTGCAGCGTGGGGTACCTGACGGCTGAATCAGAATCTGGCCTGCCAAGCGTTTGCACAGTGCTGGGACTTGAGGCCACCGCTAACGAGAGCGCAGAAGAGACATACACCGAAGAAGCCAGCGGGTGTGGTGACACGTGCTTTAGGGCGGGGCTCACGGTGGAGTACAGAGTTACGGACATCTACAGTGAGGAAATAGAAATCAGGAGAGTGTGGGTGCACGTCAACGGCTCAGAGGTTGAGATCGACCCCGCGAGCATTAATCAGGACATAGTAAAAGGGATTCTGACACAGACGCTGAAGGACGACGTGAGAAGCGCCTTCGCAGACAGTATTCTGAAGAGCAGAGAGGCGAAGCGGGGCGCAAGAAACCTCAGAGGAGACGATGTTCTCTCCTCAACCGCAGCGCAGGTCTTCAGAGTTGTGCTTGGCCAATCGCCAGACACACTGGATATAGTCAGGTATGGCAAGTCTGGCCCCGCCAGTGACATTATTGAAGAGTGCAGGGACGTATGCCTCTACAGAGGTGCAATATACATACCGTTCTTAGCAGAGGGAGAAAACCTCACAGAGTACAGGGTTGCGACCAAGGATAGCCTGGAGCATCTGGTTTACATCTCACCCGGCTGGGAGTATTCAGGAGGATACCTGAAGGCCAAGCCAGAGCTATACGGATGGGACCCTGTATTCGGACACATTGTGGTGAGGTACTATCCTGTGAGGGAGTACATCTTCCACCTCGCAGGCAGTCTGCAGAGCATGACCTACTGGCTCAGTGGCAGCAAGGAGCTGTCTCTGGTTGTCCAGCACTACGCTCAGGCAGCTAAAGCCCCTGCAGGAACATACAAATTCGAAGATATGCAGCAGACAGAGAACACCACATTCAGAACCGTAGCACTGGTTCCGCGGGTGGCGGAGGCCTACAGAGACCCTGCTAACAGGCTGAGCAGGGAGAGGCTGGTCCTTGTGCCCACGCTGTCCTGGAAAGAGGCGTGGGACATGAAGAAGCAGGCTTTCGAGGAGAGAGACGCACTTAAGCTCTTCGTCGCTGTGGACAACCTCTATGCACACTCAATCGGCAAGAGTCCAACTTCCCCCAACGCAGTGCTTCTGGCCACCATGATGTCGTTGAGCGAGGAGAGGATGAAAGAATACGCGAAGGACCACAGCAGGGACGGGGCGGAGTACCGCAAGATTCTTGACACACTGCTCAACTTCAAGAAGGTCTTCCATGACCTGTACCTGCCTGTCGCACACAGCGCCGTGAAGGGGGATCTCATCAGAGGCGAACCGTCAATGGAGACCCGAGTGCTTCTGGCTGTGCTTGCAGACAAGGCAAAGAGGGCAGGGATTCCCGACTTCTACGAACTCTACGCAGACTACAGTGAGTACTTTGGTGAACACACCAAGAACTACACCAACCTGAAGAGGCTTGCTGAGGCATACCCAGAGGCAAAAAGAGTCATAGACCTCATAGAAGCCAGAAAGTACGAAGAGGCACAGGAGGCCCTGCAGAGCGTTGAGGGCGACGATGTGAGGAGCATCCTCTCGGAGGAAATCAGCAGGCGGATAGCAGCGGAGATCGACATAGTTGGCGAGGCGATGTCCGCATTGGAGCAGTACACCCGGGGGGAGACATCCGCGCAGGAGGCATTGAACATGGTGAGAGAGGCTCTTGCGGTTAAGCAGGAGCCGAGGCTCAGCGCTGCCGAGAGAATCCTCTCTGCAGTAGTATCTGGCTCTATACCAGAGGATAACGCAAAGGGCTCGCTGAGAGCGCTGCTCGGCATATCAAAGCCAGAGCAGGTGGCACCAGAGGAAAAGAAGATTACACCCCCGCCACATGTTCAGGTGCCGGAAACACAAGAAGAGGTTCAGACACAAGAGACTGAACAGAAAGAAGACCGGAGACCACTGGTGCTCGGAATAGCTCTGTTTGCAGCAGTTGCGGTGACGGCTGTGGTGCTGGCGTTGCGCAGGAGGAAAAAGGTGATGCGGAGATGAACAAGCCCATCATCTTCTTTTTTATTTTTATTTTTTTTATTGTTGCAAGTGTTTATCCAATTTTGAAGGGTCTTTCCGGATTTGAAGAGACTCAAAAGCTCATGCGTATAAAAAGCTCTGCAATTGCTGTGAAATCCTCTCTCGACCACCTCTCTGATGAGGGTTCGTCCACGACTGTTACGCTAAATGTCCCCAGTGGGTGCAGCATTGTCATAGAGAACGACCGTATGGACTACGGCTGCGGCAGCAGAAGGTATACGGTGAAGCTAAAAGCAATTGCATCATCGAGAGTGGAGATAACTGAAAGTGGCAGCTACCTCCTCTACTTCAGCCCCTCCGGCTATGTGGTGGCCAAAAAATGATTCTTTTATAAGCTTTTTCCGCATATATTCAGTATGCGGATCGAGACTCTTTTGTTCGCGATTCTGGTGTTTCTTATCTCTGCAGGTGTTGTTAATGCTGTAGCATACACCAAGTCATATATGGTTTTTGAGGGGGGTCAGGTTCTTGAGTTGAACAAACAGCAGGAAAGCAGTATTGTTCAGATTAAAGGAGGAGATAAAAAAACATGTAAGATAGGAAGCTCAATAAATGCTTTCGTTTCAATGGATTATAGAAAATTCGCTCGCTCTTATGGATGGTACTCCTATGTGAGCCATTCTTTAAATGTGAGGGTTAATGGACGAATAGTAGTGTTTTACAGTGGGACTATAGATATCAGCACTTACATCGCAAACCCTGACAAGCCACTGCCACCAGCCTTGAGAGCCTACTTCTCTGGAAAGTACAAGATTCCATACGGAAGCACAGCGACGATGAGAAGTGTAATAAATACTGTTTTAAAGGAAAGAGTCTTCACAGGTCCTCAGTTCCAAGCAGCTACTAACAATGACGCCTGGTGTCAGAGTGTCTATGGTCAATTAAATCAGGGGCCTGATACAGATAAGGTAGTAAATGACCTTCAGAAAGCCATGGCCCACCAGAGGGCCTGCTACAATAGCGGAGATTTTTGCAGCTGCGTCAAGAAGTACAGTGGCTTTAAGTATTGCTATCTCCGTAGATACGGGTATTACTGGTACAGCGCATCGATTCTCCAAACATCATACCGCAGGTCTCTCGTGCTCTGATTCTTTTATATATCTCTTTTTGCCATCCAAGGTATGCTTGAGGCAGGGTTGTTGATAGTCATTGCATGTGGCTTCTTCACACTTGCAAAGAACATTTCGCGCTACGCAGACGTTGAGATAAGGGACGAGTATCTGCTAGCAGGTTCACTGCCTGTCGCACTTTTGTCTTTCTTCCTGACAGGCGGTGACTCTTTCTATACGCTCGTTGGAAGCTTTTCTGGTGTGCTCCTACTTACCGCTCTGGTGGTCGCGGTGTGGGGTGGTGTGAGATGATATGGGTTCCTGGTGCAATTATGCTGGTGGTAGCCGGATACTTGGTCAACCAGAACCCCGCATACTCTCTTGTGGCAGGAGCCCTTGGTTTCCTCGCACTTGTGGTGGGGATTACAAAGGACGGCACCCCCAAGGACAGGTATGACGAAAAAATCAGGACCTTCATTGAGACTATTGATATACTCGAAAGGGAGATCGAGGCAAAAAACAGACTGCTGAATGAAAAGGATAAAATAATCAGCGACCTGGAAGCAGTTTGCGACAGGTACAAAGCAGAGTTGAGGGAGCTGAGAGAAAGGTTAACTGGCCGCTCGCCCGAAGACGAAGTGGAAGAGCTAGTCAGGGCATTTGAGGTTGCGAGAGAAGTTTCCAGAAGTGGGAGCTGACGAGTGGATTCTTTTATAAAGGTTTTTCGTTTCTTACTGGAAAAAGGAGGTGCTGGAAAAATGAAGATAGGAAAGACCGTAAATGATTTTGTAAAGAACAGGAAGGGAGATATACCATGGAATGTAGTCGCAGTAATTGGAGCGATTGCACTGGTGGCTATATTTCTGGTAGTGGGAAACACCGCCAAGAATGAAGCAAATACTAGGACCACTGAGGCTTCGCAGAGGCTTGGGCAGGAGATCCAGAGCATATAAAGACCGCACCATTCAGGCGGATACTATGACCACCAGCCACGTCGCTCAGTTCCTTTGGGACAGGCGAGGGAGTTCTGCTGAGGTAATTGTGCTGATGATTGGGGCATTTGCTGTTGCCATTGCAATCGCTGTTATGGCCAGACATGCCAAGGACTCTGGTATAACAGTGATAGACCGTTCAGAGGACAAGTCACTGCAGCTGATAGACTCCATAACCACATGATTCTTTTTTAAATCTATTATTTTGCTTAAGAGCATGAACATTAAGCCAAGAAAGACTGACACATACGTTGTAAAAACTAACCGAAAAAAGTTTTTGAATGATGTAAGAGACCTCTTCGGGGAAGAGGTTGTTTTAAGGCTCAGGCGCCTGTTCAGCAGGGAAGAGAAAAAAAGAGAGTACAGAGGGAGGGAAATAATCAGAGAGATCAGGGCGGGCTTCAATGGGGATGACCAGCTATTTAGAGAGAGAGTTTTTGAGCTGCTCAGGAGGACATCTGACTATAACTTGCCCGACGATGCAATAGGGGCTGAGCTTGAGGCAGCCTTCGAAAAGTTAGAGGCACCTGCAATGTTCCGCCTTGGTGGAAAGGAGATAAAGGAAATCGGTGTCTTGGGCTCATCTAATAAGGAGAAGGTTGGCTATGATGACCTCAAGCAGTTTCTGCAGTAACAGGAGAGGGTCTCTTACAATCTTCTGGATGATTCTGCTGGCAGCTGCCACACTCGTTATCGCAGCGACATTCATGCAAGCAAACGCTACTGGAGCCAAGAGGGGTGCAGAGATATCATCTGCTTCCCTCTATGGGGGGATATCTGAAGATGATATCAGGCAGATACTCGACAGAGCGGTCGTCGAGGTTTCCAAGTATCAGGCGTACACTGGAGGCGGTAATACCACAGACCTTTTTCCACAGGTGGCAAACAGCCTGCTGCAGGAGTATCTTCACAAGAAGGGAATAAGTGAACTGAACCTGACTGTCATAAAGAGTGCGAATCAGTCTGAGACAGCCGCCGTCACAGGCTACGAAGAGCTGATTGATTACGGAGAGTATGTTGTTGTTATTTCAACCACAAAATGAAGAACTGAGCTTAGTAGACCTAGCTGTGTAAAAAGAAAAGGTTTAATAGCAACTTTATTTTTAATTTTCATTCATGAAATATCATCATGCTTCGGGGCTAAAAAATACGATATTTGAAAGATTAAAAAATATCATATATTCTCCCAAATTGTTTATAACTCTTATAAAAATTTATAAGTTAATTTTAGGGTTTTCAATATTATTAATAGGTTCTTCTATCCTAGTCTTCGTTTTGTTATTTTTAAATAAATATCTAAAAATTCTTCCTTCCAGTTCTATTAATTTTTTTGTGAAATTATTTATAATATTATTCTATGCTTCTTCTTATGGCATTGTATTTGCTATTATTTTTCGAACATTAACTATAGACTTCCTTTATTCGGATCAAATCAAGGTAATATTGCATTTAAAATATGTTAAAAACCATATTCGAAATATTCAAGAAAAAAACAACGAATTAACTTATAAAGATAAATATAAAATTACATATTATTTAAAAAAAGCAATCGACCACTTGCCAGCACTTTACAAAATTCATAAAAGGGGGATAAAGGAATTAGATGAGGAATTGATACGAAGATTCACATCAATAAAAAACGAAATTGTTGACATCTCTATGTCAATATATTTTGATAAACATGTGTACTTAGGCATTATATTAACAAAAATAGATAATATCTTAAATGTATTAGAGAAAAACAAATTTGAGCTATTAGAACCTGCTACAGCGGATAAATTAATAACCGACGAACCTTTTTGGCAAAGACATTTCATTTTTGAAAAAATTATTAATATATTTTTGACAGAAATTAATAAGTTACGCTCATATATAGTAAAAATAATAATACTATTAATATTCTTATCAATATTATTAATAATTTTAAAAAGATTGCCCATTTTACCAAATAATCATACTACAAGTGTAATTTTATCTTTTATTATCCAAAATCTATTCCGAATATAAACACATCTGGAGAGCAAACTGATTCTTTTATAAATCTCTTTTACCACTCAGGGCGTGTATGGAAGAGGGACTAACAGAGTTTCTGAGATACCTTGCAATTGCTGTTGTATTTCTGCTCTTCATAGCCTTTACTGTTTACGGAGTGTGGATGTTTGCAGATGGGTGGCGCAAGGCAAACCAGATAGAGAATCTCAGAACAAGCACCGCTGAGATCATTTCGAAATCCAGCGGCGGTACTGGAGCTGTCAACCTCTCTTTGCTGAAACCATCTATACTGCCACCATGTACTGAAATGGAGGTCTACTACTTCAACGGAACTCTCGCTAAGAGAATCTCCACGCCATGCTGAGAAAGCGAGGTGGGTATATGGAAGATGCTGTTTCATTGTTTGAGAAGCACGCTGCAGAACTCATCAGGAGCTACCTGCGATACTATGAGCGGGCTGGCGGCAGCAAGGAGGAGCTCATAAGGGCGCTCTACGCAATGGTATCGCACAGCAGGAAAAACAGATGCCTCAACTGCAAGCACTCACGAGCCGACCTGAGAAAAATCAAGGAGTCTGAAGTCTTATCCCTCTTCAACAGAGTCTGCGTATTCGGTCTGCGAAACACAGAGTGCTGTCCTGCACAGGGGGAATCACCCGGAAACGAACAGCTATTTAGCGAATTCAAAAAGCTCGCAAAGGGCCTGATTGACAGCTATCTCAGACTCGTCAGGGGGAGAGGTATTGACGAAGACGCACTCGTAAAGGCTCTTTACGTAATGACTCAGCACAGCAGCAAAAACCCCTGCCTCAACTGCTTAAACTCACGAGCTAACATAAGGAAGGCAAGGAGGAGCTTGGAGGAAGCTGGCACAATCTCTGTTTTTGACAGGGTTTGCGCACTTGGCCTCAAAAGCACAGAGTGCACAGGCACAAGAGATCCGCTGACAGGCAAGCTGATCAACATGAGGAGAGAGATTATAAGAGGAAAGCTGACACCGGAGGAACTCGTGAATGTGTGCCAGGAGATTATTAAGGTTAAGAGAGTGCAATAAGGCCTACACATCCGCCGAGAAGGCTGTGTACATGGGTGTTGCACTTCTGCTGGGCGCTATAATATTCTACACTGCATTCTCAGGCCTCCAGAGCCTTACTGAGGACCAGCAGGCGGCCAAGGCATTTAGCCATTACTATGTTGAGGCAAGGGAGCTGTACTACGGGGGCTTCGAGATACCTCCTTACAGCGGACACCTGCCGCCAGGGTATGAGATCAGACTTGAAACCTCTGGTGGTAACACCTATGTTGCACTTTACAGGAACAGCACACTGATTAAAAGAAAGATGCTTTGAGCGAGAAGGTTCTCTTTTTAGGCTGCCTACAGGACTCAGTTGGCACATTTATTTTAAAAACCTACCACGACTATACTCACTATATCCGATGTAGCTTAGCTAATAAATTAGTTTTCCAGAACTTATAATAAATCTTATTGCGTTAAATTTAAATATAAAAAGTATAATCCAAGCTGCTGCGAATATTATTATATATATTTTAAAGTATTCATGAACGCTTTTCAAACTCTTAAAATTTTCGCGTATTTTTTCCCCTTTACAAATTAAATTTGCAGGTAGTTGGTTTTCATCAAAAAGACGATGGTTCCATAAATTAAAATGTTTCTCAATAGCATTCATTTGAATACGTCTCAATTTATTTGCCATTGTAAGTCTCCTATCAATCTGATAAGCAGTACATAAACCTGCTATGGACACCAATGCAGCGCTAAAAAGCTGATAAAATGAAAGATGCTCTTGTTGTGCTATCCATGTTAGGATCGCTATTGATGTAGGTATTAAAAAAGCCATTACTCTATATGACATTTCAGTATTTTTTAAATTTTCCTCCTTTAAAAGATTATATTCAAATTTTAGGGTTTCTGCATCTTTTCCTATTAAAGAGGTGGATTTGTTACTCATCCCCTACCACCTGTAAGATTTCACTTTGATTTTATATTAATTTATCGCTTCTACAACACATTAATAAGGCTCACTACCACATGACTGATTCTTTTTTAACAATTAAAGCCTTCCGGTGTTGCGAGGTGATGAATGTGAGGAAGCATGTTTTACTTGTGGCACTCATGGCAATTGCTCTGCTTTCGGCATGCACTGCAAATACAAGCCAGAAACCGGAGCAGGGAGTCGGAACGCCGTACACCGCTGTGGAGCAGATATCCCCCGAGGAAGCAAGGCAGATAGCAGAGAAGGTGGTCAGGACGATGACACCTCCGGAGATTCACGAGCAGATCAGCGTTTCGAATGTGGAGAAAGATGAGAAGTACCAGCTGTACAGGTTCAACGTCAGCATTGGCGAGGACGTGTACACATCTTACATGACCCTCGACGGGAAACTGATATTCCCGGAAGGGATCTCCACTGAGAACCCACCGGTGTTCACAGCGCCTGAGCTAGAAGAACAGAGCCAGATTCCCATGCCACCAGAGGAGTCCGGGCCACAGCCTCAGCAGAGCGACACAGTGGCTGAGGTCGCCCGCCTGCAGGATGGATGGTACTTTTTTTACCTGAGAACCTGTTCAGCGTGCCAGGAGCAGGAGAGGATTCTGGGCAACCTAATCGACAAGGTTAACAGAGTGGAGTGCAGCGAACAGAAAGAGCTGTGCAGAGCCTACAACATCATCGTCACGCCTACTTGGCTAAAGATAGAAGGCGGAGTGGAAGTGCAGAGGCTCGACGGTATCCAGAGCCTGGAGAGGCTCAGGCAGGCTGGCGCTCTACCCTAACGTCCCACTGCGCTGAAGCACGATAGGCACCTCAGCGCGGCGTGAACCTTTTTGGATTCTTTTATATATTTTTTTAAGCTATAATAGGCATGTTAGCAAGAGTGCTAGTTCTATTGGTCCTCTTTTCACTTGTGGTTCCTGCTATACACGGCGACATTCCTGGCTACGTTCTGTACCGCGACAAAACTTTAAATCTTACTGTGCAGATACCCGTTGTTATAGCTGGCGGTGACACATCCGGCTCGCTATACAGTCAGACACCGCGCTACCTCAAAGCTTTTACGCCACCTGTGCTCACGCTGACCTACCCGTTCAACGGCACCGAGCACTACAACACGACGGTGCCCTTGATCGGCAGCGTGCTCACAGCCAACGGTTTGAGCAGGGTGGAGTACTCCTTTGACGGTGGCAGCTGGCAGAGCGTTGGCTTCGAGCAGAAGGGGGCCTTTGACTACCACTTCAGCGCAAATCTCACGGCGAGCGACGGGAACCATACACTTACGGTGAGAGCCACTGACAAAAAAGGTCTGAGAAGTGAGGTGAGGGTCTGGTTCAGTGTTATTTCAGCAGGCGGCGAGTGGCGCGTCTATCGCGTGCCCTTCCCGATAAAGTTCTTCGGGTATAACAGTCAGGCGGTGTTCTACACCGACACCGGGTTTAAGGTGGTAATCAAAGCAGAGGGCGACGGGGCAAGCTACAGGGAACATCGCAGAGATCCGCTCACCAACCCGCTCAAGGTGTACGTCTACGACCCTCAGGGCAGGTTGTACGCCTCCAGCTACACCATCGGAGTGGGGCAGGGAAAGACGATCCCAGGCAAGCTTGACTTCTCCTATGAGGTGTGGGATGCTGACTATAACCCCGATTATACACTTTACTACTACGAGGTCTGGCAGGCATCAAGGGGTCTAAGCACACCCAGGATATATTACTCCGAAGACGATGGGGGCTGGCTTCACATCAAAAACCTGAAGGTGTGGCTCTATGAGCCGAAGAATCTTCAGAGAAGCTACTCTATAACCAAATCGCTTGTGCACTGCTCCTATGATGACGATGACTGGGGTGTGTTCACTGGTCTTTATCAGGTGTACTCGATAGGCAGCATCAGCAAGAGCTGCTATTTCCAGCATCCGGTGATAACAGACAAGTTGGTGCTTTATGGAGACAAGGAAAAACCGAAGATCATACCGAGATTCTACAGAGCTACGCCGTTTGTGTACGCCAAGACCAAGGAAAAGAATTATGACTTTGACTTCTGCTGGAACCCTGAACTCATCTACGGGGACAAAAAAACATGCCCACAAGACAGGTACAGGACAATATACCACCAGACCTTCCCCAGCACAGAGGTGACGAGAGACAATGTGGTGCTGAGGGCAACTGATGACTCGGGCTACAAGAGAACCACAAGGCTTGAGACCTACAGGAGAAAGAGGAATGAGATAGACGGCTGGAAGTCGATCAACGATGCCTTCTCCGCGCCATCGCCAGCGGTCACCGTCTACATCCGGAAGCAGGGTGGCTCTTGGGTCACTGCAGGCAGGTACACCTTCGAGTACCCGTACAATGTCCACATAAGCTATGTGAGCAGTGTGAGCGAGTACTACAGTGATCGCAGTATCAACGTAGGCACGGAGTACTTCTACGCCAG
>MTLP01000038.1 GCA_002009975.1 Thermococcus sp. JdFR-02
TTTAACGCTACCAAATCAATTTCCTCACTTTTATGCCACCACTTTCCAATCTTAACAAACCTAAAAGGCAGTCTCTTCGCTTTGTTAAACTCAACCAAAAACTGCTTTGCTATCTTTTCGAATACAAACCCCAAATACTGATTATACTCTTCTTCAAAGCCTTCAATATACCCAAACTCAAGGAGCTGAGAACGATTAGGATAAACAAAGCGGAACCAGAAGTGATAATAGTTGTCACTAAGGTAATAACGAGCATTTCTCCTCTTCTCCGGTTTTCTAATTGGGTGTTTTTCTTCGATTATGTGGAGAATTTGAAGGTTGCTCAAATATTGAGAGACAGTTGAACTTGGTAGTCCTGTAAATGAAACTATCTCTCCGAATTTAGTCTTTCCAAAGGCTATTGCTTTAAGTATTTGGAAATACCTTGCTGGTTCTCTGAGCTCTGTCTTGAGTAAAAACTCAGCCTCATCAAAAAGCGGTTTGTTTGGTTGAAAAACTTCTTCAAGATTTTCCCCGACATTGAATCTAAATTGAACTTCCTTTATATAGGCTGGAATTCCATCTGTTATGCCATAAATTTTCACAAGCTCCTCCCAGCTCTTCTCTGGGAAAAATTCTTTTAGATAAAAGAATTTTAAGGGTTCAAGCTTTATTGAGAGAGTTCTCCTTCCGTAGAGGGGACTCTTGTAATCGAGAACATGACTTTCTATGAGACTTATTGACGAACCTGTCAAAACAAGCTTGAGTTTTGAATCGATACTATCCCAAATTTTCTGAAATTTCGAAATAATTGCTCTGTTTGATTTAATCAGGTTTGGGAACTCATCAATTATGATCACTATATCTTCCTTGGAGAGGATTTCAAAGAGTTCTTCCCATGTTAACTCAGCCTTAGCTATGAGAGGGTTCTCCAGAGCATAACTTACTAGTTTTCTAAAAGTTTTTAGGTTTTCTTCCTCAAGTGTTTCTTCAGCAAAGAAATAAATATGCCTTTTATTCTTGACTGATTCTTTCACAAGAGCAGTCTTTCCAATCCTCCTCCTGCCATAAATCACTATGAGCTCTTTTCTATCATTCGAGTATACTTTCTCCAATGCTTCGAGCTCAGATTTCCGATTAATAAATTGTTCATACATAATTATGATAATCATGCGTGAACTATTTAAGGTTTTTTATCTTTGGAACTTATCTGAAATGAGGAGTAACGAAATGTGATTTTTAAAAAGTTTAGTTAGAAGTGACATTTGTCATTTTAATTAGTTTACAACACTCAAAGATGTTATCTGAGAGAAAATGCATTCCGATAAAAGTACAAATGAGTTAGGTAAATACTTTTGATCAAACTTTTCTGGCGAAAAGTTTGTTATGGTGGGCCCGCGGGGATTCGAACCCCGGACCTCCGCCGTGTCAAAAGTCTCTAAACGAGTGTTGGAGCAATTATAGAGCCCAATTTGTAGAAAGGCTCTCCACACGAGTAAGCAAACGCACAAGGAAAGACTATTTGAGCGCTTTAGATAGATTCTTTGACAAGTATACAATAAAGTCAATTAAAGATTTGAGAAGGGCTATTGAAGCAGAAAATTACAATGAGAAGATTGTAAAAGGATTGAGGAATTTCATAAACTTCTTGGTAGATGAGCTTATCATTGATGAAGGAACAGCAGCATTACTCAAAAGGCCATTGAAATTCAAGAGAAGTACACCAAGACAAGTATTTATAACTGAAACAGAGTTAAGGAAAGCATATTCTATACTGACAGAAAAATTTGGGGAAGAAGCAGAGATTCTCCTTAAGCTCTTGGTCTTTACAGGCTTAAGGCTGAGACATCTCATTAAAATGCTCAACAACTATGATCCTCAAAATCTCGTTGTCGTGAATGAAAAAGTTGCTCGTTACCCGATGATTGCATACAGTAAAGGAACAAAAAAGGCATTTTGGGCTTACATGCCGGCTGACTTTGCCAAGGAACTCAAGAGAATGGACATCACATATTATATGGCTCAAACGAGGATTAATTACAAGCGTGTTTCATCATCAACAATTAGAAAGTGGTTCTCGAACTTCATGGCTCAAAACAAAGTCCCGATGGAGGTCATTGACTTCATTCAAGGGCGCTCTCCTCGTTCAGTTTTAGAAAGACATTATTTAAACATGACGGTTTTGGCAGATGAAGCTTATTCTGGTGTTGTTGATGAGTTAAAGAAAGTTTTAGAAAAATAAAGGGGGTGGTCGAGGTTGGCGCAAAGAGTTAGTGAGAAAGGGGTTATTGTGAGGGGTATTTCTACCGATGTGGACACTGAAATGATGGCAAAGATCCTTGCAATCGTGAAGAGATCTTCAAAAGCTCAAGTTTACAGAGAAGCAGTAGCAAAACTTTTTAGAGAAGAATTTGGGAATAAACCTATACAGCAAGTAATTAAAGAGTTAGGGGTTGAAATATGAAAAGAGTAAAAGTCGAGTTACTTTGGCTTTTATTCATTGCATTTATTGTTAATTTTACAGTTATCTATGGGCGAAAAATGCCTGTTGGAGCAAATGGTGGGGATACAATAATTCACATGGCAATGATTAGGGGAATTTACCTTGGTAGGAATATGTTTCTAGATCAACACTATAATGTTCCACCAAACTGGTACTCTTTTCTTTATCATTCTTTGATAGCTCTCTTAGCAAAACTCACTCATGCCTCAATTTGGACTCTCATGATCTGGACTCCCTTATTTTTTGCATTGCTTATGGTCTTTGCATGGTATAAGCTCGGAGAAGAGTTGGATGGAAGGTACGGAGGAATTCTGTTGGGTTCATTATCTTTTTTGGCCCTTAAATCACAACTTTTTCCCAATCCTAAAGCTTTAATCCCAATTTTCTTGCCCTTCTTTTACCTAATGACCTTAAAATATCAAAAAACAAAGGGTTATAGATATGTCATTTTCTCAGGAGTTTTATTGTCAGCAATGCTTTGGACCCATTACAATGCAATATTCTCACTTATTGGAGCTTTAGGATTCTACGCTTTCCTGAAACTTCGGGAGGATAAAAATTACTTGTTAATCGCTCTAATTGGAGGAATGTTGTTTTTACCCTTTGTTTTGAACATTGTGATTCATGTTGAACCTGGAGCAACTATGGGTGTTGAGGATGTAAGGCATTATTGGGAATGGGATAATATCTGGAGCCGGCTCAGGAGTATAATTCCAGCCTACTGGCTACTTCCTCTATGGATATTGGGTTTATGGACAATATACAAACGAAAGAACAAGTTTGATGAGTTTATCCTCACAATTATTTTAGGTATCTGGATAATGAGAGTAATTCCAGAGTATTTGAGTTATTTTGGAATTAAAGTGTTTTCAACAAGATTTGTGATACCACTTCATTACACTTATTTGATTGTCTATTTCTTTGGATTAGAATATATTGTGAGTAGGATTACATTGAAAAGGATATTAACCTACTCAGTTGCATTGATGCTTGTAGTTTATGGTTCATTAAGCTTTGTAGAGTATAATTACAATTGTTTTAGCTCTAAATACACATATAAAAACTTTGAGGACCTAGCAGGTAACTATACTAGGGGCATTGTAAAAGCCTCTGAATGGATTCGTGAGAACGCTAAAAGGGATGACTACCTAATTGGGCATCCTTACACTTTAGAATGGATTGCAGGCTTCACGGGAAGGCCTGTTGTTGCTGTATCCTATGGGCATGGAAACCCATTTCTGAATATGAAACAAAGAAGAGAAGATATTAGGGAGTTTTTCACAAATCCAAGGAAAAGAGCAGAAATTATCAAAAAATATGGGATTAAATATGTTATTTTAGGCCCATTTGCTGAGAAGGAGTATAACATTACAGTTGAAGATTTTGGCGATGATTTTAGAGTTGTATTTCACCGATGGAAGTTTTATATCCTGGAGGTGGAAAAATGAGAACCCTTCCATATTTGATTTTGGGAGCGTGTATTTTACTTGGAGGAACAACACAGATACTCTTTAAGCTTGGCATGAATTCTGTTGGGACTTTAGACTCTGCTGAAAGAATTCTTTCATTAAAAACTGTTGAACTCGTGTTATCAAACAAATACATACTCTTGGGACTAGTGCTGTATGGCATATCATCAGTGCTTTGGCTCGTTGGGCTCTCAATGCTTGATGTCAGTTTGATGTATCCATTACTGAGCCTTGCTTATTTTGTCACCACTATTTTGGCGTTTTTTATTCTTAATGAACCTGTAAGAACAAGCAGGTGGATTGGAGTGATACTGATTATCATTGGAAGTATTTTAGTAGGGCTGAACAAGTGATTCGCTAAATCTTAGCTAACTTTTAGCTAAATCTTAGCTGATACGGGCTTAAATGAGTTCTTCTAACTTTTCTTAGGCTATCTTACGATAAATGGAATCAGGAACAACGTTGTGGAGATGGTAGCATGGAGTTGCTGAAAGAGGATATTGTTTCTCTTCAGGAGAAGCTCAAGCGGATCAAGAAACGCATTACTGAGCTTAGACGGGAAGAAGCAAGGCTTTTGAGGCAGATAAAGCAGTCAGGGGTGAAAAGTGCATGAAATCAAAAAGCATTGTTCAATTAGTCCTCTTTGTGTTAATAGCAGTATTCTTCGGCTATGTTGCTTGGGACAGTATAACGAAGGAAGCAGTATTTTTTGGAGCAATTGGTGGGCTCATCATGCATTGGGCCCTGACAAACAAGGGCAATAAAAACGTGATTTACTTCAAACCCTTCACAGCGGGATGGAGAGTGCTAATCTACGATATGCTGTTGTTGACATGGCTCATAACTCTTTATCAGAGTGCTGGAAACTTCAGTGCTTTTCTGAGCTCTTTGGCTGCTTTGAACGAAAAGACTGCTCTTTTGGTTGCAATTTTAGCTGGCATAATCACTGACTATGCTGTGGGAGGGTGAGAAGATGAAAAGAGTGTTAAGCGTTTTGTTAGGTTTGCTAGTGCTGTTTGGAGGTTTAGTAAATGCTTTGGTGCAGGATGATGTCAATAAATTCACTTTAGTGTATGAAACGGATAGCGATAATGATGCAAGTGGTTCGGTGACTTGGGATAGCGTAAAAAGTGCGGTAGCGTTTTCTTGGAGTGATAGTGGTGGCAATTATGTTTCCTATGCAATATACATGTACAATGAGACATTTAGTTCTACAAAGTTGAGATTTAATGTGTTCGCTTCTGGTGGGAATGGCACTTATACGGGCGTTTCGGTTGGGGTTATTGTAACAACAACAAGCGGTATTAAGTATGGGTTGCAGTATAAGTCATCAAACAAGTATGGTGGAATTCCTACTTCATTAGCTGACCAAAGTTATGACATTATAACTTTGGATAATGCATATAATGGTTGGGTTGAGTTGATAATAGATGTTGTTCAAGAGTTGCAAAATCAAGGAGTTTCAATAACAGAAAGCGATATCTTAAGCGTTCAGGCTTTTGTTTCACTTTCAGCTTATTCAAGTAGTGTTAATTTATATGTACAGGACATAAGTCCAGCTTATTATAGTGTTACTTTTAACTTAAAAGACGCTTTGACGGGTCAATCTCTTACTGGTGTAACAGTAAAGGAAGGAAACACTACTTTGGGCACGATTGATGACGGTGGGAGCTTAGAACTAACAAAGGACACTCACACACTCACTTTTGAAAAAACGGGCTATTGGAGCGTTCAAAAGACGATTGACGTTCAAAGCGATATGAGCGTTACCGTTGAAATGTACCCTGACACCGCTGCTTTCAAGTTCTTTAATTTTCCAAGTAACATTCAAATCTATGAGAACAGCATCTACGAGCTAACGTTCACATTAAGCCCGATTGATACAAGTGCAACTTATAACACTTACTTAAGCTTAAGCGGGCTTTCTGATGTTTTAGAAGTGAGGAAAGATGGACAACTGATTTCTCCAGAGGGAGGAAAATACTATTTGGGAGATATTGGTGGAGATACTCAAGTTAGCATTAAGTTCAAAGCAACAACAGTTGGAACTAAGGCATTCTCGATAACTTTGACTTCAAATGATGCCATAATGAGTAAAACATACACCACAAGCAAACAAGTACCTTATGAGGTTGTTCCTCTACCATTCAGCATTCAGCTTCCGGACTGGACGGTTGGTGAAAATTCCCTTAGAATTGCAGAGAATAGCGGCCAAAACATGGTATTAACTCTTAGTCTCAAAGATTCTGAAGGAAACGAAGTCTGGAGTGATTCCTATAGCTTTGGACCTTATGAGTCTCATGAATTCACAGTCAACATTCCAAAAGAGGGTGTTTACACTCTTGAGATTCAGTTTTCTGGAACTACAGCAGTTTTTGACATAAATGTTAATCCTCCAATTCAATTACTCACAGAGAGCATTACAGTTGGAAAAGGCGATGTTGGAGCAATTCAACTGCTTGTTAAGAATCCTTCAAGCCTTACAAAATACTATGAGGTAGTTTTGACTGGAGGATTCATTGAGGGAAACATTACCAAGGCAATTGCTATTGCTCCAGCAAGTGAGAAAACTGTTGAGATTGCTTTCCAAGTCCCAAAAGATGTGCAATTTGATGCTTATGATCTCCAGATTGAGATCTTAGAAGGAAATGAAGTCCTGTTTAAGGGACTTGTCCATGTCATGATTGACAATTCTGGCTTCAGTCTGCCAATAGGCTCTGGAGGCTCAACACTTCCATTGGCTCTTGGTGCCTTGATCCTAATTGGTGGAGCCATTTATGTTCTGAGAAGGAGGTGAGTTCATGAACCCTCTTTTTCAATTCTTTAGTTTTTTCAAGCCAAAGAGAAGAAGAGCACTTGCACCACTAGCAGTATTAGCAATAATAGCAATTGTCTCAATTGCCTCTGCAGCAGTTACGTACTATGTTACTAAAGAGGACTCTAAAACGTCTATGACAAGTTACAGTGCATCACGTTATGCAAATCAAACAACTATCACAACTGATGAGGATTTGCTTGAAAGTAAGCAAATTGTCCAAGAGGCAAATCAACAGGCTTATCAAAAGATTGCAGAGTTGAATGCAAAGTTGAGAAGCGATCTAACTACTTATGACATTACAGAAACCGGAGCAACTGGAGATTTATGGGCAAGAGTCTTTGGTCCTGAGAAGATTTATGGATTTTCAGCATTTCCAGTGCAGATTAAAGTTTTCACAAAAGAAAGCCCAATTCCATTTTCAGTCGTTCATATAAGATCCGTTAAGGTTTATCTGAAAGATGAAGATGGCAACATTCTTTGGACAAGAACATGGGACTATGGAACCGGATCAGAAGGCTTGAATGGGGAATCAATAGTTTATTCAACAATCTTGAAAGTTCCAGATCCATTTATTTACCAAGTTGAAAGTGCCATCAACACAGGAGCAATCTCAAAGAACTTAATCGAGAGTATTTTCAATGCAAGCACAAAGGCTTGGGAAATACATGTTGATGTTGATGCTTATAGAGAAATGTATCAGAGCACTCCAGTCTCAAGCGTCAATGATTGTCAGGCTCAAGGAGGCAAGTGGGATTCTCAAACAAATACTTGTTATGTCTTTGTCAAAAATGTTGAGATCAATTATCATGTTGAAACCACCAGTGCATGGAGACATGTAACGAGGGCAAAGGATGTTGCCCTCCTAGATGAGGGCATGTATGCAAGTTTACCAATTAAATTCCTTCAGACAAATGAAGCTAGTAAATGGGCTCTTTATCAAGAGAAATTTGCTGGAGCCCTCTCGAACTTCATAATCCTTACTTATGCGACTCCAGTACATATAATGGGCTCAACAGCTGATTATAAATTCTTCATTGCTCCAAATCCCGGATACTTTGATCCTTTGAACGTTACATTTAGTGATGATTTCAGATTTGCGTCAGTAAGAGTTTACAAGGATGGACATTGGGAATTGGCTGACAGTATAAGAGGAGATTTGGGAACGTTATCTGATGACTCAAGTGTTGAAAAGGTCCTTAATGTTAGATATACAACTGGAGATGATGTTCTAACTTACAGGAGCTTTGGACTTGTGTTGTTCACCATAACCCGGGATGATGGGCAACAAATTAAAGTTTGGCTTGTTGCAGAGCCTGATGTTTCAGTTTTGCAAAATACAAGAGTTGTTTTAGATGATAATCAAGTTGAAATGCTTGCTCAAGTTGCAAGCGATAACCAGATTTCTGAGGATGAAAGAGAGAAGATAATTCAAACTGCGAACACTCTCATTAATGGACTTAGAGAGAAAATTGATCAGGCTGAGCAGTTAAAGACTAAAGCACAAAATATGGGCAATTCTCAAGCAAAAGATTATGCAGAAAAGGCAATTTGGACTTATAATGAGGCAATTAAGGCTTTAGAGAAAGCTAAGGATACAGATGATTCTCAAATGTTTCTTAATTGGTTAAATGTAGCAAAGAAGTTTGAGCAAGCCGGTGATTTTTACACTAATGCAGCTGATAAAGCTCTCTATAATGAAATCGAGCAAGCCAAGTTAGATGCTAAAGCCGCAGAGGATCTTGTGAATCTTGCTAATGAGTATAAGCCAGGATTTAATTTAGGTTCCCTTCTAAGCGGAGATCTTCCGTTGGGACTTTCTGAAATGGACATTGTAGTGATAGTCATTGGCTTCATCGTTGCCTGGTTTGGAAGACAAATGTTTGGCAGCCTTGGAGCCCTTGCAGGCTTAATCGTCATCATTGGATGGTTTGCAGGAAAAGGAATTGGAATGGGTATTGATTGGCTTGTTGATAAGTTGAAATTCTGGTAAAGGAGGTGAAAAAATGGGTGAAAACAATATTTGGGGTTTGAAGTTTGGACAATGGCTGCTTAAAACGGGTCTTGCAAGCGTATTCCTTGGACTTTTATTTTGGTACGCATCAAACAAAAATGTGACAGTTGCAGAGACAATAAATGCTCTTGCAAGTATCCCACTTGCATTTGTAATATTAATAGAGGTCTTTGATAAGGTTGCAGATAAAAATGACTACTACAACAAGCTTGTTGCAACATTTGGCGCTAAGAAAAGCCGTGCAACTGCAATTTTAACAAGCATTATCTTTGCAGCCTTAGGCATGATGGCTATAATTTGGGCTCTTGTTGGATCTATAACCGTAAATGCTGGAGTCGTTGGAGCTGCAAACTTATTCGTTGCAGGATTAATCAGCCTCTACATCTTTGCTCCAGAGACTGGAGATGATGAGCTTCTCTTGTGGACTTGGCTTGGTGCCACAATTGCGACAAAGGGAGCATACTTGACACTACTTCCAAGGATGTTCGGAATTTAAAGGTGAGAGCAATGCTCGGCAGAATTGCAGTAGCCCTCTTGGTCTACATTCTTTGCATTTTCCATTGGCAAGATACAGTAACTTCAGTAGGCCAGCTTTTAGGCTTGGGTGGATTTTGGGCTTTATTCATTCCATCAGCTCTTATAGGACTGTCAGTTTACAGGATTGCAGATTTGGACAATTGGGGGATTTGGGATGCTGCAGCAATGCTCACAATTGGAAGTTTTGCCATGTTAGCGATAACAAACAATCCAGAAGCAACAATATTTGAACTGATAAAAGGCGTTGTTAGCTTTTCAGTTGCAGCAATTCTTGCAGCCTTAACACTAAAGAGAGGTGGTTCAAGTGGTTGATGCAAATTCTATCATCAACGGACTTCAGAATTTAGCCCAAACTCATCCATTTCTTGTACTTGGAATAGTCTTTCTTATCCTCAGTTTTGCTAGTGGGAGCAGAGCCCTCAAGCTGTTATTTGGAGTACTGGCAGCATTTGCGTTTATGAAGGAGTTTTCGTTGTTTGAGGCTTTTGTGAATCTCCTCAAGTCAATTCCCTCCCTCTTGAAAGATATTGCAAATGCATTTGGAGGTGGTTGAAAATGAGAAAGAAGGAAAGGCAATTAATAACGTTTGGTTTAGTTATTTTGTTTGTAGGCATTGCATATTGGGCTTACAGCGGCGGAGACTTTGGCTTCATAGACCTAAGCGATTGGCTAAACAGTGAAGCCCCATACAATGGATCAACAACTAATGAAACATATGAGCTTGGAATTAACTTACAAGCAAGCGCTTTAGAAACAGGAGATGTTCAAATTACCTTTAGCCTGCTAAATGAGGAATACTTCAATATTTCAAGCGTAAAGCTCTATTATGCCTTAAACGTTGCTGATCCTGCTAACGCTACTTACACTGCACTTTCCCTAACAGCTGAAAATGGCACATATAAGAGTACAATCGATTCAAGCTTTGGAGACACTGTCTATTACTACATTGAAGTCCAATACATTGAGAATAACGAGACTAAGGTTTGGAGGTATCCAAGCACTGGCTATGAGAGCATAACTGTTAACGATACTACCGCTCCAACGGTCTCAAATGTAACTGTTTCATATGATAGCACAACCGGTAACGCCACATTTAGCATTACAGCAAGCGATAACGATGCAATTGACTATGTGATGCTATTCTACGCCATAACAGCCGACGGTAATGCTACAACCTTCCAAAACGTTACCTTGAGCACTTCACCATACGAAGTTACCTTAACCATTGACAGCAACGTTACAGATACCACATATTACTACGTTGACTTCTACGTAGAAGCATTTGACTTGAGTGGCAACAGCGTAAGACTTCCAGTAAACGGTACATTTGAGTTCTACGCCAACGAGACCGTAAGCTTAGTATTCCCACAAAGCGGTTAAGGGGCTGATTGAATGAAGCCCCACTCTAACCCTTCTTTTTTCAAGGTTATTTCAAGGATTTTTCTCTTTGTCTTCATCATCTCACTAATCTACTACTATCATGCCACATTTGCAGAGAACGAGCTTCAAAAAAGACTCTATGAGTTGGGTTATCCCAAAGAAGGCTTCATTGTTTATAATAGTACGTTAAGGTTTGCAGATGGTCACATTGTACGTTTTGAAGGAAATTATGTTGAAACTTATCCAATCACGGCAGAGGAAGCCCTAAACAGGCTAAACAACTATCTCGCAGAGTATAACCTGAAGCTCAAGAAGTACAAAATGAAAATTGAGCCTGAAATCAAAAGCATGAGCGAGAAAGAAGAAAATGGCAAGCTGTATTGGGTTTTTGAGCTGTACATCAAGAAAGGCTCCTCGAAATTCTTTGCTGGTTTGGCTTACGTTGAGCGTAAAGAGGGCTTGATTAAGATAAAAGGGCTTTTGGATTGAGGTGGGAAAAATGGGTATTTTGAAGAATGCAGCCAAAATTTTCGTAGTTGTTACAATAGCTTATTTCCTACTTGCAAAATTCCTTGTAATAGGCTTCATTGGGGATATCATAGACCTTACGGTTGCAGTGGTAATTGGAGGAGCTTCTGCAGTAGTTTACATCATTCTAGTCATTCTAGCGGGAATTGCAAGATTGTTTCGGAGGTGATGACAAATGAAAAAGATTTTGGGCTTATTATTGCTTGTCGGCTTAATAGCAGCTTCAGCTGGTTGCATAAGTTTTGGTGATGGTGGAGCTATCATTTTAAGCTTTGGAAATGAAACCTACACTTTCACTCTTCCCGAAAACCAAACCAACACAACTACGACCACAACACCAGCTCCAGAGGAGCCGCAAGAATATGTGTATGAAAAGACCGTTGAAGTTGGGCAAAAACTAACCATTTTGGAGCTTAATTTTGAAATTGCACCAGATTATGACGCCACAGAAGGCAAATTCTTCTTTGTAACCACAAATGGCGTGTATTGGGAGCCGATGAATATCACAATTGACAATGTGAGCATTCTTGGCGAGGGATATTGGGCAGGAACAACCACGTATGTTGCCAAGATTACAATAACCTCCCCAACACCCCTCACTATCGAGGTGACTACAAAATGAAGCGCTTTTTCCTAATATTCATTATAATATTAATAGGAACATTAGGCCTCGTATCCGCAACATACTCCTGGACTGGAAGGCTGAGTGTTGGAGATAAACTCTACGTTAATGAATTAATAATTCAAATTGACAAAAATAAGGCCAATAACAAAACAGCGGCAATAGTCTATCAAGGAAACCAACTATTGGGTTTAGTCTATGCTGGAGATTCTGAGACTTTTGAAGGGCTTGAGATAAGGATTGATGAGTTCAACAATTATGTCCTAGTGAGTATTTCCAGCCAAGAACCTTTCACAATAAGCTTCAACGCAACCGAAGACTATTCTGCAGAGTTGAAAAAGCTTAAAGAAGAGAATACAAAGCTAAAGCAGGAAAATGAGCAACTGAAAAAGCAAGTTGAGAGTCTAACAAATGAGAACAAGCAGTTGAAGAGAAGAGTTTCTGATTTGGAAAAGCAGCTCAAAGAAGCCAAAGCCCAAGATGTTTCTAAGCTTCAAGCCAAGATAGCCAATTTAACCAAAGAGAATAGACTTCTTAAGGAAAAACTTGCTAATCAAACGAATTTAGTCAATCAATACAAAGCAAAAGCCCAATTCTTAGAACAGCAAAACAACGAGTATAAAACTTTAATTGCAAAGCTCTTAGAAGAGCAAGCGCAAAAATCAGAGAAAAGCTACATTGAACAGGCTAAAAAAGAAAGACTAATCGGTTCTATCATTATTAAGGCTCTTATAGTTGGAGGCTTGCTTGTTGGAGGAATAGGATTCTTGCTTTACAGAGTTAAGAAAGGTTGGGAATATGCTGGACTGTAATTCCCTAATCGTAAAAGGAAGAATAGGGAGGATTAAGGAAAACAAAGGTTGCTGAGTTCATCTTTTACGACGAAATATAGTTTTTTGTTTTGAATAAAGAAAAACGTGAAAGAAAAAGGAGGGTTGGGTTAAATGGCAATATCAACACGAGTATCAGCACAAGAAGAAATCGAAATACCTTACTTCAATCCAAGCAGTGGACCATATCTTGGAAGAGCAATGAGCACAAACAAGAAAGAAAAGCTTTACTTACCGCTTAAAATTGGAGACGCAAATCACATTTTCCTACTTGGGAAAACAGGCTATGGCAAAACATCATTTATGAAGGCAATGGCTGAAGCATTGTGGATTTATTATCATGAAGTATTCGGAAAAGAAGTCATGATAATAATCTTCGAGAGAAAGTATGACTATTCAAAATATCAAAAGCTCAAACAGTTTTGGATTAAGAGAATACAAGAGCTTGGAAAAGCAGAGGCAAGTAGAAGACATCCCTTTCTTGCCAAATACTTTGAGATACAAGAAAAACATCCACAACTCAAACACATGCTAGGCTTTCCTGGAGACTTTGCGATGGGGCTCCCAAACTACATCCTCATAGACACTTACATTTCAAAAAGACCATATCCCGTAGACATCTTCACATGGCATGGACTAAGACCAAGAAGCTTCCCAACAAGAAGAATAGTATTTAGACCAACAAGAAGCATCTACGCAATAAAACTCGATAACGGACCAGATGCCGAGGTTGTTGAAGGCCACATCCAATACAAGCACTTAACCTTTGATATGCTCACTCAAAAGTTTGACATTCCAAAAGGAACAGCTTACGGCAGACTAATTCGCAAGTATTGGAAAGTTTATGGTGTCCATGACCCAAAGAATCTTTTAAGCATGATTTATTCACAAGAACAAGTAAGAGAAAGCACATGGGAATCCATCCGCTCAATCATGGAAGAAATTGCCGCTGATCCTCTTTATGTCAAAGACAACCAAAAGGACTTTACAACCTTTTTGACAACCGACAGAATTAATATCATAGACTTTTCAGACAATTCTAATCTTGATTTGGACGAGCAAAGGCTTATCATGTATCTATTATGGCAACGATTAAAAGCTATTGCAGGAAAAAAGAGAGTAGACATTTGGATTTTCTTTGATGAGATTCAGGATTTGATAGGCACGGCTGGTGAGGCCTCAAAGCACAACCTCGCATGGAGAGCAATGGAAGAACTTTACAGAAAGGGTAGAAGTCTAAGCATCAACGTTGTTGCAGGAACCCAATACCTCTACAGGCTTCCTATGTCTCTAATAATGGGTGCGGCTCATATAGCTGTAATTGGAGCCCTTGCGAGCCCGAAAGACTTGGACATTCTGAGAGTTGCAATTATGGATGGTGAAAAGCTGAGAATACCTGTCGAGCATGACAGCTTTGAGGAATTCATAAAACGTAGAAAGAAGAAAGGAAGAGGCTGGTTTTCTTTTGATAGAGAATTCACCGTTAAAATGTATTTTCGCCCAAATCAAAGCTTTTGAGGTGATAAAAATGAGGATATTTGATAGATTTAGGAGAAAGAAAAAGAAGAAAGAACCTGGAGTTATTATGAGTGATGAAGAAGCTGCAAGCTATTTCATAAGCCTTAAAGAGTTTGACTTAGAAGAAGAAATTGAAAAAAGAGTAGAAGAGAGAGTTAAACAAATGCGCATTTTAGCCCAAAGAATGAGCCAAATCAAGCCAACATATCAAAAGCTCCTCATAGCAGTGACTCCTGATGAGGGCTCAATCATCTTAGGACACCCTGTAAGCTACATGATAAACTATGATGAGTACTGGATCTATTACCAAGAAAGACCTCCGAGTTGGTTAGATTCCCTCTGGTGGAGCTTGGTAAGATTCTTCGGAAGACAACCACCACACAAAATCCTAAAAGCCCACAAGAAAATAACCAAATTTAACAACGAAGCCATAACAGTTTACTGCCAATCGATAAGCGAGTATAGAGGAACAGGAATACAAGAAGCTATTCCAGTAGTAGTTCATCCAGCAATCAAAGCAGGATGGGAAGCTTATGAAGCAGTAAAAGCTGAGCGTGATAAATACAAAGAAAAGTACTTCACACTCTTAAGAGAAGCAAAAAGGGAAGTTGAGCTCGCATTACATATTAATCCAAGAGTCAAGGTCTATTGGAAGGAGAAAGAACAAAAAGGCAAGAACATCCAAAAAGAGCATTTTGGAGGCACAGAACTCACATTCGACAATGAAAACCCAATTAGGAGAGAGCTTAAAGAAATCGTGGGAGAGGGTTAAAGATGGAACTTACAGAACAGAACAATTCCACAAATCCAGAGGACCTATTAAAGCAAATCGCAAGCCAAGAGTTTAAAGAAGTTACAGAACCAGTTGAAGAAGAACCCAAAGAGGAGAAAAAAGAGAAAAGAAAAAGCACATGGGGCTTGAAGAAAAAGAAAGAGCTTAATGAGGAAATCTTGAAAGAAATTCAGAAGAAGTTAGCTCTTGCATGGGAGCTAATGGGGACTGAGTATGGAAGAAAGCTCATCGAAGATGTTGCAGTGGAGATAAAGAAATTGTGTATCATCAATGAGTTGCCCTGACCTTTTTGTTATTTTCATCATTTGAGTTGCAGGATTAAAGATACAATTCCAACAATAGCTGCAATGATAGCACCAGCCGAGCCTAGCAGGAGTAGTAAATCATAACATGACATACAGCTTTTCATTTTGCTAATTTCCTTCATATCAAGAACTTTAACACGAACACCACCACCCCCAAGGGATATCCATCGCTCATCTCCTATCCGCCCATGTTTTCCAGAAATAGCTCCGGGGTTTTGTTTCTTCCATTGGGGGTTGCCCCTGACCTCAATTATTTCGATGAGATTAAGCTTTGCTGTTATTCTATATTGGCTAGGTTCCATAAGTCTAAAATCGAACTTTATTTCCTTAAATTCGTGGGATTCAAGTTTGAATGGTTCAGAAAAACGACTATTGAACGTAGGATACCCTCTACCGGGTTGATGCTTGATCATTTCGCTCCAAACATCTACTATAAGATATTCATCTTCCTTTGTAGGGTATGGAGCATCAGCATGATTCTTAATACGAATTGTGACAGGCACTTTCTCTCCAACACGACATATCCGTGGCATTTTAATGTGAATTGAAAGAGCCTGAAACGAGTTCGTCTTCCCCACTCATAGTCACCTTATAGACATGATCAGATGGGCAATTCAAAGACTTTGAGGCTATCTATGGAAAAGACTTCCTTTTCATCTTTTAAATCTCCGCACTTCACGATTATCCTCATACCGACTTTTCCCGATGATGCTTTAATGCCTCCCTTCAAAATTTTTGATGTATTAGCGGGTAAATCAAAAATCTTATAGGGCTCGACTCCAAGAGGATCTCTTCCATATCGATTCATGTCTTTTTCATAGCTACTCCAGTCATATAGTGGTTTTGTCTCGACGTCTGTCTGCATAATTGCATAACACTCTCTTAACTCTATTCCTCCTTTATTAGCAACTTCCACTAAAATAGTAAATGAATAGGTCTCATCTGGCTGTTTGTGAACATCCTTTGTCCTCCAAACATTAATTATTTTTAATTTTGGCCTTTTCTTAATCCAGATGTATACGTTGAAAAGTACTAGGGAGGTAGAGGCAGTAGCAGCAATTATGGATGCTATATATGTAGGCTCCATCAGATCACCTCCCGATAGACAATTTCACATCAAAATTATTACATTCATCATAATAAAGTTTGTGTAATGATTAACTAAAGAAAGTTTAAACTATTCAATGTCAGTTTTTCAACTAACTATTTGTCAATAAGTCAATTACTCGTAGGACAAAATATATTTGAGAGTTAAACATCTTTCTAATATAATAAAACCAAAGGCTCCTATTCTTGTAATCAACCGTTACTTAAAATAGCAAAAATTCTAGGAGGTGTTAATTTTTGCCAAGAAAAAAAGGTAAAGGTTCTGGCTTTGAGAAAAGAGTAACAAGCAGATATAAGAAAGGTAGGTATAATGTTAAACAGAATGTGATAGGAAAACGAAATGGTAGGAAATATGAGATTGATGCAATAATAGAAAGAGGGAAAGAAAGATACCCAACAGAGATGAATGGCGGGAGACAAATTTTAACAACCTCTCAAGTGTTAGCAACCTACAAAAAGCTTAGCTACAGAAAAGGCACACCAACACTCATGGAAGAGAGATATAGTCCAGCTGCGGATCTTATTTTATATGCATTCTTTGGCACCATGATATCCATTGTTTGGAATTATGTTCAAAACTACTCCAGTTGGACAATTGGCTTTGTTAATTGGCATATTTATTTTAGGAGCATTTCTTCTTGGAGTAACACTTTTCATCGTTGAGGAGTACCTAAAAACAATGCTATAATCCATTTAAAATCATAATAGTAGTTTTGTACAATCTTTCCATTGAAAAGAAGAGAGCTTAGGAAAAAAGCAAAAGAAAACATCAACCAAAATACTTGAAGAACTAAAGACCAGAGAAATAACTGATGACATCAATAGAGAACACCTAACCTTTTGGACATTCCCAAGAAAGCATGTTGAGGATTATTTTGTGATTCTTGGTTACATGCTAGTGGAGTTGTTGTTCAAGAAAAATCTTATTAACTTAAAAGGTATAGTATAGTACTAAAGAATATTCGTGATTTACTCCTTCCAAGCTTAGTACTTGGAAGAATACTGGTGGGTGATTTAAATGCCAAGGGTATTTCTAGCCCCATATAGATTTGAGGTTGTGAAATTGCCCTCGAAATATAATGGAAATTTCTTGAAGTTCTTGGAAACGAAAAAAAGAAAACATTATGTCGATAACAATGATCAAACAGAATTTATTTTGGAGTCAGTTAATGTAGAGGGCAACAAAGCTTGGGGTTATATGCAATATGGGAGGTTTGGATCAAAAAGACCAGTAGTCGATGTCAAAACTCAAACAAAAACAAAGGACATAGAAGAATACGAATCACCCTTGGATAACTATTTTTATCTCATTGAATACAATCAAAGAACTAAGATCGGATTTATGGTTATTCAGAGGATAGGAAATATTGGTGTTAGATCTGCCTTTTCCAATGCTCTAGAACAGTGGGATGGGCATTTAAAAATTGATCCTGTAATACTGAAGCTGAATAAACTTTTGGAAAGTCCAATTATGGAAATCAAAATTCGTGTTCCAAAGAAACCTAGGGATATAGATTCAAGATTAGACAAATTCAAGATAACAAATGAGAAGGAACTTTATGTTGAGATTTCAATCAAAGCTAGGAGAAACAAAGTTATAAAGCTAAAAGATGACATTTTGGCGGCAATAAGAAATTATGACCTGAGTAATATCGGATACATCTATGATAAAGATGAAGAAAAGAGTATTGTTGTGAAGGTTGGAGACAGCAGACGCACTATAAATCTAACAAGAGGAAAAGTTCGCACATGGGTCGAGGTCAAAAATATAAACAAAATAAAAGAAGAGGCAGAGGAAATTTTAAAAGAGATTAAAAAGGAACCAATAAAATAATAACTGGTGGTCAGAGTGTATGGTCTGATGGATATCAGGGAGATAGTGAAAGATTATTTTAGACATATGCGTAGTGACCTAAGGACATTCCCTTTGATTATCACTCTTATCGTTGTCCCCCTGGTCCTAGCATCTCTCTTTTATTTCCTAATGTATCCGAGCGCAAATAAATTCTATAGCCATATAATAACAGTGTCCAGTATTTTGATTCCATTATTGCTTAACCTTTTGATGATAGTGTATTATAGTCTAGAGAAAACCAAAGAAACTGAGAAAGACAAAATAGGATTCCTAGAACATATAAATTCCACAATCTCTATGACAATATTAGTGTCTGTATTTGTATTATTTTTAGCTATAATTTTTGCTGGAAGAGAGAATACTCCTCTTTGGGCTAGATGTGCATTATTCTATCTCATTGGATTTCTTATAATCAACGTGATTATCACCCTAGTGAGGATATACAGACTTATAAGATATGAAATTTATGATGTCAAAAAATATTCAGGTTGATTATAATAATATTCCAAAGAGAGAAACAAGAATGAAGAAGAAGGTCGAACTAACAGAGAAGTATGATATTAGAAGTATTATGCCGAGCTATAAGAACTCTCATTTCACAAGAAATTTTTGATTAAGTATAAAAATTTAGCACGACATAAACTTGTTATCAAATCAGAGGGGAGCAAATGACAGAGAAAGATAAAAATTAACTTTTATTATCTCATGGTGAGAAATATGGAAACAATGTCAACATTGGAACAGTTATTGTACACAACTGTAAGAGTTAGGGCAATAATAGAAGAGGATGTTGAAAATATTGGAACTTCATTTATTTTTAATTACAATGTTGAAGACAAGAATTATTTGTTTCTCGTAACTAATAAACATGTAGTCTCAAATGCCAGAGTTGGAGTTCTGACTTTTATAAAAGGAGAAGATGGAAAACCCAAACTTGGAGAAGCCCACTCAGTAACTATTACAAATTTTAATGAGTTTTGGATATTTGATAGAGAATACGATGTTGCAATAGCACCTCTTGCACCTGTAATAAATTACTTGCAGGAAAACAAAACTATGATATTCCTTAAAGCAATACCACGAACATTTGTTCCAGATAAAACCCAATTAAAGTCTCTTGATGCAATTGAAGAGGTTGTATTTGTTGGATATCCTGGTGGATTTTATGATGAAAGACATTTCTTACCAATAACCCGAAAAGGGATAACCGCTACACCTCCTTACATCGATTTTAATGGACAGAAAGCGTTTTTAATAGATGCCTCTGTTTTTCCAGGGTCTAGTGGAAGTCCTGTGTTTTTGTATAACCGTGGAGGATATTTTGATAAAACTAAGAAATCATTTATTATCGGTGCAGAGAGGCTCTTGTTTTTAGGAATTCTTTCCGCAGTGTATTATATTCCAGATACTGGAGAAATTATATACGCTCCTCTCTTAAAAAAGCCAAGGGTGCAAGTACGGCAATTACTGGATCTTGGAATAGTATATAAGGCTGAGATAATAGTCAGACTAATTGAGGAGTTTTTAAAAAAGCGTGGTGAAATTTAAGTTATCATAACCAAACTGATGACAGAACTACTAACAACAAGGATTTATGAAAATATTTAAAATTAGTAAATTTGGATAATCAAATTACTATTATAAAGAGAAATAATTGTGGCAAAAATTTAAAAGCAGTTAAGAATACTATCTAACAGAGAAAAAAGAAGAGGGAACAAGAATGACAACAGAAAGTATGATAACTTCAACTTATTCTCTTTATGATCTTTTGTCAGATAAATACTCTGATGAGCTATTTGTAGGTATATTAGACTCTATAAAACCGACTTTTTCTGCACTTCCGTACATAAAAAGAAAACACCAATCATACAAATTCAGGGCACTAATGAGGATAAAACAAATCTTAGCAGAAAAACAAGAAAAAATCCTTCCAAAACTTTTAGAGGTTTTGCCTGTGGAGGCAAGAAAAGAGGCATATCTCCAAGCCAAGTATAACATTCTTAAAATCCTAAATGAGGAACTAAAAGATGTAATGGAAGAGCTCGATGAGCTCATGAATATAATCAATAAACATGAACTAGAGCGTTCATTAAGAATAGACATTAAAAAACAAATAAGCATCTTAGAATTAATAAGAGACAATATTTCTGAAGAAATACTAACGAAAGAGCTCGATGATGAAACCATCGACGCATATTTAACTATAGATCAAGCAATTTCATTGTTAATACACCTATACATGAAAATCCTAGAAAAAGGAGTAGAATCCTTAGATTTGTCCCTCTATACTCTAATCCTGAACCTAAGACTCATGGCTATACTTCACAAGAAAGATAAAAAACACTTAGAACTGCTCAAAGAGGATATAATAGAGATAGCGCCAGAACTAACTCCAAAATCAAGTCCTGAAGAAATTGCTAAGTTATTACAAATGGTGTACTAGGATGCTCAATTTTGTTGATACGAATGTAGTAGTAGCACTACTCTTAGAAACTGATCCCCATCATAAAGACAGTGTTGGGTTTTTTAAAGAAATTAAAATCGATATTCCAGAATCCACATACAGAGAAATTAGAAGAACGTTTATGACTAAATATAACACGGCATTACGAGTCCTACTGAAAGCTATAAGCAAAGCTAAAAAAGAAAACCCTTCAACTGAGGATGAGATGATAGCTCTTGTTGAAAAATTTACCTTAGAGATTGGTGCAAAGGTTGATCCATACTTAATGAATTTTTATGAATATCTGCTTAAGAAAGCAAAAGAACAGAACTTGCTACACTCAAAAAACATTATCAACATAACGAGATACTTCGATGATCATTTAGTAGAACTTTTATCAAAAATACAAGGATTTGGAAAACCAAACATAATTAAATTAAGCGAAGAAGATTTAGAACTTTCTAAAGAAATTTATCAGCTTGTTGGAGATAAATTTAAAGATTTCAACGATGCAGAAATATTCTGTCAAGTAGTCTCAATCCTTATTAAAAGAAAAGAAGAAGGAAAGCTCTACACTTTTGACCAAAATTTTGCAAAAGCCGGAAGTGAAGCCATCAAAATCCTAAATCGAAAGGGATATGATGTAAATTTAGATGTAATATACTTCCCTTCTATTCTCTCTCAAAAATATCAAAGTTAGGAGAAACGTTCCCTTTCATATTTGGCTTCCTATTTCTTCAATTCTCCAAGAATTGTTGAGAGTAATGCACCTATTAACTCTCCAATAGCTACTCCAATAAGATATTTTATCAATAGCTCAATAGCGGAATTCACGGCCCATTCTGAATTAAATATCCCTCCTAAATATGCTAAAAGAATTCCAGACATCAACATTATTGCACTTATTTTTTGTTGAGCTTCTTCTACTTTATTCATCGCATCTAAAAAACCCACAACAAATCCAACAAATCCTGGAAACGAGCTCATATTATCCCCTCTATTTCTCCCAATGCTCAAGCAATTGGTCATAGAGGGGCTTCATAACCTTAAATGGCCCTTCTAAGCTTAGAGTTGTCTTCCCATAAAGCTCAATAATACCCTTTTTCTTCAAAAGTCCCTTTTCCTTAAACTTAATTCCTTGAAGATCCTCTAACTTCCAAGAAACCAAGTCAATCCTCCTCAAAAGCCCTCTCTTGTTAAACAAAATAAAACGCTTATTCGTCAAAACAACCTTCCAACGCTTACCTGCATAATCAATGAACCTATCGCTAACAAAACGAACCTCCTCACCAGGCATAAGATAATCATACAGCTCAGCCACTGTCATCACCACTTAAGATATGAATTTGTTATATAAATAAATTTGCATAACTATTATTCAGAATAGGCGATAAAGTTTTATTCACAAGAATAAATTTCAGCTCTGGTGATGAAATCATGAAGTTGTTTAAGGTTCATGTGTCGAATTATGATGAAGAGGAGGACAGCAAAGCATTTGCAACATTTATAGTGCTGGCAAGAGATGAAGGAAAGGCCGAGCTATTAGTCAAAGAATACATCAAAAAAGAAGAGTTGCTAAAAGGAGATTTGGAGATATTAGACGTTGAAGAAGTGCCGATAGATGAGGAGCAAGTACTAGGAATCATTCTTGATTAAGAAGCTTTATATAATTAATGATTTGCCCTAGTCTTCTTCTAAAGCTTTTAAAACTTTTTCGATATTTTCGTTAAGTTTTTCCAACTCACTAATAGCGCTGTCTACTCCCTCAAAGATTGTTAGTCCAAAAGCCATAGCATTAAACCAGGCATTGTATAGTACCAACTCAGTGTATACTATATCAAGAAGCCCATTTGTTTTTGAGGATAACTCAAAGAATAGAGTAGATCTTCTATTAACATTACTTCATAAACTCTAACAAGAAATGGTGAAACAAGAACGGCTTCTTTAGCCTTACCGATTTTTACGCGATACAAATGGAGGATATTCTCTCCTATTCGTCTTTGATTTAGTTGGAGTTCATTTTTTAGAGCATTAATCAGTTTCTTTTGAGTCTCTCTCTTTGAATGCCATACTTGAAGATATATTCCAATTAAGGCAGAAATAGCACCAGCTAATAATGTAAGGAAAAAGGTAAGTAAAATACTAATCATGAACTCTCCCTCCTAAGGACTTTCTCTATTTTTAGACCTTTTACAGAGTCACTGAATGACTTTTAAGGAGACATTGTTCGAATTGTCTCTATCCATCTTTCTAGATGTCCTACATATCTTTTTGCAATTGTTTTACTTTTTTCTGAGGCTTTTATTATATCGACAACTTTTTCTAATATTTTAAGCTCTTCTTGAATATCCACTTTACATTCCCTGTTTCTTTCTTTTAAAAACTCCAACTTTAGTTGATCTTTTAGCTCATTAATTTTATTCCCTAGTTCTTTGTATCTTTTTTTATCATCATCTGATAATTGAGAGATTCTAAACCCATTGGGAGTCATTCCCTTTTTTCTAAGCTCTGAATACTCCTTGTCAAGTTGGAATAATGCTCTTATAATATCTAAAACATCTTTTGTTTTGTTGTATCCTAACTGTGCTCCATATTTTACTAGGATAGGTACTGCAGCTTCTATGGTAAACTCTCGTTTCAAAAAGGGAATATATATTTTGATATATTCCCTACTCACCCAACTTCGGGAGTATCTAACATCCCCTCCAGACACTCCATGAGATATTCCATATGGTTGAAGAAGTATATCAAAGAAATTTGCATACATTAAAATCACTTTCTCTTTATATTTCTTAATTAGACTTACAAATTCATAGTATGCTTGAAGATACTCTTCTGAAATAGATTTTTTATCGAAATCTGTTATCCACAAGCCGAGTATATTTCCAGGAAACTCTTTAATATATTCACTTACTTTCATTTCATCAAGTTGTAAGAGAACATCTTCTTCCAAAATACTTAAAATAGGGAAAATTTCTTTATTGCCAGCAAGTTTACTAGTATATTTTGCCAGTTGTATATTGGTTTCCATCCACGGATCATCAAACTCTTCAATAGGGAAATAAGGGGGGATAATCCATCTTGGTTGGAGATTATTATCTTTTGAGAAATATTGGAGTATCAATGTCTGCTTTGACGGAAGGAAAATAGTATTTTGAAAGGTTATTACATTCCGTACAAATACTTTAGCAAAATCCTCAGTAAACGTTTCTGGATATATATCCTCTTCTGCAGGTAGACCATATCTTTCTTTTAATTGTTGTATAGATATTCTCTCTTCCTCTTCATTAAACTCTTGGCGAAATCTATATGTGGAGGGATCAATAGCAAAGGGTTTTTTTATTTTTGTTAAAAATTGAGATAAACTCTTAAACTTCAATAATGCTGTTGAAGCTTCTATCAATATACCAGAATAATATTCTTTTCCTTGAATTAGTGCATTTTTATCTTTATCATTATACTTAATTAGAGTTATATCAACCATGAAACATCACCAGGTTTTAATACTATTTCGGCATGTTTCTTATTGACTGCAATAAGACCCACTCCATAGTATTCAAAAATTGTGAAATCTAACTTGTTTACGATATCTTGTGGAAGAGCAACATAAGATTCGTCAAAAAAATACGAATTTAGATATGCTTGAAATAATGCTTTTTCCCAATCTCGCATTTTGACTTCAACTGCTGCTTTTTTTGTATCATTTATAAAAAGCAAATCTACTCTCTTTCCAGTTTTTAGTGTCCTAAAGATAGGAGCTTCTTTTTCCACATTATGATACCCCAATTCTAAGAACAAATTGATAATTGGCCTGTATAATCGCTTCTCTCTCATGATATATAATTGTTGCAGAAATTTTATAAATATTTTTATAAATCCACCTCAATAGAAAAAAATTGAGGGGAAAAAGATGAGAATAGGAAACCTCGAATTAATGATTTTATTGTTATATAGTAGCAAGGACAATAAGATAACTGGTCGGTTACGGTTAGCTAAATTATTATTCATAGCTAGCAGAGAAATTTCTTCTCCTAATATAGAGATTGAATCTTCAGAGTTTATTCCCTATAAACAAGGTCCATATCCCTTAGATTTTAATGATATTATTGAGGTAGCCCAAGATAATAGATTACTCGAAGTAGAGGGCAATCAGTTTACCTTAACACCAGAAGGAATTAAGATTGTTGAAGAATTGTTCCTATCCAATGAAGAAGGTAGGGAGCTAGTTAACCAAGTGAAACAGATAGTGGAGAGATTTAAAGAGGCCTCAGATGATGCAATTCTTGCATATGTTTATCTAAAATATCCTGGATTTGCTACAAAATCTGAAATAAAGAGACTGGTATTCCTAAGAATTAGAGAAGGACTACAGTCATTTATTAGAATGGCAAGAATGGTGGGTATAACTGAAGAAGAAATCAATCAATCGCTTGAAAATGCCAGAATGCGTACTCTACAAAAATTATATGGGTGAGTATACTTGACCCTCAGAATATTAATAGACACAAATGTAATAATATCGGCCTTATTTTTTAATAGGAAGCCTCTAGAACTTCTTGAAAAATGCATCCAGAGTAAATTGGGGATATATCCAATTAAAATAGAATATATAATTCCCCAATATGTTCGAGATGAAGTACATGAGGTTATATCTGAGAAATTTCAGGGGAATTATACAAATGAAAAAAGAATATTACTAGCTAGCATTTTTGAAAGTGCGGAAAATATAACCTATGAGGAACTTAAAGAACATCTCTCTGAAGCTATAGAAATGGTTGGGTCTATTGATGAAAAGGATGTTCCCGTAGTCGCAGCAGTATTAGCTTCAAAACCTGATTACCTAATAACAGGCAACAAGAAACACTTCTCAAAACTAGAAGATGGAAACAATATAAAAATAGCATCTCCTACTGAATTTTTAGATGAGGTTGAAGAAATATCCAAAAGGTTTGAAATGGATATTTACATTTAGCTTGATATTAAACACAAGATTCTTATCGCTTTTAAGCATTATTAACAATCAACCTCACTAAGCGACAAAAAGTAACTATCTTATACATATTTTTGTATAACTTATCTCGCAACCCATCAATATAAAAACTAGTAATAAATTAGTTCCCTAGGTCGGTGTGGCAATGAATGAAGGAGAAAATACTTCTAATGAGACCAAAGATTTTGAGAGTATCATTTGCGAAAGAATAAAAGAAAATGAAGAATTCTTGAATAAAAATGCAAAAGATGTTTACGAAGAAGTAATCAAACCTCCTCCTATTAATTGTTGTAATTTTTCATTTGCTCTGTTCTCTAACATTGAATTGTCAATTAAACTTATAAAGTCCTCTTTTTCTTTAGGAATTTGTAAGAATACTATGATGGATTTTCTAAGATATTCAACAATCTTATCCAGTATCTCCTTTGCCTTACGTGGTTCTTCAATACATGAAGGAGACCCATGAACAAAACTACTTCTTATTTCGTAACCATCTTTGATAATGTTATAAACTTTTATCGGCTGTTTATCAAAAAACTTCATGACCTTGGCAACTCTTTGTGCAAGTCTATGAGACAGCTCTTGTCTTTCTTCAGCCTTTAAATATAATGCCTCAAGTCCCATTATAGCATAAGCAATTTTGTTTTCTATAGTCTCTGGTTTAGAAATAGCATCTTGATATCTCAATATCGCAATTCCTATTGGATGTGATGACAATGGTCTTCCAGTTTTCTCTTCAACTGGCAACTTGTCTTTTATCTCTTTCACAAAATTTGGGAGAGATTCTTTGTCATCCTCGGTAAGAGAGTACTTGTATGTGATAGTCCAATGAGGTGGATAAGAAACACTACTACGTCCTAAAATTGAGTTAGGTTCCCATTTAATCTGTTTTACTCCTACTGATCCTAGTTTATATAGGCGAAGAGACAGCAGTATCTTTTCAAGTTCTGGATAAATAGGAGGTTTAAACTTTATTCGTTTATGTATTTCAAGAATTGCGGAGGGAGTTACAAATAATCTAGATACAATCGATAGTGGAGAGACTTCGTATTCTATATCTTTTGGTCTAGGTCTTCTTATGAGTATACCTTTCTCTAGTTCTATCTGATCTGTTCCCATATGTACTCCACTTAGCCATACTGTAATATTCCATTCAACAGGATTACCCTCTAACTCATTTACAAAAGTAACAATTAAGCTAGTGATTGCCTTAGAATCCAAGTTATCAGTTAAAAATTCATATACTATTTTGTAAACAAACTGAAAAAGCCAAGATTCTGCTTGATCCTCACTAACTCCATATATCTCTGATATTGCTGTTACACACTTCCTAAATTGAGGAGCATTTTTTAATGAATCAACTAATTTATAAATATCCCAAGAATCCCATTCTTCCTTTGTAACAACTTTATGAGACCATGAGAATCTCTTTTTTTCATATTCAAACTCTTTGACCTCATATCTTATATAGTCTCTTTTTTCCTTTCGAATTTTTTCTTCTTTTTTCCAAGTATCACATGTGCTAGTGACTAGATCTACTAGGTCCTGAAGGAAGATTGCTAACTTCACATATTTCCCTCCTCAACTCATTAATCACCTTCTTTCAATCTCAAATTTCTCAAACTTGCAGCTCATAGATGGTTCTTAATAACTATACGACTCAAGTATCTACATTCTAATAACAATCTCTCTTCTGCGTCCTTTTCTCCTAATGCTGCCTTCAAGGATTAAAACTCGCGCACCTAATCTCTGGAGCTTTCTCATGTAATTATCGAGATCCACGTTAGCTCCAACATCAAGGACTACTGCAATAACTTCATCAAAATAGTCCACATAGTCCATAACTTGTCCTACAAGACGCTGAAGCTTACTTCTGCTTTCAGCAATTTTAAGCTCAATGCCAACTTCGTTGCTAATAGCAATGTCAATCTTCTGATCTCCTACAGGTACTTGCCTCCTCACATTACTCCCCAAGCGAGCTCTTAAGAACTGGTACAGCTGCTTTTCAAAATCCTCCTCATCTCTAACAGTTTCTGGTCTAAAATCAGCGAGAATGTCAAAGATATCAATCTCCCTTTCAACTTCTTCTTCAAATTCATATTCTTCCTCTTCAAGAGCTTCCTCTTCCAAAGGTTCTTCAACAGAGATGGTTTCTATCTCTTCAGCTTCCTCTCCAAATATTTCAATTTTGTATCTGTTCAACTCTTCTTGTTTCCTCTTTTTGAATTCCTCAAGTTTTGCAAAAGCAGAATCTGCCCATCTTTCTAAACTTTCAATGATATTCTTGTAACGCAGTTTATAACGTCTTCCAATGTCTTTAACATCATCTAAATCAAGGTGCGAAGCCATTACATCAACAAGTTCTTCCTTGTTGCGAATCTTATATCTCTTCTTTTCTCCATTCACAGTTACAACACGATAAGTAGGAATGCTCTTGGCAGCGCATATACTTTCTAACTGCTTCATCTTAAGTTGAGCCAAGATTTCTTTCTTAGCTTCAAACTCACGCCTTCTATATTCAGAATTGACCGAATCTTCTATCTTCTTAATTTCCATTCTAATTTCGAGGGCTTTCTTTTGATATTTTGCCTCTTTTGCAACTCTATCAGCAGCTTTCTTTGCGGCCTCCCCAACCTTCTTAAGAGTATCGAAGAGTCCCATCATAAACCCTCCAAGGTTAATATTTAACAAAGAATTATTACAACAAATAAACGTTAATTACGTAATATTTGTTACTTTAATGTATAAGAAGATTTCGCTATTCCAGCTGAAAAAGCCTAAAATTCGGGATATTATATCACAAAGATTTTATACAACAGTCGCTCATTAAAAAATGTTAGGATTCATAACAATAAATAAGAAGAACTTTAATGCTAAAATCAGCTTTGGGGGCGGGCGGGCCATGCAAGAAAAAGAACAGGAACGGATAGTTGAACCTCTAGCAAAATTTCATGTGAAAGTTACCCGTGCAGGTCAATTCACGTTTCCATATTATACTAGAGTATATTACAATTTGGGCATTGGAGATTTCGTTGAGTTAATTGTAAGGACTAAAGATAACACATTACGTGGCTTTTTTATTGCAAGGCTTGGAGACAAAGCAGTAGTAACAATTCCTGCCGAGATTAGGGCAAAATTAGATATTCATCAAGGTAATGTTGTTGAAATCATCTTAGTCAGATATTATCGTCTTTCAGACATCCTCGGAGACAGGTTAAAGGTTCTTGAAGAGCTTGCTCTCAAAGGCTATAAAATCATCACACCTAAGGAGGGTGTTGCATGAGTGAGAAAGAAAAATATGTTCCTATTGATGTGTTACTTCCCGCTGATATCTCTGATTGGTTGGAAGAAACAGCAAAAAAGAAGGGGTTAGACCCAAGTGAATTTCTTTCAGCAATAATAAAAGAGGGTCTGGACAATATTGAAAAATATGAGAAAGCTATAAAGCTCTTTACAGAGGCAATGAAGCTTGAGGAACAATTATTTAAGAAATATGATGAAATTATGGAACTTTTTGACTTAAAATCTTATGCAGAACTCTATGACTTGAAAATGAAGCTTCTTGTATTCATGTCAGCGTTAACCCCACCAGAGGAAATGAAGAAAATCTTCAAACAAAAACAAAATGAGGGGGAGAAATGACTAACGGGCAAATAATAGAGCCTCTAGCAAAATTCCATTCAAGCATAAATATTAAAGGACAGTTAGTTGTTCCTGCTAAGGATAGGGAGATTTTTGGCTTAAATAAGGGAGATTATCTTGAGATTATTGTCAGATCATTTAAAGTCGTTGATGGAAAGCTGAAGATACTAAAAAGGGCTTACGTTGTTGTAAGACTCAGCTCCAAGGGTTTAATCACAATTCCTGAAGAAGTGAGGAAAGAGCTAAACATTTCTCCTGGCGATACTGTTGAAATATTAATCGTAGGTTATCATAAGTTTGAGGAGTTAGTTAGCGAGAGAGGTAAGCAGTTATTGGACAATTTCACCCATGTTTTTGATCACTCTATTCTCACAACAAAAATAAATAATGATAACGTCATAAACCTCTATAGGAGGCATTACGATGACCACTAACGCACCCATAGTAAAAACAAGAAAAGAATTCTGGAGTCTGATGGAAAGGCATGTTTCAAAGACATATTATCACCTAATTGAAGAGGTTAGGCTACCCTATGAGCACAATTACCTAAAGTCCTACCTGATTGAGGTTAATTCCCTTGATCCTCGAGAAATTCCAATGTACATACGCCAGATCAAACTAAGACAAACCGAGCTTTTTGCTGAGGTAATCCCAACTGACGATCCTCGTCTGTATAATGTAATACTCATGGCAAGAACAAGACGAAAAGATAAAATCTCAATTAAAAAGGCAGTATTTTACCTTGAGATATCCCCTCAATCTCCACGCTTTTGGGTATTCCACACCATCGAAAAGAGCCAGATAACTGACTACTTATTAAAATACCTAATCCTAAAACCTGGCTCAAGGCTAGATAGTCCCTGGTTTTCAACACCCCTCCTTTTAGACTTTAGCGAAAAACTCGGAGAGCTAAGAGGATTAGGAATCCAATACAAGTACTCAGAAGTGTTTGGAAATGGGTTTGAAGAAGAGACTAACGAAGACAAAGACAGAGATTTTGAGGAACTCCCCGAAGGTGTCATCTCGCCTGAAGATATTCCTTTCACAGAGGGAATATTCGCCACCGAGTTCACAATGAGAATTTGGGGAGAAGTCAGCGGGAGAATCCTGAAGAAATTCATAGAAGACGAAGACCTCCAGAAACTCTCCTCAATTTCCAGCATTGGAATAAAACGCAAAGAAGACCGTGGAGACTTCATAATCGAAGATATAACCTTTTGGGGTAAATTCCTCAGCAGGGGTACTTCATTCTTGGAACACATCAAAACAATTCAAGAGATAGAAAGCAGGTATTTTAGAGTCCTGTCCAAAAAAATAGAAACCGAACTACTCTCCGCTGAAAAGAGCAACTTTGGATATCGCCCCAAAGGCTCACCCTTCATAATAACTCTGAAAAACACCGAACTAACAGACAATCCCAAGTTCTTTGACTCATTCGTGAACAAGATATTCTCTGGAAAACCACCATTTAGAATCTTCGGAATTAAGAGCAAAGTAGCAAAAGACGAATACGTCATATACGGAACTGACCTACACAACGGCGACCCAATAGAGCTTGAAGTAACGCCTGAATGGATTACACTCCATTTACGCTCTATCCCAAATAAGAACGTATGCGGAAACACCATCCTAAGATTCTTTACTAACATCCAAAGATATTATGATCCACAAGCAAAACTGGAGAGTGAGGAAAATGGCCCAATCTTCTAAAGATATCTCCACAAGTACATACCTGACTAATGTCGCCCTAAGACTAGCGAAACGGAAAGATAGCCCACTGCGAAAGTACAATTATGAGATTGACATCATAGATTTAACCGATGATATCATTAATCCTGACGTTGTTTTAACGTCATTTGATTATGGCCACAGCATTCTATTTGAGTGCAAATCCCAATCCCTCAAAGAGAAACAGCTAAAGAATTATTGGGATTTCATTCAGAATCCACAAATATTTCTACGTGCATTTACCCTCGTCGATTATGGTCGGATGGACGACTATTACATTGATGTACCCATACTCACATTGTACTCTCAAATTTGTAATGATTCCCGACTTAAAAAGTACCCCCTTCCAGTTCTAGAACTGGATCAATCTACAAGCAAAATCTGTCTCGTATGTAACGACTTCCAGCCTGGACACATGTATCAAATCATGCACAAAATCTTCAACTGCATGGACGTACCTGAACAAATTCTTAAACTCCATACAGCCCACTACATAGATCCCAATGACGACTGCAGAGCCTTCGTAAAACGCCTTCTTGGGGAAGCCATCCTCACATTTCTGCTAAGTCAAGTGCCATCAGAAGTCAAAACAAAGCCCGCAGAGTCCAATGAAAAGGACATTAAACCCATCGAACTTGAGCCCGAGGAACTTGCCAAAATAATGTACGGCGACTTGTGGGGCTTAATTTCCCCACAAAAGCAAAAACAAATCCGAAACAAGATTTTGAGAGTGTTCAAAAGACTAACCCACAGAGACAACAAGTACCTAAAAGGCATCGCAGAATTCCAAAAAGGAAAATTGATAATCAAAGCTGATGTCTCAACCCATGAAGCCATAAGAAAATTAGGGACACGTCTTGAAGCCTCTCTCGACTTCGTGATCAACGTAGTATGCAAAGGCAGAGAAACCACAATCGAAGAATTCATGAAGAGGTGAACTAATTATGAAAGATAAAGTCGAAATCCCAATTACTGTTGAATACTTCGGCGAAGACCCGCTATGGAAACATATAAGCTCAAAAGGGGAGCATAAAGAGGTAGAACTCGCAGAGGGTATAAAACTCCGATACGATAGAACCGAGTTTAAACTGGCTTTAGGACATCCGCAAGTGGACTGGTTCTCATTAATAATCATCCCCTTTATAGTCGGATATGTCGGGCACAGAACGTACCCATATATCGACAAGGCAATTGACAAATTAGTAGCCCTTATCAAGCAAGGATATATAAAAGCGGTTAAAATAGGCGCGAGGAAGATATCCCCAATGCACTATTCAGAAGAAGAGCTCAAGCAGATAATCAAAGAAGCTATTGACGAATATATCAGAGGTGAGTAAATGAAAGAAGCCAAAGAACCACTGGCAAAGTTTCATGCACAGGTGTTATATAATGGTAGGATAAGTATCCCCGAAAATACTAGATTAAGATATGGTATTGAGAAGGGGGACTATGTAGAAATTATAATCAGGAAAGTAGGACTTAATAATGGACCAATCCTTGGAAGGGGGCATTTTGTTGCTAGGGTCTCAAATAAGGGGTTAATCACAATCCCCAAAGGATTAAGATCCGAACTAAACATCAAGGAAAAGGATGTTGTTGAGATAGTTTTAATAGATTATTTTAAAATCACAGCTCTCCTCGGTAACAAATCCAAACGCCTCTCCAAAATCATCAAGAAGGGCTATGAGATTTTGGATGAAGAGTCTGAAAAAGAGCTTCTTATTTGGCATTAGGGCTCCCTTTTCTTTTTCGTAGTTATGTTCTATTTACAGAACAATAAATCCCATTAATTTAACAAAACATTTATATATTCTTGCAACTTAGTTGTAAATAGCAACTGAGTTGTTAGAGGTGTTAATTATGAATACAAACATACTCGCATACTATCAAGCACGAGTTATGAATGATGGGTATAGAATAACAATACCTTACACAACAAGAGAAAAGTACAACATAAGAGAGGGTGATTATGTAACTGTCAAGATAAAGAAACAACAAGAGGCAATTTTCACAGCAAAAGTATCATCCAAGGGGCTTATAGCAATCCCACAAAAAATCGTGAAAAAACTTGCCATTCTCCCAAATGACGTAATAGATGTCTCTCTTCTCGAATGTTACCACCCCCCAACGGTGATCCTAAATGAGTGAAAATATCTCTCAAATTATTTCACTCCTTGAAAAGTATGGTATAACTGAGGAGGATTGGAACGGTTTGTATGCTACTCTTCTTCAGCTTGGCATAAAAGACAAAGCCGAAATCACAAGAGCAATTTACAACTACCTCATAGCAAAATACCCACAACACGTTGCTTTGGGTGTTCTAACAATCATCAGAGTCAAATACTTCAACGAACTCTTCGACAAAGCCTACTTCTTCAACGGTTATCACCTGAGCAAAACTGCACTCCTCGTTTTTGACGAGCTCACAAAGCCAAAACAAGAGAAAAAGATTCCCCCAAGCGAAATCCAGCCAATTGAGCCAGACCCAAGCACGATAGCATACTGGCTCAAGGAGGTGAAAACATGACAGAAACACTTGAAAAAGTTAGAGAAGCCGCAAGCATGCTCAGAGACAAACTCATTGTCGAAATGCTCAAGCTCATCAAACAAATGGACGACGAAGGCTTAGACAAAATCAACCCACAAGCACTAAGCCCAATGCTAAGAGCATGGATCAAAGGTCACTACGGCATAGTCCCAAACACCATCACAAAGGACCTACTCAAAACATACATCGAAGTACTTGAAAATTATGGGATGTTCGTTCGGGATACGAACATTGACGAACAAACCGTTCGTGGTGAATTAACAGAGAAAAATAACGAACATCAAGTGTTCGGAGCGTTCGTATATCGTTCTTTGAAAAAGCAACTTGGTGACGAGAAATTTGAAACATTGCTAAAGAGCATCAAAGAAACATATGGCTTGCCTAGGCCTGTACATGCAAATACATTGTTGGTAATGTTAGACATCATGGAAAACGACAGGATTGAGGTAATTCCAATCAGCCTTATTGAAAAGAGGCTCAAAGAGGATGCAGGTTTCACTAAGAGTATGATAGATAGAATGAGATGGGATTTCTTTGGAAATGGAAATGTTGCAAAGGCTCTTCAGGCTGTTCTGTTTGATGCTGTTGGTATTGTGAATGGGGAGAAGGCGTTCAAGTTGAAGGATTCTGTTGTTAAGTTCATTAAGGCTAAGGTTCTTGAGCTTTTAGGCTATGAGCAGGAAGCTGAGGAAATGCTTGATTACACGAACAATGCTAAGGAATTCCTGAGGAACTTCAGGAAGGATGGGGAGGCAGTTTACCTTGAAAAGATCAAGGACATTGTTCTTGGCGAGAAGGTTGATTACTTCTATATTGACTACTTGGACTTGGCAAAGTATGATCCTAGGTTGGCAAGGCGTCTCTTTGACGAGCCGGAGTTTGTTCTTGGAGCTTTTGAGAATGCAGTAATGGAGCTTCAGGAAGAGTTGTTCGAGGAAATTTCGTCAGAGAATCCAGAGTTGTTTGATGAGGAGTTCAAGCCGGTGTTCCTTGAGGTTCATGTTGGTAATTTCCCACATGTTATTAGACCTCGTGATGTTAGGACTGATTTTGCTGAGAAGTTCGTGGCTGTTGAGGGGATTATTACGTCAGCTTCGAAGGTTGTTCCGTTCTTTGAGATTGCTACATATGTGTGCAAGCATTGTAGTAAGGAGATTGGTTTGTTCAATAGGCCAACAAGAATACCTGCTAAACCACCAAGCAAGTGTCCTGATTGTGATGCCAAGGGTTCGTTTGAGCTTGATGTTAGAAAGTCAAAGAAGGTTGAGATTCAGCATTTTATTGTTAGAGATGCTCCTGAGATGCTGAATGTTGGTGAGAATGCTAAGGAGCTTGAAGCATATTTGCTCGGTAAAATGGCTGGTGCTGTTGATGTTGGTGATAAGGTAATCTTGTATGGTATTCTTAGAGTAAAAGAAAGGCTCAGTAAAAAGATTGCTGAGACTGATTACGTTCTTGAAGTCATTCATGTGGAACAGTTGAACAGGGGTATTCAGCTTGAATTGAGCAAGAAGGACGTTCAAGAGGTTCTTAAGCTCGGTGAGATGTTTGGTGAGGACTTGCCAGATGCCGTTGCACGTTCTATTGCTCCGTGGATCAGGGGTTATGAGGAAGTCAAGAAGGCGTTGGCGTTGGCTGTTGTTTCTGCTGAGGGTTTGTGGGATAAGAGGACGACGATTCATGTTTTGTTGGCTGGTGATCCTGGTGTGGGTAAGTCAAGGTTGGCGTTGGATTTGGAGAATGTTGCCCCAAAGTTTCTTTTAGCTGAGGGTGGCGGTTCCTCAAGAGCTGGCTTAACAGCAAGCTTTGAAAAAGATGAATTGACGGGCAAGTTCACTGTTCGTGGTGGCTTGTTAGTCCTTGGTAGTGATGGAATTGTACTTGTCGATGAGTTCAGCAATTTGAAGAGAGAGGATATCAATGCGTTGAAGACGTGTATGGAGCATGGTTTTGTTGCTCCTGCAAAGGCTGGAATTTCAAATGTCAAGTTGAGAGCTACTGCAACTATTGTTGGGACTGCAAATCCAAAAGCTGGCAAAATTGATAGGACAAGGCTTTTGATTGACCAGTTGGATATCCCATTCCCTGTGCTAACGAGATTTGACTTGATTTTTGCGTTCTTTGATGAGCCAGATGAAGAGAAGGACGAGGAGATTGGTTGGAGCATTCTAAGTGAGGTTAAGCGCAAGAAGGGTGAACCTCCAAAGAGGATTATACCTGCGGAGCTTTTGAAGAAGTTGTTTGCCTATGCAAGGTTTAATGTATTTCCAGAGGTTACTGAAGAGGCTCAACGGCTCATGGTTTCTGAGTTTGTTAAGTTGAGAAAGAAGACAAGCACAAATGGAAATTCTGTCAGCAGACGCATTATGGACGCTCTTGTTAGGCTTAGTTATGCGCATGCGAAGCTTAGACTTGCTGACAAGGTTGAGAAGGTTGATGTTGAGGAGGCTGTGAGGCTGATTTGGAAGAGTTTGGAGTATGTAGCCTATGATCCTGAGACTGGTGAGATTGATGTAAGCATTCTCCAAGTTGGAGTTCCTTCCAGAGAAAGGGAGAAGTTCGAGCTGTTTATTAGAGTCATGGAAAATCTTGCAAGGAAATACGGGAATATCCGAATTGACATTATCAAGAATGTTCTGAATGAAAAGGGGCTAAGTGACGATGAGATTGAAAGATTCTTGGAACGTGGTGAGAAATTGGGCTATTTGAGACAATTAGGGGATTTTGTCGAATGGTCATAACGCGCATCTCTCGTTTGGAGGTGAAGGTATGAGTAAGTGGGTCGTGGATTGGGAGATTCCGGAGCTTGGTGAAGGTGGTCTTGAGGTAATTGAAGCCAGAGATGGAGACGAAGCCTTGAAGAAGTTCTTAGAGCGGTTCATGAGGGAAGAGCTACCCAAATACAAGGGCAAAGAGGGAAAATTAAAGGTTCATGCTATGCCTGTCTGGAAGGCGAGGAAACAAGGCTTGTTATGGGAAGCCGTGGGGTGAGAGCATGACATATCGCATTTGGATTGCGGATCGTAATAATACTGCGAATGTCTTCTATGAAGACTACGAGAGCTACGAGGAAGCGGAAGAGAAGGC
>MTLP01000010.1 GCA_002009975.1 Thermococcus sp. JdFR-02
TATTAATACGAGCGGTTACTTGCAGCAAAGAGCAGAATCTACAGGAAGGCAGACAACAAAGGAAGTAGCAACAGGACTACAAATCGACAAAGTAGTAGGACGCATCTCAGGAAACAAGATTGACAAAATGGGAATATACATTTCACTCCAAGCTGGTGGTGAGCCAATAGACCTGAGTCAGACAAAATTAGTGTTGAATGATCAAAAGAAGCTTGCTATATTGGAGTACAAGGACTTTACAAGAGTAAGAATTTCAACGGATATGGATGGAAAAATATTCAATACAACACTCGTAGGCACTAGTCAGAACATTACCTATGATTCATCTGTAAATGGAACAACAATTAGCTTAACCGTAAGCGGAACATTAGAGCAAGATTCAAATGGTAACTACGTTGGTACTCTAACAGTAACTGGTGGAAGCCTTGGAACAACTTCAGTTACCAATGCTAACTTTACAATCTCAAGTGGATATCTAAAGGTTACAGGAAACAGCTCTAATAATCTCATAATTACCTCAGGATATCTCGAAACAAATACAGGTAAAACATTACCCATAAAATATGCCAATCTAACAAGCCCAACGACACTAAGCGGGAGCAGTGTATCAGTGAGTGGAACAATAAACAGCGGAAACCTTACAATTGCATCCATTTGGAATGTTTTGGACAATGACAATACCCACTTTGGATTAATAATTGTTCAGGACGTTGATGGATCATTAAGCGGTGATGTTCCAACAATAACTGCGGGAGATATAGCAATTATTGTAGTTGACACTAAAGCAATCTTCTCAGATACCAGCGGAATACCAACAAGAACAACAGTAAGTGTTGAAGTTAAGCCAGAATTCGGTGCTTCAGGATTTACAGCGTTTACAACACCACCAAGCTATGGAATTGGTAACAACCAAGTCATAGAACTCAAGTGACCTCTTTTATTTTTATTTTTTCTCTTTTAAGAGGTGGCAGAGATGTCATTCAAGTACTTAAAAGATAAATTCAAAAGGAGCAAGGAAAAGCAGGAGGATGTTGAAGAGGTTGTCATAGACGTTGAAGAAATGCAAGAAAGTGAGAACAACAGTGAACTTGAAGAAAGGTTAAATCTCGTAATGTCTAGAATATCTGAGATAGAAAATGACATTCCCAGGATAAAGATGGGTATTGACACCTTGAAAAGCCAGATACAGGAAATAAGAGGAGAGATTGATAGTCTGAATAAAACAATAAAAGACGTTATGATGCTCTATGAAGTGGTCTCAGAAGAGATAAATCCATTCAGGGATACAAGCAGGAGTAATCCAATATTAAGTGAAATTCAAGATATCAAAAAAGTGATAGAGGACTTAAAAGCAGAAATCGCACAAATAAAAGCAGATCTAAGGCTTTTATCCAGTCATGGAATGGACGTGGAGTCTGTGATATATGAAGTGCTCTCGGAGGGTTTTGAATGATAACTGAACTGGAAATAGATAATAAGCTTAAAAAACTCCAAGGAAAAGTACCCACAGTTCTAATAAATGATCTAAGAGAAAAACTAATTGCCAAAATGGACCTTCTTGAACCAGAACAAGTTGACAGGATTATTGAAAAGGTCATGGAAAAATATGCTTCACAAGTTGACAGACTGATAAAACTGGACAAGAGGATTGAAGAGATTGGAAAACATCTTGAAGAACTTTCTAAGAATCTCCTGCAAGAGAAAAAAGAACAGTGGATTAAAAATCAAGTCATTCAGGAGAATGCAAAAGCTGTAGAGAAAATCTCCAATGAATATTTACATGCATCCGAAACCAGTTTAGATGGCGGTTATGCGGCAAATAGTGTTAATGAAAGTTTAATGGAGGAAACACCCATGGAAGAACAACTTAATATACCAAAAGATATAGGTTTGATACTATTCGATAGATCATCAAAGAAGTATAGATTGGAAAAGCTTCCTGATGATATGATCTCAACTATGACTGCGCTGAAGTGGCTTGGTTTCTTAATGGAGAGAGTGGGTGTTCAAAATCTCGAGAATGTTTTGGAATACTACTATGAGCTTGGGTGGATATCCGAGGAAGTTCTTAATGATCTGTTGAAGTATGCAAAAGGAACAAAGCCATATCATAGAGAACCGGATTGGAAACCAGCGGATAAATTAACAATTCAAGATCATGTAATATCACTCCTATTTATTGAAAGACTGAGAGGTACAAGGGTTAGTAGAGAAATTCTGGATATCCTTGAGAGGGAGATGAAACTAATAACAAAGGCAATCGAGGAGTTTTATGGTGTATAGGGGATTGCAATGGGTTTCAGTGTTTCAGCAGCTTTCAGCATAATAGTAGTGTCCGCTTTGCTCATGATTTCTTTACTTTATACTTCTTTTGAAAACACATATATTGAAATCAGCAAGGCAAAAGAAGAGCACGAAAATGCAAAAATTAACTTACTTAATCAACGTCTTGATGCTAATTGGACCTACCAAGAAGGCGCTAGTGATTACAGCATGTATTTCAATATAACCAATAACGGCATTACTCTAAGACCGCAATATTGGAACATACTTTACGATGGAAGCATAAACTCAAATTATGTTTCCTTAGAATCACGCGAATATTTACTTCCAGGGGAGACCATTGGGTTAAATGTGACCAATATTCCAAAAATCAGTGAAATTCATTCCCTAGTAGTTACAACTGAGTATGGGTGCTCTTTAAAAATTAAGTGGGAGTGGGTGTGGATTGATCAGAACCAAACAATTGGGGAGGTTAGAGTTCTCAGCGAATCTTGGTATTGCACATTGGAGGGATAAAATTGGGAAGTGGAGTCATTCCAGAGCTTATACTCTTCATAGCAGCAATATTAGTTGCGGGCATGGTATCTGGGGCATTATACGTAACTACCCAAAATATTGCAGGAGAAATAGAGAACAAAGGACTCACTTTTGCACGAGATTTAAAAATAGACTTTGCTATAATCAATGATCCTGAAAACATACCTCTGGTTGATAACAACACATATTATGTTTTCTACATTAAAAACACTGGGAAAGAGAGCTTTTTGTTTAGCTCGAATAATGTTGTCGTGCTTATTGATGGTGAGATAGTTGACTCATCTAATCTCGTATTTGATAACTTAAGTAACCCAGGTCTTGAAGTTTTAAACCCTTATGAGATTGGAGAGCTTCGCGTTAATGCTACTGTTGTAGATACTTCAGTTCAATATCACAAAATCACGATTATAGTAGAAAATGGAAAGAAAAGAAGCTTAGTATTTAAAGTTTGAAGGTGTTAGAAATGGGAGAGTTGTTAAGTATAGCAATAAAAAATGATGAACTTCATAGGAGGTTAGGTGGGGGTATTCCGGCGGGGAGTATAGTGTTAATAGAGGGAGATAGAGGAAGTGGGAAGTCTGTATTTTCTCAAAGGCTTCTATATGGTTTCCTATCTAACGGTCACTCTGTTTCTTATTTGTCAAGCCAATACACAACTGTCGAGTTTATAAACCAAATGTATTCCTTGGGTTATGAAATTATACCTTTTCTTATAAGAAGAAAGCTCTTGTTTGTATCATTCTATCCACTTTTATCGGCTCTTTCTAGTGAAGAGAAGTTTTTAAGCAGACTTATTAATGAGCCTAGGATATGGGAGCCCGATGTTATAATAATAGATGCCATAAACCCCATAATCGGTAAAAGGGTCAGTGATTCTGCATTAAGAATGTTCACTGAACATATGAAGAAAATGAGTTCATTAGGAAAAGTTACCATGCTAACAGTTAATGAAAAAGAAATGGATGAAGACCTTCTTTTAAAACTTGAGGAAATATCTACCCTGCTTATAAGACTTCAAGTTAAGGTATTTGGTGGAGATCTGAAAAATTCTGCCATGATTATAAAATATAACAACGCTAAAGGCTTATTTCAAAGAATAATACCGTTTAGAGTAGAACCAAAAGTAGGATTTATAGTGGAGATAGCGACGGTGGTGTAGAATGGCTGAATTTAATGATACTTTAGAAGCAGCGATATACAGAAATCCACATCTTGGAAAATATGTTAATGATTTTACCAAAAGATATGGAAAACTTCCAGATTTTCACGTGAGCCTAAGTAGGGATATGAAAGATATTAGATATCCAAATATTATCTATCCCGTAGGTGATCCTATATTTATCCATATATATGGAGATCCGAAGACAGAAAAGAGGTACATTGTTATAGAGCCCAGAATAGAGACAAGGGAAGAAGAAAACAAGTATGAGCTTATAAAGGACAAAATACTTGAAATGGCTCCATTAAGAGAAATTCCAGAAGATCCTGAGGAATTTGAAGCTCTATTAGATGAGCTATTTAATATTGCCGTTGAAAAATTAAGCTCTAGTGGAGGTTTTATAAGAAGGAGGAAAATCTCATTCACAAAACAGGAACTTGACAAGTTTAGGTATTTAATAAAAAGGGATGTCATTGGTGTTGGACCCTTAGAACCCTTAGTTAGGGATCCATACATAGAGGATATTCACGTTTTAGGAGCTCATCATATATCTCTAGTTCACAAGATTTTTGACGCATTACCAACTAATATTGCTTTTGAAAACGATATAAAATTAGCAGATTACTTCAAAAGTCTAAGTGAGCGTATAGGTAGACCAGTCAGTGATAAAAACCCAATAGTAGATGGTACTCTACCGGATGGATCACGTATAAACATTATATATAGTCCTGATGTCAGCATAAAAGGGCCAACAGCTACAATTCGTAAGTTCTCTGCAACTCCATTAAGCGTAGTACAGCTTGTAAACTGGAATACTTTCTCCGCTGAAGTTGCAGCTTACTTATGGATTGCTTTGGAGTATGGTATGAGTATTTTTGTTTGTGGAGAGACTGCAAGTGGAAAAACAACGACATTAAACTCTATAATACCATTTATCAAGCCCTCCTCAAAAATATATACTGCTGAAGATACCCCCGAGGTTGTTGTTCCACATTCCAACTGGCAACGTTTAGTTACAAGAGAAAGAGGGCCAGAGGAAAGCAGAGTAACCCTTTTCGACTTGTTAAAGGCGGCTTTGAGATCAAGACCTAATTACATTATAGTTGGTGAGATTAGAGGTGTGGAAGGTGCTATAGCTTTCCAAGCAATGCAAACAGGACACCCCGTTCTAAGTACCTTCCACGCGGGGGATATAAAGAAGATGATACAGAGATTTACTGGAAGCCCAATTAACGTCCCTGTTACATTCATAGATAACCTAAACATCGCAATTTTTCAACAAGCTGTTTATGTAAGAGGAAAGTTTCTTAGGAGAGTTGTTAATGTTGTTGAAATTGAAGGATATTATGAAGAAATTGGTGGAGTTGCTACGAGAAACGTATTTGAGTGGGATCCAGTAAGTGATAGACACATCTTTAGAGGTATGAACAATTCGTATATCCTAGAAAGAAAAATAGCAGAGGTTGCAGGTTATGAAGATCCCAAGGATATATATAATGAATTATTCTTGAGAGCTAGGATAATCAAAAGAATGGGTGAATTAGGGATTACGAGCTACTGGGACGTTTATCGTGAGATAAAGAACTTTTATGAGAAAGGAATTGAAGGATTGAGCTTTAGAATATGAGGTGGACTTATGGCAAGCAGTAATATCAGCGCTTTCACAAAAGCAGACCTTGATGTGAGGACATATTTAAGGAAGGTTATATTGCCCAATGCATTACTTGCAATGTTGATGTTTGTTCTAACATCAATCTTTCTTAGAATATACACCCTTCCTTCATGGGCAAAAGTTAGCGTTTATGCTATCTCCACCCTTCCACTTATTTATGCTGTTCTCTATCCCTACGCAAGAGTTAGCTCTAAAAAGGTTCAAATTAATTCAAAAATACCCTACTTTGCCACTTATTTTGCTGTACTATCAACAAGTGATGTGAGTAGGGCGGAGCTTGTATGGAACATTGCATCTGAAGAAACTCTTGAACCTATAGCAGGGGAGATGAGAAAAATCTACGTTCTTATAGCAAAGTTCAATCGCGGATTACCTACTGCTCTTCGTTTCTTATCAAAGAGGAGCCCAAGCAAAGTTTTTGCAGACTTTCTTGATAGGTTAGCCTATTCTCTTGATAGTGGTGTAGAGCTTAAGGAGTATCTTCTGCGGGAACAACAGACAGTTATGGATGATTATGAAACATTCTATGAAGGAGCTCTTTATGACCTTGATGTATTTAAGGAAATATACTCCTCACTCATCATTGCAGTAGTTTTCATGGTTGCATTCATTATTATAGGTCCTATAATTACTGGACAGAGTATAGAAATCTTAACAATCTTCGCTTTGATTTTAGTGTTAGCTACTGAAATCGGTGTTCTGTTGGTGATAAAGTATAGGATGCCAGAAGACAAGATATGGGCAAAAAATGCAATGAACAGTGAAAGAAAGAAAAAAGTGTTAAAGGCGTTATTGATTTCTATAATTGGAACGATATTTACATCAGTTGTTTATGTATTGATTGTGAGACCAAGGTTCAACTTTCCAGAATTCTTTTCTTTAGCTGTAATTCTAACACCTTTAGCCTATTTTGGGAGGGTATTAGATAGAGAGGAGGACAGCATAACTATTAAAGATGAAAACTTCCCAGCATTTATAAGAAGCCTAAGCACCTCTTTAGCATCAAGTGGAAGTTCTATAACATTAGTCCTTAAGTATCTAAGCTCCCATGATTTTGGAACTCTTACAACGGATATACGAAACCTATATCGTAGGTTAGCTGTTAGAGTGAGTGATACAAGAGCATGGGATTATTTTATTTCAGATACGGGAAGTTGGTTGATTAGCATGTTTTCAGAGATATTTAGGAAGAGCATAAGATTAGGGGCTGATCCAGAATACGTTGGATTGGTTATCTCGAGAAATTTTGAGAGGCTTATAAGACTTAGAAGGAAGAGGGTGCAAAGTGTATCAAGCTTTAAGGGTGTTATCTTTGGAGTAACGGGAGCATTTGCATTTTCATTAGCAGCGTCTTTTCAAGTTGTTCTATATATAAATAAAATATTCTCGGACATACAGACTCAAGGGGGATTCATAACAAATATACTCTTCATGCCTTCTGAAACAAGTCTTGCCCTTGCTAATTACATGATACTTTTGATGATCTTGATCCACTCCTTTGTATCTGCTATTGCAATAAAGTTTTCAGATGGAGGACATCTTGGAGTAGCGATTTATTATTTTGTAATGCTAACATGGGTGTCTGCAATTGGGGTATTCTTGGGGGACTATATAATGAGTAAGATGATACATGCAGGTGGGCTTATCTTTCCAATCATATGGGGGGGTTAGCATGAGAAAGATTTGGATACTATTTGTTTTAATCTTGATATCACAAGGAGTGTATGCGGAATCGGAGATATCAGGATGGATATTAGTCCCAAGTGTTGTTAAAGTAGGAGGTTATTCAATAGAAGCTAAGGACATTTCAGTTGCTGATTGGGATGTGCTCACAATAATTAGAGGTCCTAAATTGTATAAGGAGTACCTAATTTCAGTTGGGAGTGAGGTTCAGGCAGACAGGTTTTATATAACATATAAAAATGTGATAACAGGAGAACAGATATATGCTTTAACTAAAATAAAATTTCCATATCTTCTTGAGGGTCAGTCAATAAGTATCAACGGATATCAAATATTGCTTCGCTCTGTCAGCAAAGATAAAGTCCTTCTTAGAATATACAGCGAAAAAGAGAGTGAAGACTTGACAGTAAAGAAAGGTTCAACTGAAAAGTTTAGAGATCTTGAGATTTCTGCAATACCAGAACCCACAATTTTTGATGGTTTTTTTGCCAAGAACAAAACATACATAATTGGGGATTGGAAAATAAGATTTCTCACATATAATATAACGGAAAATGGGGGCAATATAACAGAAGAAGCCGAAATTGAGATAAACAATGTGCACTTTAAGGTTACAAAAAATCAGACTGTAACTTTTGGAAATGGATATCTGGTAGTTGACGATTTTATAGGAGAGAAGTACATAAAGGCTCGTTTAATAATTAGGGGTGCATATTTAGATATAAAACTCAATCCAAGTTATCATACAATTTTGGCTCAAAATAAAAGTGAAAAGATTGGACCATATATAGTTAAAGTAGAAAAGGTCATCGAAGACAAAGTATATGTTTTGATACTAAATCCCTGCGGGAAAATTCTTAAAAGCGGAATACTGACTTCAGGACAAATTGGTGAGGGAATATACTACGATGGCTTAACCCTTGGAGTTTTAAATATTACTAAGGAAAACAGTGTAGAAATAGTAGCATTTTTGGATGACAAGCAAATCCCAAAGATAGAAGAATACGCATTATTAAATGTCACTTTTCTAGTTCCAGAGAATATTGGTCAGTATCAGCAATTTGAGGGGTATATTGAGCTAAAGAATGAAGGAAAAGTTGATCTAAAGTTCCTTCAGATAATACCGTCTATTTCAAAGGAATTTGAGATTGTGGGTACATATACAAATTTTGTAGAGGAGCTTAAGGCTGGAAAAAGCATGAAAATACCAATAAGGCTAAAAGCTGTAAAAGAAGGTTCTCTCTATGCAGGTCAGATAAAAGTAATTGCTTATGCTCCATTTGAGCTTGCTTGCGATGGTTTTCAAAAGCTTGAGTTTATATCTAACAAGGGTTGGACTAAGGTTGAGAGATACAATCCAAAGTATGGTGTTATAATTAAAGCTCAAGATGGTAAAGTAGGAGAAAAAATAGGGGTCAATGTAACTGTTAAAAACTTTTCAAACTTTGAAGCTCCTTTCATGTTAAGGATTGCAATACCAAGAGAGTTCAGTATTTATAGTGAAGCGTCCATAGGTGTAAATAAGAATTGGTTGTATATCAACGAAACTTTGCCTGTAAATGGTACAAAGACTTACAAGTTTGTTATTTTTCCGAATAAACCAGGAAAGTTCACAATTGAAGGTTCTTTAAGTTCAATGGGTGTGTTTTTTCAAAATAGTACAACCTTTACAGTTTATGGTAAGGAGCTAACTAATTCACCCTCCATATCAAATAACCTAAACACCACAAATAATTCAGCCTGCGAACCTAAAATAATAGAAAGAACAGAAACAGTTGAAGTGCCAAGAGTTATTGAGCAAAATGTTACCTTTGTCCCATTAAAGTCAAAAATTCTATTTGGAGGTACGGGATTTATTGGAGGTGTTGCGTTTATACTTTTATTGGCATATATAGCCGCAAAGCTTGAAGAAAGGAAGAGATAGTTATAGAGCAATGATATTAAGACAAGTTTAATCTCATTCCCTGAAACAATTCAGCAGACCGCTGACAGGAAACAAGCTGAGAATGAACCATATACCTGCCATTAGCTTTGAAATTATTCCAAAAACGCTTTGTAGACCCTTAACAGCCCTGTGGACAAGACTTAGTTCAATAGGGTTAAAAGCAGACTTATTTCCTTCCCATTAGTCAACCAAAACTGTAATAACAGAAGATACAAACTAGACTACGTGAAAGTTATGAGAAAGCTGTTCATTGTACTAATGATCTTGATATTGGCTATAGCATTAAGATTCCCAAGGGAGCAACAAGAAATAAAAGAATTTTCTGAAGAAAACACCTCCTTCCAGCGGACGTATAAAATATCAGAAGATCTTGAAGAGATCATTGCCCAAAGGATTTTTGAACAGATAAATGAGATTAGGGTCAAAAACAACTTGCCTCCTCTTAAATGGAATGAAACTTTGGAAAGAGTTGCCCAAGCACATGCCGAAGACATGGCAAGAAGAAACTATTTTTCCCATGAAAGTCCAGAAGGAGAAACATTTAGGGATAGACTAACTAGAGCAGGCTATGTTCCAAGGATTATATCCCAAAACGGTGCTAAAATAATGGTCTTTGGCGGGGAAAATTTATTTCTTTTTGGAGGCACTCCAGAGAGTGCTGATCAGGTTGTTAATGAAGCTATAAAAGGATGGATGTCCTCTAAAGGGCATAGAGAAAACATTCTAAGAAAAGAATTCGCCTTAACTGGAATTGGAGTTGAATATGACGAAGATGGCTGCTTTTATGAAAACCAAACCTTTGAGATCTGCATCTATATAGTCCAAATGTTTGGATAAAAAAGGTCAGAAACGGCAGGGCTCTTCATAGATCCGTTAGCGAAATTCTCATCATCCCAAACTAAGCTAAAGTTCTTCGACTATCGTTACCACTTCTCTTAAATCACTTATTATGAACTCACACTCCCCCCATTGTTCCCTTTTTTCTCCGGTTTTATCAAAGAGAATACTCATAATATCAACCTGCCTTGCACCTACACAATCTTTCTTTGGATTGTCTCCTACATAAACTGCTTCCTCCCCTTTAATATCAGCTTTCTTTAATGCAATTTCAAACATCTGTGGATGAGGCTTGAAAAATCCTGCTTCCTCACTTGTTGTTATGCTGTCAAAGAGCTCAAGAATTCCTAAAGCTTCTAGGTGTGCTTTTAAATAATCGTTGTCTGAATCTGTTATCATTCCAACATGCAGCCCTTTTTCTTTTAGTGCCTTAAGAGTTTCTAGAGCTTCATCATAAAGCTTTCCATACTGCTGATGCATCTTCAAATGTATTTCCCAGAAATTTTCAGGAACCTTAAATCCATATTTTTTGCCAAGTTCGTTCATAGCCTCAGCGTCGATAATTCTTATGGGCTTGTATGGTTTGCCTGCTAATTGGTTAAACTTCTCTTTCGTTAAAGCTTCATACTCCTCCAATAATTTTTTTGGTTCAATCTGTGCATTGGCTTTTTTAACTACCTCTTCCATTATTTTAAGATGTGTAACTGTCTCACTTTCTTTGCTTAAAAGGGTTCCAACGAAATCGAAGAACACAGCTTTGATCATTGCTATCCCCTCTTTAAGCTATGCTTTTGAGGTTAAAACTTTATTGGCATTTTTTAGCCATCAAATATTTTCTATTAGCGAATTGAAGCATAGATCAATTTTTAGACTTTCGACAAGATTTTTTCAAATAATCTTTATAGAATTGTCAATTTAACCTAAAACTTTGCAAAATGTATATATAGAACCTTAAAAACGTGTAAGGGAAGGTGATCAGATTGGAAGCAATACTCCTAATTTGGGGAGTCAGAGATGAGGTGCTTGAAAAGCTACCAATAAAGGGTTATTGGATTTATGGAGAGTATGACTTTATAGCTAAAATAGATTTTACTGATGAAAAGGAGCTTAAAGAATTCTCGCTTATGTTAACGAAGCTTATCGGTGGTGGGAAATTTAAGATATTTCCAGTTAAGTTTTCATATTCCAAAGAGATAGAAACCTCAGAAAATGCTCAAAGAAGACAACATAAAGAAAAAGGCACATTTTATATATTCTAACTTTTTACTAGAGTTTTGACTCCATTAAACCCTCTTTCTTAAGCTTTTCATAGGCTTTTCTCAAAACTTCTCTGATTTTATATCTCTTATCCAGACCGCCCAGCTTATAAGCAGCTTTCCTCAAACTTCCCTCTTTTAAGAAGAGCTTTAGAAGGGCAATCTCTTCAAAGCTTAAACTGTTAAGGTGTTTAAGGGCTTTTTCAGCTATCTCAATTGGGTTATTTCCTTCATAGGGAAAATCAGCAGAAAGGATTGGAGTGTCCAAAATCTTTACAATCTCAAATTCTATTATAGTTGCTGGAGTATCTGGAGTTACTCTCTTGTAGTGCTCTTTCAGGGCACTGATAAGCTCCTCTTTGTTTTTAAACCCATCAAGCTTTGCATCTTCATCTGTAAGCTCCAAAACTTTTTTTGTTTCAACCCTCTTTACAATAGCCTTTCCCAAAACGTATCCACTTGAGTGAATCAAAATTTCCTCACCTGGTTTGAGGTTTACCTTTCTCCCAAGCCTTATGGTTGCTCTCTTTTTTCCGCTTAAAAGCAGGTCTTTGTATTTTCCATCGAATTTTAGGTTTTTCATTGCCCTTCACCTTTTGATTTTGGCTTTAAAAGTCTAAATTTTATTGCAATAACGCCGTAACGGTTTTCTTTCCATTTCGGATAAAGCTCATGAAACCTTTTGAGGGCTCTTTCAAAGCTCGGTTCATCAGGAAAGATTTGTTTGATAGGTTCTTCCCTTAAAACTTGTCTAAAAGTCTCATAACTTTTTACACTCACGACTTCTGCAGGAATTAGATTGTTGAAGAGTATCTTGTCTTTAGATTGAATTCCTCTGAGCTGTGGATAAGCAACTCTAACTTCAATCTTCTTCTTTCCGCTTTTTATCATCTCTAAGTATTCATCTCTTACATAAAGTTTATACACTTTCATTTCTACCTAAAATGAATAGATGGGAGCTTTTAAAAGTTTTCACACGTTGGAGATTCTCTAGGATTTACTAACATGACAACCTTTAAATCCAATAATCCCTTATTATTATTTGGTGGCATAAGTGCAGAGAGCACAAAGTGCACTGGAGTACCTTTTTATGGTAGCGGCAGTTTTAATCTTAGTAGCCATAGCTATGAGCTACATCATAACAAGCATGAGGGATATAAGTGCTGTGGTATCAAACTATACAGCAGAGATGAGGGAGGAATTAATAGAAAACCTCTGAGGTGGAATAATGGAAGCCGTTTTAATAAGTCTTGGGATTATTATGGGACTTCTTACATCTTACACTGATATAAAGACAGGGTTTATTGATGACAAACATGTCTTTCCTTTTGCAGCTTTAGGGATTCTATACTATTTGTACAATGGTATAAAAGTAGGTGATTATTTTTACGCCCTTTCTGGTATTATTGGGCTTGGATTAGGTTTTATCTTGGGTTATTTGCTCTACATTATGGGCGGATGGGCAAGTGGAGATATCGTTATCCTAATGTGTTATTCAGCATTATTTCCCTATGCTTCAAGTTTTGCAAAAATTGTCGCACCATATACTATCAAATATCCTCTCCACGCTTTCACGCTCTTTTTTAACAGTATTATTGGTATTTTCCCCTTCATTTTTATATATGCTTTAGGGGGTCTGATAGCTCAAAAGAAGACGAGTAAGCTTAAAGAAGTTTTCTTAGAAAACGCGCCATTGACATTGGAACTTTCGCTTTGGATACTATTTTCCCTGATCCTGTTCCTAGTCCTCCAAACAAGTCTTAACTTTTCAGTTCACCCGCTAATTAGATGGATTGCAACTCTAGTCCTCATAACCCTTTTTAGTAAAAACAAGAAAGTTGGAGATGCTTTGGGAGTTGTCTCTCTAATTTATGCTATATATCTAACAGGTGTTGGGGTTATCTATGCTTTCATTAAAATGCTCATAATATTTTATACATTCAAGGTCCTTTTTTCAATAGTTAAAGTATTGAGAGAGGAGATTCTAATAGAGAAAAAGAAGATTGAAGAGATAAGCGAATGGGACATTCTGGGAGAATGGATCTATGAGAAAGAGGGCCAAGTCTTCAGAGATAGGGAGAGCTTTAACGAAAAGTTTAGAAGAGCCCTTTCAAGCGGTGATTTAAGCATTTTAAAACCAGATTACAAGAATCTCGTAGCCTCTCCAACCGCTGAAGGTCTAAGAAAAGAGCAAATTGAAAAACTTAAACAATTGGTTCAAGAGGGGAAGCTTGAAAATGAGTTTTTAGTTAGAAAAGCGATGCCCTTTGCTCCAGCGTTGTTTTTGGGTTTCTTAATTTCAGTGTTCTATGGAGATTTATTCTGGTTATTTTTCACAAAACTTAGTGGGATGTGAGGTCAGAGAAGGGCGTGTTCGTCATCAATCGGAAAAGCAAAAGCTCATCATCCCATAAAAACTCTATTCCCTTTTTCTTAAAATTTGTTCTATAATTCTCTTAACCTCTCTCAAGTCTTTTGCTAAGTAATCCCCTTCAACACCTTCATGGGGGTTTATTGCAATGCTAACATCAGCCACTTTAAACATCGCTATATCGTTGTGCCCATCGCCAACAGCGATAATAAGTTCAGGCTTTAACTTTTCCTTGAGTTTAGCCAAAATTTCACCTTTATTTTTAAAATCTACCTTTGCAATGACTTTTCCTGTGACTTTTCCTTCTTCATCAAAAATCAGCTCGTTTGCAAAAACATAATCTGCACCAAGCTCCTTTGCAACTCTTCTAGCTAAACACATTAAGCCACCACTTATTATGGCAATTTTAAAATTTCTCTCTTTTAAAAATTCAAAAAGCTCTTCAATTCCTTCCATGTACTCAACATTGTTTGCCCATTCCATTATTTCTCCCCTTGTTTTTCCCTTCCAAAGCGAAGCATCCAGATCTGCCCAAGTTTGATAGTCAAACTCTCCTCTAAAAAACCTTTCAGCATATTCCTTTCCCTTGTCCCATGTTCCGAACCTCTGGTGTAGCTCAACCCAAGAGCTTTTGGCTTTAACTAGCGTTCCTTCCAAGTCAAAGGCTATAAGTTTCATCTTTTCCACCCATGTTCCCCAATTAAAGGAACGAATGCAACACCGCCATGAGTTATGATTTTGACTTTGTTGTCTTCATTAATCTTGATAACTTCATATAAATCTTGCCATAAGTGATAGCTCCCTACTGGGATTATAAGTTTTCCTTCAACTTTCAGCTGCTCTATTAAAGGTTCTGGAACCTTTGGAGCTCCAGCCGTGACGATAATAACATCATAAGGTGCCTTTGGTGGAAATCCTTTGGTACCATCACCTAAAATCACATGAACCTTATCTTTGTAACCAGCCCTCTCCAAGTTGCGTCTTGCAAATTCAACCAGCTCTGGGATCCTTTCAATTGTGTAAACATCCCTCTTAACTAATTCATAAATCAAAGCTGCATTCCAACCGCTTCCCGTACCTATTTCCAAAACGTTCATTCCCTCTTCCAAATCTGCTATTTCCAGCATTATTGCAACCATATGGGGAGCGCTAATTGTTTGTCCCGCAGGAATTGGTAAAGGCTCATCAATGTGAGCATAGTCCTTATAGCGCTCAGGAACGAACAAATGACGTGGAACCCTAAAAAAAGCCGTTTTAACTTTTTTGCTCTTTATTATTCCTTCCCTTTCAAGTTCTCTCACTAGACGATGCCATCTCTCATAATAAATCTCATCACTCATACACTCACCAAGAAATAATTAGGGGAAAGGATATTTATAACTATCTTACTTTTTCTTTGGCATTCCAATATACCTTGGAGTGCTTGATTTATAACGACGATACTCCTCTCCAAATATACGTTCCAAATAGGGCTCTTCTAGTTTAACGTTGTATAAGTGAATTCCAACAATAAGTGCTATCGTGAGCAAAAGTGCAAGCCCTGAACGTCCCATAATGGATATGCCCAAAAGTGCCAAGAACCAGCCAGTGTATTGAGGATTTCTGCTGTAGCGATATATGCCCGTAGTGATGAGTTTTGAAGTCTCTAAACCTGACATTTTACGAAGAGATCGAAACTCAAGCATTCCTGCCAGCATTATAATGAGTCCAATAACTCCCATGAGGGTCCCACTTACTAAAGCAATAATCTTGTTGAGGGGTAATAGCCAAGTATTATCCAATGATGCAAAGAGCACCAATAGAAAATGGACCGTATCCGACACCCATATTGCAATTGAAACACGGAGAGGTAAAGTTTCTCCTTTTTCATAGGCTTTCTTTATTCCAAACCAGCAGTATAGGGATAGGATTACAACAATTCCTAAGCCAATGTAAAACCACATTAGCTTCACCTTAATATTTCATTGATTGAACATTTGAGTAATTGTTCAATCAATTATATAAACCTTACGTTGAAGAAAATACAAAAAAGAAGAGATGGAATTAATCCCGATGACCTCTATAAATTTCCAATGTTTTTACCGGTCTTCCTCTCGTTGGTCTTCCCATGAGTCTAACAATCTTCTCTGCAGTTGCCTTTCCATGTTTGAGCATTTTGTTTTCAGTCTTTATTTTTTCAAGCTTAAATACAAAGTCCCCAACTTTGTAAATATCTCCGATCATGAATTCTTCATCTCTATTAACCTGAACCTTGAACGACTGTGTAATTCCTCCCTTTAAATAAATTGAAACACCTATTATTTTCGGATAACTCAAACTTTCTCCCCAAAGCGTCTTAACTTCACCAATCTTTGCTTTTCTGACTCTTCTGTTTCCTTCAAGTTCTATGCTTGTAATCTTCACTTCATCATTCTCAAGCTCAACTATGTCTCCAACTGCTATTTCCTCATCAATCGGAAGCTCTGCTTCTTGTTTAAAAGAGCGCTCATGCTTGCTGACAATAATTGGAATCTTTACCGTCTTTCCAAGAGTAACTTGCCAAACATAGCCGCAATCCCTGCACTTAAGTGTTAGTTCGCGTCCTCTCTCCTTTATAACTTTAATGTTGTCACTCTCACATTCTGGACATATAATTTCCATTTTTCTCACCTATACCTCCCAACTTTAAGAAGTTAATAAATCTTTGCCTATTCTCTCAGCTTTACCAAATAGCTTCTCCCATCTTTTATCTTTTCAATTAAACCTTTCCTCTCCATCTCTTTAAGGAGCAAGCTCACTTTGGCTTTTGAAACTCCCAAGCGCTTTACAAGGTCACTTTGACGTACTGGTCCTCCCCTTAGTATCTCGATTATTTTTTCTTCATCGCTTTTTAAGATTTCAACCTTTTCCCTTTTTCTTTCCTTATAGAGCATACCCGCAAAGAAGCCTCCAATAAAAGCTGAGAGGAATATTACAATCATCCAAATTGGAGAAAAGCCTCTCTTTATCTCTTGAGCAAAACCAACTATAAAATAGAATTCATCCCCTTCTTCAACATTTTCCTTTTTCCATTCTAAAATCAACCTATTTTCTGAGCTTTCAAGCCTATTCGGAGAGGGTATTATAGGAGAAAGAACGGCATAACCCTTGGGCATGAAGAGTCTAACATAAAAAACTCCAACAGGTTGGTTGAACTTCACATAATAAGCAAACTGCTTTTTATTTTTGACCTCCTGCAGCATGCCTTCGGAGTAAAAGCTTATTATAATCTTTGCCTTATCCCCTGGGTTTATTTCTGGGAAATTAACATAAATAGCATTAATTCCGCCAACAATAACATTGACAGTAACATTAACGGCCTGTGTGTTCCCGTTTATCTCAACTATTGCATCTGGACTCTCAATTGGATAATCGGAATAGAATACATACCTGTTAAGGGGAACATTCGCAACAAGCTCTATTTCAATCTTCTCTTTTACCTTATTTTCATCGATAATATCAAAATATAGGGAATAAGTTGAAATCTCATAGTCATACTCTTTCTGCGAAGTTGCAAATGGCAACATCAATAGCAAAAGCAAGATTAAAACTCTCTTCAACTTTCTCACCTTATGTCCCTAAAGCTGACCCCCTTCTCTAACATTTTTAATCTTCAACAATGGACATATGTCCATACATTTCCTACAATGGGTACATTTTGAATAATCGACAACTATTTTTCTTGTCTTTGGATTTATGCTTAAAGCATTTTCGGGACATCTTCCGACACAAACTCCACAACCTACACATTCATAGGCTCTCTTTATTAGGTAATAAGCGGCAATGGCTTCGTCCCTATCTCTAGTAACGACATTTTCCTGTGTAAATATTATATTGTCTGCTTTTATATAGTTCTCCCCTTTTTCTACTTCCCCTAAAATAGGGACTACCTCTTTAATTCTCTTTAGGTTGATTCTCGTATTAAAAGTCACAATGTAACGCTCATTTTCCTCTTTCAAAGTGTATTGGACAGGTTCCCAATATCTATTTTCTGGAAGTTGAATGCCTAATTTTTTGGCAAAAGCTTTTTGTCCAGAGGTTAAGCTCTTCCATCTCCAAAAGCCATAATCAATCCATTCTCTTGGTAGATCAAGTCTTTTTCTCCATTTTTCAAGTTCTTTCTCCCACTTCTTCCAAAGCTCGGGCTTTTCTTCTTTAAGAGTTTGAAATTCTGCCAGAGATGAGCTTGGACACAAGAAACAGCCAATTCTGTCTAAACGTCTCTCATAGAGAGGATTGTATTTGAGCTTTCTTGAGAATATATAAAGCCAAACCTCCAAAGCGTTCCAATGAAAAATAGGTGAAGCTCCAATTTCGTTAGGAACCCATGGATTTTTCCAAATTCTTGGTTGCCTAGCCCTTTGAATGCTCTCATATTTTCTCTGCCCCACAAACATTAAAACTCCTTGTGGATAGTGCTTTTTGATAGTTAACGTGATTGGACCAAGTTTTGCAACTTTACAGCACCATCTATAATCTCTTCCAGGAGGGGAAAAGACATTAATTCCATGCCAAAAGTTATCCTTTGCATCTGCTACAATTACTCCTACTCCTCTCTTCTCAAGTTCTTTTTTCATTTCCTCAACATATTCAATCGTTTCTGGAAATTCAATTCCAGTATTGTTAAAGAATATACTAAAGTTTCCTCCAAATTCTTCTAGCATCAAACCTAAAACTGCTAGGCTATCTTTTCCTCCAGAAAAAGCAACAGCTTTTGGTAGTTCAATATCCTTAGCAACTTTTCTCATGAACTCCCTCGCTTCTCTAACTTTATTTTCCAAAGCACTTTTATTAGCCTTAATGACATCTTCGATAGTTGCTTTCTTTCCTTCTCTGTAATTCACCTTCTTTTGATGCCTTGTTTTAATTGCAGTTCCCCTTCTAGTTTTGTCCAGAAGTTCATGAGCGTCTCTCTTTGCAATTCCAGTTGCTATAACTTCACCATCTTCGCTTACAACAATTACATCATCGCCAACTTTTATCGAGGGTTCTACTTCGACGATTCCTACTGCTAAAACATTTGCTCCTCTCCTTATCGGTTCTTTCGCTCCACTATCAACAATAACCCACTTTTTCATATTCTTTCCAAAGAACTTCCAAAGAGCTATTGCTCCCTCTAATTTTAGCGAAGCTTTCCATCTAAGCTCTGCTGGGTCAAATCTTAGCCATCCAAAGATGTAACCATCAAAAATGATTTCATAAACGTCATCTTCACCGGGAGTTTTATTCATGAGCACTATCTTTCCATCAATTATCTCGCTTAAATCAACACCATAATGAGCCTTGAATTCCCTTTTAATAAACTCCACATCACTTTTAAAAGCAAATCTAACATCAGCTGGAGGAGTCAAGTCTAGTCTAAATCCTTTTCCATGCAAATCACAATTCTCGCTTATTAAAGGGACATTACACTTCTCACACCAATGAAGATAAGCTTTGCCTAAAAACACAGGACCTTTCCTCATTTTCTCACCTGAAGAAAAAATAGAAGATAGGTTTATAACAATTTTTGAAAAATAGACAAACTGAAACTACTGCCTTGCAACTATCCTTTTAACCATCATGCACTTCTTAGCCAGCAATAATTTTGGTATATGCTTTGGTATGACAACTTCATCTACAAGCTTAATGCTCCTAACTTTTGAATTAAGGACATCCCAGGTGACGTCATCTTCAAAAACTAACTTGTGAATATTTATAAAAAGTACTGGTTTCTCTATACTTTCCAAATCCATCTTCGTAATCTCGAGTTCACTTACTCCTGTTATAATGTCAAAATTCTTTGCACCTTCAATAACAGAACCAGCGACTTTTAATGGAGCACTAATTAGCTTTGCTCCTACTTTTCCCACTTGTTTGCCTACTTTTTCTCCCTTCTCCTCACTAATTTCAACTAAGCTTAGAAATATCTTCATAGCTTCGTTCATCAACTCACCAACATTTGTTCCAAGCTCACTAGCAACTTTTGTGAATCTTTCATAGACTTCTGGATCAATGCCTCTTACAGTCAACATCTTCTTTTCTTTTTTAATTTCCTCAACCATTTACATCACCATATAACCTGTAATCTATGTATTACATGTAATGCATAGTATATAAATCTTGCGCTTCTGCCCTCATGAATTCTCAAGATTATTAAAAGGGAACCAACAAAATCAACACTATTGGAAATTATTCAATATATAATTGTAAGAAAAGATGAACACCTATGGTGTGTTAGTTTCAACGACTTCCAGCTTTCCATATCTGTTTATTTTCCACAGCACTTCCATACCTAAATGCTCTGCAATTTGTGTTTTTCGTATTTCAAGAGAATAAACGCCCCTTCCTATGTATTCTGAGGTTATTACTCCACCAACAGCATTTTTAAATAGCCTCATATATTTTTCCTCTATAACATTTCTGGGTATTAAGTACACTGTTATTTTTCCCAATTTGCCCTCAAATCCAAGGAGAGTGTTATACCAGTCTACAGCTGCACTGTCTCCTTCTTTAAGCAAGTAGCCTTCTAAGTTGTAGACTATGTTGAATATTCTCTTATATTTTTCAGCAATCTGTTTGAAAAGTTTACCATACTTAGTGCCTACTTCAGAAGGATCTACAATACCTATCAATTTTCCAAATCTTGAAGAATGTCCTCCTATTTTAATTATATTTATCTTTTCTAGATTCTCTAGGAAAATGCTCTTATCTTCTCCAGAAGCCATCCTTAGAACTTCGTTTATTTTTGTGTCAATCAAGTCTCCAAAACAATCAACAAGGATACCGTAATTGTTCTTTATTTGAGTGGGAACTACTTTTAGCCATATAAGCCAGTCAACTGGTACCTCTGGATCAAACTCCCATATGTATGTTGTCCCTATTAAAAACTCCTTTTCAAGTATTTCACGAATCATTATTATCTCACCATAAGAGGTATGCATTGGATATTTATTTATTTTTCGATATTAATTAAAGAAAGAGCATACTTGAATAAAATTGAGTTTGCAAAATTTATATTTGTGGATAGTGTATTTGTTTAGATTATAGTGTGATTTTCTGAAAATTGTCAGAGATTTAACTTAAACTCCCCTCTAATGTCCATATTAGCACTTTTTCTCCTAATCAGACAGTAAAGTTTATATTATAGAATATCCAAAGTATATTGTGAAATGTTGTAAAGTCTGCAATAAGTTGAGTGTATGGTGGTAAAATGCTACAACCCAACGATAAAGGATATCAGCTTATCAAAAGGGAACTTTCGAAATTTTTGAATCTTGACGATAACATGTACAAGGATACCTATCTATTAAGGAGAATTTCAGCTCGAGCAAGAAGACTAGGAGTGAACAACTTGATGGACTATTACCTATTTCTAAAAAAGAACAAAAATGAAATTGAACAACTACTCCTGACTATTACAATAAACACAACAGAATTCTTCAGAGACCCAATCGTTTGGAAAACTTTTCAAAACAAGCTACTTCCAGAAATCATTAGATATAAGCAAATGAATAATTTAAAGGAAATCCGAATCTGGAGTGCAGCTTGTTCTTCAGGTCAAGAACCCTATTCAATTGCTATGATTATACATGAAGTGCTTGGAGGAAAGTTGGATAACTTTAAGGTGTCGATACTGGCAACTGATATAGATACAAAAGCTTTGGCAACTGCTATGTCTGGTATTTATCCAAAAAACATAGTTGATAAGCAAGTCCCCCTAAGCTTAAGGAAGAAGTACTTCATTGATGAAGGAGAGTATTATAAGGTTAACAGTTCTCTAAAGAAGCTAATCATGTTTAAGCATTTTAATTTATTAAACAAAAGCTACCCAAAGGGATTTGACATAATCTTCCTGAGAAACGTGCTTATATACATGACACATGACGCCCAAGGGATTGTGTTTAAGAATATTTATTCTTCTCTTCAAGACCACGGATATCTCATCCTTGGAAGGACTGAGAGCATAATTGGAAAATTCGCCTATTTGTTTAGAATCTATGACCTAAGCTCCAGAGTCTATAAAAAGAATTTGGAGTTGATTAAAAATGGCTAGCGTTTTAGTTGTAGATGATGCAGCATTTATGAGAATGTTGCTTAAAAGAATACTAACCCAAGCAGGGCATCAAGTAATTGGGGAAGCTGCAACTGGCAAAGAAGCTATTGAAAAGTACAAGCAGCTTAAGCCAGACTTAGTAACTATGGACATAGTAATGCCAGAGATGGATGGAATTACTGCAGTAGGTGAAATAGTGAAAATTGACCCAAATGCAAAAGTGATAATGATAACAGCCGTAGGTCAAGAAGCAAAGGTGATGCAGGCACTTAAAAATGGAGCCAAGGGATACATCGTTAAACCATTCCAAGCTCCAAAAGTTCTGGAGGAGATAAACAGAGTGCTTTCAGGGTGATACAATGTATTTCAAGAGGAAGACAAGAGTCCTAGTAGTCGATGACTCCCATTTAATGTGCAGGATAATAAGAGACATAATAAACTCAGATCCAGACTTAGAAGTTATAGGAGAAGCCCACAATGGATATGAAGCTATAGAACTTGTGAGGAAACTTAAACCTGATGTTATCACATTAGACGTTGAAATGCCAAAGATGAACGGTCTGGAAACTTTAAAATACATAATGAGAGTTTACCCAAGACCCGTAATAATGGTAAGCTCTTTAACCCAAGAAGGCGCAGATGCTACGATTAAAGCTTTGGAGTATGGTGCTGTGGATTTTATCCCAAAACCTTCTGCGAATGAATTAAAAGAGTTCAAAGAAAATATCATTAGGAAGATAAAGGAAGTTAGCAGAGTCCCAATTAGACTGCTGGAGTTTAAAGCTCAAAGGCTTTTACAGGAGCAAAAGCATAAAGTAAAGCGCATTCCAGTTTTAGCTCGAAAAGTCGTTGTTATAGCCTCTTCTACAGGTGGACCTCAATCCTTGCTGAAAATTTTTCCAAAATTTCCAGAAGATATTGATGCAGCTATTTTAGTTGTCCAACACATGCCACCAAAGTTCACCAACTCATTTGCTAAAAGATTAGACAGCATTTCAAGGATTGAGGTAAAAGAAGCTGAAGATGGAGACATAATCGAAAAAGGGAAAGCTTACGTTGCTCCAGGTGGATATCATATGGAAGTTTCAATATACAATAAAAAACCAAAGATAAAGCTGAACAAGAAACCAAAGATAAACGGAGTAAGACCTTCAGCAGATCCAACTATGATCACTGCAGCTGAGACCTTTAAAAGCAAAACAGTTGGTGTAGTTATGACAGGAATGGGCTCAGATGGAGCGAGAGGATTAGCAAAAATAAAAGAAGCAGGCGGAATAACAATAGCTCAAGATAGAGAAACCTCGATAATATTTGGCATGCCCAAAGCAGCAATAGAGTTGGGTGTTGTTGATCACGTAGTTCCTCTTGGTAATATTCCCTATACTGTTCTTTCTGCATTAAAGACGCTCCAGTGAGGTGAACATATTGGAAGATCTCTCTCAATACCTTGAAGAGTTCCTTGCAGATGCCAGGGAGAGAATAGATAACCTGAATAACGCTGTTTTAAAACTTGAGGAAATTGCAAAAGGAAGAGCAGATGAGGGAGAAAAAAGAAGAATAATAGACCAGATATTTAGAGAAGCCCACACTTTAAAGGGAACTGCTGCAACTATGGGATTTACCGAGTTAAGCGAAGTTGCCCATAAGATGGAGAATCTCTTTGATGACATTAGAGAGGGAAGAATAGACATTAGCAATGATATCGTTGATGTAGTTTTTGAGTTCCTCGATATTATAAGCGAAATGATTGACGATATTGAAAAAGGAAGAGAACATAAAGCAGATTTGAAATCTCTCTACGAGAAGGTTGATAAGATTAAGGAAAAAGCTATTTTAGAATCTAAAACTAAACAAGAGGATGATCCAAAAGAAGTTAGAAAATACTCTGTGAAAGTTTTCTTTGACAAGAACAATACAATGAGAGGTGTAAGAGCATTTCTTATCCTTTCTGATCTTGAAGAAATTGGAGAAGTAATTGAGACCATTCCAGAAAGAAAAAAACTAGAGGAGGGCAATCTTGAAGATGATTCAGTTGAGTATATAGTGCTCTCATATAAAACACCAGAGGAAATTGCTTCTATGATAAAAAAGCATCCAGAGGTATTGAGTGTCAAGATCAATGAAGCCTTGGAAGCTGGAGTAAAGAGAATTGAGATTTATCTTCAGAAGGAAGCACCGCTAAAAGAAGCCCGTTCATTTCTAATAATGCAAGATTTAGAAAGGATAGGCGAAATAGTTGACATAAAACCTAAAAAAAGCGAAATAGAAGCTGGAAAATTAATTGACGGAAATAAGTTTGTAGTTTACTTAAAAACTCAAGAAGATGAAGAGATCATAAAAGAAATCATAACTAAGCATCCAGACGTTGAAAAAGTTGAGCTTGAGAAAAAAGAGGAAAAAAAGCAGGAAGAACCAAACATACAGAAGTTTGCAGATAGGATAAAGATAAGTAAACTTGTGAGAATCAATGTGGAACATCTTGATAAATTAATGGATTTAGTAAGTGAGCTTGTTATAAATAAAGGACGTTTGGAGCAGATAGCTGAATCTTTAGAAAGCAAAGAACTCCTGGAAGCTCTCTCCACTACTTCAAGGCTGATGTCTGAACTTCAAGAGGAAATAATGACCATGCGTCTAATTTCTTTGTCTGAAATCTTCAACAAGTTTCCAAGAATGGTTAGGGATCTCTCAAAAGAGATGGGTAAAGAAGTTAAACTCATAATGGAAGGGCAAGATATAGAAGTTGACAGAGCTATTTTAGACAAATTGAGCGATATATTGGTTCATTTACTTCGTAATGCTGTTGACCATGGAATAGAGCCTCCGGAAGAACGAGAAAAGCTTGGAAAACCAAGAGTTGGAACAATAAAGCTTATTGCCAAGAGAGAAAAGGACAGAATAGAAATTGTAGTTATGGATGATGGAAGAGGAATTGACCCAGCAAAAATAAAGGAAAAAGCTATTTTAAGAGGTCTTTTAACTGAGAGTGCTGCAAATTCAATGAGCACTGAGGAGTTATTAAACCTAATATTCATGCCAGGATTTAGCACTGCAGAGAGAGTTAGCAGTGTTTCTGGAAGAGGAGTGGGATTAGATGTCGTTCAAGAGATAGTTAAGTCCCTTAATGGAAGCTTAAGTGTTAGAACAGAGATTGGAAAAGGCACTTCTTTCATAATAAGACTACCTATAAGCACTGCAATAATTCAAGCGTTGCTGATTCAGGTAGTAGATGAAATTTATGCAGTCCCAATAAACAACATCCTCGAGAGTAAAGAGATTGTGAGAGATGAAATTAGGACAATAGGCAAAAAAGAAGTCATAGTTCTGAGAGGGGAAATAATCCCACTATATATGCTTCACAAGCTCATAGGGCTTTCTCAAAACAACAAAGACAGATTTCCAGCGATAATAGTGGACTTAGGTTCTCAAAAAATTGCGATAGGCGTTGATGAACTGCTTCATAAGAAAGACATTGTAATTAAACCTCTTGGAAAGCTTCTTTCTCATGTTAGTGGATTCTCTGGTGCAACAATATTGGGAGATGGACGCGTTGTCTTGATAATAGACATAAACAGCCTCTTGGAGGGAGTTAAGTATGGCGGAGTATAAGGACTACATAAACAGTCTCTCTGAGATTGAAAAAAGTGCCCTCCTTGAAACTTTCAACATAGGGGCATCTCATGCTGCAACTGCATTATACCAAATGACGGGGATTGAAACATCTGTCTCAGTCCCTTCTATTGAGATAGTACCAATAAAAGATGTTGGGGAGGAATTTAAAGACGAGGTAAAGGTAGCAGTGTACGTGGAACTTGGTAAGGAATTTGATGGCCATATCTTTTTTATAACTGATTTCCAAGATGCGCTTAAGATATGTGGCTTAATGCTTGGAACTAATGAATGCAGTGAGTTAGATGAGCTTGGAAAATCCTCCATAATGGAAATGGGAAATATACTAGCATCAGCATTCGCTACAGCAATCTCCAACTTTTTAGGAATTACCATAGATCAAACTCCCCCTCAAATGGTTATAGACTTTTTACCTGCTATTATAGACCTTGCCCTAATAGATGTTGCAAAATACAGCGAACACACAATTTTGCTGAAAACAGACATAAAACTTGGTGAAGCATTATTTAAAGAGCATCTGTTGGTATTCCCAAGACCCGATGGTATGAAAGCTATTCTCAAAAAACTAAAGGAGGTCTTAGGATGTTAGATGATTTAAGTGAATTCCATAAAGACATGGTTAAAGAGGGTATTGGAATAGCAATAACGCATGCTGCTACAGCACTGTCTAAGCTCTTCAACGACGTTGTGGATTTGGAAGTTCCAAAGATGGAGATTATTAACAAGGAGGAATTTCTATCCGGCATGTATAATTTAGACGATAGATTTACAGTGGGTTTTGATATCCTAGAAGGAATAAGTGGAATAGCAATACTACAATTCTCAAAGGAAAGTACACTGACGTTATCCGCTCTTTTAATGGGATTAGCCCCTGGGGATATTACAGAATTGGATGAATTAGGAGAATCTGCAATAATGGAAGTTGGAAATATAATGGTCTCCGTTCATACCGACATTTTATCGATACTCCTAAAAGAAAGCGTATCCTTAAGCCCTCCAAGACATTACAAAAACATAGATGAGCTTTTGAATGACATAAACAGACCAAGGCTTAAAGAGACTAACAGAATCATTCTATTTAAAACACGCTTCTACAATGAAAATTATGGCATAGAGACGTTTTTCTATTTAATCCCATCAGTTGGATCAATTGAAAAACTAATCAAGAGCCTAGAAGAGGAGTTAGAGAGGTATGGGTATGGAAATTAGAGTAGGTATTGGAGATTATGCAGTCAGCAAAAGAAAGGGGGTGATAAGCACATATGGATTAGGATCCTGTGTAGGCGTTACTTTGTATGATCCAGTAACAAAGGTGGGAGGATTACTACATGCATTGCTTCCAGAAGCAAATTCTTACAACGGCAAGGGAAATCCAGCCAAATATGTAGACACTGGACTCCAGCTTCTCATAAGAGATATGATCAAACAAGGAGCCCTGAAAAGTAGAATTCGAGCAAAACTATTTGGAGGAAGCCAGATGTTCATGCTCTCAAACGAAAATCTACAAATTGGAAAAAGAAACGTAGAAGCAGCAAAAAGAGAGTTGAAGAAATACAAGATTCCAATAGTTGCAGAAGACACAGGTGGTAAAGGAGGAAGAACAATCCGTCTTTCTCTTGAAACAGGAGAGGTTTTTATGAAAAAAGTTTTGAGTGGCAATGTTGTTGAGGTAAGGCTTTAGGAGGGAATGAAAATGGATATAAAGCGGAAAATTACCCTTTCCTTGGTCGGAACTATCTTAATCCTAATATTAGCCTTTTCAGTAGGTGCAATATATACGATAAATGGACTAAACAAAGATCTCTCTACACACATAATTGAAAAAAGTGATATGATAGGAGGAGAAATAGCTGAAACAAATGCAGAACGTGTTGCAGAAAGCTACTCAGCCTTTTTCAGTAAAGTTGAATCATTAGGAGCTGTCGCAAATGCTGCAGTTCAAGAGATATATTCTTTAAATCTGGATGACAGGCTCTTTAAAGATTCTTTACTTAAAAGATTTAAGAGCATAAAAGATTCAGAAGCTGAAGTAATGTACGTTTACTTTGGAAGAGCAAATGACGGACTAATGGTTATGTATCCAGATGAAGAACTCCCAGAAGGCTATGATCCAAGGGTAAGACCATGGTACCAAGATGCATCAAAAGCTGGTAAAGCTGTTTGGACTGAGCCTTATAGAGACGCAACAACTGGTAAATGGATAATAACCTACAGTATTCCAGTGTATTATCAAGGAGAGCTAGTTGGAGTTATAGGTTTGGATGTTTCACTATCAACTCTTATTGAAAAAGCAAATTCAATAAAGCTCGGACAAAATGGATATATCACCGTGGTCAATAAAGATGGGGTAGTACTTATACATCCCAAGGAAGAATATATAAACAAGCTTAACATATTCCAAGATCCCTCATTAAAAGAGTTGGCAGATGCTATTAGAAAGAGTGGCGGAAATGGTTATACCCACTATACTTTTGAAGGCATAGATAAAATTGGAGGATTTGCAAAGATACCTCAAACTGGGTGGATTGTAATTTCAGTAGTCCCACGGGAAGATATTATGGGAACATTCGATGAGCTAATAGATATCACAGACAATCGTGTTAAAGAAAGCTTCATGGTATTGGTTGCAATAGTCTTAGTCTTTGGACTAATTGCAGCAGGTGTTGGTTATAAAACAACAAGCTCTGCATTTAGAGTGTTACCAGATTTGAAAAAGACTATTGAAGCATTTTCTCAAGGTGAATTCAAAAAAGCAAGTGAGGAGATAGAGAAAATTAACTACAAGGAGAAAGATGAGATTGGTACATTAATAGAATCTCTAAAGATGATAACAAACGATCTTGGTACAGTTCTTAACACTATTGCAGACACTCTTGAGCAAATAGCTGAAGGAGACCTAAGTAAAGACATCTCAATAGAAGCTAAAGGAGAACTTAGAGAAGTTGTTGAGTCAATAAGAAAGACACTTTCTCAAATGAGAGAGTTAATTGGTGGGATAATAGAACATGCAGAGGTTCTTGAAGAAAGAGCAAACAGCTTAGCTCAAGTGGCTTCTGATGTCACAGAGGCTATAAATCAAGTAAATGAAGCAATACAGCAAGTTAGTGTAGAGGCACAAAGACAACAGGAGACCATAAATCAAATAACAGAAGGAGCAAAAATCATGGCAGAAGTAAGTGGAGAAAGTGTAAACGTGCTTAAAGAGTTCGAGTTGGCAACAAATGAGGTTGTCAACATAGCCAATGAGGGAAGGGAGAAGGGTGAAGCATCAGCAATGCAAATAGAGAGCATTCAAGAAACAATGAGAAAGATAGAAGAAACAGTAAACAAAGTTAATGAAATGTCAAAGAACATAGAGGAGATTACGAACGTCATAACAAGTATTGCCGAGCAAACTAATTTGTTGGCTTTGAATGCGGCTATTGAGGCTGCTCGTGCTGGGGAGGCTGGAAGAGGATTTGCGGTCGTAGCACAAGAAATAAGAAAACTAGCAGAGGAGAGTAAGAAAGCAGCTGACAACATAAAGGGAATAATAGGCAAAATGGCAGACGATATAAGAAATGCTGTAGATGCTACTAGAAATGGTGTGAAAGTTGTTGACAATTCCGTTGAAACACTAAAGGAGACAGTTGATTACTTATCAAACATAGCCGACCTAGTTCAAGAGTCTGGTAAGAGGCTTGCAGAAGTTAGAGATTACACCATAAGAACCCAAGAGGAAGTGGATAAAGTATTACGTGCTTTAGAAAACTTAGCAGCTTCTGCAGAAGAATCCACAGCAAGTGCTGAGGAGGTAAGTTCAGCAGTAGAGGAGCAAACAGCAGCTATTGAAGAACTAAAGAGGGCATCAGATGAACTCAAGAAGATTGTTAGTGACCTAAGAGACTCAGTTTCAGTCTTTAAGCTTTGACCTTCATTTTACATTTTAGGAGGGACGAAAAATGAATGAAGTTGTAGCTTTTAGGCTTGGAGATGAAGAATTTTGCCTTGACATAGCGAATGTTAGGGAAATCAAGGAAATGATGCCAATTACGAGGGTCCCTAATGCTCCCGACTTTATAGAGGGAGTCATAAACCTGAGAGGGCAGATAACTGCTGTCATAGATTTAAAGAAAAAACTCGGCTACTATGATGAAAGTACACTGGAAGATAAGAACATAATAATCGCAGATATTAAAGGAGAAACAGTGGGCATTATAGTTGACTCTGTTTCAGATGTTTTAACCCTGTCAGAGGAGGAAATAGAGCAACCCCCAAAGATGCTTGCTTCAAAAGTCGATACCAAATTCATAAAGGGGATAGCAAAAATAAATAACGGAGAGAGACTCTTGATAATGTTGGATTTGGACAAACTCTTTGAAGAAGATGAGTGGGCAGTTTAGTTTACATGCTGACTTTTCCATATTTTATCAATTTATTTACTATTTTTCTCCCATCCATTGTTAAATCAACAATTTTTCTTATCATGACTATTTTAAGAAAGCCTTTGTCTATCATTTCATCATATATTCTCTCAACTTCTTCTTCGCTTATCCCAAGGAACTGGTGAAGCTCTAAAGGATGTATTCCAGAGTATAATGCTAAAAGTATCTGCTGTTCTTCAGGACTCAAACGTTCAAGCTCCTTTAATTCTCTTTTGATTTCTTCCTCTATTTCCTGCTGTATTTCTTCAAACTCACTCGCTATTTTTTCCATAATTTCTTTTGATTTTGGATTATAGTTTAAGAGATATCTCACTAAAAATAAACCTACTTTCCTATTCGGAATATAAACGTATGAAGTTACACTTTCATTTCTATGTAGGTGCTTTAATTTTAGGGCTTTTATTTTCTTGTTCTCAAACTCCTTCTCTTCCACTTCAACATCTTCCAAATCATAGAAGAGGGAGATAACGTTTTTTCCTTGAACTATGGCTGCGTCTTTTGTACCTCTCGTGGAGAGAATCCTTATCTCTCCTTCAGCCCATTCAGACTCCATGTTAATAGCTCCACCTTTAATTCTAGCAAACTGAATCATTACTCGTTGTTTGTTAAGAAGAATCATAAAAACAGTGTCTATAAAGCTTTCAAACTTCTTTTCATCGAAAATTAGGGGATTCTCTCCCAAAGTCAAAATAACGTACAGATCCCCTCTTTTTCCACCATAGAATCTTAATCCAAAATGATCCTTTGTTGGGTCTAATTTTACATTATCTGGTATTCTCATACCTACATCAGCTAAGTTAGCAAAACGATACCTCTCTTTCTTTACTATCTCTCCCCTTTTTAGATATTTCAAAATAATGCCTGTTTCATCTAATTCCACCGAAACATCTTTCCATTTTGGCGTACTCGTTGCCCACGAGCTTATTACTGTTGCTTTAGCTCTCAATTCCATGATTGCCATCGTAATTCCCCTTTTAGAAGCTTTCAATGGAATTATTATGAAGGGAACTTTTTAACTTTTTGGTCACTCTGCTGGATATTATTAGGTAAGGTGAGTGTCAGATTTAAGTTTTTGATATTAATTTGAAAAAAGGAGCCTAAAAGCAAAGATCACAAGGAGAAAAATTCGAGTTGGAACTTATTATTTAAAACGATTTAATTGCCATCAAGTTGCAGAAATACTCGTATTTGATTCTTCATCAGCAAGTAGTATTGAATAACAGTTTCAATCATAACCACCGTAAAGTTTATAAATTGGCTTGGTATGAGTAGTTATCGGCACGGCGGTCACAGCGGCGGGGCCACACCCGGACTCGTTTCGACCCCGGAAGTTAAGC
>MTLP01000014.1 GCA_002009975.1 Thermococcus sp. JdFR-02
TGGCTCCCCTCGACGCCGCCGTTTTTTACCCGGGCTTGGGCCCTCTGTTTGAGGGCTTCACCCAATAGTTGGCAACCCTCCCAATAAAAAATTTTTGCAAAGCTGAGAGAAAAGTTATACAAAAATGAGGTAAATTTGTAATACTAATAATGAAAAATAAACATTTTCATGCCAATAATTTAGTATGGCTCTCTCAAAGAATTAAAAGATTAGATCTTTGGTTCAACAGCATAAACCGTCTTATCTTCCCCAATACCATCAATTAACCCCTTATGTCTTCTTACACAGCTCTCACATTCGCCACAGTGAATTGGTTTCCCATCATCAGTGAATCCTTTTGGCATATAGCACGAGTTTGAATATTCATACTTAGCGTTTAAATCTTTCAAAAGCTTTGCAATTCCTTTTTTGTTCAATTTTATAAGAGGAGCAACTACTTTAACTTCACTTAATGCTCCAAGTTTCAACATTTCGTTCATTTTCTCCACAAACTCTAATGTGTTGTCAGGAAAAGTGGTTCCTTCTTCAGCATTAAATCCGACGATAATATCTCCTCCACCCATAGCATCCAAAAGTGAAGCTGCTATTGATATTAAAACCACATTCCTAGCTGGAACCCAAACGCTCTTTGCAGTTTCTTGTGCAAATTCTATGCTTTCAAGGTCTTTAGCTGTAACCTTTGGAGTTTCTCCACCGACTAAAGTTGTTCCTCTTAGCTTTGAGAACTCCTCTAAAAAATCTAAGCGAATTATTCTGAGTGGAATGTTAAGTTCTTTTGAAAAAAACTCTGCAACTTTATTAGTTGCCCTCTCTTCATTGCTCCCATAGTTTATTGTAAGCATGATAACATCGTCATAGTTCTTCTTTGCCCAATAGAGACAAGCTGTTGAGTCTAATCCACCACTAAACAAAACCACAGCCCTCTTCATTCTTCTCACCTACTCCAAAGCTATTCCAATAATATCTTTGACACTCTTAAACCCTTCTTCTATTAAAAATCTCTCTATCCCTCCATTTATCTCCTTAAAAACATTAAACCCCTTCAAATAAACAGCTGTTCCAATTTGTAACGCTTTTGCACCAGCCATTAGAAACTCAATAGCGTCCTGCCAAGTCGTTATTCCCCCCACTCCAATAATATCAATATCCAAAACCCTAGCCAAGTCATAAACCGCTCTTAGAGCAATAGGCTTGACACCTTGTCCAGAATAGCCGCCAACTTTGTTGCTTAAAATTGGCTTTCTCGCATATATATCAATTGCTATCGCTTTTAGTGTGTTTATAGCAGAAACTGCATCTGCATCTGCTTTTTCAGCAGCTAACCCAATTTTCGTTATATCATCAATGTTAGGAGTTAGCTTTGCAATTATCGGCTTATCAGTTGCATCCTTAACTGCTCTAACTATTTTATAAACCATCTCTGGGTTTTGACCTATCTCCATCCCATACCCTTTTGCATGAGGACAGCTTAGGTTAAGTTCAAAAGCATCTGCTATTTCATTAAGCTTTTCCACTAAAAAGGCAAACTCTTTTTCATCTCTACCAAAAATCGAGACAATAATAGGAAAGTCGAACTTCTCTTTGCTAAACTCGTCGTAAAATGCCTCCCAGCCAGGATTTGGAAGTCCCATAGCGTTGATTAAACCATAAGGCAATTCTACTATCGTTGGATTTTCATAACCTTTTCTTGGTTCTTTTCCTATTGATTTTGTAACAACTGCCCCAGCTCCTTCATCATGAGCTCTTCTCAGTAAAGCAGGTGTCATATCACTCACACCAGAAGCAAGAATGAGAGGATTTTCAAGCTTTAGTTTAGCAACTTCAATACTCAACATTTTCCACACCTAAAAAGCAAAAGAAGTGGAGAGTTATTAAGGTTTTGCTCGTTATTTGCATAATAAATACTTTCGATTAAAGCTTTTATACGGCGGCGGACGCGCCCGAGGGTGGGAACCCTCCACCGCCCAGTCTTGCTCGGGACTTGTTCCTCCCCGCTACCCCACGAGCGCCGCGCGTCCCGCCTACCGCTGCTCCCTTCCGGGCCTTGCGGGGTTTGGCGGGCAAAGGGCTTCAGCGGAACCCTTCAGCTCCGCCTTGCCCACCGCCAGCCCCGTGGGACGAGGAGTCATCACTCCTCCCGGGTTCGACTGGACGGCTTTAGGAACCGCCCCTCGGGCTTCGGCCCCCGCATATCGACGGTTTCGGGTTCCAGGGGACGCCGAACCCCCCAGCCTAGTCCGCCGCCATAATTCTCTATACTGAGAGTATATATAAAGGTTTGGTATTAAATTAAAGAAAGCACAAAGGCAACCCCTAGAGGCACAGTGAAATTATCAAAAGAGCGAAGCTTTCCAATACTTAAAAGCTCAATAATCGAGCCAGAAGCTGCCGATATTAATGCTATTCTTAAGGTTTTCTCAATTAAAGCTCCACCTAAGTATGCCCAGAAATAATATCCAAACAAAGCACCAGCTAAGGCAAAGAGAAACATTGCCAGACTCCCTTCCAGGGTTTTTCCATTTATTAGTCTATGCTTTCCAAAGCGTTTTCCTATTAATGCTGCAAATCCATCTCCCCATGCCATAACAAAAGTTGCCACTATCGGAATGTAGCTTTTTATCCCAAAGAGGGCTATAAGAAGGGCTATGCTTATGATGTAATAAACTGGTCCGTATGCATGAACTGGATCATCTTCCTTAGGAACCAAGCTTTCCCTTATAGGTAAACCAAAAGCAATCCCAACTGCTACAATTATTGCTAAACCTACAGGGATTATTATAACCCATTTAAGAGAGGCAAAAAGGGGAAGAACGATTATTATATCGCTTGCTAATATGTGGACGATTCTCCTTGTAGTTTCAGCAGAATAGTGTTTTCTAAGATAGTGACTAACCCCCATAACTGTGAAAACATAAAGATAAACAAGTAAAACTAAATCCCATGTCCCCCTCATCTTGACTACTCCCTTTTGCTTTCTCCAGTCATCACAGCACTTGCAATTATGTGGGCTAATCTCAAAGGCTCTGGTATCAATGAATTTCTCTGAGTTATCTTTATTATCTCTTCTGCCTCTTCATTTTCAAGGTTTACTGTTTGATAGTAGAGTTTCCCAGGTATTAACTCTCTAATCTCCCCAGCTTCATTTAGCAGCTTAATTCTCTCTTCCGCGTCATCAAAATGATTTATTAGCGCCTTTTTCATCGCTTGTATATCTGGCTTCTTCCTAATAACAATTATCACAGGTAACTCCGTTTCTTCACTTAGTCTTTTAACATTCACAATGTTAAACCCAGCATAGGTTATCCCTTTAAGCATAATTACCCTTAAATCCTTAAAACGGCTTTTATTTATTGAATCTATCATTTTATCTGTGGCATCTTTACCATCAATTTCAATCCATCTCGTAACAACACCTAAAACATCGCTTCCCCCTTTCATGACAACTCCAACAAGAATGGTCTTATCCTTACCCTTAAAGCGAAAAGTGCCATCATCAAAGCCAATCACGCGAATTTGAGGCTTTATCTTGTAAAATTTCATTTTTATCACTTAAAAAGTGAATAGGTTATTTGGTTACTTCAAAAAGCCATGCTAAGTATTCCTTATTTACGCTATCTACATCGATTCTAATGATTGCGGGCACTGAATAAGGGTGAAGTCTTTTCAAAGCATCTTTAAGTTCTCCCCACAATTCTACTTTTGTTTTTAAAACAGCCCCAATCTCTTGCCCTTCTTCAATTTTCCCTTCCCACCAGTAGAAGGCTTTGTGTTCTCTTAAGTTTGCACAGGCAATTAACCTCTGTTCTAAGAGTTCCCTAACAATCTTCTCAGCACTCTCCCTGTCTGGGAAAGTTGTGTAAATTAATATCATATCTGTCATTGTACTCCCCCCTATTTCCTACAACATCGACAGCTTAAGTAGTTTATCCCCCCTTAGCTTATTTTGTAAACTCCTTATAAGGACATAATTCAAGATTATCAACCTTTAGTTTAATGCTTATAGTTAAAAATGCCTCTCAGTTTTTAACTTTTGGTTTTAGAAATATATAAATGCTTTTTTTAGGATTTTACATTAGGTGAGAGTGGTGAAGGCATATCACGTTCATGTAGAAGGCATTGTTCAAGGTGTTGGTTTTAGACCTTTTGTGTATAGAATTGCTCATGAGCACGACTTGAGAGGTTTTGTAAAAAATCTCGGAGATGCAGGTGTGGAAATTGTTATCGAGGGTCATGAAGGGAGTATTAAGTCATTTTTACATGACTTAAAAAACAAAGCCCCCCCATTAGCTAAGGTTGAGAAAATAAAAATAAAGGAAATACCATTTCAAGGCTTTGATAGGTTTTACATAGAAAAAAGCTCAAATAGCGGCGGAGGAGAAGGAGATTCTGTAATTCCTCCAGATGTCAGTATTTGTGAGGACTGTATAAGAGAGCTATTTGATCCAAAGGATAAACGTTATCTTTATCCCTTTATTGTATGTACTAACTGTGGACCAAGATTTACAATAATCAGTGACCTACCCTATGACAGACCAAATACGACTATGAAGGATTTTGATATGTGTGACTTCTGTAGAAGTGAGTATGAGGATCCATTGAACAGAAGATACCATGCTCAACCTGTTTGTTGTCCCGTTTGTGGACCAAGATACATGCTCTTTGATAAAAATGGAGTAGAACTTAGTGGTGATCCAATTAAAAAGGCTGCTAAACTTTTGGATGAGGGGCACATATTAGCAATAAAGGGAGTTGGTGGAATTCACATAGCCTGTGATGCAACAAACGAGGGTGCTGTTAGAGAGCTTAGAAAGAGGATTTTAAGACCTCAACAGCCATTTGCCATAATGGCAAAAGATCTGAACACCATAGAAAGCTTTGCCCACGTTAGTGAATTAGAAAAAGAGGAGCTCTTAAGCTATAGAAAGCCCATATTGACTTTAAGGAAAAAAGAACCTTTTCCCCTTCCTGAAGACCTTGCCCCCGGTCTCCATACCATTGGAGTTATGCTACCTTACTCAGGAATTCACTATTTGCTCTTTCACTACTCAAAAAGCCCAGTTTATGTAATGACCTCTGCAAATTACCCAGGATTGCCAATGGTTAAGGAGAATGAGAAAGCGTTTAAAGAACTCAAAGATTTAGCTGATTATTTCCTCCTTCACAATAGAAAGATACTTAACAGAACCGACGACAGTGTAATCAGATTTGTAGATGGAAAAAGAGCAATTATAAGGAGAAGCAGAGGATTTGTTCCTCTACCTATTGAGATACCATTTGAATACAAAGGAATAGCAGTAGGAGCCGAGCTTTTGAACTCGTTTAGTATAGCCAAAAATGGAAAGGTTTACCCAAGTCAATATATCGGAAACACGTCAAAATTAGAAGTTTTGGAGTTCATGAGAGAAGCAATACGTCATTTTAAGAAAATTCTGAGGGTTAAGGACATTGAGTTAGTTATAGCTGATCTTCATCCTCTCTATAATACAACAAAATTGGCAATGGAGTTGGCAAATGAGCATGATGTTGAATTTCTACAAGTGCAGCATCATTATGCTCACGCAGCTACCCTAATGGTCGAGAACAATATCGAGGAAATAATAGCTATCACCCTCGATGGGGTAGGTTACGGTGTAGATGGAAAAACCTGGGGAGGAGAAGTGCTTTACTTAAGCTACGAGGATATTGAAAGATTAGCTCATATTGACTATTATCCACTGCCTGGTGGAGATTTGGCAAGTTATTATCCATTAAGGACTTTAATAGGAATTTTGAGCAAAGTTTACACTTTGGATGAGGTCAGAGAGATAATTGAGAAACACTGCCCAAGAGCTATTGAAAGCTTAAAATACGGCAAAGTTGAGTTTAATGTCGTGTTAAACCAACTTTCAAGAGAAATAAACGTTGGTTATGCGTCCTCAACAGGTAGAGTGTTAGATGCTATGAGTGTTTTATTGAACATTGCCTATAGGAGAACCTATGAAGGAGAACCAGCTATGAAGTTAGAAAGCTTTGCCCTGAAAGGAAAAAATGACCTAAAATTTGTTGTCCCAGTCGAGGGAGAAGAAATAAAAATTGAAAATCTCTTTATCCAAGCTCTTGAGAGCAATGCAAATCCAGTTGACATAGCTTACTCCACCCATTTAGCATTAGCAAGGGCTTTTGGAGAAATTGCAGTCGAGAATGCCAAGGAATTCGGTGTAAAAGCCATTGGAGTTAGCGGTGGAGTTGCATATAATGAGCTGATAGTGAAAACTCTAAGAAAAATCGTTGAAACCAACAACCTGAAATTCTATATTACACAGGAAATTCCAAGAGGGGATAACGGAATAAGCGTTGGGCAAGCCTTTCTTGGTGGACTTTACAATGAAGGCTACCTGAGTAAAGAGGATCTCACGCTTTAATCTCAAAAGTTAAAAATCCCTTTAACTATGTTCTTATAGGGGGGAGTATGGAAATAGTAAGAGCACATCTTAAAATCTACGGTAGGGTTCAAGGGGTAGGATTTAGGTGGAGCATGCAGAGAGAAGCAAGAAAGCTTGGATTAAGTGGATGGGTTAGAAATATGCCAGATGGAACAGTTGAAGCTGTTGTTGAAGGGGAAAGGGAAAGGGTAGAAGCTCTAATAGGATGGGCTTATCAAGGACCCCCTTTAGCAAGGGTAACAAGAATAGAAGTAAAATGGGGAATTCCCAAAGGAGAGAGAGGATTTAGGATTCTGCATTAACTTTTTTCCACAACAACTTTTTTAGGACAGTAGCGAACTTCACAATAGGCACAAACGAAGTTTTCCTTCCTTTTCTCTGGTGTGTGGAGTATTAACTTTTTGAATCCCGGGGTGTCCTTTATTTTTATAAAGACCTCAACCGGGATAGTACCATCAATAACGATATATGCTTTGCTATCCTCTTGTCTCAAATTCCTGCTAAATATCTCCATTATTGAAATATTATTTTTAGAGAGCAAATCCAAAACTTTTGCGACTGCTTGAGAATATAGGGATTTCTCTATCTCTATCTCTAAAACTTCCCATCCCATGATTGGAGCAACCTCTATTAAGCTTGGCAGAGGAGTTAAACGCTCAAATATCAACTTTAGTGGATACGTTTTCTCTATGTATTCAATAGTATGATAGATTATCTTCCTGTTAACCCCAATAATCCTCGATAGCTCACTTATTGGAACCTCAACATTCCTAAGATATATTTTGCCGTTTTTAACACTTAAACCATTTTCAAAAAGAAATTCAGCAACTTTCTTTCTTGCGGGGAAGTTTTTGAAATAAACCTCTAATATGAGCATCATTTTTGCCACCTCTTATACAAATGTGGGTAAGAATGTGTATTTAAGTCTTTCTATTAATCGGTAGGGAAAAGGTTAAATTCCAAGGAAGATTAAAAGCAAATTTTAGGAGGTGTGAGAATGAAGTTTGATGTAATTGCAATAGGGAATCTAAATTATGACATAATAATGCTTATAGACAGATTCCCCGAGTTTCACGAGAAAATAAGTGCTAAAGATGCCTATTTTGGTTTAGGTGGAGCTGCGGGAAATACTGCATCCTGGTTAGCACATATGGGCTTAAAAGTAGGTTTTATTGGAGCAGTAGGGAACGATGAGATTGGAGAAGCACATATAAACTATTTCAAAAAAATTGGCGTTGATGCATCGAGGATAAAAACTGTAGATGTCCACTCTGGGGTTGCAATTGTCCTTATAAAAGGAGAAGATAAGAGGATTGTAAAATTTAGAGGTGCAAATGACTACAGAGAACTTGATTTTGATTATCTAACAAAAACAAGACACATTCACTTAACATCAAATCCAGAAAAATTAATCGTTGATGCGGTGAATTTTGCCTATGAGAACGGTATTAGCGTTTCTCTCGACATAGGTGAGGCTAAGCTTCCCAAGGGAATAGAGGAAAAAATAACATACTTAATGATGAATGAAGATGAGTTTAAGAGAAAATTTGGAAGTTTGGAAAAGATTAGGGAAGTTACAGCAAAGAATGTTATAATAACCCTAAATGGTGGAGGAGCATTAATAAGAAATGAAAAGGGAGAAATTGCCGAGATTAGAGGATTAAGTGCCCAAGTGGTTGACTCAACTGGAGCTGGAGACTCATTTGCAGCTGGAGTTATTTATGGAGTTTTAAGAGGATGGAGCTTAGAGGATGCAAGTAAACTTGGCATGTTTTTAGCATATCTAACTGTTCAAAAAGTTGGTGCAAGGAGCGCGATAATACCTTTAGAAGATATAAAAAAGAGAGCAAGTGAGATCAATTTAAAATTACCTCTCTAATAGCTCTTCAACCCAACTATCTTTGCCTGCCTTTCACTCCACCTATATACTAAATATCCTATCAAAGCATAAACGGCAGAGATGAATAGAACATAAGAGATTTCACCTTTAGCGGCTGTATAACCAAAGGCAACCACTTTTCTAACTGCATCTGTCGTTGGAGCATAAGGCAAAGCTTTAGCTAAATATTGAAGACCTTTTGGGAGGATTTTTATAGGGTACATTGCACCACTTAAAGCAAAGACGAGCATTTCCAAAACGTTTACGAAAGGTCCTGGGTCTCTTAAGTATAAAACTATTCCTGCAGCTGTTAATCCAACTCCTACCATCCCAATTGAGCCGAGAAAGAGAACTGGTAAAGCTTTAAGGAAGTTGACCCAATTGAGGCTCAAACCAAATAAAAGCACAAACAGGATTACATAAATTCCAAGATAGAGGAGCGTTAAGATGATCCTAAGCAAAACATTGCCCAAGAAAAAGGTTATTCTTCTCATAGGAGCGGCAAAGCTATATTCTAAAGTTCCAGCGTAAAGTTCTTCTATTATGCTCCAAACAAAGCCACTTAGGAAAGTCAATGAGAAGCCAAGAACCATGAATCCAAGGATAGCAAAGGCTACATAATCGGAATAACCTGTGAGATTTTGAAGGGCTTTTGAATTTCTTTCTCCAGTTAATCCAATACCGATTAGCAAAGCCTGTCCAGCGAAGAAGAGACCAAAGGCTATATCAGAGATAAACCAAACTTTGTAGCTCAGAAAGATTCTCCAATTCTTAACAATCACGCCATAAAGAGCCCTAAGCTCCTTAGTAGCCTCCATAACCAATCACCCTTGTTAACTTTTCAGCGTACTTGAACAATGCATAGCTAATGAGCCAATAAAAGAAAGTTAACACTAGAAGAATTTCTATCGTTGGTATTAGCTCAGCATAACTTTTTCCAATGAAAATTCCTCTAATTGCTTCAATTGCATGAGTTAAAGGTATCGCATTGCCGATTGCTTGGACGGTTTTTGGCATTACCGTTGTTGGAAAGAAAACTCCAGAGAGGAACATAACTCCAAATTCAAAGATCTGTGTTAAAGGTCCTATATGTTTAAAAAGCATGACTAATCCTGCAAAGATCATTCCAAAGCCAAGAAAAGCTATGAATGACAAGATTAATATCGGAACAGCTTTTAGGATTATTATAAAGCTAACTGGGATTTTAAAAACGATCACACCAAAAATAAAGACTATCCCCATCAAAACGTTGTCTATTAAGATCCAACCCAATGAAAGCCCAATCAGGAATTTAATCATCCTTATAGGCGCTAAAACGTTAGTTTCTAACGTTCCTCTTTGCAATTCCCTTCTAACTCCCCAAACATAGGCTTCCATTGGGGAAGCAAAAAGCCACCACAGAATGTAACCTATCAATGCGTAGGTTGGATAATCGCCTAATCCAGTCGAAGATGCAAGTATTTGAGAATACCTCCCACCTAAAACGGCTTCACCAAAGAAAACAAACTGCAATAAAAAAACTATACCAATTAATGTTACACTTATAACCCTAAGCGGATAGCGGAAAAACATTCTGAGTTCTTTTTCTATCACAGCTAAAAGGCTCATATTCTCACCCTAATCCCTTATCGCTCTTCCTGTTAACTTGATAAAAACATCCTCCAAAGTTGGTTCTTTCTCCTCAACGCTCAAAATCTTTGCATTGTTTTTCACAAGCCACTCAACAACCTTGGGTAAGTCCTCTTCATCTATCTGTCCTCTAAGTGTTGTGAGATTTGAAGTGGGGTCTTCTTTTACAATTGCTAAGGCAAAGGGGGCATCTCTTAACTTTTCTGGATTGAAGTCTTTAACCTTAATTTCAACGGCATCTTCATCTTTTACAAGTCTTTTTAAACCCTCTGGAGTGTCTAAAGCTATTATCTTGCCATGATCAATAATAGCTATCCTATCACAGAGTTCTTCAGCTTCTGCCATGTAATGGGTAGTTAAAAGAACTGTCTTTTTATGCTCATCAACGAGCTTCCTAACGAACTCTCTAACGAATATAGCACTTTGAACATCTAAACCCAAGGTTGGCTCATCTAAAAATAGAACTTCTGGATCGTTTATTAGAGCTTTTGCTATAGCTAATCTCTGCTTCATACCCCTCGAAAAACCCATAACCAAGTCGTTTCTTCTTTCCCAAAGCCCCACAAGTTTTAAAAGCTCTTCAATCCTCTCTTTTTCCACACTTTTTGGAACGTAATAGATTCTCGCAAAATATTTCAAATTTTCATAAGCAGACAAACGCCAGTATAAAGTTCTTTCCCCTTCAGCAACTAAATTAATCCTCCTCCTTATCTCTCTAACGTCTCGTCTTATATCGTATCCCAATATTTTAGCATCACCTCCACTCGGCTCCAATAGAGTCGTTAGGATTTTAATCGTAGTTGTCTTTCCAGCTCCATTAGGTCCCAAGAGACCAAACAGCTCACCTTTCTTAACTTTAAAACTAATTCCATTAACTGCATTAACCCACTCAACTTTGCGGAAAGGAAGAGGTATTTTCTTAGGATAGCTTTTTTTGAGATTTTCAGCTTCAATTGCATACATTTTTCTCCCTCAAGGTTAGAAGACATTGCAAAAGATATAAACTTAATGCTCAATGCTGACCAGGAAAAGCATAAAACTTAAATTCTCCCTCAAAAAATTTTGAAGAAATAACAAAAGAAAGGCTTAAAAAGTGCCAAAGCTAAAACATTTAGAATGACCAAAATTTTTTAAAGAGTGATCTACGCGTGAATTGTGGAGGTGACTCCATTGGAAATAATCCTTGATAAATTTAAGCCAAAAATAACACGTCCCTTTAAGAGAAAGAATGAATATTGGGTTAAGCTTATTGATGAAAACGGGGAATTTGTTATGAAGTTTAAGACACCCTTAGAAGCTGAAGATGCTATCTATGGTCTACTTGATCTGCAAGTTTATGGTGGAAAGGTTAAGTTAAAAATTAGAGAGGGAAATGTCATAGAGGACATTGAAATTTTAGAACTTTACAAACCCTCAGCAAAAGAGTTGGTTAATGAGTATTTTACAGACTAATCTCTTTTTGCATATTATTGTACATTACTCCGCTCTTTCTAACAAAAACCTATATATATTGTATCAAAACATAAATATATATTAGACAAAATTAAGCAGAAATAAAAGGTATTTCCTACTCAATTCTCGCTAAAATAATCTGTATAGGAGGTTACTTTCATGCCAAAAAAGAGGAGCAAAGAGTTGCTTGAACTCGTAAGAGACATTGGGGGAGAGGAGGCTGTTGAGGTAATTAAGGCTTTAGAAAAGAAAGGAGAAGCCACAGATGAAGAAATCGCTGAAATCACGGAAATTAGAGTAAATACTGTGCGCAAGATTTTGTACATGCTCTATGACCACCAACTAGCAGAGTTTAGGAGGATCAGGGATAAAGAAACTGGATGGTATTACTACTACTGGCATCTTGAAACTAAACGCTTACCCGAGATTTTAAGGTCTAGGAAAATGAAAGAGCTGAAAAAGCTTAAGCAAATGCTCGAAGAAGAAACTCAAGAAATCTACTATCACTGTGGAATTCCAGGGCATCCAAAATTAACCTTTGATGAGGCATTGGAATATGAATTTCAGTGTCCAATTTGTGGACAAATGTTGCACCAATATGATAATACCAAAATCGTTGAAGAGCTGAAGAAAAGGATATCTGAACTGGAAAAAGAGCTAGGGATAAAAGCTTAGCTTTTTTAGATTCTTGTAATCTTGAATGGAAGGGGTATGCGATGCAGGAAGTTATAATTTTGGAAAAAGTATATGGCGATAGAAGCGGCTTTGAAAAGCTAAATAGAAAGCTCAAAGCTTTAATTGGAGATTTAGACATTGAATGGAAAATTGGGACAACCCAAAAGCAATGGGTTAAAATTAAGTTGGAAGGAGAAGATGAAGAGGTTTCCGCTAACCTGATAAGGGAAGAGTTTGGCGAAGTTCCTTATAAATTGAGCAAGATAAATGAAGGTGAAATTTACAGGGGGAGATTTATAGATCTGGGGAAAGTTGGATATGGGACCTATGTTGACATCGGAATATTCTCGCCCTCCCCAAAAGATGCTCTTATTCCTCTCTATTATCTAAAAGAGACTTTTGGAAATAGACCAGTGAGAGAGATGATAAGAAAGTTTGGTTGGGTTGATTTTCTGCCAGTAGAAATAGTGATAAACAGAGTAGAATTTGGAGCTAGGGAAGTTGAGGCATACTTCACTGATAAGCAGGTTAAAAAAATAAAAACATGGATAAGTGATGGTTATGACAAACTTTTCGTCGTAGGAACAGTTAGCGAAAATATTGAGGAAGCTCTAGTAAAAACTGGACATTCGCGGGATGTTAGAAGAATTGAAGAACTTGGACTAATGGAAACTCTACTAATTCTAAAAAAAGGTACCCAAGCACCAGGAATAATTAAAGCCATTGGACCGTATATAAGGTCTGCAGTTATTGGAGCTATTAAATTCGAATAATTAAGTTTTAGTCACAATGCAGTACTGTATAAATCTAATAGAAAGTGCTGAGAGCACCAAAATTAAAGAGGCAAAAATAGTCTTATCAAGAGTTAAAATGAAAAAATAGGCAATACCAACTAATGTTAAGAAAGACTCCGCTTTAACAATCTTTCCTATTCTCTCTATATTTTTAATTGCAATGTACGCTATTAATGCTATTTGGACAAAACCATCTTTTATCAGATTTAAAAACATAGCCCAAAACGTATATCCACTTAAAAACTTCTTGGGTGCTGGGACATCAAAGAATAAGAGAACCAACAAAGCTCCAAGTATCGTTAAGCCTAAGTGCATGTAATTGGGCTTGTATCTCTTAGAATGCGACAAAATAAAGGCTATTGGGATAGTTATAGCATAAATATTGGAAGATATTGCAAGAAGTACAGAAATGGAAAGTAAGACATTTTCTAATTTTGCCTCTCTACTGCCTAGCTTGAAGGAAAAGTTCATCATTAAAGCGAAGGCCAATATGGATGTTAGTATGAAGAAAAGGGCAAAATCCATTGTTTTTACATACTCCCTAAAGATTGGGGAAGAAAAAGCTAATCCAAAGATTAAAAATCCAAGCTCTCTCGAGGACTTAGGGGCTAAGAAAAAGGTAAGGGTTATTATTAGGAGTATCATTGTGATCTGTAGAGAAAAAACAGCTTCTTCAGATGGGGAAAATATTCTAAACCATAGGTACATAATGTAGCTTATGAAAGGTGCGTTCCCCTGACCGAATTTAATTTCCAAAGCCTTTTGAAAAGCCGATTTGATGAATCCCTGGCTCATTCCAAACTCGTTTGTATTGAGGATCCAGAGAATCAGCAAAAGCATTGAGAGCAAATAGAGCCATTTCACATATGTATCATATTTTGAGAGGATATAGAAGAAAGAGAGAATAAGCAGGGCAGAGATTATTAACAACCCATAGATTTCTTTACTTGTAAATTCTCTGATCTCAGAAAAAGCTTCTTGAACTTTAAAGAGATTCTCCTCACTTCCAGTAACAAGAATAGCATTGTAAACGACGATTATATTTGGATTTAAAGACTCCTCTGGAGGAAGATTTGTTAATTCCCAAACCTCTCTCATTTGAGGATTATCATAAACATTTCCAACAAGAATTACAGTTTCGTTCCCCTGAGCTTTTATTTTTGATAGCTTTCCCTCTATATACCAACTCCAGGATTTTGATGCAAGACTCTCACCAGGAATTACAACATAGGTTGAGTTAGAGCTTAAGAACTCAGCAAAAGCTTCTTTGTTTGGATAAAATCGCACATTAGAAGAGGCACTAGCTAAGGGAATGAAAAGTAGTAGGATAATAATCACAATAAACTTCCTCATTTCACCACCTTAGTTAAGATTGAACGTAGGCATTAAAAAAGTTAGTGTAGCCCGGTCCAGCGCGGTGTCATCGTTAGGGCTTTTTGCCCATCTCCACCGCGCATCCAGAATAGATTCTTTAAAGTTGACAATTTAAGATTTACTCTTCTAAAATAAGTTAAGAAAAAGAATCATTCGGACTTTTCTTCAAGTCTTTGAAGAAGTTTTTCAGCTATCTTCATAATTGCTTCAGAGGCTAAGCTTTCACTATGAAGAACTATTGGAATTCCCAAATCACTCGCTTCCCTTGCTTTTAAGTCAATTGGAATCTTCCCCAAAAAATCAACTCCTTCTTTTTGAGCCAACTTCTCTCCTCCACCCTCTCCAAAGAGGTCAATCTTGTTTCCACAATGGGGACAAATGAGGTAGCTCATGTTTTCTATAACAGCTATGTATGGGACGTTCATCTGCTTCATCATGTTTACTGCTTTTCCTGTATCAAGCAAAGCAACTTCTTGAGGAGTTGTCACTATAATTGCAGCATCGAGCTTTAATGTTTGAGTAACAGTTAGTATTTGATCTCCTGTTCCTGGAGGAAAGTCAATTATCATAAAATCCAGCTCTCCCCATTTAACGTCACCTAAAAGCTGCTTAATTGCCTTTGTAACGAGCGCGCCTCTCCACACAATCGGCTGATTTTCTGGAACCATCATGCCCATACTCATAACCTTTATTGGCGTTACTTGACCCATAAAGTCATTTACTGGAGGTATCATTTCAAAATGTCCGTCTTCAAATTTCTCTGCTAAGATTTCCTCCTTCTCAACTCCAAGCATCTTAGCAACATTTGGACCATGAACATCCGCATCTAAGATTCCCACAAAATAGCCAAGCTTTGCAAAAGCTGTTGCAAGATTTACGGCAACTGTGGACTTTCCAACACCACCTTTACCACTTAAGACTGCTATTTTATATTTCCACTGCTTTTGTTTCTCATTAATTCTTTTGGTTAATGGATCGACACCAAATCCCGGGACATTAATTGTTGGGGGAGTTTTGATAACCATGACCATCACCTCATTAGGCTTTCCTAATAAACTCTTAAAAAGGGCTTATAAGCTTTGTCATAAATAAATGCAATATTACACAGAAATGTGTAATGAATAATAACCAAAAAGCAAGAAAAGAGAAAACTCAAGGCAATTCAACTTCTTTTCCAAGGACCTTCCACATCTCTTTGATTTGCTCTTTAAGTTGTTGTATCGCCTCTGGATTCTTTAAGAGATGCTTAAATCTTCCTTGTAGCTTGAGGTATTCCTCAATTGGCTTTTTGAACTTTCCATCCTTGGGGAACCTTTGGAATTTGATGTTCCTAAAGTCACCGTTTTCAATCTCAAATAGTGGCCATACTCCAGTCTCAATAGCTAATCTAGCAACTTCGACACTCTTTTCTGGTGGAACTCTCCAACCAGGTACACATGTGCCTTGAACTTGGATGAATGCTGGTCCATCAACTTTAGCAGCTTTCTTAACTTTTCTATAGAAGTCATATGGATCAGCAATGCTTGCTGTTGCAACGTATGGAACCATGTGAGCTGCTGCTATTAAAGCTACCCACTTCTTTGGCTTATCTTCACCTATTGAGTACTTTCCAGGTGGTGAAGTTGTTGTCCATGCTCCGTAGGGTGTTGATGAAGACCTCTGAATACCAGTATTCATGTAAGCCTCATTATCATACATAATGTAAACCACATTGTGCCTTCTTTCGAGCATACCGCTCAAAGCTTGTAGACCGATATCCGCTGTACCACCATCTCCAGCAAATGCTAATATCTTTCCTTTGTATCCGAGCTTCTTCCATGCTGCTTCAACACCACTTGCAGCTGCGGCAGCGTTTTCAAAAGCTACATGGATCCATGGGGCTTTCCAAGCTGTATATGGGAATACAGCAGAAACTACCTCCATACATCCTGTTGCGTGAGCAATTGCAAAGGCATCTGGATCTCCATACTTTTCCTCCATTGCCTCACTAAACGCCTTTGTAGCTAAGCGCATTACTATTGCACATCCACATCCAGCACATGCAGCATGACCAGGTGCCCAGTACTCGCGAGTTGTGATAGGAGGTTTTCTAACAGCCATTTAAATCACCTCACAAAATCTCCTTCCTCAAACCAATCCAAAATACATCCTCTTCTACTCCTTCCTTCATAGCCTTCTCTGAAATCTCAATGACTTCCTCTAAGTTTGCAAATGTGACATCTCTTCCACCTAAGCCAAGTATGAAGTCAAGGACTATTGGCTTCTCGCTCTCGTTGATTAATGTTCTACCAACGTCACCAAACACTGCACCGCCCAATCCAAAGCTTATGTCTTTCTCAAGAATAGCTAATACCTTTGTCTTCTTTGCTAATGCTTTAATCTCTTCAATTGGGAATGGTCTGTAAACTGTTATCTTTGCAGCGCCTATCTTTAATCCCTCTTCTCTCTTCTTATCTACAAATTCTTTAACTGTTCCAGCCAATGAGCCCATTGTAACCAGAATTATCTCAGCATCCTCTGTCTTGTACTCTTCAACCATCTGGTATTTTCTTCCAAATTTCTTCTCAAACTCCTCAAATGCTTCTTTAATTACTTCTCTCGCATTCTCCATTGCTTCCCAAACTGTATAGCGAGCTTCCATATAGTGGGCTGGGAATCCTAAAGCACCTTGTGTAATTGGTCTCTTTGGATCGAGATAGGCATGTTTTGGAACGTATTCTCCCAAGAACTCGTCAACAACTTCTTGATCTGGAATCTCAACTGGCTCAACTGTGTGTGTTAAAATGAATGCATCGAATCCAGTCATTGCTGGGAGTAAAACTCTTTCATCTTCAGCAACTTTAAAAGCTATTAATATCAAGTCCAAAGCTTCTTGGTTGTTCTCAGCATAGAATTGCAACCATCCAGTGTCTCTTTCACTTATAGTGTCTTGCCAGTCATTCCAAATATTAATTGGAGCTGATAATGCTCTGTTACCAATTGCCATAACTATTGGCAATCTCATTCCGGCTGCGATAAATAAAATCTCATGCATCAAAGCTAAACCTTGTGAAGCTGTAGCAGTGAAAACTCTAACTCCCGCCGCTGAAGCACCTACACAAGCAGATATAGCTGAGTGCTCACTTTCAACTTTGATAAATTCGGCATCCATTTCACCATTTGCAACAAACTCACTAATTTTTTCTGGAACAAGTGTTGATGGTGTAATTGGGAATGCAGCAACTACCTTTGGCTTTGCAAGCTTAGCAGCCCAAGCTGCGGCTTCATTACCCTTCATAACTTTCCATGTGGGCATTCATATCACCTCACTTAACTTCTCTAACCATTACAATAGCTTTAGTTGGACATTCGTTCGCACAAATTCCACAACCCTTACAATAATCATAGTCAAACACTGGGTAGCTCTCATCGTCTAAGTAAATAGCTGGTTCTGGACAGTAAGTGTAACAGAGAAAACATCTAACACATTTGTCCTTGTTAAATTCTGGTATGAAGACTCTCCAAGAACCTGTTTTGTTTATCACGCTGCTCCCTGGGAGATACACAACGGCTCCAGGTGTCATTTTTTCACTATACTCTTTTTTTACTCTTTCAATATCAGCCTTAAATGGGCTTTCAGCCATATATACCACCTCAAGTGAATCATATCCACTTACAAACTTAAACTTTTCTTATAAAAAATTTAAAAATCAACCGAAGATCTCGGCTTTCTTCTTAAGCAATTCCCATCTCTTTAACACCCATTCTTGCAAGATTTCAATGTCTTCCTTTGTCATGTACTTGAACCTTCCTTGCAACTTAAGGAACTCAATAAGTGGCTTTGGTTCCTTCTTTGTTGATGGCATGTTTATTTTGTACTTTCCGTTTTCATACTCGTATAGTGGGAAGTAAGCCGTTTGAACCGCTAAGCGAGCAAGCTCAATGCTCTTATCTGTTGGGCTTCTCCATCCAGTTGGACATGATGCATATAGCTGAATAAAGCTTGGTCCCTTAATCTTTTGTGCCTTCTTAAGTTTTCTAATGAAATCTTCCGGATAAGCAATGCTTGCCGTTGCGGCATAAGGAATGTCATGGGCTATTACGATATCAATAACGCTCTTTTTGTGCCTCTTCTCAAGGAAGTGCTTCTTTCCACCAGGTGTGTTTGTTGTCCATGCTCCGTAGGGTGTTGATGAAGACCTCTGAATACCAGTATTCATGTAAGCCTCATTATCATACATAATGTAAACTGCATCGTGACCTCTCTCAAGGAATCCACTTAATGCTTGCAAACCAATATCTGCTGTACCACCATCTCCAGCCCAGCCAACGACCATTATTCCATCTTCACCCTTAACCTTGTATCCCTTAGCCTTTAATGCGGCTTCAATACCACCAATTACTGCACCAGTTGTTTCAAAGGCTGTGTGGAATAATGGTGCCCCAAATGCTGAATAGGGCCATGGACCTGCTATGATTGTTGAACAACAAGCGGGAATTGAGAATATGGTTTTCTTTCCATAGGCTTTTAAGACGTACCTTAATCCTAAGGCTGCTCCACATCCTTGACAAGCTGTGTGTCCAGCATAAAAGTGCTCCTCAAAGGGAATTGAGACTCTTTTCTTAACACTCTCAGGAATTTCCATTATTTTCACCTCTTCAAGTGGAACCAGTCAACTTCTTCATCTAATTTTCCACTCTCAACAATCTTGAGCATGTCATTAGCTATTTTCTTCACATCTTCAACTGTAAAGTCTCTTCCACCAATTCCTACTATGTAATCTTTCATTATTGGTTTTGCATCTGTGTTGTATAGAACTCCCTTAGCTTCATTGAAGAGTATTCCTTCCTGTCCAAATGAGAAGTTCCTGTCTAAAACAGCTATTCCTTGAACGTTTTTAGCCAATTCATATAATTCCTCACTTGGGAATGGTCTGAACCATCTTACCTTAGCTGCTCCAACTTTATAACCCTCTCTTCTCAAAACATCAACAGCTTCCTTAACTGTTCCCATTAATGATCCCATGCCCATGAAAACAATGTCAGCATCCTCAGTTTTGTAAAGCTCGATCATTTGAGAATAATCTCTTCCAAAGCGCTCACCAAATTCTTTACCAACTTCTTTTATTACCTCTTTAGCCTTCTCCATCGCCTTTGCTATCTTGTATCTGAATTCGTAATAGTCAGCAGGTGTTGCCAATGCACCAACTGCAATTGGATTATCAAAGTCTGTTAAGGTATATAATGGCTTTCTTGGTGGTAAAAATTCATCTATTTCCTCTTGTGGTGGCATGTCAACAATTGCGTATGTATGGCTCAATATGAATGCACTCTCAATAATCATTGCTGGTAGTTGAACATCTTTGTGTTCAGCGACCTTAAATGCCATTAAAACGCCATCATAAACCTCTTGGTTGTTCTCAGCATAGAATTGCATCCAACCAGTATCTCTTTGAGCCAGAGAATCAGTTTGATCATCCCAAACGCTCCATGGTGGTGCCATTGCTCTGTTGACATCAACCATGACTATTGGTAATCTTGCTCCACTTGCCCAGTGAAGCATCTCATGCATCAAAGCCAAACCTTGAGCAGATGTAGCTGTAAAAGCCCTTGCACCGGTAGCTGAGGCACCTATACAAGCAGCCATAGCCGAGTGCTCACTTTCAACTGGAACGTATTGTATGTCACTCTCACCATTAGCTATGAACTCGGCAATCTTTTCAATGATTGATGTTTGGGGAGTAATGGGATATGCAGCAACGACTTCAACTCTTGCATGCTTTGCAGCATAAGCAGCAGCGTAATTACCACTTACGACTTTTTTAACCATTTTACCACCTCACTTCTCTTCCCTTATCATTTCAATAGCCTTAGTTGGACATTCGTTCGCACAAATTCCACAACCCTTACAAAAGTCGTAGTCAACTGCTGGATAGCCATCTGGTTTTATGTAAATTGAAGGTTCTGGACAGAACTTCCAACAAATATAACATTTCACACACTTTTCTTCATTGATAACTGGCATAAAAGTTCTCCAATCACCTGTTTTATTCACTAATGTAGTTCCTAGGGAAATTGGAAGCTCTGGATACTCTTCAACCTTTTTAAACACAATTGGTTTAGCCTCTTCTAACTTCTCGCCAAACAGTGTATTTTTCAATTTTAACACCTCTAAAATGTTTTAAAAGGAAGATTAGATCTCATAGACAACAGTGTCTTCAAAAGCTTTTCTTGCAGCCTTTGCGTTCTTTTCACCAAGCTCACCAGAGAAAGTCTCCTTAATTGCACCCTCAACACTATCGATTTTAACAACACCTGTTGCCTTTGCCACTGCACCAAGGATAGATGTATTTGTAATTGGCAGTCCAAGGACTTCCAAAGCTATTGATGTAGCATCAACTAATGCTAACTTCTTTGGTTTCTTCTTTAGTGATGCTAAGACCTCCTCTTTGCTCTTCTCTGTGTTAACGACAACAATTCCATCCTCTTTTAAACCTGCTGTAACATCAACACTTTCTAATAATGAAGGATCCAAAACAACTACAACATCTGGTTCATAGATTTGGGTCTTAATTCTAATTGGCTTCTCGTCAATTCTTGTAAATGCTGTAACTGGAGCACCTCTTCTTTCGACACCGAAGAATGGGAATGCTTGGACATATTTTCCTTCTGAAAAGGCTGCTTCAGCTAAAATGTTCGCAGCAGTAACTGCACCTTGTCCACCTCTACCGTGAAAACGAATTTCTATCATCCTCTTATCCCCCTAAAGTTTTTCGGTATTAGGTTTGCGGTAATGCATTTATTTAGTTTTCGGTATAGAAAGAAAAGGCTTTCGTCAAGTGTCTTTGGGTAAAAGTGAACATAATGTATGTTTAGTGTCTACATAGGGACATCAAGTATCATGAAATTTTTGGTTTACAAAAGTAAAGGGCTAAGAAAATCAAACCTTAATAAAAATTTCTTTTAGTAACTTTACAACTGCCTCAGCACTTTCCTTTACTCTATCGCTCATTGGTGCAAATAGTGTCGTTTGTTCTGGCTGACAACCTAAGAGGATAAACTTGGCATTTATTTGTGTCTTTAAAAATTGAACAAGCAATCTTAATGGCATTTTGTGAGTTGATAAAGCTTCACCCAATGTTTCCTCTGGATCAGCTAATGTTACTTCACCTGGTTTTCCTTCAAAATGAATCGCATCTATAAATATAATATGGCTTGGATTTTCTTTGATTATTTTACTCACAAAACTCTCTGGGGCTTCATAACAGATAAACACAACAACTCTCTTGCTTTTAATCTCCTCCCTAAGTCTTTCAGCAATATAAATTCCAAAGGCATCATCACCCCTATTTTCATTTCCAATTCCACAAATCAATACCTTATCCATATCTCTCAGGAATTTCCTTAACTCAGAGATTAGCTCCATTTTGACCCCCTATTTTGCAATATTTAAAGAAAAGTTAAAGAGTAAATCCTTTAAAGTCTTATTGTCTATATAGACTATATACTCTATAGAGGGATGGAAATGAACATCATACTACTGATCTCAGCACTTGCAGTGGGGTTTTATATAGCATGGAACATAGGGGCAAATGATAGCGCAAATGCTATGGGAACAGCAGTGGGAGCTGGAGTATTAAGTTTTAGGCAAGCAACATTCACGATAACCGTTTTTGTTCTTATAGGCGCTTACCTTAGGGGATACAAAGTCATGAAAACTATTGGAAAAGGGATAGTCCCGGAGGGTTATTTAACCTTGGAAATAGCGATAATTGCTTTATTGGCTGCTGGTGTTTGGGTTACTATAGCAACGATAAAAGGATTACCAGTTTCAACAACTCAAGCAATCGTTGGAGGGGTTGTAGGGGTTGGATTGGCAATTAATGCACCCATAAGATGGTTTACCCTAACTAAAATCCTCGGAGCCTGGATTATTTCTCCTATGATTGCGGCATTGGTTTCTATGCTACTTTTCAAATTTTATGGGTATGTCATCAATCAAATTAGGAGCCTTGAGAGGATCGAAGTTCTTTATAAGTGGATGGCAGTTTTAGGTGGATCTTACATGGCTTTTAACTTTGGAGCAAATGAAGTTGCAAACGCTACTGGTCCACTAGTTGGAGCTGGTCTTCTGGAACCAAAAGTTGCTGGAATCTTTGGCGCTATAAGTCTATCCTTAGGGGCATTAACATTTAGCTATGCCGTTATGTACACCGTTGGAAAGAAAATCACTGCTTTAGGTCCAATTTCTGCCTTTGCAGCACAGTTTGGCTCAGCAATTGCCGTTAGCTTAGCAAATATTGTTGGTTTACCCGTAAGCTCGAGTCAAGCAATTGTTGGCGGTGTCATTGGAGTCGGATTAGCGACAGGAGAAGGTGTTGATAAAGAAACCATAAAAGACATAATTTTTGGATGGATTGCAACACCGCTAACGGCTATACTGCTATCTTTGGGAACATTCAAGATGTTTTTGTTGTTTGGTTTAATTTAAGCTTTTTCAGGCTGCTATTTAATAAAATCTTATCTAACTTCTTGAAAAAGATACAAAATTGTCCCCAGATAGACATTTTTTCAAAGTATTATAAATATTGACTGCTTTTACATAAATTACGTAACATAGATAAACAAAAACATAGCATACTTAATTAAATTCGCTTTGATATTCTTAATATTGACCACAAAAAATATATATCACTTACAATGATATATAATCTGCCAATTAACAAAATCGGAGGAAGTGCCGATGAGTGGGAAAACCCTATCTTTGATTTTAATTAGCGTTTTAGTTTTTAGTATAGCTGCAAGCGGTTGTATTGGAGGAGAACAGCAAAGCACAACATCTTCTGGTACCAAAACTAAATTGGAAGGTAAGATAGTATTCGCTGTTGGTGGAGCTCCCAACGAGATTGATTATTGGCAAAAAGTTATAGAAGAGTTCCAAAAGAAATATCCGGGTGTAACTGTTGAACTTAAAAGACAGGCCACCGATACTGAGCAGAGAAGATTGGACCTCGTTAACGCTTTAAGAGCAAAATCAAGTGATCCCGATGTATTTTTAATGGATGTAGCATGGCTTGGACAGTTCATCGCATCGGACTGGCTTGAGCCTCTAGATAGCTATGTAGAGAGAGATAATTATGATCTAAGTGTTTTCTTCCAAAGTGTTGTCAATTTAGCAGACAAACAAAATGGAAAACTATATGCATTGCCTGTCTATATAGACGCAGGCTTGCTCTATTATAGAAAGGATCTTCTTCAAAAATATGGGTATGATAAACCACCTGAAACATGGCAAGAACTTGTTGAAATGGCCCAAAAGATCCAAAAAGAAGAAAGAAAGAGCAATCCAAACTTCTGGGGATTTGTATGGCAAGGAAAACAATATGAGGGATTAGTATGTGACTTTGTTGAGTATGTTTATAGCAATGGTGGATATTTAATGAAAGATGGAAAACCAACCCTCAATCTGCCACAAAATGTTGAAGCATTACAATTTATGGTTGATTTAATTCACAAATACAAAATTTCACCTCCAAATACATACACAGAAATGACAGAAGAGCCTGTAAGATTAACATTTCAACAAGGAAATGCTCTCTTTGAGAGAAACTGGCCCTATGCATGGGGACTCCATAATGCAGATGATTCACCTGTCAAGGACAAAGTTGGAATTGCTCCATTACCTCACTTCCCAGGACATAAAAGTGCTGCAACTTTAGGGGGATGGCATATTGGAATAAGCAAATATTCAGACAATAAAGATGTTGCATGGGAGTTTATAAAATTCGTAATGAGTTATGAACAACAGAAAGGCTTTGCAATGAATTTAGGGTGGAATCCAGGAAGAACCGATGTTTACAATGATCCAGATGTGGTTGCAAAAGCTCCACATTTAAAAGAACTCAGAGCTGTCTTTGAAAATGCTGTTCCAAGACCAATAGTTCCTTACTATCCACAATTAAGCAAAATAATCCAAAAGTACATCAATGCAGCCTTAGCTGGCAAGATGACACCAAAAGAAGCATTAGATCAAGCACAAAAAGAGGTTGAAGACTTAATCAAGCAGTATGGCGGTTGATTGTCTTTTTCTTTTATTATTTGTTATCAGAGCTTTTTAAGGGTGAGAAAGAATGCACAGAATTGAATACCATGAAGAGAAGTTTGCTTATTCTATGCTCATTCCACTTTTAGCCTTTGTTATAATATTCATAATTGTGCCGGTTCTTGGAACTTTTTGGATAAGCCTCCATAGAGATGTAACATTTTTCCCCACAAAGCCTTATGTTGGATTTAAAAACTATCTGTTTGTTCTGACAAAAAGAGATTTTTGGTACTCTGTTTTTGTAACGGTTTCTTTTGCTTTAATAAGTGTTGCCCTTGAAACTCTTCTAGGTTTAAGTTTTGCTTTAATCTTAAATGAGAAGCTTAAGGTCAGGGGAATTCTAAGAGCAATTGTTCTGATTCCTTGGGCAATTCCAACCATAATCTCAGCGAGAACTTGGGAATTAATGTATAATTACACATACGGTCTTTTTAATTACATTTTTACTAAACTTGGAATTGGAGCTATCAACTGGCTTGGAACTCCTGTGAGTGCATTTTTTGCCATTGTACTTGCAGATGTATGGAAGACAACACCATTTATGACCCTACTCCTCTTAGCAGGTTTACAAGCAATCCCAAATGATATCTATGAAGCAGCAATTATAGACGGTGCTAACATGTTCTATAGATTTAGGAGTATAACGATTCCTTTATTGAAACCCGTTCTAGTTGTTGCTGTGATTCTTAGAACTATTGATGCCTTGAGAGTTTTTGATATCATTTATGTACTAACCGGAGGGGGACCTGGAGGAGCTACAACATCCATTTCCCTCCTAGCGTTTAATTACTACAATCTGGGAGATTACGGCGTGGGCTCCACAATTTCAATATTAACGTTCGTGCTTGTGCTTAGTTTTACAATTTTGTACCTTAAAATTGGAAAATTTAAGGAGGGATTAAGATGAACGAAGAAACACTTAAGAAAATTCTTCTCATAATCGGAGCTACTCTTATGACAGTTATATGTCTATTTCCCTTTACATGGATGATAGTTATATCGTTCACCAGAGATGCAACTTTTCTGGGATCAACTTCAATTAAATTTGAAACCACTATTCAGAATTATATCACAGTTTTAACCGAGCCAACACTTCATTTCTTAAGTTACCTAAAAAATAGTATTGTAATCGCCACACTTGTTACACTAATCACGGTTAGTATCTCAGCTTTAGGTGCTTATGCAATTTCAAGGATTAAATTTAGAGGCAGACTAACGATTCCCATATTTGTATTGGGTGTTTCGATGTTTCCTCAGATAAGTTTGATTGGGTATCTCTTTAAATTCATAGAAAAATTGGGCTGGATAAATACCTACAAAGCACTGTTCTTCCCTTATGTCGCATGGACACTCCCCCTGGCTCTCTGGATACTTTTAAGTTACTTCCTACAATTGCCAAAAGATTTGGATGAGGCTGCTCTAATAGATGGAGCTTCCAGAGTTCAAACCCTGTATAAAGTAATAATTCCACTCTCAGCGCCCGCATTGTTTTCAACAGCCCTATTAGTCTTTATTGCAGCATTCAATGAATTCATGTTTGCCCTACTGTTTACAACCGATTACAGGGCAAGAACAGTTCCTGTAGGAATCGCACTTTTCCAAGGCGTTCACGGAGAAGTTCCTTGGGGGAACATTATGGCAGCTTCAGTTATTTCAACAATTCCTCTTGTGATATTAGCATTAGTCTTTCAACGGTACATCATAAGCGGTTTAACCGCTGGAGCCCTCAAGGGGGAATAATTTCCCCCAAATTTTTTAATTTACTTGAAAAAGAAATCATCCTTCTATTTGTGGATGATACCTAATCTCAACTCCAAATTTTGTCAGGCTTTTAATCATGCCTACTTGAATATAAGCCAAAATTTTTGTCTTTTCTCCATATTCAATGTTTAAAATTTCCCCAATTGAATTTAAGAGGGCAACAATTTTGGGGACTATTTCTTTTTCCTCCACAACGATCTCAAATGCCCTAAACTTAGGCAGTGTTAGCAAAACATTCTCGAGAGCATCATAAAGCTCTTCCAATTGATTATGCTTTGCTGAAACACTAACTACCCCTGATAACGCTATTCCCCTCTCATTAGCAATTTCAATCAATGCCCTTTTCTTGTACTCAACATCTTCTTCGATTGCAAGGTCTTTTTTGTTTAAAACAACTATCAATGGCTTATCAAGGGCTTTAAGCTCCCTTAATACCCTTATAGATGCTAAAAACTTTCTTCTAATTTCTCTCCAAGGTTCACTTACATCCAGCACAAGCAATACAATATCAGCCTTTGTTATCTCCTCTAAAGTTGAATGAAAGGCTTCAACTATAAATGGAGGCAAATCATCGATGAATCCAACTGTATCGGTAACAAGAACTTTCTTTTGTCCAACTTTAAATCCTCGGGTAGTTGTAGCTAATGTTGTGAACATTTGATTTTTAGCTGGAATCTCTTCCCTAGCCAAAACATTTAGCAATGTTGACTTTCCAACATTTGTGTATCCCGCTAAAGCTACTAAAATGAACCCAACTTCCTCTCTTCTCTTCCTCTTTACTTCCCTATCCTCTTTTACTTTTCTAAGCTCTTCCCTTATTTTGCTCATTCTATAACGGATGTGCTTCAAGTATTGGTTGATTTGATACTCACCCATGCCCTTAAAACCTGGATTCTCACCCATCTTAGCCCTTCTAATTGCCTCCTTAACAAGGGGGAGTTCGTATTGAAGATTCGCCAACTCAACTTGAAGCTTAGCTTCCTTAGAGTTTGCTCTCTTTTCAAAGATCTCTAAAACAAGCTGCCATTTATCCATTACATCAACTTTAAGTTCCCTCACTATGTTAAAAGCTTGAGAAGGCGTTAACTTGTTTGCAAAAATAATTTTGTCTGGTTTAAGCTCTTTAACCTTCTCCTTTAATTCCTCAAGCTTTCCCTTTCCTATGTTATATCTTGGATGTTCTTTCCTAACTTGCTCAATTATTTCCAAAACTTCGTAGTCGGCACTACGTAAAAGCTCTTCAAATTCATCTCTGTTTATCCTTTTATTTGGGGAATGTCTAATAACTCCTATTACCTTCATCGGAATGAGCTAAAGTTTTAGGGTTTATATCATTTTGGTTTTATATAAAAGGGATTTACACTGCTACGCAAGAAATTCCGATTACAAAAACAAGAAACAGCAGAGAATCCAGCAATTTTTGCTTCAGCACCCAGTACCCTCTTGCCAGACACAAACCCTATCCGGATTAACTTCCTCCGCAATCACCCATCCCCTCCAAAGTAAAAGTTTGGAAACACGCCCTCTTGTTTTCCAGCAGTTAAAATCGTTAAAATCATAGACGCAGATGCCCGTTGATTCCCGAAATACTCCGGAGGTTTTTATGTCAAGGTATGCAAAAGCGAACACATCATCTTTTGCTATCTCAATACCCTTTATCAGGGATGGTGTTTTCAGCCTCTTGTAAACTGGAGAGTTTATGATCCTTTCAATCTTTCCGCCGAAGTCAAAAACATATATCCTCCCCGTGTAACCAACAGCATAAAGACGACCTCCGTAGATCTTCAATCCCGCAATAGCCCAATCATAGAACCCACTATCGTAGTGCCTTAAGCTGACATGCCATTTAAGAGAACCATTGAGAGAGAACGCGTAGATGTTCCCACCAGCTATGAGCGTTCCACCGGGCTCTGTTCCACCAGTTGAAAAGAACAGTGTCCCATTGCAGTACTCAAAATCGCTGATTGCATACTCTGTACTCAGATTTCCCATCAAACTTCCATTCCTACCGAGGACTATGGCAGAACCTTTAGTAAAGGCATCGTTCGTTTCAAACGTCAGGAGGTAGCCCTCTGGAAAGATGTAAACCCATGGATACGAACCGGGAGGGGCTTTAAGAGAGTATGCAGTGCAGTTCCTGGCACAGACATAGTACGTTATGACATCAAAATTATATCTTTCCCTAACGGGATGTCTCGTTGAGTATAGCGAAAAATTACCGAGATTAACGCCGAATATCAGTTCATTTAAGTTAACACCTTCAGGCACATCAAGTTTAGTAATCGCGAAATTCTCCAAGTTGAAGTTAATTACAACACCATCTTCAACCATCGAGAGCTTATTCCCTATCAAAAAAGCCACCCTAATGTTCCGAAATTTCTTGAGAATGTTTCCATCTGAGATGTTAAGAATTAAGAGAGTGTTATTCCTAAGAGTTATGGCTTTTCCATTCCCAACACCTACCAAAGAAACGTTCTCGTATTCCCACTCGCAGTGCCTATATTCATGTGAAAGGTAAAGAATCAAAAATAGGAAGAGAAGAAAAACCGCAAATATTCTCGAAGTTCTCATATCTTCCCCACCTATGGCCATATTGTTCTGTTTGGTTTATCCTCATGCACAAAGTTCTGTGCTCTGCTGGGATCGCATGCAAAGCATCCACCACAATGTGTGTTGCACCAGTGACACTGGCATCCAATTAAACACCCTCTACAACAAGCCAGATAATTTTCAAATATATCCAGCTCATAAGTCCCCCAAGGGACTAAGTCTGGATTTGGAAGATCCGCTCTTCCTGTTGTTAACCAACAATGAGTAGCATCACATTCAAATTGCCAAATTATATCATGTTTTACGTTACTACTATCATATGCACTGAAAAACCACTTAACTTGAATAGAATTTACAGGAGAATCTCCTAAAATTGGATCGTAAGTTAGCTCCATGGCAGTTTCCCAGTATTCATGGATATTTGAAGTTGAAGTAAACTCATATGTACAGTACTCATCGTAGAAATAGTTTATATTTGGAGTAGGAGATGTGTACATACCAACCCAAACTGCTACTTTCTGAAAGCTGTGTAAATAAGCTTGTGTTGGTAGTACAGGAGCAGATTCGCCAAAACAATAATGTAATGAACATCCCCATCCGTTACTTATACCAACATCGATTGCTAATGGTTCTATTCCTATTGTTGTTTTCATGATTGTTTGTTGTTTTCCGATTTCTTTAAGTCTTTTGATTGTTTCTAACTTGACTCTTTCCTCTAAGTAAGCATAAATCTCATTCCAAATCCGCTTTCTCTTCTGAATAAGCTTTAACGCCTCTTCAACCGTAGCATTACCACTTCTTATCTCCTTAAGTATCTCCCTAAGCCTCATGTCAGTCTCAACGTACTCATCAAACGTTAACTCACCAGCCTGCCGGTAATATGCAATAAACCAGTCCAAGTCAACGTCTTTTCTCACTGGATGAACCTTCTCAACATACTCTCTGACCAACACATCCTCCTTAGGAAGCCTGTAATAAAGAACTTCAACACCATGGGGAGTTTTCCTTGTATATTTTTTGACAAACTCCAAGCTTAACCTCTGCCGTTTATATGCTTCCCTTTCACTCTTTAAACCCCGTACCTCATCCTCAAGCTTAACAATCTTCTCGAGAGTCCCAACACTCTTAGTCTTGTTTAATTCTACATAAAGCTCCTGTAATTCTGCCTCTTTCTGGTTAATTACTCTTGTTAAGTTCTCAATTTTTGCATTTACCTCACTCAAAGCCTTGTCGATGTCAAAATCTTGGCAGGAA
>MTLP01000008.1 GCA_002009975.1 Thermococcus sp. JdFR-02
GCCTACACCCGGAGAATAATCTACGACCGCGACGTGGAGAAGATGGGGGTTGGCTTAGAAAAGCTGTGGGATTTTATTCGGCGAACAAGGGGATAGAGCGCAATTTGAGCATAAGTCTGGAAAACCGGTTTGGACTTTTCTAATATTCAGGCGCAGATGGTTAGCGCATAAACATGTATTACCTCCGGCAATTACAGAAGACTATTTATATTACTGACGTTCATATATATTTGTTAGGGAAAGGGAGGTGAAATAAATGAGAGGGATGATTATTCTAGTAGTCCTCTTGACAACATTAGCTGCTTCTGCTTCAGCCTTTACAGTAACTAAATGGAAGACCAAAGAACTCTCCGTGGCAGGAAATGTAACCTTTACATCATCCATTAGTGCTACAGACGGAGAAACTATTACCATCAGCATAACGAACACCACAGCCACTATCAGCAATGTGGTACTGAAAAAAGCCACGCCTAAGCCTAAAAATTCCGCTGCATATATAGATAACATAGCTGTTGCTGGAGATGGAAAAAGCGTGAGCCTAGAGGTCAACAATGCCGGAAAGAAGACACTCCACCTGTGGCTCTACCTTAACACGGGCGAGCACGTTGGTGTAAACGTCCATTTCTAAAATTCTCTCTTTTTTTTAATTTTGTTCATAAAAGGTACTGAAAGCCCCGAGGGGATAGCCTTGATCCTACTCCGAAAACTTAAATAGTGTTCTGATTATTTATGAACTGCCGTTTTGTTTCTGACCAATTGCGTTTTCTGTCTTTTATTTTTCTCACTTTTTCAGCAGCTCGAGGAACTCCTCCCTGCTCAGCCCTGCATCTTTGATTATTTTTCTGAGTAACCCTCTACCTATCTCCTCCCCTTTATGCACAGGTACCACACTTACTCTGCCATCTTCGTGCCCCATTATCACATGGCTGCCCTTTTGCCTGAGAACTTTGAACCCTGCCTTTTCCAGCGCTTTAATAACCTTGTGGGCGGGCAGAGGTTTAAGCTTCAACTACCTGCACTCCCACGAACTCCATCTCCGCTTCTTCACCCTCTCCCTTTACCTCCAGGTAAAGCTCTATTGCCTCTTTAATCCTCTTCATCAGTTCATCCAGGCTCTTAGCTTGGGTGTGACATCCTGGCAAAGATGGAACACTTGCAACGAAGTAGCCATCTTCGTCCTTCTCAATAACGACACTGTACTTTCTGCCCATCAACCTATTCTAAACTTGTAACCTTGTAAAGGTTGCATTGCTAGGTGACAGCAATGATAAGCCAAAAAATTAAATGCCTTGGAAAACCCTTACACCGGAAAAGCAAAAAACTACACGGCTGGTGCTGGAAAGAGCCCCGAGGGGGCTTACGACAAGAAGTTCTAATCCCCTTTTTAAAACATTTTTGAAAATACCGACACTCAGTGGCATTTCAGTGGCACTCAGTGGCAGTCTTAGTTGCACCTCTCCCGCACGAGCAAACTCTCGTGCGCGCTGTCCCGGTACAGTGGCAGTGGCACAGAGAGAGGGAAAAGAAAATACCTCTGCAGAAGGAGGTGGTATCTGATGGGGGATATAGACATCCACAACATGGAACAGCGCTACAACAACATCATAAAGGCAATAGAGGAGAGTACTATCCACGAGCGCAACAAGGAACTGATACTTGACTTTGCTGATAGCTGTCAGATCGGCTGGAACGGCACCAAGCTCTCTCTTGGCAGAGTGGTTAAGTATCTCAGCCACCTCAAAGAAATCGCCCTCATCCTTGGGGATAAGCCGTTTGACTACGTCACGGCAACCGACTTAAAAAGGATACTCAGAACAATATCCAGGGATCCTAAGAAGAGCAGTGAGTGGACACAGTACGACTACAGGGTTGCTTTAAGGAAGTTTTTCGCTTGGCTGAGGGAGGAATACGGTTACCCTGAAGACTATCCCGACAGAGAGGATCATATTCAGGCGCTGAATTTGATGAAGCTTGGCTTGGCAAAACATCCCTTAGAGGTATCAAGGATCAAACCAAAGAAGCCCGACAAGCTCCGCGACAGGGACAAGATCCCCTCTAAAGAGTACATGAGATACCTCCGGAATGCCGCGGTAAACCCCAGAGACAGGGCTTACTTGGCAGTGTCGGAGGATTTGGGCCCCAGAATAGGGGGCATTGGCACGCGCAAGATAAAGCACGTGGAATTTGACGAGTTGGGCGCGAAGATCTACATGGAAGACAAGACGCTAAACGGCGAACCCGTGAGACTGACTTGGTCTTCGAGTTACCTTCGCGAATGGTTGGAGGTCCACCCCTTCAGAGACGATCCGGAGGCTCCCCTCTGGGTGAACCTCAGAGAGCTGGAGAGGCCGGTTCCTCTGGACTACGATGGGTTCCGCAGGATAATAAGCAGGGCGAGGCGTCGGCACAACCGTCGTGCAGAAGCGCTTGGCCTCCCAAAAATACCGCGTGATTTCGATACTTACGCGTTTCGATATTTCGCGCAGATACGTGATGAACTCAATGGCGTGCCAAGACGTGTCCAAGAGTTGCAGCGTGGTTGGGTACCTGGCTCAAAGCAGCCAAGCCGCTACGCTAGGCTTGTTGCCAAGGATGTGGACGAGTACTTCAGAAAGAAGCTTGGCCTGAATAACGGAGAAAGAGACACCCCACAGGTTTGCCCGAGGTGCAAGGAAGTCAACCCCAACGACGTAATGTTCTGCCGGCGGTGCAGCATGCCGCTCAACGATGAGGCATCAAAGTACCGACAGAAGGTTGTGGAACTGGCATTAAGGATGTTGGCAGATCCCGATCTAAGTAAAATATTCCAGCAACTTGTTGCCGAGCAAGCTTCACTTTTCCTGCGCTCGGATAAAAAAGATGAAGGAGGGGTGATAGGAATATGATGAGGGGTATGTTGTCTCTCTTCAGAAGAATAGAAGTTTTCGACGACACGTATTTGCCAGAAAATTTCCTCCACCGCGATCGCGAGATGGAGGAGTTAATGGCATGCATAAAGCCGCTTGAGCACGGAATTCAGGGCTACAACGCTCTTCTGCATGGCAGACCTGCCACAGGGAAGACCACCGCGGTGCAGAAGGTCTTCCAGCAAATAGAGGAGTCTAGTTCCCGCATCCGCTGTGTTTACGTCAATGTCGCCCTAAAACCGAGTGCTTGGGGCACGTTGGCTGAAGCGTGTTTGAGGCTTACTGGGCAGAACGCCCTACCAGACAAGGGTACTGGGGTAATACACTTAGTGGACAGCATCTTCCGAAAGCTATCTAAGAAGAGAAATTCCCTTGTGTTGTGCCTGGACGAGTTCACGTCAATGCCCACGAAGGAACTTCAAACGGTGGTTGCGCCGTTCCTTCGCCCCTGGGAATTTAGCGCTGTATCGCGTGAAGTCAAAACCTCTATAATCCTTGTATCTTCCTCACTGCAATCCCCACGATTCAGGTCGGCAGTGGTCTCTAGCTTATGCCCTAGGTGGATTGAGTTCAAACCCTACAGTGCTGAGCAAATGCACGATATCCTAAAAGTGAGGGCTGAGGCTGGCTTCGGTCCCAGAGTGGTGAGCGATGAAGCGCTGTGGCTACTCGCAACTGCAGCGAAAGACCTGAGGCATGCGATTCGCTTGTTGCGCCTAGCAGGCGAAATTGCAGAATCTCGGGGAACTAAGGTAGGGGTTGATGATGTGGAAAAGGCTTTTGAGCGGCTCCCAGATTCTCATGTGGCTTCAATGAGGCTCAGCGAAGCTGAGAGAAGAATACTAGACGAGATACAGTCTCGTGGCAGCATGCGTTCAGGCGAGATTTACTCTTTTTCGGAGAGAGAGCTTGGACTGAAGCGAACTAGAACGCGTCAAATCCTCGCGAGTATGATTAGGAAAGGTATACTAAACTCGGAAACGGTGAACCATAGGGGGCTGACGAAAGTGTTTACTGTCGCTAGGGGGTGGAAGAGTTGCTGACCTGCCCCGAGTGCGGCGGCACGGTTGTATATGAGGGTGGCGAGCATGTTTGCACTGAGTGCGGGCTTGTCGTCGGCGACGGCATAGCCACCACGGAAAAATACGTTAGCTTCACAAGCGTCGACCACCACGAGAAGATCACAAGCGTAATGGACAACCCGCTCAGGAAGAGGGGCAACAAGGTACACACGAAGACCCCTGAGGAGAAGCGTGATGATACCGTGCACCACTTGCTGGAGAACTGCAGGGCACCAGATTACATACGCTCTACCGCAAAGATGCTCGCGGGCAAGTACTTCAGAGCTGGTGGGGACATCCGCAAGATCGGCAGCAACGAGGACTTTGTGGCTGCGCTGCTGTACCTGAGCTACCGCCTCTGCAAGCAGGTACCTCCAAGCGAACTAGGCGATGCGGAAAAAGTACAGACCCGGGTGAGCAAGATTGTCAGGGTGTTGCGCAGTGTAGGTGCCAATGTGCCCATATATTCGGTCTCTCCCGGGGCGCACGAGCTGATACCTGTTCTGTGCAGAAAGCTTGGCAGGCCCGAACTTGCAGACAACGCGCTCAAACTGCTCGCATCCTTACCACACAGCAGCCAAATGCCAGCCACGCGGGCAGCGGTGTGTGTCTACGAGGCATTCCATAGGGAGGGTGTAAAGGTAACCTTCAAAGAGGTGGCAAAGGCAGCAGGCATCAACTCCAGCACTGTGTCAAAGAGCTACAATGAAGTCTTCAAGTCCAATAAAGAAAAGAAAGATATAGGGCAGGATACCCAGATACCAGTGAGGGGAATAGCAGCGAGCGAGTTTTTGACTGTGTTGCATCACACCCTGCTCAGGCTCTCTAACATCAAACAGGGAGGATAAAAAACCCTCGCTTTTTTAGCGTCTGATTTGTGGCCGGTATATTTCTCTCGTAAGTTCCAGTGAGTCTGCCAAATGACTACCTTCTGATATGATTGGCTTTCTTATATTGCCGCACGAGTTGCTGTTCATACCAAGCACACATACCCTTGCTTGAATGAGAATCATCCCATCCCGCTCCACACTCTCCTCGTTCTTCCTCCTATCCGCCCTTGACAGGGCGCAGTTTAGGCACCTGTTCTTATGCGCAACTCCAGCTTTTGCCACCTGCAGCAATGCATCCCTCAGTTCGTCTAAAGGTATCCCGAGCTTCTCGGCGAAAGGTACATAGCTTTTGAGAAGTTTCTCAAAGTCAGCGGTCATCTGCCACCCCTGCTCACACTCACTCCTTTTTACGAAGGATACTCCTCAGGATACGCATCCGCCGCAACGCTTCGAGTACGCCCCCTCTCCTGTCCCTGCTCTCCTGCACAGATATGTCCTCCCAGCCTTCCCTCCCAGCAATCTTCGCTGCAAGTTGCCTTATCGCAATAGCTGCTGGATCATCTGGCTTGTACGTTACCAAACACTCCCAGCGTTCGATTGCCTCCTCTACCGCGGGAGAGTAGGGCACTATCTGCACTACTTCAACGCCATGCTTTTTGAAGAAATTCCTGACCTTCTCCTCCTCGCCCCTGATCACGGCGTTGGCTATGACACCATCTATCAGCCTCTCGTCTCTCTTGAGAGTTTTCATTGCGAGGTTACTCAGAGTTCCTATCATCTGCTCTCCAGCTGTGAGAGAGTCCTGCGTCGGCCTCACGACAAGGTAGCAGGTTCCCACGAGTGAGAAGAAGTAGTGCAGTGTTGTTTTCCCGGCAGGAAGGTCAATTATGGCGAAACTGGTGTGGTCATCGAAAAACTGAAGCAGCAGGGAAAGCTTCTTCCTCAGAAGCTCCTTGTTTTTCAGGCTCGGGTGCGGTTCAAACCCCCTCACGTTTGGCATCACAAGCAGGTTGTTCATCACTGAGGAGCGGACAACTGCGTCCTCTGGCAGAACCTCCGGATCTCTAAAGAAATCAAAGATATCCTTCCTGGGGGTGGTGCTGGGGCCAAGCAACATGCTTGTGGTTCTGCTCCCCGGGTCAACATCCACCATAATGACATTCTCCCCGGGGCACATCTGTGCGAATGCCACACCTAGATTGGAAGCTATGAAAGTCTTGCCAGTGCCGCCCTTGTTGCTGAGCAACACGATCACTTTAGTCCTCTGCTCCATCTCGCACCACCTGTTCGTCTATCCGACCTGACACGTAGGGAGGGTGGAAGTATATAAATACCCAGCTCAGCGCAACCCCTTCACCGGCAAGACGTACTTCACCATGCGTCTGAGCAGGTGTATTAACCTACCACCCCCAACAGTGGAGAGCACAGCTACCATTGACACCGTCACTGCCATACCCGAGATTGCTGGGATGAGGTAGAGCCAGAGTAGCACCTCGTCCACGTACCAGTCGAAGAACTCATTCCAGAGCTCGATCAGCACTGGTATCGCAGGTGGAAGTGCTATGAGCCTCAGCGGGAAAAGGAGCGGCAGAGCGGTCGGGAAGAAGCCAAGAGGAGGTTCCGCGTTTACACCAATCTCATGGTCAAGAGGCATAATCAACCCTACGAGCGTTGCTGGTAGAACAAGCCAGAGGGCGATTGCTGCTGCCACGAGGAAAGCCCCTGCGTAGCGCATCCCTGGCACAAGCAGAAACACCATCCCAAAGGGGAAAAGTGTGCTCATCGCGTAGTTATGCCCGAACCTGAGCAAAGCCAACACAACTGCCACAGCTTCGCCAGCGTCGTAGAGCCTGTCGAGCACGCGCGTCAGCATTTGTGAGATCGCCTTCGCCGGAAACCCGAGTAGCGGGACTGCACCACCAATGGAACCTACAGACTTCACAACAGCCGCCTGCACACTCGCCGAGACGATGCGCTTCAGGTGTGCACTGACGAATTCCTCTGCGGTGTTGTAGAGCGCATCCACGTGCAACGCTTCTCCAGCAACTTGGAAGCCATGGGCGAGCGCAAAGATCACGAGCGTCACTTGGCCGACAGCGCTCAACACGCGCACCTGAGCTTCGCTTAGCTCTCTATCGCTCATTACGGGCACGAGTACCAGGAGGTGGAACACCCTGAGCAGAACCGCTGCGGTGCCAAGGTATATCGCAAGCCTAAGGTAAGATTCAACTGCCGGGTCCACACTAACCACCTCACTCGTATTCATCGAGTGCTTCCAGAGCCTCGTCTGTCAGTGCGTCCAGCAGAGGCTTCCTCAACCTGCCAGTGTTACCAGTATCTAGGAGGTATCCTCCCTCTGCAACGGCGCGCAGGACATCTTTACCAAAGAGTCCCGTATCCTCTAAGTATCCTTCTTCCAGCTTGCCCCTCCTGAAGAAAAGGTAACCTACTTGCTTTATTTTACCCTGAGAACTTTGCAGCACCCTGACGAGCCCGGAGTACCTCGAGGAGAGAAGTCGCTCCACTTCGGAGCCATCGAGTATCACACGAGAACCCCCAAGCTGTATCCGACGTACGCAGAAACGGCGAAAACAGCCAAGGCGAGGGCGGCGCGCTTGCTCCTTGCATGAAGATGCACGCCGAAGGCAGAGGAGGATATGCACAGAAAGAGGTTCACTACAAGCGCCGCAACAGCGGTTATTATCACTCTCTGTGCGGGAACTGCGCCCTGAAGTTGCTCAAGAGAAGTAGAACCACCCACAGCACTTGGCAGGATGTCAAGCAAGCCGAGAACCTTCACAAGCGGAGCATACAGTGCGGCGGTGTGCACACCGTAAGCAAGGGAAACTACGATACCAGCATACCCGTAGTATAAGGCACTCCCGAGCAGCAGAACCAGTAAAGCCATCAGCACATCCTCCAGTGGGAAAAGCTTTCCCAGCCATGCAAGTTCTGGCATGAGGTAGTGGCTGGCAGCACCAGCTAGGTATGCCAGTACGGCGAGAAACATCGCTTCCTCCTCGCGGAGCAACGCCGTTTCACTGTCCATATTTCCGACACCTCTCACCTTCAAAACCGCCACCCTCCTGAGAGGGACGGAAGTATATAAAGATCATCCGCTTCCTTCCGCCTGATGAACAGCAGATACATTGACTATGTGTTGTACTCAGCGCTCCTCCTTGGCGTCTTTGCAAGCATAGCGGGAGGGGTGCTGATGCTCTCACCGCACCTGGTCCTTTCCGGATTGGGGATAATAGCGGTCAGCGCGCTTCTGCTGAGGTTTGGTAATTGGCTGATACCTGCGTTGCTAGGCGTCAGTGGAACCCACCCTGTGTACGAGGCGCTGGAGTTGGAGGAAGACGCAGTACTGTTCCGTGAGGGTGGTGAGTGGGTTGCGGTGGGGTTTGTAATACTGGAGATACACATGAGTCCCCTTGAAGAGGGCGAGAAGCAGCAGCTTGCATACTTCAGCCTGCTCAGCAACTTTTACACTCACCTGCCAGAAGAGACGGTTATATCCATGTACCTCTCGCCAGTTGACATTGACGCCTACAGGCGTGAGCTGAAGAGGAAACTTCATACTGCACTGAGTGACCTGACAGAGGCGCAGCGCAAAGGGGAGGCAGGAAAAGAGAGGCAGCTGAAGCTGAAGGTGAAGGAGTTAGAGAAGCAGCTGGAGGCCATTGACCTTGACCGCCCCATTGATGTCGCCTTCGTCGCTAAGGTCGCGGCAAGAAATACATCCCGCGATGCGGCGCTCCAGACCATGAGGGAGAGGCGCACTAGGCTGGAGAGCACCGTGCGTGGGGTTCTCAGAGTGAGTACCCGCGTGGCAAGAGGGACAGAGATGGTTGATGTAATGAGGCTTGTGATGGCAATACCACAGCGAGAGTTTTTCTGAGATATACAAGCTTACAGAATGCGCTGAGAAAGCCCTGACTTCGGTCAGATGATAAATCTGGGAAGTGGGCAGACTCTTTATATACTTCCACTGCTTCTAAGCGGCAGGGTGACGAGACATGAAGGTCAAACCCGCACAGGTGCTGCAAGAGGTGACTGGCATGCTGTATGTCAGGATTGCAGCTCTGCCGATGAAATTCAAAACAACCACAAGCAGAATTATCAGTGTACTGTTCGTTATGAGTACAGCCCTGCCAAGTGTTTATGCTGGCAGTCTGTGGGATGATTTTTTCAGCAAGATCCCACTGATACAGAACCAGTTCTACGTTAACGATCTGGCTAAGTTCGGAGCATACGTGTGTGGTTTTCTCTTAGGCTTAGGGGTTATCATGTATACAATTGGCTATGCATTCGCTGGGGACCGCCCAGAGGCCGCAGGGTTGCTTAAGTGGGGCAAAAGGCTTATAGTTGCGGGCTTCCTCGGCGTATTGCTGTTAGGTGTGATCCCATATCTTATAGACTGGTTCCGAGGACAGGTGAACGCCCCTGAAGTGCCCACGTGGGGTGGGGAACAGAAGACAATCTCGGTGTGAGGTGACATACGGTGAACATTGTGTTTGTCGGCCCCGGACAGGGTAAGAGTATTACAGCTGCATTGCTTGCAGTCACGCATGTCGTTACCGCCTACGACGCCGACCCTTACAGGGCACTCGTGGAGTTGTACCCTCGGGCCGAGGTCTACGAGGGACCCGATGATCTCATACCGCCGTGCATCATTGACACCAGCCGTGTTGACAGGAGGGGTAGACCATACCTTGCAGTAATCCGTGAAAACCCGGGGGCGTGGGTTATTCTCGTGACCACCCCATTCTTCCATCAGGTGGCAGTGGCGCGGCGTGTTGCGAAGGACGTGAAGGATTGCACAGGTACCGCGGTGCGGGGCGTAATAGTGAGCATGGCAGCAAGCGAGGATGAGGCAAAGAGCGTGGCTGAACGGCTCGGTGTTCCCCTCACTGGCTGGCTACCGCTGTCGAAAGCTCTCGAGGAAATGCTCGCCACCGGTACCGTTATTTCCGAAAAAGAGGATGGTGCATCACCTGTTGGGGATGCCGCACTTATCGAGCGCATACTAGCGCTTGGAAAGGAGCTGGGACTACAGGTTCGCCTGCGACAACGCGATAAGAAGAGAGGCAGATTACCGTGGCTAAAGCGCTAAACTTCTTTTGTATGATTCCTTTTTATATGTCTCTTGCCACGGTTTGGCGATGAAAGGTAAGATTCTACTCGCTCTGGTAGCTGTGGCACTTCTTCTCGCAATCACCGTGCTACACCTTCCAAAGCAGATACACTCCTCCGGGGGAGTGTTGGTGCGCATGGGCTATGATGAGCAAGGCAAGTACATCCTTGTAGCACCGCGCGAGCCAGCGCTCATTGAGGAACTGAAAGTTGGCAGGAAGGTTGTAGCAAGGAACATTTGGGCACCAGTGGAGGGCGCCAGGGTACCGTACAACTGGAAGCCTAAGAGAGTATACGCTGTGGACGTCAGACTCAGCACAGGGAGGGAGGTGGTAAGAGTAGCCGCACCTCCGCTGAGCCCTGTCCTTGATGCAGAGCCACTGGCGTACAACTCTTCTGACAGGGCAGAGTTGCTGCTTCGGATGCTTTATGCAGAGTACGACAGGATCATAATCCTGCGCACCAGTCATCTGCCAGAGAGAGTGCACATTCTGTCCATGCCTGCCGTTGGTATCAGCCAGGGCGACCTTGACAGCTTCACCTCAGCTCTTTCGGATCTGCTCAGGAAAGCACATGTAGAGGTGGACTTCGGGAGCAGAGTATCGGAAAAGGAATTGCAGGACAGGAGAACGGTGCTCGTTGTCGCTGGAGGAGTGATGCCCAGCGATGAAAAACTGCTCGATGCGGTGAGGTCGCAGCGCCGCTGGGGTGAATGCAGGATCATATACTTGGGGCTGCAACCCGGTGCTGTGTTGGTCGACCAAAGCGGAAACACAATGCCAGGAAGGATACTGCCAGGTACCCTTTCGGGAAGCGCAGAGGTGCGCAGCAAAGTGCTGAAGATGAAGAAGTCACTGTACACATCGAGCACGTTCTCCGCTGCGCCAGCGCACAGGGAAGACGGCTCGCCAGCGGTCTACCTAACAGGCTGCACACTCGTGTTCTCGAACACCATATCTGGGGGCTGGGACTCGCCAGAGGACGCTGCGTGGGACGTATTCTACGCGGTGCTCACCGATGGCTCCATGAACCCGCCCGAAGTGCAACTCACCCCTGACAGAGATGCAGGGAGTGCCCTCCTGCGCCTCACTTACAGCGAGCAGAACATATCCCTCCTAGCCTTCCGTGGGGATAAGCTCTCCAGCGTTTTGCATCTGAAGGCACCTGTTGTCGGTGAACCTCTTGAAGCTGATCTCACGCTGCTCGAGGATCCCATGCCTGGCGAGGTGGAGGCGGTAGTGTGGGTATCCAACGCCAGCGGGCGCGTCCGCGTCATCGCCACCAGCCTGAGCACTAACCAGACCTTGGTGACGGATCTTGGAAGGGCTGAGGGTGAGGCCTCTTTCAGGGCAAAGTTGCACCTCCCGCCGGGGGATGTGCTCCTTGGCGTGGAGTCGGGAGGCCACCTCTCAGCGGTGAAGGAGTTCCACGTGCCCGTGATAAGAGCAGCTGCAAGGCCCGTCAAAGGAGGATACTTGGTCAACGTGACTGAGGACGGCTCACCATACAGCGGCGAGGTTGTGGTTAGCTCTCCTAGAGGAGGTACCGGCAGGCTGAAGATTCAGGGCAGACTGTTCGTGAGGGACAGCAGCTTCAACCTTGTGTTGCGCGGTTATCAGGTGCCTGTCACATACTTCCCACCCGAAAAGAGGAACGTGCCTGTGGGACTGATTGCTGCGGCGCTTGCTGCGCTGCTCCTCACTGTTATGTCGCGCCTGAGGCCACGGCGCCGCCAACCTACTGTACGGATACGGATACATGTGCCTGAGCCTGAAGAGGAGCAGGTGCGTGCATCGAGCATCATCTCCGCCATGGAGCGCTACAACAAGCAGAGGGGGGTGGCATACCTCCCGCTGAGCCTGGAAGAGGTGAGAGAGGCTATAAGCACCTTCGCAGCGAGAACAGCTCCTTCCCCAGCGTCTGCTCTCGCGCTGCTGGAAAAAATGAAGTTGCTTGAAGGAGACGCACAGATAAAGGAAGTGCACGGGTACTATGCACCTGCCGCTTGGGAGCGGGCTGCAGACCAGAGCGTGGAGCACCTTGCAATGATACGCGCGGTGTACGACTGGGCAACCTCTAGAGGGTTTATAGCAGAACCATTCACCACTAGAGGGGACACCTTCGAGGGCGCCCCCGACATGCTACTGCTCAGCCCTGATGACAGGGTGGTCTACGTGGAGGTGGTGAGTGGGCGCAGGAAAGCGCATCTAGAGCGCCTGTTAAAGACCTACACTCGCTGGGCAGAGAATCTGGCCAGCACGGAGGCGGAGAGCTACTCGCTCCCAGCCAGCATCTGGGTGGTGCTCACAGAGGACATCTACACACTCTATAGAGAGAAGTTAGAATCATGGGACTTTGCGATGAAGCTGAAGGCCCTGGAGAAAGAGGGCTACCTGAGAGTGGTGAGTATCGCAGACTTCTTGCGCGATTCTGAGCGTTAGTATCTCTTTGCTGCCCTATACCTCTGCAGTGCCAGCTTTTTGATCTTCCTCATCGGATCGCTGAGCTTTATGCGCAGCCTCACCTGCTTCTGTGGCAGTATTGCCCTGACATTGACGATGAATGGTGGCACGACTGCCTGCCTGTATTTGAGCTTTGCGATGCACTGCCCCACGAGGAGGTTAGCGAAACGTCCCTGCAGGTACTGGCTCAGCCCCAGCGTCTTTGAGAGGGACTCTCTGTCTGTATCCTTCTGTATCATCAGTGTGAACACTGCACCAGCGTTGTTTAGCAAGTAATCGTCTTCCTTTATATCGCTAAGGTCTTGTGTTGCCGCAATCACGCCGATGCCGTACTTCCTGCCCTCCTTGTCGAGAGTTTTGACGGGTGAATCTTTCTGTGAGATGACCTTCCACGCCTCATCGATCACCACGATCAGCCTCAGCCTTCTCTCCGCTGGTACACCGCCCCGGCGCATGTCCTCGACGATGTACTGCAGCACACTTGTTGTTACACTCATCCTAGCGCTCTCGCTTGGGAGCTTAGAGAGGTCGAGCACCACGTACCCGCTTTGCGTCAGCTCTTTAAGCGTAAGCGTGCTCTGCTTTGCAAGGTAGTCATGTGGCGGCTCAGTCACAGCCCTGAGCTTGTCGAGCAGCCCCACGAGCGACTCCCTTGCACTGGTGCTGTTGGCGAAGGTTAGCACCAGCTCACGTTCCTTCTCGTTCTCGTACTCCTTGTTCTCATACTCCTTCGTTATTACGTCGCGCCAGAGGTTTCTGAGTATCCTGTAGGCGTCACCCAGCGTGGGAGGCTCCCTGTCCCAGGTATCTGGGTCGTCCGTGATGCCCTTCTCTGCGTATGCGAGGTCCACGGCATCGCGCAGTATCCTTGCCTGTCTCGTAGCTCTGTCTGTGTCGAAGAAAGGTTGCATCGCCTCAACCACTTGGGCAGCGCGCACTGCTGGCGGCACGCCGCCCAGGTCCATGATGTTTAGAAAGTGCCTGACTCCGAGCTGTACAACGTGCCCGCCAACCATCTCAGCGAAAGGCGCGTACTCACCTGTAATGTCAAACACCAGCACGTTCGCGCCGAAAGACAGGGTCGAACGTAAAGTAAGTGTCCGGACAAAGTATGTCTTGCCAGAACCGCTGGAACCAAGAACGACCATGTGATAGTTTATGAGTTCTTCAGGCTTCCAGAATACTGGTTTTCGGAGTATCTCTGTGTGTCCTATGTAGGCCGCTCTGCCGTCCTGCTTGGGCACCAAGTGCCTAGCCAATGGCTCAGGCGGCCTCACCAAGTTTGTTCTCCCGACAACTCTCGAAACAGAAACTCGCCCTGCTAGCATGCAATTCTCCGAAAGCAGAAGATATCTAAAAAGCCATGATTTGGATATCCTCTATATTAAAACTACGGCATCAGAATCGAGAACATTGGCAAACTGCCGAAAATGCTCAACGAACACGCAATTGAAAAAGTTGCAAACATACAACTTCCTAGGGGGATCCTTTGACCCCTTTGCTGCACGAAATGAGTATTAGATGTTCTGCTGAGATTGAAAAGATTGAGAAGCGAAAGTTCCAAATAGAAGCGTAGTTATCTATCAGCAATGAATGAGGTGCCACTTCCCAATGTGAGCAGGGTTATTTACCTGATTGAGGAACTCCTACTCTGGACGTTATCCGTTTTGCTGTTCTCTGTCGTCCTGAAGGGTGTGGATGTGGTTGTCTATTCGGACCAAACGCTTGTTTTTAGGATGAACATCTTCCATGGCATTGGTCTGCTACTTGTGTGGTTCGCACTCGACTGTACATGGAAGAGTATCGCTAGCAGAGGTCTCATCCACAAATCCATATACAATGGATACTGGGAGGAGAAGCTGGCTGACCTTGCTAGGCTGGTGCTCGAAATGATCTCAAAACTGCGGAATCTCTGCAAGATTTTTCTGCTGGTGTACGTGAGCCTGCTATTGCTAAAAATACTGCTGTACGGAGTACCGTCTGTTAGACCCCTGCTTGAGGCTGGCATCAATATCGACTTCAGCATCGTCACTGAGTTTCAATTGGTGGAACTTATTTGAGGCAAATCACCTTACTGAACATCCTCTTTACCTCTTCGGGGGCGTCTTCCACCGCAACGATCATAAGAGGTTGATCACTGGAGAGCGCAGCCTTAATCTTATCAATCAGCGCCTTGGAACCTTCCAGCCTCGCGCCGACTATCATGACTATGGGCTTTCGCACCGCCCTCAGCAGCTCCGCAGCTCTGTCCTCCTCCCCCTGGTACAGAAGCTCAATGTGAGCATCCCGGAAAGCTGTGGTTCTTGTGGCTCCGCAGAAGTCCAGAACAAGCACATTTGACATCAGTCTCTTGGTGTAAAGACTGAGAGCAAGGCTTCTTGCGCAATCACGATATCCCTTCCCTACAAAAAGCACATGCTCTTCTCCAGATAATCTGCATACAGAGGATCGCCTCCAGCTCTCTACAAATAAAGCACCCACCTTTTTCAACCACTCTGACAGGATTCTGAACACGGCGGTTCCGCGTTCCCACATCTTCCCTACTCTCTTCAAAACCTTACCTTCCGATTCCCAGAGCTCCCTCAAGCATTGCGACAGTCTCCATTTCACAGGACACACCGAGGAAGAGAAGAGGTAAGAGGTATATAAAGAGGAAAATTTCCATTTTCCACTATCTCCGGCAGGAGGAGAAAAGAGAAGTATAAAAAGGAGTCAACACATCTGGTTTTTCACCCTAAAAGGTGAATTGTGATACGAAAATGACTGGAGTTCCTCACTTGCACTATAACCCTTTCACGTTTCAATTAAGTTTTCAGCTTTCCGGGACCAAAACCTTCACGTTTCACTCAGCTTGCGTTTCAAACATATACCTACTCGCTTATATCTTTGGGTTTTTTAACACCTTGGCTTTTTAATGCAGGTATTAATATATCTTTTCTAACGAAATATTTATACTTTTCGTCCTGTAATATGACACAAGGAGCGAAAAAGGATGAAGCTGGTGAAAATTTATCTTGATTCCGACATCTGGCTGAACTTCTGGAAAGGTGAAATGATAGGCATGATACCAGCGTTTCACTTTACGGAAGAACTCCTCAGAAAGGCGGTGCTGGAAAGATGGGTTGTTGTGGTATCTGAGTTGGTCAAGGAAGAGGTCTTTGAAAAGGGCGTGTCTCCAAATGATTTTGATGAAAAAATTAACGAGCTGGAATCCGCAGGGTGTGTGATAGAGAAAGCAGAAGTCACAGAGGAAGACGTTAAGTTTGGCTTGGAGTTAAGGAGGGAAAGAGGAATCCATCTTTCTGATGCAATTCATGCAGCCATCGCAAAAAGAGTTAATGCAATTATAGTGACGAGAAATATAAGACACTTTAAACTCGTTGCAGATATAGTTAAGGTTAGAAAACCCGAAGATCTGCTGTAAAGCTTATTATTTTATTATGCTGAGATCCCAACCTTTCTTCTTAAACAAGCGCTTCAGGGCTCTTTCTTTTTGTTCGATGGTAAGCGGACCACTTTCAATCTTGTGTTTCAAACTCCCCCGCTGAAGTCTAATCCTCCAAGTTGCTATCTCCTTTCTTGTGTCTTGGTCTTTCACCTCTCTCTCAAGCTTCTCCAACTCTCGCTTGAGACTCTCAACAACCACGGACATAAAACTCCACCTATTTACACTTACCTACTTACCTAACTATTTATATTTTTACCATAAACAAGTATTCATAATAATAATGCGTAACCTCTGCGTTGTAAGAATGACGCTATAAAAACTCTCGCAACATTTCTTCAAACGCTGCGATTGCATTTTGACGGCACTGCTCAGCTATACGTTGGTTTAGTGATGCTCTGCCTCTTGGAGTATGCAATACGTTATTCCTTTTTTTCCTGCAGTAATCGATATCGTCGTATGAAGACAAATAAACCTTTCTTCTTCTCAGCATGTCTTTGAATTGGTTCATTAATTCTCCTCTTAGATCGTATTCTGTAAGATCTTTTCCACACTCCGGACATGCAGTTTCTGTCCCTCTAAGTTCTTTTCTACATTTTGGGTTAGGACATATGTAAGAGTACTCAATACGGTTTCTTTTTACTCTTTTAGCTTTCTTTTTTAGGTAAGTTCGTATCCTTGGAGTTTCTCCATCAGAAATCATTTCTGCTTTAATGAAGAATTCTAAAACTTGCCAAGAAAGGATAACAATTTCTTCATATGTCTTATTTTGATATTTTTCTTTTAATTCATTATAATATTGCTGTGATTTTGAGAAAAAGTCTTTCGCCTTTATACTTGAATATTTAGACAGTTTTCGCTGGATATATATGTCAATTTCTGATAATTTAGGTTCGATAGGTTTTTCAGCATAATTTTCGGCAAAATCGTTTATTGAATAGCCATAACTATCCCACTGTTTAAAGAACTCTAAAACGTGCTCATCCAATACAAACATTTCGATTAGCATGTTGGTTACAGTATAGCCGCAACCTGCGTTTATTAAAAGTTGATCCAATTTTCCTGGAATTTTCCTCTTTTCGATACGGGGATTTTTTACTAATAGATTGAATATTTTTAATCCTTCTGATGGGTCTATTTTATTAATTTCGAGTTCCTGATAGAACTTCCAGATTTTCGTTAGACCTTGATTAAAGTAGGGTGAAGATTCAGCTATTTTATTTATGAGATTTGGAATGTGTTGCTTTATTTTATTCTTATAGACACTTTCTATTAGTTCCTTATCTATCTGTCTTTTTCCCTTTTCAAATGCTTCTTTGCAGAGACGTTTACATCTGCTCAGAAGAGTTCTTGGGTTACCTTCAGAGATTTTCATAAGATACTGTGTAGCGTCTTCTGTAAAAACATCGTTCAGATTTTTAGAAACGGTTTTGAGTCTTCTCTCAACTATCTCTTTGACTTCAGCTGCATTAAGCATGTCTAATTCAATGGCGTTCTCGCGGTCTAAGTAACTTAAGTCTTTGGAATTCAAAAATTCCCAGTCTGGTGAACAGGAAATTATTGTCAGCGCGCTGATCTTAAGTCGCTGTAACATGTTTTGATTATCCTTTAAAAATTTGTTAATAACTGCCATATCCTTTTTTGAATTTAGTTTATCCAGCTCATCTATGCAGAATACAGGCAGTATAGGAATCTCACCGCGCGTATAATGTTCCATAACTTCTTTTAGATTTTCTGGAGAGTATTCTGGACAATCTCTTATTCCCATCTTTGCAACTAAATTCTTATAGATAATTTTAAAAATATGTGTGGCAATTTGATAGGGGTCCCTCTTTATAGAGGAGATGTCTGGTTCTATTTTAATTCCGAAAGCATTGTCATGCAAACTGGCTTTGTACGTAATAACGTTAAGGAGAGTGGATTTTCCAATGCCTCTGGGCCCTATCAGCAGTCTTAAGTCTCCTTGCTTGCTGTCAAAAATTTTCTCAATTTCTCCTAAAATAGATTTTATTTTTCTAGTTTCTACAAATATTTCGTAATCTCCCAATGAAGGATCCAGTGGAACATCTCTCCAAGGATCCTTTGAAAATCCGAACCAATCCATCCAGTTAATTTTAGACCCTCCAACCCAACATTATATTGATATTAAAAAGGTTACTTTAAAATACTCCGTATTAAATCTTTCGAAACCGGAACTGAATTGTAGAACTGCATAAGTGCGTTATAGCAACGGCAGTACACACGAGCGAAATTTCACCAGAGTTGGCATGACCATTTGACTCTTATAACAGACGGGAGGGAAGAAAGGATTTAATAGTCAATGACATAGTTCCAAAGGTGTTAAAGGATGGAATTTTTATATTCTGTGTTGCATTAAATTTATTAAGATTATTAAGCTAAATATAACTATGAAAGAAGAATTTTTAAAAATAATTCTTATAACAGGTCTAATCATTGTTTTTAATGCCATTCCAACTAGTGCAATTACATCCCCAGAGGATTACTTATATGAATATAATTACACCAGCGAGAAGACATATATAGAAACCATTTATTTTGATGGAACTATTTTGTATTTATTTGTATATTGCACCTCGGAGTGCACCATTGTAGTTTTTGATCCTGAAAATATGGTACCGTATTTTGATAAGAATAAACTTATTGAAATATTTAAAAATCTCGAAACGAAAAATTACATTAAGGCTAAAAATATCAAACCAGACCTTTATGATAATGTGATAAATGATTTAGGTGTAGATGGGGCGACTACTTGCAGAGTGTTTGATTATACCGATGTAGTAAAAGATACTGCTATAATTCAAACAGAAAATGTGATCATTAATTACTTGCCAAATAACGATAGACAAAAAGCATTGTATATAGCTGCGGTGATAAATAAAGCAGCTGATGTAAGAAAATATAGTGTGCCAATTGTAACTTTGTCGGTTGCTTGTTGGGGGGAGGATATTGTACTTAGTGAATTTACAACAAATGGGAAAACTGCTAAGGAATCCATCATAAATTTAAATAAAAACATTTTCTTGACAGGACAGCCTGATACGTTATTTTCTTCTCATAAAAGATTTGTCTTAAGTCTTAGAACACAAAAATTTTCTCCAAAAACTATTGAAAATACTATTTTAACAATAATTAAAAACCTTCTGGGTGGTGATGAGGAATTGATAATAACCAAAATAAATAAATGGCATGATAAAACATCCATTTATTTCAAACCAGAAGAACTTAATATTATCAATTCAAAGGCGACCGAAAATTCTAATAAGTCAATTACTAGATTAGAAAAATTAAAAAAAGAAGTATCTGAGAATATAACAAGTCTTTCAGAGGAAATACAATCAGAAATTACCAAACGTAAAAATAAACTTCCATATTCTCTATTATTTGATTTTAATTATACTTTAGCTGATAACAGACTCTTAATCGCCAAAAATTTTTTGAAAGACGCAAAAACATCTTTCCAGGCTTATAGATACAATACAGCAAAACAACTGTTACAAAAAGGTTATTCGGCATTAGCAGAAGCCAAATCTGCAAGACAAAAAGCCGAAAACACAAAACCCACCTTATGGAAATTAGGTGTGTGGATTTTGGTTATATTTGGATCATTATACTTTAAAAAATTAAAATTTGCTGCTTTAGTAATTTTTCTTTTGATTTTAATTATTGTGTGATTCCAAATCATACAATAAATCCTTGAAAGAGCATCTTTAAGTAATTTCATCTAATGTTCTTAATTCTATCCTGGATACATTATTTAATGGGACATCAACTAAGTAAGTTGTTCCGTCTTTTCTTTTCTTCAGAATTTGGACAGAATTAGAATCAATTCTTTTTATTCTTCCAGTAATACTTTTCTTAGGATTTTTTAAATATATCTCACCGTAACGAAATGAATCTTTTGTAATTCCCTTTTCTAATGCGATGAGAGTTAATGCTAGAAAGATATGTAGGTAAATAAATATACCGGTTGGAATCGATGTTTTTGATATTAAAATCATATATCCGAATATAAACAGAATATATGAGCGTAAACCTATAAAAAAGACAATATAAATTACTGCAGCAAGGAGGAATCTTTTATTTTCATTCAATAATCTAAAAGTATTCTCAAAAACCCTACTTATTACTACCATTATTGGATTTAATGGTTTGTTATTTCTATCATTAGACTTTAGGAACTCTTTTATTATTGGATCTACTTCGTCATATGAAAATTTTGTTTCACATCTCATGCTTTTCATAATAGCTAACCAAGCTATTATTGAAGAATAAGTTATCGTAATAATTTTTAATAAGGTACTGTAAAATTCACTTTCTATTATAAACCATGAGCGGGGAAAATATTGAATGGTAAAATATACCAAATAAAGCGATAAACCAAGATAATAAAATAAATAAAACATACCTAGGAAATTTTTAGAATATGATTCAATTTTAACGGTATGACGGGTGTAAAAATAACCAAAATAAGGAAAAAGTGAGGCTATCACTATATAAATTAAATTTGAATTAATTAATCGAGGGAGTAGCGATTCTAGCATTAAATTTTGAAATTCTGACATCAGCCTCACCAACAAACTAAAATATAGAGTATGAAAAAGATAAAGGTTTCTACATTGTTAAAAAAGTGGCCAAGGAGACTATTTCCAAAGCCTCCAGCTCCTCCAAACCCTGTTAAAGGTTGTTTTACTCATGCCCAGCTCCTCTATTATCTCCTTCTTTTGGAGAGGTCAAAGAGCCTGTTGTCTATCAGAAAGTCAAATATCCTGAGCTGGGACGATCTTCCAAGGGCACGCGACAACAGAGACTCTTTTTCCATTAAAGACATACTCGCTTATATTCTTGGGGGATAATAAAAAAGAATTTGCTCAATCAGAATGATTTCTCCTTCATCTCTTTAGCATAGATTTTTTTGGTCGCCAAGCATCAATTTTACCTCCCGAAAGAAATATCCGCCTATCAACGCTTAGAAATAAATAAAGAGAACCTTCTCCCTCACAAATGGTATCCGACGTTATGTTTATACTTTGTTATAGAAATGTTTAAACAGTGAGAAGCGATGGACATCGAAGTGCGCATGGTGCTGCAGGGCGAAGAGGTCGTTGAACGTGTGGTGAAGCGCATAGGCAACAGCGGTCACGTAACGCTACCAAGCAACTGGATAGGCGAGAAGGTGAAGGTGATACGCCTGAAAAAGGATACGCAGGCAGAAGATGGAGGAGAAGGATGAGGAAAGTCGAACTAACCTCTGAATATGACTGCTTCCGCAAGCGCTGGTTCAGCGACTTCTGCGCCGAGTGCGAAGCCTTCGAGCGCTGTTCTGCGAGGGTGTGGCTTAAGTTCACCATGAAAGCACCGCACCTCGCAAGAAGAAAGTCTGGCTTCCTTCGTAGAGCGAAAGCTAATTTTAAGAAGCAACATTCCAGTCAAAAACGAAGACACCCCAAGAAGAGGTATCCAGAGAAAAAGCACCCTGTCCTGAGACATTCCCATAAAAGAGGATACCATCCAAGGTATCCAGAGGAAAGTTTAAGAAAAGGTGAAAAGAGAACCTACTCGAAAAGACGTTGAGAAGCGAAAGGTTGAAGTGGGATAAGGAAGGAGGTTTTTAAGAATCCCACCTTATATCTGTTGGGTGAGGTGGTTGAGATGCGTGCGAAGGCTGTGCTTGCTGTAACGCTGGCAGTATTAATCGCAGTGGCGACGCTGCCGCAGGCGTGGGCGTACGTGGAGGATCCGTTTGACGAGATTGAAAGCAAACTGGTTGAAAAGTATAACATCAAACACGACAGGCACTTTGTAGACCGGAGAGCGCTTGCCAAAGTCCTCGAAAGTAAACCGGAGTCTGAGCTGACAGCCGAAGAGGCTTACTGGCTTGCCTTTTGGGAGATTTCTAAAAGCATTGAGAAAACCAAGCACTACGCAGACCTGATGCTCCAGAAGGACAGCTCACACCAGTACCAAGTACTCTATTATAGGGTATTAGCTGATGCTTATGGCGGAGCAAACATGGGTTACCCAGATATCGAGCTGACGAAGAAAGAGGCAGAGTATGCAATGAAGGTCATCGAATTGAACCCTGACGGTCAAGTGGGTGACTACAACTACTGGAGCATGCTTGCCAGCGCACTCATGCGCCCCAGCGAGATCGACCTCTCCTTAGTTTCGGAGAAGGTCTGGAAGTTCCCGCAGGAGATATACGAGAGCGGCGAGTACAAGTACCTGAAAACGCAGGACGACCTGAAGAAGATAGGCTATTACAAGTGGAAGGAAGAGGTTGCAGAGCCGCACCTGGAGAAGCTCGGGAACACGTTCACCTGGAAGCTTGCCAGAAAGCTGCCAGTGATAAAAGACAGCAAGGAGTACACGAGCCTCTTCGGTGCATTTGGCTGGTACATAATGGGTGCTGCTGCGGTTTTCGTGGCTATCATGGGATACCTCGCGGTGAGAAGGCTCAGGAGTAGGGCAGGGACTGCGTAGCTTCCCTACTCTCTCTCCTCAGTACACCGTGAAGGTCACAACCTTCAGGTACTTTTTCTTCTTGAAAAAGGTTCCCTCCTCTTGGTAGAGGGCAGTGCTGTTGCTGCAGTTAGGCGTCACGTCATTGCACTCTGGCGGAACTTTCTCCTCATAGAACCACTTCCTATAAACCTCCGACGCAGGGTAGTCGACGTGATTAAGTATCGCCGTTATCTCAGCCGAACTCACTCCAGCATCACTTAGATTATGCGAGCCACGATACTCCAGGTCGGCTTTCACCTCGCTACTCAGCGCCCACTTCGTACTGCAGAATTCCTGCACAAGATAGCATGTTATGTTGTCAGGATTGGTTGTCCATGCCGGAGCCACAGAGAACCTGTCGGTGATCGTGTGCCAGGTTTTGCCTCGATAGTAGACGTAGGCGATGGTGCTCGTCGGAATGTAAGTATACTCTAGGTCGTTGGGCTTATAGTCGGTGCTCTGCTTCGTGGGATCGTACACGTACACAACAAACTCGTTGCCCCAGAACGTATCAACGTAGGAGACACCCACAGCGTACTGCTTCGGTGCAGGCACGCACTGCACCTGCTTGCTGCACTTGAGGCTGCCCACCCTTGCCTCAAGTGTGTGATAGATATTGCTGCTGCAGGTTATCGTCACGCTCTTGCTGAACCTTCCTGTCGAGTCTGTCGTGACCGTAGCGATCAGGTTACCGTCCAGGTAAATGCCCACCGGCTCGTTTGGCACGCCTCTCCCGCTGGCGTCCTTCACGTAACCGTTGAAAACCACGCTCTGCCCGCTGTTCACCTGTGTCGCGCTCACGGAGCAGGTCACGCTCGCCGGTGTAGAGCAGCAGTTGCTCGCTGAGTACGTCTTCGAGATCACCGTGCCCGTGCAGCCGCCGTTGCAGTCGCCGGTGGCGCATTCTGTCGCCTTTACTGTAACGCTGGTAGCCCTGCTACAGTCCAGAAGCGAGTCGTACGCAGACTTCGGTACGGAAAGGCTGAAGTAACCTGTGGGCGGGTTACCGCTCACGTCGGTCATGGTGCAGGCGACGCGCTGGCCGTTGATGTAGAGTTCCACCTTACCTCTGACGCCAGCGTTATCTCTTGTGAGCCTGCCGCTCACGCTTATCCCCGTGCTGCAGATGCCGTCCAGATTTACGTTCAGGTTGCTGAAGGTGAGCGTGTCTGTGCTGGGCACGCACTGCCCATTGACACATATATACCCGGGAGGACAGTCAGCATCGCTGGTGCAGCCGCCCCCTGGCTGGCAGGTTCCGTTAACGCAGCGATAGCCCGGCGGACAATCGCTGTCGGAGCAGCACCCGTTTGTGGCGTCTACGCAACTACCGTCGGGACAGGGCTTGGTCCCGCTCGGGCAGAGGCACGCGCTGGTAGAGCACTCGTGCTCCACTCCCTTCGGGTCGGTCCAGCGCACCCATATCGGTGTGGAGCCAGCGGGCTTTGGCTTGGTGAGGCGGTAGTAGCCCTGGGAATCGGTGGTGACAGCGAAGTTTGAGCCCCAGGCAGCGTGGTAGATGAAAACGGTCTCGCCTGCCTGCGGGCGGCAGCCGCTTGGGGTGTTGTAGCAGACGCGACCGCTAACAGTTACTGTGCCGTCGCCGTTGTCGGTGCAGTCGCAACTCAGTGAGTAGTTGCAGAATACCCAGTTGTTGGCGCAGGTCTGGCAGGAGGTCTCGCACCAGGTCTGGCAGCCGCTCTGGCAGGAGAACAAGCACGGGCTACCTTCACAGGCGGTCTCACAGCCCACTAAGCACGAGGTCTCGCACTGACCGCCGAATGGGTTGCTGCATGTTTGTGGCGGCGGCTCTATCGTGACCCATACGCCGCTCTGGCCGCCGACGACCCAGTGAAGATGATCGGGGGGATAGCTTCGTGCGATGCCCTCTCTGACCATCCAGTGATTATCTGGGTAGGGGGTTGACCAGTATAACTCGTCGGTGATGATTGGGCGTATCCTTACGATACCGGTGCCGTCACCATTGTCTCGGACTTCTTTCACCTGGTCTCGGATGCGCCAGCTCACATAGTACTGTGCGCCAAGCTGGTTCAGGATATTCTCCAGGTCCTGTGCTGCCTTGCGGGCTGCTTGATCGAGGGGCATGTTTTGGGACTGCCAGTAATACCAGGTCTTTAGGGCAAACTCATTTGCGTAGTATCTTTCCCAGAGCTTCATCTGTTTGATCAGCTCAAGCGGTCTTGCAGGAATCCGCTGACCGTTGATTTCGATTGTAATTCGATAGCCGCTAGAAACTTCAGGCGTGCCGATAACTTCTTTAGCAAAGGCTTCTGGAAGGGAAGACTTCTTCAGCGTGCTACCCAGCAGAGCGCCGGCTGCGTTGGCACCTATTGCTTTGAGCACGCCCCTGCGGGAAGCAAGGATACCTTCAGGATACGGATGCTCGATTACACTGAATGCCCAGCCTATCTGTAATTCGAGCGCTTCTGGCTCCTCGGTGAAGAAATAGTCGCTAACCCAAGCCCGGCCAAGCTTCTCGTCATACTCGCTCTCAGCGAGAATGACATCAAGTTCGGCCTCTATGAATGTTTTTAGCTGACCGTAAGCTTTTTCCGCCTCGTTCCTGCGCTCTTTCAACCAGCCGTCTAAAAAGCGAGGGCGGAGACGGAAGTCGAGACGCAGGAAACCGTGTTCAAAGCAGGAGACCTCCCTGATAAGAAAGACGTTTATTTTTTCAGCGAACTGCTTTATCTTCTCTGCGGTGTCTGTTGCCCAAGCAATGTAGTCCTGTTGCCATCCCTGATTGTAGCTTGCGCACCAGAGTCCATGAATTTTCTGAAGCCTGATTACATAGGGTGAGGCGTCACTGCGGAGTACGACTGTGATCCTATAATGGTCTTTTTCATCAATCAGCGCAACGCAGGATGTGCGGTTGAGAATCTCTAACTTCTCGCCACTATTGCCAGTCATCATATCACTCCCGGCAGAAAGGGAGGGATGGTTTCTAAAAAGATCACTTTTCGGGCAATTCTAGGGGAACACAAGAGGAGATCCGCCACGCTTCAGTGGTCTTTCCAAACCGTAGAAAAAAAGAGAGCACTGCTCGGACTGGCGGGGGTGGACCAGTCCGAGCGGGCGACGGAGGGGGAATTGCTGGCACTGATTATCTTGCATAAACAGATATAAGTTACTTCTCCGAGAGCGCCGGAAAACTGACACAATAATGCTGAGCAAGCCTGTTATTTCAACCAAGAGACAAATCTTGGCGCAACGTCCTGATTCATTCTAATCACGGCAAAGAAGTGATTTGGAGTAGTTCACGTCAAGCGGGTTGCTGCGGTCTCGCTTTTTTTATACATCTTCTTTACTCTGCTTCTGGTGGTTGCATGGGATGTGCATGTGAGAATGGGGTCTCTTTCAGAAGAGTATCTGAACTCACCGTGATACCAACATACGCGTGTAACTTTGATTGCACCTACTGCTTCGTGCATCATAGCTGGAACGAGGTGCCTACGCAAAAGGTGATGAGCAGGCGTATCGTCGACCGTATCCTCGACTTCTTTATTCCCGGGAAAGTTGAGAAAGAGTTTAATTTCTGGTTCTTCGGCGGGGAACCGCTCATACCAGCGGTCAGGGACACAGTGATGTACGCAGTGGAGAGAGTCAGAGAGGTTGCCCGCGAACACGGTATCCGCGTAACCATCGGCGCAACCACCAACGGATACTATCTTGACGGGGACTTCATTGAGTGGTGCTTGCAACAAAACTTCAGGTTGCTCATAAGCTACGACGGATACCACAACCAGCGTATATTCCGCGGACGCAAAGGGCATCGCGAGGAAGATGCAGAGGTGGTAGAAGAGAACATTCGCATGTTGCACGTGACCGAGAAAGGGAAGATGCTCGCACCCACAGCTGCGATGCAACTCCCTCCAAGAGGGCTAAAAAGACTTTACAACAATGTTATGAGCGCCTTTGACCTGGGATTCAGGAGCGTTGCACTGAACAAGGTCACTGGCAGGACAGGAGGATACTCCGCAGAGGATATCAGGATACTTGAACGTGAGCTTTCTCGCTTGGTGGAATTTCTGAAGCGGGAACGAAGCAGAGCCCCAGAAGAGAGACGCAGCGTGGAGTTCTTGGAAAAGAAGATAAACTTCTTGTGTAGCCCCTCCTTCCTGAGCAAGCAAGTATTCCAGAATGATAACAGCTGCGGCGCCGCAAAGGGATCCTTGAGTGTGGGACCAGACGGCAGCATTTACCCCTGCCAGAGAATGCACTTCTCGAGGTTTTGGCTTGGCAATGTGGTGGAGGGCAAGTTCTTCTTGGCAAAACGCACCGCCCTAGCGGAGCACCGGCCTGCAGGGTGCCTCGGCTGCGAGGTGCGTTGCGCACCATGCTATGCTGCCAGCTATGAGGTGCTCGGGAACATTGACGGCGTGCCAGAGCACGAGTGCATGTTCGAGAGGGCGTTCTTTAGGAAGGCCAGGGAGTTTGCGCTCACCGTCTGAATGGTTTTTTTAGAAATCTTACGCCCCTCATGTGGTGAGGTGGCTGAAGATGCGCGAATCCGTGCCAGTTGCCTGCCTGCTCGTGCTCATGCTTGTTCTAGCCACCCCTGCGGCGGCTGTAACATACGTGCCGGGTTACATTGAGATAGAGAAGCCCCGCGAGAACATCACGGTGCGCGTGCCAGTGGCTATAGAGTCTGGAAGCACTCCTCCGCAGGGTGATTATCAGGAACCCGGAGAGCCAGCGTCTGGAATTAACATAACGATACTCTTCCCGCCAGATGGGCTCGAGTCCTTGGTGAGCAATATCACCGCCTACGGCAGGGCATGGTCTAGGGATACCGTCACAAAGGTGGAGTTTCGCCTCAATGGAGGCGCTTGGGAGACTGCCAGCGGCACAACCTCGTGGACGACACCCTCGCTTCAGCTGGTGGACGGCTGGAATACAATAGAAGTGCGTGCCCACGACAGCAAAGGTAGGGTTACAACCGCGAAGGTGAAGGTGAAATACACGCCTGAGGTGGTCTCGCAAGGGGAGTGGCGCGTCTATCGCGTGCCTGTCACTATCAAGTTTTTCGGTTGGTACAGCCAAGCAGTATTCTACACCGACACTGGCTTCAAGGTGGTAATTAAAGCAGAGGGGGATGGAGCAAGCTACAGAGAACATCGCAGAGATCCGCTCACAAACCGGCTCCACCTCTATGTATATGATCCTCAAGGGAGGTTGTACGCAGACAGCTACACCATTGCAGTGGGTCAGGGCAAGACTGTTCCAGGAAAGTTGGACTTCACCTATGAGATGTGGGATGCTGACTATGAGCCAGACTATACACTTTACTACTACGAGGTCTGGCAGGCATCAAGGGGTCTAAGCACACCCAAGATATATTACTCCGAAGACGATGGTGGCTGGCTTCACATCAAAAACCTGAAGGTGTGGCTCTATGAGCCGAAGAATCTTCAGAGAAGCTACTCTATAACCAAAACGCTTGTGCACTGCTCGTATGATGACGATGACTGGGGTGTGTTCACTGGTCTTTATCAGGTGTACTCGATAGGCAGCCTCAGCAAGACCTGCTATTTCCAGCATCCCGTCATACAAGGCAAGCTGGTGCTGTACGGCGACAAGGAGACTCCGCATGTTGTGCAGCAGTTCTACAGAGCCACGCCGTTTGTTTACGCAAAGACTCTTGAGAAGAATTATGACTACGACTACTGCTGGAGTGGCCAACTCATTTACGGGGACAAGAAAACATGCTCGATGGACAGATACAGGACGATATACCACCGGACCTTCTCCAGCACAGAAGTGACGAATAACAATGTGGTGCTGAGGGTAACCGATGATTCTGGTAGTCAGAGGACAACGAGGCTTGAGACCTACAGGAGAAAGAGGAATGAGATAGACGGCTGGAAGTCAATCAACGATGCCTTCTCCGCGCCATCGCCAGCGGTCACCGTCTACATCCGGAAGCAGGGTGGCTCCTGGGTCACTGCAGGCAGGTACACATTCGAGTACCCGTACAATGTCCACATAAGCTATGTGAGCAGTGTGAGCGAGTACTACAGTGATCGCAGTATCAACGTAGGCACGGAGTACTTCTACGCCAG
>MTLP01000019.1 GCA_002009975.1 Thermococcus sp. JdFR-02
TGCTGCAAGTAACCGCTCGTATTAATAAGAACTGCTGCCGCCACTGCCGCCACTAGAACCATAGCAATAAACACAATCAAAGTCCCAATACCAACAGCACCTCTTCTGTTCTTTATAAAATGTCCCATGCTAAGGGCACCTCCATTGGAGATTCTGCAATAAGTAATAAGTACTTTTGAATATAAAGCAATTTTTTGTTTTTGCCTATGTATATGAGAATGTATCTACATATGTAGATATTTACCAAAAAACTAAGTAATAAACAAGAAATTGTAAAAAAATTGAAAGAAATTATAGTTTCTCAATTATCAAAATAGACTTTCCAAGTTCCTGTACCCTATACGTGTATCCATCATTCTCAAGGCTTTCTATTATAGATGATTTTTTGGGAAATTCTACAAATTCCCTTGTCAATCTTTCAAAAAATTCCCAAGCTTCGATGTTTGGATAATTTTCCCTAAAAGGCTCTACAATTATCAACTTTCCCTTTTCTTCTAATACTTCCATTGCATTTTTCACAACCTTTTGGATGTTATCTACGTATTCCAAAACAAAGCTTATAATAACTATGTCATATCTAGTCTTGGGTCTTATCGCCTTTATGTCTACTTCTTTTAAGGTAACCCAATCAAAACCTGAATTTTGAATCCTTTGTTTGGCAATGCTTATAATACCCGGTGAAAAATCAACACCCACATATTCTCCATTAGGACCTAAAAATTTTCCTATCTCAACCGGTGAGATAGATCCGCACCCTAGATCTAAAACTCTCATTTCATCTTTTATCTCACCGATAGAGACTATAATTCTCCTATATACGTTATTTAACTCTAAAGCAAGCCTCATATCCCAAAAATCAGCATCTTTATCAAAATCCATAAGTATCTTTGGATGTTGAGGGGAAATGAAAGCATAATCTACCATTTTATATATCTCCTCAAATAGAGGAACCCAGTCAGGAAGCAAATATTTGTTATCTGCGCTATTTAATGCCAATATATAAGAAAAATCACTACCTACGAGTTCATTAACTCCCTTTTCAAGGATACCTAATTTTGAATAAGTGTCGAGGAGAGATTTTAGTAACGGTTTATTTCTAACAGGAATAGCTGTTAAAACATCAGAATAATGCCTTTTGGTTGTTAATTCTCTAAAGACACCATATTTTAGCCCAATCTGGATTAAATGTAGCATAGATAACTGAACAATCATTGCCAAGTTTATATCCAATTTTTTGATTGAAGAGTTCATTTTATGCACCTCACATGAACTTATTATAATATGTATGATAGGATCTTAAAAGCTCCACAACTTTCTTTCCATACTCAGAAAGGCGATAGTATTTAAATCCGCTATCTTCTATTATTTCAACCAAACCTAAGCTAACAAGCGAGCTATAACCATTGTACCTATTTCCTAAACCCACTAGAGCCCCTTTAACATTTGAAGGGTCTGATTTAACCACCCTCGCGATTTCAGCCAAATAAGTTGCGTTGGGATAGATCTCGTTTAGATACAAGAGGATTCTTTTTCTAAGTTCACTTCTATTGATAGAGCGAATTATGAACGGATCAATGAACAACTAAACCCCCCCCAATAGTACTATGGGATCGTTGTAATATCTGCAATAAGTATTGGTTAAATATTAGAAATTTTACTATATAAATTTTACCCTATGATATTTTATACAAAGATTTAAAAAAGATATGAAATTCAAACTAGAAAAATTTCAATAATTTGGTAAATTTCCCAAGATCATATATCAAATCCCCATTAACAAAAACTTTTTCAACATCATTGCCCTTAGCTGAATAAACTAAATGTGACAAAATGTTATCCTTCGGTAGAAAATAAAGTTTTTTGGTATTAATCAAAACCAAGTCTGCCAAATACCCTTTCTCAATTAATCCAGCCTTAATTCCGAGAGCTTTTGCACCTCCAAGGGTTGCCCAGTAAAAAACTTCTTTTGCTTTTGCTTTGGTTGGATCGCCCATTTTTACCTTGTTTAGAATTGCCGCAAACTTCATTTCTAAAATCATGTCCATAGTGTTATTGGAAACAGCACAATCATTTCCCAAAGCTATGTTTGTACCCTTTTCCCAAAGAGCGATTATTGGTGCAATTTCTCCCTCAAGCTTTGCTAAACTTGTAGGGCAATGAACTAAAGTTGCCCCACTTTGAGAGTAGATTTTCACTTCCTTCTCACTTAAATAAACCCCATGAACTCCAATGAAACTTTTTTCTAAAATACCAACATCCCTAAGGTACTCAACCGGCAAAAGTCCTTCTCTTCTTTTAACTCTCAAAACCTCCTCTTTACTTTGAGAAACGTGCATGTGAATTAAAGCATTTTCTTTTTCAGCAAACTCTTTGATTTCACTTAAAAGTTCTTTTGAGCAGGTATCAGTTGCATGAGGAGCTAAGGTAGGAGTTATAAGCTCTTCCTTTTTCCATTCCTTAAAGAATTTAAATCCCTTTTTAAGATTCATTGTTTCCGGACCTTGAATATCCATTACAGTGTGACCAATAAAAGCTCTAACACCTAATTCTTTAGCGGCTTTTGCAATTTCGTTTGCAAAGAAGTAGTGGTCATTAATTGTTGTGGATCCATTAGAAATAGCTTCAGCAATTCCTATTAGAGCCCATTTGTATATCTCTTCTTCACTCCATTCTTTTTCCATTGGCCAGATTACCTCATTAAGCCAAATATCTAAAGGCAAATCATCACCAAGTCCTCTAAACTTTGTCATTGCAACGTGAGTGTGAGCATTAATCAATCCGGGAATTAGAAGGTATCCCTCTCCGCCATAGATTTCGTCAATATCATAATCTTTTGTCCCTTCCCAATCAACTATATCATATATGATATTCCCTTCAATCAGAACAGCCTTATTTTTAAGCACCTTATTTGTATCAAGTATGTATTCAGCCAAAATTGCTTTCATTTTAGACACCAGTTAAAGTTATACCAAAAATAATTTAAATCTTTTTGGCATAATGACAACAAAAATTGCGAAGTGCTTAAATAACAATTAGATGAGGTATCGCTGGAGAGATTGGACATGCCCATATTAATTGAACCAAGAAGATTAAGCTTTAAAACTTCAGTGTTGTGGATTAATAGTCTATTCTAAGTTAAGCTTAGGTTAAGTTAATAAAGGCTTTGTTTGAGATTTTGAAAAGATTTGAAAAGTTATGGAGGGATTAAGATGATCGATAAGATTTATTGTGCTGAGATCAAACCTGAAATGGAAAGACAAAGGATAAAATTGGCTGGTTGGGTTTATAGAAAAAGGGAAATTAAGGATAAGGTGTTTATAGTCTTAAGAGATTCGAGTGGAATAATTCAAATTGTTTTCAAAGAAGAGCTTAGTAAAGAAGCCTATGGAAAAGCAAGAAAAGTCGGGATTGAGAGCAGTATCATTGCTGAAGGTGTTGTAAAGCCAGATCCAAGAGCGCCTGGTGGAGTTGAGATTCAGGGAGATAGAATAGAGGTAATAAGTAATGTCGAATTCTTCCCAATCACAAAAGATGCAAGTGAAGAATTCCTCTTAGATGTTAGGCATCTTCACTTGAGAAGTCCAAAAGTAGCAGCAATAATGAAAGTTAAAGCTACTCTAATGCAAGCGGCAAGAGAGTGGTTGCTCCAAGATGGCTGGTATGAAGTTTTCCCACCAATCTTCCTCACTGCTGCTGTTGAAGGTGGTTCAACACTATTTAAGCTCAAATATTTTGACAAAACTGCATATCTAAGTCAGTCAGCTCAACTTTATTTAGAAGCTGCCATATTTGGATTGGAGAAAGTATGGTCCTTAACTCCAAGTTTTAGAGCAGAGAAGAGTAGAACAAGAAGACACTTGACAGAATTTTGGCATCTTGAATTGGAAGCAGCTTGGATGGATTTATGGGATATCATGAAAGTTGAAGAAGAGCTTGTAAGTTACATGGTTCAAAGAACTTTAGAGCTTAGAAGAAAGGAGGTTGAAACATTTAGAAAAGATTTAACAACTTTAAAGAACGCAGAACCACCCTTCCCAAGAATCAGTTATGACGAAGCAATTGACATCTTGCAAAGCAAAGGAGTTCAAATTGAGTGGGGAGAAGATATGGGTGCAGATGAGGAGAGAGTTTTAACACAAGAATTTGACAGACCCTTCTTTGTTTATGGATATCCAAAACACATTAAGGCATTTTACATGAAAATTGACCCAGAAGATGAGAGAAAAGCTTTAGCCGCCGATATGCTTGCTCCAGAAGGATATGGGGAAATAATTGGAGGAAGTCAAAGAGAAGACAGCTATGAAAAGTTAGTTCAAAGAATTATCGAAGAGGGCATGGATCCAAAAGATTACGAATGGTATCTTGATTTGAGAAAATATGGAAGCGTTCCACACAGTGGCTTTGGTTTAGGTGTAGAAAGATTGGTTGCCTGGGTTTTGAAATTGGATCACATCAAGTGGGCAACATTATTCCCAAGAACTCCTGCAAGGCTGTATCCATAAAACCTCTATTTCTTTACTCTCTTTTCCAAAAACCGTAAGCTTTATAAATAAACTCCCTCTGATTTAACCTTGACCACTGGGCCCGTGGCCTAGCAGGATAGGGCGCCGGCCTTCTAAGCCGGCGGTCGCGGGTTCGAATCCCGCCGGGCCCGCCACAGCTTTTCTAGAGAAAAGTTAATCGGAGATATTAATTTCAGAAAAGCAAAAATTCAATTCAAAGGTAGATCAATATATCAAAGCGCAACTTTTCTCTGTTATGGTTGGGGAGTATTCTTAATGGAAGAATATGCAATTCAAAAGAGTGTAGCAAGAATTATTGGAAAAATTGCTGAATGGCAGAAAAACTATTGGAGATAACTAATGCTCTGCTAAAAGGACAGAAATTCTGGCGGGCCGGCGGGGATTCGAACCCCGGACCGGCGGGTTAAGAGCCCGCTGCTCTACCAGGCTGAGCTACCGGCCCAAGTCCAATCCATTAAGGATTGAATAATACTTATAAATCTTTCGGTTTTTAGCTATAGAAAAGTTTATAAGAGGCTTTGAATGGAAAATTAAGACAGCTCATGCGGGGGTTGCCGAGCCTGGTCAAAGGCGCGGGATTGAGGGTCCCGTCCCGCAGGGGTTCCGGGGTTCAAATCCCCGCCCCCGCACCAGAACGCTCGCTTTTCTTAGCAGGTCGAAGAGTTATTACTAACAAAGGCTGATTCTTTCCGAGATAGAGAACTTTCTTTTCCTTGTTTATGTAACAGTAATAGCTTCCATCTAAGACACTTTCTAAAAACTTCCTTGGCGTTGTTATTTTTGCAAATCTCTCTTTTCCCCAAAATATGCATTCATAACTTTCATTTATTTTAGAAACTCTCATTTTAATCTCTTCTAAACCTAAGAACTCTCCCTCCAATTTAACACATACTAAGCTTTTTCTTTTATCAGAAAAGATAACAACTTTTTCATTAATTTCAATCTTTTCAGTGTTTTTTAAAAAGCTTAGAAGGGAGGAATAAATATGCTCAAGTTTTCTACTTTTTGCAAGTCTTTTGACTATACGTTCTTTAGCATGATGTGTGAGAAGCAATTATACCACCGTTTATAACATTATAGAAAACTTTTATGGTGCCGGGGCGGGGCTTCGAACCCCGGACCTCTCGGTTTCTCAGGCTCCCCAATTAGGGAGCAGCCCTATGAGCCGAGCGCTCTGACCAGGCTAAGCTACCCCGGCACGAGCCGTTTTATAGCTCAAAGCGTGTGGTATTTAAATTTTTCGCCCAAGCTAAATAAACTCCAATATGAGGTTTAAAAGCTCTTTACTGTTGACAGCTATAATGTTTAACTTCTCAGTGGCATTTAAGTCAAATTTTAGCTCTTTTCCTTGTTCATCCGTTACAATTGCACCTGCTTCTTTTGCTATAATTATACCCGCAGCAATGTCGGTAGGTCTTACATAGTTCCTAACATCTATAACCCCATCAATGCTGCCCCTTGAAAGGTAGGCTAGTTCAACCGCTATAGCTCCAAGAACCCTAACCCTCTTTACCTTTTGAATTAATTCTGCACCTTTTCCTCTGGTATACAAATCTATGGCAATCGATTGGGGATTCAATTCTCTAACTTTTATTTGCTCTCCATTCAGATAAGCACCTTCATTTACAATTCCTTCATATACATCCTTTGTTATAAACTCGTAGAGCATTCCATACAATGGCTTTTCTTTTTTAAACACTGCAAAGCTGAATCCAAATACAGGAATACCTTGAATAAAGTTATAAGAACCATCCAAAGGATCTATTACAAGTGTATAGTCACTTCCAGCGTCGATATTCCCAACCTCTTCACTTACTAAATTTACATTTAAATTTTTAACATAATTAAGAACGATATTCTCTGCAATTTTGTCAACAAGCTTTGTTTTGTCCCCACTTGGGCTAACTCCAATAAATCTGCCTGCTTCTTTTTTTCCAAAGAGAGGCATTATTTCCCTCTCAATGTCTTTAGCTATCTGCAAAGCCAATTCATTCCACTCAAATTCCACTTTAATCACCCTAAGCACTCATTAACATTCTCAACAAGTTCCTTGTCCCAGGAGCAAATCCCAAAATAAAAATAACCGTCCTAATAAAGTTCATCATCTCTATGTCCGCTTCACCTTCTTCAATTTCATCCATAAGCCACAGAGCAATGAGTAAAACGACGAACTTCAGCAAATACATCACAGCTGCAGTTCCGGTTAAGTTTATTAAATACCTTGGGAGGACATGTTGCTCCCAGTATCCCATAAAGTCAACGCCAACAAAAGTCGTTGAGGCATCATAAAAGTGGGCATAGAAAAGGTAAGAGTTTTTCTTGATTAACTCAACTCTTCTTGTTAGCAAATAAATAAAGCTCTCTGCAATGAATAAAGCAGGAATAAAGTATCTTAAAGGTTCAGTTGTTAAAATAATCCTATCAAGATTACTCAGCAATATTAGAAAATCAAGACATACTAAGCCCCAACCAAAGTAAAGAAAGTATCTCCTCCAATCTTTTAAGAGTCTGTGCGTTATCAAAAGAGATGAGAAAGTTATTACAAAAGTCAGGACATAAATTCCAGGGGTAACGGTGAGATACGTTCTTGGATATATTCCCGCATCTGTTAAAGCCCTTGTAAATGAGCCAAAAATCATGTAAGGTATCAAAGCTCTAAAAAAGGCATTGTCGTATTTGATTCCCAAACGTTTTAATATGCGAAAGACAAATATAGCGGCAATTCCGAGAATTATTGCGTAGGTTAGTGTGTTAACAACATTATACCCAGTGTTGTATTTGATAGGATTAATGAAGTATTCCTCAATAACGCTCATGGTATCACCGAGAGATAAAATAAGTTAGCCTGCTATAAACTTTTAGGTGGTAAAAATGCATCTTATGGAATTACCAAGGGAAGTGCTTTTGGGAGAAGATTTGAAAGACAAAGTTAAGGAAGTTGCCAAAAGGCTAAAATTAGATGAGAAAGCTTTAGTTCTTTATGGTCCTAAAACTAAGAGAATTGCTGGAAAGGAAATTGAAAATTCTTTAAAAGAGGATTTTGAAGTTTTCAGCTTAACAATAAAAGATGCAAGTATGAATGAGGTTAATAGAGCAATTAACTTTGTAAAAGATAATTCCATTGATTGGATTATTGGAGTTGGAGGGGGAAGTATAATTGATGTTGCAAAGTTAAGCTCTTTTAGAACTGAAATCCCGTTTATAAGTTTCCCAACAACTGCCTCTCATGACGGAATAGCCAGTGCAAATGCTTCAATAAAAGATTTAGGGACAAAAACTTCAATAAAAGCAAAGCCTCCAATAGCAGTTATCGCAGATGTTAAGATTATCAAAACAGCACCTTATAGATACTTAGCAGCTGGAGTTGGAGACATAATCTCAAATCTAACGGCTGTTAAAGATTGGCAACTAGCTCACAAGCTAAAAGGTGAATATTATAGTGAATATGCCTCTGCTTTATCCTTAATGAGTGCTAAGATGGTCATTAAAAATGCAGATATTATCAAGCTGAGAAATGAGGAGAGTGTTAGAAAAGTTGTTAAAGGATTGATTTCAAGTGGGGTAGCAATGAGCATCGCGGGTTCTTCAAGACCTGCAAGTGGCGCTGAACATTTATTTAGCCATGCACTGGATATGCTATTGGAAAAGCCAGCTTTACATGGTGAGCAGTGTGGAATAGGAACTATAATAATGGCTTACCTGCATGGCATGAATTGGATAAAAATTAGGGAAACCTTAAAGAGAGTCGGAGCTCCTACTAATGCTTATGAATTGGGAATAGAGCCAGACTATATAATAGAAGCTTTGACAATTGCCCATACAATAAGACCTGAGAGATATACAATCTTGGGCAAAGATGGATTAACAAGAGAAGCTGCTGAAAAAGCAGCTAAAATAACGGGAGTAATATGATCATCATTCATCGGAGGTGTTTGAAATGGTAATCACGTTAGTTGGGGAAAAGCTGGCTAAACCAGGGGTTGAGTTCATTTATTATGGACCCGCAGACCCTTGTAAAACATGTAGATTAGCAAGGGTATGTGTTGGAAATTTAGAACCTGGAAGGAGGTATAAGGTGGTAAGGGTAAGAAATATAGAGCATTCTTGTCCGTTACATGAAGGGAAAGTCAGAGTGGTAGAAGTCGTTGAACCATCAATAGAAGTTGCAATAGAGCCAAGATTAGCAATAGTGGGTTCGAAGATAAAGCTAAGCTTTGCAGAATGTGATGACCCAGAGAAGATGAACATAATAAAGCCTGAAGGACTTTATGAAGGAGACACCGTTAAAATCTTAGAGATTGTTGGAGACTTAAAATGCAATGAAAAAACCCTGAAAATCGTCAAAGTTATTAGGGAAAAATAGTGGCTTTTAATCTCACTTTTCTTTTGCAAATTGTTATGTAGAAAGCAAACTAGATTGCTTGAAGCTCTTCTACAATCTCCATCTCTTCAGAAATTTTCTTTCTCCTCTTTCTATCCATTTCCATGATGTACAAATAACCTTTAACCACTGGAAGCCACATTTCCATATCTCTCACCTCCTCCCATTTTTCTTGCATTACTCTATTAATAATATAATAATGAAGATTTTAAAAGTTTTCTGCTCTCGAATTAACTGAAACGCCAATTTAACTTAAAAAGTCTCTAAAAAAGCTTAAATGCAAGAGTTTAATGTTCAATGAACTGAAGCATACATATTTGTAAAAACTTGATGTTTGCAAAAGATAGCATTTACTTCACAAAGACCAAAAACTCCTCCCCAAGAGCTTTTAGCTTATAACCTCTCAGCTCACCCTTAAGATAGCGCTTTAAGTTCTGTAAAAGCATTTCTCTTTTCCTGAGCAATTTTTGAGCATCTTCAACATCAACAGCTTTAAACTTGAGTTTTCCTCCAATTCTTGTTTGAGCAACTCTTGGAACATCGACTTTTGCGACGACGGCTATTTTAGCATAACCACCAGTGGTTTGTCTGTCTGCTAACATTATTATTGGCTTTCCATTTGCTGGGACCTGAACTGCACCTAAAGGTATTGCATCCGTTATAATGTCTGCCCCCAGCTTGCTATGCTCTATTTTTGGTCCTTCTAAGCGGTAACCCATTCTATCAGAATTGCGTGTCACTTCATAGATTGAGCTTAAAAATGTATCAATTCCTTCTTCAGTGAAGTGTTCTAATTGAGGTCCTAACACTACTCTAATTCCGTTCTCATTTAGATACTTCGGAATAAAGTCCTCTGGAAGTTCTTTTCCTTCTTTTCCAGTTAAAATAGCATAGCCAAGCTTTAGCTTATCGCCAGCTTTCAAAGGATTCCCTAAATTTGCTCTAACATAAGTTGAAGCGCTTCCTAAGATTTTTAGAACATCAATTCCACCAGCAAAAGCAATATAGCCATAAACACCACTCTTTAAAGTTCCAACCTCTAAAATGTCTCCTCTTTTTGCCCAGTAACTTTTCCAAGGAGAAATTTTAACACCGTTTAGATAAACATCAACATCTCCAGCTACTGCAAAGACGCTTGATGCATGGAACTTTATAGTTGGCCCTTGAAGAACGAACTCTAATAAAGCTCTATTTTCGTCATTTCCTACTAAAAAGTTAGCTAAGCGAGCGGAATAATCATCCATAACGCCACTAACGGGAACACCAAGCTTTTGATAACCATATCTTCCAAGATCTTGAATTGTTAGGATATTGGCTTTTAGAATCTCTATCATCTTTGTTCGCCCCAATTTAGCTTGTAAATTTCCCAAAACTCCTTCTCATCAATAGGAACAAATTTAACGTAATTTCCCGGCTGTAACAGGGTTGGCGGATCTTTGCTTGGGTCAAAAAGTTTCAATGGTGTTCTACCAATTAATCTCCATCCGCCAGGACTTTCAAGGGGATAAATTCCCGTCTGCTTTCCTGCTATTCCCACACTTCCCGCTGGCACTTTCAAGCGAGGCTTTTCTAAGCGAGGTGTTGCAATTCTCTCATCCATCCCTCCTAAATAGGCAAACCCTGGAGTAAAGCCAAGCATGTAAACCCTATACAAAGGTTTTGAATGAAGCTCTATTACATCATCAACAGTTAATCCATTATAATTTGCCACAAACTCAATGTCAGGTCCAAATTCCCCTCCATAGACCGTTGGTATCTCCACTACTCTATGCTCTTCCTCTTTAGGTTCTGCACTCAAAAAAGGCCCGACTGCTTTTAGAATCTCCTGATAGCTTATTTTCAGAGGATCATAATAAACGTAAATGCTTGTATATGTTGGCACAACTTCAATGAGCCACTCTGGTTTAGCTTTCTCTATTGCATTGGCAACAGCATGAACTTTCTTATTAACGCTTTCACTAATCTCATTGCCAAAAATTATAACTAGAGCGGAATCTCCAGCTGGTTTGAAGTCCATGGAATCACCTTACTACTTCTTTCATCGGCACAATTTTAACGCCTTCCTCTTCTAAGCGCTTCCTTATGTAAGCAGTGATCTCAAGAGCTTTTGGATTGTCTCCATGAACACAGATAGTATCGGCTTTTAACTCTATCCACTCACCGTTAATAGCTTCAACACCACCGTCTTTGACCATCGAAATAACTCTCCCAACAATTAGCTCTTTATCGTGAATCACTGCTCCCGGTAACTTTCTTGAAACTAAAGTTCCATCTGGATTGTAGGCTCTATCAGCAAAGACTTCGTGAGCAACTTTTAACCCCATCTCTTGGGCAATATCTAAAACCTTTGAGTTTGAAAGCCCTACAAAAATCAGTTTTTTATCAAAGTCTGCTATTCCTTCAAGAACTCCCCTTAAAAGCTCTTCATCTTTAACTAAAGCGTTGTATAACGCACCATGAGGTTTAACATGTTGCAATTTCAAGCCTTCAGCTTTTACAAAAGCATAAAGCGAACCGATTTGATAGAGGATGTAATTTCTTGCCTCTTCTCTTGTAATGTTCATATAACGTCTCCCAAAACCCATTAAATCTGGATAACCTGGATGCGCCCCAACTTCAACGCCATTTTCTTTTGCCAATTTCACAGTTCTTCTCATAACCAATGGATCTCCAGCATGCCAGCCACATGCAACGTTTGCTGAAGTGATATATATCATAACCTCCTCATCCATGCCAAGTTTATAACGCCCAAAACTTTCGCCTAAATCACTGTTAAGGTCAACCTTCATACAACCACCAAAAGGATGTTAGCTCTAAAGGGATAAAGCTTTAACTGAAGATGCAAAGCTTTAATCATGCTCGTTATAGATGCTGCAATATTCATTCAAGGCATTGATGTTGAGGGCTTTACTACTCCAAAAGTTGTGAAGGAAGTTAAAGACACCAATTCAAAGCTGTTTTTGGAGAGTCTAGTTAATGCTGGAAAAGTTAAAGTGCTAATGCCCTCAAAAGAAAGCATTGAAATTGTTAAGAAAAAAGCCCTTGAAACTGGGGAATTGGATGAGTTAAGTGATGCTGATATAGAGCTTTTAGCTTTAGCTTATGAGCTTAATGCAACAATCTTTACCGATGATTATAACCTTCAAAACATTGCAACTTTGCTTGGTTTAACGTTTAAGACACTTAAAAGAGGAATTAAAAAAGTCATAAAATGGAGATATGTTTGTATTGGCTGTGGGAGAAAATTTGAGAGAATGCCCTTTGAGGGAGTTTGTCCAGATTGTGGTAGCAGGGTAAAATTAATCCCAAGAAAGAAGAGAAGGCGTCAGCGCTCATAGGGTTCTTCATCAAATCCGAACAATTCTATCATCATCCGCTAAGTGATTACTGCATGTAATACTCAATAAGCTTTCTCAACTCAATATTTTTCTCAATCTTTTTCCTTAAAAATCTTTTAAGTTGCATGTTCTCGGCTAAAAGACCGCTCAATTCAATTGCCAAAATTTTATTATCCTCGCTTACACCATAGGCTTTATACCTCAGCGGTGCCCATATCTTTTCGAGCTCTCCAGTTTTCTTTTGAAGTTCTTTAATTTTATTTTCAAGCTTCTCTAGATTCTCTTTTGGACTTTTAAACTCGTCAGTGAGAATTATTTCAAAAACTCTCTCAGGAGAAACTCCATAGGCTTCACTAAGTTCTAAAATTCTGTTGTAGAGTTCATCAGGAATTTCAACTTCAATTTTTCCAAAGCCTTTATCTGGTTTTATTATTAAAAGCACGTCTTTTCGCCTCCAGCTCTTCTCTCAAAGTTTTATTCTCTTCTCTTAATGTATCCCTCATTTTTTGCATTAACCCTTTGTCCTTAAGGGCTTTTTCATAAAACGCTTTAAGCTCATCCAATTGCTCTTCAATTTCTCTAATTTTCTCCTCAAGCTTCTCTTTCTTTTTAAGCAAGAACTCTTCACGTTCAGCCATTAGCGTTAGTTCTGCTTTCTTTAAATTTTCCTCAATTAGCTTTAAGATGTCATCCTCATTTAGCTTTTTTAGAGTTTTGAACTTTTCTTTTGAAATTCTGATTTCCATTATTGTTCACCTTTTATTTTTCTTCTCCATCTCTGTTTTTCTGTCGTAGCACAAGATATAGAACGCTAAGAGGGATTTCCACTTGCCATAAGGCTCAATAATTTCTCTTACGTCTTTTTCCTTGACTTCCTTAACATTTTTTCCAAAAATCTTTGCAATTCCTCTCCTTAAACCAAGGTCTCCTGCAGGATAAATATTTTTTCTAAGCCCATACACTAAGAAAAGCTCAGCACTCCATTTTCCAATTCCCCTAAACTTCACCAAGTACTTTACAGCATCTTCTTCACTTAAATCCTCTAAATCCAGGTTTAACTTCCCCTTAACATATAGTTCTGTCAAATTCTTCACGTATTCTGCTCTATATCCAAGTTTTACACTCTTTAGCTCTTCAATACTTAACTTCACTATTTCTCCAGCTTTGGGGAATAAATAGAGACTTCCAATCTTTTTTCCAAAGTTTTTCACCAGGTTCGCTATAGTTCTCATTGCAAACTCAAAATTTACTTGTTGCTGAGCAATTGTCTCTACCAATGCTTGATACTTACTTGGAGCTGCTGGGATTGTCAAACCATAAAAATCTTCGATTAAAAAAGAGAATCTTGAGTCTTCTATCTCACTGTAAAACCTATCTAAATCTGTATTAAGACCTAAAATAAACTCCAGTCTTTCCTTTGCATCTTTCTTTTCTCTACTTGATAGATAATAGGGAAAATAAAAATCATTTCCATCAAAACCTACTATTCCATAATCTAACGCTTGCCAAAAAATCCCATTCTCGAACTTCCAAGTATGGTTCTTTATCATTTCATGTGTCACTTTTCTTAGATCGATCATGTCTTCACCTTGATCCACTTTTCTAAGGTTAATGGATGTTCCTTGATACCTTTAAGTGTAGATACATAAAGTCTTTTTCCATCTCTTGAGCGCTTTATTTCAAGCTCATTGGATTCTTCTAAAAATCGCATGATCTCCTTTATATCCTTTTCTTTAATGCTATACGATTCCTTAAGCTTGTTCCAGAAAGGTTCAGAATCACTTAGCTTTGCAACTTCCCTCACAACTTTCCAAGCAATCTTGACTCTATCTTCTCCTCTCAAAACCTTAAATCTCTTTATTTCTTCTTTCATAGCCCTCAACTAAAAATTATACTCATTCCTTTAAAGGATTTTTGTAGTTTAGCAATCTCAAAATCCTCTCTGCTTAACGGTAAGATAAATTTCTTCGGGACAAAGTTTAAATCTAATTAAGGAATAACTTTTATACAGGAGGGTGGTTAATGAAAAAAGTACTTTTGCTTATCATATTTCTATTTCTTCTCACCCCTGCGCTAGCACAAGCAAAAACCGTTTATGTAGCTCAAATCAAAGGGTCAATTACATCCTACACTTATGACCAGTTTGACAGATACATAAGCGAGGCTGAGAAGGCTAAAGCAAATGCAATAATTATAGAACTTGATACTCCCGGTGGAAGAGGAGACGCTATGATGAACATAATTCAAAGAATAAAGACTTCAAAAGTTCCTGTTATAATTTATGTTTATCCTGAAGGGGCAATAGCAGCTTCTGCTGGTACTTACATAGCTCTAAGCTCTCACCTAATAGCAATGGCACCAGGAACGAGTATTGGTGCGGCTGAGCCTATTATGGGATACTCTCAAAATGGCAGCATAATAGAAGCCCCTGACAAGGTGAAAAAGTTTTATGTAGCGTATATAAAGAGCCTAGCACAATCAACAGGGAGAAATGAAACTATAGCTGAAGAGTTTGTAACCAAAAACTTAAGCTTAACCCCTGATGAAGCTTTAGAAGCTGGTGTTATTGAAGTAATCGCCTATGACGTCTCAGACTTAATTTCAAAGGCAGATGGAATGAAAACTAAAGCAACGATAAATGGGAAGCATGTTACGTTAGATTTAAAAGGCGCCAAAATAGTCTTTCTCAAATCAACGTTTAAAGATCAGGTGATAAGCTACATCACAGATCCAGCTGTCGCATATATCCTCCTAACACTCGGTATTTGGGCATTAATTTTGGGATTCCTAACCCCAGGATGGCATGTTCCAGAAACCGCTGGTGCAATAATGATAGCCCTAGCCATAATTGGATTGGGTTACTTTGGATATAGGAGCGCTGGATTAGTATTAATCATCCTCGCAATGATATTCTTTATTGCAGAAGCACTAACCCCAACTTTTGGACTCTTCACAGTTGCAGGGTTAATAACCTTCATTCTTGGGAGCATCTTCATGTTTAGTGGAGGTGAAGGAATGGACTATTTGATAAGCAGGGAAGTGTATTCACAACTTAGGTTGATAATAATCACCATAGGAATTCTCCTAGCATTGTTCTTTGCCTTTGGAATGGCTGCAGTAATAAGGGCTCATAGGAGAAAAGCCCAAACAGGAAAAGAAGAAATGATTGGTCTAATAGGCGAGGTTGTAGATGCTCTAACACCAGAAGGTTTGATCAGAGTTAGAGGAGAGCTATGGAAAGCTGTAAGCAAGAATGGTGAAAAAATAGAGTTTGGAGAGAAGGTTAGGGTTGTTGGTATGGATGGACTTAAACTTATTGTTGTTAGGGAAAAAGAAAAATACGAAGTTGAAGAAAATAAAGGTGGTGAATGAAAATGTTTGGCTTTATTAGTGGAAACTTTATTGTTTGGGCAATAATAATAGTCTTTATCTTGGTGTTCCTTAGCTCAGCAATAAAGATTGTTAAAGAATATGAAAGAGCAGTAATCTTTAGATTGGGAAGAGTTGTCGGCGCAAGAGGTCCAGGAATATTCTTCATAATCCCAATATTTGAAAAGGCCATTGTGGTTGATTTAAGAACTCAAGTTTTAGACGTTCCAGTTCAAGAGACAATTACAAGAGACAACGTTCCAGTTAGAGTTAATGCCGTTGTCTACTTTAGAGTCATTGATCCTATAAAAGCAGTGACCCAAGTTAAGAACTTCATAATGGCAACTTCACAAATTTCTCAAACTACGCTAAGGAGTGTAATCGGTCAAGCACATTTAGATGAGCTTTTGAGTGAAAGAGAAAAATTGAATAGAGAGCTACAAAAAATCATTGATGAAGCAACTGATCCCTGGGGAATCAAGGTAACAACTGTAGAGATAAAGGATGTAGAACTACCATCAGGTATGCAAAGGGCAATGGCAAGACAAGCAGAGGCAGAGAGAGAAAGAAGGGCTAGAATAACATTAGCAGAAGCAGAAAGGCAAGCTGCTGAGAAATTAGCAGAAGCAGCGGAGATTATATCAAAGCACCCAATGGCATTACAACTTAGAACACTACAAACAATTAGTGATGTTGCGAGTGATAAAAGCAACGTAATAGTATTGCCAATTCCAATGGAGATGCTTAAACTATTTAGAGGTCTAGCAGAGTTCTCTGACTACATGAAGAAAGAAAAGAAGAAGGAGGAGTAGCATTTTTTCTACTTTTTTGATTTTTAGTAACTAAAAATTTACACAGCGTTAAATTTAAAAAACTTCCCTATTCTTATTTATTATTTGGGGGTGGGCAAGATGAAGGTGAAGTTAGCCTACCCCGACTATATTGTAGAGATAACAGAAAAAGAAGTGTTTCTATTCAATGGAAGATTAATCAGCGCACCTCTTGATGAGATAGTAGAGTACGCAACTGGAAAAGAGGCTGTTCTACCTGAAGAGCTTAAAAAGATCGCAATTGACATCTTTACGATATTAAGTGAGCTTGGTTTTGAAGATGTGCTGTCAAGGTATTACATCTTAGATGAGACTTCAAGAAGTGCACTCGCTTAGGTCAAAGGATATTCTTTGCAGATTTTTGTGTTTATTGCAGCTTCTTTTCTTTCAAAATTTGCATTGTTTAGTTGAAAACATTTAAGTATTCCACATAGATATAGTAGATATTTCAAGGGTGATGAAAATGAGAATGAAGACTAAATTGTTAGATGTACATTCAAGCAGGTTTTTGGTGTTCATTAATGAAAAAGATGCAAGAGAGACTAAGCTACATCCAAATGACTTAGTAAAAATTGAGACAGGGAAAAAGACGCTATACGGAGAAGTGGTTATAGATAATGCAAACATCCAGCCGGGAGAAATTGGGTTAAGCAAGGATTTTCTAACCGTGCACAATTTTTCTCAAGGTGAAATCATAAACATAGTTCCCGCAGGGACACCGGAAAGCGTTCGTTACATAAAGAAAAAAATGTATGGGGCTAAGCTGAAGAAAGTTGAGATTGAAAGCATAATAAAAGACATCGTCGATAGAAAGCTTAGAGACATTGAAATAAGTGCATTTGTAACTGCTTTGGAAATAAATGGACTTGACATGGATGAGATTGCCACATTAACCGTTGCAATGGCAGAAACTGGAGATATGCTCGACATAGATAGAAAACCAATAATGGATGTGCATAGCATTGGCGGAGTTCCGGGTAATAAAACAAACATGCTTGTTGTTCCGATTGTTGCTGCAGCAGGTTTAACAATCCCAAAAACTTCTTCAAGAGCTATTACAAGTGCCGCAGGAACAGCAGATGTTATGGAAGTTCTAGCCGATGTTAGCTTAAGCCTAGAGGAGATAAAGAGGATCGTGGAAAAAATTGGAGCCTGTATCGTCTGGGGAGGGGCTTTAAACTTAGCCCCAGCTGATGATATTACAATCCATGCTGAGAGAGTTTTAAGTATAGACCCAAGGGGATTAATGCTCGCGAGCATAATGTCAAAGAAATACGCTATGGGAAGTCAATATGTATTAATCGACATTCCAATGGGTAAAGGGGTTAAAGTTGAAAACGTTGAAGAGGCTCGTTCATTGGCTCGGGACTTTATAGAGTTAGGGAAGAGATTAGGACAATATGTTGAAGTTGCAATTACCTATGGAGGTCAACCGGTAGGTCATAGTGTTGGACCAGCATTAGAAGCTAAAGAAGCTTTAGAGACACTAATAAGTGGAAAAGGTCCAGGGAGTTTGGTAGAAAAGGCAACAGGATTAGCAGGGATATTATTGGAAATGGGAGGTGTTGCCCCGGCTGGAATGGGTAAAAAGATGGCAAGAGAAATCTTAGAGAGCGGAAAAGCCTATGAAAAGATGAAAGAAATAATTGCAGAACAAGGAGGAGATCCAAATATTAAACCAGAGGACATTCAAATAGGAGATAAAACCTTCACATTTGCAGCTGAAACCGGTGGTTATGTGACACAAATAGACAATAAAGCAATCACAACAATAGCAAGACAAGCCGGAGCTCCAGAAGACAAGGGAGCCGGAGTTTATCTTCACGTAAAAGTTGGAGAAAAAGTTAAAGAAGGACAACCACTCTTTACAATACACGCAGAAAGCGAAGTAAGATTGGAGCAAGCCATAATAGCCGCAAGAAGAAGTGAACCGATAAGGATAGAGGGAATGGTTCTCCAAAGGATAGGAAATATTTGATGGTTTTTCTTTTAATTTGTTTTAAAGTCAAGTTTTTAATGTGTGCTGTTCTAATATTTTTGGGAGCTAAAATGATGGACTTGCACACACATACTCAATTTTCCGATGGAGTTGGATTTATTTATGATAATGTTGCCTCAGCAGAAGAGAAATCCCTTAATATGATTGGAATAAGCGATCATATCCACTATTTCACACCTAAAAAATTCAATCGGTATGTTAGTCAAATTAAAAGGATAAAGGAAGAATCAGAAATAGTTGTTTTAGCAGGAATTGAAGCAAATATAAATGAAAATGGCGTTGATATTCTACCAGACCTTAGAAAAGAACTCGATTACGTAATTGCTTCTGTTCATTTATGGTTTGATATTGGGTATAATGAGGTTCAGCATTATCTTAACTTGGTTAAAATTGCACTGGAAGACAAAAACGTTGATATAATTGGGCATTTTGGAAACATCTTTCCATATATTGGTGCTTATCCTACCTATGATGACCTATTGGAGATAATCCAGCTTGCCGAAGCAAATGGTAAAGCATTTGAGATAAGCTCCCGCTATAAGGTTCCAGATTTAGATTTTATAAAGCTCTGTGTAAAACATGGTGTAAAGTTAACTTTTGGCAGTGATGCTCATAGCCCCTCAGACGTAGGAAAAATAGCATGGAGTGTTAAGATCTTAAAAAAAGCTGGAGGAACAGAAGAAGATTTGCTCTTTAATGATTTGTTATAGCCAAGGGTTAAAACCAAGTTTTTGAAGCTCTAGAATAATTTTTATTGGAAACCCCATGACGTTATAATAATCTCCTCTGATCCACTCAACAAGCAAGGCACCTTTCCCCTGAATACCATACGCTCCCGCTTTATCCAATGGCTCTTTGGTTTTCACATAACTTTCAATTTCTTCATTTGAAAGTTCTCTAAACTTAACCTCTGTAACCTCAAAACCTTTAATTTCTTTTCCTTCATGAATTATGCAGTATCCAGTGATTACCTCATGGATTTTCCCACTAAGCATTTTAAGCATTTTCTTAGCCTCATCTTCATTCTTGGGTTTTCCAAGTATTTTATCGTTTAGAACTACAATGGTGTCCGCTCCAATAACTGTTCCACCAAACTTACTGTAAATATCCCAAGCCTTTTTCCTTGCAACTTCAATTGCATGCTCTTTTGGAGTTTTTGAATAGCTTTCCTCAATGATATCACTTGGAATAACCTTGAAATCCTTAAAGAACCTCGAGAGAATCTCTTTCCTTCTTGGACTTTGGGAAGCTAATAGCAACATAGTTTCACCTCCTTAGCAAATGTTAAAAATCTTGGGGTAAATTAAGTTTAGGCAATGAAGACAATTTCGCTAGCTGATTTGTGATGAGTACCCTCGCAACTGAGCACCTAACTTCTCAGTTAGAGAAAGATTTAAATAGCCTTTTATCTTTTGCTAAGCTTGACTATTAGATGAACGATGAACTTTAGGAGGGATGTGAAATGGCAAAGCCAAGCTATGTGAAGTTTGAGGTTCCAAACGAATTAGCTGAGAAGGCTTTAGAGGCTGTTGAGATTGCAAGGGACAGTGGAAGAATTAGGAAAGGGACAAACGAAACAACAAAAGCTGTTGAGAGAGGTCAAGCTAAGCTTGTAGTAATAGCTGAAGATGTTGACCCAGAGGAGATTGTTGCACACTTACCACCTCTCTGTGAGGAGAAGGAAATCCCATACATCTATGTCCCAAGCAAGAAAGAATTAGGAGCTGCAGCTGGTATTGAGGTTTCCGCTGCAAGTGTTGCTATAATCGAGCCCGGTAAAGGTAGAGAGTTAGTTGAGGAAATTGCTATGAAAGTTAGGGAGCTCATGAAGTGAGCTCCCCTCCCTAATTACTCCTAATAGAGTGGTGAGAGGGTAGTTTTATAACGATCATCGAGGTGTGAGAAATGGCTGAAGACGAGGGATTCCCTGCAGAGGTTATTGAAATTGTTGGAAGAACTGGAGTTACAGGTGGAGTGACTCAAGTAAAGGTTCGTGTTTTAGAAGGAAGAGATAAAGGTAGAGTAATTAGAAGAAACGTCAAGGGTCCAGTTAGAATTGGCGATATTGTGATTCTAAGAGAAACAGAAAGAGAAGCAAGAGAAATTAAAGCTAGGTGATAAGAATGGCAAGATGGAACGTCTGTTCATACTGTGGAAAAGAATTTGAGCCAGGAACTGGAAAAATGTATGTAAGAAACGATGGAAGAGTTTTATTCTTCTGCTCAGGCAAGTGTGAGAAGCTATACTTCATGGGAAGAAATCCAAGAAAGCAAAAATGGACAAAAGCCTACCAAGAAGCAAGGATGCAAAGAGCAAAGAAGAAGTGAAGACTCCTCATCCCTTTATTTATTCTATCGAATTATAATTCCAGCATCAATAAACTTTTTATTTGTGAGTTTTTATCTCTTTTAGGTGTTGCCTATGAAAAAGGTTGAGAGAACTTTAGTTATTCTAAAACCAGATGCCGTTGTTAGGGGTCTTATTGGTGAAATAATTTCTCGATTTGAAAAGAAAGGTCTTAAAATTGTTGGAATGAAGATGATGCACTTTGATAGGGAACTAGCAGAGAAACACTATGAGGAGCATAAGGGAAAGCCCTTCTTTGAGCCTTTGATTGATTATGTAACTAAGGGACCCTCAATAGTAATGGTATTGGAAGGAAGATATGCAATAAGTGTCGTTAGAAAAATGGCTGGTGCAACTGATCCCAAAGATGCCGCGCCCGGAACAATAAGGGGAGATTACGGATTAGATGTTGGTGATGCAATTTATAACATAATCCATGCATCAGATAGTGAAGAAACTGCTGAAAGAGAGATAAAGCTATTCTTTAAGGAAGATGAACTTTTTGAATACTGTAAAGCTGCCGATTGGTTCTATCATTCCCATTGGGACAAAGAGAAAGGTGAATATCTTGACTCGACAAAGTGCCTAGTTAAGTGATTCTCTTTTCTTTACCAAAATTTTAAAAGTTAAATCTGAGAGTTAAGCTTGGTTAATACTAAGCTTAAAATCTATGTCAAACTTACTCTAATTAAATTAACAGTTATATGGAGTGTGAGTAAAAATGAAGAAGATTAGACAACCAATTATAGCAGTTCTTGGTCATGTTGACCATGGAAAGTGCCTGATGCCTAATGAGAGGATAATACTCCCCGAATATGGAGAAATTACACTTAAAGAACTCTTTGAATTAAGTAAAGAAATTATTGAAAGAGATGACAAAAAAGAGATCAGAAAGCTAAACATCCCAATACAAACAATTGATGGAAATGGGAAATCAAGAATTGTTAAAAGTTCTTACATATGGAGACTCAAGCATGAAGGGAAAATAATCAGGATAAAACTCAAAAACTGGCATCATGTCTCGGTAACACCTGAACATCCTTTCCTAACAAATAGAGGATGGAAAAGAGCCGATCAACTTAAAGTCGGAGACTATGTTGCTGTTCCAAGAAGAGTTGAAGGTAATGAAAGCTTTGAGAGATTCATGAATTTTGTGTATTCAAAGCTCTTAACTGATGAACTGATAGTAAAAATAAATCAAGAAAAACTCAGGAAAATCAAGGATTATTTCAGAGGTTATAAGGCATATAAAGTGCAGAGAAATGTTTTTAGAAAAGAAGATATTGAAGTCCTTAATCTCTGGAATGATATAGAGAAGGTTGCATTTACTCCAAGGATTCACCGATCCGGAAAGCCTCTCTATTATGTAAAACTCCCAAGAAGTGATAGAGAGTGGAAAGCATTCTTCTACTTCGCTGGAGTCATGTTTGGTGATGGTACTCATGATAGAATAGCCAATAACAACGAAGAAGTTTATAAAAAATTAAAAGAACTTGAGATTATTGGTATTGAAATACATAGAGTAAAGAGGAGAACTTCCTTTGAAATTGAGTTTAGAAAAAGCAAGAATGCTCTCTTCAGAATGCTTACAATTTTATTTGATTATCCTCAAAAGAGGAAAGCACATAGCATTAAAGTGCCTCAAATACTCTTCATAGCCCCCAAAAAATATGTAGCGGAGTTTTTAAAGGGATACTTTGATGCCGATGGTTATGTAAGTCTGAAAGATACGAGAATTGAGATAACAAGTGCTTCAAAGGAGTTCATTGAAAAGCTCACATTTGTTCTCTTGAGATTTGGGATCTTGGCAAAGATTTATCAAACTAGAGATTACTGGACGCTTATAATTTCTGGCAGAAGAAACCTTCAAGAGTTCAAAAGATGGATCGGATTTACAGTAAAAGTAAAAGCTGAGAATCTTGATAAGATAATTAGGAAAAGCAAAAAGAGTGAACCCTATCCAATTCAAGAAGAACTCAGACGCCTAAGACTCCTCTTCGGCTTCACAAGAAGTGAACTTAACGAGGAAGTTCCCTATTACTCAAAATATGAAAGCTCAGAAATTCCAAGTTATGAGATGTTGAAAAGGATTCTTAATGTTATCAGGAAAGGCTCAAGAAACCTCAACGTGAAAGCCCAAGTTCTTAGCGGTTTAAAGAGAGACTACAATTATCTCAAAGCCTTTGAGGCCGATGGTTTGATAAAAGAGGGTAAACTTACAGAACTTGGAAGAGAGCTTGTTGAGGTATGGCTTAACAGGGAATTTGACTCGAAGGATGTTGACTACATTGAAAATATTATTGAAAACCTAACATTCATCCCCGTAGAAAATATTGAAGAAATTAACTACAGTGGTTATGTCTATGATCTTACAACAGAGACGCATAACTTCATAGCAAATGGAATCATAGTTCACAACACAACAATGCTTGATAGAATTCGTAAAACAAATGTTGCTGCTAAAGAAGCTGGTGGAATTACACAGCATATAGGTGCAACTGAGGTTCCTATTGAAGTTGTTAGACAAATCGCTGGTCCATTATTAAGCTTATGGAAGGGAGAAATTAAGTTGCCGGGATTATTGTTTATAGACACCCCCGGTCACGAGGCTTTCACAAGTTTGAGAGCAAGGGGAGGAAGTTTAGCTGATTTAGCAATTTTGATAATTGACATAAATGAAGGCTTCCAGCCCCAGACAATTGAGAGCATTGAAATTTTGCGTAAGTATAAAACACCCTTCATAGTAGCAGCCAATAAAATTGACAGAATAAAGGGGTGGAAAGTTCAAGAATGGGAACCTTTCTTAGTGAACTTTAAAAAACAAGACCAAAGAGCAGCGGCAGAGCTTGAAACAAAACTTTGGGAGGTAATTGGTAAATTCTATGAGATGGGCTTCCAAGCTAATAGATTTGATAGAGTTAAAGATTTCACAAGAGAATTGGCGATTGTTCCAATTTCGGCTAAATATGGAATTGGCATTCCAGAACTTTTGGTTTTAATAGCTGGTTTGTCCCAAAAATATCTTGAGGAAAAGTTGAAAATTGAAGTAGAGGGAAATGCAAGGGGAACAATTTTAGAAGTTAGGGAAGAAATAGGTTTTGGAACAACCATTGATGTTATTATTTATGATGGAACACTTAGAAAAGATGACATAATCGTCGTTGGTGGGAAAGATAAAGCAATTGTAACAAAAATTAGGGCTTTACTTAAACCCAAGCCATTGGATGAGATTAGAGATCCAAGGTTTAAATTTGATCAAGTTGATGAAGTTGTTGCAGCTGCAGGTATAAAGATAGCGGCTCCAAACTTAGATGAAGCCTTAGCAGGTTCTCCAGTAATTGCATGTAGAAGTGAGGAAGAAGTTGAAGAAGCTGTGAAAGAGATTATGAGAGAAATCGAGCGTGTGATGATTGATACAGGCAAAGTTGGTGTAATTGTTAAAGCCGACACTTTAGGAAGCTTAGAGGCACTAAGTAAAGAATTACAGGAGAGCAACATACCAATTAGAAAAGCAGATGTTGGAAATATAAGCAAAACAGACGTCATGGAAGCTTTGAGTGTTAAAGACGAGGACCCACTTTTAGGTGTTATCTTAGGATTTAACGTTAAAGTCAATGAAGATGCTGAAGAGGTTGCAAAGGCTAAAGATGTTCCAATATTTGTTGGGAATGTTATCTACAAGTTAGTTGAAGACTATGATACTTGGAGAAAAGCCGAAGAAGAAAAGAAGAGGAAAGAGCTTTTAGCGATGACGATGTTCCCAGGTGTTATAAAGCTCTTCCCAGATGAACGCTACGTGTTTAGAAGAAGCGATCCCGCAATAGTGGGAATTGAAGTCCTAGAAGGAAGAATTAAGCCGGGTTACCCATTAATGAAGCAAAATGGTCACAGAGTAGGTGTTATCAAATCAATAAAGTCAAAGAATGAATTTTTACAAGAGGCAAAGAAAGGAGATCAAGTCGCGGTTGCAATTTCAGGACCAACAGTTGGAAGGCACATCCACCCAGGCGAGATATTGTACGTTGATTTGCCAAGGGATCACGTGATAAGGTTAGTTAAAGAGCTTAAAGATAGCTTAGATGAGACTGACATTAAAGCACTAAAAGAGATTGCCAAGGTTAAAAAGCAAGTTGATCCATTCTGGGCAAGCCTGTGAATCTATTTTATTTTTATCTCTTTTTTCAATGTAGCAAAACACTTTAATACTATTGGACATTTTATCCTACTGGTGGTTCAAATGATGCTCGTGGTTTTGGGAAATACGGAAATAGCTTTAATACCTGGAATAAGTGTTGCTGGTGCAACTCCTGAGCTTACAAGACTAACTCCTCCAGCAGACGTTGAATACATATTTTATGGAAAACCAAAGGTTATTGATGCAATTCCAGTAACTCCCGAAGGTCATCCAACACCAGCTATAATCACTAAAGCTTCTTGGGAGTTAGGTAATTTCCCATTAATTCCCGTGAGAGGAGGTTCTTACTTAGCACCAAATGTTCCTTACGTTTTCATAACTGATGAAGTTGGGAAGGATTTTAGAAAGGAAAAAGCAGTTCCCAACGCAAAGCAAATAATTGAAAAAGCCAAACTTTTCGGGAAAGAGCTTTCAAAGCTCGACTTAAAGGAGATAGTTATTGGAGAGTCAATTCCTGGCGGAACTACCACGGCTCAGGCAATTCTTTGGGCATTGGGTCATGATGCAAAAACCTCTTCAGCATCTCCAGAGAATCCTCAACCTCTAAAGGAGCAAGTAATTAGTGAAGCTTTCAAAAGAGTGGGCATTCAAAAGGGAGATTTTGCTAAAAAACCTTTAAAGGCTCTAGAAGAACTTGGCGATCCAATGATGGCTACTGTAATAGGTATTGCCCAAGGAGTTAGGGGAGAGATTGTCTTAGCTGGGGGAACTCAAATGTTAGCTATTGCTTCTCTTTTAAAAGCGCTCGGCGAAGATATGGAGAGATTTATGATTGCAACAACAAAATGGATTGTAAATGATAAAAGCTCGACATTCAAAAAGACGGCAAAAGAAATAGGGATAATGTACTGTTACACAACATTAAGCTTTGAAAATTCGAAGTTTAAAGGGCTAAGAGACTATGAAAAGGGTTATGTTAAAGAGGGTGTAGGAGCAGGAGGAAGTGTCTATTTGGCAAAAAAGAAAGGTTTTAGTGAGAAAGAAATTGCAAACAAAGTAGAGGAGCTTTATGAAAGGCTGATGCAAGAGAAGAGCTAATTTTTATTTTTTCTTTTCTAGTAAAGTTTAAAATAAGACGATCTTAGTTTTTAGAGATGACCAAGAAATTCATTATAAAAAAAGAACAGCGAGAAAAAAAGAGGATAGCGAGGGAGAGGATCGATATACTCTTTACCTTAGCTGAGAGAGTATTTCCCTACAATAAAGAACTTGCAAACAGATATGTTGAAATAGGTTTAGCCGTTCAGCAAAAAGCCCAAGTTAAAATACCGAGAAAATGGAAGAGAAGATACTGTAAGAAATGTCACTCCTTTTTAGTTCCCGGAGTTAATGCACGTGTAAGGCTTAGACAAAAACGCTTTCCCCATGTTGTAATTCAATGCTTAGAGTGCAATCACATAATGCGATTCCCATATTTACGGGAAAAGAAAGCCAAACGACGGGAAAAGCAATGATAACTTAGTAACAGCTTCTGATGTTTAAACCAGCAAAGATGACGCCAAAATATTATCTTAGACTGTTTTATTAATTCATTCTCCCTGTCAAAGGTTAATTCATCAGCCTGCCTGTAATAAGCAGTCTTTATCTTTCCTTTCTTTATCTTCATGAATTCTAAAAAATTAATTTCATTCCAAAATAAATTATTCGACCTCATAAACAATGACCTCTTCAGAATCTCTCGGTATTATTGCAAAATAGTGACGCCATGCTTTTATGTTATCAATTGGGCTTACCCTTTTAGTTCCTGAGTAATAAGGAATGCAGTTGAGACGTTTATCATAAACATACGCGCAGAGGTAATTGTATGAGGTTCCGGCTTCTCCTGAGAATCCCCAGTAAGCAAATGCCATGAAGCCATCTCCAAAATCTCCAAATGTTCCTTGAGATACAACCCATCCGCTATAATGAGAGATGCTAAAACATCTTTCCTCAAGGGATTTATTTGATAAATAAAACTTTATCAGCTCATCACAATAGTTTGGGGTTACCTTAAAGGAATAAAGTGTATTGTTGTAAAGTCCAATTGCACCACCCATCCCTAAACTTGCTATCTTTTGACCTTCTGAATTAAAAAGGTAGATACTACTCATTGACAAATATTCGTGCAAAACTTGCTCACCTTTGAGGTCTGGAAACTTAGATTGATTCACTGAAAATAGACCATGTCGAATAAAGAAAATCCTGTCATCTACTACCTTATATTCAAGAGGATAGTTCGGAATTATTGCATCATTTAGAAAATTGCACTTCTTATCAAAAAATATTGCTCTTGTCTCTCTATTCCAGTATGATCCATAAACTACAAACCCATTGGAAAAGAATGCGACTTTTGGTGTTGAATTAAATGTAAATACTTGGGAGTTCACCAGTGCACTCCTTTCTTTTGCTATGATTCTACAATCACTGAATTTGAAAGCATATTTAATGTTTTTGTCTGTGCTTATTGGCATTAGTCTTAAAGTTTCATAATCCAGCATAAAGCTTCCGTTATTGGTTTTTAAATAAGCATAACGGTTTGAAAAGTAATAATCGTAAACGGGCGTTATATTTAAAAGGAGCTCTCCAGTCTCTATCTCATAAGCTTTAAGTGTTCCATTGTAGAAAACAAAAAGCCTATCTTCAAAAGGCTGAAAATCCCAAGCAGGAAAAGTTAGAATTGGTTCAAATTCACCTTTGAGAGGAGTTTTGTTTTCTAGAGGCTTAAAAGACTGGGCAGAAACATTATCAAGCGTAACATTAGAAAATTCATCTCTATTTTTCTCCTCTTGGAACTTTTGACTAACCATGATCAAAGAGACTAAAAGTAAAATAAAAAACAAAAATAAAGAAAATCTGCGGATTTTCACTTATCTACACCCC
>MTLP01000015.1 GCA_002009975.1 Thermococcus sp. JdFR-02
CCATCTCCTCCCTCTCGCGCTGCATGCGCTTCCTGTAGTTGTCAAAGTCAGCCTGAAGGTAGCGCAGCCTGTTCAGGTAGTCCTCCGCCTTTTCCTGAGCCTGCTTTAACTCATCCCGAAGCCTGGCGAGTTCCTTCTCTAGCTCCTCAACCTTTGCCTTAGCTTCTGCGCCCTCGCTCATGCCACCACCGGGATAAAAAGCAACTACAGCGCTACCTCGAAAACCTTGCATAACAAGATTAAAATTTTTAATAACGAAAGGTTACTAAACCAGGTTGTTTATCTAACATTGATCCCTCCTGTTGCGCTATTGTGGCGCTAGAAAAGGGGGCTCTCAAGGAAGAAAGAAGATGTGAATGAGAAAGAGCTCTCTGATATGTAAGTGACAGAAGCCAGGGGGAGTGCTCTAGGCGAGAGTTGGTCAGGGAGTGCACAGGTGTTGCACTGAAGATATGGGTGAGAGAAAATATTCCTTTCTCGGAAGCGATACGCTTTATTCAGTTTTTCCCGGTTTTGTGATTCTGCACATGCCATATACAGAGATACGCTTTTATATTTTTTGATTTTTTGTGAACTCTGGGCGTTCGGAGATGCTGGAATAAAAGAAAGGTTTATATACCAGAGGATGCAAAGTAAAAATGTTTTAGAGACGTTGTTTTAGAGGCGTTTCCTACCGTAGATGGGGGAAATGGGAGTAAGTGGGTAGTTATGGGATATATGGAAAAAAGGACCCTTACAAGTATGGGTTTAACTGTGCTCATTGTTTTTTTGCTCATTCTCTCGGGACCGGCTGCGGCTGTGAAGGTAACCCTTCAGGGCATTCAAACCACAGCACAGCCGATGGACACTTCAAATGATATTATCGAATTCAACTTAACCGTAGAGTTAAAAAGCCCTGATCAGTACGTGCCTATGCAGAACATCACGCTTAACCTCACAGGGCCTATGAACAGAACCTTCCGTTTAGACCTTAACGGAAATGTGATTCAGGGCAATCTCTCCCCCAACGAGCTTGTGGTAACTCCCACCGGAAGCTTGGGGAATTTAAGTTACGGCTTTGGCTACGGGTATGATGAAAACGCAGGCACATACCACAACTTTGGCTATGGTTATGGCTACGGTTATGCTGGCGGTCTCCCCTTAAATAAGACCTACAATATAAAGCTGAACACCACATATATGTCCGACGGGAACTACACAGCAGTTGCCTATTTTCCCACAGGAAACTCAAACAAACCTTACTTCGCCTCTACACCGGTTAACTTTGAAATCCTGCCAAGGCAGATAACAGTAACAATTCCACTTCTGTCGTCGAACAGCACAAACTCCTCAGGAGTTATTAACACCTCTGTTGGCAGTTATGAGTGGATTATATCTACCAACGGCTCCACACCTGCGGTGAACCTTACTGTAAATATCAGCGTAAATCCACCCAGTGGTACCACGAGTCTGAGCGGTGTAGAGGGAGCTATTCTGGATGCCTACTTCTCTATCGATGTCGACAATTCGAACTGGTATGATAATGTAACAGTCGAGATCAGACTTTACTACAACGAATCGAAGATACCCTCAGGGGTAAGCGAGAGCAGCCTCAGACCTCTAAGATACACCAACGGTGGCTGGGGTCTGCCTCTCGAGGCACAGACCCTTGCTGATGGCACAGTGGTGTATGCCTCCGGAGTAAACACCTCCGCCAACTACGTGTGGGCGAATCTGAGCCACTTCAGTGTATATGGAATTGGCGGTACTGTGATCTCGGCACCTGCAGTTGTTGCTGCTACCGTCCCAGGTGTTAGGAGCACCCCACCTGACAAGTTTGAGATTACCATAGGGTTCATCAAACCCGGAGAGACTGGCGTATTCAACATCGGCGACGATGGTAAGATTTACTTCACCCAGCTTGCAATAAAGGCAGAGAAGTGGATAAGCGGTGTAACTATAAAAGGGAAGACGATTTCCAAGCCAGCTGATATACCTGCTGCCCCCGGCGGAGTTCTAGCCTACATCGACATGGACACTTTAATTAAGGAAGAGCAGGTGGAGTACGCGGATATAACCTTCCGCGTGCCTAAGTCCTGGATAGATGAGGAGGAGATAGACGCCGAGAAGGTGGCGCTATACAGGTACGATGGCACCTGGACAAAGCTAAGCACCAATAAAGTGGGTGAGGACGCGAGCTATGTGTACTACACCGCCCGCTCACCCGGATTCAGCTACTTCGCCATCGCGGGCGAGAAGTTGGTAGCTCCCCCACCAATTACCACTCCGCCAACTACGCCTGCTCCAACCGCTCCTGCAACGCCTGCGCCCATAACACCCGCACCTACAACCCCTGCGCCTACCGCACCTCCACTTACCACTCCCGTCCCTGCGGTGCCACCCGAGCAACCATGGATTAAGTGGATACTTGCGCTGGTTATAATAATAATGGTTGCGGCGGCTGTTTACTACTACACAAGAAGGCGATGAGAAGCTATTGTTCCACAGATTAACTGGATTATTGAGGTAATTCGCATGGCTACAGTGAGAATACCTGACAGGCTCTATATGGAGATAGAAGAGAGGGTGAAGGAGAGCGGAGAGTTTGAGAGTGTTGAAGAGTACGTAACCTTCGTGCTTGAAGAACTGCTTAAAGATGAGGAAGAAGAGGAGTACTCCCTCTCTGAAGAAGATGAAGAAAAGGTTAAGGAGCGCCTTCGTGGTCTGGGCTACCTCTGAATCGGCTGCGGCGCACGTCTTCTCTATTTTTACTCTTGAGCCGTAGTGTACAACACAAGCTTTTGGATGTTTAATCACTGGTGGGAGTGTTATTTATCAGGTTTCGATTTATGAAAAATAAATAATAAAAAAGCAAATCAATATTCCTTATAAAATCATCAAATCATGGGGAGGGCGATATGTGGTTATGGCCCTAAATAACACCGGACAGATTGATAGTGATGGGAGATGGGGGTGTTGATGTAACACTCCGCCGATTAACCAGCTTAGCAGTGGGTGTGTTTTTGCTGCTCTACTCCTACCATCTTATAGTTCAGGTCGCATTCAAGTTCTTCTGGTCAAATAAGGGCACACCGGTACCTTTCGAGTGGTTTGCACTTTACACTGGCATCGAGTTCTTCGGCGTTATTTGCCTTTACCTGGGCTGGAAGATACTGGATAAAGATATAATGAGACGTGCGGAGACGAGTGAAGCATGAAGTGCTCCATCTGCGGCAGCGAGCTGCAGGAAGTTGGCTATTCCGATGAACTGGGCTATCAGAGATACATGTGTCGGAATGGCTGCAAGTTCTGGAATACATTGAGCTGGCGGCTGAGGGTTATGGCTGGAGATGTCACAGGTCTCTTTTTCATGCTCTGCCTGCTTGTGCTGAGTGCGCCTCTGTGGCTGCCATTCAGGGTCTATGAAGTAGTCTCACTGAGAATGAGGTGGCTACACAGGAAGTTTTTTTGAGAAGTGGGCAGTTGCAAAATAGTTGCACTGGAGATTCAAGGAAGGTGCGGCTGATGTGCTGAGCACGTTATCCCGGACTGCTATGGGGAGTAACTTATAAACGGGGTTGTTGAAAAAATCCAGATGTTACATATGAGTGGCAGCTCCGTTATAGATTTTCATGTAAACCAAGCAAAGCAAACACACAAGACATTCATTCTCTGGCAAATAATAAACTTAGTTAAATATTACTTAAATCTGTGTAGCACGTTGCTATGCTACGTCCATTCTGTGAAAAATTTTTATAAATTTTTTGAATGAACAAAAAGTATATGCTTTTTTTATATCGTTACTTTTATATATTAGGAAATAAAGAAGGAAAAAATAGATGGATGCCCGATGAAAGCAGAAATCATTACGCACATTCACAAATCCTCGTACGAGCGGGTGTGGCTTCCCTCATTGAACGGACTCCTGCAACCTCACTCCTTATGTGAGAGCTGTGGTTCTGTTAAGAATATTTCCAGCGACAGGGCTAAAAGCTTGGGATACTACACCAACACCCTTGCAGAGATTAAGAGCCATCTGGAGAGAAAGGGTGGGAAGCTCACCCAGGTTCAGATCAGGCTGATTATAAAAGAGCTTGAAGGCATAGAAGACTTCGCGGACACGTACATAATGCGGGGCAGCGTGCAGAAGAGCATCTTCATCAACACCGTGAGAAAGTATACAGGCTTCTCAAGGAGCCTTATAGAATCGTTCCTTTAGCCCATCTGAATTGAGGCAACTATGATAAGAGGGGGGGCAGGGGTAGTGTGTGCTATGCGGAAATACCTGCTGGTGTAGAGGGAGATAGTAGCATTGGACCCGCTTACTCACATATTCTTACCCCTCGCCCTTGCTCTCCTAAGCTTCTTCGCTATTCTTCCCGACTTTGATGTGTTTTTGGACATTCACCGCGGATTATTTCATTCTTTTATTGTTCATCCTCCCATTACTCTTCATCGCCCACATTCTTGCCAGAGAATACTCCAAGTACATCGCCCTGTTTCTCTCTTCGCACCTTGCTCTGGACTTCATCACAGGCGATGTGCCCTTTCTGTACCCCCTCGTGAATCTCGGCATTGGTGTGGAGTTTCCGCTGGTGATAAAATTCGATAGCGCTCCAACTGTGGTTGAGTGGCTTCTGAAGCTTGTGTTCTCCACGCCTATGCAGGTGCATGGGCAAGTTTTCGATGTATTTTCAAGCTTTGGCATCGCCACGCTGCTGCTGGTCCTGATTATATACTTGAGGAGGGTGAAATGAAGGCGTATCCTGGCGCCTGTGGCTGCTCTCTCACCTTAATTAGGAAAAGGGGATGAGTCACGGGAGGATTTAACGCCACGGCAGCTGGCAAAGAAATAGTATTATAAAAATGGTTAGCATACTTCACGCGGAGGCGTCTTCAGGCATGACAGTGAAATTTCCTCAGGGGCTGCTTAAAGACGAGCTTCTCAGGCATGGCGGCGTGATGTTCATCGCCTCCATAATAGCCAACGCCCTGAACTACGTATATCAGGTGTATATGGGCAGGGCCCTGGGACCAGAGCAGTATGGCATCTTCGGCGCTCTCTTCGCCATTTTCTACATGATAGGGATAATCTCTCAGACCCTCTCCACCAGCGCCACGAGCTTTGTTTCCAAGCTTACAGCCGAGGGCAGGGAGATAGCCTCCTTTCTCCTGGGCGCTATCAAGCGCGTGGCCTTAATAGGTCTAACCTTTTCCCTACTTTTCCTCGCAGCCAGCAGGAGCATCGCCTCTGTTCTGAAAATACCCAGCGTTGAGCCCGTGGTGGTGCTCGCCTTTATTCTCTTCCTCGCCTGGGTTATGCCCATAAACATCGGCATGCTCCGCGGCTTAAAACGCTTCTTTGCCCTGGGAATGCTCACCGTTTCCAGCGCCTTCTTCAAACTTATTTCCGGCGTTGCCCTGGTTGCCCTTGGCTATGGTGTTACCGGCGCACTTCTGGGCGTTGCCGTAGGCACGCTCGCCGCCCTGCTTATCTCCTTTTTTCTCATCGCACCCTACCTCAAGCAGAGTAGCCATGAGTCAAGCTTTAACTTCTCTGCCTTCTACTCCTACTCAGCGCCGGTGATGCTGGCGATGTTCTGCTTCTCTGTTCCAGCTAACCTGGACGTGGTGCTTGCCAAGTACTTCTTCTCCGCTCGCGAGGCTGGGTTCTACACCTCGGCAAGCGTGCTTGGCAAGATAATATTCTTCTTCCCCTCGGCGATATACACGGTGATGTTCCCAATGATTGCCGAGAGACACGCTCGTGGGGAGGATACCTTCCAAGTATTGAAGAAGAGCCTCGCCTACGCTGGCTTACTTTCCGGCTCACTGGTTGCCGCCTACCTACTGTTCCCCCAGCTTGTGGTAATCCTCTTCGGCTCCAGCTATCTTGAGGCGCTTCCACTGGTAGCCCCCTACGGCTTAGCAATGCTCTTCTTCTCGCTTTCAGTGATTCTGCTCAACTATCACCTGGCGATAAGAAACATGCGCTACGTCACCCTCTTTGCGGGCTTTACCTTCCTTGAGATTTTCCTTTTATTAACCTTTCACTCCTCGCCATTGGAGCTGGCAGAAGTGCTCCTCTCGGTTAACTTCGCCCTTCTTACTGCGAGCATGGTGTATACGTTGAGGTGAGCACTTAAGACAAAAAGGAAGTAAGTGATACCATGGACATCGTTTTTACTGACCATGCCGTATTCAAGCTGAAATTGTTAAAAGAGCACAGCTTTACAATCAACAGAGAAATGGTGTAGAGCTATCCACAACCCAGCCTTCATGACCAAGGCTAAACAGTGACGCTGTGGTTGTTACTGTTATGATTGTTAGGAGGATAGAGATACTTGGAGCAAGAAAGAACTTCATCCCAAAGATTCTTCAAAAAATATCAGAAAGCGGAGTGGCTGTTTCAATTTGAGAAATTTGCCTGATGGAAATCCTTACTGGGTGGTGTCGGGCGAAACAGACTCCACAGCATAGCAAGAGCGATGCTTTGAAAAAAGCTGGTAACTCTGCTGCTATCCCGCGAGATTTTTCCAATGCTGAGGTTTGGGCTGGATTACAACTGCCTCTTAAAGGCAGGCGTATGTTTGACAGATAACAGGTGGCTCGCCTTGAGAGAGCCTTACTAGCCCACCCCGGAGGGGAGTATAATGGATAAGAGTTGCGTCTCGAGCATACAAATTCACTTTAAGACTGAGGAGAAGATGGTCTCCTTTGTTGTGCCTGCCTTCAATGAGGCTGGTGGCATCGCTGTTGTGATGAATGAACTCAAAAAGGCAATGCACACACTAAATCAGAAATACGAGATACTGCTGGTAGACGACGGAAGCACAGACTCCACCCTGGAGAAAGCAAGGGAACTTGAAAAAATGCACAATGGCATTGTTAAGGTGCTCTCCTACAATAGAAACAGGGGAAAGGGGTATGCCCAGAAGTATGGTTTTGAGCACTCGAAGGGTGAGCTGATATTTTTCATGGATGCAGACGGCGACCTGCCCCCTAGGCAGATAAACAGATTTCTTGAGGTGATGGAGAAGAGCAGGGCAGACGTTGTGACCGGCTCAAAGAGGCACCCCGATTCAAGGGTTGTAAACTATCCCACCAGTAGAAAGGTGTTGAGCACCCTCTATGTTCTACTTACCAGAGTGCTCTTCAATTTGAATGTCAGGGATACACAGGTTGGCATGAAGCTGTTCAAGCGTGAAGTGCTTGAAGAGGTGATGCCAAAGATTCTAGTAAAGAGGTATGCCTTTGATGTGGAGCTGCTGGCAAACGCCACCCGGAGGGGTTACAAGATCGTGGAAGCACCTGTAGAGCTGACCTTCAAAAATGACAGCAGAATAAACGTCAAAGCGATATGGAACATGTTTGTGGATACCTTCGCTATCGCCTACAGAATGCACATCCTGAGGCACTACGACAGGTAGCGTTGTTACGATGAAAATCCTCTGGTATAACTGGCGGGATATAAAAAACCCTGAAGCAGGGGGTGCAGAGGTTTATACCCATGAGATAGCGAGGAGGCTGGTGGAGAGAGGCTACTCCGTAACGCTGTTTACCGCCGAGTTTAACCGTTGCAGACGAGAGGAGATTGTGGATGGGATTAGAATCATAAGGCGTGGTGGAAAGTATTCGGTCTATAGAAAAGCAAGAGAATACTGGAAAAAGAATAAGAATTTCGATGTGGTTATTGACGAGATCAACACCAGACCTTTTCTCACCCCCAAGTATGCCGACAGGGAAAAAATCATCGCCCTGATACACCAGCTCGCCAGGGAGTTCTGGTTCTATGAGACTCCCTTTCCTGTAAGCATGATAGGATACTACTTTCTTGAAAACTACTGGCTGAGGCATTACCGAAGCGTGCCCACCATCACCGTATCAGAGTCAACGAAGAGCGACTTAGAGCAGCTCGGCTTTAAGAAGGTCTTCATAGTACCCAATGGCTTGGATGTCAAACCTCTCGACGCCATCCCCAAAAAAAGCGAGCGCCCTACGGTAATCTTCCTGGGCAGAATGAAGAGGGCAAAAAAGCCCCAAGACGTCGTTGAGGCGTTCAAGCTGGTAAAGAAAGAGGTTAAGGATGCTCAGCTTTGGATGGTGGGAGACGGATACCTGCGAAGAAAGCTCGAGCAGAGAGCGAAGGGGGTAAAATTCTTCGGATTCGTAAACGGCAAAACTAGGGTGGAACTGCTAAAGAAAGCCTGGGTTATCGCGGTGCCAGGAGTAAGAGAAGGCTGGGGGCAGGTGGTAACGCAAGCCAACGCCTGCGCTACGCCTGCAGTTGGCTACGACATCCCGGGCTTAAGAGACTCCATAAAGCATAGGTACAACGGCCTGCTCGTAGAGAGCGGCGATATCCACGCTTTTGCGGAGGCGATGATAAAGGTTCTAATCGACGATGAGCTGAGAAAGAAACTGAGCAACAACGCGCTGGAGTGGGCTAAACAGTTCAGCTGGGATAAGAGTGCTGAGGAGTTTGAGAGGGTGATTGATCATGTCATCGAATGAGTCTAAAGGTTATCCCTTAGTTTCAATTGTAATTCCAACATATAACTCAGAAAGAACATTAGAAAAATGCTTAGAATCGATTAAAAATCAAACTTACAAAAATGTCGAAGTCATAGTAATTGATAAAGGTTCAAAGGATAATACTGTTAAAATTGCTAAAAAATATACAGATAAAACTTTTGTCATAAATGCAAATGAAAGAAGTGAGCAAAAAAACTACGGTATTAAGAAGTCTAATGGTGAATATATCTGTTTTATAGATTCTGACATGGAACTAATGTCAAAAGTAATAGAAGAATGTATTAATTTAATAGAGTCTGATGAGAAAATAGGTGGAATTATTATCCCAGAAAGATCAGTCGGTGATAATTTCTGGGCTAAAGTTAGGGATTTTGAAAGAAGCTTTTATGCTGGCACAGAAATAGAATCTGCAAGATTTTTCAGGAAAGATTTAGCATTAGAAGTTGGTGGATTTGATGAAAATTTAATTTTCTTCGAAGAAGCTACTTTACCACAAAAAATAAAGAAATTGGAATATAATATTAAAGCAAGGATAAAAATAGAGATATTACATCATGAAGATAACCTCTCACTTTTAAGATGGTTGATGAAGAAGTATTACTACGGAAAAACGGCTTGGAAGTATATTGAGAAATATAAAGAATATGGAAGTAAGCAAATAAGCCCACTAAGTAGGCTTGGTTTGTTCCTTAAAAATAAAAAATTTTATTCGGAACCTTTATTAGCTTTTGGAGTTATAATTCTAAAAAGTTTAGAATACGCCTCGGCTACTTCAGGATATTTGGTTGGAAAGGTGAAAGAATAATGCCATTACTAACTCTTGTAAATAAAATCATTAGATCAAAAGGAAATATAGTTAAAATTAAATTTAAGGTAAGAGATGAGTCTTTTGAGGCTTATGTTCCTGATGATCAATATTGGATAAGTATTAAAGACATTCTACTGAATAGAGAATATGAATATCTACCGGAATTCGAATTGAACAATTTCAAAGAAAAGGCAATTGTGATTGATGCTGGAGCTCACGTAGGCCTCTTTTCCTTAGTTGCTTCTGGTTTTGCAGACAAAGTCATAGCAATAGAACCACATCCTATAAATTATAGGTTTTTGGAAATTAATAAAATTAAAAATAATTGCTCGAATATTATTCCCGTGAATAAAGCATTAGTTGGTAAAAATATTTCAAAAGTAAGAATTTACGATGCAGATCTCACAAGTAGTTCTACAATTCTTAATAAAAAAGTAAAAAGTGGTTATGACGTTTCAACTATTACTTTGGAAGAGATTATAGAAATATGTGGACAAATAGACTTACTAAAGGTGGATATAGAAGGTGCTGAGTTTGATATTTTCAAAAATGTAAGTAACAAAAGTTTAAGGCAAATAAGGGCAATAGTTGGAGAAATCCACTTAGAGCATGGAGATATAAACTCGATTACTCAAACGTTGGAGAATGTAGGATTTGAAGTTTCTTACTTTCACCCACCTCTTGTTAAAAAATCTAGCAAGATACCAATAGAACTTCATGGTTGCATTAAGCTTAAAATTTTAAGGAGGTTAGTTTACACCTTCGTTTCTTTAGGAAATATGGAGGAGAAAAGTTTGGCAATATTATTTGCTAAAAAAGAAAAGTAGTTGGAGATGTCTAAAATGGGGGACAAACCAAAAGTTATAATAATTGATCTGGATGGAACAACTTGGGATTTAATAAAGCCTTGGACTGATGAAGGGAAATTACCTACTTTTAAAAAATTAATGGAAAATGGAGCTTGGGGCATCTTAAAAAGTGCAACACTATCAGTAACCTTTCCTGATTGGGAAGTATTATTTATTGGGGCAAATCCTGGGAAATTTGAGGTATATAATTTTGTTCAAGTTGGCATTTGTAAAAATAAATTGACTTCCAATGGGTGTTAAAAAATGTCTCTAAAAGTTCTTTTCATTATGAATGGGATAGGAAAAAGTGGAGAAAAAGTTGGAATTAGTGGAGGAGATGTTAGATGGATAGAAATAGCAAAAGAATGGCAAAAAATAGGGGTTGAAATTCATGTATTAACTTTAGATGCTGGAGAAGAATTATGTAGGAGATTGGGATTAAATGCAATATTCTATCATATAAAAGCACCATCTAAATATTCATTATTCTCTTATATTATTAGATTTTTTAATTCTATAAAAATTCCTAAGGAATTAAAAAATTTTGATGGAATAATATGCACAACAACAGATCATATTTATGATGTACTACCGGGCGTATTACTCAAAAGGAAAAATAAAAATAAGCTAATTATAACGGCTCATTGGGTTGCACCATTAATTAGAAAAGGCACCTCATTATCAAATAGCGTATTTTTTTATTTAAATCAACGTTCAGGGTATTTCTTAACAAAAAAATATGCAGATATTGTTCTAGCAGTTTCTGAATCTACAAAACAAGCCATATTGAATAAAATAAAAATACCCGAAGATAAAATAAAAGTCGTTGAAGCTGGCGTGCATTATGAAAAAATAAGAAACATAGCTTCAAATATTAAAAAAAATGAATATAGTGGTGTTTTTATGAAAAGATTCGATGGAACAAAAGGTGTTTTTGATATAATAGAAATATGGAAAAGAGTTGTAAAAGAAATATCCGACGCTAAACTCATATTAATAGGCCATGGAACAAATGATACATTAAGAAAATTAAAAGTAATGATTAAAAAAAATGATCTTGAAGACAATATCCAAATATTAGGCATTATATATGACTTTGATAGAAAATTTGAAACACTTGCAAGAAGTAAGATATTTTTACTTCCAAGTTATGAGGAAAATTGGGCAATAGTTATTGGAGAAGCTATGGCCACTGGACTTCCTGTAGTATGTTATGAATTACCTGAAATTCAACCTATATGGAAAGACAATGTTATCTGGGTTCCTAAAGGAAACAAAGAAATATTTGCTAAGAAAATAGTTGGATTGCTTCAAAATGAAGACATCAGAAACGAACTTGGTAATAGATGTGTTGATTTTGTTAAAAAATATGACTGGAAAGAGATAGCTAAAAAAGAAATGGACCTAGTATTAGATAACTAACTGTACAGTGACATCACATCTGCCCGCTCCGCTTTTGTTGTCAGGACATATGTCCTATTCTTGTAAAACCTTCACCTACTTCAAATACCTCTCTGCCGGCACAATCCAGCCAATTCCTCCGTGTCCTCTCACCCAATTATACCCCTGAAACCTACTGAGTTTCCAGCTGACTGTGGTCCAAGTTGGAAAATACCACATGACCTATCAGCTCCCGGTACATAATTTTAAAGAATGCCTCAATCTTGCCTCTCGCTTAAGGGTTATATGGTCTACCCACAATCAGCTTAATTCCTTTCTTCGTATAGAAATTTTTAAACGCCTTTGCAGCAAACTGCGCCGTTATCCACATATAGCGCTCTGGGCGTCATCCCCGTTTTCAGTGCATGGGCAAGCGTATCGATGGCGATGGCAGCAGTCTTACACTTATATATCTTCAAAGCAGGGCAGAGCGAGAGTGGTCATCGATTATCCCGGAGACCCTGACTTTGCTCCTGCCGCGAATCCTGAACTCGTAGATGTCCATCTGCCAAAAAGAGTCAGGATGTTTCCTCTCGAAGCGCTTACAGAGTTTCTTCCTGGGCTTAATCCTCGTCAGCAGCCCATTCCCCTTTAGAACACGGTGCACCGTCCTGTAGTTGGACTCTTCTCTACCTGTCTCGTCAAAGAGAATGTAGAAAAGCCTCCTGGCTCCTGCTGCAGGGTTCCTGAGCTTGGCATCAATTATCAATAATTCATCTTCCTCAGGCAGCTTGTTGTGTACATGTTTCGGCGCTCTCGGTCTGGGTAGTAACCCGCTGTACCCTTCCTCATGATACCTCTTTGCCCAGTGCCTGAGAGTTCTTACGCTTATATACCAAGATAAGACCAGATATCAGAGGTGGAGTTGCTTTTGGAAGCTTACTAATTATGACGTATCTAATAAAAAATTATGGTAGATTTAATTTTTATAAAAGAAGGAAGACCAGTAGAGTATATAAGAGCGTTCTCCCCTAAAAGTTTAAAAGAAATGTTAGAAGATAATGGTTTTGAAGTTCTAGTAATTTCTATCCTTCATTGTCCACAGTTTTCTTAATTGCTGCCATAAAAAGGGGGAATGATAATGTCTAACAGAGTTATAGTCATTGGTCTCGATGGAGTTAGCTGGAACGTTCTAGATCCAATATTAAAGGAAGACTTAATGCTTAATTTAAAAAGCCTAAAAGAAGATAGTATCTACGGAGAGCTTGAAAGTTGCGTTCCTCCGGTAACTTTCCCTGCGTGGAAGTGCTATTCTACAGGAAAAGATCCGAGTCAATTGGGTGTTTATTGGTGGATGAATCTCGACTTTAAACACAAGAAATTCATTTTAAATAGCTCTTTATCGTTTAAGGGGAAGGATATATGGGATTACCTCTCAGAAAAAAGTTTAAAATCTATTGTGATAAACATGCCTGGAACATATCCAGCTAGGAAAATAAATGGTATATTAATTGCAGGCCCGCCTAATCCATCTTTAAGAAAAAGCGTTTATCCCAAAGAATTATTTGAAAAATTAGTAAGAATAAATTATAAAAATATGCCAGAAGCCAAATGGAGTATAGAAGGTCTCAAGGTCATTAAAGAATGTAGAATTATACATAAACAACAATGTAAACTTGCTTTAGAGTTGATGGAGAAAAAAAGCTGGGATTTTTTCCACTTTACTTTCGTCTTGACTGATCCTATTTTGCATCATTTTTGGAACCATCACAAAGATCTACTAGACTCTGACAACAAAATAACTGAGGAATTACGTAAATTTTGGAGAGATATCGACTACTTTATAGGGAAATTCATCGAAAAAGCTAGTGAAGATGATTATATTTTTATAATTTCCGATCATGGCATGGTGAAAATGGATTATAAATTTTATTTAAATAATTTTTTAGAACAAGAAGGGTATCTCAAACTTAAATGGAAAAGTTACATTCGTGATAGGATGATTTCATATTTACCAAAAAGAAAAGTAGGTGAATTATTTTCAAAAATTCATATGATGAAGCCAACATCTAAAATTTTACAATTGTTAGGTCTATTAGATAAATTCAATCCTACCAAAGATATTGAATTAAATGAAGAACTAATCAATTGGAAAAAAACAAAAGCTATTTGTCTAAGTGACGCATCTGCACTGATATACACAAATAACATGAACGAAAATGAAAAATATGAACTATTTGATTTGCTTAAAAGTTTTAAACATAATGATAAAAAGGTTTTTGAAAAAGTTTGTTACGCATCAAAAATTTATGAAAATATTCAAGAGAACTCTCCTAATATAATTGCTATTCCAAGAAGAGGTTATGAGATAGCGCCTGGAATAGGGAAAAAAGTATTTAAGAGTAGTAGGGAAGATATTTGGAGATCTACTCATAAAGTAGGGGGCATGTTTTTAGTAAGAGGGGCTGATCTAAAATTTAAGACTAAAAATACAACAATCTACGATGTGGCACCTACAATATTATCTCTACTTGATTTTCCAGATGTCGAATTCATGAATGAAATGAAAGGACGTATACTAAATAATTTAGGAAGGGATTAAATATGGGGGCAATCATTAAAATCAAGAGGGAAAGACTTTTGGATGTTATTGTTATAATATTCTATTTAATCATTTCTATCCTATCCGTTAGGGAACTATTATTTAGCAAATTTCTTGTAGGGATGAGACATGACTGGTTTTCAGCACCATACCCGCAAATGGTGATAGATCATATTAAAAGTGTATTTTTTATTTGGTACGACCAACAAGGCTATGCTTTTTTCAGAGCTAATGTATTGTACTATTATTTGTTTTTTAAAGGATTATTAGGTTTATTAACTGGTTTTAATGGCATACTACTCCCTAAAATTGAGATAGGGTTTCTAATTTTTATGTCAGGACTATTTATGTATTATCTGCTCTGTAAAATAGAGATTTCAAAGTTTGGTGCGTTTATTTCTGGACTATTTTATATGTTAACACCTATAGTGTTTAATAGAGTTATAGCTGGTCATCTTGAATATTTGTTCTCATATGCACTCTCACCATTGGTTTTAAGTTTGTTTATTATGGCTATAAAGGAAGATAAACTAAATTGGAAATATATCATTTTATCTGGACTTATTTATGGAATTTCAGTTACGCAACATCAATTTATAGTTTATATATCTTTTTTGATTTTTCTTTATATTTCATTATTCTCATTAGTGATGCATCGTATATATATAAAATATATCACGGCCTTTTTCATAATCTTAGCGATTGGATTTATGTTACATTTGTTTTGGATAATCCCTGCAATTCATAGGACAATTCCAATATACCACATGGCACCTTTAGCGTATCATGGCATTCAGGTCAGTCCTAATATAATAGAATCATTTCTAATGATTGGTTATCCCCACCCATATGATTATATGTCATTAATTTCCAAGGGATTATTACCTAGTCTACAATTATACTTCCTGTTTTTTCCACTAATTTCTCTAGCTACTTTACTAAGTAAAAGAATGTATTTGTACAAATTATTTGCGGCAATAGTATTATTAGTAGGCATATTTATGGTAACAGCCCTAAAACAACCTTTTGGCAGTCTCTGGAAATTGTTATTCATGTATATACCACCTTTTCGAGTTTTTAGAGAAGTGTATCACTCTGAATTTCTTGTTGCTTTCTCACTAAGTATTCTTCTTGGAATATTTATTGGGGAAATATTAAATAAAATTAAAACATTACAACCATATGACAAAATAGTAAAAGGTAGTATAATTATTATTGTTACTATATTACTTATCCTAGTTGGATTACCTGTAATTTCTGGCAATTTTGTTGGACAAATTGGAACATATACTTTTCCAGATGAATATAAACCCATATATCAGAGCATACACTCAGATACTGAGCCATATCGTGTTTTATTCCTCCCATCAATCGGACCTTTTAAATATTCTAGTAGTTCTTTTCAAGGATTTGATCCAATGATTCAATCGCCTCCAAAACCAACATTCCAATCTCTAGTAGACCGGACAAACACATTTAATAGATTTCATAAATACTTTATTTACCAGTTAAGACAGGGAAAGAATATTGAGAATTATCTCGATATAGTTGCAGTTAGATATATCATGACTAGACCATTTTCAGAAAGTTGGTACCTGTATTATGTGCTTTCATCACCAACACTAAAAGTTAAGTGGAAAAATTATAATTTCACTGAAGATTTTAAGTGGGCAAACAACGTTAGGAATGAGGGTAGTCTGATAATAATACATAAAAATAACTCTTACTTCTTCAAGGTAGTAAATGTTTCTTTAGTTATTGGAAATTTAAAGACTATTAGCAAACTTCCAAATAATAGTTATGACAATACGGCCTTGATCTATAATAGGGACATTAAAATAGAAAGCCAAAAATTTTTGAGAAATTTTATAAATAAAATTCTAATAGATAATCAAAAATGGATAGAAGAGCTTATTCTAACTTTACCAAATTTTACAATAAAATATCTTACATTACAAAGCGAGTTATCGAATCCCAACAAAGGTTGGGCCTACGATACAAATTCTTGGTGGCATTATTCAGAAATAGCAGCTCTAACCCCATATTATGGCATAAATACTGTATTAACCTCAGCTAACAAAGTTCATATAAACACATCTTTTAACATCAATAAATCTAATAACTACAAACTCCTCATCCGCTACTTCAAAAACCAAAAAGGCGGAGGGATAAAAGTTTACATCGATGGCAAACCCACAGAAATTAATACAAAAGGTCAGCTCAACAAGTTCGTGTGGAAAGACCTTGGAACTTTCTACCTTGAAAAAGGCAAACACGAACTGATTCTTGAAAATGTTAATGGCTTCAACGCCGCCAACTTGTTCGTATTAATTCCAGAGGAAGAGTACTACAAAGCAAAAGAAAAAGTTGAAAAACTCCTCCAGAACAAAACACTAATCTACCTCTTCGAAGCCGAAGCCGACCTCTACAGGACTAACGCAGAAATAACTAAAAACATCAACGCTAGCAATGGAGAGGCATTGCTGTTAGGTGAAAATAGTAAAGCTTGGCAAGATATTGAGATTGTCAAGAATGGAACGTATAGAATTGCTTTAAAAGGAATTGGAAAATTCAAGGTTAAGGTAGGCAATTATTCTTCCATATTGAAATTAAACTCTTTGAACTATACATATTCTCCTATGTTCTATCTTGATGAAGGAAAATACAGGCTTGAGATAGTTCATTTAAATGTTAAAAATCCTGTTCTCGACGTTATCTGGCTCTACTCCACAGAAACAAATCAAACAATAGAGCAACTCTTCGAAATGAGAGAAAAGCCTGCAGAAGTAATCAACTATACAAAAATCAACCCCACCCTCTGGAAAGTTAAAGTCAACGCCGCAAAACCTTTCACGCTGAGCTTTGCAGAGGCTTATGATCCCATCTGGGAGGCAAGGGTTTACAAAGATGGTAAAAAGGTTGAAACGGTTAAATCAATTCCGCTCTACTCTGTGATAAACGGCTTCTGGATCAACGAAACGGGAGAGCTTGAAATCGTAATAAGATACAAACCGCAAGATTGGTTTGAAAGAGGCTTAATAATCTCTGCAACCACATTTATTGGTTGCATTGGATATCTCTTCTACGACTGGAGGAGAGGGAAAGGAGACAGGTGGACAAAGAGACTGGAGAAAAAGATTAGAAGATATTTAGAGTCCATAAAGAAAAAGCTCACCACCTCTTAAACTTAAACTCGTACTTTTCGCCGTTCAGGTATATCGCTGAGGTCAGGTTCTTCGCTTTAATGCTTACACCTGACTTAAAGAAAATAGCGCCCTTTCTCGTGGCGCCCGGGTAGAGAACGTCCAGGTTTAGCTGGTCTGGATGCGCAACCCACCTTCCAGCGGCATCCTTAATCTTAACATAGGTGTAGTCATAGGTGTTGCCCAAGTCGTCTATGAGCACGGGGTTGTAGGGGGTGAATTGAAATTTGACTTCCTTTTCGCCCACGTTCTTTACTTCTATGTCCACGCGGGAGTACGTCTCTTCCAGAGTATCTTTGACGACTTCGACATATACCATACCGTAAAATCTCTTTAGCGTGACCTCTAAATTGCCCGCCCTAATAGTGTCACCAATGGTGTAAATCTTCTCTTTTTCTTCTTCTGAGGTAGCGTTAATGGTGAAGTAGACGGTTTGAGAGGTGGCGTTGCCCTGGGTATTGTTGGCTAAGAGTGTTAAGCTGTGCAAACCATTGCTCAAATCTCTTACCACGACTATGTTGTTTACAAGAATAGAGGAACCAGCGACTTTTAGGACAAGTTCATCATAAATCTTGTTTTTATTTTGCAGAGGATAGGTTAACCACTCTTTATCATTAATTTTTACTTTTGCATTTCCGTTTTCAAAGTATATTTCAATGTTATATGGCTTGTTGTATGTTATTTCAACAGGAGCTTTTGTTTGAGTCCATTTCCAGACACCTTTTTCAGTCTGCCCTACGAAACCTCCTGAAGGTGCATAACTGGAATCGTAGGGGTAAACTTGAAATTTCAGTGCATCGCCTGTTTTGCTGACTAAGTAAATGCCAAAATATGGGCTGGAAGCTGACTTCTCTAAGAATGTAAATTCTGCAGTGTATCTATAGTTAAAGGAGAAGTTTCCAGTTTTTCTCCATTCTTTCAGTTCCTCTGGTACTTCTCCAATCAAAACTGGTGCTAGATAACTATCCACCTCCGCTATGTACCCGTCGTGAGGTATGGAGATGTTCTCCCCACCGTCGATTGAAAGCAATACGGTGTCGAGGTAAGGACCGTAAACCCTAAATCTCACTGGTGGAAGAGAGGTGGTATAGGTATCGTTCTTGGGTTCGTAGAGCACGATTCTAGGTGGGGGTACATTACCGCTGGGGGCTTGCTCTTCTGGCACCTTCTCAGGTGCTTTCATCTCCGCAGGTGGAGGTGAGGTTTGTGGGGCAGTTTTCTGCTCAGCCACTTTCTGGGGCGCTTGGGTTGCAGGTGCCTGCTCCGCCTTCTCGCCCCCTGGCAAAGAGGAGAACAGCAGGAAGGCGAAGATTAAAATCACAAGCGCTATACCGAAAAGCTCCGGGCTGCTTCGCCTCGCAATCTTTTCCCTAATCTTTTTTCTCCTCTCCTCTAATTCGTTCAAGGCTACGCCCCCGTCTATGTCCACAATAAAGATGCGCAATCAAAGTATATATAATTATATCAATTGAGGTGTAGTTTAGGCTATGATAGAAAGGGAGGAGCTGGTAAGGGGGCTGGTGGTGGTATCCTTTCTCGCGCTCCTTCTCAGGTACAGGGGCAGCGAGGATGCGAGGACGGCTATAGTCTTTGCCTTTTACTTTCTGGCTGCGCTCATATACAGGATAGACCCCCGCTACCCTGTGCTTGCTGCAATAGGCTCCCTTGTGCTTGCGGCAATACTTCTCGCACAGCAGAAGGAAGCCCTCGCCAATAGGGTTGCGGTCTATGCCTACTACTTCCTGGTGGTGGGCGTGCTTTTGAATCTGGTGGATTACCTGAGGGAGGGTAGAGAGGAGGAGTTTGTGCCCGAGGGGGAGCTCAAAAATAAGGTTCTCGCCATAACCTCCGGCAAGGGTGGTGTTGGCAAAACAACGCTAGCGAGCAACCTTGCTGTTGCTCTTGCGAAGCTGAAAAAGAGGGTAATCGTAATTGACCTTGACCTGGCGATGCCCAACCTGGATATAGCCATGGGCGTTGAATGCAGAGGGCTAGAGGAAGCCCTGAAAGAGGGGAAGGGCATAGAGGAGGTCGTGGTGAGAAATCTTGGGTGCGATATACTGGCAACGCTGCCCATAAAAGATGGATACAAAGACAGGGGGATGCTGGAAAAAATTAAGGAGGTAATAGGTGAGATAAGTCAGAGGTATGAGGTGGTGGTGCTTGACTTTCCGCCTGGCGTCGAAGCCCTCGATGTTATTGACAGCGATACGCAAGTGCTGATAGTTGCCAACCCCGAGAAGCTTTCCATCGCCGACGCTTACAACGTTAAGAGGGCGCTTGAAGGCAGGGCGAGGGTTCTCGGAGTGGTTATAAACAAAGCCAACGGTGCTGATGTAGAGGCGGTAGAGGAGATGCTCTCATTGCCTGTTTTAGCTGTGCTGCCGGATGAAGAGAGGGTTAGGGAAGCCCTTGAGGCAGAGACGCCTCTGGTTGCAAAAGATGAGGAATGCGAATTCTCGAGGGAGGTGGAGGAGCTTGTGAAGTTTCTGATAAAATACTGGGAGAGGGGGGAAGGCAGGGGTGAAGCTGGGTGAGGTACGCCCTTCTTTTAGCGGCGCTCATCTACTTTCTGACCCTCGGGGAATTTCTCCTCTCGCCCGGCACGCTTATATACTTGGACCACGTCCCAAGCCTCTATCCCGAGAAGTACTTCGCCATTGTCTTAAGCGGGGCAAACATCTGGGGCGCCGCCTCGCTTGCAAGCCTGCCCTTCTGGGTGCTGTTTACCCTCGCCTCAAAAATACTCTCACCCTTCCTATTTCTTGAATTGTTCTGGCTGGCGTGCTTCCTTATAGGTAGCGCTTTCCTATTCAAAAGTCTCGAAACCAGGCGAGAATGTAAGTACCTTGGCGTGCTCCTTCTCCTCTTCAACCCATTCATGTACCTCAGAATAACCGCCGCCGGGCAGCTGGGCATGGTGATCTCAGCAGCGCTGGCGCCGGCGTTTCTCTACTTTCTCTTCAGCTACTACAGAGCGCCCAGCAGAGGAGGTGCCCTCAAGCTTGCCCTTGCGTATACCCTCGCGTCGATGTTCCAGGCTCACTTCTTTATACTCAACGCTGTGATATTCATCCTCTACTCGGGCATTTTAGCCGTAAGAAAAGAGACTGGCGTGAAGGAAATAGGCGTCGCCTCCCTCGCGCTCCTGCTTGTAAACCTCTACTGGGTAGCTTTCATCCCTATTCTCAAGCCCGTTGCAATCGCCGGGGTAACCCAGGAGCAAATGGAATTCTTCTATCCAAAGCCTTCCCTTGACCTGAACGGAGCGACGAAGCTTGCAGGCTTATATGGCTTCTGGAGGGAGGCTGCGGTTGAAAAAATATACGATGAGGTGCCCTTCTACGCCTTCTTGGGGTTTGTCTCCCTGCTCATCTACTTCTCCATCCACGGCTTTCTGAGCGCGCCCAGAGAAAGTAGAAATATCCTCTTCATTATTTTGATTTTTCTCGGCATAATCCTTGCCCTCTCCTCTTCATACCTTGAGCTCAAGCCCTTCAGGGACAGCCATAAGTTTGCCTACTTCACCCTGCTCGGCTACACTTATCTAATACCCCGTGGGGTGGAGGCGCATAAAAGGCTGAAGCTTCTCCTCCTCATGGTAGTTGCGGTGCTGCTCTACTTCAACCACATGCAGATATTCCTAGCCGGGCAGCTCAACCCAATAAATTACCCTGAAGAGTACAAAGAGGCTGGCAAAGCCTTGAACCACATAGAGGGAGAAGTGCTCTATCTGCCCTGGAAGCAGTACATGACATACAACTGGTCGCTGAGAGCAGGGCTGGACGGAAGGATAGGGAACCCGATAAACGCGGTTACCAAGAAGATGGTAATAACCGGCTGCGACCCTGCTCACGACTTCTGCATGGAGACGCAAGCGCAAAGCAAAATAAGAGCATGTCTGCAAAATAAAAGCATACCCTGCCTGAAGAATCTCAACGTTACTCACGTAATTATCGACTCCTGCGCATTTGTACCGGAGGATGATTCCTGGGTTGAGGGGAGGGAGGTGTTTAACAAAGGGTGCATCAGAATTTTAAAGCTACTGTGAAAGTCCAACACAGCTAGGGTGTGTCTCTGCTGATTTTTTAAACTACCACTCGCTTTCGCAAGGATACTTCCCGCACCAAGGTTAAAACAGCTCAGAGGGTGTTAGGAAGTCTTGCTTAAATCCTGCTCACTATTCGAGAAGCTCCTCTTTTATTCATTCATGCTCATGCAGATTTATTTCCGGGATCGGAATTCCTCTGGCGGTCCTTATAAGTATCCACCCTTCCGGTGCTTCTTCCAGCTCTCTTCTGCATACATCGATGGTTTCAGCGCAGGTGTACACACTTCTTAGCTCAGGAATCTCTCCGAAGTACTTTTTGCTCTCAGGCAAAACCTTGTATTTTGCTATTCTCATTACGCCTTAATACTGAAAAATAAAGAGGTGGAGCACCTCAGCAGTACTCCACCCTGTAGAGAATTTTATTCCTTTTCAGCACCCTCTCAATGTGCTCCCTTACACTCTCTGCAATGCATAACTGCATGATGAGCGTCTTGGTACTATTTGGCTGGGTCTTCTTTATTATGCACTTAATAGACCCTAATTATCCTGAGTTTGCAACTTTTACAAAAATGATAGCCCCCTCTCCAGGCTATTTTTCACTCTTGCCCAATTTTATGCCATGCTAACCAAATTCCAGGTGACAGACAGAGGGATAAGAATTAAGCGTTTTATTGGCGGCTCTGTTTTAATACCATGGGAAGATATTAAAAGAATTGAGAAGGGGATCCTGAGGGTGCCTGAACGCTACTCAAGCTGGGATGGGCTGGGAGTTAGAGCAGAAATGCATCGCTACCTTTATCTAACCACACGCATATTCTAAGGCGATGAAAATCCTCCACCGTAACCTGAAGGAGGGTAAGTTCAAGCTTCGCCCCGAGAGCATCGACGACCTGTGGTACCTCAAGAGCATCATAGAGGAGGGTGATGCGGTATACGGCGTTGCGTATCGCAGGGTGCGCGACGAGGAGCGCGTGCGCGCCGATAAGGGCGAGCGGGTACGCATGTTTTTAGGGATTAAAGTAAAGCAGGTGGAGTTCGCGCCCTATGCGATGCGCCTGCGCATTACTGGTGAGGTCTTCTCAGGCCCAGAAGATTTAATCTCCTTTGG
>MTLP01000011.1 GCA_002009975.1 Thermococcus sp. JdFR-02
TCATCGATGATGTGGATCACCTGTACGCGCTCGTATGAACTTTCTTCCTGGTTCAGCCTGAAGGGGCCTTTCTTCTCGCAATGCTCACACAGATACGGTTCCTTTACGCATCTGAGGTCTTCAGGTTGGGGGATATGGTTCAGCTCGCCACAGCGCTGGCACTCGAATACACCAACCACCAGCCTCGAGAATGGGAAGCCCGCTCTGCTAACTATGCCCTCTAAACTCACCAGCTTGGCAAAGTAGCGAGGTTCGCCGATTTGCCTTGCTTCTATAACTTCAGGGACTCCTGAGACGCCGACATTTACAGACAGGGGAGCAATGCGCACATCCTCTCTGTCCTCGTCTGGTACCAGCAACTCCGCAGAGATATGATGACGTGCGGCTAGCCTGCCAGCGACTGCGCGAAGTTCCTGGAGTTCTCTGTCCGGATTTTCCAGCAGTCTGTCTGCGAGTTCGTAACTCAGTGCAGCCACATCGTCGAAGTCGATGATGAGGCGCTTCTTCTCTGGGAAGTACCTGCCTATTTCGGCGAGCCTCCTGCGGTACTTATCGCCTGCGAGGAGCAACTCCCACAGGGAGTCGTGGCCAGTAATATTTGCGATCTGTGTCGCCTTCAGAAGCCGCATTCTCAAGATGTCCTCCAGGGTCTCTGGCTTTTCCTCCGCCTTCTCTGCAATATCGCCGCAGGTAAGGGTACCATCGAGGCGTAACCTCAGAGCGCCGGCGTCGAGCATTAGGAGTACTGCCTTTCTTATTTCTTCCTCAGACTCTTCAGGGAACCTCTCAAGCAACTCGCCGAGAGGAACACTGCGATGTTTCCTTACGATACTGAGCACACGATCTCTGATACTTATGGAATCATCTGCACGCTGGTTCCTATTTTCATCGCTACCCTTAGGTACTTCGCTGGCAGAAAACGAGGGGGTTCTCTTTTCTTCCTCTACCTCTTCAGACCGAGACGTCTGACGGGTGAGTTCTGCAAAGACTTCCTTTACAACGTCCAGCGGCGCTTCGAGCGCCTCTGCGAGTTCTTCTGGCATGGTGTCTGGCTGGCGCCGCAACAGGCGGATTATACGGCGCCTCAGCTCCTCTTCTTTAATAGTCATGGTCACTCACCAGAAGTCCGTAAGGGTCTTCTTCTGCACACTGCCCCCGTTCTGAGCAGATCGGGCCGAGAGGTTGGGCTGGCTATTCTCGCAGAGAAGGTTCTTGGAAGTGAAGGAGTATTCTGTGGCAAGTGACTTTACTATCACTTCTTTAGCTTCAGCTGCGTCGTAATGAAACGCGGGGTATACGAACCAATCAACTCCTCTCCCACGGCCCTTTCTCCCTTTTCTGACGATATCGACAAATCCCAAGAGCTCTAGCTGCTTCAGGAGGTCTGAAAGTCTACGCTGTGAGAGTGTCTTCGCTCCTATTTGCTTGGCAACAAAGTTGAACTGGTGGTAGATGTTCGTGGGACTTTCGCCATCCATTTTATCGAGCACGCAGTAGAGTAAAATTCTCTGGCTTTCGCTTAGTCTTTCAATGCTCTGCCGGATGAACTCCTTCTCTATTTCTCCCTCTGCAATTCTCACATCTCCTTCCGTGACCTTCTCCGATCCCCTTCTTATGGCCACATCGGCTGCCATCGAGAGGAGGTTCAGAGCATATCTAGCATCTCCGTTCTTCCTTGCAGCCATGGCTGCGCAGAGCGGAATAACGCTTTCTTCGAGAACGGCCTCATAAAACGCCTGTTCTGCCCTGTGCAAGAGTATATTCTCCAGCTGACTGGCATCGTATGGAGGGAAAAAGATCTTTCTTGGGATGAATGAGGATGAGACCCTGATGTCTTGGATGAGACTCAAAACAGCAAGATTGTTTGAAATTGCCACTATAGAGGTGTTGGGATGACGAGAGAGGTGGTATAAAAGCCTTTCACCGTCTTTCACCAGCATTTTGTCAATTTCATCAAGGATCACTATAGTTATGCCTTCATCAATAGCTTTTTTAAGGGATTCCCAAGTCTCTACGAATCCAAGCCCTTTTAGAGGCACATCAAAGCCGCTTTCACGAGCCAGCTTTGCAGTAACCTGATACGCTGTTCCATCGGCCACGGTGTACAGTATCCTAGTATTTTCGGCCACCTCTGATAGCCGTTTTGCGACATACAGCACACAGGTGGTCTTGCCAGAACCTGGCACCCCGACCACAAGCAGATCAGGAGGTTTGCCCCCATCCAGTACATAACCGAGATAATGCTGCAGATCTTTTATTTCCTTATCTCTGCCCTGTAAAGTGTCTGGAACGTACTGGAGGTCGAGCACAGACCTGTTCCTGAAAATTCTTGGACGCTCAAATACTCCGTCCATTTGTACCACCCACACCCAGAAGAAAATGGAAGTATTTAAAAGAATCAATTTCAGCGATGTCTGAGAAGGTAGCAAGATTGCGACTAAATATTTTACAGCTGTATAGCTTCACTCCTAGAGAGGACACACACGAGATTGCGAATAAATCAGACACCCCTCTCCTAAATTTTGTTAACCGTATCGGCTCTTTAGGTCTAAGGTTCTGGACATCAGCTCTGGTTACCAAAGTAAAGAGAGAGCAGAGTTTGCATTGTAACATGAAGAAGGCTGCCTACTGTTAATCACGGTGAAAAAACAAAATAAAAAGTGAAAAATATAAAAAATTAAAAAATATTTTTCTTGCTTTACGTGTTAAACACTAATATTTGCCTCTCAAAAACCCTCTATAGAAGCGATTTATTCGCAATTAGGTTAGCATAATTTCTAAAATTGCGAATAATATAAAAAATTTATGTTGAGAAGATACTTCAGCGACAAAATTTCTTCAGCTGTGTTGATTTATTCGCAATTTCGTGTGTGTCACCCTTCCGGGACTGAAGTTTTATAGCCGTAAAATATTTAACCGCAATTATATCGGGGTTACCAAAATCCTGATACGCAGGTTACCAAAACTCAGGAGTTACGTTTCTGGGGGAAGTGGGAGAGAGGGGGTCCCCCTCTCTTTAGTTTGATACAATTGTTTCCAAAAGATCCCAAGTTTTAGGTCTTTTAAATACCTCTTTCTTTTTCCTATTCAAAGGTGGTGTGAATGAAGAATCTTACTCAAGGAGAGAGAAAATTCCTTAATTTTCTTGTTTCTAAAGCGTCAAATGGGATTTTGGAGGTATCTCTTCGCGAACTCGCCAGGGAACTCGGTATATCTCATCCTGCAATTTTAAAAAAGGTAAAAATTTTAACAGCCAAAGGCGCAATAAGTTACCAAAAAGGGAGGGGAAAAGTGCCATCACGTATAATTGTTAAGGATTCAGGGATTACTAATTTTTCAAATGTAAAAGATCTAGAGGTTACCAAAAGCACAGATGTGAAAGCTCCCAAGGTTACCAATTTTTCAGAGGTAAAAGTTACCAAAAGTCATAACATGAAGGTTACCAAAACTCAGGAATATACAGAAAGTACTAAAACAGAAGGTTACCAAAAAGAGGATACAAGGGTTACCAGAAGGACGGTTACCAAAACTTTAGATGCAAGGGAGAGGTCAAAAGGTGACTCTGGAGAAGCACCACACGACGAAGCGCGTAGTGCGGTAATCCGATGGCTCAAAATGGGCGGGCCGCCAGACGCTAGGGAGATAGCCGCAGCTGCGGATCTTCCGGTATCAGCGGTTGAGAGGGCGCTTGCTGAGATCCAGAGGTTGCCAGAGAGACTGAATCCCTCTGTGGGAATCACTTGCGCTTCTGCTGAGAGGGGTGATGTTTCAGCAGAGCCGGGGCAGACCACGCTAAGCGTTGCACTAGACCACATAGGTGATGCGGGAAGTATCAAGCCAAGAAAGCACGTGGCAGATGCAGAACCGCCTTCAGAGAAGACATCGCCAGTCTCCCCGATACAGGCATCGTTTTCCCAAGCCACCACCAAGGAAGCGCTGGCTTCTTCCCGCGAAGAGACAGCTAAGAGTGAGCCAGCACCGCGTTCTGATGATACCTCCGGGGAGGCAGGAGTACACTCCGCTTTAGCAACTATGCCCGTACAGCCTCCTCCACCGCCAGCAGTCAGAGTAGAAAATGAGAAGGTACTCGAAAGTTCTCACAACAAAGAACGTCTCAAAACACTCACCTACCACCTTAAGAAGCTGACTGAGAGCAATGGTGCAGCGCTCGAGACAGAGTTGCTGCACATCTACACAATGCAAGGATGGGGGAAGGCTGAACTGAGAGAGGATCTCGCTGCACTGCAGCGACAAGGCAAAGTAGAAAGCGTAGGGAGCAGGAGATGGCAGCTGAAATAACGAAAAAGCCCCTCGTCGCGATGCAAAGAGGTCTGTGACAGGTAGACCACATAGCTCTCTTAGATACACAGAGAGGTGCGCATAGAGAATCGCAACGGTCCAGCCTACTTATAACCAAAGGGGAAAAATAACAGGGATTAAGGCAGATGCAATCACATCTATGATATGTTAGTTTAGAATTGTCTCTATAATCCTGTCCACAATAAATTAACTTAATTTTTGTCTTTAAAGTCAATTTTTGAGCACATTCCTCTCGCAATACCTCTGAATATTAGGCATTTTTATCATTGGCTTGCACCTATACCCCCAATTTTGGACTTCTTATTATGTGCAATATTCCGCCTCCTTAACAAGCTCATAGGCTGTCTTTTTGTATCTGGAGGGTGGCATTTGTCCTACTCCGCTCTCCCCATTATAAGCTGAAAGTCCTCCTCAGGAATTTCCCTCATAGCTTTGCCCTGAATGTGCCCAGTCCAGCGACGCTTGTTTTTGATAAAGCTAAGCTCAGGTATCAGCGACTTGAAGTCAATCGGCTTCAAGAAGATTTTTATCGGGCTGAGCTTTATTCGCAGCGGGTAGGTCTCCTTTCTATCAGGAGGGGAGTTGAATATCCTACTAGCATTTCTGAACATTTCAGAATCAACCTCGTAGGCAGCCACTACGCTAGGTGGCACGATCTCCTTATCTTTCCTGTGGGACATTACGTAGATTAAGCACTTATCGCCTGGCTTCACTCTTGCTATAGTATTCCTGTGCCTCTCAGCCACTCCCCAGATATTTTTCTCTTTTATAACCTTCCAGTTTTCCTCTGTGGTTATGCAAAGCCAGAGGGTCATTAGTAACTGTTTTATAATTGGATGTATATTTATTTTTCGATGAAAATTATATATTCACTTTGGATAAAGTTACTTATTCTTCTCTATGGTGTAATCCCTGCTATTTTAATTGCGTTATTTTACTTAGGAAAACCTTACGAAGACTTTTTAATACTTAAAAATACAGATCCCACAATTCTATCCATTTTATTAAATCATTATTATCATAATTCAGAAAAACATCTAATAAATAATATTCAAGGGTATCTTCTGCTCATAAGTGTTAATTTAGCACAGTTAGCAACGTTGCATAGAGATTATAAGTGGTTTAAAGCCTGCTTAATTTTAGTTTTTGTGGTATTTCCGATTATAGGAAGTATAATATATGTTTATTTTTCAAATTCAAGCTTTAATACTCTAGGTTTTTCATTTATAAATTCCGAACTCATAGGATTTATTATTGCAGGAACTGCAAAGTTTTATAATAAGACGGTAAGTGGTTTTAAAAACCAATTTTTCCTTTTTATATACTTATCACTGTCGCTGCTAATTTACTTTTTTACGTATTTCGAATACATTAAAAAATATCTTTATTTGACAATATTCCCCATATCACTTTTATTTATTTCAATTGTATTTATTAAATCAAACTTCATTGAAATATTTCAGAAACTCATAGAAGGAGATAAAAATGCACGAATTAAGTTCTTTATGGCATTCATGTTTCAGCTCTTATTTATAACCCTCTTACCTGCAATTTTTCCTAAAGTGATTGTTTTAAATGGGCATCAGATAAATATTTATCTTCATTTTGTAGGACTAGTTTTTGGTCTGTATCTGGTATATTTTACCGACATTAAACTCCGATGAATTGAAAATTTATTATACAGATAACGCTAGCTTTAATATTTTAATAACAGAGTATGGATCGTTTCGTATCTGTTTAGAGTCGAATCTTAACACTTTCCATCCCAAGAGCTGTAGAAGGTTAGTAATTTCTCGATCATTTCTTGCAATCTCCCCCGTATGATACTTAATCCCATCAACATAAATAGCAATTTTTCTATCTCTATAAGCAAAGTCTGCTCTAGTAAAGGGCTTACTTTCATGATTAAGTATAACAACCTGAGCCTCTGGATCTGGTATTCCATTATCTCTTAGTAAATTGAGAAATCTTGCCTCTAGAGGTGACTCCACACTTCTCATCGTTATGTCAGCTTTTTTCTTTTCTGCTGTTCTTTCTTCTCTAGATTCTTCCAGTTCTTCTACTTTCTCAACTTCCGAGTCAAGCAAGGACTCCAAAAACTCTTTTATCACGTACTTGTCCAGAAGCATGTGGTCACGCTGATTGTAATAGTTTCTGAGGCACCTATAGCAGGCGGAATCGCACTCATGATTGTAGAGGATTTCGTAAGCTTTATCTATTATTTCTCTGAATCTTCGGATCGCTGCTTCCAGATACCCCACACCTCCAGGGATGTCCTCATAAAGCACTATCTCTCTACTCATCTGACCATTTTCGACTACGCTTCGAACAAAACCCTTAACTTCATTGTACTCAGTCTCCAGTACAATGGAAATTCCGGTTAGAAGGGTGTGCAGCAGGGTCTTTGAAAATACTTCCTGATCAGAACCCTCTGGGATATTTGGAGTGATAATCAGCGAATCAGCGCTCTTCCTGGCTATTAGGTCCACGCTCACTATATCCTCATCTGTGCCATCGCATCCCTTGTGTAGGTACTCCCAGGTAGCGTCATCCTCTTTCCACAGCCCGCACTTAATACAAATATTAAATCTGGATCCGTTTTCACCTGAGTTCGCAACTAGTATGGTGGAATTTCTCCGGTATTTCAGTTCAAGCTTGTCCGCCACTTTATACCTTTTTCCTTTAATACCTTCTGATACTAGATACTCATTTACCTCGAATCTCCTTGAAGACCTGAACTCTTCAGTGGAGCTTATCCTCTCTACCCTTCTTGCATAATATGTTATTGGCTCTAGGAACCTTCTCTTCTCAACTTCTGAACCACACTTGGGGCAATAGTTCTGATACGGGTCAAAGCTCACATAGCTGCAATCAGGATTAGTGCATCTCACATATCTTGTGTCCTCGCTTGTGGCAAAATCGATTACAGACCTCTTTTCTTGTGTCCCCACCCTGACGGTGAGATGCTTTCTTCTATCCACATAAACATAATTTCCTGGGGCAAACTCTCTGACAGCTATCTCGCTGTCCCTAAGAATAGGCTCAACCCTGTCATGGATATTTAGCTCGCTCTGTATTCCTGGGAAAGCATAACCTGGCAGGAAGCCGTGGTCTCTCAGGTATGAGAGAGTATATGCCAGATACTCGTCTGTTAGCATTTTTGACTGCTTATCAATGAAGAGTTGCAGATCTTTGCTCTCATTTAAACGCAACCCTTCAGTGTCTCTTTTTTTCAGTAAATACTGAATATTCCTCTCTAAAAAGTTCAGAGCTTCTATCAATGGAGCGAGAGTTTCCTCCAGTTCATCGAAGAAGCTGTCTATGACTTTTTTGATGTAGTCAATGCTCAGCCATTCTATCTTACCTCTCTGCACATCCTCTTTGAAAACCTGGAAAATCTCTTCAGCTATTTTATCCCTCCTCTCCCTCAGCTCCTCCTCCACCTCAGGGATTCTCTTAACTTTCCAAACATCACCTGTTTTTTCGACCATACCCTCCAAGAAAGCGGGAAGCTTTGAATTAAGCTTTTCAAGTATAAGGGACCTTATATGCCTTCTGATCACCCGCTCATTGTCAAGGTTGAAAAATGGGGGAATAATACCCCCTGAGATCATTTCCTTAGGTCTATCAAAGAAGTAAGAATCGTGCGGGGCACCTTTGGAATATGAGATTATTAGCGATTTACCCTCCCGTCTCCCTGCTCTACCCGCTCTCTGAGCATAGTTTGATGGCTGAGGTGGTATGTTCCTCATAATTGCTGTTACCAGCTCACCGATATCAACGCCAAGCTCAAGAGTAGGTGTGCACACCAAAACATTCTTTTTGCCCTCAGTGAACTCCCTCTCGTACTCCTCCCTCTGAAGAAGAGGTATCTGCCCGCTATGCTCCGCCACTTTAATAGTTATTGGCTCGTGGTTGGTATAGTGGTGGACGTAGAAGTTGCTCTCATCGACACTTGCTCTTTCTAATGTACCACTACACCTGTAGGTGGTGCATCTGCCGTTAATATTAACAGAGAGCACCCTTGTGCAGCTTGGGCACTGCCAGAACTCTTTAAGCGGGACAATCTCCATCACATCAGGATTAACCATAAATCCAGTTGCCACTCTTCTTCCAAGTTGCCTTTCTACTATGTAGCCTTCTTTGCTGAGCAGGTGCACAATGTCCCTGAAGAAGGAGTGATGGTCGTCTGTAATCTCGAGAAGTCTCTCGGCAATCATCTGGAAAGCGGTCTTTGGACCTCTTGAGTGGGTAATGAAGGCTCCTATTTTAAAGCTACCGGTCTCAACTGGAGAGAAAGAGAATGCAGAGGTCTTCCAGTGCGGCGGTAGGGCTATCCCCCACTTCTCGAGAGTTCTTTTATCTGGCCTTCGGATAAAGTAGTCGTATGCTACTGCACGCCTGAAGCGTAGCTCATCTAAGAACACTTTGAGGAATTTAAGAAGTGTATCTTTATCCAGAAGGTACCTGCTGGCAATTCTCTCGAATTCCGGTGATTCTGCGAGATCGTTTAGCCTTCCATACTCAATAGTCAGTAGCCCCAGCGCTTCGAGGGTAGCTCTTAGCTTTGGTGGTTTGGAGAACTCATCGTAGATAAGAAACTCTATTTTCTCTATCTCCTCCCGTTCCAGCATTCTTGTCTTTGGTCTTTCGAATATTCCGAGTTCTACCCCTCGATTCCACACCTCTTCAGCAGCCCTCCTAATAGACAAGGGAATGTCTCTGTCTTTTGCAACTTCATAAAGGAGCTGCCTGATTGTGAACTTGAGGTGCCTGTCCTCCATGTAGCCTGCCTGATGGGCTGTGTCCTGCCTGTTATCGGTAAAAATCAGAGTTTTCCTTTCCGGCTGCTCGAGATTAGAGAGCACTGCCGTGGTGATTATTGAGACATCTGCAGCATGTCCGCTTTTCAGGGGGGTTACTACTTCTCTGTTCCCATATCTTCCAAAGCAAGCTGGACACTGCAGAATCTTACCCCTCACATACAACACATCTTTAAACTCATGGTCGCAGTTAGTGCCTTTAGCATCTTTGCTTAGAGAAAGCAGTCCACACTTCGGGCAGAAGTATGCCCTCTCCACCTGTGTCCTTCCTCTTCCGTTGTCGTCCGCATACACCTGTTCAATGTTGTAAGTCAGGTGGACAGTATTTGGAGCAGACTCAAAGCTTGTGTTTGGTAGCAGATGCCCGGGGAACTCATCTTCATGCATCGTTTTCATGAAGTCTTGACCGCAACTTCTGCAGACTTCCAGGGGGTATGTTACTGAGCCACAGGATGTGCAGACCGCTTTTCCATCGTTGAAGATCTCCCCGCACTCAGGGTTAGAACACCTCACAAGCCCCTGAATTCCCCTGACAAAGATGTGTACCCTGGGCTTGTACCTTGATTTACCGTCTTTTTTGGCGAACATTCCGCACAGGAGGTAAGCCCTCACTTCCCTCTTGATATCTTTTAAAGAGGAGGTACTCCTTTCTTTTACCTCATCTTTAATCCTTTGAGCTATCTCTTCAAGAGTCATGGCTTCCTGAAGGAGCCACTTTTCAATGAGATGCGCAAGGTAGTTGTCCTTGAGTATGAAATAGGCTTCCTCCTCAGGTGGCACACCCCGCCTTGGTCTTCTATAGGTGAGCTTGTGGATCAGCTTTAGTATCTGGTCTGGCCTATCGGGGTCTGCTTCAAGGTCGCTCTCGGTCAGTCTTGGTGCAGGAGGCACGTATGGGCTTGCAGGTTCCTCTGGCTCAAAGTAGTCCTCCTCGACAATCGAATCTGAATCAAAAGGCTCGCCAAAGAGATCCTGAGCGAAATCAATGACTGCCTGCCTCTCACTCTCTGCTTGTGATTTAAGCGTGGCGCTTGTGCCTATGCATATCAGCCTGTCCTCACCAAACTTGCCGGTGTGCTCCTTCAGCCTCCTTATAAGGCAGGCAATTTCTGAGCCAAGGGCTCCTCTATAGGTGTGTATCTCGTCAAGCACAAGAAACTTCAGTAGCTTCTCTTTGAAGATTTTCTGGTCTTCCTTTCTAACTAAGAGGTATTCAAGCATGGAGTAGTTAGTGAGCAGGATATCAGGAGGGTTGTTTCTAATCTCCTCTCGTGACCACCTTTCTTCAGGTAGGGCGTCGTGAGGTCTCTGGCTCATAGCTTCTTGGGTTCTGGAGGTGTATATAGCAAAGCTTATTCTAGTTCCTTTTAACAGCCTCTTAAGCCTCTCGTACTGATCGTTGGCGAGGGCGTTCATGGGGTAAATTATCACTGCCTTAGTGCCGAGCTTATCTTTGTTTTTCATGCAGTACTCAATGATTGGTATCAAGAAGGCTTCTGTCTTACCGCTTCCAGTGCCGGTAGCAACTATTGTATTCTTGCCAGAAAGCACCCTCCTTATCGCCTTCTCTTGGTGAGAGTAGAGCCTCTCTATGCCATAGCCCTTGAAAATCTCTCCAACTTCAGCGGAGAGCAAACCTTCTTTTACAGCGTCATCAATAGGCTTGCCCATAACATAGTTTTTCTCTAGGGAGATGTAGGGACCCGCCCAAAGAAGGCGCTCCTCTTCAATTTTCTGGTCAAGCTTCCCTAAAAGGCTCGGGTTGGAAACTGGGAAGGTTGTGGTTATGTACATCTTGAATTCTCTTAGTGTATCATCGGCTACCTGAAAGGGCTTCATAAGCTTCCCCTCTTTTTATTGTGTTGACTTTAGTTTTTAAAAAAGTTACTGCTTGGTTAATAAAAAATGGATAAGTTATCCAAGTCAGTTGAAGCAAGTTGTTTCTGCTCTCTCATGAGTACAATTCAGCTTCTCGCTTCCATTCGATTACTATTTCATAAAATCTTCTTTTTAGTTCTCCAGAACGTTCTATTTTCAAAAAAGCTTTGGCATACGATTTAAATACTTTTTTAAATTCATATTTTAATGTGATACTTAACTGTGAAATATCAGAGCCTATTGATAATTCAATCCACTTTAGCAAAAAAATAAAAATTTGGTAGTACTGTTCTATAAACTCAGACATTTCATATTCAGTACCATCGAGAACTACAATCTTTTTTGATCCAGAATCATAAAAAATATTTGAATGAGATATTTTATTTCTCAAAAGTTTAGGTTTGCCACTTCCACTACCAAAAATTGAATCGTTTTCTTGTGGAATGCCAATTATGCCATGTAGTACTTTATTTATCGTTCCTGCTGTAGCATGGTCTTTTCCCTTTCTTTTTATTTTTAAAAAATATTTCACAGATCCATTATTATCATGTTTTTTATTTGATTTTAAATATCTATATAACTTCCTATCGACAATGTGCAAAATCAATTCATAAGTATTTACAAAAATCCACAAAAGAGTTGACATAAGAATACTTTCTGGCAATATTTTCTTATTTTTTTCTATATCATTCAGGACTTCTGTTATAAAATAAAGTGGTCCAGCAATTTCTAAGAAATCTTCGGCAGGTACTCTCGATATCGACACTAAAAATTTTAGTATTTTTTCGTCATCAGGTGAAATCGAATATTTTTGACTACTAATGTTATGTTCAATATTTTTCAACATTTCAATAAGATTTTCAATGTTTTTCATGTCTAAATATTCATCTACCTTTTCGGCACTTTTTTCCAGAAATTTACTAAATATTATAGGGTTACCTGTAGATAATGCTTTATTAAGCTCTACTATATATTGTTGTTGAAAAATTTTGGTGGGAAGCTTTATATAACCTTTCTTTAAGAGGTATTCTACTAATTTAGCCTCGCTCATAGTATATCAGCTCCTTAGCTTTCCCCAAGGTTGTATTAAATAGAAATTTTCTCAACTCTCTCAATTTTAATTATTTCATAAGGTACATTAATAAATTGCTGAAGGGTGGATTCTCAATTAGCAAAAACTTTATAGCCATTTCCAACATGAAATTTATCAATATGCCTGGCTTTGAACATGGATTTAATAGGGCTATAAGCGAAATAGTAGGTGGAATGGTTACAATGATCATTGTTATTAATATTGCCCAAAATATAAACCCATCATTGGTTATGATGTTTAAAATAGTTGGATTTCTTAGTTTAATCGGTTTAATAATGGCAATGCCATATTGGGGAACTTTTTACATGTTAGGATGGATTTATGCCATTGTAATCTTGTATCAAGCAGGTCTTGTTAATCTTTTAGAACTCTTCATATACGTCGGATTTCCATCGTTTGTTTTGTTTAAAAGGATAACACGTAGTTTTGATTTTTAAATATAGTTTTTGACAGAAAAATAAAAAAAGTTAAATATTTTCTAAAAATCTCCTAATAGCATAATAAACTATAGCATGGGTTGTCATAAGTGCGAGATTTGCATCTCCTCTATCAATACTTTTCCCAGTATGTGCCCCAGGTGCTATAAATCGCCATGTACCCTTAAAAATTTTCTCAAAGTGTTTTCCTATATCTTTATCACCAAAAAATTTCTTCCAATCTGGCACAGGACGTTCATTTCCTTTTTCATCTTTTTCTATCTTTTCAAATCCTTTATTTACAATTGCTTTTTTTACTTCTTCTAAAGCTCTTCTGCACTCAACAAGGGTATTTTTGTACTCACCTATTGAGAACTGTTTCCACGCATTGTTGAGGTGAGATACAGCATCCTTCAGCTCTTCTGGAGACTCAAGCTCCGGAACTTCCAATAGCCAGACCTTCTTATACTTTAGTTCTCTGAGGATTCTCTCCGTCCAGTCGCTTTTTGGGACTCTGCAGTTTAATTTGGGATTGGGAGGCATCCCAGCTAGAGATAAACTGTCTTGATACTTATGCATCACAACCCCCTGCAGTTCTAGCTGGAAGTTTACGTCATCCCCATTCCTCAGCTTTTCAATCTGTTCTAATTCATAGTGATTCAGATCAAGATTCAGCTGAATATGTACTTCACCAGTTGAGGGAATTTGAATAAATTGCCTATCAGAATACGCCCTACCTGCATAACCAGATGTTCTATTACCTATTACATTGACTTTGGCATGGACACCCAAAAAGTACAATTCGCCAGAGGGGATATGTATGGGATTAAGGCTGATATCAAAAGATATCTGTGGAGAGAATGACATTGAATTTGCATCAACACCTTCTACTCTCACTCCCCACCTAAAGGTCTGCTGTCCTATGTAAACCTCCATAGTTTCAGCCATTTGCAACACCCCTATCTATGCTGATATTCGCTACCAGGCATATTTAACAATTGTTGAGTGACTTGATACAAATACACTACTAAAACTCCCCCAACCTCTTAGTCCTTATAATCTTCCCATCCCTAGTAAACTGCACCTGCTCCACAAACTTCTTTAGAGGTCTTAGGGGTTTTTCTGTTCCCTTCTTATACTTGCTCAAGTCAAAGCTCTCAGGCGATTTCTTCTTTTCCTCGGCGATTATTTTTCCAAGCCTCTCGTACTCCTCCAAGCAAAGCCTCTTCGTCCTGAACTCGCCAAAAGCTTCTGTTTCTTTACGCCTGAGCACTGGGAAGGTGTCCAGGATGTAGGCGAACTCCACTCTTGTCAGCCCGTAGAGGTGTGCCACTAAAGCATCTATCTCAGCCCTGAGCTGTGCTCTTTTTGCTCCGTCTCTCTTCTCGTTGTTTATGTAAACCCAGTCCGCCACGCCATACTCAGGGGACCACTTCTCGCTCAACCTCTCCCAACCTTCAACTCTACTCGTTTTTCCGAGGGTGTTCCAGTAGGGCTGGTAGGTCTCCTCCCATAGCTCAGCAAATTCTTCATCCACACATATCAGGCGTGCTGCTCTCGGCACAATCTGGTCAAAGTACCAGTTGCCAGAGGTGAGGCGGGGGATTGGAAGCTGGTAGAGGTAGAACATGGTCAAATTTGTAGTAACTTTCTGTCTAATTACATAATCTACAATGTATGAATTAAAAATACTATTAAAGAAAAAGTGTTCAAATAAATCTTGAGCATTTATAGTAATGCTATTTAGAGAATGTCCACAGCCCGGTGATTTAAACGAAAATACAGGAAGAACACAAGAAACAAGGGTTCTTTCGTTTGTGTTGGATGCTATTGCTCTATATATTGATCGTGGAAATACAGGTACTCCTTTGTCAGCTAATCTGTTCAAAATAACTTCCTCACTAATCCAATACTGCGGCTTCTCATAAAACGCATCAAACTGCCAAATCATCTTGCCTTCATAAAGTGGCAGATAAACCTCCTTCTTTCCATTTCTCTCCACCAGCCACCTCAGCCCTTTCTCGTCTAAGGGCTTGGTTCCCATCTCCTTGAGCTTATCCAGAGTTACAAAGAGGTGAGAGTCGTTGGTCATGTGAAACTCTGTTGTGAACTTCACATTCCAGGGATAGTTCTCGTCACTCTCACCAAGCAGAGGCCAGTCATCATAAATCTTCTCCGCGAGGTCTATGTCCTCCTGCCTCTTGAACTCCATAATTGAGAGAGTGTCAGGCGAGAATCTCTCAATGAGTTTCCTGGATATCCTCAGACCATTCTCAGCAACCATAGGCAAAAGCCTGTCAAGCTCCTCAGCCTTCGGTGCAAAGCTACCCTGGAGCACCTCCCAGGGGTCAAGCTCCTCATCTCTAAGCTCTTCTGGTCTCGATCCGATGAAGAACCCTGCCCTGAAGCTGTAGTCTTCTTCCTGTTTCTCCTTCAGAGCCGAGAATAGAGTATATTTAAACCTGATATCTATTGAGGGGAATATCTTCATTCTGTTCTCTATTCCAATCAAATAAGATATTCTGGAGTTCTCAAGGAACATCCTCCTTAGCTCTGCGCACCCCTTATCTGTGTAAAGCCCTGAGGGAACAATAATTGACATCCTTCCCCGTTCTCTGATAAGCCAGAAGAACCTCTCAAGAAAGAGCTTGTACAGGTTTATATCTCCCTGGTATTGGTGAGGGTAATAACCAGAGTTTCTGAAATAATAGGATTGTCTCTCAATTTTGTCCTTATATTCCCTCCAGCTTTTCTTTATTGCAGGATTTGCCTCCATCAACTCTCTCATTACTCTTAACTTTTTCTGCTTGGTGTAGTCTCTAAAGTAAGGGTCGTAGTTGCTGAAGAACTCATCGCTGTTGGGCTTTACAATGTCCCAGGGCGGATTACCAACGACAGCATCAAACCCTCCCTCGGCGAAGACCTCTGGGAACTCCAGCTCCCAGTGGAAGAACTTGTACTCCTGAGCGAGCCTCTCCGCCTCCTCAATCATGGCATCAAAGCTCTCATTGCCCTTTCCATCTTCCAGAATGTACCTGAGAATCTCAATGTACTCGTCGGTGGTGGGGATCTTCTTGTCCGTAAACCAGAAGGAGCACCACAGGTCGTAAGCCCTTTTCAGCTTCAGGTAAAGCTTGCCTTCTTCAATCTCGCCCTTAACGAGCTGGGAGTAAAGCTCCTCCTTGAACTTGACAATGGACAGCGCCTCATCAGCCATATTGAGCTTCTGTCTCAGCTCAATTACATCCCTCATGTAGCTCAGCGGGTTTTCAAGCATTTTCCCTTCTGCTGTAAAGAAATACTTAACCTCCCTGCTTGCCTCCCTCACCCTCTTGTTGTGCCTTCTAAGCTCCCTGTCGCTGAAGAGCTCATCAGGGACGAACTTCACCCTCTCGTGGTCAGCACCTATCAGGCTGTTGCCGCATTTAAGTTTGTGATCGAGAAAAGTCAGAGGCTTGCCCTTCGCCATTGTTGTGAGCCACAGCGAAACCTTGGCAAGCTCCACTGCAAGGGGGTTCAAATCAACGCCGTATATGCAGTTCTCCACCACAAGCCTCTTGAATTCCGCCTCCTTTTCGCTGTCTATATCCTCCTCGGCAATCAGGCCCTCTCTGAGCAGAGCCTCTTTGTACTTCTCAGCAAGAAAGTTGACAGCAGCCACTAGGAAGGCACCGCTTCCCATGGCAGGGTCAAGGACCTTAATCTCCAGTATATCCTCTGAGCTCTTGCCATCGACCAAAGGCTCAAGAGCAGACCTCATCAGGAACTCAGTTATCTGCCTGGGAGTATAGTAGGTGCCTGTGCTCTTCCTCCTGCCGCCCCAGTAGCCCAGGTAGAACCTCCCTTCGGGGATCTCTTCAATTATTCTCTCCCCTCTCAGCCTGCTCTTGGGTACAGTCTGAAACTCCCCCTTTATCTTCACAACTACCAAGTCTTCCTCCGCAATCTTCGGCTCAAGCTCCAGCAGTCCTTCGTAAATAGAGCCGAGCTGCTCAATGCCAAGCTCCCTGTAGGATATAACCTCCCTTGTTCTTCCACGCCCTCCTGCGGTCAAGGTGAGGTCCCTGATTACCTCGGCCATAACACTGTCGCTCACCCTGCACCTGTTGAGCAGTGGAGTTGAAGACTCTGAGAAGAGCTTTCCATTATAGGCAGGCACGTGAAGCTCGCTACTCTCAAAGCCTTCGTTAATAAGCTTAAAAGTAGCCTTAAGCGACTCCCACAGGAAGTAGCTGTTAGGATGGAAGCTGTTTCTTGGGTCTGCCACAAGATCTCTCAAAAACTCAAGACTGTAGAAATTTCTGTACAGCGGGTTCCCAACGGGAAGCAGCTCAGTGCTCTCAGCATAGAGCAGAAAGAGAATTCTGTAAAGATAGACAAGAGACTCCTGATAGAGCTTCTCAAGGTCGAAGCCCTCGCTCTCAACAACATCCTTGTTGCTCTCATCCTCCAGGACCCCTCTTATGAACCTCTCCAAGGCTCTAAAGGCGCTCTCCCTGAGCTCGTCTCCCACTCTGATCGCATGCTTTCTGCTCTCCTCTTCCAGCACCTCGATAAGGCTCTTACCGCTCTCATCAGGCACAAAAGCCTCCTTTCTGAAAATAGCCCAGAACACCCTGAAAGAGTCCCTGTCCTCAAGCTCAAAGGTGCGCCACAGGTCAACCTCAAGGTAGGACCTATCCGAACTCAGGGGACTGTTTCTTATGAGCCTGATCACTTTCCCATTCGTAAGTATTCCATAGGGTGCCTTGGCGTAATAAAGTGCTCTCACGAGCTCTTTGTGGGGCGATCTTGCGAGTCCTTCAGCTGCATCCAAGCTCTCTCCAAACCTTAAAAATCTGAAGATTACAAGCGGCTTGTTGTTATATTTCTCAATAGCTGAGATTTTAATTTCACCCTTCTCTGTCTCTATGCTGTTTCTCCACAGTGGCGAGAAGCCCAGCTTTTGAAAGATGTGCTTAAGCCAAATATTCCACATCTCACTGAGCGAAGTCTTATCGCCAAGTGTTCCTCCATACCTGTCGAATCTGTACAGCAGCCACCTGTAAGCTTCGTTTACTGTGCTTTCACCAAGCTTTCCCTTCAGTGACCTTTCGTTTAAAATATTGCCCAAAAAGTAGTCTGAGAAGAATCCTCCAGCGTTTATTACGTTGGAGTAAACGGCAGGTTTTCTCAACTCAACGCCCCCCTAGGTATAATCATCGCCGCCGAGATAACCTCGGATGCCTTACCATTGCTCCGTCTAACACTTATTTCTCCGCTCTTCTCAAGGTCCCTGAGCCTCGCCTCAGCATTCTTTTTGAGGCTTTCAATTTCGCTGGTAATCCTTCTATTTCTCAGCTTTGCCTCCCTTACTTCTGACGGATCTGCTCCTAATAGGGTTGTCTGTATAGACCTTTTCTCCGCCTCTAACTCCTTAATCCTGGCCTCCACGTAATCTTCAATATCTCTCTTCTCTTCTTCCACCCTTAATGAGAGTGAGGCTGCTAATTCTTCAGCAAGCCTTGTAGCTATGTTCTCAATCGCATCAAAAGAGTGGTTCAGTGCAAGTTCCCATTTCTTCTCAAAGTTTTCCTTCAGAAATTCTGGTGGTGCATTTATTTTCAGGCTTTCGGCAGCAAGTGCGTTAGCGGCTGTGTATTCGTCCTCAACCTTATCCTCCTCGAGGTTAACAAAAATCGGTACAAGCCTCTCCTCCACAACCTTACCATAGCCATTCTGAAGCTTCACGAGGTGCACAAAAAGGATACCCAGAGGGAAGCCCTCAACCACCTTGTAGGTTACCCTGTAATCATTGACAGGGTGATATAGGAGCCTCCTGTACTCCCGCAGAACCGCGGAGATTAGTGGGTGAGTGAGTGTGAGAAATTCCACGCTCCCATCCCTGAGAGCGACCTTACGGCTAAAAGTTGCCTTCTCATATAAGCTCTCAACTCCAGAGTACCTTAAGTTCTGAGGAACCTCTATCCTGTAAATTTCTGGAACAATCTCCTCAATTCTACCACCATGCTTCCTGATCATGTGCTCTGTGAGCCCCTTTAGGTCAGTGAAGTCAGGAAGCTCTGTTCTGGTGGAATCTATTGTGCCTTTTACTTCTTTCTCCTCCTCTTTTGTGTGTCCAAAAAGTGCTAGAGTCCTTATTTCTTTATTATAAGTGGTTAGAATTTCCCTGATATATCCGTCAAGCTTCTTTTGAGCTTCTTCTACCTCCTCTTTTGTCTCTTTTCCCATTAACTCGTCAATCAGCTTGTCCTGCTTGAATATCCCTAGCACATCCGTCACTGAGCCTGTGTCCCTTTTTATATCTATAAGCTTGGTGATTAAGAGCTTAAGAATATCAGACTCGTAGCTGTCCACCAAATGGAGATTGTAGATCCTCACTCTCCTCTTCTGCCCCCATCTATCAACTCTGCCATTCCTTTGCTCCAGTCTGTTGGGGTTCCATGGGAGTTCGTTGTGTATTATTATTGAGCAGTTCTTCTGGAAGTTGAGCCCCTCGCTAGCCGCATCTGTGGCGATGAGAATCTTGCAATCAGGGCTGTTAAAGAACCTGTCAGCTTCCTTTCTCTGCCTTGAACTCATCATTCCATTAAGCAGCGCTATCTTCCCTTCGTAGCCATTCCGCGAGAGAAAGTCGTAAAGATACTTCTGGGTGTCTCTGTATTCTGTGAAAATAATGACTTTTTCGTTATCTTCGGTTTCTTCTCTCAAAATTTCGAGTATTTTATAAGCTTTAGAATCTCCGACTACTAATGCCTGCTCAACCATTCGGAGAATCTTCTCTAACCTCTTTTTCTCCCTCTCGATACCTTCAATGGATGTTTCCAGGGTGGTTCTGAGCACATCCGCTTCCACTTTTTCGATCTGTCTTTCTGTGAGACTCACCCCCTCAATGTAGCTTCTTTTCAGAGCGGTGTCCATCTGATATCTCAAATTTTCCAGGTTGCTAATTCTGTATTCGAGTGAGCGGCGAAGTGCCTCAAGGCTGCTCATGAGTCTCTTCTTTAAAATAACCATTGCGAAGGCTACCGACTGAGCTTCTTTTGTCTCTAATGCTTTCTTGTAGTATCTGTCGGCATACCGGGCAAGTTCTTTGTAAATCTTTTTCTCTAAGTCGGATTTGAATTCTACATCAATTATCCTAACCTCTGGCTCCTTAAACGTTCTATCTCCATTGTCCTCTACGATCTGGCTTTTAAGTCTCCTTACGAAGTATAACTTAGCATCTTTTGATAGCTCACCGTTCGGCCTTACGAGTCTTTCGTCCAGGAGCCTCAAAATACTGCGGAAGCTTTCAGGTCTTCCAGAGTGAGGCGTGGCGGTTAAGAGGATGAGTGATTCACACCTTTTTGAAATCTTCTCACCGAACCTTGCTCTATCGGTCTTGTTGTGGACGTAAGATAAATAATGTGCCTCGTCGACTATAACAACGTCCCACTTTACGTTTTCTATCTTCCTGAAAACATCTTCCCGCTTAATATAGTCAATAGATGTTATAATTCTGTCGTAAGCCTCCCAGGGGTTAATTCCTGTTTGGATTTGTGAGCTAATTTCTTTAATCCTGCTGCTGTCGAAAATCTCAAAGTCAAGGTTAAACTTATCCTTAAGCTCGTCCTGCCATTGCTCTTGAAGCGAAGCTGGTGTTACAATAAGAACCCTGTTTGCTTTGTTCCTGGCAATTAGCTCCATTAAAATAAGCCCGGCTTCTACAGTTTTTCCCAAACCAACATCGTCTGCAATCAAAATTCTTGGCTTTAGAAGCTTTTTTATTCTGATGAGGGGTATAAGCTGATACCTCTCGATTTTGATTCTGCTATTAAGGATGGATAATAGAAACTTGTTGGAATGAGTGAGTGAGTAATTAATCGCATCCACAAAGTATTTCCAGTATTCTGGGTTGGTGGGCACTGTGAACTTAAGTTGTGCAGAATCTAAAACCTTGATGTCCTCTAATGAAGCGATGCATGTTACTTTTTTGCCATTTAAAGGTCCTTCTTTTGCCTTTGCGACTAGTTTATAAGAGTTCCCCAGCTCTGAAACTTCCTCTACCTGCCAGGTTATCCCCCTCATCAAAATATTCTGCCCAACTTCTAGCATGCGCCGCCTCCAAATCAGAAGTTGATTATAAGGATTATAAAAGAATTATAATAAATTTACTATCCAACCCTCACAGTTTCTACCACTCTGTTTTGAGGTTGTAGATCCGCCCCCACATCTGATTCTTTTAAAAGCCAATACAGGGGGATGTCACTTTTCCAGCGCTCCTCCGCAAACAACAGATACAAAAAAAGAGCACCTTCTCTTTTCATGGCAAGCCACTACTGCCTCTCCTGTGGTGCCCCTGTCGCTAAGGGGAGGTTCCTCTGCGATACCTGTGAATCCTCACTTCTGGAGAAGCTCTGCAATGCGCAACGCTACAACATGAAGGGGTGAACCAATTTGACCAGTCCAGATTT
>MTLP01000043.1 GCA_002009975.1 Thermococcus sp. JdFR-02
GGAAAGATAGTAACCGCAGGGCAGTGGCTCACTGTGGCGAGCTTCTCACAGCCGAAGGGCAAGACCGATATAACGGTTTCATTCAAGGTGTACTCGCTCGGCGGTCAGCGTGAGAGGGTGCACATCCGCATAACTGACGAAGCAGGGAATGTCAGAAAGTACGTGCGCGACTACTACATAGACGCGCCACCCTACGCGAGGCTCACCTCGCCGAAGCCTGGAAGCACAGTAGGGCCAGAGTATAATGTTGGATTATTCGAAGGAGAAGCTTTCTGGAGCGCTGGGAAACCAGAAAGATACTGCAGCAGCTGGGGCTACTGCTGGGGCGCGAGTGATGCGGTCTACGTCAGAATCAACGGCGGAAGTTGGTACAAAGCTGCGCCACTGAATAAGAGAAGGTGGGGTTACTCAAGTACTTGGATATACGACTGGGGTCGCTGGAGAGTCTCAGCAAACAAAGCACTCTTCAAGCCTAACACATGGAACACAATCGAAGTGAAAGTGAAAGACACCTTGGGCAGAGAGGCGGTCTACACCTACAAGGTATACTACAAGGAACCGAACACCATAGTTTGGAACTTTGACTCGGGAGATTATTCCAAATGGACGATCAACGGCTACACCACGGGCAGGTCCCGTCCAAATGCGGCATATACCACTGTAACTGGTTACAATACCTATCACCAGACGCGACAGAGATTCATCGTTGACGGTGTAACAAAGTATACTAAGGGAGGGTGTGGTGTAAAGGCGTGGGGATGGACAAAAAGCACTGCGATCACGATCCCCGCTGGTGTCCACACGTTTGAGTGGAGACAAGAGCCTTTGAGATGTACCTCTTGGGGCAATTGGGTCTCCGTATATTCAGGAAACCCAAGAATCGCCAGCGTAAGGCTGGGACTTTCGAGGTCTTACACGCTGACGTATTATTCAAAGGCTTGGACAGTAAGCGGGGGATGTTCTGATTGTTATAAAAATGCTGGAGCCGTTGATGACATAATCCTCCAAGCTAGGTAGCGGAGGTGACCCTATTGTCTAAGAAGGGCAGGGTATCCAACAGCGCAATGATTGTAAACAACAGGGCAGCAGTTGACACATCCTTCCTTGCTCTCTCTTTATTCGTGGTCGCTGTCGCTGCGCTAGTGTTCTTTGTCCACCACGGCGCTATGGTGGCCAATAACCCCGGCGGACACGTATCGGAACAGATGGTCTACGGCAAGATAAGCGAGGTAGATGTACGGGAGATACTGGAGAAGGCTTACCTCAAAGCTGCGCAGGAAGCGGGTGCAAACGGTGCCAGTTCTCAAGCAGATGTAGACATGCTTTTCTCACAGTACGCCACGCAGTGGTTGCAGAACTACTTCAGGGAGAGAGGCATCCATAACGTGAGTGTCAGCATTAGCATGGCGACTGTGCCAGAGGAGCAAGAGAAGAGTTACGGTTCCACGACCTCGTTGCGCTACGGTAGGTATGTTGTGACTGTGGCAACGCCGCCTCAGAGCTGATACTCCTTTTTATACTTCATTTCACCTCCGATGCTGAGGTGGTGAAAGTGAAGAAGATCGTGCTTGTTGCGGCGGTTCTGCTTATCGCTGCCGTAGCAGGTTGCACAGGCAGACCTCTTTCACAGGGAGGCACTTCTACGGTGCCTGAAGCAGCAACCCTGGCGTCCAGCAGCGTGGCGAATATCGCAGAGAGTTACATTGAGAAGTACTTCGCACCAGAGGGAGAAGAGGTAAAGGTTACATCCGTCTGGGAGGAACACGGTGTTTACGGTTTCAACGTCAGTGTTGGCGGCTACAACTACACCTCCTACATCACGAAGGACGGGAAGCTCATATTCCCGACGGGCTTCTACACCGACAAAGCGCCGCCTATGCCAGAGCAGGTTCCACCACCGCCTGAGGTTCAGGGGGCAGAACCAGAGCAGTTGGGGGGCATGAACGAGTAGCGCTGGAGGTGCGTCTGTGAGGAAGATACGCATCAACCTTCAGGAGCTGGTATCGGCGCTCACAGACTCAAAAGGAACCTTCGAAGCGCTGGCGGCGAAGCACGGGTGCACGCCTGAGGAACTTGCAGATGCGCTCATGCAGGGCAAGTGGAGGGTAGTGTGACGATGCAGTGCAGCGAGTGCGGTAGCACCCTCCTGCACACAGACTACAGCAGAGGTGAGGTAGTCTGCGGAAGCTGCGGCCTAGTGGTAGAGGAGGATCTTGTGTACGGAGGCCTGGAGAGAACTGCATTCAGCGTGGAGGAGATGGTGAAGCGCGTAAGAACGGGCCCTGCGGAAACCCTCCTCTACCATGATAAGGGGCTTCACACAGAAGTAGGAGACCTTGCAGTAGACTTCACGCACGGGAGGGGTATGTCAGCGAACCAGCGGACAAGGGCACTGAAGCTTCGCAGGTTGCAACGCATTGAGCGAGTGAACGTGAACAAAACACTCACAAATGCCCTGCAGGAGCTGAGCAGGATATGCTCGATACTCGAGTTGCCCCACGAAGCAAGGGAGGTGGCTGCACGCTACCTAAGGCTGGCAGTAAACGAGCGAGTACATACGGGAAGGGGTATATCTAACACCGCTGCAGCCTCCGTGTTGCTCGCAACGAAAATCCGCAGGATGGGAAGGTCTATCGAGGAGGTCGCAGCAGCCGCAGGCGTTGATGTCAAGATGCTCACCAGAACTTACAGAGCCATCAAAAGAGTCACACGCGCTAGGGTGCCTGCGCAGAAGCCAGAAAACCTCCTTCCGAAGCTGTGCAGCCGCGTCGGAGGCACAAACCACACGTTGGCGTTGGCGAGGGAAGTGGTGCGCAGCTTCAGGGAGAGAGACCCTGGGGCAATGTCAGGAGCAAACCCCTACTCAATCGCAGCATCAGCGCTGTACTTCGCTGCAAAATTGCTGGGGGAGTATCATATCACGCAGAGAAAGGTTGCCGAGGCCGCTGACGTGACAGAACCCACCGTGCGCACTTGGTACAGACGTATAGCCGAGACGTTGACTCAGGAGGACGTGGAAGAGTTGCTGGGTGAGGTAGAACCTCATCGGGGGTGATGAAGAACGTTTGAGATTAACTATAGTAGGAATGCAAGGCTGAAAACGGTGCTGGCTAAGATACGAGGGAAGAGAACACGACCTTCTGCGTTTCACAGGAACCAAAGTGCATCTTGTAAAACTCCCAAGGGCAAACCTCATGAGCCTGATGGTGATGCTGCCCTAAACACAGAGACCTGTGCCGTGTGCAAAGTGGCCTCCCTCGTGCACAGACTTAGCTGGCGTATCGAGAACCTCGAATTGCGTATCAAGAACCTTGAGCGCAAACTTCTGGCAGAACTATCCAGCGAGGAGACAGTGATGCTTCAAACGCTGTACACTGAGACCACAAGGGGGAGGAGCATCCCCGACGACATGATGACACCCCCAGAGAGGAGAGTACTCAGGAAGTTGGAGGAAAAAGGTTTTGTCAGGTGTACAGTGGTGACAGACAACGGCCTGCGCAGGGCGTTCTGGGAACTGACTATTGCGGGGAAAAACTTGGTCGAAAACCCATTTTAGGAGTCACCAATGCCGAAAGTAATCGACCTCTGAATTGACACTTATATATGTCTTCTTTGTCTGAGGAGTCGGTGGTTAAATGCAGAGTATCAAAAGGAGAAGCCTTCTAAACGAGTCAGACGTTGAGTGGACAGACTACTGCATAAACCACTACGCTGGTTGCGTTCACGGCTGCACGTACTGCTACGCGAGGAAACTTCACGAAGCATTCTGGCGGGGACGTTGGGGGAAGTTCCGCGAAGTAAAGCCAGTGCGCAACGCTTTAGAGCTTCTGGAAAAGGACCTGCGTAGAAAGAAGCCAGGGACGGTATTGCTCAGCAGCATGTGCGACCCCTATCCGCCAGCCGAAAAAAAGCTGAGGCTAACGAGGCGTATTTTAGAGAAGCTTCTCGATACCGATTTTCATGTGCTCGTTCTTACGAAATCGTCCTTGGCTTGGTGGGATATCGACATCATGGAAGGGCATGATAACGTAGAGCTGGGCGTGACGCTCACCACTCTCAGCGAAAAGCAGGCAAAAAGGTATGAGCCCAGAGCAAGCCCGCCAGAGGACAGGCTTCACGTGCTTAAGGTAGCACACGAGTTCGGAGTAAAAACATTCATCAGCGTAGAGCCATGGATACCCTACGTAACAAACCCTTGGGAAATAGTGCGACATTCCAAGCGCTTCGTGGACAGGTTTATCATCGGTGCTCTGAACTACGTGAGTATACCTCCTGGGTTCTACCAACGCGAACTTCCCGCGCTTGTGAGGAAGCTTGACAGCGTTGGTGTAGAGTACATGCTCAAGAGCGAGTTGTTGGAAAAAGCAGGGGTACAGAATGGAAAACACTTTTCAGGAGGTGGTTGAGCATGAGGTTGGTACTTTCTGACGCAAAAGTACTGAAGTCAATTGTAGATACTCTCTCCAACCTGATAGATGAGGCCAAGCTAGTAGTTTCTCCAGAAGGCATCAGTTTGCGCGCTATGGATCCTGGACATGTTGCCCTGGCTGACCTCAACATGAGCAAGGTGGCTTTTGAGGAGTACCACGTGGAGAGCAACTTGGAACTCGGAATCGACTTTGACAGGCTGAACACGATACTGAAGCGTGCGGGCAGCAGCGACAAGATAGAGCTGTCCTTAAGCGAAGACGCCAGCGCGCTGATAATAACTATCCGGAACTCGGCAATGCGGCGCTTCGACCTCCCGCTTATAGATGTGAGCGAGGAGGAGCTTCGCATTCCCCAGCTGGACTTCCTTGCGGAGGTGGAGGTCGACCCGAAGATACTCAGCGAGGGCATAAAGGATGCGGAGATAGTCAGCGATCACGTGACCCTGAAGTGCGACTCTGAGAACCTCTACATTTCCGCTAGCGGCGATCTGGGCAACGTTGAGGTGAAGGTGAGCAAGGAGCGGGCGCTGAACTTTGAAGTAAGCGAACCCTGCAAGAGCATGTTCTCTATTGAATACTTGAAGGACATGCTTAAGGCAGTCGATGCCGCCTCCACAATCAGGTTGCATCTGGGCACAGACATTCCCATGAGACTCGACTTCCTCGCAGAGGGTGTAAAGCTAGACTTTCTCCTTGCTCCGAGAATTGAGGGGTGAACCGAGGGGAGGTGGATGAGGTTCTGGAATCGAGACCATAAGAGGAAGTTCATCCTTGAGGCAATAGGATATGGCGAAAAAGTATCGCTCTCGGAACTGATGGACAGGTTAGCTTCAAGAGGCTACAGGCCAAGCAGACACGAACTTGCATTGTTCATCAGGAACAACATGCTCTACCGCTACTTGGCAGTAGAGAAGAAGAACGGCATTAACCTTTATCGGAGGATATGATGAGGATACCAGAGGGGAGAGTGCTTGGTTCCGCCAGAGGAGTAAACGTCCGCGAGGCGGTGCAGCAGGCGATGGAGAAGAAGCTGACGGGATACCTCGTGGTAATGGGAGAGGGTATCATCGTCATGGATGAGGGGAGGATACTACACGCAGTATTGCGCAACGCCACAGGAGAGAAAGCTCTAAGAAGACTCCTCACCTTGACCACTGACGTTGAAGCGCATGCGCTTGATGAAATTGAGATGGTGCTCTTGATTAAAATGCTGGGAATTGAGATAGGTGTGCAGCTGAACCATGTGCTCACTGAGTGCCACGCCGCAAAGGGGAGGGAAGAGTTGCTGAGAAAGTACGGTATCCAAGAACCGTCCGAGATAGAGGTTGAGAGCATCATCAAAAGAGCCCTGGAGGAGTGAGTGGTGAGTATCTACGACTGGCTGTTGCTGTTCTATGCGCTTGCTGCGGTGTCTACTGCGGCGTGTGCGGTGCTCGCAGTCGAGGTGCTCAGAGTGAGGAGAGAGCTGAAGGAGCTGAAAAAGGCCACAGACACCACGCAGGGTGAGGTCGAGATGATCAAGAAGAGGCTGGAGGCGCTGGTGCGCAGCAGCCGCGAAGAGATAGAAGCCGAAGAGCTGGTGAGGTTCTCAGAGAAGCTGATGCCTTCAAAACAGAGCTAGCCACTGCGTTGCTCGGACTGGCGGGGCGACCAGTCCGAGCTGGCGAAGGAGGGTGTGTGAGAGCAGGGCACTGAGTACCTTACACGAACCAGATATATACCACTTTCCCGAAGGCGCTGGAAAACTGACTCATACCTTTTTATAGTTTATTTCGTACTTCTGCTGGTGCATAAGGGTAATTAAAGACAGTTCTGGTAACTTATGTTGGTATAATGTTTTTGTGGACATACAAAGTTTGGCATCCAATGAAATTCTTTCACATTATCTTTTACACATTTTATCCACTTTTTAGCTACTCTTCTCGATTAAATTTTGAAATTTTTCATCACTCCTTAGATTTATGAAACTTTCGTCGATCTTAGCTATTTCTCTTAATTTCTCATCTATTTCTATCGCTTTTTCCAAGCATTTTAAAGTATTCTCTACATCTCCCAATTTCACCTTAAAACACGCTTTGTTATACCAAGCGAGTGCGTTATTTGGCTCAATTTTAATGACTTCATCACAACACTTTCTTGCCTCTTCATAACGATTAAGTCTAGACAATGTAATTCCTTTTAAGATTAAAGCCTTAATATTTGTTTTTTCTTTTTCAAGAATTTTATTAAGGCAACTTAACGTGTCATTGTAATCCCCTTTATTCAATAAAATTTCTCCTTTGACCATTAGGGCAGGTATAAAATCAGGATTAATTTCTAATGCTTTATTTAATGAATCAATAGCATCTTCATATTTTCCGATGTTGGCAAGTGATGCTCCTTTGAGATATAATACTTCATGATTATCCGGCTTAAGTTTCAATGATTTTTCAAAACACGCTATAGCTTCATCGAATCTCTTAAGGTTAAATAATGCTCTTCCTTTATTATCCCAAATGCTCCAATCCTCTGGATTAAGCTTTAATGCTTTATCTAAACACTCCAAAGCCTCCTCATTCTTTCCTTGGTTAATCAAAATCATTCCTTTAAGTTTTAAGACATCTGCCCAGCTTGGGTTTAAGTCAAGAGCCTTGTTCACACATTTAAGGGCTTCATCGTATCTTTTAAGTTCGAAAAATGCACTTGCCTTATTAGCCCACGCTAATTCGAATGTAGAGTTTATTTCTATCGCTTTATCGAAACATTCTATAGCTTTTGAAATTTCTCCTCTCTTTAAGAAATCTATTCCTTCATTATTCCATGAGATTTCATCCTTTAATATAAGCTTATATCCCAGGAATTCTAGCTTGTCCTTCAAAGCATTTAGACGGTTCTTAAATCTCTTTAAGTCCTCCTTATCCTGGAATTTTATTTGTATAACAAATCCTTCCTTCATCCATTCAACGTTGATTCGAAATCTGATCGAGTTTTGCACACCAGTGTAAAACTCTTTATCCGCTTTTTCAGGGGATATCTCCAAAATTACATGTTCGCCTGGAGGTATAGTTACATTAAATGCTTCAAAGACAACTTTTCTCCTAATTTTATTATCAATTTTTTCTACCGTATCAAATTTCGTATGAATGTAGCAGCCCCGAAAATCTTTTAGAAGTACTGTCCTTGTGAGCTTGTAATATAAATTCAGGAGTGGATCGTCTGGGAGTCCCATAAAAAATTCCTTGACGTCTATGATTCCTTTAGAGGCGCATAAATATTTGAGATACAGAATATCAAACAGATCCCCTTTAAATACGAGTTTTCTGCCCTCTTCAGCAATTATTTCATCTCTTTTTAGATGTTCTATGTGGTCTTTTATAATCGATTTTCTAACGTAGACATCTTTAGGCTGAATTGTATTGATTTCGTCAAGCAACATATATTCGGCAAGCCAGTCTCTAGGTACCTTGGGAAATTCGAGTATAGACTTTAAGATCTTCAGTTGATCTATCCAATAATGCTTTATCTTATTCGCTATTTTGTGATAACCTTCTTTTCTTAATATTTCGAGTTCGTTCAAAACATCATCTAATACCTCTGGAGATAGCTGTATTTTTGGATTCTTTCCTTCTTTCCACCTACGATACATGTAGTGTGCCACTAAGTTAATTTCATACGGCGAGCCGTTCGTTAGTTGATGAATATCCGCAACACATGCCCGATCGAATGCTTCTTTTTCCTTCTCATTAAGCGGCTTAAGCAAGCATTCTTCTGTCTCCCTGATATCTTTGAAGTTCTCGACGTTTATTCTCTTGAAGAATCGTGGAATTGGAGAGAAAACATTGCTTATAGCAGGAAACATCTTTTCAGTTCCAGAAAACACGAGGATATATCCTTCTATCTCCATAAAAACGTTTCTTAATTTCTGTAGCAGTACTTCATTCTGTGAAAGTAAATCACATTCGTCAAAAAGCAACACAATAGTTGGTATTTTTTTCTTATTTGCTTCAGCGCGTAATTCTCTTAAGTCATGTATAAGAACGTGTTGAGGAATGTTATCAACATTTTTTTCTTTTTTGAATCCTACATACGCGGTTCCAAAAAGTAAGGGTATTTCAACGCTCGTATCCAACATATCGAAAATTCTCCTAAATCTTCTGTATATTTTTCTATACATTCCTTTTTCTGCTCCTTTCGTAAGAATTCCGTCAATAATTTCTTTAAAGAACAAAACATCGCTTTTAACAATCTCTCCGTTTAGTGGTATCTTTACTGCTAGTAAACCAAGCTCATTTGCTTTATATTCGATCATGTTTAATAAGCTCTTTTTTCCAGCAGATCGAGGGCCTACAAGAGCCATATGAAAGTACTTTGGCTTATCAGATTTTGAGAGTTTTAAGTAATATTCTATCTCTGCGAGTTCCTTCTTTCTTCCAGCAAAATGTTTTGGATCTTTAACAGGATTAATAAAATCATATGGATTGTATACACATTCTTCCATACTTTCTCACCTATATAATCATTTTTGCTGACTAATTGCAATATAAATTAATCTATTTTTTATCTTCACCAACAATAAGTTAACAGGGACCTCAGAGACGAAATAGTAGGTTCTTCAGCCTTCTCCCAAGACCAATTTTAAGTGGACGGTACTCCTCGCCGAGGAGGTCAGCTGCGAGCTTTTTTACCGCCTGCGCAGCCGGGGAGTCAGGCTTGTAGAGCACGAGCGGCACACCAAATGAGCAGGCCGCCCTCACGTTTGCATCTTCAGGTATCGTCGCGAGCACCTTTGTTTCAAGTACCGTCTCCACATCTCTTACAGGTATCTCCTCAGGAGCGCCTCTCCAGCGTGTTAGCACGGCACCTAGCACGGAGGTACCAAGCTTCCCGGCAACAACTCTGGTCTTAAGTGCATCAGAGATGGAGGGTATCTCTGGATTGACCACCAGCAGAGCAGCCTCCGAAACCGAGAGGGCGGTGAGCACAGGCCTCCCAAGTCCTGCAGGCGCATCTATTACAATCACATCATGGGCATCAAGCACCCTGAGCACCTCTTCCAATCTTTCTGGATCAGTGTGTTTCAATGCTGTGAGCGATATTGCTCCTGGCAATACCTTAACTCCGTGTGCCTCACGCAGCGCTTCTGTTACATCCGCTTTACCGGCAAGGACGTCGTGTAGAGTCGGCGACGAACCATCAACACCGAGATGGAAACAGAGGTTCGCCATCTCTATATCGGCGTCCACCACAAGAACGTCCCTGCCATACTGAGCCATCGCCACTGCAAGGTTCGCCGAAAGTGTGGTTTTTCCCGTACCTCCCTTGCCAGAGCAGATGACCAGAGACACCATTCTGCACACCACCGCAGCTGAGAATGTGTTCTTCTTACTGAGGAAGATTGGGGATTTCTAAAAAAAGCAGAACAAGCTGCATTGCTCACATATATTCATCGAGGGCGCTGCTGTCGAGAGCCATGTCCAATATTCCTCTAGGACGCTTCTTAGTTGTTGATAAACCGAGTGGTTTCCTCTCCACCTGTACTTCCTCAGTTCTATGGATTTCTTGGCTGCTTAAAGGTCCCCCCTCAACTTCAGAGTCCTCTTCCTGAGGCACCACAGTAAGGAAGGTATCTGCCCTCCTCAATATGTCGAGCGCTTCTACACCAGTCAGCACCCGCCCCCCGCTCAGAAGCTTTGCGTCAACCACTCTGCCGCTCTCAAGTTTCAGCATGCCAACAGGAACAGGGACCCCAAGAAGGAGGTACAGTTCCGCCTCTCCGGTGTACTTTCTCCTCTCGAGGTCTTTTAGCCTCATCGCTGTCATCAGCCATCACTACTCCTTTTCCCCTCTCCGACGAGCAATCTCGCAAGTTCCCTCACCTTCTGAACGTATGGTGATCCGGGCGCTGTCATGAAAGGGAGCCCCTTCCCATAGTGCTTTAATAGGGTATCATCATGTGGCAATACAGCAAGGCACGACAGCCCTGCAATATTCTCGCTTGCATATCTGCTTTTGCAGAGAACGTACCCCACCGCGAAGGTACCAGCGACCTCACAGGCACGTGCAGCGCGTTCTGCCACGACCCTGCTCGAGGGGGTATTGTCGACAACCAGTAGGGCATGGGTGCACGCAGGGAGTGCGACCACCGCATAAGGGTCAAGGGAGGCGAAATCCAATACGAGCAGTTCGCAGAGTTCAGAAAGCGCTCTGACTGTGCGAACGATGTCCGAACTCGAAAACACCCTTGCTAGTAACTCAATGGATGCGCCGACAATGCTGGGCACAATGCGTAGGTTCCTCGAAACCTCCACGAGGCAACTATTAAGAACTTCTTGTGTCAGATCTTCTGCTGCGATGAGGTCATGAATGCTACTGCCGCTTGTTTTGCTTAGTTCATCTCTGACTTTGGTATCCTTAATAGCGAAGTGTTCTGCCAGGTCTCCTGTTATGATATCAAAGTCCGCAACAATCGTGCTAACACCTTTCTCTGCAACTGCTGCAGCAAGGTTTGCAGCAAGGGTGGTTTTTCCGACACCGCCTTTACCTAGAATCGCCAACACAACCATCTTTTTCCCTCTGTATCTTTCTCCAACACAGGAGGTGGAGGATACAGAGGAGGTGAACACGTGGCGGCGGCGCCTTTTTTTACGGCATCCACCTTTACCAGCGTCACCACCTCAGTCCTGAGAGAAAAGAGGAAGTATATAAAGCGCAAAATGAGGCACACTCACTAGCGCGGAAAAAGAGATGCTTCTCCTTTTTCTGCGATTGCAGCTTTTTATAATTCTCCTTACTCCTTCCTGCTGGTGTGTGGAATGCAATCTTGGAAGCGGTTTGAGTACCGGATTGTTGAGCATCTCCGAAAGCGCGGGTGGAATGCTCACCGTGTTCCTGTCAGTGGTGCAGCGTCAGTGATCAAGGGAGATGTGATCGCCAGCAAAGACGGTGTTAGGCTCAGGATCGACGCTAAGTCAACTGCATCGAAGGACAGCATACGCATCAGCGTTGATGACATTGAGAGGAACATAAATAACTCCGATAACGGCGAGGTCCCTGTGATAGTGTTCTCCTTCAAAAGGCACCGCAGGCTCTATGCCGTTCTTCAGGCAGGGCACGCGGCGCTATTCGTTAAGCAAAAGCGAAAGGAGCTGCGTTCTGAGAGGTCGATCCTGCTAAAGAGGGAGGAGGTCCTCGCAGTCGGGAAAGGTGAGTGCCTTGCACTGTGGCTCAGAGGCGGGAGAAGATACGTGGTGGCAGAACTTGACGCCTTTTTGGAAAGACTTCAACGCGCAGAGGAGGTCCGCTGAGGTTGCCCGTCAAGGTGTGCGTCGCACGGGTTGCAGTCTCCCGCTCTGGCAGGCTGGCAACCTACGGCATTGTTGTGGAGGCAGGAATCAGGTGCGGTCGGGAACTCATAGTGGGAAAGTTGCACAAGGAGGGTGGGGTGGTGAGCACCTGCTCTTGCAGGGACCCAATGCGAAAGGCTCTGCTGAGAGCCATGGAGGCTGCGAAAGAGCTGAGGTGCAGGTCGCTGAAGATTCTGGTTGAAGCGGAAACGATGCCGCAAGGGATACTGGACGACCTAAGGCGCTATGACCACTTCACCTACCTCACCATCCAGCGCGTGCCACAGGGTGATGCCACACTGCTTGCGGATGATGCGCTCGAGCGGTTACACATCACTTTTCCAGAACTCTCCTGCACAACTCATATTAGTTCTGATGAAAATTGAGGTATGGGGAGATGATGGAGATGAGTATGGGAGTAATTAGCGAATATTTCCAGCGTTGGAGGTTTCGCTGCCCATACTGTGGATCTGTTAGTATCTCCAAGAGGGTGAAGACGTCGGACTACCGCTGCAGTCGTTGCGGACAGATCTTCACAGAACCCGTTGATGCCAGCAGGTGATGTGTGTGGCTGGTCACATTGCACATCCTCTCATCAGGGAGAACACAGTGGAGGCAAGGCTGTATCAGCAGGCGATAGCCGCGGTTGCATGTTCGGCAAACACCCTCGTTGTGCTTCCAACAGCGCTGGGCAAGACTGTCATAGCCGTCCTTGTGTGTGCTCACGTGTTGCAGCGCTTTCCCTGGCTCAAAGTGCTAGTGCTCGCACCCACACGGCCACTAGTGTTGCAACACCGAGACTCTTTCGCAGAGTTCCTTACACTGCCAGAAGAGGAACTGATAGCAGTAACTGGAAGAATGCCTCCCGCCACGAGGAGAAGAGTGTGGGAAAAGGGCAGGGTGTTCTTCGCTACACCCCAGCTGGTCAGAAACGATGTTGAGGCGGGCATCCTCGATCTCTCGCAGTTTTCTCTGCTGATCTTCGACGAAGCTCACAGAGGCGTTAAGAAGTATGCATACACGGAAATAGCCAAGTCATACTTGGAGAACAACCCGTATCCCCTGATACTCGCCCTGACCGCTTCCCCAGGAGGAGAAAGGGAGCGGCTAGATCATGTCTGCAGGGCACTTTACATAGAGAGGGTAGAGTACCGAAGCGAGAGCGACCCTGATGTGGCGCCGTTCATACCCGGCACTAGGGTCGAATGGAGGCTGGTGGAGTTACCAAAGGAGTACAGAAGAGCAGAGCGCGTGCTCAGGGAGATGATACAGCAACGCGTATCTGAACTTGCCAGAGCCAGATTGATAGCAAAGAATCCCTCTCAGGTATCAAAGAGCGACCTGCTTGAAGCAGGGAAAAAGCTCCAAGAAGCATTGAAGGATGCAGACGGGTATAAGAAGGGAGCGATCTTCTCAGCAATAGTTATGCAAAGCGCTGCACTGTCGCTCGCCCACGCTCTTGAGGTGCTTCAAACACAGGGCGCAGCGCAGGCACTGAACTTCATGGAGAAGCTCGCCAGAGAAAGCGATGAAAAGAGAAGCTACTCGAACATAATAAGCGATGAGCTCTTCCCCTATCTGCGCTCCTCACTGAGGCGCGCCGCTGCGGTGGAACATCCCAAAGTAGATGCATTGGTAGAGGTGGTGGATGTGCAACTGCAGCAGTCTCCAGAGACTAAGGTGCTAATTTTCACTCAGATACGCGATACTGCTACTAGGATCGCCGAGAGGCTCAGGCAAGAGGGCATCGCCTGCGAGCGCTTTGTGGGGCAAGCATCTAAGGGAAAAGACAGAGGGATGACGCAAGAAGAGCAGCGAGACGTGATACGTCGTTTCAGAGAAGGTGAGTTCCGTGTACTCGTTGCAACGAGCATTGCCGAGGAGGGATTAGATATCCCAAATGTTGACTTGGTGGTATTCTACGAACCCGTACCCAGTGAGATCCGTTTCATCCAACGCAGGGGAAGAACTGGCAGGAAAGCACCCGGGAAAGTGGTGATACTCGCTGCTAAAGGTACGTCTGACATGGCCTACCTGTACAGCTCCCAGCGAAGGGAACGCGCAATGAAGGTGATGCTTGCCAAGCTTAACGCCAAACTCAAGCCGCTGGATAGGGGGAGACCTCCAGAGCCACCTCCTGACTTCAGGGAAGTGGTAGCGCAAGGAGGTATCTTACAAGGAGATACAACCATTTCCACCAAAGTGGGCGAGAAAAAAAATAATACAGGTTTCTTTTTCACAAGTGCTGAAAACCCGCTCCAACGATGTCTTGATGAGTGGTCTCCTTCCGGAGAGGTGCATGGTGTTGGTAGAGTGGAGAAGGCAGTGCTCCAAGTGCTTGCAGAAAAACGCAGGCTGGCAGCTGATGAATTGATTGAAGTGCTTACGCAAGGTGGCACTTTCACAGTAGACCAGGTTAAGGCTGCAATACACAGTCTGCTCACCAAGAAAGAGATATACATCCCGAAAGTAGGAGAGGTGGCGTTGCCAGAGGCAGATGGAAAAGACGTGTACGAAGCAGAGGTGGAGCGCATCTACCCTAGCGGTGCTACTCTGATTCTCAACGGAAAGTTTAGAGCAAGGCTTGATGAGGCAGATTTCCCGGAGGCAACAGGTATCCTGAAAAAGGGAACAAAGCTGAAGATACGCGGGGTGTTGTATAGACACAGTGGTGTCTTGCATATTAGACCAAAGGATGTGTTTTACTGAAGATTAACACCATTATGGCGCATGTTGTAGTTTTGAGTGGTTAGTTATGAACTTTGTTCTTGATGACAAACTGGTAGTGATTAGGCGAGGAGTACTTTTAAGGAGAAAGCTTTCTATGAAAAGGCACTTTTGAAAACTTCAAGAGCATATAGGTTTTCTGAATAAAATACGAAATAAGATAGTCCAGCGATAAAGAAATTAAAATACTCTTTCAAAACTATTTTGAGTGAATATTATTTTGGTTTTACATGTTATAACACTTGTTTCTAAAAAATGAGATGAGATGGTCTGAATGAAGATTATTAAGGAAGAATATGTGCTTCTGGATGGCACTAAAAAGAAGCTTGTAAAACGTGTTGGAGATGGTTCAATAATCACAAGATTTGATAAAACACCACTGCCTAAAAAGGCTAAGGATGTTGTTTGTCCTCATTTTCTTGAACTGAAATGGGCAACTGGTTGCTTTTACAACTGTGCTTGGTGCTATCTTCAGGGAACCTTTAGATTTCTGCCCTACGGGAAGAAGCCCAGAGTTAAGCCCTACAGAAAAATTGCCAAGCACATCTCTGAGTTTCTGAAGGATGGTTCAACTCCAGAACTTTTAAATGCTGGAGAGCTTTCTGATTCTTTACTTTCAGAAGGAGGAAAAAAGCCCTTCTCCACTTTTATATTAGAGCTGATGTCAAATCAAAATAAACACAAGGTGTTGTTTGTTACAAAAAGTGAGAAAGTTGAGAATTTAATTGAAATTGCTGATATAGCAAAAAATAAAATCATTTTGAGTTGGAGCATGAATGCACATCCGGTTGCTGAAAGATGGGAAGTAGGTGCACCACCTGTTGAGAAGAGAATAGAGGCGGCAAGATTAGCTTTCGAAGCTGGATACACTGTAAGAGTAAGAATAGATCCTATGGTGCCCGTTAAAGGCTGGATGAGATACTATGCAAACTTAGTGGATGAAATCTTTGAGAACTTTACCCCAGAGAGAATTACAGTTGGGAGTTTGAGAGGGCTCCAGACCACAATAAACAATGCCTGGGACAAAAGCTGGGTTGAGTACCTCTCAGAGAGGACAAACTGGGGGAAGAGAATAGACTTTAAAACGAGATACGAGATGTATAGAACCATATTTGACTACCTTAAAAAAGAGTATTATTACACAAATATAGCACTCTGCAAAGAAACCAAGGAAATGTGGGAAAAGCTCGGGGCAGACTGGAAGAATATAAAATGCAACTGCCTTTTATGATAACTATTGATTATTGAAATCCTCCAAAGATTTCTGAGTATTTCCCTTAGTTTTTTTCTCATGCGGTATGTCTGTCAATCTTTTCTCCTTTCCAAGCATCCTATTAAAGCAATGCTCTACCAAGTCACCACTAAAGCTTTCCACATATACTTTCAGACTTTCAATCCAATTTTTCCAAGGTGGGTCCTTACGTTTACTTGTAAATATCATAAAATACTTAAAGTTAAAGTTGTTTCCTGATCTTACAACAATATCCTCTACATATCCTTTATAATTTTTTATTATGTCAATATAAGCATTCTTTACTTTACTTTCTGTGTTGAAATTCCTCCAAATATTCTCCCGATAGCCAAAAAATTCTGTAATTTCATTTACTGTTTTTTCTCTTAAGCCTTGACGAATATACTTTCCAATCTCTTTAGCTATTAAAGTGGCTTGGAGAGTTATCAGAGCATCACCATATAAATTCAACATTTTCCTGAGATTTTCCATTTTGAATTCCCATTTGTAAGGGTCTATAAAAACAAGACAGTTCTTATATTTAATTTTATCGAGTTCTTCTGAAATTTCATCAGCGGCTTTATTAGCATCTTTGGTAATAACTTTATATCTATTTTCTATCCATGAATATTCTTCAAATTCTGATAAGATTTCAAGCCTTTTTTTAAGGGCATCCGTGTATTCTGGAGAACTATCCACAAAATACATGTAATCAAAGCGACCATTCGCCTGTGTTGCACAATCAATTACCAGCAAAGGAGAACCAAGCAAAGGTGGAAAATTTCCAATTTTATTTAATCCACTGCCTGCAAACAAATCAATATAGAAAACTTTTAAATTTCTATATTTATCTTTGAGCTGTCTTTGTACTATGTTCAGATACTGCTTGGGGAGATAGGACAGTCCGACAAGTTTTAGAGGGGTCCATGGTTTAAACTCATTATAAACCTCCACTTCTGCAAGTCTTTCCATCACATCCTCCTTGCCCTTCATTAGCAATATTTCAAGCCTTCTATCAAGATCTGTAATCTTCTTTTTTACCCCCATCAATTTTAGTTGGTTTTACTCTCTTATTAAACTTACGTAAAAGTTGCTTTTGTTGAAAATTTAGAAGTGTCTGCTCATACCTACCAACTCCCCCAGCCCATTCTAACAGGTGTACTGCACGTTTTTATCTCCCTTATGCGAATATAACTTGGTAGCAGGCCCGCGAGCTACCAGCCGTTAAGTCCGTTGCATCCTGGGACAAGTTCCCTGGGAGAACACGCCTGAACCACCATCAATTGTGTTTGCAATATATAAGCTTGTCGTTTGTTTTTAT
>MTLP01000034.1 GCA_002009975.1 Thermococcus sp. JdFR-02
CCACATCTTCTCGCCAGCACGCACGCAGAAAAAGGTGGTCCTCGCTCACCACATGCCTCCTGAGTAGGAAGTTGGAGAGGGAGGATTTAAAATTTTCCATGCCTGCCCCGGGCGTAGATGGGGGACGCTTGCCCTTGCGTCAATTGCAACCACTTTTTGGTTGATTCGCCCTTTCTGCCAAACAAGCGTCTTCTAGATGTCCCAGTACCCCCTCTCAGGAGCCTCTCCGCCAGCCAGCGCAGCCCCGAGAAAAAGGTATTTATTATAACCCAACTAAGAGAAAAGCAGAGGGGGATCTCAATGTCAAAGGGTGATCTGCTGATTTTCGTTCCCGACAGTATAATAGGGGGAATCATTGACCTGGTAACCGGGAGTTATGGATATTCGCATGTGGCGGTGGACATAGGAAACAGGGAGATGATAGAGGCAACAGTGGAAGAGGGAGTGGTGCGTAGCTCTATAGATAAGTACGGCGACAGAGCCTTTGTCCGCATAAACATGTCGGATAAGATAGATGTGGATGCGTTCACAAACTATCTTGAGGGCAAGGTGGACAGGGGATACGACATTCTTGAAGCGCTTACCTTCGGATTGATAAACGACCCGGATAAGTATACATGCAGCGGGCTTGTTGCAGCCTATAGCGAGATGGAAAAGTTGGGATTGAAGGGCTTCGTTACCCCGAATGAGCTTGCGAAAGCTCTGGGAGCTCCACCTGGAAAAACAATAGAGAAGGAGCGCAGAGAGTCAGGAGACCTTGAAGGGACACTGGAAATGCTAAAAAGGAGAAGAGAAGCCCTCCGGCAGCAACTAAAAAATCTGGAAGAAAAAGAGAGAGAAATAGACAGGGAGATTTCCAACCTGCTGGATAAATACAACGAATGTACTGAAGATTTGCCCCCCTTTGACCCGCAAATGGAAGAGTGCGATAAAATAAAGGAGGAGATACTGGAGCTTTACAGGAAAAAAGAGGAAATCTATACGCAGGAGTCTGAAATTGCCGAAGCTCTGGCGGAAATTGAGAGGCAGATCAACGAGATTGTGAAGCAGCTTTCGGGTTATTAGTAATATGCCCAAGACTCAAATAAGAAAACGCACCCCACATTTATAACCCAGCATTCAGCACCCTAATAACGTTATAATACCTTATCCACCGCCTTGGCTATGTCGAAATTCTCCTCTTGCAAGCCTCGCGTTTCCTTCATCTCCCTCTGCGTCGCTACCAGCACACTCCCTCGTAGTGCTTCGACTTCTTCTTTGCCTCCTCCACCCTCCTCCCATCGATAACCACCTTATCTCTGTACAGCTCTTCATCTCTGTATTCGTCCCACTCCGTAACTATCAAAACGTACTCCCCCTGCTTCACCGCCTCTCTGGCATCCTCGTAAAACTTCAGGTTTTCATGCTGCCCCAGCACCTTCTTAGCATTCTTCACCGCCTTTGGATCTGTGGCATGCACCCTCGCGCCCTTATTTAAAAGCGTCTGAATTATCCTTATAGAAGGCGCCTCCCTGATATCGTCGGTACCCGGCTTAAACGCCAGCCCAAGCACAACAACGTCCTTCCCATCCAGAGAATCCACCATCTTCTCTAGGAGCTCCACAACCCTCAATGCCTGCCTCTCATTAACCTCCAGCGCTGCGTTGAGTATAATCGGGTAATAGTAAACCTCGCCCGCCTTGCCTATCAGAGCCTTAACATCCTTCGGAAAGCAGCTGCCTCCAAACCCTATCCCGGCGTTGAGAAAGTGCGGAGAGATTCTCCTGTCCATGCCCAGCGCCTTTGCCACGTCGTAAACATCTATCCCCAGAAGCTTGCAAATATTCCCTATCTCATTTATGAAGCTTATCTTGGTCACAAGGAATGAATTCGTCGCGTACTTTATCATCTCCGCCGTCCTGGGATTTGTGATGAAAAACCTGTCCTCATAATCCCTGTACAGCTCCTTCACAATATTCATCGACCTCTCATCAAGCCCGCCTATAATCACCCTGTCAGGATTCAGGGAGTCGTAGACAGCGTTTCCCTCCCTCAGGAATTCCGGTACCATCACAACCCCAAAATCTTCGCCAGCCTTTTTGCCAGAGTACTCCTCAAGTATTGGGATAACCACATGCTCCGTCGTACCAGGCACAACGGTGCTCTTGACTACCACCACGTGATAAGAATCCTTACCTCTCAGCGCTTTTCCCAGGCTTTTGCTCGCCTCCTTTATATAGCGCAGGTCAATGTAGTCGAATGAGCCCACAGGTGTGCCAACGCAGATGAATGAAACCTCTGAGTTTAAAACAGCCTCATCTAAATCTGTGGTAGCACTGAGCTTTCCTCCTTCCACCACCCTTTTAAGCATAGGCTCCAGGTCTCTCTCGAATATGGGCGGCTCGCCCCTGTTTATCATCTCCACCTTCTCTGCGTCGGTATCCACGCATATTACGCTGTGCCCCTTATCTGCGAATACAACGCCTGTCACAAGCCCAACGTAACCGGTGCCAATTATAGAAATCCTCATCCCAGCATCTCCTCTGTGTACCATGCTATAAACCTCCGCAAGCCTTCCTCTATTCCCACTTTTGGCGAATACCCAAGCTCCCTCCTCGCCTTCGCTGTATCTGCATAGGTGTCTCTGACGTCACCCTTCTGCCTCTCTATGTACTCAACCTCAGCCTTCTTTCCTGTGATCTCCTCCATGAGCCTAATTACCTCATTGACAGAAATTCTCGCTCCACCACCGATGTTGTACGCTTCGCCCAGCTTGCCTTTCTTTGCCGCCAGCAGATTTGCCTCCACCACATCGTCAATATATGTGAAGTCTCTGGTTTGAGTGCCATCTCCGTACACCACTATTTTTTCTCCTCTCAGTATAGCCTTCACAAATTTGTGAAAAGCCATATCAGGGCGCTGCCTAGGGCCATAGACGGTAAAGTAGCGCAGCGATATTGCTGGAACGCCGTAGTTCTTCCAGTAGAGATAGCACAGGTGCTCTCCGGCGAGCTTTGTAACACCATAAGGAGAAACCGGCTTTGGAACATCGCTCTCCCGCATTGGCAGCTTCTCAGCGTCGCCATATACAGAGGAAGAGCTGGCATATACGAAGCGCTTTATTTCTGCGTCTTTTGCAGCCTCTAACAGAGCCTGTGTCGCCAGAATGTTGTTGTCGGTGTAGTGCCTGAAGCTCTCGCCCCAGCTTGCCCTTACCCCCGCCTGCGCCGCCTGATGGAAGATGTAGTCTACGTTGCACAATATCTCGCTCAAATCAAGGCGGTTGATGTCCTCCTCTATGAAATGGAAGTTATCATCCTTTATGAATCCCCTCATATTTGCCTCCTTAATCTCCCTCGCATAGTAGTCAGTGAAGCTGTCTATCCCAACCACCTCATGCCCCTCTCTAAGAAGCCTCTCCACCAGGTGAGAGCCGATAAAACCTGCGCAGCCAGTTACCAGGGATTTCATGGGCATTTCTCCTACTCACATGTCATTCACTCTGTATGTTTTTCAGAACCAATTTTATATCATATTATATAATACTTTGTATTGTTCAACCATCCTTTCCACAGTAAAATTATTAATTGCTTTAGCATAACTTTCGTTTCCCATTTCTTTAATCTTTTCAGGATGCCTTATGAAATACTCCATATATGAGGCAAGTTCATTTGCGTCCTCCTTATCAACTAAAAACCCGTTTCTACCGTGCTCTACCAGCTCGCCAACACCTCCTACCTTTGTAGCGATTACCGGCAGGCCAGCAAACATAGCCTCAATAATAGTTATTGGTAGCCCCTCGAACCTTGAAGATAAAACAAAAACGTCAAAGTCAGATATTATATCCTGCGCGTTATCTCTAAATCCAAGCAGGAAGGCATTGCTCAGTCCATTTCTCCAAATAAACTCACTACATTCTCTATAATATGGTCCATCCCCAACTAATACAAATTTGACATTAGAATACCTCGCAGACACAATCTTTGCAGCCTCTAAAAATAGCATAGGGTTCTTCGGATATGCCAGCCTTGCTACCATGCCGAAGACGATATCTTTTTCTTCAACATCTATTTCGCCCCTTAGTTTCCCCTTATTAATGGAGTTCCTACTTATGCCATTGTGAATAACTACAAACTTTTCTGGGGGGGCAATTTTATTTTTAATTCCTTCTCTACGATCATTTTCTGAAACACAAATTATTTTAGTCGAAACATTTGCTGCAATTTTTTCAAGAAAGATAAGTAATTTATGAAGATGCCCATATTCGCCAGTATTATAAAAACTCCATCCATGAACAGTGAAAAATATCTTTTTTACGCCTGCAAACCATGCAGCAAATCTTCCCAGCAAACCAGCTTTGGTGCTGTGACAGTGCACAACATCGTAACCACCTTTTTTTGTTAGTTTGTACAGAGTAAATAGGGCTTTTAAATCATTATGTATAGAAATGTTACGCTTTAATGTAGGAATTTCATAAACAGATACTCCTTCCTCTTTAAGTCTGTTAACCAAGATTCCACCTGAACCACATGCCACTTCGACGTCGTATTCTTCTTTAAGTTTAGATATTAATTCGTAACAAACTTTTTGGGCCCCTCCCCAGGTGGAAAGAGTTATAACATGGAGGATTTTAATTATCTCACCTCCTAATTAATCTTTTTAATCGCATTAATATACTATATGCCTCATCTATAGTCATGACCCCTATTTCATCTAATTTGATACCAATTGAATTAGGAAGAAGACTTATTGCAAATCTATACCAACATCGTGGCTGTATTGGATATATTTTTAGTGAATTCACATAATATTTAATTGCATTTCTTGAATCCCCAGTTTTTAGTTTAAAGGTACCTACCATATATTGATATAGGGCTTCTTTCTTTTCCTCTGAGACAAATTTATTTATAACTCTTGAATTCATGTTATTTAATTCGTATCCCTTTTTCGTCATTGTCCTGTAAATCCCCTGTTCAACCATCTTTGCAACAGATTTTCTTGACAACCTATAATTGTACAAAGCTTCGGGAATTACATAAAATTTATAACCTAATGTAACTAACTTATGCCAAAGTGCATAATCCTGTGAGAATTTCCAAACCTCCGGATAAAAACCAGCTATGCTCAAAACATCCTTTCTAATCATTACCGAGCCATGGCAGATTACATTTCTCCTCTTGAGAGTTCTATGTAATTTTTCTCCTTCGGGAATTTTTAATATGCCTATTGGTTCTCCATTTTCTTCAATAACACGAACCCAGCTCGTTACAATTGCTACATCTGGATTGTTATTGAGGATTTCAACCTGCTTCTCAAGACGTTGTGGCTCAGATGTGTCATCGCCATCCATACGAGCAATATACTTTCCTTTAGCTAATTTAATTCCTTTATTCAAAGACTTGGCCAATCCACTCTTTTTTTGGTTAATTAATATTATTCTTCTGTCTTTTTGATAATCTTCTATAATTTTTTGAGAACCATCACTTGAACCATCATTTATAATTATGAATTCAAAATCACGATATGTTTGATTTAGGATGCTTTCTATGGCTTCCTTAAGAAACTTTTCTTCGTTGTAGACACTCATAACCACACTAACTTTTGGATTTTCCATGATAATTATCACCTATAGAATATTTTCTCGTCTTGGTTTGAATAATCATTAATTTCAAAGAAACACTTATAGACACAATTATTAAAAGTATGATTGAGTTTATTATAATGAAATTTTTATTAATAAGATCCAATTTATATAATAAAAGCGAAAATACTCCTCCAAACCCCATAGTAGCAATAGATAAAATGATTGCGGAAGTAAATATAAAAAATTTTTGGGTTTCTCTATAAAATAGAATTTTTGATAGCGGATATCCTAATAAAAATAGAACACCAGTTGCTAATATTATATTGACTATTTGAATCATTAGATCCAAATTAAAGGTATCAAAACTTTGAAATATGGCTTCCATAGGGATCATTAAAATAGGAGGATATAGATTAAATTCAAAATGTCTAGACCTATCTACCTCTATTATACGGAATAATGACACTAAGATCAATAATGTTACTGTTAATATTACAGTAATTGTTTTAAAAAATTTAATATTTAAATTTTCATTTCTAAATAAGTTAAAAATTAGCATAGAACCAAATATTGCAATTAATGGGGTCATGAAATATGGAAATCTATCCATCATAAAACCGATGCCAAACAAATAATTCTGACTTAATAAATAATATGCCTGGAAGAGGGATAATAAAAAGAATAGTCCATTATGTGCCAGAACTTTCTTTCTAAAAATAAAAATATATCCAAATGTTAGGATAAACCACTGAATATTCCTAGCAACAAAACCTCTATCTGTAAACTGGCTCATTATAGTAAGGTGTTGAAATTTTTCAAGTGAATATCCAATACTTAACTGTATTTTTTTTACAATAATGAAGTTTTGGAAAATATACACTTGGGAAGTATACAATAGAATCGCAAGAGAAATTACTGGAAGAATTCCTAATATAAAGGGTACAATTAAAATATGTTTTTTGAGATATGGATTTTTACTATTAAACAAATAAGTTGAAAGTATATAAATACCTAATGTCATGGGAACAATAAAGGTATATGCATAGTGGCTCAGTGCTGCACTAATGCCTATTATTAATATTAATAATTTGGACGATTTAGGTCTATGTAATAACAATAAAATAAAAAACAAATAAAACATTTGTCCAAGCATATTTCTGAATATGCTACTCATAGTTATTTGGTACCAGTGCACTAGGAAAAAAATGGCAGCAATCATTGAAAGGATAATATTTCCGGTTACTCGTTTAGTTATAAAATAGACACATAATGTCTGTAGGGTAAAAATAAGAGATCGTAATATTTTCAGCGCAATAATATCTTCTATTTGAAATATAGAAACGAAATAATGTGTTAACACTGGGAAAAATGGTTCTGGTGGCGTTCCTTCCTCAAATATCCATAATAAATCACCAGCTATAGCTCTATAGGGGGATACTATCTCAGGTGTATTTTCCATATCGTAACTGAAAAATAATAAAGATACTGCAAGGGACAAAAGAATTAAAGAAGTTATGATAACATATTCAGAAACATTTCTATTCTTTGAACTTAATAAACCCACAATAAGAGGAAAAAATAGGATATAAACAAATACTAATGTAGGTACTATTAAAGATGATATTGGAATCAATAATCCTAAAAGTACATATAAAATAATTCTTTTTTTAATTTTTAATATTCTCATATATTACCCCATTTTTATTTTTCCATTATCATAAAAAACCACTTTTGTAAAAATTTCTTAAAATCTACTCACTCCTAAAAATCTTAATAAATTTTAATAATGCTGTTATTATACCATCCATCTCTATGACAGTTACCTTTTTTATTAGCTCAGGATTTTAAGAAGAGTTTAGTGCGTCTTCGGTTAAATAACCATACAGGGTCTTTTGGAGGTTCTAGCAAATCCATAATATAAAATAAATCTTATTTCTTTGCCTTCGCTACTATTAAAATCATGTGACCTACCGCATAGCAGATGATTTGAGAATATGAGAGACGGGAAAGGACTTCTCTTAACACTTTTCTGAGCGAATTACTCTGAGATTTATTGCTTTCATAATTGGCCATTTTTGCAATCTCCCTAACCTTTGCCTCTTTTTTCAAACGAAATAAAATCGGTTTTAGAAAACTTATTTCATCTTTCAACCCCTTGAAAGCATCGTAATAATATATATCTACAATATCAAATCCGATTTTTTCTATGTGATTGCAAATTTCATCCCTAGTAAACGCAAATTGAGAAAATTCGCCCTGTTGGTTAATTACTCCCAGTTTTTTCTTAACCCTTCTCAGCGGATTAAAATAAGGCACGCTACATATAAACACCCCACCATCATCGAGAACCCTATAAGCCTCATTCAGAATCTTTTGTGGTCCCTCTTCATAATGTTCTACCACCCCAAGTGAAATATAGCCTTTTATTGAGTTATCAGGGTAATCGAGTTTAACAACGTCGCCGAACTTGACCGGCAAGTCAGGATACTGGCTTTTAATGAAGTTTATTGTTTCCTCAGCATAATCAATACCTTCAATGTCATAACCTTTTTCTTTAAGCGCATATACCCAAGGAGCAAGTCCACAACCACCCTCAATGATTTTCCCTTCTTTAGGAAGGTATTTCTCGAAGATTGGCAGCAGTGTTCGATTATGCATATGTTTATAGTAATATTCCCTAAGGGAGGTACCTTCCAGAGTCTTTTTCCAGTGCTCATCCCAAAATTCTGAAGATTCAGATTTTTTGTGATACATTTTGAGTGGCATCTTTTACTCCCTCATTCTACTCTTTTAATTTTCTGCTCAATAACAAAAATCCAATTAAAGATAATGAACCAGCATTTATGATTCTGCTTATTATAATTCCAACTACTCCAATATAATATCCTGCGATTATTAGAACAACCAAACTCAAAATGGAAGAAGCAATCCTTGTTACATATAATTCATGTGTCATTTGATGTGATCTCATTATTACCTCATAAAAAAATGCAGGTATTGCCAACATTGTGGGTATTAAGAATAATTGGGCATAAAATACACTCTCTCCATAAGCATTAGAGAATATAACAGGTATTACTGTGGGCAGTATAAAGTATACTAGTCCAAGTATAATGAAAGTTGAAGGCCAGATGATTTTTAATTTTTTATTTGATATCCTATAAGCCTCTAGGAAATCTTTTTTAGCAAAAGTGGGTTGTGCAATCTGCTGGAAAATACCCCATCCTTCTTTAAGAAATGTATGGATCACCTTTCCAATGGAATACAAAGCCAATTCGGCATAGCCCCAGAAAAATCCGACAATTAAAGAGTCTAACCAAGAATTTATCGTTCCAATTACATTCAAGCCAGATATTTTCATTCCAAAATCCACATATTTTTTGTTCGTATAGCTATTCCTCAAATTTTTTATTATATACACTGATAAAATTAAATGATATATGCTTATACCTCCAAAAACAAACAGCGATATTATTATTATGTTATCAGTCAGTAAAACGCTTATCAAAACTAAACCAAAATAAAGCACTGCTTTAACTGTTCTTGATAGCATCACATTTCTGTACTCTTGTCGTCCCACGAAAAAATTATAAACATGGTCTAAAGAACTATATCCCAAGAATATTATGGAAAGAGCCACAAGAACGGTCGCAATATCAATTTCTTTTTTAATAAAAAAATGCCAACCTGCTAATATTAGGAAAATTCCACTCCCTATTAAAGAATACTTTATTCTCTTTTTAGTTACCGATAAAAAACTCCCCTCGTACTTATTAGCGATAGAATTAATCAAAGAAATATTCAAACCGGGTAAAGTTAGTAAGCTCAGAATTCCTATGATTGACAAAATATAACGATATTGACCAAAAACATCCATTGATACGTACCGAGTAAAAATGATAACAGCAACTAAATTGAGTATTGATGTAATAACACTTGTTAGTGTAAGATAGCCTATATTTTTATATAGGGAAATATTCATAACACATCAACTATTTTTTTGGTTTTTTGCAGATGCCTATCATATAAACATGAAGTCTTGGATGATTTTTACTATTTTTTAGAAATGGATTGCGATTAAAAATGCTCAAAAGATTAAATAGATATCTAATCATCTTATATTTTTGATATAATAAATAATAAAATAGATCGTGGGTTTCTATTAATTTTATTTCTTTAAAATATTCATTCAAGAAATTTATAAATTCTTTTTGAAAAAATTCTTTATAATGATTTTTGTCTAAAGGAGTTTCTGTAATTCTGATTGGTGTCCCAATGATCGCAATTCCATTTGGTTTCAATACGCGTCTAATTTCTGATAGCATTTGATCTGGACTTTTTAAATGTTCAATTACATCAGAAGAAACAACTATATCAAAAAAATTATCCTGAAATTTTAGATCATATGCATTTTGTACATCTAAGTGAACATTTTTTACTTTTAATCTTTCCAATTGATTTTTCCCACCTTCTATAGCAAATTCAGAAGAATCAATGCCATATAATGTTGCATGTTTCATTTTGGAACTTAAAAGATATAACAAAACTCCATCACCACATCCAACATCCAGAATATTGACATTATCATTTTTTGCTTGCTTTATAATCAAATTTTTCAATAAACTATATCGTGCATTAACAAATGCATTATGTCTAAAAGGATTTAAAGATATTTGTTCCCAATGATAAGTTGACCCTCTTTGATAATATTTTGAAAATTTCATTTCTCTTTTATTCATTTTTTTCCCCTTTTTTTAAGATAATAAAGTATCCCGTGGTATATTTATTCAGATATTTATGTTTTTTAACGAATTTCCAATTGTCTAATTTAATTATTAGATTTAGAAATGGAATTAAAATGTAAGAAAGATGTCTTATTCCTTTAGGCATTGATTTCATTAACGTTTTTATCATATCCGCAAAAACTGTAAAAAACCTACCCATAATTATGAGTTTCTCAATTTTAAATCCTGTTTGGTTTAATAGATCTCGCCATTTCATTTCTGTATATCTATAATAATCATGAGGGTCTGCATGAATAGGAAACATAAATGGAATACTTATTATCATATGTCCACCACCCTTTAAAACTCTATAACACTCCTTCAGCCCTTTTTCTGGATATCTTACATGTTCAAAAAGTTCAGTTGCCTTGATAACATCAATAGAGTTGTCTTTGAAACATAAATTATGAACGTCACATATAACATCAGAATTTAAGTTTTTATTTATATCTGCTTTTATCCACTTTTTAACTTTTGGGGGTTTAAATTCTCCTCTCTCCCTACCTCCACCAATATCTAAAACCATACCATGGAATAATTTTTTATTTTGATTGAGATATAAGTCTAATAAGTTGCGACGATACGTGGAAAGGAACAATTTTACCATATCCATACACTACCTAAACATCCTTAAATCTGACACAAATCTTTTTTTAAACTTGTTATAAATTTTCCATATAAAAGCTCTGGTTTTTATGTAATTAAACCAAAAAATTTTTTTGAAACTAATTTGCTTAGGACAATAAATATTTGAAATGGTATCATTATATATATTATATCCGAATTCATAATACATTTTTCCAATATCGTCTATACTTGGTAAATTTATATTCGATTGATAAAAATAATAATTGTTAGATACCCGTTCGATTGCTCTAATAACATCTTTTTCATTAGAAAAAAGTTCTCCAGCTTTTCCAACTATCTCAGGATGTCCACCACTATTTCTTGCAACCGCGGGTAATCCACAATGTAAAGCTTCTATGAGAGCGTTTGAGCATGGATCGTCTTTGCTAGCAGTAATATAAATGTCATGAGCTTTTAATAATGTTGCTAACTCTTCAGACGGTAGTGGCCTTATTAATTTAATATTCTTAAATTTTATTGGAGAATTTCCGACGAAAGTCATTTCGTATCGTTTGAAATCAAGATTTTTATCTAAATACCTATAAATATCAAAACCTTTTTTAGGATTAGGAGACCAACTTACAGCTATTAATTTTATTTTGTCCGAATTTAATGGTTTTTTGCCGTCTCTGTTGAAAATATTTGGATCTGGGGCATTAATTATAATTCTCTCATAATGTGTTTCAGGCATTCCCAGCTGTCGGCATTTTTCTTTACTCCATTTTGACTGGTATACAACGCCATCAGCAAACAAATTGCTAAATGTAAATATAATTTCGTCTATTTGCTTGTCAGTTCCTCTAACAAAAAAAACAGGACCATCAACCCTATGTATTATAATTTTATTTCGGAATTTTTTTTTAATGCTGAATATACTATCAATTAAATGGTGACTATTAAATAAAATAATATCCGCTTCATTGGGATTATTCACGTAAACATTTTTTCTAATAAAATAATCTCTAAGCGCTTTTAGAAATTGATTACCTCCTCCCCAAGGTTCATCCTTAAAATTATAAAAAATATGGATTTTACAACGAACCATATATATCCTCCCAACGCTTTTTTATTACGTCATATGAACAAATTTTTTTAACATTTTTATAATTATTTTCAATCAATTTATTAAAATAGACACGTTTTTCTCCATTAATCATATCTATAAGATTAGAACGGATTTCATCTATACTTTTATAGATACATCTGCTATCTAATATATCAGGTGCTAAACCAACATTTGTGCTAAAGATTAAAGTTTTACAAAAACTTGCCTCTAACACAGCTTTTGGTCCCCCTTCACTTCTTGAGGTTACTATATAACAATCGATAAGATTATAGAGTAGTGCCATTTTATTTTCATCCAATGTATTAATCCTTATATCATCTATACGGGGTTTGGGTTTTTTACCAAAATATAAATATGGAATACCATACTTTTCACACTCTGAAATAATATAATGTCTCCTTGGACCAGCCAATAAAAGCAACCATTTGTCTTTATTTGGTAAAGATTTAAGTATCTTAATGAGGAAATCAGGTCCTTTCTGCCATTTAGGAGTAGATAAATCACTTCCTAGAGTATCTCTTTGAAAAGACCCTATAATAATTTTGTTTTTTATTTTTTTTGTATCAATACCAAGTTCCAATGCAATTTCTTCTTTTGTTTTATTTTTATAACAGAAAATATCCTCATTTACGTAAAAAGGTTGATATGCAGCATTAATACCATTTTCGACGAAAATGTTATACTGTCTTTTATTTGGAGCTATCCATAAATACACAAATTTTAATGCTTTTAAGAATTCTTTGCTATTTATTTTGATTTCATTTGTTGCGGTAGCAATGACGCTTCTTTTAAATCTCAATGGAAACCATTTTGGATTTAATAAGGCATTCCACCAAACTGAATGAACAACATCGGCAGTTATAAAATTAGATGTAATTGTATGTCCAATATCAATTAAGAATTTTTTCAGATATTTTCTATCAGCGTCTATTGACCAACCAATTTTATCTCTACCATGTAAGAATACTTTCATACCATCTTCTCTTATTTTATAAGTTTTTATATAACTCTATCTCTTTTTTTATTAGCATATCTAGTGAAAATTTCTGTACAATCATTTTCCTTGCATTTTTTCCAAGATTTCTTTTTACCATATCATCGCTCATTAATCTTGAGATTGCTTCTCTAATAAATTTTGGCTCTGTTTCACAAAGAATACCATTCACTTCATGCTCAATAATTTCCTTTATCCCTTCAACATTAGTCCCTATCACAGCCAACCCACATGCCATTGCTTCCAGCAGCGCTTTTGGCATACCTTCATAAAGGGATGGGAGTATAAAAATTTCGTGTTGATTTAGCACTTTTGGAAGTTCATAATTGGGTATATTACCTAAAAATTCTACTTTAATACCTTTATCTTTTGCATATTTTTCTAGACTTTCTTTTTGATCTCCAGAACCGATAATTGTAAGCGTATATGGCAAACCAGTCAAAGCTTCTAATAGAGAGAAAAGATTCTTTTGCTCGGTCAACCGACCGACAAAACATATCGAATTTTTCTTTTTTTGTACATTAAGTGGCTTGAATACGTCTGTATCAATATAATTGGGTATAACAGCTTCAATTCCTTTTAGTTTATAGTTTTTTCTTAAATATTCAAGATCATTCCGGGAACTTACGATTATCCCATCAGAGAATAAATAAGCAAACCTCTCGATTAATCTGATTAGAAAATTTTTCAAACTTTTAGGATTTCTTTTATAAGCAAATAGAGACCATGTATATCCCGTTCTAACTACCAATTTATCTCCAAACAAAATTTTAGCAATAATCGCCGTCCACGATCCACTCATCTGGTTGGTCTTTAGGATATCCACATTTTTTAATATTCTATAATGGATAGCGGGCAGTAAAAATGAATATGCTAATATAATTGGAAAGAGAATCTTAGGGTGTTTAGATTTACGTAAAAAGGGAATTGGCACTATCGTTATATTTTTGGCAAGATAATTCTGAAATTTGCGGTCTTCTTGACCACCGTATGTGAAGAAGTAAATGTGCTTAAAGTATTTGCTGAGCTTGTTATATAGTGCTACTTCCCTATCTATCATACCTATGTCATGCCAAGTTTTAAGTGATACTCTGAATGTAAAGAATAAAGCCAGGGTTTTATCTTTCAAAATTTCAGCATCTTTCATTTAGATTTCCTCACCACCGCCCAGATTTCTCCGAATTGTACTGTAGCCGATTCTATCTTAAGTCCAGCCTTAGCAAGTTCTTCCGAAAAGCTTTCCATTGTATATTCAATTTTATGCGTTGGATCTAATAAATATTCGCAGCCAAGTTCTTTTTTATAATATGTGAGCCAGTCACGGTTGATCACTGGCACTCGAATTAGAAATTTATCTGCAAGTTGTCGTATTTTAATAAGGAAAGAATGTCTGTCTTCTATATGTTCCAGAACATTTGACAATACAATAACGTCAAACCTCTCGTTGAAATTAAGTTTTGTTGCATCCCCGTGAATATATTCAATGTTTTCTCTTGGAAATTTTGTTTTTGCCTGATCTATATTATTTTTGTTTAAATCAACAGCAACTACTTTTTTCGCCTTTTTGGCGATGTCATAGGTTAGATAACCATTGCCGCATCCTATATCCAAAACTGTATCTCCATGATTGATATTATTGATGAAAAATGAATGATAATTCATTAATCTATGTTTGGGGTGGATACCACCCTCAGCGATTATTGATAATCTTCCAATACATTTATAGGAGAGATTATGAATACGAATAAATAGCTTTACTAAAAACGTTGCAATTTTTTGGTTTATCATTTTTTACATTCCCTCCTTTCTAATCCTAAAATTTTTTAGATAGTCCCACCTACCCCCTACCCCAGCCTCTTATCATCCCCCCGTCCCGCATTCGGGGTCAATTCAGCTGGAGAGGAAAGATTCTACGAAGCTCGGTGAAAGTGAGGAGTACTTCCTCACAGCCTTGATGAACGCCGCTTTTTGAGTGGTGAAGCTCATGAAGTAATCATCGTCAAAGCCTTCGACTTTTTCGAGTTCCTTGAGGATGAGTCTTATCTGGGCGTCGGAGAGTAGCTTCTCCCCGCGGTAGTTCTTCATCTCCGCCAGCACGTTGGCGAAGTAGCCCAGCTTCTTTGCTTTATCCGGGGAGATGTTCTTTATATACCCGCACTCCCGGCATGCAGGGTGAGGTGCTATTAAGCCATTATGTACGGGCAGGTAGTGCCTCTCAGGTGAGTCGTGGTGCTTGCATGCCATCATGGTAAAGTTGATGAAGGGGAATATAAGCTTAACTCTCCGGGGCGAGAGCGGTTTCTCAGCGACTCTCCACGAGAGGGTGTAACCCATGAGCGCCCTCAATTAGCATCTACCATACTCGTCTTCCAAACGTATTATATCGTCTTCCTCGATGTACTCGCCTGTCTGGATCTCAATCAGGTGGAGGTCTACCTTGCCTGGATTCTCAAGGCGGTGTACCGTCGACTTGGGGATGTAGATGCTCTCATTTTCATGGACGTAGTGCTCCTTCTCGCCCTTAATCACCCTCGCGGTGCCCTTCACCACAACCCAGTGCTCCGCTCTGTGGTGGTGCATCTGCAGCGAGATGCTCTTCCCCGGGTATATACAAAGGCGTTTAACCTTGTAGCGCTCTCCCTCCTCGAGAAGGGTGTAGTATCCCCACGGGCGGTGCACAGTTTTGTGGATAATCGCCTCGCTTCTGCCCTGCTGCTTGAGAAGCTTTGC
>MTLP01000029.1 GCA_002009975.1 Thermococcus sp. JdFR-02
GAAGGGTTTCCGACCGCTTTAGCCTGCCGCTCCCAATTGCCCGAGGTTCTTGCCCCGAAGTAGGGGCTGGACATTTGACAGGCAGACCAACCTACGCACGGCTCTATAATAATGCTTCTTCTAATTATGTAAATTTGACAGCTTAGGATTCTATTAAAAGCCTAATGAAATTAAAAGAGAGTCAGAGGATTTCTACCTCTTTCTTAAGAATTTCATCCGGTTTAATAACGCTTATCCCAGTTTTTCCTCCTAAAACTTCAATCCTTACTATCCACTTAGGGTTTGTTAGGTCAACTTTCGCATTTATCTCATCTTTAATCTTTGCTCCTAATTCAATTTCAATCTCTTTGCTTGATCTAATCCAGTTTCCCCTTCTTCTACACCTAACTGCAAAGCTGTCTCCTTCATTAATTCTTGCTCTCGCTAGCTTGAATGCCTCCTCAATTATAATCTCCTTTTTACTTTTCACAATCTTTTCGATTGGTATTACTTTAAAAATTGCAGTTGTTTCAAATTCTTTTAAAGACTTCAGGGCTTCTTCTTTTGTTACTTTGCTCCTTACAAGCAACACCCCTTTCCATCTAAGCCTCTTAATCTTTGCGTCACCTAACGCCCACTCAAGCTCTAATGATGCATCACCTTCTCTACCAACGGGTGTCGTTACAAGTAGCGTGACCATTATCATCACCTCCTTTTCAATGGGCAAGCTTTTATATCTCCTATGTTTTAGAATTTAAATTTGGTGAGTAAAATGGAAAATGAAGGAATCCCACTAAAAGTTTATCCCTCTACCTCTTATGAAGTATATGGTCTTTCAAAAAATCCCTTTGGAGAACTTGCAAGTGAAGGAATCGAAGATATAGAGAGCATACACGTTTACCAAGAGGTTGATATGAAGATTTCTATGATATTATCGGAGGTTATTGGAAACAGATCTTCAATTGCCTTTTCATTAGTTGGACCTCTTGGAATGGGAAAAACTCAACGTTTAAAGAGTATCACCAAAGCAATAGGCGAGAGGAGAGGTAAAGCCATTTATGTTAAAGTTGACACAAATGATATATTGAAGATTACCCGTGACATGTTCAATTCATTAAAACCTCCAAAAAGCAAAACTGCAATTTTTTTCGAGAATCTTTCCAAGAAGCTTGGTTTTATAGATCAGCTCGAAAAGATGCTCACATCTGTAGAAGAGTATAAATCAAGAGATATAGCGGAATTATTAACAAAAGAACTTAGCAAGTATTCATATTGTGCCATTCTCTTAGATGAGCTTGAAAATATGCAAACAGCAAAAGAACATGAAAAAATCCAGTTTTTTGAAATGTTGAGACATTTTATAAGTCACATGCCTCAGGGATGTGTTTTTGCTTTTGCGTGTGTCCCAGAGGCTTATGAAGAGTACACTAAGATCTTCCCGGCTTTCTTTATGAGACTGCATTATGAATTTAGGCTTAGACCAATGAGCTTGGAGGAGACATTTGAACTTATTAAAAAGAGGTTAAATAGAGTTAGAATTAGAGATACAACTGATCCACTCTATCCCTTTACTGAGGAAGCAATAAAACTTATCCATGACTTAGGTAAAGGAAATCCGAGGCAAATATTGAGATTATTACATTATGTTTTGAGTGAAGCCAGTAAGCATAAATTCGATCCAATTGACGATTATGTTGTAACAACAATCCTTGAAGAGCCTAAAAGTTTAGATGAATACCTCACAAGAATTCCTAAGGATTACAGAGACTTAGTTGAGATTATAGTATTTGAGTTCAATGGAGGACCAATAAGCTATATTCAAGTTGCAAAAGAAGCTAAAAAACCGGGAGTTCAAGTTTACGAGCATTTGGAGGAGCTAATAAGACTCGGATTTTTAATTGGAGATCCAAAAGGAAATTACAAAGTGCCTGACTATGTGAGAAAGTTTCTCGAAGAAGAAAGAAAAGAGGAGGGCGAAGAGTGAATTATGAAGGTCATGTTCTGGGAGGCATCTTGACGTATCCTATTGCTGTTTTAATAGCCTCTCTTCTCAAATCTTACTTGAATCTTCCTTTTGAGCTTACTTTTGTATCAATGACACTTGGATATGGATTCTATGTTTTGGGGAGTGATTTACCTGATATGGATCATCCAGACGCTCTGATTCACAAGGGAGCAAAACCAATTGTCTCTGTTGGCATAGGCAGCTTTGTCTTTTTAAGAGCTAGAGATTTTTCAAACTTTACAGAATTTTGGTGGGCAAACTTGACTATAGCTTGGCTAATTTCTGCAGTGGTAGCATTTGGGGCTTGGTATGGTTTTTCAGCTGTGATGCCCAAGCATAGGGGTATTATTCATACTTTGACCTTTGCCCTGATCTATGGGTTGATAGTATTTTTAGGCGTTAGATACGGTTTATCTTTAAAATTTGGTGAAGCACTATTTATCTCATTAGCGGCTTTTTCAGGATACACATTGCATCTAATCTCTGATAGGCACATAAAGTTAATTTAATACACAATCTTGCCCCATAATGTTTATAAATGTTTTAGGGGCACCTAAAACAAGAGGTGAGTGAGATGTTTAGTTTGACGGGATTTACGAAAAGTGGAAAAGATGAAAATAGGATTAGGGATGTCATTATTATTGGAGCAGGACCAGCAGGATACACTGCTGCAATTTATGCGGCAAGGTACGGGTTAGATGTTGACATAATAAGCAAAGATCTTGGGGGACAAATAGCTATCACGGATTTAATTGAGAACTATCCTGGCTTCCCAGATGGAATAAGTGGTCAAGAATTAGCGACAAGAATGTATGAGCAAGTTAAAAAACTTAACGTTGATGTTATCTTTGACGAGGTTATAAAAATTGAACCAACAGAGTGCCCTTACTACGAAGGTCCGTGTCAGTTTAAAATTATAACAAAAAACGGCAAAGAGTATAGAACAAGAACGGTCATCATAGCTGCTGGAGCAGAACCAAGAAAGCTCCATGTTCCTGGAGAAAAAGAGTTTACTGGGAGAGGCGTTAGTTATTGTGCAACTTGTGATGGCCCGCTGTTTGTAGGAAAGGAAGTCATAGTGGTTGGTGGAGGAAATACTGCTTTGCAAGAGGCATTGTTTTTGAAGAAAATCGGTGTTAAAGTTACATTGGTTCATAGAAGGGACCAATTTAGGGCAGACAAAATTCTCCAAGATAGATTAAAAGAATCAGGAATTCCAGTTATATTAGGCACTGTAGTTACGGAGATAAGGGGAAAAGATAAAGTTGAAAGCGTTGTCTTAAAGAATCTAAGGACAAGTGAAGTAGTGGAGAAAAAAGTGGATGGTGTCTTTATTTTCATTGGATATGAGCCAAAAACAGACTTCATTAAGCATTTTGGAATAACCGATGAGCATGGATACGTTGTTGTTGATAGAATGATGCGCACAAAGATTCCGGGAATATTTGCGGCAGGTGACATTACGAATGGAGTAAAGCAAGCTATCGTTGCTGCTGGTGAAGGTGCAGTGGCTGCAACCTCTGTAAAGGAATTCATTGAAGAATGGCAAAACAACATAATCATGCAATGAGTTTTCTCTTCTTAATTTAATTCTTGAATTATTTCCATATGTCATTGAAGGACTTCAGCTTTTTCTTATTTCCTTCGAAACTTTTTCGAGCAAACTTGTTCATTGATGAGCATAAAATTATATAGCGTTAGAACCCTCTTCTCTTTTGGTGAGGCAAAATGGTGAAGAAACCAGTTGTTAAAGAACTGCCAGGACCAAAGGCTAGGGAAGTCATAGAAAGAAACTTTGAGCTTTTGGCAGTTACGACCCAGGATCCAGAAGCTCTACCAATAGTTATTGACAGAGGAGAAGGTGTTATGGTTTATGATGTTGATGGAAACAGCTTCTATGACTTTGGTAGTGGAGTTGGTGTTCTAAACGTTGGGCATGCTCATCCAAGAGTCATTGAAGCAATTAAGAGGCAAGCTGAGAGATTTACACACTTTGCATTAAACGACTTTTTCTATGAAAATGCTGTAATTCTAGCTCAAAAGCTTGCTGAAGTTACTCCCGGTGATTTTCCAAAGAAAGTTGTTTACCAAAACAGTGGTGCAGAGGCAAATGAAGTTATGATGAAGCTCGTTAAATATGGAACTGGAAGAAAGAGGTTTATAGCTTTCTATCATGCATTCCATGGAAGAACCCAGGCTGTTTTGAGCTTAACCGCTAGCAAATGGGTTCAACAAGAGAGATTCTTCCCAACCATGCCAGGTGTTGAGCACATTCCCTATCCAAACCCCTATAGAAATCCATGGCACATTGATGGTTATGCTGATCCAAAGGAGTTGATAAATAGAGTCCTTGAGTTCCTCGAGGATTATGTATTCAAGCATGTTCCACCAGAGGAAGTTGGAGCAATAGTTTTTGAGCCAATCCAAGGTGAAGGCGGTTACGTAGTTCCACCAAGAGACTTCTTTAAGGAGCTGAAGAAATTAGCAGATAAGTATGGTATTCTCTTAGCAGATGATGAGGTTCAAATGGGCGTTGGAAGGACAGGAAAGTTCTGGGCAATTGAGCACTTTGGAATTGCACCAGACACAATCCAATTTGGTAAAGCAATTGGAGGAGGAATTCCATTGGCTGGTGTTGTTCATAGAGCAGACATAACATTTGACAAGCCAGGAAGACATGCTTCAACCTTTGGTGGAAATCCAGTAGCAATTGAAGCAGCTTTGCAAGTAGTTGAGATAGTTAAGGAGATATTACCACATGTCCAGGAGGTTGGTGATTACCTACACAAGAGGCTCAAGGAGCTTGAGGAGAAGTATGAAGTCATCGGCGATGCAAGAGGTCTTGGCTTAGCTCAAGCTGTTGAATTTGTTAAAAGTAAGGATACAAAAGAGAAGAACCAGGAGGTTAGAAACAAAGTTGTTGCAGAAGCTGCAAAGAGAGGTCTTATTTTGCTAGGCTGTGGAGACAACTCACTGAGATTTATACCTCCATTAATTGTCACAAAAGAGGAAATTGACGTTGCAATGGAGATATTTGAAGAGGCTTTAAAAGCTGCTTTGAAGTGATCCTTCTCTTTTTTGTTATTCTTCACATCTTAGGGCAAAACTTTTAAGCAATTATTTCAAGTTTTAACTTGAAATATATATAAAGTTGGGGGTGATAATATGGAAGATCCAATGCTAACTGTAGCTCCTTATGCAAAGTGGATTTTGCTCTTAGCTGTAATTATTTACTTTGCTTATGTGTTTGTGTTAAAAAAGCAAGAGTTTAAAAAAGCTCAAGTTGTGGCAATCTCTGCAATAATGACTGCATTAGTAGCAGTTGCAACCATAATAATACAAATTCCAACTCCACCTACAAGGGGATATATAAATCTTGGAGACACAATGGTCATGCTTAGCGGTGTTCTATTTGGTCCATTAGTGGGAGCATTTGCTGGTGGCTTTGGTTCTGCATTAGCAGATGCAATAACTGGTTACGCCCATTGGGCTCCGTTTACACTGATAATTAAGGGAATTGAAGGATTGGTTGTTGGATACATAGCCTACAAGAGAAAAGACTTCACCTCAATACTTCTGGCAACAATATTTGGTGGCTTTTTAATGGTCTTTGGATACTTTATGGTAGAGTATTTCTTCTATGGGTTTGGTGCAGCGACTGTAGAAGTTCCAGGAAACATGTTACAAGCTGTAAGTGGAGTCATCATTGGCGGAGGTTTGGGATACATAATAAAGAAAAGATATCCAGAGATAATATCCTTGGTACAATCTTAAGCCTTTTTTCCTTCTACAATTTTTACACCGCTTGATGTTCCTATTCTGTTTGCACCAGCTTCAATCATTGCAATTGCTTTCTCATATGTTCTTATCCCACCAGCAGCTTTAACCCCAAGTTTATCACCAACGACATTCCTCATAAGTCTAACATCCTCTACTGTTGCTCCTTCACTTCCAAAGCCTGTTGATGTCTTCACGAAATCAGCTCCAGCTTCCATTGCTAATTTGCAGGCAATCTCTTTTTCTTCATTTGTTAAATAGCATGTCTCGATTATCACCTTAACAATTGCACCCTTTTCATGAGCAACTTTAACGACTTCTGCAATATCCTTTTTTACATACTCATAGTCCTTGTCTTTCAAAGCCCCTATGTTTATCACCACGTCAAGCTCATCTGCCCCATCTTCAAGGGCTTTTTTTGCCTCAAATACCTTAACCTCAGTTGGTGTTGCTCCTAATGGGAAGCCTATAACAGAAGCAACTTTTATGTCTGTCTCTTTGAGTTGTTCCTTTGCCAGTTTTACTCTATAAGGATTAACACAGACTGCATAAAAATTATGCTCTTTTGCCTCTTCACAAAGCTTAATTATATCCTCCTTCGTTGCATAAGGCTTCAAATTGGTGTGATCAATGTATCTGGCAATATCAATTTCCATCTGCACCACCAAGAATTAACTATCTTTTTGGATATTTAGGGCTTTTCCTTCTATTCCACAGTTTCCCATTGATAGTTTATTAAAACTTCAAAAATAGTTTAAGGTGAAAAATCAAAGCCTCTTCTTTAAAAGAGGCACTAAAGCTAGAAGCAATATAAATGTCGGTCCGCAAACTGTTGTCCGTGGAGGAGTTTTTGTTGTCGTAGTGCTAAGAATGAGTGTTCCATTGGGAAGCTTGTATCTCATGGGCTCCCTGATGCACTTAAGAAGCTTTGGATTTTTGCTTTCGTCATAAGGGATCCAAGCAAAGCTTCCGTCTTTGCCCTCATACCAGCCTATGTGCGAGTTGTAGCCGGCTTTTCCTCTTTCAGCAACCTTCACAATCTCTTCAATATCTCTATCATCTATATTTATTATTCCATTTTCTTTGAGCCATTCAAGTTCAACTCTCAAGGCTTCTTTGAAGTTGAATGTATAAGGATCAACTACGCCTTCTGGCATATTGATAACTTTCTTATCAAACTTCACGTTTTCTAAAGCACAGCTCATTCCCAATACTGAGAACAGTTCTTTTATTTCTGCTTTTTTGTCCTCGGTTAATTCTTTTCCATAAATTGTAATGTAAACCTCTGCTTGGGGCATCTTTATGACTTTGCTTGGGTCAATTCCATGCTTTTTCAAACATCTCTCAAATGCATCATTTGGTTTCCAAATGCAGATTCCATTAACACATCCACAGCTTGTGAGCTTTAAACAATCATACCATTCTTCATAGATACAGATTGAAGCAACTTTCTTCGCTTCCTCCTTTGTTGTACATATCTCTCCAGAGCAGCCGCCAGTAGCACAATCAGAATCTTTTGAACATTCACTCCCTTTTTGAGGTGTTATTTGAATTAAGATGTTTCTTTTTCTAAAGGCGTATTTTCCTTCGACTTTCCATCCAAGTTCTTTTGCTTTCTCGATATTGCTTTCAGGGATTATCATTGATGTTGTAAACCTTGCAGAGAAGATAATTGAGCTCCAGCTCTTTGGTGGGATTTCAATCCTCAAGTGCAAGCTTTCGTCTTCCCAGAGCATAACTGCTACTCTTTCATCATAATGAGAACGATAGACTATTTTTCCATCAATAATTTCAACATTCTCTGCATTTTTGAGTAGCTCAAGGTTATAGGCAATTTCAGGCTTGTTAAAGTAAACTTCAACAGCTAGAATATCGACTGGAGAGAAACAAGCCTCAGCTAACGGCATTATCATAAGTAGAATTATCAAAACAAATACTTTTTTCATTTCTTTCACCATAATTACTTTCGCTTTTCTCTTATTTATCTCCATCTACAGCTTCAAATGAGTTTGAAGTGTTGCTGACAATTATAGAAAATTTTGTCTAAAGGAAAGCTTAATCTTCCAGTATCGCCAAAGTTAAATACTCGCCAAAACCTTTAAGTTTTAGTGTTGAATACCACTTGAAAATATCACTCGAGGTGAACAAGATGGAGAGTCCATTTGAAATTACTGCCATAGTTGCAAGAGAAATTTTAGACTCAAGAGGAAACCCAACGGTTGAAGTTGATGTTTACACGCCAGTATCTATGGGAAGAGCAGCTGTGCCAAGCGGCGCTTCTACCGGCACACACGAAGCTTTGGAGCTTAGAGATGGGGGAAAGAGATTCCATGGCAAAGGTGTTAGAAGAGCTGTTGAGAATATAAACAAAATCATTGCACCAGAGCTTATTGGAATGGATGTTACTCTGCAAAGGGATATTGATATGCTAATGCTAGAGCTTGATGGAACTGAGAATAAGTCTAACTTAGGTGCAAATGCTATTTTAGGAGTTTCTTTAGCAGTTGCAAAGGCTGCAGCAAACACTTTAGGATTGCCACTTTACCAATACATTGGAGGAGCAAATGCTTATGTTTTGCCTGTTCCACTAAGCAACGTCATTAATGGTGGAGCTCACGCTGGAAATGATTTGGATTTTCAAGAGTTCATGTTAATGCCAGTTGGTGCTAAAAGCTTTAGAGAAGCAATCCAAATGATAAGTGAGACGTATCACACCTTAAAGAAAGTCCTTATTGAGAAATATGGAAAGTTAGCTGTAAATGTTGGGGATGAAGGTGGTTTTGCTCCACCAATGAAGGAAGTTAGCGAACCTTTAGATGCATTGGTTAAAGCTATCGAAGAGAGCGGTTACAAAGTTGGTGATGAAATAGCTTTCGCTTTAGATGCTGCTTCAAGCGAATTCTACAATGCTGAGATTAGGAAATATGTTGTTGGTGGAAAAGAATATACAAGGGAAGAACTAATTGACTTCTATAAAGAGCTGACCAATACCTATCCAATCCTCTCAATTGAAGATCCCCTCTATGAAGAAGACTTTGAAGGCTTTGCAATGATTACAAAGGAGCTTGGCAAGAAGGTTCAAATAGTTGGTGATGATTTGTTTGTCACAAACGTGAAAAGACTAAGGCAAGGAATTGAAATTGGTGCTGCAAACGCTTTGTTGCTTAAAGTCAACCAAATTGGAACATTAAGCGAAGCTTTAGACGCAGCTTACTTATCATTTAGGGCTGGATATGGAGTGGTCGTTTCACACAGAAGTGGAGAAACCGAAGATTCAACTATTGCAGATATTGCAGTGGCAATTAATGCTGGACAAATTAAAACAGGAGCACCAGCAAGAAGCGATAGAAACGCTAAGTACAACCAACTCCTAAGAATTGAGGAAGAGTTAGGCGGAGTCGCAAAGTACGCTGGAAAGAAGTTTAGGAATCCATTCCTGTGAAGGCTTTCTATTTCCAAATTTTATTTTTGACTTCCCAAAATAGCTCATCCTCACCAAGTTTGTCTTTTAATTCTCTAAAATTCTCTTTTAATCTTGGAAGTTTTGACTTAGCCCTATTTAACATGGTGTTTCCTAAGTTCACTGTAAATTTCAAATATTCGTCGCTAACTAAAATTTTTCCATCTTTTCCCAGAGGGGTCGTTAAATACTCTGTTCCATTAATCTCAACTAAAACTTTCCCACTGTTTACTGCTTTGAAAGTTGTGTACTTAAATCCAGAGAAGAGTCCAATTTCGTGTATTCTTTTAGCAATTTCAAAATTTTCGGCAACTATGTGGAGTATTGGCGGTTGAGACTTTAAAAATAGGAAACCTTCTTTGGCAAATTTTAAACTTTGCTTTGCTTCCTCAAATGTTATTGGGAAGTGCTTCTTTAAAAGCCATCTGCTTAGGGGTTTTGCTCCCAAATAAGGCTCTTCTAAAATTCCAATCCTTCCAGAACAAGAGCTTGTTGTGTAAATGCCTCTAATTGAGTTGATTATCATGAGGAGCTCTATTATATCTTCATCAACCTTTTGCTCTCTCATTGCGGTAAAAAGACTAATGAGAGCTTCTCTCTTGGCTTTCATAATTTAGCCACCTCTCAGTGTCTTTTTACCTCTCGTTACCATTTTCCTTCAGTTTCTACGAATTTTAAGCTTTAAGTTTTTCGTTTTTTCAATAATTGGCGAAAACTTTATAAATGCATATCTAAAACTAACTTCGGGCATGGCCGGGGTGGTGTAGCCTGGTCAGCACAGGGGACTGTGGATCCCCTAGCCCGGGTTCAAATCCCGGCCCCGGCCCCAGAAAAGAGCTTCTTTAAAATTGTATGTAAAATTACGTCATTCTTGACTAACTTGCTTTTTCTAAATTTTTCAGAGATTATTGAGGAAAGTACTATCCAAACCAAAAAATAAATAGCAAAATTAGATTATTTTTTCTCCATTTAGGTATACAGAGTCTATATGTAATTCTTTGTCTAAAATCACCAAATCTGCTGAATAACCTGGTAGCACTGCTCCAATCCTTGGAATTTCAACAGATTTTGCTGGATTATATGTCATAGTTCTAATCGCATCCTTTAAAGGAACTCCAATTTTGACAAGATTCCTTAAAGCTCTATCCATGGTGAGAGTACTTCCTGCGAGAGTTCCATCTTTTAGTCTGCAGATTCCATCTCTAACGATTACCTTCAATCCTCCTAGCAAGTACTCTCCATCCGGAAGCTCTGTTGCAATTATTGAATCCGTAATTGTAACAATCCTCTCCACTCCTGCATGTTTCCACGTGAAGTGAATTATTTGAGGCGAGATATGTATGAGGTCACATATAAGCTCGAGATATACTTGGGGGCTTTCAAGGGCAGCAACGATGATACCAGGGTTTCTATGGTTAATGGGTCTCATAGCATTGTACAGATGGCTTGCTCTATTAGCCCCAGCATATATAGCCGCTTTTGCTTCGTCATAAGTTGCGTTTGTATGTCCCAATGATACATATATCCCAAGAGTCCGTGCATACTGGGTAAACTCTAATGCCCCATCAAGCTCCGGAGCTATCGTTATCGTTTTTATATTCCCTTCAGAAGCTTTCCAATATTCTTTAAGCTCTTGAATATTGGGAAGACGGATAAACTCTGGATTTTGGGCTCCTTTTTTTTCCTTACTTATATAAGGTCCTTCTAAATGGAGTCCCCCAATCTTTGCTCCTATAGATAAACTTTTTTGATAATTGATTGCATTTTTTACTCCCTTAGCTGCAGTCAAAAGAACTTCATGGGATGCAGTCACGGTAGTAGGAAGGAAAAAAGTTACGCCATGCATTAAATATCTTTCGCTCATCTTAATTAATGCCTCTTCAACTTCCTGCTCTGAACCATCCATGGCACTGTATGTAACATCAAACCCTCCTATTCCGTGAGTGTGTATATCAATGAACCCTGGAGCGATTATCTTGCCCTCCAAATCTTCTCCACTTGAATTCTTCCCGACATACACCTTTTTTATAATCCCATTTTCAATTTCAACAGTTCCTGGAAAGATCTCTTCAAAGGGTGTTATTATTCTAGCATTCGTTAGAACTAGTCTTGTCATCTTCTCATCTCTCCTTACAAGTATTTTAAGCGGGCTTTGTATTTTTTAATGACCTTTATGTTATGCTCTTGAGCTCCCGGTAGATGAGCACTTAAAAACACTGGAGGCTCAACTTCTCTTTCAACTAGTATTTTGATTGCCAACGTAACAATTGTTTGAGCAATAAATGCCACAACAATGGTGGATACTGGAAAGACTTTCATTTTAAATCCAGGGATCTCTAATGCAGCATCTCCTCTAGGCACTTTGTTGTCTATAACTATATCTGCAACTTCAAAAAGCCTTTTGTGATACTTGTTTTTTGGTGTTAAACTCTTGGAGTATTCAACTGAAGTTATGGCTATAACTTGGCATCCAAGGGATTTAGCATTCATAGCAACTTCGACCGGGAATACATTAACTCCCGAACTCGAGACAATCATCACAACATCTCCTTCCTGGACTCCCATCGCTTTTAATACTATCTCAGCGTATCCCTCGACATGTTCCATTTCTGTAGACTTTAAAGCTCCATGATAAACATTTATATCGGTATTCATTATTGGATTTACAGGAACGAGACCTCCAGCTCTGTAAGAGAGTTCTTCACCGATTATTGCTGAATGACCTGCTCCAATTACATGCAAGACTCCCCCTTTTTCCAAAGAGTGAGCCAGTACTTGAGCTGCCTTTTCAATGTTCTCTCCTTCTTCATCCTTTACCCTTTTTAATAAGGAATTAACAACCGAATATGCCTCTTCCAAAACGTTCATAACAACTCACCTCACGGACACAGGTGAAATTTACATATCACCCCACAACCGCTTTAGATAACCCTTTAGGATTATCTACTGGGGTTTTCCTATAAATACCAAGCCAAAAGGAGAGTAGCTGGATAAATGTTGTTACATGAAATATGTAAGGCATGTTACGTTGTTTAATATCTACTAGAACTGTGTTCTCAGAACTTTCTAATGTTTCCCTTAGCTCTGGAATCTCTCCAATTACAATTAATTTGCCAACATCTTTATAGAACTTGTCAATCTTTTGAATTAGTCTTTCTTTTGCAGCTTTCTCAAGTGGCAGTATTAGGATGTTATACATTTCAGAAGATGTTAATGCTAGAGGACCATGGAGATACTCTTCAAGCTCTAGAGCCTCTGCATGGGAATATGCTGTTTCCTTCAGTTTAAGTGCTCCTTCTATCGCTATGGGGTAACTCAATCCTGCCGAGATTATATAGCCTCTATTTAACTTCTGAATGCTCTTTGCAACTGCTTTAGCTTTTTTCTCGTAGTTAGGTAGCACATTTTTAATTTCATCAGCAATAGTTGACAATTGATGAAGTAGTTCTTCGGATTCTTCATTGCTGATTAAGCCAAGCTCTCTCCGAACATTCAAAGATAATGAATACAGGACTGCTAATGTTCCAGTGAAACTTTTTGTTGCTGGAATTGCAAGCTCTGGTCCAGCTAATATTGGCAAAACAACGTTAGAATACTTGGAAACCTTACTAAGGGGGTTATTTGTAATCGAAATAACCCTAATTCCTTTCTTTTTACTTTCTTCCACTGTTTCGACTATACTCCATGTATCTCCAGATTGGGTTATTGCTATTATTACATCTCCTTCTTTAATGTGGGCAAGTTTATACATTCTAAATTCAAAGACCGAAATCGGAATTATATTTAGTTCAGGAAGCAAATATTGGAATTCAAGTCCAGCATTTAGTGAAGAACCACTACCTATCACGTAAATTCTTTCAGATTCTTGGATTAATTTAGTTGCTACTCTCATTTTGGGATGATATCTAAACGAATATATCCTTTTCAGGAGATATGGTATTTCGTAAATCTCTTGGATCATGGAATATTTACAAGATGAAGTGCTTACGAGAGTCTCATTGCTTCTAGGAGATATTTGTTGTTTATGCATCCAAACTGCTAGAGAATTTGAAGAGACCTCATAAATTTTTTCATGAAATCTAAGCAAGATATCTTTTACTGTAGTTAAGAGCAATGTGTCATCGACTTGAGTTAAAAAAATTGGACGATAATTAGAAAAAGCAAACACTATTTCAGAGCTTCCTTTCCTACAATAACCGATTAAAGAAAAGGAACCGCTCTCTCTCTGCAAGACATCGCTAAGGGAGTTAAACAATTCACTACTCAAAAGCTTCTCGGTGAAAACTCTAACAAGTTTTTGAAACAGAACCTCTGGTAAACTTTCTGGAACACCTTCAATTGATACGATAAGGGTATCTTCAATTTTTTCAGTCATAAATATCGAGTTAGCACCAGTTTCATATCTGTTCGCATTTAGGATGATGTTTTTTGGAATGAAATATTTAGAATTTATTTCTTTACACAAATGGTTTGTGTTAATACTTCTATGGACACTAGAATGTCCGTGATTCCAAATAACTGTCTCATAATTTATTTGATATGTTGTTAGGAATTCACAACATTTTGAAATTACCTTTTTAGAGGCTCCAAAGATTAAGATCATATTACCAAACATTTCTCATCCCATGAAAGTTAAGTAGGTTTCATTTATCCTCTAATGGAAAAACATTCTCTAAAAGGTGCACTATTTCTTTTAGTGCTTCATTTTCATCTTCTCCTTTTATTCTTAGAATAATTTCATCTCCATAATCAACCCCTAGAGCTAAAATCTGGAGAATATTCTTTGCATTTGCAAGCCTTTCATTTTTAATAACTGATATGTCTGATTTAAACTTCTTAGCAGTTTCGACAAATATTGCTGCAGGTCTTGCATGAAGACCACTTTTGTTCTTTATTACAAGCTTCTTTTCGATCATCTTAATCACCTAATGAAGACTCCGAACTTGAAGTGTTAAGTCACAACCATTACATTGTTTTGGGGCTTTGTTTATATATTTTTTGGTGATTGGGTGGTTTTTGTTTGTCTGTTTGCCGTATAAAGTTCGTATAAGTCTCTATTCTCAAAATAGAC
>MTLP01000018.1 GCA_002009975.1 Thermococcus sp. JdFR-02
AGGCCACCACTATTACCCTAGTCATAGCCCCTCGCTTCCCTGAGCACTTCTATACCAGGGAGCTTTTCTCCAGCTAAGAAGAGAAGCATCGCCTTGCCGCCGGTGCTTATGAAGGATATCTTTTCCCTCAGCCCCTGCTTCGCTGCTATAGCAGCGAGGTGTCCCCCGCCTATTACTGTAAAGCCCTTGCACCTCGCCATAGCTTTCAGTAGCTCCTGGCTTCCCAGGGCAAACTCCTTTATCTCAAAAACCCCTGCCGGACCGTTGGCAGCCACTATGGCAGCGTTTTCGATTATTTTCGTATATCTTGCGATGGTATCGATGCCTATGTCCATAATCTTCTGATTGGGGAGATTGTCAACGCTCGTCTCTGCCCGTGAGCCGTCTCTTTTAAAAGCCAGGTCTGTTGGAACCTGAATCTTCTCCCCGTACTTTTCCAGAAGCTTCTTTGCCTTCTCTACAAGCGTGTCAAATCCCCTCTCCTTCACCACCCTAAGATTAACCTCGCCTATGTCCTTACCCTGCGCGAGGAGAAACACATTCGCGACCATTCCTGAGGTGAGTATAATATCAGCTATGCCACGACTCAAAAGCTTCTCCATAACCTTCAAGGAGTCTTTCGCCTTGGCTCCGCCAAAGCTGAAAACCTTGGGCTCAGCGTCACTCTTCAAAACCCTGCTCAGATTTTCCACCTCTTTTTCGAGGAGCCTTCCAGCATAGCTGGGGAGAACCACTGGAAAGGCAACAACGCTTGGCTGCGAGCGGTGCGCAACTGCGAAGGCATCGTTGACGTACGCGTCAACGTATGAGGAAAGCTTCCTCACTAAGTTTGTCTTCGCCTGAGCTTCCGGAGGCTTTGATTTAACCTCCTCTGCCACCTCCTCACTGCAGAAGCGAACGTTCTCCAGCATGAGCACCTCGCCGCTCTTCAGGCGGAATATCTCCTCCCTCGCAGCTTTACCAAAGACGTCATCAATGTAGCGCACCTCCTTGCCCAGAAGCTTCGCGAGGCGCTGCGAGTGTGCCTCTAGTGTAGTGAAATCCTCAAGTCCCGGACGGCTCTGGTGGGCAAGCAGAACCAGCTTCGCATGTGAAAGCTCTTCTATGGTTGCGATGTGACTCCTTATCCTTGTGTCGTCGAGGATTGCACCGGTGCTCGGCTCAATTGGCGAGTTTATGTCGATGCGCATCAAGACGCGCTTGTCTTGTAGCTTTGCTCCATCCAGTGTGGGCAGTCCCAACTGAGATCACCAGTGAGATTTCTTCCAGCATCGCTATATATATTTTTGGCTTTTTATTGGAGTCGTTATCTTCGCTGCATGGGGTTGTAAGCGCACACCTATGAGGGAGATAAGTTATAAATAACCCCCGAGTTAGATAATCATTTTAAGGCTGATATCATGCCTTATGACTTCTTTGACTTTGAGAAAAAGAAAAAAGGAAAAGGTAAAGATATTACTGGAATTCTTAGTGGAGCTGCTCAGGGAGAAAGCCCTAAAAATAGGTTTGATTTCAAGGTTACACGAGGTGAGGTAGCACACACCCAGCGCTCGATTGGTGGTCTTCTGGACGCTGCGAGGGAGGAGGCTGGCAGCTACCTAGATAGCTTTGATAAAATTCGCCGAATCGGTGACGAGGTGATCGGAGAGATCCTAGAGGAGGCAAAAGACCACCGTATAGTAAGAAAACCTGGAGAAAAGTTACCAATATACGTTGTATTTCTGCCGGAATTAACCGAGAAAGACAAAAAGATTTTGAAAGACATTGAACGTCGTGCCGTGGCCGAGATAACCATTGACCCTGAGAGTTTTCTGGATAGAGAAAAGAGAAGAGAGGCTTTTCTCAAGGAAGTTGTGGCTCTAATTGACCTGAAGTACCCCAATATACCAAAGCACAAGCAGCACGCCTTCGCCGAGCTGATAGTTCAGAACATGATAGGCTATGGCTTACTGGAGCCGCTGCTCAACGACGATGCCCTTGAAGAGGTAATGGTAGTGGGCACCAAAAAACACGTGTACGTGTACCACAGGAAGCACGGAATGTGCAAAACCAACATTGTCTTTGAGAGCGACGCGGAGATTGAGAAGATAATAAATAGGATTGCGAGAACCATCGGCAGGAGGGTTGACCTCACCTCTCCGCTGCTCGACGCCCGCCTCCCTGACGGCTCGCGTGTAAATGCCACTATTCGTCCCGTTTCTCTTGACGGACCTTCCCTTACCATAAGAAAGTTCAGGAAAGACCCCCTCACGGTTGTAGACATAATAAAATTCGGCACCATGACCACTGAGCTAGCGGCCTTTCTCTGGCTGGTCGCAGAGGGCTATGGCGTAAAGCCTGCAAATTTCCTAGTGAGCGGCGGCACCGGCAGCGGCAAGACGACGACGCTCAACTGCCTGGGCAGCTTTATACCCCCAGCAGACAGGGTTATCTCAATAGAAGACACGGCGGAGCTTCAGCTACCTCTGGAGCACTGGATTCGCCTCGAAACGAGGCCACCGAACGTGGAGGGCAAAGGCGAGATAAACATGGAGATGCTGCTGAAGAACACACTGCGTATGCGTCCCGATCGCATCATCGTCGGTGAGGTGCGCGGCGCTGAGGCGAGAACTCTGCTGGCGGCGATGAACACAGGGCAGAACGGCTGCCTAGGCACGCTGCACGCGAACACAGCGCGAGAGACCATAACCAGGCTCACCTCTGCGCCAATGAATGTGCCAAAAATAATGATCCCCTCTCTTGACTTCATCTTCATGCAGAACCGCTTCTCCTACAAGGGCAAGACGGTGAGAAGGATAACTGAGATCGCCGAGGTTGTTGGAATCGAAAACGGAGAGGTAAAAATAAACATAATCTACGAGTGGGACCCCCGCGATGACACCATAAAGCCCACTGGAGTGCCCTGCCTTTTAAAGAGCAAAATCGCAGAGCTTCGCGGCGTCTCACTTAAGGATGTGGACGCCGAGATAGAGCGCAGGAAAAAGGTTCTGGAGTACATGGTCGAGAACAACTTGCGCGGCATTAAGGAGGTGGGGAGGGTAATAAGGGAGTATTACACTAACCCCGAGCAGCTTCTCAAGGAGATTGAGGGGATAGAGTCTGATAAAGAGGTGGGAGAAGAGGAGGCAAAGAGGCGGAGGCGAAGCTATCTGCTTCTCTTGGGTTCAGAGAAGGGAGACGTAAAGGAGACAGTGCTTGACCACAATGCACATCGTAAGATAGTGAAGTTGGAGAATGAGAAAAATCCCCACTACCTCGTGCCCTTACCCAAGCTCTCCTCTCGCGAAAAGCAGCTCCTGGAGGAGATAGAGAATCGCGCGGTAAAGGAGATAAACATAGACCCGGAAAGCATAACCGACAGAGAGGAGAGAAAGCGAATATTCATGCAGCGTGTTCTCGAGGTCATAGAGCGCTACTTCCCAGAAGTGCGCATGGCCAAGCGCAAGGACATAGCCAAGCTTGTGGTCAACAACATGGTGGGCTATAGCTTACTTGAGTTTCTGCTCAGCGACGACCAGCTTGAGGAGATAATGGTCATAGGCACGAAGAAGCCGGTCTATGTTAACCACCGCAATTACGGAAACTGCAAAACAAACATTGTCTTTGATACAGATGAGGAGATAATAAGAATAATCGAGAAGATCGCTGCATCTGTTGGAAGAAGGATAGACAAATCTTCGCCGCTGCTGGACGCCCGTCTCAGTGATGGCTCGCGTGTGAACGCAACCATACCCCCAATTTCCCTAGATGGGCCTACAATAACAATAAGAAAGTTCCGCTCGCAGCCTTTGACAGTGGTGAACCTCATAGAGTTCCGCACCTTGAACATAGAGGTGGCTGCCTACCTGTGGTTGGTGGTGGAAGGGCTGGGGATAAAGCCGGGCAATATTCTCGCCGCCGGAGGTGCAGGCTGTGGTAAGACAACAACGCTCAACGTGCTGTGTTCCTTCATACCCGAGACTGAGCGTGTAATAACCATTGAAGATACCGCAGAGCTTACACTTCCGATTGAGCATGTAGTTCGCCTCGAGACACGCCCGCCCAACGTTGAGGGTGAGGGCGAGGTTACAATGGACGACTTGGTGAAGAACACGCTACGAATGCGTCCTGACCGCATTATTGTGGGCGAGGTTCGCGGACGCGAGGCGAGGACGCTCTTCACTGCCATGAACACTGGTCATGATGGCTGCATGGGCACTGTGCACGCGAACTCTGCCAAGGAGACCCTGATAAGGCTCACAAACCCGCCCATGGAGGTGCCCGAGATAATGCTCCCCGCCCTCGATTTAATACTCATGCAGAACAAGATTTACCACGAGGGCAAGACTCTGCGAAGAATAACCGAAGTGGCAGAGGTGGTGAGTGACGATCAGGGAAAGGTGAGCCTCAACAACGTTTATGAGTGGGACCCCAAGAAGGACGACCTGGTAGCGACTGGGCAGCCAAGCGTGCTGAAGCAGAAAATCGCCCGCTTGAAAGGTATTTCCATGAAAGACCTGGAGGAAGAGCTCAAGCGAAGGGAGAAAGTCTTATCATGGATGGTTGAGAATCATATAACAGACATAAGAGATGTCTCGAAGACATTCAACAGGTACTACTCAGACCCCGAAGGCTTTCTGCAGGAGATTGAACTTCACAAGAGCATAGGGGAATAAGATGGCAAATGCAATATTAAGGCTGATAGAAAAAATAGGTGAACTGACGGTAACCGGTGTAGAGAGCGTAGCCAGGAGAGCCCAGGAGGTATCTCTTGCTCTATCTGAGCAGGAAGAAGCTGCAAAAAAGCTCCGGGAGAAGAAAGAAAAAGAGAAGGAGGCGAGAAAGCGCGCCATTGAAGAGAAGCTCCTTAAGCTTCGCGAGGCTGTTGCCCTGGAGGAGGAGCTTCCTGGCGAGGAGCCTTTTGAGATTGTTCCGGAGCGTGAGGAGCTACGCGAACCCTTCGCCACTAGGCTGGTGAACATTGTTTCAGACCTCTTTTCGGGTTATACAAGAGCACCCTCGTCATTCTTCGCAAATATTCAGGAAGACCTGTACAAGGCGAATATCCTCATGCCAGCATCCAAATACATAGCCTTTGCGATAGGGGCGAGCGTTATTGTTGCTATTGCCTCCGCGGTGCTCTTCAGCATACTCTTCGCCGCCACTCTCGGCGCTTTGGGCTCGCTCATCGGCATAGTGCTGGGCCCCCTGCTTGGAGTCTTCGTCTTTTTCTACGCGAGAATCTACCCAAAATCTAAGGTCAAAGCGCGCTCAGATGCCTTTTCAAGGGAACTTCCCTTTGCGCTTAGACACATGGCAACGCAACTCACCTCTGGCGCGGGTTTGCTGGAAACAATGCGTAGCGTCGCCCAGAGCGGCTACGGTGTGCTCAGCGAGGAGTTCAGGCGCGCAATACTTGAAATAGAGCGCGGCGCAACCATAGAGGAAGCCTACGACAGGATGAACCTGCGCATAGACTCACCCGGACTAAAGAAGGCTTCCCGCCAGATAATTTCAACCCTGCGAACTGGCGGAAATCTTGCAAACACGCTAAAGATAATTGCCGAGGAAGTTGCAACCGAGATGAGAATGAAGCTTAAAGACTACATACAGATTTTGAATACATTCTCGCTGATGTACATGTTTGCACTTGTTGTGGCACCTGTGCTTATAACAACCCTTGTAATAGCCATGGGCATAGCGATGAAGGGGCTTCCAATACCTGCGAATGTGATGTGGATACTCTACCTCGCCTTTTTCGGTGTTGGCATCTACATGTCCTTCATGGTCAAACGCTTTGAACCAAAGGTGTGAAAATGGCAGAGAAAGAAGAAGTTAAGGTTAACAGGCTGCGAAGTATCCTCGAAAAGCTTCGCATTCCCCAGTTTCTCGTTCCCAGGCGATTTCTCATCTCTATGGAGATAATGCTTGCAAATGCAAACATCTCTTTCTCTGCCCGTGAGTGGATGGGTATATTCTTCGCCCTCGGAGTTGTGCTTTTTGTGCTAATCTCGCTTATTGTAAACCTCCCTGCCGGACTTGGGGCATTTATATTCACAGAAGCGCTCATGGTTGCAATACCCAAAATGCAGGCAGACAAGCGAAGGGCAGAGATAGAGGAGATGCTTCCTGACGCGTTGCACCACATGGCGGTTTCTATCCGCACGGGCTTGGTGCTGGAAGCGGTGATTCAGGAGATTGCAGAGGCAGAGTACGGCGCTCTCAGCGACGAGTTCGCTCAGATAACCCTTGAGATGCGCAGAGGCAGACCTCTTAAGGATGCGCTTATTGCTTTTTCCAAGCGAACCGGCTCAAAGCAGATAGAGCGAGCGATGCGTCTGCTTCTGGAAGGAATAGAAAGCGGTGGCCCAATAAGCGATGTACTTGAGGAAGTGAGCGAGGACATTAGAGCAGTGCGCATGATTCAGCGCGAACGCAAGTCTCTGACTTCGCAGCAGGTTTCTTTTCTTGCGATGGCTAGCTTAATGGCAGGGCCCTTCGTGATGGGCGTTGTGGGTGCGCTGCCAACGATTATGACGCAGGCGATGGCTGGTACAGGTGGAGCGGAGCAGTTTCCACTGGAGGAGATCAACTCCATTATGACAGCGCTCTCTTTCTACGTTGTGGCTCAAGCTGTAAGCGGGGGGATAATGATGGGAGTTGTTATGTACGGTGATTTTAAAAAAGGATTTAAATTCGCGCTACCGATGGGTGTAGTAGCATATATCGTTTTCTGGGGAGTAAAGAGTCTTATGCCCGGGATGCTCGCCGCCTTCTAGCTGTGCATTACTGTAAACCCAGGATATACATCCACGTAACCGAGAGTTATATATAGGCGCAAAACTATAATTTTCTTTAAATCTTGTCCCACAGGAGGTGCCGAAACATGTTAAAAAAATTTTTAAAAGAGGAAAAGGCTCAGGGCGCGATTGAGTACATCCTGCTGGCGGGCGGCATTATAGTCGCTGCAGTGGTTATCTTCGTGATATACAAGAATATCGCACAGACTGCTGGAAATAAGACTAAGAATACCATCGAGGAGACTGCTACGGTTGTCGGCAATGTGGTAAACAACGAGTTAGCAAACCTTAGCTAGATTAACTACTACCTTTTTTTCTTTTTTGCATGTACTTTTTTATTTCGTAGGGAGGCAAATGGCATCATTTAAAGATTTTATTATAAAGAACATTTACAGTTTTGCTTTGGAAACAAAAGCACAGGGAGCAGTAGAGTACATACTTATTGCTGGTGCCATTATTGTAGCTGCAATTATATTCATACCAATTTACAAAGAAATAGCAAAAACAACCGCTGAAAAAACAAACGAAAGTGTGATTCTCACGGGAAAAGTTACGCAGAACAGTGTAAAGGAGGAGATAGCTAATCTTTGAATTATGAATAGCTTGTTGACAACTTCTTAATAAGGGTTCCAGTCTTTAACTTCCTTAAATTTTGGAAATTCGCCGTATTCGTATTTGCTAAATAATTTTCCCCACTCAGTTATCATAAACTGCTTTATTTTTCTTTTTCCGATTAAATTATACCAAATCCAATCATGATACAATTCTGATAAAAAGATAAAAAATTTAAATATGGGAGAGTAAAACAGAAGATAATGTATCCATTTGATTTTTGCCGTATTCTTTCTTAATATCTGATCCCATTTAATTACCAGGCTTTTTTTTGTTATGAAACCAAAGTTTAGTTTTTCGAGATCTTTTTTATCAATACCAATAATTTCGATCTGGTCAATATCTCCAACTCCTAATCCTCTATCATGGGCTATTTTAATGTAATCCACTTCCATAGGATCAAATCCCATTATCTTTGCGGCTACTGCATCTATAGCTACTTGATCTCCACCTGCTAGTATTATATTACCAATAAAAGGCTCCATAGTTCTTGGACCTGCACCGTTTCCGCAAACACAACCATCCATAACTGCAAAAATTCCTTTATGGATCTCTTTCTGAATAGCTAATAAATCAACGAGGACTTCATGTATCTTCAGGTGCGCGTGATGCCTATATTTCGGTATTAAACCGCCAAAAGCATTTTTCATCGCTCCGGTCGTGGTCGTGTGCCCATGTGTCTTAATTGTTGGTAAATGAATTATATTGCTTCCGATTAAAATTTTTGGTATTAATATTTTTTCGAATATATCTTTCATAGCAAGCATCTCTGTTTTGGGTTCATAATTTACCCACTCCACATCTGTCAATGGTAGGAACCTAGTTTTATATTGCTTGAGAATAGGAAGCCATTTGTTATAATAAGCACCTTTCCAGGGATGTGTTACCACAGTTTGATTTTCCACAGCCAAAACATCATTGTATCCATCTTCTTTTAGAGTTTTCAGTATACCTTCAAGCTGCCATGGCGGTGTGGAGCATGCTGGAAAAAATAAAGTCCAAGATAAATTGAGTTTTAAAATTGTTTTCACATCTTTAGATAAAAATTTTCCATATTCTATCATACGCATCAATTTGGAGTAGTCCTCCAAGATCCTTCCAGGTGATGTTTTTAACACCGCAATTCTTGATTTTTTCATGTATCTGCCCCTATTTTTGTTTAATTTCAATGTATTTTCCCATCTGTTTAACATTTTTTGGCAATTTTGAAGAAAATATTCTTAGGCTTTCGATCAATCTATCCTCCTCCTCAGGATCAACTGCATAGAATGAAACAGTATCTCCTCCGCATACCACGTTATTTGAGATTTTCCATTCTCCAACCTTAATCCATTGGGGAGGAAGCCCACCATACGACTCAAACCAATGGTCATAAACAATTGCGATCTTTACGTCTTCGTTCTTCGCTAACTTGTATATGTACTCAGTATTATAAGAACTCTCTCTTTTTGCTTTAGCTACTTCTAAACTACCTAAACCCTTTAAATCCAAGCATTTAATATCTGCTATAAAGTTGATTGTACCGATATCATTTGCAGCAACAGTTTCTCCCTGATAGAATTCTTTAAGGAATAAAGCCATTTGATACTGCTGTTCATAGATATTTTTTGTAGCAAGAGGTGTAATTATTGAAGATACATATCCCCTTATTGCAAATGGTGAGATAAAGAGAAAGATAAGTAGTATCATTGCTATGTATTTCGGAATTAAATATTTGTCAAACAATAGCTTTTCTGGTAGATATTCCCGTACCTCTAGAGCGATGGTAAATATACCAAAGGCAATTAAGTAGGCTTCATATCTATAGAACCATCCAGTCTTCGCAAATAACATATGCAAAAAGGCAGTCGTAATAAAAATAAAAAGGAGGATCGTTTGCTCTCTCCAGAGAGTATTTGACCTGATAAATTTCAGAATAAAAAGAATTGAAGTGGTAAATATGAGAATTAAAATGTGGGATTCTGATATTCGAGTAATAAATAGATAAATAAAATTCCAAATGCCTACAGAAGAAATTACAGGTATATTATTTTTAATAAGAATTGAATTTGGGAAGAAATACCATCCATTAGAGATCGAGATTAAACCGTATATTACAATTGGGACAAGACTTAGTGAGATCAACAGGAAGGATTCAAGCAACCGCTTCCTCATAATGAATAAGGTGCTCACAGCCATCACCAAAAACAACCCCTCATACCGAGTCATGGGTAGTAAAGGTGCTAATATTAGCAAAAATGAAAATTCTTTATTTAAATCAGAACGCTCTTTTGATAAAATTTTAGCAGAAAGATAAGCAAAGAAAATTGTGATGAGTGTGTGTAACATATGTTCCATACCGGTAAATATAATCGCAGGAAAAGGTGTGAAGAATATTATCGAGAGCAGAACAATAAAATTGTAGATGGATGGAAATTTGTATTGTTTAAGTAAAATATAAATCAGATACGTTGTGAGTGTTGCAAATACAACATTTAATACAAGCGGAACAGCTTCGTTTACCCCAAATAAGAAAAATATTACGAATAGCAATAATGGATAAAGTAACGATGAGGATGAGGATGAAAACTCATATTTAGTCACACCCCAAACCCCATGTTGAGCAAAATTTTTTGCCATAGCCATGTGAATATAAGGGTCATCAAGAGCGTAGACAAGATGTCCATGAGTATAAATAAGAGAAGCATTTAGCAATACCGCTATTATTGCCAAAAGGAATCCCACTGATATAATTAGCGGCCAATGTCTTAACAATGTCACCCTTATCATTCCCTCACCCTTTTATTTTAAAACCATATTTAAAACCATAAATAGATAAAATAGACAGCGTAAAAAGTCCAATTAAAACACCAAACCAAAGGGTGCAAAATCTGATTATCAGAGTTGAAGCGATTGCAACGGTCTTGGTAATACCACTGAAAATCAAAATTCCCACCATGCTACCTTCAGTGACGCCTAACCCTCCAGGAATCATGCTCACCGCTCCTACTATAGTGGAAAAACTGAAGGCGAAAACAGGTAAAAGTAGGGAAATCTCTAGTCCAAATCCCTCAATAACCAAAAACAAAGCTAAACATTCGAAAAACCACGATAAAACGCTTATTCCTACTACAATAGTTAAATTCTTTATTTTGAAGAGTGTATGGGTACTTAAATACAAGTTTTGTACTGTTTCTGTAAATCTTGATATAAAGGGAAAATTAAAATTTATTAACTTTATAAACATTTTTTCTGACTGGATTATCATAATTATTATAGAAATAACAAAAATTGTAGTTATAAGTACTTCTTTACCGTATTTGAAAACAGAATATCCAATTGAAGCCAATATTATTAATCCAATTAAATCTGTAAAACGTTCTGCAAATATAATCGGAAGTGTCTTACTCATTTCAACACCATTCAATTCTTTTAATAGATAAGATTTAAATGCCTCCCCCAACTTTACCGGAGTAACAGACATAGATAATCCACTTAAGAATATTGCCATACTATCTCTCCTGCTTATGTTGATTTTTAAGCATCTTAAATAATAATCCCACTTGAAAAATCTTAATACATAGTTCAAAAAGGTTAGTACTAGTATCAAAGGGATATATGTCCATTTAAAGCCCCTAAAAACGATAATCAGATCATTAATGTCTGCATAAATTGAAAGGGTCGTATATATCGCAACAGCACTTAGTAATGAAATTATTATTTTGTTCCTTATTTCCATCTTTCCCACCATTTATAATATAGCCTTTATTAAAACATTCAACTACCATGTTCGTGTATATCCAAATTTTTCATTTAGCACTTTCAATATAAAAATACAGATTATCCCAAGAGTTAAAGGAAACCGCTCCAACTTTTTTTAAACCTCCCAGTGTTAAGGATAAAAATAGAACATTTCTACCATAGGTGGAACAGATTTATCATCATAGTTTTCAAGTTTTTGTTAAACTGTACAAATCCATGCTTAAAACTCCATAATGAGCACCATAGAGTATCATAACAACTAAAACAACCCACAAAATTATACTAATCAACATTCCTTTATCCTTAAACAGCATTTCCGGTTCTCCCCCAATGTTCTTTACATAAACCAAAAACATATATCTGAAAAGACCGTATAATACCAAAGGAATTGTTATCATCATCCAAATATTATCTGCAAGAAAGGTGTATAAGAAATATGACATGATTAATGCAGCAGTAGTGATATTAATCATCTGATCAAGCATTTTAGACGAATATTCTCCAAGAATTTTACGGTGATTTCTAGCTTCTTCTCCAAGTAATGTCAATTCATGCCTCCTTTTACAAAGTGCTAAAAATAAAGCCAGTAAAAAAGCACAAATTATTAGCCAAGGAGAAATAAATACATTTATAGCTAGGCATCCGGCAACTGCTCTTATGACAAAGCCAATAGAAATAACCAGCAAATCAACTATTATGATATTTTTCAGAAACATCGAATATGAGAGGATTAACAGAATATATGCTATTGAAACTGCAAAAAATAACATATTTATTAAATAGGCGCCCAATACCCCTACAAAAATCAATATTACCGCAAATAACAGAGCATGAGATACTTTTAACTCTCCTGAAGCAATTGGTCTGTTCCTCTTTTTGGGATGCTTCCTATCCTTTTCTATGTCTAAAATGTCATTAATAATGTACTCACTCCCGGAAAGTATGCAAAATATAATAAATGCAGAAATTACATCAAACCATTTCTGAAAGTTTAAGAGATTTAAGGAGAATACAATACCAACAAATAAAACTAAGTTCTTATACCATTGCTGTGGTCTCATCGAAATTATGAGTTCTTTTAGCATTTTATCTTACTCCTTTGTGAGTTATGGCATTTCATATAATATTGCAGATATATGAATTTTCCTTTCAGATAATGAACAAGAGTGCGGAAAATTTTAAATTGGGTATTGTTGATTTCACTAAGTGTGATAAAACAACTTCAGCGCTTATTGATTTGGGTTAAATTGAACATGGAGGAAACATCTAAGTCAGGAAAATTTATTCTTATTTCGACTCTATCCGTTATGATACTGGCAATTATAACTAATCTAGATGTTAAGGCAGCTTACTACATACAAATGGTCCTGTATCCATATTTTGGCGGATCTAGTGGCCTAAAAATTTCGTTTTTCTTTATTTTCATTCTAATTCCTTTATTTATAAGATCCATAACCTATAAACTAAAGATAGAAATCCGAATCGGAAATCCTATAAATTTAATGTTACTATATCTCTTCCCTAACCTTGTGCTTTATGGTGTTGGATTTTTTTTGTTTAAACATGAATTAGAATCACGTGCATTGCCGAATTCTGCAGAATTTTTAATTCCCATAAATTCATTAAGTTATAGTGCTCCAAATTCCTGGCTTCATCATCATCTATTAAAGCCAACCCTTGCCTATGCCCTTGACATGCTTTATCTCAACGGAATTTTCAATGTGGATTTTCTAGAGTGGACACACGTTATCCCCGGAGAGGTATATAAAGCTACTGCGGTATTGCTTATAATGTCCTTCTTACTGTGGGTTATTCTTGGTTATATGACACTCAGCGAATATGGCATTACCCATTACTTTGTCCTCTCTGTGCCCGCTTTTGGGATATTTGTAACATCTATTGATGGAGGAATTTTCACATCCTTTTCATATGCCAGTTTGGGAGCCTACTTATCATTCTTGGTGTACCTAATATCAAAAAAAGAAAATATAAAAAATTGGCTTTCGATACCGCTAATTTACTTATTTTCAACACTTCCTTTTCTTTTAGTTATTTACACAATTGTCCTACTTAAAATTCCAGCATATGATAATAGTAACAATCCACAGGCACTGCTATTATTTCCAACGATTCTGTCTATCTTTCTGCTTTTTAAATCATTCCAGACAGCAAATAAAAAATTACGCATAAGAATCGCCGCATGCTTAATTGTTCTGTTAGTTACTGCATCTTCCTTAGGTTTTTTAATTATGTATAAAGGATTTAGAAATTATGGCATAGTATCGAGTAGAGTCTGGAATGCTACCATATATTCTCCTGCTCTTGAAACTTCAACCCAAGAAGAAATTGAGAATATATTTTCATCTGAGGGGATTAAAATCAAGATAATTTTTAAAGAAGGCCCTTTCATATTTGGTACTTTCTCTTCAAATAAACCATTTAAATTTGGGGAAATAATTAATTTGGAATTCGTGAAAGCAGCTAGAAATTCCAATGGAGGGATTTATGGCGTTTCCCCAGGTAGAATTGGAGATAATAAAACAGTGGTGATTTTTTTAAATAGGAAGGTTACCCCTCAAGAGATAAATAAACTCTCCAATCATCCTTGCGTAAAAGACTTTAAAATCCTAGAAAATGGTGTTAGTATTGAGGTGCTTATGAGACATGATCTGGCTGTCGAAAGTGTTGGGATGATATTTAAGGATCCGCATCTTTTAGGTGCAGTAGTAAATTATTATTAATCATTACAATATGGTATAGTATACAAAACTCTGGGCTTCGCCCTCTCTTTGGTATATATGTCGAAAACATTTCCTTGAGCATCAATAGCAATGAATCTCGCTATTGTCAGGTTGACTTCACCGAGAATAAAGTGGTGGGTGCTTTTTGACTTTGCTGTCCACCAATTGGAACCAAAGCCATATA
>MTLP01000027.1 GCA_002009975.1 Thermococcus sp. JdFR-02
TTTGTAGAATAGGTTAGTTTGGTAGAATAGCCCGTTTTTTTATGGGCAAACTGAAAAACCAAGGATAAATAAATCCCCCCACATAAGCATCAACGCCAATTCGTCCCCTTCACTTATAAATCTTTTGAAGAAGAGTTAGAAACGAATTATTTCTCCTGAGTTTCAAGCCAGATTTTGTAAGCTTCTTCAACCTCTCTTTTTCTGAACTTTGGAACAGCATCTTTGAATGGGTTGAACTTCTTCAAATCATCTTCTTTTGTCCCAATGTATGTAGCCACAAGCCCAACTTTTGAATGCAGACTTGAAGGTACCCTTAAAATCCTCTTAACATCTATTGTAACTCTACCATCAAAATAGGCTTTTGAAAATGTGCTTGAGAGAGCAAAGAGCTTTAACAGGGTTTTATATCCTATGCCTCTTGGAAAAGCTGTTAGAAGTGCCTTTTTCACGAATCCTCTAAGAATCTCTTCCCTACTGTTTAAAATCTTGTTTATGTTGCTCTTGTTTATCCCAATATTCCTGAGGTGTTCAAAGCGAATTCTCATTATGAAATAACCAAAGCGAAGTCTAAAAGCTCTATAATAACCAGAAGAGAGCATAATTTTCCTGCTTTGCAAATCTTCAAAAGTTATCTCGTTAGCTGTACTTATATATGCCAAAATCTTTTCCCTTGCCTTTGCATCTAAATCCAAAGCCCAATCATCGAGTATTCTTATGTGATAACCTCTTCCTGAATACACCAAGTGGATATCTTCAAAGCCAAAATCCTCCTTTAAAATGACGAGGGTATCTTTGGCTAATTCTTTTGCATCTTCTAAGCAAATTGGGCAGACAGTTCCAGCTTCATGATTACAGCGCCTTAAAGGCAAGTCTTTTGCATCAATGTCAAAAACTAATTCTGCTCCTAACCAACCCTCCATTTCTTTAGGTTCATCATAGAGAGCTACACTTGAATAAATAGCGTAGGGAGATGTAATTCTAACGTAATCCTCTAAATCTCTAACATCGTGAAAAACATTCTTTCTATCGCTTGGTCCTTCTCCATTATGATCAAAACCAAATTCTCTGTTCTCAAGAGTTTTTACTATAAAATCGGGCAATTTTTTAGCACTCCATTCCCTCGAATAGTAAAGCTTTCTTTCCTTTTTTGTTGCTTCTCTCAACAGCTCACTCACTCTTTTCACTCTCCTCACTCCTCTTTCTGCTCTCCAAATAGAGCTTTCTCAAATAATAAGTTAAGGGATTTCTAATATACCTGCAATCTTTGTCAGGCTTGCAGAGTTGGGGTGCATTGGCCCTTATCTTATCACAATTTGGCGGGAAGTACCAAGTTGAGTTGCCGCTTTCTTCTAAGGTTGGATAGCTCGTATAACCAAAGCCGAGATGATACCAAACATTCTTAACTTCATTAGGCTGATCTTCAAAAAGTGGAGGATTACAGCGATTACCAGCGTCGATAATTATAGGAAGAATCTCCTTCTCAATGATGCTCAAATCCTTTATGCAGTCCTTAACTCTAACGTTCCTTTTAGATGGATTTGGACAAATCCTTGCATAACTTATGAAAGACGTTAATAAAACTGTGATCGCATAGTTTCTGAGTCCAGAGGGGACACCACCTAAGGCTATCTTTATGCATGGTGGGAATAGATCAAATTTTAGTGGTTGTGCACTAGCTTTTTCAATTATCCCAAGCCTTTTTTTGAAATATTTCCTAGCTATTTCGTTCAATCGATGATATAGCTCGGAGTAATAATTTTGAAAAATCTCATCCCTATTTTCGTAAATTTTATTTACCGCTCGTTCGATGTTAAGTTCAAATGAACGTTGCCATGCGTTGATTAACATTCCCTTTTGTATATATACATAACCTCCTTTGACATAATATTTCTTTAAATCATCCCCAATAAATTTGAAAAAATCGCTAATGTGAATCTTGAATTTCAACTCTTTATTCTCCCTATCTTCTATATCCAGTTCATCTTTCCATAATATCTTTTCCAGAATTATCCTATCTCTCTGATCAATTTCGTTTTTTGTAACGGCTTTGACTTTTATAGATAGCTGGTTAACTAGATTGTTAAGCTTCTCTGTTTGTTTAGAGGGCAGTATTTCCTTTTTGGTTTCTCTAATTCGTTGTTCAAATCTTGATCTATATATCTCTAAATTTGTTAACTTTACTAGTTCCATCTCTAGTCCATATGGAGAAACCACTAATGCTCCTAATAGGGCATAAAATGTCATGATATCATAGAGTTCACCTTTTGTTCTATCCAAGTTAATTATATCATCAGGAGGATAATTTTGAGTATTTATCCACGAAACTCTTTCTAGTGCTGTATTAACGTCTATTCTCGCTGGAATAATACTAAGAAACTCATTTAATGATTCAATACCTACACTGTTGAGATACTCCAAAGCTTTTTTACCAAACGGGTCTAACATTGACTCACCTTAAAGTAAATTGAGAATTGAAAATAAAACACTTATGCTTTTCTCACCTCAACCCATGTAGAGTGATAAGCTGATGCCTTGCCATAATCATCATTTACTTCATCCGTTGTAAGGAAATTAACGTTCCATCCCAATAGCTTAGCCCAGAAAGCCTTATACAATACAACAACCCCTTTTTGAACATCTTCTGTAACTTTTACCTTAGTTTTGATGCTCCCAAATTCATTGTAGACCTCAACCAAGTCACCATCACGAATACCTCTCTCTTCAGCATCTTTTGGATTCATGTAAAGATTAGCATCGATAATTTTGTAGGTGTTATGGTATTGACTTGTGACTGTAAATCTGTATGTTGGACTTAGCAACTGCAGTCCTTTGCCTTCAATGGGTTTGTATTGTGGAAACGGCGAAAGACCTCTTTTGAGAGCTCTTTGGGAGTAAAATTCAATCTTTCCACTTGGTGTATTATATCCACGCTCTTTCTCCTCAACTTTAATAAATCCTTTCTCTTTCAGCTCATCAAAGCTCAATCCATTCATCTCAAGGATCTTTCTGATTATTTCTTCCTCACTTTCGTAGAGGTAAGGATTTTTAATCCCCAAGGCTTTGGCTAGGAGCTTTGTCACTTCATAGTTACTTTTTCCTGCTATTTCAATGACCTTCTCATTTAATGAAATGTAGCGATGATAGTAGGAATCGGCTATGTCTAATCTTTCAAAGAAAGTGTTCGCTGGTAAAACAACATCAGCAAATAAAGCCGTATCTGTCAAGAATATATCATGAACGACAACAAAGACATCGTTTTCTTTTAGGGCTTTTCTAAGGCGATTTTGATTTGGTAAAGATGCTAGGGGATTTGAATTGTAAATATAGAGGAACTTTATCTCACCATTTTCAATGTATTTCGCTAATTCCATTTGAGGAATCCTTTTGATTGGTTTTGTCCTTAAGAATTTGCCCTCAGCGTAGCTTTTGTCTATTGTTTTCATGTCATAGATAAAACCAAATTTGTGACCGACTAATGCAGGTAGGATACCTACAGCTCTAATTGCCTCTCCCCCGATTAAACTTCTTTGAAATCCATAACCTATGTGAATTATCCCTCTTTTTTCTGCATATTCAAAAGCAAACTCCTCAATCCTTTCTCTATTTAATCCAGTCTTTTTACTAATAAAGTCCAAGTCAAGCTTTGAAACGTACTCTTTAAACTCCTTAAAACCAAAGACATTTTTCCTAACAAAATCCCTATCATAAATTTCGTTTTCAATTATAAGCTTTGCAATTCCTAAGGCAAACAGAACATCTGTATTTGGCTTTATTCGGAAAAACTTATCACTTCTCTTTGCAGTTTCTGTCTTTATTACATCAACGCTCCAAATTTGTAAACCAAAGCGTTTAGCGAGCATGAAGCCATGAAGATTTGTCCAGAAGGCATTAATTCCCCAATATACAATTAGTTCCTGTTCCCTTAGCTTTTCAGGATCTAACCCTATAGCAGTCCCATAAATATCCTTTAAAGCTTCCTGTCCAGCTTTATCGCAGATTCCATAATCTAGAAAGCTCGTGTTTAAGTAATGGAAAAGTCTAAGTGGAAAAGCGTAGTTTATAACTCCTCTATCCCCAGCGTATTGATAAACTAAAACGCTCTCACTCCCATAATCCCTAATTGTTTCCTCTAACTTTTTGGCGATTAAGTTAATTGCTTCATCCCAAGAACTTTCTCTAAAATTGTTTTTACCCCTCTCTCCAGTTCTAATTAATGGAGTCTTCAATCTTTCTTCACTATGAACCCATTTTGGAAGCATAGCTCCTTTAGGACATAAAAATCCACCTGTTATTGGATGATTTGGATTTCCTCTCACCTTTATCTTGTCATTTTTAATCTCAGTGACCATAGCACAAGTGTCATAGCAATCCCTCATACAGGTATTGAACATAATGCTCCCTCCTTTAGGATAGCTACAACAAAAAAATAAAAAAGTTTTGACACCATTAAAAATTCAGTGACAAATATTGTAGAAAATACAGAAGATTAAAGAACTTACTCCAAAAATCTTATATTACCTAAGGGAATAAAATAAAAATTAGACATGCTTCAATGTGAAGTTTGGAAACCGATCATGAAATTACTAATCATAAGGTGAGCAAAATGGATAACCGCCCGATTATAAAAAGAATAAAAAGCGGAATCCCAGGCTTTGATGAATTAATTCAAGGCGGATTCCCTGAAAACACAACGATATTAGTTTCTGGTAGTACTGGTACTGGAAAAACAACTTTTGGGGCTCAATTTGTATATATGGGAGCCAAGGAATATGGAGAGCCTGGAGTGTTTGTTACATTAGAAGAGAGGGCTAAAGACTTGAGAAGAGAGGCAAAATCATTTGGATGGGATTTTGAAAAATACGAAAAAGAAGGCTTAATAGCGATAGTTGATGGTGTTAGCTCTACTGTTGGACTACCATCTGAAGAAAGATTCGCACTTGAAGATAGATTCAACGTTGACAACTTTTTGAGATATGTATACAAGGTTGTCAAACAGATAAATGCTAAGCGTCTCGTTATAGACTCAGTTCCATCATTGGCTTTTAGGCTAGAGGAGGAGAAGAAAATCAGAGAGGTTCTCCTAAAACTAAACACGATATTGCTTGAAATGGGGGTAACTACTATTCTGACAACTGAAGCCCCAGACCCAGCAGCTGGTAGAATAAGTAGGTATGGAATGGAGGAGTATATTTCGAGAGGTGTTGTTATTCTAGACCTACAAGAAAAGAATATCGAGCTAAAGCGTTATCTCCTCATAAGAAAGATGCGTGAAACTAAACACTCTATGAGAAAATACCCATTTGAGATAACGGATCATGGAATCGTTGTGTACCCAAGTGGAGAAATTTACTGACGTTAATTGCAAGGGGGATCCTAATTGGTGCAGACAATGTCACCCTTACTTGAGGAAGATAAGATTGAAAGAAGTGTTGAACGCATCCCTACTGGCATAATAGATGATCTAATTATGGGAGGAATACCGAGAGGAAGCGTGATTCTTTTAATTGGAGACCCAAAAGCAGGTAAAACAACTTTTGTCACCCAATTCATGTATAATCAACTAAAAAATGGAATTTCTACTATTGGAATATTAACCGATGTTGCAAAGCATGAGTTTATTAGCAATGCGCTGGATTTTGGATGGGATTTTATGCCGTTCTTAGAGGAGAGGGTACATTTCCTAGATGCTTATTCCCAGAGATTAAGGGGAAAGCCGAGATTCAGCTTTGATGAAACTGTCGTTACAGATGTTAGCGATACGACTCAACTAATAGAGGCTATAAAAGATGTAACTTTAAAAGTCCTTGCCGATAAAAATCCCCCGATGATAACTGGTGTAATCTCTTCATTAACCCCGATCTTTTTTGAAACAGAGATTAAGCAGATTTACAAGTTTTTAGAGGATTTGAAAGACCTTGTGCATAGACAAAAGCAAGTATGGATATTAGAGATGAACTCCGGAATAGAAGAACCCCAAATAGAGATGATGGTAAAGGCAATAGTCGATGGAATTATCGAGATGAAGCTCATGGAAGAGCAAAGAACCTTAAAGAGGTATCTTAGGGTTTATGGAATGAGGAGAACCAAGCACGTTCTCTCATGGGTACCCTATGAAATAACCAACTATGGAATTCAAGTTCAAAGCATCTAACTCAACCAAAAAATTTTTAATTCTGAAGCTGTTACTTATAATCATGGTCAAAAAGAAAATATTAAATTTAGTATTGCTGACACTTGTTATAGTTTTATTGACGGGGCTCTATACAATTGGTGGTGATGTTGTTTCATCAAAAACTCTCCAAGAAGCCGAAAAAGGAGATATAGTGGAATTCCATGGAATGTGTGTAAAGGCTAAGGACAGCTACAGCGTGTTATTCAATGGAAAAGAGAGCATTGTTGTGTTTGAAAGGCTAAACGTTAGCCAAATATACGAGATTAAGGGTAAGCTCTATCAGGAAAAGGGTATAATTCCAATTTCAATCAAAAAAGCAGAAAAAGAAAAGTTGAATGTAACAAAAATAAAGGGCGCTATTTGGTGGGAAAACAGCAAATGTTACCTACTAACCCCACAGAAGATTTACTTACAAAGATGTTTGGAGATAGAAAAAGGAAAAGTTATTGAAGCTGAGGGGATAATTTATGATGATATCTTTTACCCAATTTTTTATAGGGAGGGGGACTATTTAAAGAATCCAATGGATGGAATGCCTTACAAAATTAATGGGACCGTTCTTTACGGAGGAAATCCTGCTACAATCTGGAAAAATGAAAAGATAAAAGTTTATTTGCCATACAAAGTTACTCTCAAAGAAGGGCAAAAAGTTGAAATTCTTGGAATAGCCGACTTAAAATCTACATTAACTCTTTATGTCAGCTCACAAGAGGATGTGAAGTTATTAAATAACACAGAAGTCTCTAAAATAGGCAATGAAAGAGTTGGAGATATTGTAAGTGGAACATGCCAGGTTATTAAGAGCTCAAGATTTTTGAAATTAAACTGCACAAAGCTGAGGTTTTATGGATTTAATGCTAATGTGGGAGACATAATTAAATTCAAAGCCCTTAGAAGAGAAAACTCATTGTACTGCCTAAGCTGTAGCATTAAAATTCCTAGAAGGAGCTTAGAGAACTCAATCTGTGCTCCAAAGGAAGGAATAATAAAAGTCCATGGTCAGGTTAAAGAAGTTAAGATTTACAAAAATGGTTTCGGATTAGCCAACATTACCTACAGGAACTGCTCTATTCTGCTAAAACTAAGGAAGTCTCTAAATATAGCAATAGCTGAGAATCAAACTATAACCGCTTTTGGATACTACACAACATATAGAGGAAAGCCAGCTTTGGAAGTACAATCGAGGGAAGATATATGTTTAGAGAACTGTTCTTAGGAATGTTTTTTGGCACATTCACCGGCATAACTCCGGCTTTGCACGTCAACACATTAGCTGTGGTAATAGGGAACTTTAAGATTCAAGAATTTAACTTTGTGATTTTGGTTTTTACTATGGGCTTAACCCATACTTTTCTTGACTCAATTCCTTCTACCTTTTTGGGCGTTCCTGAAGAAGACACAGCTTTAACTGTTTTACCCGCTCATAGACTAGTATTAAAGGGAAAAGCGTTAGAGGTGATTAACATTTCCATAACGGCAAGTCTTCTATCTCTCTTCTTGGCGATTCCACTAATACCCTTATATTCCCATCTAGTCAACCTTTATACCCCATCCATTGGGAAAGTCTTTGTTTTCGCCATGTTTTTGATCTTAATCTTCACGGAGAGAGGAATCAAAAAGATCTCTGCTCTTATTATATTTCTCCTTTCAGGCATTTTAGGACTCCTAATAGATTACTTACCCTTAAGAGAGCCTTATTTTCATATATTTGTTGGACTTTTTGGCATACCAACTTTACTACAAGCATTAAACTCTTCATTTGAAGTTGGAGATGAAAACATAGAAATGAACAAAGGCAATTTCTTAAGGTTTTCATTTTTAGGGACGTTTTTTGGAATGCTCGCTTCTCTCTTACCAACCTTCACATCCTCTCAAGCAGCATTGATAGGAAGTTTTATTTCAAAAGATGAGCGCTCATTTCTAACGATTGCTTTCTCAGCTAACACTGCAAACTTCTTTTTCAGCTTGCTTAATTTCTACTTCACTGGAAGAACAAGGAACGGTATCCTTGTAACAATAAAAGAGGGCTATCCGATATTAAGCAAAGAAGAGCTGATATTCTTAATCCTCTCCTCTTTTTTAGTTGGAATAATCGTCTATATCTACGGACTATTTCTTGCAAGAACCTTTGGAAAAATTATTCAAAGATTAAATTACAAAGCCTTGAGCATTTGTATAATCTCGGGAATATTTCTCTTCTCATTCTATTTGGATAGTGTCCTAGGAATAGCGGTTTTAGTAACCTCTTCCTTAATTGGCCTACTTGCAGTAAATTTAGGAGTCAAAAGAACAAACTGCATGGGAGTTTTAATGCTAAAAATAATGATAAAATGAAGATCAGCCCTTTAAAAGTCTTTGAAATTCGTTATAATTTGTAACTATCCTTTTTCCGTCCAAAGTTTCAAAATAAATCTTCTTTATTTGAATCTTCTTCATTGAGGTATATTTCATCCTTGGGGGATCATAAGAACCGGGTTCAACTATTTCATCCTCTATTACATAGGTTTTTAGCTCAGGTTCCCCAATATATCTCCAAACTTCAAAGAAAACCTCTGGTGACAAATGGATTTCCCCTTCTACTTCCGTATAGTCTGCACCAATATCTTCTAAGAACTCCTTTATTACCTCTAAGTGCATAGAAATCACCATATCTATGTATAGGTCTCATTGGTTAAATACTTACCGCCTTTAAATACGTAAAGCACAAAAAGGATATATTAAGAAATAAAGAGGGTAGAGAGGGGTGAGAAAATGGCAAAAGTTTACGTTGATGCTCAAGCTTATCGTGCCCTTGAAAAAGGTGCAATGATTATTTTCAAAAAAGGCGTGATAAGAGTTGATGGTGAAATAAAGCCTGGAGATATAGTGGAAGTTTACTCAAGAGGAGGGAAATTCTTAGGTAAGGGTTTTGCCAATCCTAACTCAAACATTATGGTGAGACTTGTAACTAAGGAGAGAGATGTAGAGGTCGGAAAAGAATTGTTTAAAGAGCGCATAAGGAAGGCAAATGAATACCGGAAGAAGGTTTTGGGTTGTAACAAAGTGTATAGAATGGTTTATGGTGAAGCGGACTATTTACCGGGCTTAATTGTAGATAGATTCAATGATATAGCAGCAATCCAAATTTCAAGCGCTGGAATGGAACGCTTTAAATTGGATGTTGCTGAGGCGATATTGGAAGTCGAGCCAGAAATCGAAACTATTTTTGAGAAGAACACTGGAAGAGCAAGAAGAAGAGAGGGACTACCCGAAATCGAGAGAGTTCTGTTGGGAAAAGAAAAATATAGAACGATAATAAAGGAAGGAAAAGCAAAGTTTATAGTTGACATGAGAGGACAAAAGACTGGGTTTTTCTTGGATCAAAGAGAAAATAGAATAGCTTTGGAGAAGTATGTAAAACCAGGAATGGAGGTTTTGGATGTTTTTACATACACCGGAGGATTTGCCATACATGCAGCGGTTGCAGGTGCTGAGAAAATCATTGCAATTGATAAATCAGCACAAGCCATAAAGCAGGCAAGGGAAAATGCAAAATTGAATGGCGTTGAGGATAAGATGGAATTTATTGTAGGTTCTGCATTTCAGGAGATGGAGCGTCTAATTAAAGAAGGAAGGAAATTTGATATCGTGATTTTAGACCCTCCTGCATTTGTCCAGCATGAGAAAGACCTAAAGAATGGGTTGAGAGCATACTTTAACGTTAATTACCAAGGATTAAGGCTTTTAAAGGATGGAGGAATCTTAGTAACCTGCTCATGTTCTCAACACGTGGATATGCAGCTATTCAAAGACATGATTATTGCAGCATCAGCAAAGGCTGGCAAATTTCTAAAGATGCTTGAGCCCTATAGAACCCAAGCTCCAGATCATCCAATCCTCATGGCATCAAAAGACACCGAATATTTGAAATGCCTCTTCCTTTATGTTGAGGACATGAAGTGATGTCTATGAAGCTGGAGGATTTGATAATTAGAGAATTCTTTTTTCAGGAATTTAGGCATAGAATTAACTATTATGGGCAGGAAAAATTTAAGAAGTTTTTAATAAGAGCTCCGTTGATACAAATAACCTTTACATCCATAGCATTCTTCATGTTTTCAGTATTCTTTTTAAAAGTTATGAAGCAAATCGGAGAAACAGAGTTAATTTACGCTTCAATAACTGCTTCTATGCTTTCATTCATGACCTTAATTTCAATGTTTTTAACTGTAGAATTTTTCCATGCCGTATCTAAAATTGGATTAATAAAACCCCTTTCTTATCTTCCCGTAAAAATTGAGCTTCTTCCTCTTAAAGCTTGGACCAAATATTATGTGCCTCCACTAATAGCGATTATGATTCCCTTTTACTTCAAAGCTTTGCTTTATTCAAAAATAACCTTCATCATTTCAATAGTGTGGACACTAATCTCTATCTCCATAGGGTATGGACTTGGGGCTTTAATTTCAACATATTCTCTAAGATTTCAGAGAAAAGGAGTGCTTGCTGATGCTTTAAAGCTAATACTAAGGAGTTTTATCGTCTTTCTAGTTCTACTCTTCATTTTCTATGGGATAGTATCTCCAGAAGTTTTTAAAGAAACTGCTATAATTAATAAGATCAATCCCCACCTCTATCCAGTTGTTCAAGCGATAACTCTCTTTTTCTCAATACAGGGAATTGTTAAATGGAAAGACATTGTCGCATATATTATCTTCTCGCTCTCTGTTCTTCTTATGGGAAACTCCCTAGTGATAAAGCACCTAAATGAAGGTGTGTATTCATCTGAGCTGAAAAATCCATTTAAACCATCTTCCTTTGGAAGATTTCCTTCCATAGTTGCTAAAGACTTAAGACTAGCACTTAGAAGAGCTACTTCTATATTCATCATTATACTCCCTCTCGTCTTGATTCTGCCATTTCTCTTCCTTGAAGAGATTGATATCGCTACATGGACTTTAGTAGTTAGCAGTACAGCTGCAATTTCATCACTTAATGTTCAAATTCTCTTAATTGAAGAATATAAAAGTGGATGGTTTGTGTTCTCTTTACCAATCACTCTTAGAGAATTCAGGAACTCAAAAGCCTTTGCTACAATTTTGCTTTATTTCCCTATTCTCGCGCTTATTACTCTCTCCGCTTATCTAAGTAAAATAGAAATTTGGAGCTTCCTCTTTATTCTCGGGTTAATAAAAAATGCCCTAATTTCAAGATTTGCCGTATTTTGGTTGACAAGAGATGTTGAAAGCGAATACACAATGATGCCTGCTTATCTAACAATAACTGATGCACTTGCAATATTTTCCTTTGCATTTTTCATAGTTACTTTGCCAGTAATCATAATAAAGTTCACATATAGTTTGGTGGGAATATACGGCGGTGTTGTATCTTTGGCTTTAGATTTTGTTTTGTTGTTCCTCCTCTATAAAGGAACATAATCAGGCACAAGCTTATAAATTAGAAAAAAACCAAATGAAGAATGGCGGATGAAGAGAAAGCACCTCCTCTGAAAGGTGAAGACACGCCCACGGTCTGACGCCTTAAATTTGGAAAATCAGCGAGTGTCTTATCCTTGTCCCAGCTTTGAATGTTATATCCTTAACTTTGTATCCACATTTTTCTGCTTCCTTCTTTATAGCATTCAAAAGAGGCTCTTTATTGGGCAAAAAGAGAGCAACTTTTCCTTTTGATCTCAAGTAGTCTTTTGCTTCACTCAAAAGCATTATTGAGAATTCCTCTCCATATTTTCCTCCACCAACAGCTTCAATTTTGGTGAGAACGCCCTTTGTTGGTTTTTCATAATAAGGAGGTGCTGAAAAAATAACATCAAACTTCTCTTCTTTTGGGATTACTCCTCTAATTAGCCCCCCATTACTCCTGATTAGCCTTACTTTAGCGTTGTTTTTCTCTATGTTTGCTTTTGCATATCTAAGAAACTCTTCACTAACCTCAGTTGCCCAAACTTCACAATCAAATAGCTTATTCGCCATGATGGACATCAAAGCTGAATGCCCAGTGCCGATCTCAAGAACCTTCTCTTTTCCTCTCAAAAAGGTCTTAAGGAAAATATAGCGAGAAATCGGAGGGGTTACCAATGCTTTAGGATGATAATTAATATCCAAGCCAAAAACAGCTTTAGCTATTGCCCTATTATATAAAATGCGAGCTTCCCTATTGCCAAAATCAAGTTTTCCATCTCTAACATATTTTTTAAGCTCTGGAAAAACCTTTACAGCATCTTGAATTTTTAAGCCAAGCTCTTTGATTTGCTTCATATGTCGCTTTAAATGAGTAGCTGAATAAATATTTTTTCAAAAAGAGGAAAATATCAAAGCAAGGCTAGAGCCGCCATCACTTTTGCATCTTCTATAATATTGTTAATTTTTGCATATTCATTTGGTTGATGTGCTGTTTCATCTAAAGTTGCCCACACAACGGCTGGAATTCCAAGCATTCTAAAGTAAGCAGCAAATGTTCCTCCTCCAATACCACCAACGTGAGCTTCTTTTCCTCTAAGCTTTTTAATTGCCTCTCTTAAGAGTTTAACAATTTCACTATCCTTTGGTGTTGGAGCTGGGGCATCTACTCTTTGCAAAACTTCAAGCTCAATTTTTGGCAAAACTTCACCATTAATCTCTCTCCTGTACTCTTCTTCAATTTTTTCAGCTATTTCTTTTGCATCTTTTAGAATATCATCGAGATTATATTGAGGCAAAACCCTACAGTCAAAGATTAGTTCATGCTCTCCAGGGGCAATATTGGGGGCATCACTTGGATTTTTAACTATTGTAGGTTCAAAAGTGCTTTCAGGAGGATCAAAGACTTCATCTTTGGCATTGTATTTTTCGTGTAAGAATTTGTCCAATCTCAAAGCATAATCTAGAGCAACTCTATGGGCGTTTAAGCCCTTATCTGGCATACTTGCATGAACCTGCTTACCTTTAACCTTAATCTCCATCCAAAGAATGCTTTTCTCAGCTATTTCGATAAAAGTACCTTCTTCGTTTCCACCATCTGGTACTAGGACTAGGTCGTTTTTTCTGAACAACTCTGGGTGGTTTTTGATTAGCCATTTTAATCCGTACTTGCTTCCTGTTTCTTCGTCACTAACAAATGCTAGGATTATTGTTCTTTTTGGTCTTATTCCCAAGTTCAT
>MTLP01000041.1 GCA_002009975.1 Thermococcus sp. JdFR-02
GGCTACGGTTATTTTGGCAATGGGTGACGGAAGAAAAGCGGCAAAAGCAATACACGAATACCTCCAAAAGAAGGCGAAGAAAAGTGCTTGACTCTCTTTTTATTTTCATAGATAAATTACTTCTTTTGTCATTAAGTCTTCAATTAACTTTTTTACCCACTGCTGCTTTGTCCTGCTTGAAATATGGATAATTCCATTAACATTGACACCATAAAGTTCTTTCATCTTCTCTCTATCTATGGGCTCTTTAAACAAGAAGGGCTTTTCTATTGTGAATGCGTAACCATAATCACCTACATACCGCTTCAACCACCGTTTACCCTCTTCCTCACCATAAACAAAGGCTAAACCACTTGTATCTTTAGTAAGCTCCCACAAAGTTTTAAAATCTGCTTTTATAGCCTCTCCAACTTCAAAACCACCAGCAATAGTGCCTCTTTTTGTTAAAAGCTGCTCTTCATTTAATCCAAGCTTTTCAAGAGTCCATTTTAAAACATTTAAATTTCCTCGTGCAATATAAAGAAAAACTATGTCCCCTTCCCTAAAGACCTTTGAGCGTCTAATTTCATGGCTTTTTAAACCTCTAAAAATCAGCTCTCCATAAACTTGATGCAAAGCAATAACATGCTCCATATCCAACACCCAAAACCAATACAACCTATAGGTTTAGTTTATAAAGGTTTTGTTCTAAAAAAGTTTACTTATTTATCAAGTATTGTAAAAGATTTGCATAAAATTTTTAAATTAACCAAAATCTTTCCATAGTAGGGGGTGCATTTGTGAACATAATAGGGTATGTATTTATTATAATTGCCATAGCAAGACTCTTTGCAGAATTCTTTGAGCGCTTTGGGTTACCTGGATTTATAGGAGAGATAATAACAGGCTTACTTGTAGGTTTAATGATGCCAAATTTGCCAAGGGAAGAGCTTAACCTGCTTGCAGAATTTGGCTTCTTCTTCCTCATGGTGTATGCTGGATTAGAGCTAACCCCTGAAGAAGTCCATTATGGAGGAAAAAAAGCACTCCCCATTTATATAATCACTTACTTATTCATGCTCCTAGTTTCCACACCTTTCACAAATGGTATAAACATGGAAAGTTTGCTAGTGGCGTCAATACTCTCTATAGCCTCCGCACCCTTAGTTTTGAGGTTCTCAAGATTCTTTGGAAACGAGTTTTTGCACGTTGCACTATCTTATGCTGTTATAAGCGAAATTTCAGCCCTTGTATTGCTCTATCTTTTAACAAATTTCTATCTTCATCACAGCTACTATGAAATAGCACTTGAGCTTATCAAGGACATTCTATTCCTAGGAGTTGTGCTGGGTGTAAACTATGTAATTGAAATCAAGCATAAGGTTATGATAACGAAGTTCCTGAGAAGTTTAAAAAGTGATGAAGCTGTCTTTGGGTTGCTGATGATTGTAGCCACCTCCTTGGCTTTATTGAGCGAGAGTATTGGCTTACACTTTAGTGTAGGAGCGTTTTTTGCTGGATTAATAATTCACAGTGACTTAGTCGGCACAAAGCAATTTAAGAGAGTTCAAACTATTGTCTCTGGAGTTACTTATGGGATCTTTGCTCCAATATTCCTGGCATGGCGTGGAATTAACTTTAGAGCAGAATTTTCATTAGATATCTTTTATTTCTTCATATTTGTCTATATAGTAAGGGTTCTGCTAACATCTGGGCTTACTTGGACAGATCATGTAAAGGCATCTCTACTTAGAGGAACTGGAATAGCAAGTTTTGGTGTTCTAGGACTATTAATCGGAGAATTAGGGTTTGAATATGGAATCTTAGGAGAGCACATGTATGCTTTGGTCTCAATAGCAAGTATATTCGGTATTTTTATTTCAGCATTAATAGCCCGTATGTTGAGCAAAGAAGAATAAAAAGGTTAATATCTAAAAGGGGAGAGTTTATACTATGAGTCGACGAACTCTTTATTTAAGACAACGTCTTGAGACAATTAAAGAGAGAACCTTGTTTGAAATAAACGTATCCCAAGAGTTGCCTAATTGGGAGAAAATAGTGATTACGTGGGTGGCTCTGTTCATCTTTTGGATTGTAATTAGCGGAAACACGAGAACTGAGAACATTATAATGGGCGCAATTGCAACGCTGATTACAGCGTCATTTATGAAAGACCTACTAACAGACGACATACGCTATAGAGGGCATTTAATAGAAAAGATTCTCAGCTTTGCATTTCTACATGCTCCTCAATACATCTTTATAATGATCTTCCGTCTAATAGAAAGTAACTTCAAAGTAGCAAAGCATGCCCTATTAATGGACATAAACCCAGGCATAGTGAAAATTAAGACAAATTTACACTCTGACACTGGGATAACAATTTTAGCAAACTCCATAACCTTAACCCCCGGAACCCTAACGATAGATGTTGATAAAAAGCTTGGTGAGGCTTATCTTTATGTTCACTGGATAGATGTTAAAACTTTGAATAGAGACAAAGCTGGAGAAATGATAAAGGGGGATTTGGAAGAGTGGTTGAAGAAAATATTTTGGTAGATCCCTTTGGATGGGGCGTATTAATACTCATAGGGACAAGCTTACTCCTAACGTACCGCGTACTCTTTGGACCAACACTAGCCGATAGAGTTGTGGGACTGAACACAATAACAACCAAATTAGTCGTTATAATTGCAATCTTAGCCGCTCTTAGAAGGGAATTCATGCTAATAGATCTCGCAATTGTCCTACTTATGGTCAATACGGTTGGAGCTTTAATAATTGCCAAGTACTTAGAGAGGAGGGGAAAGAATGATTGAATACTTGCTTTTAACCCTTGGAGTGTTAATAATGATATTTGGCGCAATTGGGATCCTTCGTTTTCCAGATGTATATACAAGACTCCATGCAGCTACAAAATGCGATACCGGTGGAGCTATGAACATTTTGTTAGCCTTGGCAATATCAATTGAAGCTCCACTATTAACCAAGCTCAAACTCCTTGTGTTGGCTTTCCTAATAGCCTTGATAAATCCGATGATCTCCCACGCAATTGCGAGGGGAGCGTATAAATCAGGTATAAAACCCCAAACACCCGTGGTGGATATGTATGCTTGGGATAATCCATGAAATACTCCTAATAGCAATGATCATTTTAGCAATAGCCGCTGTAGAGGAGAAAGACCTAATTAACGCTCTGATGAAATTCGCCGCATTAAGTTTAGCTTTTATACTCGTGTTATTTCAACTAAATGCTCCCGATGTTGCACTCTCTGCTATAGTCGTAGGTGCGATAGTTATTGGAATATTCCTCTTTACAATTGAGGAGGTTCAAAAGTGAGGACTAAGCAAATACTCGGATTAATAATTGTTTTAGGAATCTTAGCTTTGCTTTTACAGTTAGATTACTCCAAAGTAGAAGGAGGGAGCTATGAGTACTACATCAATAACTGGAAAGAAATTGGAGTCCCAAACTTGGTTACAGCTATTCTGGCAGATTGGAGAGGCTACGACACTTTAGGCGAAGCTACAATTCTGTTTACTGCCATAATAGGTGTTTATACCCTATTAGGGGTGAAGAAAAAGTGAGAATGACCTTAATAGTTAGAACAACTACAAAGTTAGTGAGCCCCTTCATGGTGACCTACGCTGCTTATTTGATGCTCTATGGACATTTAAGTCCTGGAGGAGGATTTCAAGCCGGGGTAATTTTAGCTGTTAGTGTAATTTTGCTCATCACATCACATGGATATAAGAGAGTAAAGAGGAAGTTCAGACTTAAAGAGGTCTCCCTCATAGAATCAGCCTCTGCAATAACGGTTATAATGCTTGCAATAGCTGGAATCATCTTTGGTAGCTTCTTCTATAATTTCCTTCGAGGAGGAGAATTTGGCTCTTTGATAAGCGGCGGGATTATTCCTATATTTAATATCGCAATTGGATTAAAAGTCGGAGCTGGATTTGCACTGTTATTTTATATACTCTTGAGGTGGGTGGAAAGTGATTGATGCAGAAATAACTGGAATAATTTTAATATTGATAGGGCTTTATGGAATAATAACGAAGTCAAATTTAATCAAACAGATTTTATCGCTCAATATACTTTCAATAGGCGTTGTTCTATTTTTCGTTGGAACTGGATACGTTAAAGGAGCGGATATCCCAATAATGCCAAGGGCAAAGGTTGTTGATCCTTTACCAGCAACCCTAATGCTCACGACTTTAGTTGTAGATGTCGCAATAACAGCTCTTGCTTTAGCTCTGATATTGAGAATAAGGGGGGAAGAAAAGTGATTTCATTAATGGTAGCTCTGCCTTTGCTTTTTGCATTCTTCCTATCTCTGATATCAACATTTAAGCTGGACAAAAAATTCGCTAAACCTTTATTTATAGCTGGTTCTTTAATTCCCTGGCTGTTCTTGCTCATTAGCCTAAAAAGCTCCCCTTTTTATGAAATCGTTGGTGGATGGAGTAGGGAGGGAGGAATTGAGATAGGATTAAACGACTATAACCTTTATTTCCTCCTTGCAGAGCTAATAGTTTTTAGTGCTGCAGCTTTATACTCTCTAAAATACTTCACAAACAACACTGGAAAAGTCTATGCTCTCCTTTTGCTAATGCATGCTGGACTAATTGGGAGCTTTATAAGTAAAGATTTTTTCAATTATTACATCTACATGGAAATTGCTTCGGTATCTGCATTTGCGTTGGTTGGAATATCAGAGGAGAAGCACGCTAAAACAGCCGCCTTTAAATACTTGATTTTCTCCCTACTTGCTTCATATCTATTTATCTTCGCAATTGGAATTATCTATTTAAAAACAGGCTATCTAAATGCTGAACTAATCAAAGAGAATCTCATAATTACAAAAGAAATAGACATTGCACTGGTTATAGCGTTTATATCCCTAATACTAAAGGCTGGAATTTTCCCACTCTATTTTTGGCTACCTGATGCACATGCAAAAGCTCCAAATCCAATAAGTGCTCTGCTTTCAGGCATAGTTGTTAAGTCTCCAATCTACGGAATGCTTCTTATACATGAAACTTTCTCAGTAAATGCTAATCTCATGATGCTTTTGAGGATTATAGCCTTCGCTTCTGTGTTTTTTGGAATTGTCCTCATGATACTTCAGAGGAATGTTAAGAGACTTTTAGCATATTCTACAGTCTCTCAAATGGGGTATATATTGCTAAGCCTTTCAATAAACAGCACTTTGGGAGTGATTTACTATTCCTTTGCTCACTCACTCTTTAAGTCTGGATTATTCCTAAGTGCTGGAGCGTTAATAGATTCCCAGAAAAGCAAAAATTTAAAGAAATTAACCTATAGAGGAGAGCCTTTACTAATGGTGTCAATTCTTGGACTGAGCCTTGCAATTGGTGGTATTTCTCCCTTCGTTGGTTCTTATGCCAAGAATATAATTCTAAAGGGATTAACGGATTACTGGGTTTATTTATTCTACATTGCAAATGTGGGAACTCTAACTTCCTTTATTAAAATGAACTATTACTTAGCTAAGCCAAAAGAGGTCAAAGCTAAGAGCAGATCATTGTATAAAGCTTTATCTTTCATCATGATGCTTCTAACACTCACATTTGGTATATATTTCGGAGCAGAAATAAAGCTTATTAGCGATGTTTTAAGCATTGGAATTGCATTAATACTCTTTGTAATCCTAAAGCGTTTTAATGTCTTCGAAATCGAGCTAAAACCAAAATTCGAGAGAAGTATGAAAGGTATAGCAGAGGAAATAAATTTCTATGCTGGCATGTTTGGAATTGTTTTCTTAATCTTCTTATTGCTCTCTTTCTTTTGAAAGCCTTGCCTTTCTGGAGATGCAGTAATTTTAAAGCAATATCTTAAGCAGAAAAACGATACTCTTTTAAAGCCTAAAAATCATACCATATATTGAGATGAAGAGAACAATAACAGTAAAGCTCCAAGCTTCAAAAGAGACTGAAAGAATTCTCTTCCAGCTAGCCGACACTGGAGCAAAAGCCTGGAACGAGATAAACTATCTTCGCAGACAACAATTCTTCAACCACAAGCCAGTAAACTTCAACATAACCGAGAAGACAGTTTATGAGAAGTACAAAAAAGAAATCGGCTCAGCAACGGTTCAACAAATTTGCAGGAAAAACACCGAAGCTTGGAAGAGTTTCTTCACTCTAATCAAAAAGAAAAAGAATAAAGAACTGCCAAAGTGGCTGAAGCCAAGGCCACCAAACTACCAGAAGGAGAACGGCAAGAGAAAACCGTTAATAGTTTTGAGGAATGACCAGTACAGGATTGAGGGGAACAGGTTAATCCTCAAGGGGCTTGGAAAATTTGGGAAGTTGGAAGTTCAGTTTAAGGGCAGAATTCATTTGAAAGGCAAACAGGGACGCTTGGAGATTATTTATGATGAGGTTAAGCGGAAGTGGTATGCTCACGTTAGCTTTACGGTTGAGGGGAAGTTAGTTAAGAATGAGTGGATTAAAGTTCCGAGAAAGCCTTTGAGCAACCTGACAGCTGGAATTGACTTGGGGGTAAACAACCTAATGGCTGTTTATATTGAAAACGGTGAAGGCTTCCTGGTCAATGGGAGACCATTAAAATCAATAGCTTTCTACTGGCAGAGGAGAATTGCCGAATATCAGTCAAGACTTAGCAAATCGGGTTGCAAAACTTCGAGAAAGTTAAAGGGAATGCATTTGAAGGCAAAACTCCAAGCAAAACACTATATTAACACTGCTGTCAGGCAAACTGTTGAAAGATTCTATTACTCGGGCGTTAGTAAAATTGTAGTCGGTTATCCTAAGGAAATTGCGAGAAACTCTAACAAGGGTAAACGGCAGAATTTCATCGTCTCTCATGTCTGGCGCTTTAACACAATAATTCAAAGGTTGAAGGAAGTGGCTGAGGAGTATGGTATTCAGGTCTCGCTTGTTAATGAGGCTTTCACTTCTAAAACTTGTCCCTTCTGCGGGAAGCCCCATAATGGGGCTCGCTTTGTCAGGGGCTTATTCAAGTGTCTCGCAGAAGGGCTTGTAATGAATGCCGACTTAGTTGGAGCGTTTAATATTTTGAAAAAAGCAGTGGAAACTATAACCCCGAGCCTGCCGGGTTTAACGGCAGGTAGGGGTAATGGGGGCAAGACCGTCCCTGAGGAGCTAAGAAGCCTAACTAGAGGATTTGATGAAGCTCCTCAAACCTTCCCGTCCACGGCGAGGAGGTCAGTCCAGTGGCTTTAGTGTGATTTCTTTAACTTCAGGAATGCTTTCCAATTCATCTCTTAACTCATCCAAAGTGATTTTAATACCGCTCGTATCCACTACGGCAACTATTGCACCTAATCCAATTCCCTCAAGCTCATCACTTTCACTAAACAAAATGTTCACACCGTTCCTCCCCAAAGTTCCACTAATCTTTGCAAGAACCCCTGGTTTATCTTCTACAACAAGTTCAATCTCAACCAATTTCTTTCCAGGCAATGCTATTCTTTCCAAATGTATCTCTTTAAGATCAGTATCAATTTCAACTAAGAAGTAGGCACCTCCAACTAAGCCAATCTCATAAGCATGCTCAATTGGAAGCTCAATCCTTCCAGTTTCTTTAACTTTTATTATTTCGTAATACCTCATTGAACCACCATAACTAACTTCGGCTAATCAAATAAAATGATTTCTAACCCAGATGTATTCAAAAGTTCACTTTATATGAAAAGTTTAAATAATAAAAAGTCCTTTTAGATTAGAGCGGTGATTAAAGTGAAAGTTAAAAGTATAATGACACCAAACCCAGTGGTTATAGAGCTTCCAGCGACAAGGAGCTATGCCCTAGATTTGTTTAAAAAACATCGAGTCAGGTCCTTTCCAGTAGTCAAGAGGTCAACAAAACAGTTAGTTGGAATAGTTAGTGTTAAACACTTACTCCTAAACCCGGATGAAGACCAATTAGCCATGCTAATTAAAAGAGATGTTCCTACCGTAAAACCTACAGATGATATTAAAAAGGCTGCAAAAGCTATGCTTATGAAAAACTATAGAAGAGTTGTTGTAGTTAACAACGAAAATAAGGTTGTAGGAATTCTAACTGTTGGAGATATAATAAGGAGGTATCTCGCTAAAAATGAAAAGATGAAGAGAATTGAAATAGAACCATTCTATCAAAGATATATTAGCGTTGTTTGGCGTGGGACTCCATTAAAAGCCGCTTTAAAAGCTCTATTGTTAGCCGATTCAATGGCTTTACCAGTCATAGATGAGGAGGGCAATTTAATTGGGATTATAGATGAAACAGACATACTTAGAGATAGCGAGGTTATCATCACAATGAAAAGCTCTTCACTCTATCCTTCAAGCGAAGAGGAGTGGATTTTAGAGAGCAATCCAACTTTGCTACTCACAAAAAGAGAGTTAAAGTTACCAAACAAGCCAATTGAGGAAATAATGACGAAGGATGTTATAAAAGCCACTGAGCACATGAGCGTTTATGATGTTGCAAATAAAATGGCACAATATAAGATAGAGCAGCTCCCAGTAATCAAGGGTCAGGGAGATTTGGTTGGGCTGATTAGGGATATGGATTTGCTAAAAGTGTTGCTAAACTACAAACATAAGTGAGCACTATGCTCGTTTCTATTTCCCTCTTAGGTTTTGGAAATGTTGGTAGGGGAGTTGCCAGAGTTCTGTTGGAGAAAAAGAATTTTTTCAAGCGTAAATATGGAATAGAATTTAAAGTTGTTAGCATTTCCGATTCTACAGCTACTATTTGGGATGAAGGAGGAATTGACTTAAAAGAAGCGTTAATGGTAAAGGAGAACTTCGGTGCTCTAAAATATTGGGGGAGCGATTATGAGATTTATCATCTCTCACCAATAGAAGTTGCAGAAGAAGTTGAAAGCGATGTTTTTATTGATGTAACAACTGCAAATCCCGAAGCTTATAAATGGCATATGGAAGCATTTAGACAAGGTAGGCACGTTGTAACATCTAACAAGCCTCCATTAGTGTTTTATTACACCCAATTAGCTCAAGAAGCAGCTATGAGAGGGGTAAACTATCGCTTTGAAGCAACTGTGATGGCTGGAACGCCTATAATTACCCTCTTGCAAGAGAGCTTAAAAGGAGATGAAGTTATTTCAATTGAAGGGATTTTTAACGGAACAACAACCTTTATCCTGAGTGAAATGGAAAAGGGCTTAACTTTTGAAGAAGCTTTGAAAAAAGCCCAATCTTTAGGAATCGCAGAAGCTAATCCAGATGTCGATATTAAGGGCTTTGATGCCGCTTACAAAGCTACCATCCTCCATGATGTTGCTTTTGAGCCAATAAGCTTCAAGAAGGTAAAGATTAGAGGAATTGACGAAATAAAGCCTGAAAACATCGCAAATGCTCAAAAAAATGACAATGTTATTAGATTAATTGCAAAAATTGAGAGAAAAAACGTCATCGTTGAACCTAAGAAAGTATCAAAAAATTCCATCTTAGCAGTATATGGGACTTCAAACGTTGCAGTAATTCGAAGTGATTTAGCTGGAGAAATAATTCTTAAAGGATCCGGCGCTGGAGTAAAAGAAACTGCTTCAGCAGTTGTTAGCGATATAATAAAAGCAGTGAAAAAGGAATAAAAAAAGCTCATCCTAAAGCAGAAAGTAGAACTCCTGCAGCTACAGCGGTTCCTATAACACCAGCAACGTTTGGACCCATTGCATGCATTAAAATGAAGTTTCCTGGGTCTTCTTCGCTTGCCAATTTTTGAACTACTCTAGCACTCATTGGGACTGCACTAACTCCAGCAGCTCCAATCATTGGATTTATCTTTCCACCACTCAGCTTCATCATTAGCTTACCCAATAAAACACCGCCAGCAGTTGCAGTTGCAAATGCAACAACTCCCAAGCTTAAGATTAAAAGGGTTTTAACATTTAAGAAAGCCTCAGCCCTCATAGTTGAACCAACACTCAAACCTAAGATTATTGTAACTATGTTCATCAACTCTTCCCTTGCCGTCTTTGCCAATCTCTCAACCACACCGCTTTCCTTAAACAAGTTGCCGATCATTAACATACCAACCAAAGGGGCCGCTGAAGGCACTAGAAGACCTATAATAACCATTGAAGCTATTGGGAAGAGAATCTTTTCACGCTTTGAAACTGGTCTAAGTTGCTCCATTCTAATCCTTCTCTCCTCTGGTGTTGTTAAAGCTTTAATAACCGGAGGCTGAATTATTGGAACAAGAGACATATAAGAGTAAGCAGCAACTGCTGTTGCACCTAAAATGTGCGGTGCTAACTTCGTCGTTAAATAAATAGTTGTTGGACCATCTGCACCACCAATAATTCCAATAGAAGCGGCTTCCTTAAGAGTAAATCCTAAGCTCACAGCTGTAAGCATTGCAATAAAAACACCTATTTGTGCTGCTGCACCAAGTAAAGCAGTTTTTGGATCCGCAATCATTGGACCAAAGTCTGTCATCGCTCCAAGTCCAAAGAAGATTAGCAAAGGAACTATCTCAGTTTCAAGCATATAATGCTTAAAGAGGTATAGAATTCCATGCGGTGGATCGGCGACACCGGTTAAAGGTAGATTAACTAAAACTGTGCTTATACCGATGGGTAAAAGAAGTAATGGTTCCATCTCTTTGACAACTGCTAAATATACGAGGATCAATCCAACAATTATCATCACTATATTCCCAACTGTTAAGTTAAGCAATCCCATATTGGCAAAGAAGTCAATTATTGCCTGCATTAACCCGCTCATGTTTCATCACCCGATTTCTATTAGTGGTTGTCCTGTGTCTACGGTGTCTCCTTCTTTTATTAGGATTCTTTTTACTACTCCATCTTTTGGTGATGGGATTTCATTCTCCATCTT
>MTLP01000016.1 GCA_002009975.1 Thermococcus sp. JdFR-02
CTACATCCTTTTTGCGACCAAACATGACCTTTCTCACCTCCTGTCTGGCTTTTGGAGAAGCTTCTCGAAATGTGCCGCATTGCTGTGTTTTTATGGGGGCGAGGGGTGCGGCAACCCCCCGCCCCCGAGTAACCCTGAGGAGGTGAGAAAGGCTCCTCCTATTCTATCAGAGTCCTTCTATCTGGGCAAAAAGTTCTTCATAAGGTACTGATACTTTCTCAGAAATTTCCATGACTTCAACGCTAGTTACAGAGTGCAATTTTATGCGTTCAAGCTGCTCTAGCTGCTCTAAAGCTATGTCAGGGTTATTGCTGATGTGTGCGATGTCAATACCACAAGCGCGAAGGACGCTTTTGGCGCATTCAATGTGGTAATCCCTCTCTGCCTTAGTTTGCGCCTCACGAGCAAGGCGCAGATAAATACTAAAATCTCTAATTAGGGTATTTTTACCTACCATCATAGGCGCCATCCCCTCTTTTTGTTTTTTTCAGTCCCTAAAGAGTCCGCCCTTTCTTGCAGTTATCGTGCGAAGCGGTGATTTCCATCTTCCCTGCTCCATCGCCTGTAACTTGAGGAGTTCTCCTACAACTGTCGCAGGAACCCACACAAGTCCTTAAAGTTGCAGGGATCCCAGCTCCCGCTTATAGCATTGTTCTTCCAGAGCCATATTGCGGAAGATGCAGGCACTATGCCTGCAGTGACCCGTGCCCACTGGTGTACTGAAAAGAGAACCTTCTCTCTCATCAATTTTTGATTTTGTTAACATAAATGTATAGGTTGTTAACAATGCAATCAAATAGTTAACAACACAGGTGGCGGGCATGTCCAAAATGATTGGCTTCCGAGCCCCCGCTGCCCTCCTTGATGAGTTCCGCGAAACACTCAAGAAAGAGGGGGCGAACGTGAAGGGAGGGCAACAGAAAGCACTAGAAGAGGCTATGAGATTGTGGATTGCCAGCAAGAAGAAAGAAGTTGTTGTATTAGACACTGAGAAGGAGGTGAACGCCTTGGTTCCGGTGAAAGATATAACTCCGGAGCTCGTTATAGAGAAGGAGGAACTTTCTGTCCATCCTGTAGCTGAGCGGTTTCCGCAGAAGGTTTTTGTGTATCTCGCTCATGTACTCGTGGAGGCTGCGAAAAAGAATGGTAAGATGGTGACCTGCCAAGTCAGGATGCCTGACGGTTCTATAAAGCCCCTGGAGTGCTCTCCTGACGAGGCTGTTTCAAAAATTAAAGAAGCTTGGAACCTTGGTATTGCTGGTCAGATTGCCTCTGTAAAACTGGACAACGGCGAATTGTCCCTTGGTAAAGACTTCTTTGACAAAGTCCCTGCCTCACTCCTCCTTATCTGAGAGCCTCTGCTGAATGATGGGCAGGTGCAAATCTGCCCACTCTGGTTTTCCACCTTTATGATCCAACGATACTATAAAGGATTTCTCCTTCAAGTCTGAAGCAAGCTTGGCGACGGTGTCCCTCAGCTTGAATTTGTCGTTGCCCTTTTTGATCCCATGAAGTTTCTCTGTCTCTTCGTCCCACTCGACACCGCCGTAGCTGGGCAAACCAACGAATTCTGGGTTGAGTGTTTCAATGATTGCTTTGATGACTTCTATTTCATTCAAATGGATGTCCGCTATTATTAGTCCTCTGAAGTACACGAGTTTCCTGCCGTGCCTTGTTTTGATAACCAACCATATCCATGGAGTGTGTTGATACTTCAACTCCTTGCCCGTAATTCTCTCGGCATCTGTCCGACCAATCCACTGGACTGTGATGATATTTTTGCCGACTTTATCCCTGAAGGTCTTGTAATAGTGGGGCGCAGGAATGTCTTCTGGCACCTTGACGAAATATGGGACTTTTACTTCAACCGCTGGATTTAGTGGAAGGTGATCCCTATGAGGGTGGCTGATAATGACGATGTTCGACTCTAGAAACCCCCTGCAGTCTATGTTGATTTCTGTAAAAATGTCCCTTAGAACCTCCTGCAACTCTAACATCCCTACCACCTCACGCTAGCTGCTGTGCAGCTACCACCTGTTGCGGCTCCGCCACATCGCTGGCGTTCCATGTCTCTTAGTCGTTCTCTTGGCTCTGCGCTTCATCTGTGCTCTGGTTCTGTGTGACTTACGCGTATGCACTACCTTGCGGCGGTGCAGGCCCTTGGTACTCCAGAACGGGCGCTCCCATCGCCTAACCGCAAGGCGCCTAGGGGTGAAGCGTCCACGCTTTCTTGGAGTGTTGCTCACCAACGGATCTGGTATTCTGCGCTGGTAGGGTTTCCATTCGCCGCACAACTGGCAGCGCAGGACATTGCCCTCGCGCCGCCAGACGTGCATCACATGCGGTAGCTTTGGCTTCTGAGGCACGCCGCTGAAGACTTCTCTGAGCGCCTTGCTGTCATAGGATACTGCTAAGGCGCCGTACAGCTTCTTGAGGCCCTGAATGCTCTTCAGAGCCTCCTCATAATCAAGGAGGCCGTCGACAACATCGAACCTACTCGCGACTGCAGCGACTGACGCGAGCAGGATTCTGATGTCGACGTGTTCTAAGGGCATAACTTTTACCACGCCTTCCTCGCCCCGCGCGGTCTTAACCCGCACGAGAGCGAAGCGCAATTGTCCGTTAACATAGACGTAGCAGTGTGGCGGGACGCTGCTGTACTTTGCTGCCTTTATCGGGCGCTCTGGGTAGAATATGTAGAATCTTCCAGTGCGCCCCAATACGAGGGTACCCTCCCATACATCGCCAGGGGCAACTGGTGCACCTCGGGCTGGGAGGATAACCCTATTATCACGGGCACGGGCAATTGCCCTGCCGTCCCGCCCCACAAAGAAGGAGACTACCGCCTTCTGCTTGTGTGAGGTCTCTTCGATGACCTCCATTAGGAGGCACGGGTTGGGGATGCTGTAGCCCCCGACACCTAGGTTTATTCTTATTGTGGCAGCCACTTTTCACCACCTCCTTTTTCAGTTGGAGGAGCATTCTGGCAGGCTGCCAAGTGAGATAGCCCGAGCTAACCCGTCTCAGTCTCCTTTTAGGATTAGCTCAGACTACTCCGACTCCAGAACGCTCCCCCTCACGACTCCGCCGGGGACAGTATGCCCGCACGTCACGGAGCCGCTCCCTGCCCTCGCGGGCTTTCAGGGCGCGATCCTCGCCCTCCGCCCGGGAACAGGCGACCCTAGCAGGCGTGCCAAGGTTTGAAAAAGGAGTAGCTTCTCCTTTGCCTGTGGATGTATAAAGAGACCCTGTCAGTCTGTCAGAACTGTGCCAAGGCAGATTTGATAAGTCCTCATAATATAACTATAGGGCAAAATTTGTGATACACAGAATTATGCTGTTAAGGCAGGATCGAAAGAGCGTCATCGTAATACTGATCAGGAAGCACAAAATAAAAAAAGCCCGAGCCGGCCTAGCAGGGCTGACTCGGGCTTATGATCGCTTAGATTTTATAAAGAGTAAGGCCCCGCCGCTATGCGTAGGCTGGGTCATTGGTATCGGGCGGAGGATAGCCCTCCCACTCGACCTCGTGCTCCTCTGCCGCCGCCATAATGACGGCGGTGAGGAGCTGTGGGACCCCGGGCTTTTCAAGCACCTCAGGGTGCTTGTTGATAAGCTCAGTAAGTTGCCTGTGCAACTCGCCCGAGGTTGGTTGCGCATCCTCCTGAAGGACTGACGGAGGCTCTCTACACCGCTCAACCATGCGTTTCTTGTATTCCCTGTCCATCCACAAAAGCAAAACCAAAGCAGAAGAAGCCATCCAAAACATCAAAAATACTGGGATGGCCAAAAACACTAACATCTGAATCACCACCCCTGTTGGTGCACAACCCATCTGCTTCGAGATAGCCTGAGCTAGCCCATCTCCGGGTCAGCAGGTTCCCCCAAAAGAAGCAGATGGGCGGCTGCTATCGAACTCCCCCTTCGAATTAGCTCCGGTGGGAGCCCGCTCCCTCCCGTCACCGGGTTTTGCCCGGGAGCAGGCAAAATTAGCTTTTCAAAAAATAAGCTATACTTTTAACGCTCCTATTTTAATGGGTCTTTTACTACTCAAATATATTCGGATTCTGGTTGTTTCACGAACGCAGCAGCCCAACGTTTTCTACTCATCCCAAGTCCGTCTGATCTCCTCCTACTCCTCCGGCTCAGTAGCACTTTTCTATAAATAAATTAACGAAATACAAACAATATTAAAATATTACAGCGTTTTGCTCAAAATTAAGCTGCTGATACAAAAAATATCAGTAAATTAATCTTGCCGTTTTGATACGTATCAGCATGCACCTCTGTCACAAATTTGCAGCGCGTATCATTTGTGCACGTAGAATTATTTGATACGTCCTTCACAATTGCGCAGGAGAATCAAAAAGATTCCTTAACAACTGTGCGGGTTGCACAGCTTGCCAAGGCATTAGATTGACGAAAAAGTGCTGGAAATGTACTGCCCGATTTTCCTGACACGCTGTGCGCGTCAGAACATTCTGAAGGGTGGCTTCAGCCTGAGCTCGCCACCAAAGAATTTCGCCATGCCCATGATTGATACAAAAGTAATCAGAATGGACACGGCAGGCACGACACCCACCGCAACAAGCAGGAACACGGCTACGTTGTGGAAAGCCCTGATTGGGAGTGCTGCAGGCGACATGTAGACGGACTGCGGGTCAGTGGGGTCCGGAATGATGTCCCTGTATGAGAGGCTGGAGATGCCGAGGTGCAGGTTGCCGCTGCTGTCCACAGTGATCAGCCCGCCGCTAATGCCCGCAATGGCGCGCTTTGATAGGTCGTCAACGATCAGCACGCCAGCGTAAGTGACTACGGGAAACACGAAGAACATGCTCAGGGCGAAGCCCATAAGCGCAGCTCCTGCACGCCTTGTCGGCGATATTGCACGCATAACTATCCCCATGGGCAGAAAGTAGGGTATAACGTAGGTCTGCGCAAACGCAAGCAGCATCTTCATCGCCAGCACAATGGTCAGGCCGTTCATGAGGTACTTCAGGACATTCTTGAGCGTATCCTGCGCAAACCCGTTCAGCGCCTTCACCGCACCGGCAATCGCCAGGGCTGCTGCACCGAAGATTTGACCGACCAAGGGCACAAACAGCGCGACCTGCCCACCCTCTTTCAGCACAGTGGTCAAAGGCTCTGCAAGTGCGTTCAGAGCCACCTTGAACAGCAGAACAGCACTGTAGAGGGTTGCGAGCCAGCCACCAAGCTCGTGATAGTAGTTCAGGCACTGACGGTACACCCAGTCCATGCCGAGCATGCCGTACAGATTTGTCACCGCACCCGCATACACCAGCGCAGCTATTATCACTGAAAAGACCAGCTCGTTCAGCTCTTCAGCAGCGCTCTCCCGGAGGTCGTAGTTCCCGGTGAGTCTGGCGTAGATGTAGAAGAGGAACACTATCAGCGCAACCAGCGGCAGAAAAGAGCCCATGATGACCGGAAACCATGTGAAGAACCCAACAGGCGAGGGAAAGTTGCCAAAAACTGTGGTCGTATTAATCACGTACCTCGAAGGGTCGAATGTAAAGGTTGTATCCGGCAGGGTGATTACCGTGAAGTCAGTCGTGTTATCTGGCAGAGTAGTCACAGTGAAGTTTACCTGTTTCGCAGCTTCTACATGCTCCTGCGGAACAAGGATAAGGACTGCCAACATCAGAATCGCAAACTTCATGCTTGGGCGCAGCATCGCAGGAGAGAGCGGAGAAGCGTATATAAAAGAATCAGAACTCCCGCAAAGACTTTGCTATACCTCTAAACAAAATATTTAGATTCTACACCTGGACAAAAACAGCTGAGACGAATCATAACAACATGAATGTTCGTCATGGAGAAATGATTTGTGACAAGTATCAAAGTAGCTGGATGTTACCCGCAACACCATGCAACGTTAATTCTTCTATTCGCTTCTGATTCTGTCCTGCTGCGTACGGCACCAGACACTGCTGATATACATCAGAATAAATCCCTGTAACAATTTTTCAGCCGTACATGCTGATTCAACTGCTGAATTGATACGTATCTGGCCGCTCATCCAATTCAGTGCGTCTTTTCCTGAAACCTGCCTTTCCGTGTTTTGGTCTTTCTCTTCCAGCGGTCGTCCAGTTGCCTGCTGGCATTCTGTCCTGCTCAGGTTCTGTGCTGGCGGTTCTCTCTGGTTCTTTTCTGCGTCTGGTTCCTGTGCAGTTCTCGGCAGTTTCCGTGCCTGCTATGCTCTGCTTTGCCTTCTGCCATGCACAGCTCAGAACCTCATTGCATTCTGCCATGCCAGCACTGCTGTATTCTTGGCTCAGTTCTGCCAGCTTTGCAATGTTAGCAGGACTTGCAATGCCAAGCCAAGCTCAGCATGCATGCTTTGCGCTGCTCAGCACCGTACTGCTTTGCCCTGCATAGCTATGCCCTGCTCAGCGATGCTTTGCACTGCTGCATGCAATGCACTCTCGAGCCTTCATCACGAAAAAAGAAAGACTCTGAGGTGCTTTGGCGGCTAAAGAAATAAATTGCTATTGCCTTTGCAGAGAAAAAAGAAGCGTCTCCGCTGGTCTGTTTTCTTTCATCACATCGCTCCCGCCCCCCACTGCTCCTCACAGGGCTTTTATAGAGGAGTGGAAGGTTGGGTGGGGCCGAGGTGGGACAATACCACAAACCTCTGCGGTTCAATGTGTCTTCTGCTTACAGCTAGAGTATCAAATAGTGTGGTAGGGTAAAGAGGAGGTTCGGGCTTCCACCGCAGGGATAGCTATCTCAATCAGTTTTTCTGCTGTAATTAAAAACTTCTTTAGGAAGTGTTTGAAGAATTTTATCTCCAGTAGCGAGAAAAAAGGTAGTGGGGGCTGATTGTGTATCACAGTGCTGCACGCTCTATACAGCTCAATCAGATTCCCCCCACCTAGGCCGTAAGTTTGAGCAAAATTCCTTAACAAATCTCGGTTTATTCCGAGCGAAGGGACCTGCTTTTCTTGAAGTTTATCTAATACTTCAAGAATGTATATAGTCTCGCCAGATTGTTCTTGTAGAATTTTCAAGAATTTTTTTATAGATTTTTTCTTAAACCTGTCCAGTGAATATATCTTTGGACATCCTTCGTATTCATAAAAGAACATTGAATACAGATAGACATTAGGATTGATTCCTCTTCCAACATTTAATAAAATGACCAACTTAACGAACCATTCGAGTATGTTTCTCAATAGGAGATATGCTGCAGGAATGTTAAAGGTCTCAGTCAGCGCTGCATGAAGTTGCCGAATATACATTGATACGCTACTGGTATACAGTCCAATCGAGACAACATTGCTTTCTTCTTCTGCTCTTCTCAACTGATCAACTAAACTCTGCATCAGATTAAGAAGCTCCTCTATCTGTTGGAAATCTCCTGTTTTCTTCAGCAATTCTCTGAAATCATCACGCATTAGATGAAGATGCTTTTCCTCTACAGGTTTTACTTCCCCTATAATAAAGAGTAGATTTTTCCATATATCTCTGTAAACCTTCATTATATCTTCTCCGTCCTTTTCAACCTCAGATGCAAGCTGAGAAGCTTTTATCTCCAAATACTCTACAAATAGTTCCCATTTGATACGCATCCTTAAAGAAGGTCTAGTAGATGATAATGGCGAACAGAGAAACACAGTTACAAAAGGCTTCCCGTTAACAGTGAGGGCATTTTTGTTCTCTTTTAAAAATTTTTGCCATTCCTTTCCTATATCTATTGCACTCAAATCTTCTTCGGTTGCCTTTATCATCGCAAGCTTTAGAAAGTGGTAGACCTGCCAAGGCAGATCAACATACAAGCGACGGGTTCCAAACCTTACCTTAGATTTAGGAGGTGTTCTAAATATGAATGGATACTCTGGAAACAACTTCCTTATGCTCATTATAAGAGAATTTTGGTGAAAAATACATATAAAGGTTACAAAGTTACATACTTTGTATCAGCTCGAGGATTTCTCGAGCGACCTATACAGGCACCTCGAACCCTCTTCTGAATAGAAACATACAATTTGCTCTTAAAGCACTGCTTATAGAAGCGCTTATTACGGTATGTCAAACTCTTTATTATATTCTATGTTCAAATTCCTCAATTATATTGGATATCTCCTTTAAAAATTTAAGTGGCAAATTAACAAATTTCTCAGAAACATCTAATACAAATACATTTTCTCCATCCTTTCCAAGAGGAATAGTTAATATTGCATGCTCAGCAAATATAGGCAACTTTGGAGCAATTGTAAGCAGTGACAATGTATATCCGCCTCTAATTATAAGGAAATCAATCCATCTCCGAACACTTTCCAATTCCAATGAATACGAAAAAGAATTTTTTTCTCCAAATTTAATATTTAAATATCCGTTTTTTATTTCGATTTGAGGTACTGGTATATGCTCACCGCTTTTTGTACAAGCAAAACTCCAGTACTGAAGGACATCTAATTCTGGTGTTAACTCTTCAGTAGGGTATAATTCATCACCGATAAGTTGTGGGTCTGTATAACCAAGAATAACTGCTTCTATCCCCCAATTCCGGATCTCTTCAGGATTATTAATTACGTAGAACTCATAATAGAAAGCATCCTGTACTGCAGATTGAAAATCGAGCAATTCTTCGTAAAGTCTTATAAATTCTTCAAATGAAATTTTCCTTCCATATCTTGTTAGCTCGATTTCCTTAGAATCTATGACTATCTTATACTGATTATGGGCAAATGCATTACGGAGCTGTGTATCGTATAATCTAGTTAGTAATGCATAAATTTTTTTGCCACTTTTAAAAAGATTGAACGTTTCTATCATGTCTTTTAAACCTTTGACTTTTTTACCTTGTTTTAATCTACTAGATGGTAATTTTATTTTTCTAAATGGGTTTTTACATATTTTTATCCCCTCTATGATGTACACTAAATTTAAAAGGAGGGTTAAAATTGTTTGACTTTCTAATGCATCCTTGTAAGCTGATAATTTTGTTAAAATCTCATATTTTTCTAAATCGAAAGTATCTTCAGCTTGGATTCCCATTAATTTTGTATTTTCAAATAATATTTTTTGTTTTCTAGGTGCAATCTCATGAGCAGAGGTATTGAAGGACTCTATACTCATTGTGTACCAATCTATAATATTTTTTAGATTATTAAACTCTGCCAAATTTGCTTTTTTAGCTTCTAAAATAAGTTTGTTAATTAGTTTAGAATAAATATCATCTTCTTTATCTTCGATTGTGGTAAAATGGCTCTTTAAGGCAAGTGTAAAAAAATGGAATCCGATAATAAACTCATCAGGATGTCCTGTAGGAAATAACCCTTTGGCCAATTCCTTGATTTTCTTAGTATCCTCCTCATCTAAAAATTTTTGGGAAGGTTCATTTAATAACCATCTCTCAAAAATAGCGGTTATTTTTTCGATTCTTTCCAGTATAGTAAGATCCAAAACTTCATTTTCATAATTTCCACATCGTTTACAAGGCACCTCATTAGAATTGTACTGTTTTCTTAGTTTATCCGCCATACTTCTATGTAAAATCATAATTTCTCCACACTTGCATTGATGGACTTCTAAATCTTTACTTTCTAAAGCTGCCTCTATTTTTTTAGTAAATCTCGGAGAAAGAAGTCCATGACCACGCTTTTCGAATAATTTTCTCAATTTTTCCCTATCAATCTCTTCAATAGATTTGATCCTTACCATAACATTATATTGAAATCCCCTATTTTTAATCTTTATTCGCTTGTTTACATCTTCACGCAGGTGCAGCAAAACTCAGCACAGCCAATTTACCCTTATCATCTTTCCAAAAACTTGAGATTTGTCAGCTTTATCTCTTATTCTTCTCTCACTTCCTTTTCCTTCTTCTTTCGCTTTTTACCCCAGTTCCCAAGTGGTACCAGTTTGAACCTCCCCCTTCCTCCATAGTGTACGTAGGCAGCGAAGCCTTTTCGCTCTTTGGCAACCTCCCTCAGCTTTCTTCTTTCTTTTCTGGATAGCTTGGCTGAATGGCTCTTAACCTGCACGTATGTTTTCACACCGCTCGGTGAGACGGCGTAGATGTCGTATGGGCCTCTGCTTCCTTTGCTGCGCCTGACGTTCCTGAATCCAAATCTTTTTAGCCAGTCTGCCACCTTCTTCTCAGCTATCCTCCCACGACGATACCTGTTTACCATGTTTTTAGT
>MTLP01000026.1 GCA_002009975.1 Thermococcus sp. JdFR-02
GTAGATTAGGACTCCCCCTGGTTTGTGGAGTGCTTCGAAGATTGTAACATCATAACCCATCTTAGCCAACTCAGCAGCACAAGTCAAACCAGCAGGACCAGCTCCAACAACAGCAATCTTTTGTTCTTTTCTTTCAATTTTTGGAGGGATTTTCATTAACAGCTCATCATCCATTCCATGCTCTCTCGCATAATCGGCAACAAATCTCTCAAGCTTTCCAATGTTTATTGGATCACCAACTTTTCCCATTACACAAACTCCTTCACACTGATCCTCTTGAGGACAAACTCTACCAGTAATAGCTGGTAAAGAATTACACTGCCATATAACTTCTAAAGCTCCCCTTATATCTCCCTCTTTGAGCTTAGCAATAAATCCTGGAACGTCAATATTTACTGGGCAGCCTTTGATGCATGGCGCATATTCGGGTGGGCATTGCAAACAACGCTCTGCCTCCTTCCTAGCCAACTCAAAAGTATAACCCAAATTAACCTCGTCGAAATTATGGATTCTTTTTTTAGGATCTTGTTCTGGCGTTGGGACTCTTTCTCTAATTAATTTTCTTGACATCATTGAGCACCTCCATTAGCTTGGATTACCTGTAGATACATTTCCATCGCCTTTCTCTCCAAATCAGAATAGAATCCACTCCTTTTAATTAGCTCATCCCAATTAACTTCATAAGCGTTAAATGAAGGTCCATCAACACAGGCAAATTTTACTTCTTCCCCAACATGAACCCTACAAGCACCGCACATTCCAGTCCCATCAACCATAATTGGATGCAGATCAACTTCCATTGGAATTCCATACTCTTTAACGACCTCAAAAATTGCCCTTTGTCCAGCTGGTGGACCAACCATGAAAACTAAGTCTGGTTTTTCTTTTTCAATTAGCTCTCTAACTTTTTTAGTACCTCTACTTAAAAGTTCCATGAAGATTTCCGGCATTCCCATGCCCTCTTTAAGCGGGAAACTTTCTATTATGTGATTTGAAACTGCATTTTCAAACTCATCTTTAAGAAGTATCATTGGTTCTGGAGTTATGTGCAGGCTTATAACTTCATTTCCATGTTCTTGCCATGCTTTAGCTATTGGATAAACTTCAACTATTCCAGTAATCATGCCTATAGCCAAAATCTTTCCAAACTTCTTCATTGGAGCTGGATTTCCTAACGGACCGGCTATATTTAACAAGTAATCTCCTTCTTTAAGTTCTAAGTTCATTCTTAAGGTAGTCTTGCCCCTACTAAAAACTACAAAAGTGATCCAGCCTTCCTCTTTGTTCCATGTTATTGGAGTTAATGGGATTCTCTCACCATTTTCAAAAGCTCTAACAATCACAAACTGTCCAGGCTTAAGTTTTTTAGCTATGTGGGGAGCATGAATTTTGTACCAAACTTCCTTCAATGCGATTTCTTTCTTCTCAAGGATTTTATACACAATGAACACCTCCATACATGTGTTCAAATTTGAACATGCATTTTGGTGTAGAACATTTTGTGTTTATAAAATTATTCTTAACCAAAGGTTAAATACTGAAAAGAAAATGCACAAACCTGAAGAAGGTTTTGAAAATACTGTGAATTAACAGTTCAAAAAGAAGAGTTAAAGCCTTCTGACAAAAGTTATGTATCCAGTATGAGCTATCATTCTAGTTTTTGGTCGTATGCACTCTTCTTTAACTTCCTGTTCTCTCACTAAGCATTCTATTGTAAAAGGCTTTTTGAAATGCTCTTTAAACTCCTCAAGTTTCCTATAAAGTCTTTGAACTTGATTTATACATGGGGTATATGCAACAAAAAATCCGCCCGGTTTTAGAGCTTCTATCGCATGTTCAACAACATTTTCGGGCTTAGGAAGATCTAAGATTATGTGATCAACATTTCGTTCATCAATACCCTCGTAAATATTTTTAAGCTTTATCTGTACTCTATCGTCAAATCCAGCCCAAACTATATTTCTCCATGCCAGTTTAGCAAAGTCTTCCCTTATCTCATAACTAATTATCCTTCCTTCTTTCCCAACTATGTTTGCTAATATAAGGGTTAATGCACCGCTTCCAACGCCAGCTTCGATTATAAAATCTCCTGGAGAAATTCCTGCAAGTGCAACAATTTGGGCAGCATCTTTTGGATGAATTATTTGAGGACCTCTCTTCATCTTAGCCAAATAATCAACTATTCTTGGCTTCAAAATCTTAAATTTGTATCCTTTGTGGCTTTCTATTATGCTCCCAAATTCTTTTTCTATAAGCTCTTCAAGGTTTATCTTACCTAAATCCGTATGAAATTCTCCTTTTTTCACCTCAACAATATATCTCTTACCTCTTGGATCAACTAGTAACACTTTGCTGCCTTCTTGTATCACTTTGCCCACCATTCTATTTCTGTTTAAAGTCAAACAACCCTTTTTTGACTTCTATTTCATATTCATTTTCCTTTTCCACAACATCTATTACCCATGGAGAAATCTCTTCCAATATAGCCAACACTTCATTCTGTATAACATCCTTGTTTATAAAGTATATCGAGGTCCAATCTTCAACTGGTAGGTTGCTTCTACTAAAGAGTATCACTTGAAGCCCCTTTTCCTTTCCAAAATACAGGTATTCAGCCAATCCAAACGTTATAAAATAAACAGGCTTTATTGCACTTGAAGATGCTTTCCTAATAGCATCGTAGTAATTTTTCATAAACTCTGGAACTTCATATGTGAGGGGAATCTCATCTATAATCGTTCCATAACTTCCCATTCCAGGTCCAATCTTTATAACTTTAAGACTTTTTGCTATCTCAATTAGCTCTTTGTACTCTTTTGGAGGGACTGTTCTAATATAATTTCTAAACGTTAAATCTCCAATTCCAAAAAAGTCATCTATTATGATCTGATTACCGTGAGATAGTTCTGGAATTATTTTTCCCCAAACTAATTTTTCCAAGGGATACCTGCTCGGATACTCAATTAGAACAATATCACCCTCTCTAATTTCCCTCTTTAAAAACTCCTCCAATTGAGAGCCTTCCATTTTCTGCACCTCTCAACACAAATTTTCTCACAACACCAAAGAATTTTTATTATAACTTCCTTTAAATCTTTTAGGTGTTAAAAATGAAAAAGTTTGTAGTATGGAGCAACGAACTTGATGCAAGGCTTTCCAGAAAGTATGGAAGAGAAGTTTCCAAGAATTTAGCGGTTGATAATCCAACAATAGAAGAGATTGAAAAAGCTGCAAGAAGCTTAGGCATGAAGATAATAGCAATTAATAAAGATAAACTAAATCCACGATTATCTGGAATAGATGAAAATTTAAGGACTACAGGGATGCTTGTTTTAGAAAGCCATCACGGAAAATCCAAGAGTTTAAGACTAATTGCCCAAAAGATTAGGGAGTTCAGGAAGGCTAAGAGCAGGAAAAGATGATCACTCTTCTTCTAATTCTACCACTATTGCAGTTGTTGTATCTATAACTCCATCAATGTTGTGTATATCGTGCAATATCTTTCTCGTTAGGTCTCCTAAGTCTGCAGCCTCTAAGTGGACTATTGCATCATAGGGTCCAGTAACTGCATCTGCCTTAGTAACTCCTGATATCCTTTTTACCTCCTCAATTACCTTCTCAACTTTTCCGATCTCCACTGTCAATAAAACATAGGCCCTAACCATCTACATCACCAAACTAAAGTTTTTACAATTTTTACTTGACCTTTATGGCATTTAAGCTTTTCGTAGATGCGTTTATAATAGATATGCAGCCTTCAACAATTTGTTTAGGATATTCTCTATCTAAGCACTTTTCATTAAATTAATGACCTTATGTTGAACATTGCTTATTGATTAGGGTTGTATCTCTAACAAGAAGTCTTATAAATGCCCACATACTTATATAAAACTCTGTTCTCTCTTTTAAACCCAGAATCTGCTGAAAACAAAATCCAAAAGAATATAAAAACATAGCCCAGATTAAAGTTGATAACGATGAGGATTGAAGAACTAAAATCATTTGATGTTGATGAGAGAATTATTAGGGTAATTAGGGAGAGAGGAATTGAGGAGTTTTATCCTCCCCAAGAAGATGCCCTAAAGAGTGGTGTATTGGAAGGAAGGAATCTTGTTTTAGCAATTCCAACTGCTTCAGGGAAAACCCTTGTTGCTGAGATAGTCATGATAAATAAACTCCTTAAGGAAGGAGGAAAAGTCGTTTATCTCGTTCCACTAAAAGCTCTTGCAGAAGAAAAATATAGGGAGTTTAAAGACTGGGAAAAGTTAGGGATTAGGGTTGCTATGAGCACTGGTGATTATGATAGCAGTGATGAGTGGTTAGGTTCCTACGATATTATAATAGCTACTTCAGAAAAGTTTGATTCGCTTTTAAGACACAAAGCAAAGTGGATTAAGGATGTAAAGCTCATAATTGCAGATGAAATTCATTTATTAGGCTCATTTGACAGAGGAGCGACATTAGAGGTAATTTTATCTCATCTATTGGACAAAGCCCAGATTTTAGGTTTGAGCGCCACTATTGGAAATACAGAGGAATTAGCGGAATGGCTCAATGCAGAACTCATTGTAAGTGATTGGCGTCCAGTAAAGCTGAAAAAGGGCATCTTTTATCAGGGTCAGCTAATTTGGGAAGATGACAGAATCGATCACTTTCCAAAGGAATGGGAAAGTTTAGCAATTGATGCTGTTAAAAAAGGTAAACAAGCTTTAGTTTTTGTGAATACAAGAAAAACTGCTGAAAAAGAGGCAATAAAACTTGGAAAGAAGATCAAAAGCCTGATTTCAAAACCAGATATAAGAAAGCTGAAAGAGCTTGCCAATGAATTAGAAAGCAACCCAACAAATGACAAGCTTAAATCGGCTTTGGTTAGCGGTGTTGCTTTTCATCATGCTGGTTTGGGGAGAAAAGAAAGGACTTTGATTGAAGATGCGTTTAGAGAGGGGTTGATTAAAGTTATAACAGCGACTCCAACATTATCCGCCGGAATAAATTTACCATCATTCCGTGTTATTATTAGGGACACAAAGCGTTACTCCTCTGTAGGCTGGGTTAGTATTCCAATTTTAGAGATCCAGCAGATGATGGGAAGGGCAGGAAGACCAAAGTACGACAAAGTAGGGGAAGCGATAATAGTTGTAAAAACGGAGGATCCTCAAGAGCTCTTTAAAAAATATATTCAAGGAAAACCCGAAAAGCTCTTCTCAATGCTATCAAATGAGTCAGCATTTAGGAGCCAAATTTTGGCATTAATAACGAACTTTAACGTCAATACTTTTCCAAAACTCGTTAAGTTCCTTGAAAAAACCTTTTATTACCATCAAAGAAAAGATTTGGCAGCGTTAGAGGATAAAGCGAGACAAATTGTTCACTTTTTCTTTGAGAACGAATTTATAGATATTAGCTTAGAAGATAAATTTGTTCCATTACCATTTGGAATCAGGACCTCTCAGCTTTATCTCGATCCTCTAACGGCTAAACGCTTTAAAGATGCTCTACCAAAGCTTGAAGAAAACCCAAACCCCTTTGGAGTTTTTCAATTGATAGCCTCAACTCCAGACATGGGCACTATAAGTGTTAGAAGAAGGGAAATGGATACTTATTTTGACTATGCCTATGATATGGAGGAGAACTTATACATGGAAATACCCTACTGGCAGGATTACAGCTTCTCAATATTTTTAAGTCAAATAAAGACAGCTAAACTCCTTTTAGACTGGATTAATGAAGTTAGGGAAGAAAAGATACTTGAGACTTATAATATTGATCCTGGTGACTTGTATAGAACCTTAGAATTAGCAGACTGGCTTCTCTATTCGTTCATAGAGATCTATAAGCTATTTGATCCAAAGAGGGAAGTTTTAGAGTTCTTACAAAACTTACATCTCAGGGTAAAGCATGGAGTTAGAGAAGAGCTTTTAGAGTTGGTTCAATTACCGATGATTGGAAGAAAAAGGGCAAGGGCGCTTTATTTGGCTGGATTTAAGACGGTTGATGACATAGTTAGAGCTAAACCAAGCGAGCTTTTAAAAGTTGAAGGAATCGGTGTTAAAATTCTGGAAAATCTCTACAAACACTTTGGGGTTGAACTGCCAAAATTAAAGGAGAAAAAGAAGAGAAAAGGAACGCTTGATGAATTCTTTAAATAGCGTTATCTTTTTAAACTCTCTCTAATTATCTCGGTGTGGGCAATGATAATTTGCATCGTTGGTATGCCCGGTTCTGGTAAAGGTGAGATTGTTAGAATCTTTTCCCGCTTTGGCGTTCCTCACGTTAATATGGGGGATATTGTTAGGGAAGAAGCCGATAAAAGAGGTATTCCCAGAACATCAGAGGGAATGAAGAAAATAAGCATAGCTCTGAGACAAGAACTTGGAAAAAATGCTGTTGCAAAGCTCTGTATTCCAAAGGTTAAAGAGTTATTAAAAAACCACAAATTCGTTATTATTGATGGAGTTCGTTCCTTAGATGAGATTGAAACTTTTAAAGAAGCTTTTCCAACAGAAGAGTTCGTAATAATAGCTGTTCACTCTTCACCAAAGAAAAGATTCGAAAGACTAAAGAAAAGGGGAAGAAGCGATGATCCAAAAACTTGGGAAGAATTCTTACAGAGAGATATGAAAGAGCTTGGCTTTGGAATAGGAAATGTTATAGCCTTAGCTGATTACATGATAATAAATGAAAACCATATAGATGAGTATAGAGCTGAGATTTTAGATTTGGCTAAAAAGTTCGGAATTTTGAGGTGAGAGAATGTTTGAAGAAATTGAGGTCGAGGCTTATGTTTATCCGACGGAGGATATAGAGAAAGTTAAAAAGGCGATGCTGAATTTAATAAGCGGCTTGGAGTTTGAAGCTTTTGATAAGGGAGATTATTTGATTTTGATTGGAAAAACGAGAGACAAAAAAGCTTTGCAAAGGATTTATGAACTATTCAGAGGGCAGAGAATTTTGGACACTGCTAGAATGATTTTGGAAGAGGGAACTTTTGGTGAAGAAATTATTTTCAAAGTTCATAAGCAAGTTGCCTATGCTGGAAAGGTCAACTTTAATGAAGACTCTCCTTTGGGTCCAATAACAATAATAATCCGCTCAAAAGACCCGCAAAGATTAATAAAATGGCTAGCACCGAGAACACAGGATGGAGTCCCTATTGAATGATTACATCCCTGTTTAAATTTTACAGAGCTTCAGTTTTTGTTATTTGTCTCTGACTGAAGTTTATGATACTTCTGTTGACTGTTGTTCCTAATTAATCTTTAACTCCCACAATTATTTCTGCAGTTAAGTTTCTCTTCCAATGTGAAGGAGTATTGCATCAACCCACATTACCACAAAATAATGCCTGTCTTCAAGGATCTTAATATTGGAGATACTAAAGCTCCTTGGAATCTCAGGACAGAATTTAGAAGTCAAATCTCCATGCTCTACAAGAAGTAAAGAACCGCTCTCGTAATATTTAAGCAGGACAAGACCCCAAATTTTTCCTTCACTCTTTACTTAGATTATAACTCAAGAACGCTATTGAAATATCCAAAGGCATTACTCGGGTAATAAACATATAGCAGGATTTCATTCTGAAAGACAGATATAAGCCCATTAATGCCTCTAAGCGTATAATTGGATTTTGACTTGAAAAGGATGCAGTTTCAGTGAAGCTGAGATTGAGTGAGTTACTGCTTATAAGTACACCCTTGGGAAGGAAGTAAAGGATCAAGAGTAGCATCAGCAGAAGTCTAAGAATTTCCTCGTCCTCATATAATCACCCACTAAAAATCTTCCATGTGCAAACTTCATTAGTCCTTTGTCCAATTATCCACCATTCCAGACCAAAATCTTGGATAATGGTCCCTTGATTTTCCAACACTTAAAGTTCTTGAAATCATAGATGCAAACACCTTTAGCTTCCCGGAATAAGCCAGATGTTTTTATGTCAAGGTAGGCAAAAGCTATTATATCATCTTTTGATGCCTTAACACCTTTATCAAGGACGGAGTCTCCAGCCTTTTGTAAATTGGTGAAGCTATAATCCTCCTGAGTTTCCCTTCAAAATCAATAACATAGATTGTACCAGTATATCCAATAACATACAAATCATTGCCATAAGCTTTCATCCCGGCAATGCCCCAATCATAAAACTTTCCCTCATAGTTTCTAAAGCTAATGTGCCACTTAAGAGAACCATTGAGAGAGAACGCGTAGATGTCCCCACCAGCTATGAGCGTTCCTCCAGGTTCTGTCCCGCCAGTTGAAAAGAACAGCGTATCATTGGAATACTCAAAGTCGCTGATTGCATACCTTGTAGTTAGATTCCACATAAAACTTCCGTTTTCGCTAAGGACTACTGCAGAACCGTTGGCAAAGGCATCATTAGTTCCAAATGTTAAAATATATCCTTCCGAAAATTTGTAAATCAGCGGATACGAATCAGGAGGTGCTTTAAAGGAATACACTAAGCAGTTTTCAGCACAGATATAGTATTCAATAACCTCAAAATTGTACTTCCCTCTAACGGGGTGACTCGAAGAATACAGCGAAAAATTGCCTAAGTTGATGCCAAACACCAATTCAGTTGAATCAACACCTTTAGGCACACCAAGCTTAGTGATTGTGAAATTTCTCAAGTCAATGTTCAAGACCTTGGAAGCATTGATAATCGAGAGCATGTTTTCTACAAGGAATACCTTCTTTGTGTTTGGGAATTTTTTGAGGACTTTTCCGTTTGTTATGTTAAGGATTAGTAAGGTATCACCCTTGAGGATTGCAACCTTTCCATTCCAAACACCAACTAGAGAAGCATCCCTGTACTCCCATTCATAGCTCCTGTATTCATACGAAATGCAAAGGATTAAAATTAGAAATAAAAAGATGAGAGAAACTGCAAGCATCCTCGTCGAGATCTTCATGTTTCTTTCACCTATGGCCATATTGTTCTATTCGGTTTGTCTTCATGTACAAAGTTTTGTGCTCTGCTGGGATCACATGCGAAGCATCCTCCACAATGGGTGTTGCACCAATGACATTGACAACCGATCAAGCAGCCTCTGCAACAAGCTAAATAGTTTTCAAACACATCCAATTCATAAATTCCCCAAGGAACTAAGTTGGGATCTGGAAGGTCAGCTCTCCCAGTTGTTAACCAACACTCAACTGTAGCATTACCAGCTTTTATCTCTTTAAGCGTCTCCCTAAGCCTCATGTCTGAACACCTTATGTAACCTTATAGACAATAATCTTAGTCTCTCCTCTTGGAACTTTTGACTAACCATGATCAAAGAGACTAAAAGTAAAATAAAAAACAAAAATAAAGAAAATCTGCGGATTTTCACTTATCTACACCCC
>MTLP01000013.1 GCA_002009975.1 Thermococcus sp. JdFR-02
GCTAGGAGAGGTATGCCCCACTCCATGCACTTTGCGCTTATCTCGCCAAGCTGGGTGAGCATCTCAGCTTCGTCGTCCGCGCCTACATTGACATGGATGCTCACAGCGTCTGCTCCGAGTTTTATCGCCTCCTCAACGGTAGCAACAAGCACCTTGTTGTTGGGGTCAGGCGAAAGCGAGGTGCTTCCTGAGAGATGCATTATTAGCCCAATATCTCGCCCATAGCCGCGGTGTCCATGTTTAATTATGCCTTTATGGAGAAGCACCGCATTCGCTCCGCCTTCAGCAACGCCGTTCACTGCTGCGGGCATGTCTATTAAGCCCGCGATTGGCCCTGAGCTCACGCCATGGTCCATGGGAACTATTATTGTTTTTCTCGTCTCGCGGTTTATTATCCTCTCAAGTCTTACGCGTTTGCCAATCTCACTCATCTTTTCACCTTCGTGCTATTTGTTAGCATGCTACATAGTAGCATGATTTGGTATATAAAGGTTACGGTGACATGATGGCTATGAATGATGCGGGCTGACACAAATGTTTTTAGCGTGCTAAGATGCAAAATTCCTGAAATCCTTGAAAGTATTGGCATTTATATGTTGTTTAAGCTCGCTTCAATAACAAAAAGTTATTAAATGCACATTTGGTATTTTATTGAATACTTTTTCAAATAAATCTTAAATAGTAGTTCCCCATTTTTCCTAATAGTTGCGGTATTGCTCATCATCAGACATCCAAATGCTTCGGTGATAAAATGAGGCCACTGGGGTTATTATGTTGTGCTGCTAATTTTGAGCTTGCCCTCTGCAAATGCTGCAAATGTGGAAAAGGCCCTCTCATGGCTCGGCTCCAGACAGCAGAGCAATGGAGGCTTCGGCTACACAACAAATACTGCTTTTGCATCTCTGGCTTTAGCACTCTCACCTGAGCATGTAAATGCGAGCATAATGGCGGCGGAGTACCTCAAAAGCGTGCAGAACAGTGATGGCGGCTGGGGCGATGTCATCTCCACTGCCTCCGCTCTGAGGGCGCTTTCATATTACAATATATCAGCAGAAGGATGGATCTATACACATCTCGAGTTGGCGTTGTTGGGAGCGACGAGCTTGTAGGTGCAAAGGAGGAAAGGGGAATGTTTCATAATCAGATTTTTATGATTAAAAATAAAGCCTTAAAATCTGTTTTAGCAGCCATTTTTGTAGCCGGAAGGTTTGAATATTTCATGGCAGATATGTTACCATTTATTACAGGTGTATTTTTAGGGCTGAGTTGTATTTTCTATACTATTCCATATAAACACATTTTGATTGGACTCGTAATAACAATATGTGCGCACTACACATCAGTTTGGGCAAATGTTCTTGGAGATTATGAACTAGATAAAAAATTTAAGTCTTATCTTCCAAAATCAGTAGATATCATTGGTAAGCGAAATCTAATCACTGGAATAATATTTATGTTGCTATTGGGTACATTTCTCATAATTTACTTAACCCAAACAGTTGGATTTGTAATATTAGTCCTTTGGATCATAGGAATATTCTTCGTTTTTGCATATTCTAATGAGCCACTAAGATTGAAGAAGTATGTTGCAATTGGAGATTTTTCAAGGGGAATACAGCTAGTGATTTTGTTACCGTTTGGATTCTTCATAGTTTCACATTATACTAATTTTGCGATGGCCGATATAGTGTCATTGTTATTTTACACAATGGGATTAGGCATGAATCTCTTTGGACTATTCTTAGTGGGGGAGACGTGGGATTGGAAAGATGATAAAGGCTTCGTCAATACCTTTGCGACAAAATACGGATATAGGACATGCTTAAATGGTGCAATGGTAATCATACCATTGGGGATAGCTTTAATGATGATTGGATACTCTCTAAAGATGTCTTTCTTCAACATTGTACAATCAGCTTACCTGTTACTTTGGATCGTCTTATCAATCATTATTATGGGATTATTCTATCACCACATTTATTCTCAAAGAGAATACTACGAAAGAATAGAAGCTGGGGTTTAATGGCGGTCTCGTGTTATATGCTTATTTTGGGGCGATAAGCATGAAAGAGGAGAGATTGAAGGAGAAAGTGCGAACTGCTATTGAACGTAGTAGGATGAATCTTCTGTCATATCAAAAAGAAGATGGCTCTTTTTATGGAAAAGTCGAATTTCACATGTGGAGTAATGCTGCATATCTTTTACTTATCGATTATTTGGAGGAAAAATACTCTTGGAAGTATGAAAAGAAAAATAAAATTATAGACTGGATTTTGCACCACCAAAACGATGACGGAAGCTGGGGAGATATTATGATAAAATCTAAGGGAAATTATAGAAACACACTGTTATCCACAGTGGCTTTGAAGCAATACGCTGATAAGAAAACACTCCAAAAGGCTGAAGATTGGCTAAAGAAATACAGCGGAAATAAATGGCTCGATCCATATACACAAATGTTTTTGTCAATTAAAAGAGATGTAAAAATATTCTCACCTCCAGCATTTCTTTCGTGCATTCCTGAGAGTTTGGGTAAATTGTTGGGAAATCTACACATGAAATGTCCTAAGTTATTTTATTGGAGCATTTATCTATTTCCATCCGCATGGACTAGGAATGCTTTGCCACCCCTTCAAATAGTTTCAATGATTAAAAATAAAAAGAAGCTAAATTATTTTGACAAGCAGATTATCAGCAAATTAAAGAAAAAACTTATTGAGTCTCAACTTGCTAATGGTAGTTGGTTTGATACCGCATTACCCACAATGGGTGTCATTTACGCACTATGTGAGTGTGGCGAAAACATAACTAATCCGAAGATACAAAAAGCACTTAAATTCTTAGACGGACTTGTAGATGACAAAGGGTTATTGAGCAGATTTAGACTTAAAGTTTGGGACACTGCCCTATCAATCATGGCGCTACTTGAGAGTGGTATGGATTATAAGGATACTTCTATAAACAAAGCAATAAATTACCTACTTTCAGCACGTACACCAAAAAATGTGTGGGCATTTAGCGAGTATAATGTGAATTTGCCAGACAATGATGATACTGCATTAGCATCTCTCGCTATTTTAAAAGCGTTAGGAAATGGCGGGAGAAAATATGTTGAAAATGCAGTCTCATATCTCCTCAGAATGCAAAACAATGATGGAGGTTGGGGAGCATTTGATAGAAATCAATCTCGAAAAGCACTAGGATACATGCCACCTTATCATCTAGATTACGGACATGAATTGAAAGACCCATCAACAGCGGACGTTACTGCACATGTTTTGCAATTCTTGGGAGAGATGGGCTACGGTATTTCAAATTACCATATTAGAAAAGCCGTTAGGTGGTTAGAGAATGATCAGTTAGAGTTTGGTGCGTGGTGGGGTCGTTGGGGACTAGCATATATTTATAGTACAACACAGGTGTTGCAAACATTAAAAGCCATAGGTGAAAACATGAATAAAAATTATGTGAGAAAGGCAATACAATGGGTTATGAGCATGCAGAATGATGATGGTGGGTGGGGAGAACACTATTCCAGTTATTACTCGCAACACCCGATTAAAGGAGAGAGCACCGCAGAACACACATCATGGTGTGTATTGTCCTTGTTGGAGTGTGGCATTGACCCGTCATCAGAAACTATTGTCAGAGGTATCGAATATCTCCTAAAACTGCAAAGAGAGGACGGCAGTTTTCTGTCCTCCTATGCTGCGGCTGCAATTGATCCTGGAAAGTATGAAATATACTCAGCAATATTTCCATTGTGGGCATTGGCCAAATGGTATAGAATAATAAGAGGCGAGATTCATGAAGATAGTTGAAATAAACGCCAAAACTATAATCAGTAGAATGAACGACGGATTTTTTGCTATGAGATATTTGCCTTTTAGATTGACAGCAAACATTTATCGTGGATGTACCCATGGTTGCGTGTATTGTTATGCTGCTTGCACTCACTACTATATGCGTTCAAGTCCAAACCTGTTTTCAAAGGAAATTTACGTGAAAAAGAATGCTGCAGAGATATTTGAAAAGGAGGTAATTAAATATAAACAGAAAAAAAAGAAAAGTGTCATTGTCATTGGTAATATCTCAGATACGTATCAGCCGATAGAAATGAAGTATAGACTAACCAGAAAGCTACTAGAAATATGTTATGAGCACGATTTTCCATGTTTTATAGAAACCAAGTCGCCTTTAATATTGAATGATATTGACATTATTGAGAAATTATCCAAAAAAGGACTTATTGGAGTTGGTATGACCGTCACTTCCTATGATAATGACTTTACGAGGCTTGTTGAACCCTTTGTTTCACGAAGTAAGGTTGTCCGTTCCCAAATTCGACCGAAAGAAAGAATTCTTACATTGAAAAAACTATCTGAAATTGGAATTGATACGTATCTTCATATTACTCCATATTTTCCGTATATAACGGATAAAGATATAGAAATCATTATAAGAGATGCCGCAAAAGCAGGTGTTGGTAACGTCATCATGGCGCCTCTTGAACTTTCGGGTTTTATTTGGAATAGATTCAAAGAAGTACTTGAGAATAGTGAGAAGTATTCATACCTAATACCACTGTACGAAAAAATGTATTTCGTAAATGGACGAAAGCTTGGAGCTAGAATTACAACTTCTGAGGCAGACCACTATATGTTAGAGAAAAAGGTATCAGAACTGTGTAAAAAATATGCTATAGGATACTGGGCATTCACCAATCCTCAGTTTAACACTGCAACAATATCTGGCGCTTATAAGCTACGTTATCCTATCTTGCTGGATTATTGGAAACTTGCACGAGAAAATGGTAAGTTGAGGTTAGAGGATGTTCTCCAATTTGCCGCAAGATTCCCTGTAGATAGAAAATATCTATCAACATTAAAAGAATATTTTTTGAGTGGAAAACTCTTTGAAGGTGTATATGGTATAAGAAAAACAGTTGAAAATGGTGAAGTCGTTTATGTTCCTGTCTACTGAAGAAAAAAGGAAAGTATTCGTTAAATTAATTGAGTATTTGGAAGATAAGTACGATTATAATCCTTGGTGGAACAACTACACTCCTTTCCAAAATCTTGTTGGGATTATTATATCTCAAAGAACTAATATGAGAAATGGAGTTAAAGTGTTCTATCGTTTACTTTCCGAAAATTTAGATGATGTGGATACTATAAGAAATACCGATATTAGAAAAATTGAGGAGATAATAAAATCCGCTGGCATGGCTAAAGTAAAGGCACGAACTATAAAAGCGTTGGCAGAGTTCATCTTTGAAAAATATGGTGGTGATTTTGAAAAGATACTTTATAAAAATGCTGAAGATATCCGGAACGAATTACTTTCCATAAAAGGCATAGGACCAAAGACTGTGGATGTATTTTTGATGATATACTCTAATGAGGGTATTCTTCCAGTGGACACACACATTTACAGAATATCCATCAGATTAGGAATTGTCAGAAAAGGAGCATCATATGAGGAAACACGCGCCTCTCTTGAGAACCTTATTTCACCCGAAAAGAGAAGAAAGGCTCACATTCTCTTAATAGAGTTTGGTAGAAAAATCTGTCGGGCAAGAAATCCATTTTGTGAGGATTGCCCTGTTGAAAAATATTGTATATTTTCACGAGTAGATAAATATGAGTAATTTTACAAGATATAGGTGGATTGGTAAGATTGAAGACATAAATTCCCCATATAATTTTGATTTATCTATCCGTGCCATCAGTACACCAATATCTCCCGCAGTTTATCAAGGCGGAGCGTATATCAGAGCCTTGACAATAGAAAATAAAGAAACAGTAATTAAACTTAGGTCTTCTGGTAGTACTAATGAACCTTCCATAGAAATTGAGGTGTTATTCGAAGAGAAATACGATGAGGAAGATATTGAGAACGTACTCAATATTATAGACTGGATGTTCGATCTTAGAATGGATTTAAAACCATTCTACAATCACATAAAGAAAAACGATTCCAAGCTTTATGAAGTGATTAAAAAATTAAACGGATTGAAAATAATTACTGAACCAACTCCTTATGAAGTATTGATAAAATGTATTTGTTTTCAGATGGTTTCTTTTCCTGTCGCTATGAGAATAGTTGAAAATTTTGTTAAGACGTTAGGTCATCAATCCAAGATCAATCCCAAATTATACCTTTTCCCAGAACCCTATGACATACTCACCGGTATAAAGAAGTATAAAAACATGTTGAAACTAAGTAAACAAAAGACGGAATCTATAATAGAAATAGCAAAAAGAGCAATAATTGGAAAACTTGAACTAGATACTGTTAAAACAAAACCAAATTCTGATATAATAAATGATTTATGCAAAATAAAGGGGATAGGTCGTTGGACAGCTGAACTTTTCTTAATATGGGGTTTAAAAAGATATAATGCATTACCAGCAGATGATAAAGCTGGAAGAAGGGTGTTAAAGGAATTTTATGGTAAAGATGAAATGGATAAACCAGATTGTGTTAGAAGATATAGTGCTAATAAATGGAATGGGTACGGGGGTATTGCTATGTACTACTTGATGTCGTATTTCAATTTGGGGGATTATAAATTAAAATAACATTGCGACTAAACCGGCATACCTGCACGCTATGTTTACGGCAGCATAGAGGTGCCCATAGAGTGAGCGATGAACATCACAGGCATTAAAGACCCGATCACCGCAGCCAACACCTTTGCTTCAGGCGGAATCCCCACGACGGTGCTGATCTCGGGCGGCAAGCCAAGCTCGCTGATAATCGAGCACGTGTGGGTGGAAGCCTACCTGCCCTACGGCAACTACAGGGGCAAAATCAAGGGCGAGGGCGGCTATCAGTGGATCCCCTTAGACCCGAGCTTCAAGTGGTACCGTTATCACTCACCAGCGGTTAACCTTACAGAGGCGATGGGCTTCAATGCAACGGAGTTTATTAGCATTATAATGAATCAAAGCGTTGTCAACGAATCAGGATACTACATAACCTCGGTGAATCAGAGCTTTATAAGGGGGTACATGGAGAACCTCACCAACAGCACCTACGACTACCTGGTGATGCACAACCTGACCATCCTCACCCTGAACGAGCTCCTCGGCTACCGCGAGATAATCCCGGAGAAGCTAGGAGTACTCCCGAATTCGCCGCCCTATAGAGTTGTGGAGAAGAAGGCAGAGTTTTCAGAGGTACCAGATGAGCTTCGGCATAAGATAAAATTTGAGGTTTACCAGAAGGACTTTTATGGTGTTTCTTCTTCACCCGATTTCTCAGTAACAATTAGCATGCCTGAGCTTGCCGGTAAGAGGATAACTCTCAGCTATGTACCTGCAACTCAGGACGATGCTGCAATAATAGAGGAGTATGGAGGAATAACGAACGTTCCAGCTTACCTTGTGGAGATGAAGCCGGTGCTAAGAGTAGAAGGCGAAGCAATAGCTATTGGAAACCCGGTAACACTTGGAGAAACACAACAGTTCGTCATGGAGTTTATAGCACCGGGAGGAGGCGTTGACAGAGTGGAGAACGATGTAACTGTTGGGGCGTAAAGGTTTGTAGAAGAGGGGAAGGCAAAGTTGTATATGAATAAAGCACTATTACGGTGAAGGCACCCTCCTCTCCTTTGGCAAATAGTTAAGAATCTTCCCACCTTTGCCCTTTCCGCATCCTAAGAAGTAGCCTCCCCAGCGGAGAATCACATAGCCCCTAGCCTCAAGCTCCAAGTCTTCGCCGCGCATCCATTGCTCCGCCTGCTCTCTGCTCACCTCCACTATACCCTTTGTAGCATTCCTCCCCACAAGGTAGCACCCCTCCACAGAGAGGCGAAGACCATCTTTCTCCAGCTTTCCGAAGTATACCCCAGAGGCGAACTCCTCAATCTCAAGCTCGCATTCCCTGTAGGCATAGTAACGCCCGCTCCCGCCTTCGCGCAGCTTGAAGTCAATGCTCTCGACACCGAACTGCTCCTTAAGGAGTTCAAGCACCCTCGCAACGCTCATGGCTTCACCACCTTCGCCACGAAGAAACCCTCGGTGTCATTGTCCTGTGGATGCAGGCGCAGGCACTTGCGCACCTCGCTGGTGTAGCTCTTGCCCTCAAACTCTAAAAACGCAGGATGCCTCTTAACAGGAAGCTTTGGCTCCTCAAT
>MTLP01000030.1 GCA_002009975.1 Thermococcus sp. JdFR-02
GGCGATACCCTAGTGAGCAGCGAAGATATAGCTAAGCTTATTGCTGAGCATCAAGGCGCCGCCACTATAGCATGTCGCCGTGTAAGCGATGCTCGAGGCTATGGCGTGGTAACGCTTGGCAAAGCTGGCAGAGTTGAGAAGATAGTGGAGAAGCCCTCTAAACCTGAGAGCAACCTGATTAACGCAGGCATCTATGCATTCTCCCCAGAGGTTTTTGAGGCTATTGAAAGAACCCCTCTCTCGCCACGCGGAGAGTACGAGATTACGTCTACGCTGGAGCTGCTCCTCCGCAAGGGTGAGGTAAGAGGTGTTGAGATACATGGAAGGTGGCTGGACATAGGCACGCCCTGGAACTACCTCGAGGCGAGTAAGGTTCTGCTTGAAGAGATGCCCCACCATATCGCTGGGGAAGTGGAAGGGAGGGTGAGTATTAAGGGCAGGGTTTACCTTGCCGAGGGCGCGGTGATAAAGTCAGGGAGCTACATCGAAGGCCCAGCCTACATAGGCAGGGGGAGCGTTATCGGACCAAACACCTACCTTCGTAGCTTCACCGCAATAGGCGATGGATGCAGGCTGGGCAACGCGGTGGAAGTTAAGAACTCAATAATTATGAACGGCACGCACATAGCGCATTTAAGCTACGTGGGCGACTCCATCATTGGAAGAAACTGCAACTTCGGTGCTGGGGCTAAGGTGGGTAACCTTCGCTTGGACAATGCAAATGTAAAGATGCGCATAAAGGGCGAGCTTGTGGACACCGGCAGGCGAAAGATGGGCGCTGTTATAGGCGACAACGTAAAGCTTGGCCTAAACGTGATGATAAATGCGGGACGCAAGATAGGCTCCGGCTCCTTCGTTGGCCCCGGGGTTATAGTTTACCGCGACGTGCCCAGAAACAGCTTCCTCGTGGTCAAGCAGGAGCTTGAGTTGAGGGAGATGCAGAGGCGGGAGGAGTAAGTCACACAGGAATTATTTTTACATCATCTCCTTCAGTACATCTGCAGGCGTCTTTCTTCCCAATTTTGTGTTATCAAAATCTGCGTCGAAACTTGTAAGTGTATAACCATATTTTTCTGCAGCGACATACTGATAAGCATCCTCAAAGTCCATTTGATAATCATGTCTGGACTGTGAGGATTTTCTTTAAGTCGGCGGTATCCAAGCGTACTCTTACAACACCGGAATCTTCAATAGTGTCTGATATAAAATCTTCAAATAAATTGTCCTTCTCCAATCGTGTGAGGATTATTCCTATGGCATACGCGCTTCTATATGTTAGTTCTGCGGCGGTTTGGGATAGCTCCAGTCAGGTTTCTTCTCCCACATGTAATCTTTAAATTCCGAGGGTGTTCCAATTACAGCCCGGACGTATGGTGGTTCCGGTCCTATTCCCAATATCATGAATTTAAGAAGTGATATTAGTCCAATTTTCCAGAGTAAAAACCACATCCAAGAAGCAGTAGTAATATGATTTTCCTTTGCCACATATTATCTCCGTTTTTATTCATTAAACTTTCTCCATGTTTCACTTAAGTTAAAAATTCGCCTTTTTCTTAAAAAAATCCATAAATAGCCAATAATAAGGCCGGTAATAAGGCCCAATAGAGCCTTCATACTTCCTGTCTTAATTGCGCCATATGATGCAACTACAATTAAAATAATTACTATCATCAACCAACTTCGCCATTTAGCACCCATTTAAACCACCTTTCTGAATATTCTCAATTCACCTTAATTAATTTACCCCGTAACCTCTTATGTGCCGGATTCCGTTTCAAATTTTATTATTGACACACTGATCTCATTTATCTTTGGGGTAAATCCTGGTTCCAACAATTTTGACCAGATTTTCTTTACTTCTTCATTCTTCAACGCTTCGCTGACAAGCTTGTTCTTTTCTGCACCACTCAACTCTACCGTAATTACATTGGCGTTTAATGTATTTCCGCACCAGCAACTAGTGCAGCCACTACCACTGTCTCCAGCACTTCCAATCGCTTCAGCCGCGCTCACCGCTGGTACAAGGCTCGTACTTGCCACAAGAAGCAGCATTAACGCTGCGATTCCAGATCTTAGCATGCCTGCCTTTACCTTTCATATATTCCACCTCCCTTTTGTTTTAAAGCCTTTTTCTTTTCCAAATATTAAAATGAAAAAATAGAAAAAATTCCACCTCACCTCTTTTTCATCTCCTTTATAAACTCTGACAGTGGCATCCCTCTTACCTTAAGTCCTTCTGGCTCCGCCTCTCCTATCACATTTCTGGAATACACTCTGTTGTTAACCACCCTGAACTCTCCCTGATAAGCTCCTGTGGGGATGTAAATCATCCCCCATTTCTCTCTAAATGAATCCAACTCTGGATTAATAGCCTCGCTGAGGAAGAATATGTATCTCTTTCCCTTCTTCCACGGATCCCTTCCAAAAAGCACAATTCTATTTTCCTGAGGTTTTATGTAAGCTGTGCTAACAACAAGTATCTCATCACCACACTTGCCCTTTAGTACCTTTTCTACCTTAACTCTTACAGCACCGTAATCAACGGCGGGATGCTTGGTGTCTATTGCCCATGTGTCTTCTTCTGCTGTACCTATAACTACGAGAACCGAATCTCTGTAAAGTTCAGCAACATTTTTATAATGCTTGGCAAGGTCTCCAAGTCCCCACTCTGGTTTGTGGATTTCCTTTAGAATCACCGGCTCTTCCTCTGCATCAGCAAAGCTGATTTCTTTCTGCTGGAAAAAATGCATAGCGACAATTCCCCCTGAGATTAAGGCAACAAGTATAAATCCGAGCTTGTGCCTCATTTCTTCCACCTCTATTTTCATTCGCATCCGTCTACGAAAAATTAAGGAAATTTGCCTCACTCCTATTTGCAGCTATAACGATAATTATGTCATTATCGTGAAGCACCGCATGAACAACTGTATTATTTCTCTCAAATGTAAAATACTCTGCTGTGCCATTTATCTCAGGGATGATTTTATTAACAATTCTAGATTCTATAAATTCAGAATTTTTCAGTTTTGTCCTGTAATTTTTGAAGTATTCTGCAGCATTTTTATCTGAATAGCAAAATAGTGCTAAGTATGCTTCAGGAATAAGATGTTTAAGATAGATTTCGTGGGTGTAACCATCAGGTTTGGGATACTCCCACCTGCTATACGGCTTCCACGATGGATCCGTTGAATTTAATAGTGGATCCATCCCATTAGCCAGAAGAAAGCTCTTTAGCATGTAGGACCTCATGGTATTTTTTAAGACATCAGTATCGGATTTATTTGCACATACAACTAAAATTCTATTTTTGTCTAGTCTCTCGCAGTGAATAATAGTATCTCCTTTTTCAACAGTGAAATGGTCTGCTGCGACATATTTAACGAGTGCTCCACACAAAATATCCACATCTCTAAATCCAAGACCTTCAAGCTCCTTTTTATATTTTTCAAAGAATGGAACTGCATCTTTTGCAGTGTAATAGAAGTTTGCCGCCTGTACCCTGTGAGTACGGTGCCTGTAGCGGGCTTTTCCATCATAACCCACTGGCTCGGGACAGTTAAATTCTCCTGTGACTTCTTTCCAGGTGTACTCTTTAAACTCTGAAGGTGTAGAGATTATAGCCAGCACATCCGGATTTTTTGGTCCTATTCCTCCTTCCGATATTGTAGATAATATAAATAGCAGGAATGTCAATCCTCCGGATTTCCAGAGTAAAATGCCTCCAACAAGAAGCAATATCAGCGATATGGTTATCCATTGCACATTATTATCGTTTTTAGCCATTATTATCACATATTTAGTCATTAATTAATTATATTCACATCATCCAAGATCCATATAAAAGCTGATAACGAAATACATTTTATAAATTCCACTTTTATGTCACCTTCAGCTTTCCATCAATAAGCGAATACGCGTCCGTCTAATAATCAAATTTCCCAAGTATGCAGATATTAAAAAGGGTTAACATAAAACCTATTGATCCCGTGGCAATTGTAAAAACCGCTTTGAACCAAATCCTCGATACTCTTGAGGGATTAATTATAAAGTAATATACACCAATAGCACCTACTGAATATAGCAGAGCCCGGATTATAGATTCTAAGTAATTTTTCCCAAAAATTTGTGTCAAAAATATGAAAGATAATATCAATGTGGCAGCCGACCCTATAAATATCATTTTTCTGCGATTATATAAAATATCTCTAAAATCTTTTTTGTTGTCTTTGAGTTTGTTGTTTTTGAGATTTGCCATTTAAATCACCCAATATTCTTGACGTATTTAGAATAAAAATACCATATCGACATAAAAATCAGTACAATAATTACAAAACTATAAAAAAATAAGAATCTATGCGAGTATATAGCCTGGAAATAGAGACCAATAGCGGCATTGATGCCAGCCAAAACCGAGAGTATTGGGAACTTTTCACCACTATACATATCAGCAGCACGTAAAAGAATAGCTAAGCCAAAAAACATGGTAATTAATCCGTTAGAATACCCGGTAATATAATATCTTGCACCTAATACAATAAAAATAAAAGAGGCAACAAAGGTTATAAGAAAACCTTTATTGCCAATCCTTCTTTGAGAATGGTGGTTGCCATTTATGGTGGATTGCAGCATGTCTCATCCCCTGTTAATTCGCAGCAACATGGCAAGCAAACACCAGCCAGCGTACCTCCAGCAGCTAAGATACATGCTATACAAGCAGCGCCAAATGTCAGGCTTCCGCCTACTATGCATACACTACCACATCCCAGAGTGCCAAGTACTAAAGTAGCTGCACAAGTAACGCATTCTGAGATGAGATCAACGATATATATCACTGAATTGGTGTTTAAATCTACACCGGCAACAATGTACTCTACATTGCCACCCTTTGTAGCAGTTATCTTTATTGTCGCCACATCGGAATCGACTCTGATAAATTCTGTCACTCGGGCGTTTTCTTCATCGATTGAATATTCATTGGCCGTCAAATTAGCGACTATCTTCTGGTAACTATTGTTTACTCTAAGTATATTCATAGGCTCCTCAAGATATTTAGCTTTACCGCTGATTATTGCCTGCGCCTTTTCTTCGCCATTCTCTTTAGTCCAGACTATTGAAGCATTTACCTCTTCGCCATGTGTGTTGAAGGGTATTGTGACCATGAGAGCCTCTTGCATAACTGTGCCACTATCTACCGTAACTCTGTAGGCAGCGATAGCATCACTCCTTTTAGGTGTGTATCCTCTTTCGATCAGTTCTCTTCGAAGCTCCTTAACCTCCTCATTCTTAAGAGCTTCAGCTATAGCTTTGTTTGCTTCAGAGCCACTAAGCTCTACTACAGTAACATTTGCACCACCACAGCCGCAGGCAGAGCAGTTGCTTTCGCTACTACTTCCTCCAGTACTTCCAATCGCTTCAGCCGCACTCACCGCTGGTGCAAAACTCATGCTCGCTACAAGAAGCAGCATTAACACTGCAACTCCAGACCTTAGCAAACTCCTTTCTTTCAATATATTCCACCTCCCGTATTTTTGTCAAAACTTGTTATTTCATATGTTATTTAAATAATTAACGGATAATAACTTTTATTATCGCATAATAACAGTTATAATCACATGATAATAATTATGATGTCATAATAATTTTTATTATCACAGCATAAGGGAAAATAAGCTCCTAAACTCATGGGGAGCAGACTAATCTCTACACTCAGATTACTTTCAAGCTCTGTGGTTGTAGCAGCCTCAGGGTGGTGCAGACTTTATATCACTTTTTTATTCTTGGGGCTTTGTCCGATATGGAAAATCTGCACCGCCTTTTCCATGGTGGTCTACTCGGTTTACCTGTTTGATAGAGCCACCAGCGGTGCTGAAGATGAAATCAATCGCAGGCATCTAAAAGCTTCCATGAAAAATCTGGGTATTCTAGTGTCTCTTGCAGCCTTTTCTCTGGGTATATTCCTCTCTAGCTGTATTGTGGCATGTTTTGTTCCCTATCTCATCGGCTTCGCTTACAGCAGGGGAATTCACGCCGGAAATCTGACACTGAAGCTGAAGGGTGGTAAGGGTGTAAAAAAACATCGTAGTAGCTCTGACCTGGGGAGCAACTATAGTGCTTTTCATAATGGCTTGGACAAAAAGCCTCGTGCCTCTAGCGGTAATTTTTGTATTCTTTTTCATCAAAAGTTTTATAAATACAGTTATTTACGACTTCAGAGACATTGATGGAGATTCGAAGGCAGGTATCCCAACATTGCCAATATATCTTGGGGAACCAAAGACCAAACTACTGTTGCAGACTCTTAATATCTTAATACATTTATTTTTGTTTATAACGATGATCTTCGGTATTGCTAATTCTGAATATTCCATTCTCCTTACTTGCTTTATATGTGGTGTTGTATATACCACCCTTTTTGCTAGAAAAAGTATTGCCGATTCTCATCGCATAAAAATCTTAAGAGACGCAATAGTGGATGGAGAGTTTATTTTAGCCGTAATATTCAGGGAGATTTTATCTCCCTCGACGTATTTAGGTAGTACTCAAACAGCTCTCTTCCCCAGAGGATTGCGGTCTTGCTAAATGAAATCAAATCTCTGCTGGAATCATAGATTCCGTTTTTAAAATATAAAGAGATTGAAAAGAATTTATCTGTTACCACCATCGCAAGCTTTACCTCTTTTTTGCTCACATGCATGGCAGTATTCTCTAAACTCAAGTACTCCTCAAGTTCTCTGCTGTTTTTCTTCTTTACTTTGTCGAAAACTCTCTCAGTCAAAATTAGATTTATATCTTTACCGCTTTTAGCAAGGTCTAAGAATATTTTAGGATAAGCGGGATGGTACACAGAAGAAATCCCATATACAAACGTTGAAGATCCAATATTCTCAACGAATTCTTTATGGGGCTCGTAAATGCTTTCGGGTGGATTTTCTATGATGTGGCATCCTTGTAGTTCATGTATCCTCCTTAAGAGGTGGTCAGGAATGCAGGAGATATCATGCTCTATCCAGAAGTTTTTATGCCTTTCGATCACCTCAATTCCGGAGAGAAATCCAGAAAAGAGCTCGGCTATCAACTTTCCAAACTCTGTTAATGAATATGTTCCATCATCAGCTTTAACTAAGCCTTTACGCTCAAGTTTTCTAATCTGAGGAAGAACATTTGAAGAGCTTGAACCAAGCTTTTTCGAAAGCTCCGCAAGGCTTCTCGGCCTTTCAGCAAGCATTAAAGCTATCCTACCTCTCTTTTCAGAATTTGCTAATAACTTTAACAATCTTTGTATGTTTTTACGCAAAAGTGCACCCTCCCTTTTTCAAAAAAACGTCGTACTTCTTCAGCTTTCTCCTGTTTTAAGAGCAATTTAAGCCACACATTTGTATCAATTAGATACATCAAATCAATCCTCCCACCATTCTAGAGCTTTCTTCTGAAGCTCCAAGGATGTATATTTATCGCGGAATTCCCGCAGACCACCTGCCCAGTCCATGCGAAGCTTTTTCTGTTTGGGACGTACCTTTGTCTCATTCAAGGCGTCATCCTCTCCACGGCGTAGTAAGTAACATCGCCCTCTTCATCAACCACAGCGAAGAGCATCTTTTTCCTCACGCCATGTGCTAAGCGCACTGCGCGAGCAAGTTCTGTGAAGCTTATCGCGCTATCCTCACGCACCGCATGCACCAGGTAGTGGGAGTGCTCCTTGGGGTAAGTTCCCCGCTCATAAACGCGGAAATGTGAGCCAAATTTGAAGCCAGTCTTCACAACATAGCCACGCTCGCGTAAGTCGCGGTAAACCGTATACCTGACCAGAAGTTCCTCCTCAGGCGTAGCCAGAAGCTCCTCCTGACTTAAAGAGCGCTCTCCGCTAAACACCTCAAGTTTACCCTTCTCCACAAGGTACAGCGCCTCAACCAGTGAGAGGTAGAGTTTGCCCTCTCTCTTCTTCCCATAGCCCTTCTGCACAAGCTGGGAAATCGCCTTTTGGTCG
>MTLP01000040.1 GCA_002009975.1 Thermococcus sp. JdFR-02
ACACCCGGACTCGTTTCGACCCCGGAAGTTAAGCCCGCCAGCGATCCCGGCAGTACTGCCCTCCGAGAGGGGGCGGGAAACCGGGGACGCCGCCGGCCACTAAAAGATCTCTTCTAAAGTCTTAAAACGCCTTCAAGAATGCAAACTGCATCTCCTCCTACCCAAATTTCATCATCCTTAAGTTTAACATATACTACTCCCTCTCTATTAAGGGCATGCCCCTGTTCAAATGCATACTCCTCTTTAACGAGTTTATTCGTGAACTTCAAATATCCAGCTAGAGCGGCATTTGCCGTTCCTGTTACTGGATCCTCTGGAACACCCACTGCTGGTGCAAAAAACCTTGTAGCAGCGTCATATTTAGAATCGAAGGTGTATACATGTATACCCACAATCTTACTTTCTTTACAATACTCGGCAAGCTCATTGAACTTAGGTTTCAGCTCCATTAGCTCTCTAAATGTTGGTATTCCAACAATTCCTACATCCAATCCTGTGGTAGCTACAAGAGCAGGTCCAATTAGTTTATCCGTATTGAGGGAACTTTTTAAAGCTTCTATATCAAGCTCACCAAGTATTTTTGGTGGTAATTGTTGCATCCATACTTTTTCTTCTACTAGAATATCAAGTTCTCCAGCTTTTGTTAGCATTTTATTGTAACCTCTTTTTGCGATACCTAAGCTTTTTAATAAATGAAATGTGGCTATTGTGGCATGCCCGCATAATGGAACTTCTGCACCAGGGGTAAAAAATCTAACATGGAATTTCTCTCCAATCTTCTTTACAAAAGCAGTTTCAGAGATGTTAAGCTCGGCTGCTATAGCCAATAGAGTCTTGTCATCGAGATCTCCATAATCCAAAACAACAGCTGCAGGATTTCCCTTTAAAGGAATCTTTGTGAAAGCATCAACCTTATAGACTTTATACTCTTTCATTTTTTACCACCAGTTTGTATAGTGTAAAAACGAATTTAAAACTTTACAAGATTGATTTGTCATAAATTCAAGCTTTCAATGGGAAATTAAAAATAATGCAAAAAAGAGTTTAGATTCTTTCTTGGTTCCAGCAACAGCCTTTTTTCCTCTCAACGGGTAAAATTTCCTTAAATCCAGTGTATTTCCACAAAACTTTTGGTATTTTAACCGTACCATCTTCCTCTTGGAAGTTCTCTAAGATAGCCACTATTGCTCTTGAAGTTGCTATCGCTGTTGAGTTTAAAGTATGAACGAACTTCGGCTTTTCATGTGTCTTATCTCTAAATCTTATGTTTAAACGTCTCGCCTGCCAGTCTGTACAATTTGAACAGCTCACAACCTCTCTAAATCTTCCTTGTCCAGCCATCCATGTTTCGATGTCATATTTCTTAGCTGCAACATAGCCTAAATCTCCAGTACAAATGTTAACCACTCTATATGGGAGTCCAAGTTCTTGGAAAAGCTCTTCGGCATTTTGCAAAAGCTTCTCATGCCATTCCCAGCTTTCCTCAGGTCTTGCATAAACAAACTGCTCAACCTTATGGAACTGGTGAACTCTAAATATTCCCTTTGTGTCCTTTCCTGCTGTTCCTGCTTCTTTTCTAAAGCATGGGCTGATTCCAGCATAAAGTAAGGGCAGGTCTTTTCCATCAATGATCTCATTTGCATGAAGACCAGCCAAAGGATGCTCAGCAGTTGGAATTAGGTATAAATCTTCCCCTTCAAGTTTGTAGATGACATTTTCAAAGTCGTCAAATGTAGTAACGCCTTCCTCTACGTATCTACGCACCATGTAAGGGGGGATTACTGGAATAAAACCTTTATCAATAAGCTTATCCAAAGCAAACCTGAGTAAAGCCAAATCTAGGATTACAAGCTCGTTCATTAGATAGTAAAATCTTGAGCCACTAACTTTTGCTGCTCTTTCCAAATCGGCTCCACCTAGGATTTCCAGCATGTCTACATGAATTTTCGGTCTCCACTCTAAAATTTCATACTCCATCTTTCCTTGGCTTTGATCAAGAAAGCTCTCCAAATGTCCTTTCCAGACCCTAGCCTTGCCCCAAAACTTTATTGGAACATTTTCAGTATCATCTTTCCCAATTGGAACGCTTTTGTGGGTTATGTTTGGTAACCTCCATAAGTAGAAGTCGATTTTTTGTTTAAATTCTTCAATTTGTTCTTCCAACTTTTCAATTTCAGCAACGATTTGTTTGCTTTTTTCCATTAGTTCATCAACTGGCTTTCCTTCCTTCTTTCGCTTTCCAATCTCGACTGCAATCTTGTTTCTTTCTCTTCTGAGGTTATTGATTTTCTTTAAGTTTTCCCTCCACTTCTTGTCCAATTCGAGAATTTCATCAATCCATTTGAGCTTTTCAATCTCTCCACGCTTTATTAGGTCTTGTCTTACTACATCTGGATTTTCACGAATGAGCTTTATGTCTAACATTCCTTTCACCTAAGATTGTAAAACAGCTAAAGGGCTTAAAAATTATTTCCTTCAACTGTCTTGCTAAAAATAAAAGTTAAAAGAGATACACTTCAACTTCTTCATCTTCCTCAACAATTTCAACATTTTCGGGTATTTCAATAAAACCATCTGCTTCAACAAAGCTCGTAACTGCTCCACTTCCCTTTAAAATAGGCTCTGCTATCTCACCATTGATTTTTACTGGTAAAAATTGCCTCCTACCTTTAACAGAGAACACTTTAAATGCCAGCTTTTTCTTAGTTTTTTTGTGCTCTTGAGTTAACCCCAAAAGCTTTCTTAGGAACGGTGCAACTAAGAGGGTAAAATTTGTTAAACAAGAAGTTGGATATCCTGGCAAACCAAATATCGACTTTCCATTGATCCTTCCAATTATAGTTGGCTTTCCTGGTTGAATTGCAATCCCATGAATAAGGACTTCTCCAAGCTCTTCAATTATTGAGCTCGTTAAATCTCTAACACCTGCTGAAGCTCCTCCAGACAATATCACGATATCATAGTTTAAGCCCTCAATGATTTTCATTTTCATGCTCTCTCTATCATCTTCAGCTATTCCCAAAAAGTAAGCTTCGCCACCAATTTCTCTAACAGCATCTGTGATAGCTCTTCCATTTATATCATAAATTTTGCCTTCTTTTAGATCTTCTCCTGGCAAAATAATCTCATTTCCTGTAGATATTACTGCTACTTTAGGCTTTTTGAAAACTTTAACCTTCGAAAAGCCAACAGCAGAGAGGAGTGCAGTATCTTTATATCCAAGCTTTGTTCCTTTTTTTAAGAGGACTTTTCCTTTAGGGATGTCGCTTCCCCTTTTCATAACATTCGCTTGAGGATAATGAGGCTTGTATATAATAACCTCATCACCTTCAACATCAACCTCCTCAACCATAACTACAGCATCAGCATTTTTTGGCAAAGGTGCACCTGTGGAAATTTCAACGGCTGTTCCTTCGTTTAGTTCAACTTTTGGAACGTCTCCAGCGTTTATTTGTCCAATAATTTTGAGTCTTACTGGATTTGATTCGCTTGCTTTCCATGTGTCTTTTGAAATCACAGCAAATCCATCAACCGTTGACCTGTCAAAAGGAGGGACATCAATTGGCGAAGCGATGTCTTCAGCCAAAATCCTTCCTAAAGCTTCTTTTAAAGGGACCTCCTCTATTTTAGGTTCTAATGGAAATGAATCAATAATTTTTAGTGCTTCTTCTAATGAGACAACTTTTAGGAATGCCATATCACCACCCAAGTAGGTTTAATAGAAAAAATAGAAAAGCTTTAGGGTAAACAGAAATAGTTAACCTAACTTTTGGTACCATCCTATTGGAAGTAGATTGTAAAAGTAAAAGAGGAGTTAGAAAGACAATCACCACTCATCGTCTTCTTCCCAGTCTTCCTCATCCCAATCCTCGTCTTCCCACTCTTCGTCATCTAACTCCTCAATCTCTTCCTCATCCCACTCTTCAAATTCCACTTCCTCTTCTTCAAATTCTTCAACTTTCTTTTTCTTTGGGGGTTGCATTTCTAACACCTCCCGCCCTTGATGGGCAGTTATTTTTGCATTACTTGGATTTATAAACTTTATCCTAAAAATTTTCGCCTCTTAAATTAGTATGAAAAAATTAAGGAAATCCTAACAATTTTAGATGCTTAAAAAGGGCTTACCTGGGAGAAAGCTTTATAAACCAATAACTAATTCAATCTTAGGTCATATTAGATATTGGGAAAATCTGACATAGGAGAGTTTAAATAGAGGCTTTAAATTTGTTTAGATTAGATTTAAAGGAAGTTGATCAGAGAAATGTTGGCAATAATAATTCCAACCTTACTTAAAAGCTGAAGAGTTTGCAAAAAGTATAAAGCTAATAGATTGTTTTAAGAGTTGAATTAGAAAATCCCGCTTTGTATTCTTGAGAAGTGTCTTTAATCCTTAACCTTTTTAATACTAATAAATGTTATGAATAATCATGAGAGTTGCCATAATGACCTCAAATGCAAAAGTTTACTATATTGCATCAAAAGTTCTTAAGGAGTATCGGATTCCCTTCTACAGTCTTAAAGTTAGTGATAAGATTCCCTTTGATGTGGAGGTCGTCTTAACTGGTGAAGAGGATTATGATAAGATTAACTTTCCTGTTAAAGTGCTTGTTAAAGATGAGGGATTTATTGATGAGCTTTTGGCAAGATTGGAGGGGAGAAAAAGATTTAAGAACATCTACATTGCTATCGACCCAGGGGAAAGACCAGGGGTTGCTGTAGTTGGAGACAATAGAATTATAGAAGTTTATCACCTGAAAAGCCCAAAGGACACTGAAACGATATTGGAACTGCTTGAAAAATACCCTAAAGCAAAGATAAAGATTGGGCATGCTGCCAAAAGGCATAGGGTATTAATGCTAAAAATGCTTGCACACGTTTTAGGGGAGGATTATCCAATAATATTGGTAAATGAGAGAAGCACAACTCCAAAAGTTGGAGGGATTGAAAGCTCTCAAGTTCAAGATATTGTTGCATCTATCAACATAGCTTTAAGGGAAGGTAGAGAAGTTAGAATTGGTGAGCTAATCCACATACATGAGCCAAGTAAGAGGGAGATAGAACATATAAAAAGCAGAAGCAGGGAACTTAGTGGGGGTAAAATCACTATCTCATCTGAACTTGCAAAGGAAGTGGCGAGAGGTAATATGAGTTTAGAGGAAGCGATTGAGGTTTATAAGAGAAGAAAGCTTAGGAGAGGTGGTAAGAATGATTTTAGGAAAGAAGGATGAAAGTAAGGAAGAAATAAAACTTAGGGTTGCTGAAGCATTAAAAAGAGATGTTGGTAGGGGTATTGTGAGATTTGATAGAAAATATCAAAGGCAGCTTGGAGTTGAGCCAGGTGATATAGTGGAGCTTCAAGGCGAGAGGATAACTGCTGCCATTGTTGCTAACGCTCATCCAGATGACAGAAACTTGGATATCATAAGGATGGATGGTTACATTAGAAGGAACGCTGGGGTTAGTATTGGTGATTACGTAACCGTTAGGAAAGCTGAAGTTAAAGAGGCAAAGAAGGTCACATTGGCTCCAGCACAGAAGGGCATGTTTATTCAAATTCCAGGGGAAATGATCAAGCAAAACCTTCTTGGAAGACCAATTAGTAAAGGAGATGTGATTGTTGCAAGTGGGAGGAGCGAGAGAGAATTTTATACTGGTTCACCATTTGATGAGCTATTTAGAGGATTTTTTGAAGCCTTACCTTTAGCCTTTGGGGAACTTAAGTTTGTAGTTGTTAACACGAATCCAAAGGGAATTGTACAAATAACATATAACACAGAGATAGAGGTTCTTCCACAAGCCGTTGAGATTAAGGAAGAGAAGGTTCCAGAAGTTACTTATGAGGATATAGGTGGTTTAAGTGATGCTATCCAGAAGATCAGGGAAATGGTTGAGTTGCCTTTGAAGCATCCGGAGCTTTTTGAAAGATTGGGTATTGAGCCTCCTAAGGGTGTTTTGTTGTATGGTCCGCCTGGGACTGGTAAGACTCTTTTGGCTAAGGCTGTTGCTAATGAGGCGAACGCTCACTTTATAGCAATAAATGGTCCGGAAATAATGAGCAAATTCTACGGAGAGAGTGAGGAAAGGTTGAGAGAGATCTTCAAGGAGGCTGAGGAGAGTGCTCCGAGTATTATTTTTATTGATGAGGTTGATGCTATCGCACCAAAGAGGGAGGAGGTTACTGGGGAGGTTGAGAAAAGAGTAGTGAGCCAGTTACTTACGTTGATGGATGGTTTGAAGTCGAGGGGTAAGGTTATTGTTATTGCTGCGACTAATAGGCCTGATGCTTTGGATCCTGCTTTGAGAAGACCCGGGCGTTTTGA
>MTLP01000004.1 GCA_002009975.1 Thermococcus sp. JdFR-02
TGGTGGACATGTAATCTTTTACCTTCTGGTTGGCGCTCATCGGTACTTAAATTAACCTGGCTCAACATAAGTGTTTCCATGGCGAAGCGAATCCTTGATGAGCTCAAGTGGCATCCTGCGAAGAGTTTAAGTGAGGTGGAGATTACCTATGTGCACCGCGGTGCGCCTGGCGATGAGATTACCATCTCAGGCGAGGAGATAATTGCTCTGGAGAAGAGCTTCTTCGTAGTGCACCGCGGTGGGCAAGAAACCAGGATACCCTACCATAGGATTAGGGAGATACGCCGTGGCGATGAGGTGCTTTACCGGAAGAGAACCACCTTATGAAACTAGAATTTGGCTTACTTTAAATCTAGGTTTTGTCCAGCCATGCTATCCCTGAGTTCATCGCCAAGATTATTCTTTTAGAAAAAGCCTTATATAGGGGATGTTATATATACCTAACATAATGTTAGAAATACCTAACAATTAGATGGTGATACAGATGAAGAGAGAATATAAATATCGTCTGATATTTGGTCCTGTGATACTGGCTGCCGGAATAGCACTACAGGTTTTCTACACTGGCATAGACGAATTAGTATCAATCACTCTGATAGTAATTGGTGTGGTTCTCATAGCAAATGGTGTGTACAGATACATAAGATATGGGGAGCTACCTGAGAGGGACGAAAGGACAAGAAAAATAAATGCTTTTGCCACAGCCTACTCCTGGTGGACTACAATGGTATTTATTGCAATAATAATGTGGCTGAATCATTTTAGTATCGTTAACCTAAATTCGACACAGATTCTTGGTTTAATCCTGTTTGTCATGGGAGCAACAGCTGTGCTGTTTAAATGGTATCTGATGAGGAAGGGAGATATAGAATGAGAACAAGAATAAAGGAATTCAGAGCAAGATACAATCTCACCCAGGAAGAACTTGCAAAGAAAGTGGGAGTGAGAAGGGAGACTATTGTTTTTCTGGAGAAGGGGAAGTACAATCCCTCTCTAAAATTAGCTTATAAAATTGCTAAAGTTTTCAATGCTAAAATTGAGGATGTGTTTATATTTGAGGATGAATAATCGATGAAGTGGTGAACCGGATGAGACTGGAAGACAGGCTGGCATCCAAATTTGTGTGTACCAAATGCGGGAGCACAGGAGCAGAAGTCAGGAGATTCGCTGCTACTGGCACAGGAATAACGAGATTTCTCGACATCCAGCACAATCAGTTTGTCGCTGTCTCGTGTAAAAACTGCGGCTACACTGAGATATACAATCCCGAGATTCTCGAAGGAAAAGACAACCTGGGAGACATCATTGATATGATATTTGGACTGTAGTTTATCCTCATCCTTACCATCCCGGCAACCTGCTTTTTTGATTCCAGTAGATGCCACATCACCTATCTTTTCATTTACTTTGTTTCGTACGAATTCAGTTTCCCTCTCAAAGTACCCTTGTACTTTTCTGAATCTCAATAAGAACCAGAACATGAGAAAAGTAACGGGGAGATTCGCGTATCCTTTCCAGACGCTGAGAAATCCAGAGCTTAAAATGCTATCTAAATAAATTCTCCTTTGGCAATCATTATAACCTTTCCACCAACGGATATATTTATTTTGCCCTCTTTTTCTTCTGCTCTTAAGAAAAGCAATGAAGGTCTCCCTATCTCATACCCCTGTTCAACTCGAATGTTGATTCGATCTTCTCCAAAGTAGCGATATTTCACCAAATATCCGGCTAGGCAACCATTTCCACTCCCTGTGGCGGGGTCTTCAGGCACGCCATAGTAGTCAGCAAAAACTCTAACGCTTAAGTCATTTTCTTCTTTATAAGTCTCGGGACAAAAGATGAGGATTGCTTTGGCTTGTGTATCTTTTATCAACTCAAAATATTTGTCTCTGGCTACTTTAGCTTGCTTCAGAGCATCTAAGGTCTTCAATGGGACTATGATAAAGGGTAAGCCAGTGGAAACCTCTTGAATGGGAAATCTATCGTCTATATCTCTTTTATCGAGGCTCAAAACCTGTGAAATCTGCCCAGCATCAAAAATCTTACCAAAAGTCGGGGTTACCTGCTTCATCCATAAAACGTCTACTTGCTCTCCGCTGTAATTGATTGTAACAGGGATTTGTCCTACCTTCAGGTTCAGGATTATCCTCTCGATAGGCTCTTTGATAATCTCGTGTTGTATCACATAGGCTGTTCCCAATGTAGGATGACCGGCAAATGGCACCTCTTCTTCTGGCGTAAAAATGCGAACATCGTATTTGTAATTTTGTTTCTCTTCTGATAAAATAAAGGTTGTTTCTGAATAGTTCATTTCTTTGGCAATTTGTTGCATTTCAGTATCAGAAAGAGCCTCTGCATTTCTGAAGACTGCAAGTTGATTACCTGCATATTTTTCTTCAGCAAACACATCCACTATGTAAAAGGTAAGTTTACTCATTTCGATTTCCTCCCAAAGACTACCACTTTCACGAACTCATGGCTTCTCCTATTCTTCAACGCTCACAACAGCCAGAGTTGAAAGAAAATGAAGCCTCACTGAGACAAGTTCTCTGGAATCATTTTGAATCAGAGTTTAATGTGGAGTGTGATGGAATTTTGCTTAAACCTGAAGTATTCAAGCATAAAATATTCAGGAAAACATCAAGTCCTATAGGTTTCTTCAAAAAGATCGCCCCCATAATCTTCAGTGAATTTAGACATTCTCTATTCATAGCTAAGTCACCTTTAATTTTTGCAGTAGCGTACATATAATACTTATTTGATTTAATCACGTTTTATCACTTGCCCGACAATCCAGTATGGTCCTGAACAACGTTCGCTTGGCAGCTGTGCTGAGTATTTTGCTATATTTCTACATGGCTTTACACATTCGCCGCCGCCAGCTTCAATTATATCACCCACGCGTGCTACTGGCTTGCCGGTGGAGTCAACAATCTGGATTGCACCACCTTCGGTTCTCAGTGAGAAACCATAGGGCCACACAAGCAGATAATTATCATTGCCATGCTTCACACGGATGCAACCATTCTCATCCAGTACCAGCTCACCTTTTAAAAGCGCAGTCATGCTGAATTCTGAAGGTTTGCTCTGTACAGGAAAGAAAGGAGATAATGAATTATTGATAGATTTATTATTTTGCTGCGTTTCTTTAAGGTATCCACCAATCACTATCAACATAATGATTCCTATTCCGACGGCTAATACTTTTAGTTTTGGATTCATAAACCTTCACACTTTATTAATAAAAACTGAGAGAGGGTGTCCTCCCTCATTGTTTTTGTGATCACTGTTTTTCACTGATTTTAAATAGTTTATGGAGATGTCATTACACTGACCCCCAGTCCTGACTCTATATAGTTGACCGCCATATAGATTGCATCATTGCCCGGTTCAATGTGCCCACTTGTTGTTCCGTACGCGGTGTTGAGTAAGAACCATGGCCCGCCGCTGTCTCCGGGTTCCACAAGGTCTGTCGTTGTACTGGAAACCCGGATAAAAGTTGGCGAAGGATCTTCAATGTAGTTTGGAGCAAAATTCTTGTCAACGATTGTACCGCATGTATAATGGGTGGTCATACCGTATTTGCAAACATATTCACCAATTACCTGGTTATTCCGGCTTTTCTTTGCGGTAATGTCGCGTGTGGAACCATCGCTCCACCACTGTATTTTATTCGTTACGGTGTATCCCGGTGCAGTATGCCACTGAATATCATAAGACCCTCCAATTCTTTCACTCTGAAATGGCAGGTCGTTACCGCTATATGACTGGCTATTTGGGCAATGAGCTGCCGTTGTGATGCCTTTAGTGGTGAAAATCCAGCCCTTCTTTACTGAAAAACCACTTGTACATGTACTCAAAGGCAGACCACCATAAATGCTGGCTGCAGGCTCTGCCAACTTTTCAACAGGGACTACCATGACGCTGTCAGGTAAACTTAGTCCTTTTCTTTGCAGCGCATCTTTAAACTGATTCACGCCTGCCTTAGCCACGTACAACTCAACACGGTTCTCACGTACATTGATTCCTGAGTCCACTGGCATACCTAAGGCACGGACAGAAGACAAAACACTGGCTTGAGCCCGTTGGAGGTCCGCCAATGATGTTCTTGCGGTACGCACCTCAACAACGCTGGCTAGCTCTGGATACCGTTTCAAATAAGGTTTAATGGTCTCCTCACCATTGCGAGTGAACTGCACGACAACACGGAATTCTGGTGTGTGTTCAATCCAGAGTCCTGCAAAAGTCTTTGCTTCCTTCGCAGTTAGCTCTGCATCCAGCTCTCCGGCAATGTTCTGAAGTTGGAATCGGAGGAGGGCTTCGTTAATGTTTACTCCTGTATCTGATGCATATGCTTGAGCATCATATATGGGATCCTTCTTATCGGGTGTTCCGCTACTGTTATTTCCCTGTGTATTCATACCTCCAAACACACTCCCAACCAGCAGCACCGCAAGCAATACTGGCAAGCCAAACTTCATCCAGCTACTCCTCATCCAGCATCACCTCCTCTTTTCCTTTGAGGAGGCGCCTCCCCACACTTTATAAAAACATTACTCCTATTTATTTCAAACGGTTTGTAATATTACAATACTATTAAAAATTTCAAAATCATTAAAATTTTCAAAGCGTTTGAAATATTAATTGGCGATAAAATTTTTAATATCCGTGAGTATCCTTACGCCCACACTCAGGCTCTTAACGGTTTCGCTGCCGGTGGCGATTTCGGGAGCCTTCAGGCTCTACATTGCATGCCTCTTTCTTAGAAAAGCAGAAAATAGTGAAATTCCTCTTATAGAGAGACTACTCAGAGATAATAACCTGCCCTATGAAGATATTCACTCAAAGGTTAACAGCCTGTTCATATGCTATGCGAATTCTGGAATTGTGGGCATTGGAGGGGTGGAGATTTTCGGAAAGCACGCACTGCTCCGCTCTCTGGTGGTAAAAGAGGAGTTCAGAGGTAAAGGATTTGGGAAGGCAATATATAGGGAGCTGGAGAAGTATGCAAGCTCAAAGGGTGTGGAAGAGCTTTACCTATTAACCACCACGGCAGAGGCATTTTTCGAGAAGTTAGGTTTTAGGAGAGTAGACCGCAACTCGGCACCAGAAGTCGTAAAGAATAACGATGAGTTCACAAGCCTGTGCCCATCTTCTGCAATTTGCATGATGAAGAGAATTAGAGGGGGAGAGGCTGTGAAGAGTGGATGCAAATTGAAAATCACAGGATTGATTCTCGCAGCAGTGGGGATCTTCCTGATGCTAGACGCCTTCTTTGCTGTGATACTTGGAAAGCGGTATATGCTGTGGGGACTTGAGCATGCGCCAGCGGCTTACTGTGCCCTTATTATGCGTATTTCAGAATTACCCTCGCCAGTGCTTTTGGGAATTAAGCTGGCTGAGGGGGCGGGGTAATTGGTGGGGTTATTTAGGTTCACGCTGAGCATCTACGCGTACCACTCCAGACTCTCAGCCACATAGTCTATAAAGCCGGCAAAAACCTCCTTCACCTCTCCGCTGAGCGAGGTTTTTTCTATTTCCGCCTTCGCCCTTTCGGCGTGTTTCCTTGCAATATCTTTAGCGGTGTCGAGGGCGCCGCAACTTCGCACGAGTTCTTTAACCCTCTCAACCTCTGCTTCTCCAGCGCTTCGCGAGGCAAGTATCCTGCGAAGCTCCTCCCGCTCATCGTTCGCAGCAAGTTTCATGGCTAAGGCGATGTGCAGGGGCTTCTTACCCCGGAGCACATCTCTGCCAGGCTCGCGCCCGTACTGCTCCCTCGTGGCAAAGGTGCCGATGATGTCGTCCTGTATATCGAAGGCGTAGCCTATCTCAGTACCCACCTTCTCCAGGTGTTCGCGGTCTTCTTTCCCTGCCTCCGCAAGAGTAGCGCCGGCGAGCAGCGTCAGCCTGAACAGTGAGGGTGCACGCCTGCTCGCCATGGCATACCACTCCTCCACACTCGGTTCTATGTGCTCAAAGTACGCATCAAGCACCTGGCTTTCGTTAACCTCGCGATAAGCGCGCGCAAACAGGTTGCGAAGCTCCTCCGATTTTGGGATATCTTCAAGTGCTTCAAGCGCCATTGCGTAGAGCATGTTGCCCGCGAATATCGCCGCTGCCTCGCCGAAGCCCTCGC
>MTLP01000023.1 GCA_002009975.1 Thermococcus sp. JdFR-02
AGAGTCAAGCTCAATGGTGAAACTCTTGATCACCCCTTTTTCTATCAGATTGGAAATCCTTTGGCTGACTGTTGATGTACTTATCCCAAGTATTTGGGCAACCTTCCTGTAAGAAAGCCTTGAGTTTTCTTGCAGTGTTCTGAGTATTTCCATGTCCAGCTCGTCCATAAATAAGTGCACCTCCTGCATCTAACGCATGGTCAGGGCTAAGAAGTATAATTTATGACGAACGTAAATAATTTTATGAAAAAAATATTCGTTACAAGAATATCTGATTCCCCCTTACTGAGGGTGGGTAGTACTTTTATGGTTATTCAACACCAATATGCCCTAACTGTTGTGACCTGCAGGTGAAAGCTCTCCTCGCCAAGGTGATGGGCATGCTGCGCTACATTTTTACTCGACATCAGTTGTAGAAGTCATAGAGGGAGTTACATGGTATTCGGTTCCTCTTTATATAATCCCACACGTCTGCCTCATTGCTCTCGAGTTCTTTAGTGAGATTCTCAGATTCCTCGCGCATCAGCACACCTCCGCATACTGATAGACCCTAGCAGGGTTGAGGGGTTTAGGCGCTCTGTCTGAAGATGAATAGGCGGAGTAGTGCTCCGTGACCTCTACATTTATATCTCCTCTGGGATCGAATGGGCGCTTCAAGAACCTTTTAGCTCTCTTCCGTTTCTTCATCTCAACATTTACAATAGGCTCTAGATCCTCTAGGATAGCATATTCCATGTAACTTCTAGCGATATCCCATACTTTTTCTCCTGTGGCGGTTCTTATAAGCACGGTTGTGTATCCCTTCTTGCTGGCAATGCCTCCAACGGAGATATCTGCGAGCCTTCCTGAGAAATCGGCGCATTCATCGCATCCAGGAAGAGCAGCTGCGTCAAAACTACGAATTTTGTCCTTGTAAATCACTTTTCTTTCTTTATTCTTCAGCATGAACTCTCCATTTTTAACCTCCATACTATCAACGCAACTCAAATCTACGCCCTTCTTCTTCAGGAGGAATGCGAACTTTTCGTATTTAAAAGCTCTGGTGCACATTAAAGCTATGGTGATTCTAATCGAATCTATTCTCCAAGCGGCGCTACCCTCCCAAGGATACTTCTGAAGGGCTTTAATAGCCTGAATCTGGCAGGGAGTGCCGACGAAGGCAACACTGCTTAAAGAGTGGTCAAGCAGCGTGGGTGTCATCACTTGATTATAGAAGGTTTTAGAGCTTTCCAGGATTTCTCTGGATGTAGTTGCGAGGTATGCCTCGCCTTTCCAGGGCTGCTCAGGGGATTCCCTCGCTATTAGGGCACCCTCTATTACCCCATTCTCCAGAAGAGCTTTGAGGATGGTGGTGACTACACCCCCATTGGTCGCCTTCCTTACATCCCTTGCTCTCGCAGTGTACGCAGCCCGTATTTTACCAATTCCGTCTTCAGTCTCCCAGAGCCTCTCATATCTCAGCCCTGCTCTTGGGCAGAAGTCCCAGCACCTGGAGCACCCTGTGCACATTTTTATTAGGGTGGGACGCCCGTCAGGGGCTACTCCTATCGAGCCAGAGGGACAGGCGGCAACGCAGCCTCCGCACTCCACGCACCTTCCAGCTTCAATTACAGCTTCGTCCAGCTTCCTAAACCACTTCTTTCCAGGTAGCTCCTTCACCTGACTTACCTTATCCTTTATGTCCAAGAGGTATTCCAACTTCACCACCTGCCAGAATCCTTCTAATTTCTTCCACTCCCACTCTTGCGCAGAAGTCCCCGAAGCTTTCCCTTTCCTTTCTGTAGCTCAGATAGATTCTTAGTATATTTTCAATCACCTTAGGGAGTTCGCCTATGGGCAGGGAGGGGATTATCCATTCTATAAATCGCCCATTCTCCATGGAGCCGCCTATCCCAACATCCACTGCCTCCTGACATCCCTCCAAGGTCCTCTTCACTGTGCCTCTAAGAGCTATATCAGCGATTTGCACCCTTGCGCAGGATGCCGAGCAGCCACTGGCGTGAATCCTTACGGTCTCATCTCGCTTGAGGCGGGTATCTTTCAGAATACCAGACACTTGAGTTATAATTTTCTTTGTTTCTACAATCCCAAATACACAGAATTCGCTGCCCGAGCAGGCGGATATACCTTCCAACGCAGGATGCGGGAAGGGGGTATATTTTTTCAGCAGCGGCTCATCCAGAACTCGCTCCAGAACCTCATTTGGGATGTTTGGAAGCAGTAAATCTTGGGAGGGTGTAATCCTCAATTCATGGCTCCTACTATATTCATTAGAAATCCTAGCAAATTCTATAAGCTCTTCCGCCTTCAATCTTCCCGCTGGAATACAGGTGCCAACGTAGCTCAGCCCTTCTTGTTTTTGAGGATAAACTCCTATGTGGGTGTAGCGGCATGAAGTTATCAGACTTCTGCCTGCCCTCGGTAGCTCAAAGCCTAGGTGATTCTCAAGCTCCTCCCTTAACTTTTCCACGCCCATTTTCGCCACTAGGACTTTAAACCTGTTAATTGCGGTATTTTCATAGTCCCCTTTCTTCCTGTAAAACTCTACAATCCCTTGCAGGATATCCAAAACCTTTTCCGGCTGTATGAAGACGTCTAGATCAGAGGCCATCCTTGGAGTATCACCGAGGCCGCCACCTACCAAAAGATTAAAACCTATTTCCTTGTATTTCTTGGCGGGAATAAGAGCGACATCGTTTAGCTCTGCAAAGGTGCAGTTCTCTCTGGATCCGGAGATACTTATCTTGAATTTCCTGGGAAGGTTGGCATATTCCTTTTTCAGAAAGCTTCTATTTATTTTCTTGACGATGGATGAGACGTCCATAACCTCGTACCTGTCTATTCCCGTTAAGGGGCAGGTGATGATGTTCCTAACCGCATTCCCACCGGTGTGGAGTGTTGTCAGCCCTACCCTCTCGTACCTCTCCCATATTTCTGGGACATCCGCAAGCCTTATCCAGTGCATCTGGACCTGTTGCCGGGTGGTAAGGTCGACAAAAGCAACGCCATCGGGTCCCCTCGCGTATTCAGCTGCAATTTCACCTATGACTTTCGCCTGCTCAGCGGTTAGAAAACCCCCGGGGATCCTGGTGCGGAGCATAAAATATCCTTTGTGCTTCTGGGGGTAGATACCTAACACATGAAGCTTGTGTATCAGCTCCTTCTCTGCACCTTTAAGCACATTCGCTCTTTCCATTACCTCCTTTTTTACTTCCAAGGGGTCGATCATGTTTATCCCTTCTTGATGACAATTTCCCAGTGGTCTCCAACCTTTTCCACCTTGAGCGTTGTGTGTCCCTCGATCTTCACAAGCCTCGGAATACTTTCTGCTGCAGGAGGATAATCCACCAGTACTTTGAGGCATTCTCCGCTCTTCATTCTATCCAAAGCGAGCTTAGTCAGCTGAGATGTATCAGGGCATACCTCACCTCTCAAATCAAGCTCTTTATGGTCAAATACTATTTTTTTCATGTCTTAATAATAATTCGATAAACATTAGTAATTATTTTTGTAAAATAAAATTAGTATACATTTGTTTTTAAAAAAATAACGTTTAATTTACATTTGTTTTATATCACTATACAAACGTTCGAATACTACTGGATTATCTGTTACAAAGTTTCTGCGCTCAACGTTCGCAAAGAACACACGCTTAAAGAATTGCCCTCAGACGGGCTCTGTGCACCCTGTCATAGCTGAAATAGGAGCGCTCCCTCTCCAAACCGTGTAGTCAGGCTCCCTGCCCAGTAGAAATCAACCTTGCCAAGCTCCTTCCACGCGAGCGTTGAGGTAGGGGAAGAGCTTTGAATCGCCCATTTCGGTGAGGATTATGTCATTACTCAATAATTCTGTCTATGAACAGCTTTTCGCCATAGGTCAGCCTCGCCGTGAGTCTATTAAGAATGCTCAGCTTTTCCGGAGTACTTCTTTCACTTACCGGTATCTTGATTGTATTCTGAAGCATCATAGCCACAGCAATGCTATTTTCTCCTTTTGTATGTAAATTAGTTCTCCAAGAGAACATGGAAAGTGAGAATACTTAGCCAGCGGCATTCATCACACCGTTAAAACGGTTTGTCTTCTGCCGCAAAATTCTTATAAAACCTCAGCTATAAGTAACTTGAGGTGTCTGAATGCCGATGCTTGGTGGTCAGGAGCTGTTAATAATCCTCTTCATAGTCCTGCTTCTCTTCGGTGGGAGCAAGCTGCCAGAATTAGCGCGCTCTCTGGGCAAGGCAAAGAAGGAGTTTAAGAAAGGAATGGAAGAGGACGAGAAGGAGGAGAGCAAGGAGGAAAAGAGCGAGAAGAAAGAGTAGGCGAGACCATGATTGGCAACACCGAAATCCTGGTAATTCTGATTTTTGCCCTTTTGCTCTTCGGTCCGCAGAAACTGCCAGAGTTAGCGCGTTCCATTGGCAAGGCTGTGGCGGAGTATAAACGCGCCGCCCGCGAGATTGAGGAGGAGGTCACCCGTGAGCTGGGCGACGCAAGAAGAGAAATCAGGGAGATGCAGGATGACTTGAATGAGCTTCGCGCCATCGCCAGGGACCTAAACATAGAGCCGAGGGATATGAGCAGGAAAGAACTGCTAAAAGAGATAAAAAAGCGCACCTCGTAACTACTGCACTACCCGCCACGCGTGGGTGTAGATGTTCATTCTCTTTCCGCGTACGAAGCCTATTAGGGTTAAGCCGGTGCGCTCCGCCGCTAGGATGCCCGAGAATATTGGCGCCGTGCGAGAAGCGATCAGCGGCACGCCCACCCGCGCAGCCTTAATCACCATATC
>MTLP01000035.1 GCA_002009975.1 Thermococcus sp. JdFR-02
ATTTATTTATCCTTGGTTTTTCAGTTTGCCCATAAAAAAACGGGCTATTCTACCAAACTAACCTATTCTACAAACCCCAGGAGGTTTTTAACATGATAAAAAATTCAAGGCTTAGAGGCACTTGTAAGAAAATTAAGGTTTCAGGTAGGGTTAAAATAGTAACCTCAGCCTTAATATGGGGGAGCGTTGGGATATTTGCGAGATTTTCTAGGCTCGATGGTTTAAGCTTGACTTTCCTCAGGGTTTCTCTTGGAAGTTTGGCTTTCTTAATGATCTTCTCATTCCAAGATAAGACATGGATAAAGACAGTTTTCCAAAAGATTAGGTTGAAATTTTGGTGGATTCTTCTTTTAGGAGTAGCTCTAGCCTTGAATTGGGTGTTTCTTTTTACAGCTCTCTTGTATACACAGATAGCTAAGGTTATATTGATCTACTACATGGCTCCTATATTTGCTACTCTCATGTCAATTAAGTTTTTAAATGAGAGAATAACCACATTCAGGGCATTTTTAATAGGTTTAGCTTTCTTTGGAGCTTTTTTAATGGTGAGCGAAGCTAAGTTTGAGTTGGGGGACAGGGATTTTGTAGGAATGTCCTTTGCGTTCCTTGGGGCAATTTTCTATGCAATGATACCGACATTAGGAAGGTTTCTAAAGAACATAGAAAGTGAAGTTTTAACTTTTGCCCAACTTGCAGTAGCTTCAGTAGTCCTGCTTCCCTTGGTTGGGATGGGAAAAGCTTCCTTTTCAAATGCCATCTGGTGGGCGGTTGTAATTTTGGTATTAGTTCATACGGTCTTTGCACTCTTAAACTACATGAGCGGTTTAAAGGACGTGGAAGTTAATGAAGCAGCTTTGCTGAGCTATCTAGACCCTTTGAGTGCAATAATCTATGCTTTCTTAGTTTTTGGAGAAATTCCGAGCTTTAGAACCTTAATTGGTGGGGGATTAATTCTGCTAGCTTCGGTTTTAGATATAATAAAAGGAGAGGAATAATCACCAAAATCTTTCATATCTCTCCTCAGGAACTGGACACATTATTATCCTCCTAGCCCATAAACAGTCGGCACAACTTGGTGAATTGCCCCAGCAGTCAAATCTTGTATCCTTTGCAAAGTCACAGTAATCCACGAGTGAACAGTCCGTACATGAGGGATAAAGTGAATTTTTAACTATAAAGCGGAACCATGAATACTCTCTGCTTGTCCATATTTCTTTAAGTGATTTCTCTTTTACATTGCCAAAAGAAAACGCTTCAACCCTTTTAGGTCGTCCAAAGATGTACTCCGTATATGTGTGAAGGAAGCGATAGCATGGAGAAACTTCGCCATCCCATCTTACAACTGCAACCTTTTCCTCAATAAAATCGCAATGTCTCTCAGTTTTCACTTTAAACTCGGGAACTTTTATCACATAGTTGAAGTATGCTTTTCTGTGTATTTCCTCAACATAATCTTCTATGTCAACACTTCCATCATAAACTATCATATCTTTCACTTTCTCATCTAAGGGTAGGAGATTTGAGAAAAGTAGGATATCAACATTGTACTCCTTCAAAAATTTCGCAACCTTAAAGATACTCTTGTAGTTTTCCTTTGTTATCACGAATTCCACACCTATGTGGGGAAATTCCGTTTTGAGTTCTTTTTTAACTTCCACAATTTTCTTGATCCTATCTAAGACTAATGCAGAAGTTTGGTGGCCTAGGTCGATTCTCTGAGTGGGAATGGAGTCAAGTGAAAAGTAGATAATATCTGTCCCAAGTTCAACAAGCTTTTTGATTTTTTTCTCGGTCAAGAACACGCCATTAGTCGTTATTCCAAGAGCATAGCCTCTCTTTTTAACCTCTTTCACCATTTCCATGAAATTTGGGTGAACGGTAGGTTCTCCAATTCCTCCAAAGACTATCAAATGTAAGTCGGGAAACTCTTCAGCATCTTTGAGTATCTTGAGGAAAAGGGAGTAATCCATGTCTCCTTCATCGTCTTCCCAATACTGCTTAAAACACATCTTACATTTGAGATTACATCCAGTTGTTATTTCCAAGTAAAGATAGCGTAAATCAGGTTTTTTTGGAATTAGAACTTTTGTGTTATCAAAATGAAACTCATGCATTTAGTCTCCTCCAGAGATTGGTTATTAATTTCAACTTTTTAGTGTTTTTAACTTTTTTGTATTTTAATCTTTTGCTAATGTTAACAAGAAGAGCAGGAACTTAAATGTAAAAAGTTTAAAAAGAAGAATCAGAGAAGGTTAAGTTCTTTAAGCTTCTCCTCTGTTGGATAACCTTTCTCATCCCAGCCTCTTACTTTGTAATACTTTGGTAAGAGTTCGCCTAGTCTAACAACATGTCCTTTGTGAGGTCCTTCTGGCATGGGCTCCTCTAAGAGCCTCTTTGGCAATGTGTCTTCTTTTGCTGGGTCTAAGCCTGCTTTAATGTTAAATAACCTCTCAAGATTCCAAATTCTCTCTCCATTCTTAAGCCATTCATCTGTGCTAAAGTCAAAGCCTGTTGCAGCGTTAAGTAAATCTGCATAATCATCTGCACCAAGGGCAAAGCTTGTGAATAGACACATTCCAGAGGAGTCAATTACTGCAGTTAAGTCTTGGAACAGCTTTACCCATTTGACTTTTTCCTCACTAATATCGTGAGGATCAAGCTTTTGTGGGACACCGAGAATCTCTGGGCTGATCATGTATCCTCTAACGTGACAACCTCCTCTATTTGAAGTTGCGTACTCTACTCCATGTCCTTCAGCGCCTCTTGGATCATAAGCTGGCAATTCTTGCTTCTTAACACTCATTGAATATTCTGGGTGTCCATAGCTTTCAGCTAGTCTATAACCTCCTTCAGCTAATTTATCACCAAATCCTTCCCTCTTTGCAATCTTCTCAATGTAATAGTGCAACACTTCACTGTTGCCAAACCTTAATGGTGGAGCATCTCCAAGTTCCTCTTGCTTTATTATTCCCCTCTCATAAAGCTCCATTGCAGCAGCTAAGGTTCCACCTGTTGAAATTGTGTCTAGTCCAAACTCATCACAAAGGTGGTTTGCTATAACTATGCTTGCTAGATCATTTATTCCACAAGTAGCTCCCAGTGCCCAAATGCTCTCATACTCCGGACCTTCTGTAACTCCCACTGCCGGGTGATATGAAACTCTTCCACATGAAATTGGACATGCAAAACAAGGTTGTGTTCTTACAAGGTATTTTGATACTAAAGCCTCACCGCTTTGCTCATATGCGTATTTAAATACTCCCGTTTGGAAGTTGTTTGTTGGATATAAGCCGTTCTCATTAATTATGTTTACCAGAACAGCGGTTCCATACTTTGGTAATCCTCCACCAGTTATTGGGTTCTTCTTTATTTTGTCAATCTTCTCCTTAACAACGCTCATGAACTTCTCTTTATCAGCAAGTTCTACTTTCTTTGAACCTCTAACAACAACCGCTTTTAGGTTCTTGCTTCCCATTACGGCACCAACACCACTTCTACCAGCAGCTCTGTGTTTATTGTTCATGATTGAGGCAAATCTTACGAGATTTTCACCAGCTGGACCAATACAGGCAACTTGTGCTTTCTTGTCCCCAAATTCTTCAAGAAGTTTGTCTGTAGTTTCTCCAACTCTCTTGCCCCAAAGATGAGAGGCATCTTTTATCTCTACATCTTCATCTTTTATGCTTATATACACTGGATGGTCGGCTTTTCCCTCAACTATCAACATATCGTACCCAGCAAACTTAAGTTCGGCACCAAAGAAACCACCGGAGTTGCTAGCGGCAATATAGCCAGTTAAAGGCGATTTTGTAACTGCCATGTATCTTCCGCCTGTAGGTGCGGTAGTTCCCGTTAGAGGGCCTGTTGCAAAAATTAGTTTGTTTTCTGGGCTAAATGGATCTACAGTTGGATCAATCTCGTCATATAGTAATTTTGTTGCTAAACCTCTTCCACCAATAAAAGATTTTGCAAGTTCTTCTTTCAAAGGCTCTACTTTTATTTCTCCTGTACTTAAATTCACTCTCAAAAGTTTACCCATGTAGCCATACATAGCTCTCCCTCCAAAAATATAGCAAATATATATTAGACTTTAATGCAATTTAAATTTGACGAAAGTAAAATAATTTATCGATCTTAAACTGTTAAACAAAAATGTTTATTTAAAAACTAAATTAAACCAAAGAGTTTCTATATTAATTTGAAAATGGAGACTCTGAATATCATGGCAGTTTGCTCAAAAGCTTTTTATTTGAGTGTAAAAATGTTATGTCAGAAGACAATGGACCCGTAGCTTAGTCTGGATAGAGCGTCGCCCTCCGGAGGCGAAGGTCGCGGGTTCAAATCCCGCCGGGTCCGCCAGCAGGTTTCTTTTTGCATACTTACTTTTTAAGAGCCCCATCTCCATTAACTTCTCCCTCCCGAGCCTGTTGAATAATTTAGAGAGAGAATAACCTTCATTACGCAAACCCTCGAATACCTCTCTGTCAATGTAGATGTGAACTCTGATTTTCTTTCCCTTTTCGGGCTTATCTCTTGTTTGAGAGCCCCTATTTTTGTGGGCTTTTTTGGGCCATTGTCCCACAACTTTTCACCAAATAATGAATTACCTATTATACTATATATGAGCATTGGGAGGTCACCTCAGGTCTTTGAGAAGTTCTTCTGCTTTGGTTTGCTGAGTGTAATAGAGAATGTAATCAAGTGTTTTGTGCCCGGTAATTTTGGCA
>MTLP01000021.1 GCA_002009975.1 Thermococcus sp. JdFR-02
TATTTTTTGGTGATTGGGTGGTTTTTGTTTGTCTGTTTGCCGTATAAAGTTCGTATAAGTCTCTATTCTCAAAATAGACACACAACATTATCACTTGTAATTTCTTAAATATTCGGTCAATATATATGCTCTAGTAGTATTTGACAGAGATCACGCCTTATCTCGTCTTTGTTAATACTATGAGCATTAGTGATACATATGATAATAATGTCACTTTATATTTTCTATTTGTAAAGAAAAACATTTAATTTAGTGCAATCAGATTAATGAAATTAGACAAATTTGTTGGAGATTTTGATATAACAAGACTTAAATATTAAATGATAACTAACCATATATAGGTGGTTAATACGAGTATGAAAATTGATCTTAAGGAAATTCTACGCAGAGAAATGCAAAAGAAAACGATTCTTTTAAATCCTGGAGTTCTTACAGAAAGTTATCTTCCAGAATATCTTCTATTTAGAGAAGATGAAGTTGCTCAAATAACAAGACATTTGGGAAGATATTTAAGTGGAATTCAGCCAGGAAACTTATTAATTCATGGTCCACCAGGTACAGGGAAAACTCATGCAATAAAAATTGTCTCAAAAAGTTATAATGAATTTGTAAATGAGACTGGAATTAATTCAAAAATCATTTATATAAACTGTAAAGATAAAACATATTATCAGACATTGGTGACTCTTTTGCATGGTTTAGGAGTCAATTTTCCAGAAAGGGGACTTGGAGCAGCAGAAGCTGTAGAATCCTTAATTGATTACTTAAAAGAAAGTAATGGGAGGTATATCTTCGTTTTTGATGAAATAGATAAGCTCAAGAAAACATACAGAGATAAAGAAGAGCCAATGAATGCTCTAATTTATAGAATGTCAAGGCTAGATGAACTCTTAGATAAAGAAAGCCCACTCATTGTTATGATATCAAATAAAAGCAACATAATAGAGAAGATTGAACACGCAACAATGGCTAAATTCACGCCAAAAACAATATACTTCAGAGAGTATAATATCGAGGAACTGTATCAAATTCTGCTGGATAGAATTAAAAGTGCGCTTGCTCCCGGCAGCTTTACCACAGAACCAGTGAAATACTTAGCGGAGTTGATAAAAAAGAACGAGAGGGACTTAAGATGGGGATTTAGAGTATTAATCGAAGCAGCCTTAATGGCACATGATAAACTTACAACAGATCTCATCGAGGAAGCTGCAAGGATTGTGGATAATGACATGCTATCCCAAGTGATTCATTCTCTAAGTAATCACCAGCTTATAGTGCTTTGGGCTGTATCTTTTCTTGAGAATGTTGGTATACTTCCAGTTACCGGAGAGCTTTATCAAGTTTACAAGCTTGTATGTGAAGAATTGGGCTGGAAACCAAGGAGTATGAGGCATGTAATGCATTATGTAACCCCTAAAATAGAGAGTCTTGGATTAATAACTTCCAGAGAGAAAGGACAAGGAAGGGGAAGGGGGAAAACCCTTGTATTTCACCTTGAAGAAAACCCTAAAAAGATACTAAACATGGTTGAAGAAGTTCTATCTGAAAGAGCTCATAAAGAATTCAAACCTCATGAAATTCCAGAATTCATTCAAATAAGCTTCCAAAGGAGACGGTGATTAAATATGAGGCTTCTTAAAGATGCTGTTAAAAAAATGACCTCAGAAGCTATACTTGTAAATATTGAAGCAGATGACTGGAAAGATGCAGTGAAAACTAGTGGTGAACTACTATACAAACTTGGTAAGGTTTCAAAAGAGTACATAGCTGGAATGATAAAAACTACAAAACGTCTTGGTCCTTATGCTGTTATTGCTCCTGGTGTTGCTTTGCCTCATGCTCGTCCTGAAGATGGGGCAATCGATATTGGGATAAGTGTAGTAATACTTCGTACTTCAGTTGACTTCGATTCTCCCAACGATCCTGTAAAAATAGTAATAGGATTCTCAGCTCCAACAAATTCACAACATCTTCAACTTTTAAAAGAGCTTGCAATATTGCTATCTAACAGAGAATTTCGAAAAAGGCTTAGACGTGCAAAGACCTCTGAAAATGTGATCTCTATTTTTAGGGAGGCTATTGAAAACTTTGGGGTGGGAGTATGGGAAAAAACCTAATTCTTAAAGGCATAGCGGCTTCATGGGGAATTGGATTCGGAAAAGCGACAATTATTCCATCAGAAATTATCATGACTGAAGAGATCTTAGGGAAAGATGCTGAAAAAGCACTTCAAAAGACAAAAAAGGCGACACTTAACATGATTGAAGAACTCATGAATGGTGCAACAGATGAGGTGGCTGGAATTCTTAAAGCTCATAAGCTCATGGTAGAAGCAATCATTGATGAAGCTCTTGAGCTTGTTAAATCCGGAAAAGGGGCCATTGAAGCAATAACCTTAGTCGCTGATAAGTATATAGACCTCCTAAAAACTACAGGTTCACCATTAATTCAGCTTAGAAGTGATGATCTGGTGGATATAAAAAATACACTAATAAGAAATCTAACAGAAAGTAAGGAACTAAAAGTCGATGAAGATTCCATAATTATTTCAGAAGAAATTTATCCATCACAACTTCTTAGGTATGCCAAAAAGGGAATAGCGGGAATTATAACAGAGAAGGGCAGCTATACTTCTCATGTAGCAATAATAGCAAGAAGTCTTGAAATTCCTGCAGTTTTTGGAATTAAAAATGCCACGAAAACTATAAAGGAAGGAGATCCTGTCGTAGTAGATGGATTTTTAGGAAATGTTATCATTAAGCCTAATAGAGAGACAATTGAAGAGTACAAAAAGAGAGAAGAATCATTTAACATGCTCTTCAAGAAGTTTGAAAAAACAAAAGCAAAAGCAGCTGTAACAAAAGATGGAAAGAGAATCCTTGTCATGGCTAATATTGGTAATGAAGAAGACCTAAATACAGCATTAGTAAATGGTTGTGATGGAGTTGGTCTTTTTAGAATAGAGTTTTATTTCTTAAATAGAAAGTCACCACCTACCTCGAAAGAATTAATTAGACTACTTAAAAAGTTTACTGAAAAACTCAAGGAAAAACATTTAACCGTTAGACTTCTGGATATTGGGGGAGATAAAAATATTCCTTACTTAGAATTCCCCAAGGAAAGCAATCCTTTTCTTGGAGTTAGGGGTATTAGATACCTCCTTAAGCATAGAAAACTACTTGAAGATCAGCTAAAAGCAATTCTCACAGTATCAGAGGAGAGCAACGTTAGAGTCATGGCTCCAATGGTTAGCACCTTACAAGAAGTTAGAGAATTAAAAAACATAATTAAAAAGCTCTCAGAAAAAAATAAAGGAGATATAAAGGTTGGAATAATGGTGGAAGTCCCTTCAATACTATTTATTGCTGAAAAGATTGTGAAAGAAGTTGATTTTTTAAGTATTGGAACAAATGACTTAACCCAATATATCTTCGCCGCAGATAGAACAAATGCAAATGTGTCATACTTATACGATGACATGCATCCTGCTGTCTTAAGAGCAATCGCGGAAATTTCAAATAAAGCCCATAAAGTAGGCATCCCTGTCGATGTGTGTGGAGAACTTGCAAGTAATCCTCTGGCAGTTCCAATTCTTATCGGACTCGGAATAAATGAACTTAGTGTATCCCCGACAATGATTCCTATAGTAAAATGGATAGTTAGAAACATATCTTACAAAGATGCAAAAGAAGTTGCTGAAAAGGTTCTAAATTTTGATAACGGACAACAAGTAAGAGATGAAATCAGAAGATTCATTAAAGAAAAACTGGAGATAGAGCTTTTGTGGTAATTCTCCGTCTTTTTCACTTCTTCTTGCTGTATTCTTTAATCAATTCTATAACATCTTCTGGTGTTTTAGCTGACATTAACTTTGCTCTAAATTCTTCATCTGAAAGTAACAGTGCTAGCTCCTGAAGTGTTCTAAGATGAGAGGTCTTATCGGGAGCAGAGAAGGCTATAATTATTTTTACTGGATCATTAGGAGATCCGAAATTAACTGGACTCTTTAATATGACAACACTAAACCCCACTTTCAATGCTCCGTCTTCAGGACGAGCATGAGGCAAAGCAACACCAGGAGCAATAACAGCATAAGCACCTAGTTCTTCAATGGTTCTGATCATGCCCTCGATGTATTCCTTTTTTACTTTTCCATTTTTGTATAATATCTCCCCTGCAATTCTAACTCCTTCCTGCCAGTTATTAACCTCCACCTGTGTTAGAATGTCATGAATCGTTATTTCTTTGCCAAGCACTTCATTCACCAGACGTTATATATATCTTGTAGTTTATAAACATTAATTGCTATTCTTGTTTTATGTTAGAAACAAATTGATAGATAATTTCCCAGAGGTAAGCATCTCATGTATTACTAAAAGTGTGTGTAATTCTAAAGTAAGAGTGATGTTGACTTTTATCTTTTAGGCATTGAGAAGGTCCACGAGTTTATACAGTGTTCCATTACAAGTGATAATGTTGTGTGTCTATTTTGAGAATAGAGACTTATACGAACTTTATACGGCAAACAGACAAACAAAAACCACCCAATCACCAAAAAATA
>MTLP01000037.1 GCA_002009975.1 Thermococcus sp. JdFR-02
AAAAAACAAAAATAAAGAAAATCTGCGGATTTTCACTTATCTACACCCCCTTATCCCTCATAAGGGAAGTTCTGCGATTTAGACTCATCAGGAGCAAAACAACCATAACAATACTCACCCATTAATCTTGTAAACTTCTTTTCTTCCACTTTTTCTTTCGATTATAAGATAATCATCAATTATCCAAACTTCTGATACTGACTCTAAGTAAATTTCTGAAGGGAATTCATTTGGATTGTATTCTTCGTGATATTCAAATGTCAGGCAATCGATGAGCTTTAGGTCTAAAGTGTAAATGCATATCCTGTCAACTGCATCAGGAGTTTGCGCTTTATCACTAAAGTGCAAACCTATGTATTCTTCCCCTTTAAGGAGATAAGCATAAAACATCTCTCCATATTTTACTTTGGCAGGAGTTTTAACAATTTTTATGAGATTCTTTTTTCTCAAATCATATATTAAAATTTCATACCAGATTTTTTTAGTGTGTCCAGACTTATCCAGAGTATGATTCAGGCTCAGAATGTAAGCTTTGTCTTTAATAACCTTCAAATCATTACCGTAAAATGGGATAATCTCAACAAATTTCCCATTGAATCTATTAAATAACAACAATCCTCTGTTCACTTCAAAACCCTTCACAACACTGCCAAACATTAAAATATACTTTTCAAACTCCTCAGAACTCTGAGGAAATACTATCATATAATCTCCTGAAATGTTGAATTTAGTAGCCATTTTCCACTTCAAACTTAAATTGTAATTAAGGAAGAGAATCTCACAGCTCACAAATTCATCAGGATAATAACCATAAAGCAGAATTCCATCGCTTAAAAACTTGTAACCACTTTCAGGCTCTTTAAAAGTAAAAGTAAATAAAGTTTTGTTCGTGGTTTTGTTTAAAACTAAAACTTTAGATCCTTGAGTCATTATCAAATAAGGATGTTCTTCATTAACTTTAGCGAGCAACTCATCAGCATTAACATTCTCCACGAGAACAAGCTTAGGAGTAAAGATTAAGTGTGGAAATAACAAAATGAAGAAAACAAGGCACAAAAAGACAAACAAAAGTTTTTTATTCATAAAACCACCTCACGGCCATATATTCCTCCAACGATACTCGCTTGGATCATTCACTGGTTCATATGTATTATACATCCCCGTCACACTCCTCAATTGAGAGTGATTCTTTGCTTGGACAAAATATTGACCAGCATGATTCTCCTTGGTACTGTGGAATACCCCAACTTATAGACAAAGGTTGTACTAAGGCTGATTTTAAGAGTATTTGCTGCGTTCCTCCTCATTTGACCTGTTCTCTGTTCTGAAAAGCAGGACTTTTAGGTTGTAATTTCATATGTTTTAATCTCCCCATTTCTGAATTGAACATAAATTATGTTTCCTTTGATCTTAACGTCCCAAGGAGTGTTTTCAAATTTTTTGCAAGATATCTTCTTAAGCTCACTTGTAAAAATACACAGTCCGTTTTCTTCCTCTCCAATCTCATTAGCAAAGAAATAAGCAACGACAACGTATTTTTCATTAGCATCAATCTTCATCCTTGCCCCAAGTTTAATTCCTTCGATAGTTTCAATAAAAACATTTTTGCTTTTGTTTCCTTCTAACAGGTATAGAAATCCCCCTGAAGTTGTTAGATAAATTCTGTTTTTAAAAACTTTTATATTAAGAATTTCTGAACCATAGTAGGGTTCTGGGCAGAACTTAGAGATAACCTCTCCAGTTTCAATATTTAGTTTGTATAAACATGCTTTAACGTTCCATTCTTCGCTTCCATGCTTTATCAGTAAAATATTTTTGTCAATATAATATTCTGGAAGAGCTAGTCCATTAAACTCCTTCTTCCATTTTTCACTCAAATTATGATCGAGAAACAGCATTGAAGTGTTCCCAAGAACGTCACCAGGGTAATAAGCGTACAAAAGAATGCCTTCTGAAAGACAAAGATACTTTCCAGTAACACCCTTCAAATTATAATTAGCTAAAACTACCCCCTTTTTGAGTATAGTGAAATTCATGTAATGGTAAAGACTGTGCTGATAATAATTGGAACTCACCTTGAAAGGACATTCTATAAAAGGATTATCACTTTTGAAGCTTGGGTTATCCTTCACTTCAACCTCCATCAGGTAGCTCTTTAGTGTGTTATTGTTCCCTTTTTCCTCAAGAGTGGAGGTATTCACAGATGTATTTTCAAATGTGGGGGAGGGTGTATTTTTAGCCATGCTCCCGGCAAGTTGATTTTCAGGAATTTCTGAACCTTGGTGAAGATAATAAACAAATAAGATTAGAAAAAAGAAAAGAGCCGCTAATGTTTTTTTCATTGAAACCACCTTTTTTGAACTATGAGAAATTCCCTCACTCTATCGCCTGTTCTTACGATTAAATTATTTCCTTCGAGTTTAAGTGCATCAACCTCTCCCCCAACATCAACACATCTGTTCCCGCTCAATTTAGAAGTAAACACACAAACAGTCGACTCATAAGCGACTGCAAGATATTTCTCACCAGCAAACATAAAAATTCTTTTTGGTAATTTCACCTTGATCCTTCCCATATAATCTCCAGATTTCGTATAAAGAAACAATCCATCAGGGGTAGCTACATAAATCTTATTCTGAAAAATAGTTGCTCCTATGAGTGAATGGGGTTTTATATCACAAATCTTTCCTAATGATCCGGTGCCGAACTCAATGTAGTAAAGACAAGGATGTGCACACTCATTCGTATGTGGATGTCTGTTTATAATAAAAAAGAAAGCATAGTCCCTATCAGCATATGACGCGAGAAGGTCAAGAACTGTATAATCCAGATACTTCTCGTAAATTTTTTTCCAATACTTTATTTTGAGATTATATGAGAAAGCTGTTACTTCTATTCCATCTGTATCTCCACTGTAAACGATGAACCCATCCTTAAAGTAAAAATATCCTATCCACATCACTCCATCTGATGTGTAATTACCAATAACGTTACCCTTAGACTCTTTGAATTCAAAGAAACTACAATAAGAGTTTTCTTCACAGATTACTGGGTTTGATATAATCTGAGCATTGATTTTAACTGGAGGGGTAAACCACATGGGAATATAATCGAGAACCCTGCCATTGACAAGCCATTTTCCACCCAAAGGATAATCAAAGGAATTGTTCATGGATACAGGCACTTCAACAATATCTATAGACTCAGAAATTAGGAAGTACAAAAGAAGAAAGAGAACAGGAAATAAAAAGAACAAATAACGTTTCTTCATGAGTCCTCCCACCGAATTATAATTTCTTGATATGGTCTATCAATCCATGCGAAATTCTGTGAACTCGATGCATCTGGGGCAAAACATCCTCCACAATGGGTATTTGCCCAACTACATGAGCTTCCAACATCCCCTCCTTTGCAACATGAGAGCCAGTATTCTTCAATGTAAAGCTCGAAGTATTGATCAAACATTACCCTGTTTGGATATGTAGGTAACTTGGGCTTGTACCTTACTACCCAACATTCATTTTTGCCATCATTGAGATTTTTGTGACACTCAAATTGCCAAATTAAATTGCTTTTCTGATATTTTCCATTCTTCGGATTGTAAGCTGATCCACTATAGAATAGTTTTACTTGTATTGATCCGATGTCTTTAAAGTTGTAAAAACCTTTAGAGTTTGCTTTTTCTATTGCCCAATCCCAATACTTTTTCACATCCGTACTTGTTGATGGAAATTCATAAGTACAGTACTCTCCCCAAAATTTATGGGGATCTGGGTCATTAACCTCATACATCCCAACCCAAACTGCAACTGGAGATGCATAACTATAATAAACAGGGGTGTATTCTGGTAATGGTGGATATGGCATCGTTGGAGGACAATTCCACGAAGGGCACCAGCTTCCTTTAGTTATCCCTCCAAAGTTATATGCTAGTGGTTCTATTCCTGTGGTTTTCATGATTGTTTGTTGTTTTCCGAGTTCTTTAAGCTTTTTGAGTGTTTGCAGTTTATCCCTCTCCTCTAAGTAAGCATAAATTCTGTCCCAAATTTCCCTCCTCTTCTGAATAAGCTTTAACACATCATCAATTGTAGCATTGCCAGCCTTTATTGCTTTGAGAATCTCCCTAAGCTTCATATCAGCCTCAATGTACTCGTCAAAAGTCAACTCACCAGCCTGCCTGTAAAAGGCAATAAACCAGTCTAAGTCAACATCCTTCCTAACAGGATGAACCTTCTCAACATACTCTCTGACCAACTCGTCCTCCTCAGGAAGCCTGTAATAAAGCACTTCCAATCCATAGGGAGTTTTACGAGTATACTTCTTGATTAACTCCAAACTAAGCTTCTGACGCTCAAAAGCCTTCAAATCATGCTTCAAACCCCAAACCTCATCCTCAAGCTTAATAATCTTCTCAAGAGTCCCAACACTCTTAGTCTTGTTTAATTCTACATAGAGTCCCTGTAATTCTGCCTCTTTCTGGTTAAT
>MTLP01000024.1 GCA_002009975.1 Thermococcus sp. JdFR-02
AAAGTTTTTTTGCTTTTACCTGTAAGCGTTCCCCTCTGGATCCACTCTCCAATAGCTGGCATAGGGCAGGACATACACCACACCCTGCCACCCAATGGGACCAAAAGTAGCATCAGCAGTGCCAGCCACAGGAAAACAACCAAAAAAGAAATATTTTTGCTACCTACTGGTGTTCCAAAAAAAGCTGCAGAAATCAGTAAAATAAACAACAGGATGCTTGGAAATATGACTATGAATTGAAATGACCTGAGCTTTAAGAATTTTTTAATTGGGAGTATTTGGAGGAGATCAAACTTCCAATATGTATTTTTTTCCTCATCCTGCTCCTCTCCTATTTCACTGCTTAGCTGTCTTCTCCTTTGGTGAAGAAATACAATATACACAGCCGCTATCAACACCGCAAGTGCTGAAGAAAAAATGTAAGGATAGTTGGGCTTTACAATTAGTTTTCCTGTCATAAATGGATGGAACTGGCCGCAGTTAACGTTACACCTAAAAGTAAATGCTCCTGGTTTATCTGCAACGAATCGAATAGTTTTTTCAGAAGGCCATCCCTCCTTGAGTATAAGTTCGGTACCAACATCATATCCCTCAATAAAAATCCCATGAGATACATCAGCAGATTTAAGTTTGATTATTACCTCATCACCTCGATTAACTTCAATAACCGACGGTTCATAGCCCCACTGTCTCGCTACTATGGTAAATTCTTTAATTGTGGGCTTAGTTTGTGCAGCAGATTCGCTCATCAGTGATACAGTTATTATAAGCAGAATCAATGGTATAAGATAGCGAATTAGGTGATTGCCCATTCTATAACCACCAAACTTTGCTGAACATCATTACATTCAGAATTATGCGCTCAACAAGAAAAAAGTTGTTGTGCAGTTAACAACTCCTCCTTAGATTCTTACCACCCAATGTTAGCTAAAATTTTAACCTTAACATATTAGGGGTTAGATATTTAAAAATAAAAATTGAAATAAACAACGTGAAATTAAATAAAGCAAGAATGATGTGAATTAAGAAGCTAAGTAGAGGGTTTTGAGGAGGTGAAAAATGTATGTTGGGACAGAATGAACTTTTAATAATTCTGGGGGTGATAGTTCTCCTTTTCGGGTCCAGCAAGCTCCCCGAACTCGCTCGTTCCATCGGGAGGGCAAAGGTAGAATTCAAGCGCGGGCTTGAGGAGGAAAAAAAGGAGAATAAAGAAAATGATAGGCTCAGCTGAGTTTGCTGTGATAGCAGTTTTAGCTCTGCTTTTCTTTGGGCCTGAGAAGTTACCGGAGTTTGCTAGGAGCCTGGGAAAGGCTGTGGCAGAGTATCGCAGAGCAGCGGAGGAGCTGGAAGATTATATGCAGGAAGAGTTGAGTGTATTTGAAAATGAAGCAGAGGATATAGCTAGAGATCTAAACATATCTACCGAAAATAGGCATATTTCCAATGTTTCGAATAAAATTAATAAAGAAAAATGAGCACCATAATGATCGTAGATGACGAGAAGGATACCACAATCCTACTAAAAAAAGCGCTGTGTAGACAGGGATTCAACGTAATTATCGCTGAAAGTGCTACTGACAGCATAAATAAGTTGACCGAAAATAAACCAGACCTCGTTCTGCTCGATCTAGTGCTTCCGGATATGAATGGTTTGGTGGTGCTGGAAGAGATAAAAAGACTCTCGCCGGAAACTGAGGTGATAATAATTACCGCCTTCCCTTCCATATCACACGTGGTTGAGGCGATGAAGCTGGGTGCGAGCGACTTTCTTGTAAAACCTTTTAATTTAGACGAGCTTGTAAACATCCTCAGGAAGACACTTGAGGAGGCGAGGCTTCGTCGAAATGCTGGAACAAAAGTGAGCCAGGAGGTGCTGAAGGCTCTATCAAACCCAATACGCAGGAGAATAGCCATATATCTTCTTAATGCTGGTGCTAGAAGGTTTTCTGAGATTGCCAAGAGCATTGATATAGATGACCCCTCGAAACTCAGCTTTCATCTCCGCGTTCTGAGCGACACAGGGATAGTGAGGAAAAATAAGGAAAACTTATACCTGCTTACCGTAGAAGGGACTGCTATTGTTGAAAAACTAGTTTACAAACTGGAGAGCGGAGGTTATAACTTGATGTAGCCCCTTCATTCTCCCAATTCTTTATTTTGTAACTCTCAGCTATTGGTATCTACATCATGCTGAAGGGCTGGCTCTGTATGACCTTAACATATTAGGGGTTAATTATATATAAAAATCTGTTTAAAAATATTAGAAGGAGGTGGACATGTTGGCAAAGCCAAAAAATAGACGGAGTTCTGAGAATGAGGGGTTTTCTCTTCCTCCTATAAGCAGGAGGGGGTTTTTGATGGCAGCTGGAGCGGGTGCCCTCATGGGGATTATAGGCTGCACCCAGAAAGCCGCAGAGGTGCCCGTAACAACATCCGCACCAGTGAAAACCACTGCACCGCCAAAATACGAGGTCCCTCCAGGTAAGTGGGACGACTACGTAGCCTTCTGGAGCGGTGGACATAGCGGGGAAGTGCGATTAATTGGTATTCCTTCAATGCGCGTGCTCCTCAGAATACCGGTGTTCAATTTCGACTGCACAAAGGGCTGGGGCATTACCGAAGATAGCAAGGCACTTCTTGGAGATTTCAGGACGGGCGATACCCACCATCCCCATCTGTCCTACACCGACGGAACATACGATGGCAGGTATGCATATGTCCAGGACAAAATAAACGCCAGAGTGGCGAGGATACGTCTGGACTACATGGAGCCAGATGCCATAATTGAGGTGCCCAACGTTCAGGGAATCCACGGGCTGTTTCCCCAGCGCTTCCCAAAAACCGGATATGTGTTCTGCAACTCAGAGTTTCAAACTCCAATGCCCAACGATGGCCGCGACTTCGACAAGCGAGA
>MTLP01000033.1 GCA_002009975.1 Thermococcus sp. JdFR-02
CGCGCAGTGCCGAGCTTATCGCATAGCTTGCGTCCAGTAAATCCACGCCCATGTATGCGAGCACAGGAAAGAGCGCAAGGGGAGCGCCCGGCAAGTAAAGCGCAGTGTTTGGGTCTACTGCCTCTCTTACGCGCGTAACAACCTCCACCAGTAACCTGGGACGCTGGCATAGCTTCGCACCGTTGGCTATGCAGAGCAGCCTTCGCGACGCGAGCTTACGGGCTGCGCGCTCTCTTAGCTCGGGGTACTTACCCCCTTCTATTATAGCACCATGCTCAGGGTACTGCTCCGCAAGAGCGAGGGTTTTCTCCACTCCAAGCTCAGCCAGCTCTCTGTGGATGTCGAGCCCAAAGCCAGCGCTGGGCAGGATTCCAAAGCGTCTTATTCTCGCTCCTACGCCAAGAGTCCCGTAGTGAACCACCACCGGCGCCTTTGAGGTGCGCATCCAGTTGGGGGTGATGTAGACTTCATGCTTTAGGCGGGAGGTGGAAGGGGTTATGTTGAGGAGAAAGTTGGGAGTGGGAATCTTTTTATCTTCGAGATACCATACTCCCAGGCGAGCAGGACCAGAGTGGGCAAGTATTTCCAGCATGGGCTAAAGCTTGCATTTCCTGCTATAATAAGCTTTGGAGGCTGAACAATGGAGAGGAAGATTGTGTATTTCGACTCCCCCGGCAAGAGAAACACCGACGAGGTTATCCGCATTGCAAGGGAGCGCGTGAAGGAGGGCGGCATCGAGAAGGTGGTCGTTGCCAGCGCCTCCGGTGCGACAGCGGTTAAGGTTCTGGAGGCTTTCTCAGGGCTACGCGTCAAGATAATTGCCGTAACCTACCATGCGGGCTTCTCCTCACCAGGAAGCGTTGATTTAGAGGAAGAGAACCGCCGTGCCCTCGAGGCGGCGGGAGTACCCATAGTAATGGCTACGCATGCGCTCAGCGGCGTTGAACGCTCCTTTTCGCGGAGATTCGGCGGCATCTCTACGGTTGAAGTTGTGGCAGAGACTTTACGAGCCCTCTTCGGGCAGGGGCTCAAGACGTGCGTTGAGGTGGCGATAATGGCATGCGACGCTGGCAGGGTTTCACCGCACGAAGACGTTATAGCCCTGGGTGGCACAGGCGGAGTAGGCGTGGACACTGCGTGCGTAATTCGCCCCGCGAACATGAACCGCTTCTTCGATATGCGGGTGAGGCAGATACTCTGCATGCCGAGGAGGTGAGGAGTGCGTAAGGAAATCCTCAAGGGATAATAGGATTTAAAAATATGAATGAAGCTGTTTGACGAAATAGTGGCTACTGAAAGGATGGCGAAATATTTAAAAATATGAAAATCTACTTTTTTATAAGGCGAGGCCAGAGGTTACCTCTGGAAAATTAAAAAAGAAATCGTCCGGGGGGGTGTATATGCGATATTATTGTCTTATCACTAAATGGTAATTGATTGTGTTGGATATTGACGAGTTAAGTATTATGGGCTAGAAGTGAATTGATTTATTTGACAACTGGGTGTTTATGCGATCATATGGACTTTCGATAGATCAATTGGAAAAAATTGAGAGAAAGATTATAGAGGATTTTTGGGATATGAATAAGAGCTTTGACATTGACTCTTTTAATCCTGAACCCAGCTCAAAAAATGCCTTAGTTGTCAATTTGCTACTGTGTGTTCTAATTTAATGGCTATCGAACAATTAAATAGGTGATAATGATGGATAAAAGAGTGATTGTGTTATCTGCTGGTGGAAGGTGAGAAAGGTGTTGTAAAATTTGTCTAGGGGAGTGCTAATTAAAATTTTCATCGGGAGGTGTTTTGGAAATGGATTTAATTACAACGAAATTTGAGAAAATACTAAACTGGGCCAGGGCAAAATCACCCTTTCTTTTAGGCTTTGGTCTTGCCTGCTGTACCATTGAAATGATGGCAGCTGGTTGTTCTAGATATGATGCCCAGGAAAGGTTTGGTATGTTTCCCAGGGCTTCTCCCAGACAGGCTGATGTGATGATTGTAGCTGGCACTGTCACCAAAAAAATAGCCTCAAATGTAAGAAGGCTCTATGAACAGATGCCAGAACCCAAGTATGTAATAGCCATGGGCGAGTGTGCCATCTGTGGGGGCCCCTTTTACGATTCTTATAGTGTGGTGGATGGTGTAGACAAGATAATACCCGTTGATGTGTATATACCTGGTTGCCCACCCCGGCCGGAAGCCCTAATATATGGAATAGTCAAGCTTAGAGAAAAAATAAAGAAAGGGGAGATTGCTAGGTATAAAAAGTAATTATACGGGAAGTTAGGAGAGGGAATGACTCGACCGTTGGTGTTATCGGGTTGGCTGGGTTCATCATCCTTGTGCTCCCACTTTGCCTTGATTAATTCAAACACTCATTACAACCATACAACAACCCTTGCACTCGTGACTCGCTACTCTATGGAACACGCCGTGTGGAAAGCTTACAACATTGCTTTCACACGGCATGTGCACAATAAGATACACACCAAGTAACCTCTCAGAAACTCAAAATTGGTTATAAGAGGTTAACATCCCATTAGTAATAAGGGCGCAGCCTTCGGCGAAATGCCCGGAGGTGGCGAGGAGCCTGAGATGAAGGGCATCAAAATCCTGGCTGCGCTATAGCTCGCGCATAAGCGCGAGGATCTCTTTTGAAACCCTCAGCAATGAGGGTTGATGACAGCAATGAGGGCTCAAGCTCATCGCTTGGGTCTGATGTAGGCTCGGCAGTGGTGAAACCCGGTTAGTGGTGCTTGCAAAAAACCTTTTGAGCAGGGAAACCCCGCCAATCCTAATTCCGGTTGATCCTGCCGGAGGCCACTGCTATTGGGGTCCGCCTAAGCCATGCGAGTCGACCG
>MTLP01000044.1 GCA_002009975.1 Thermococcus sp. JdFR-02
CCCCTTGCAAGAATCTCAACTTCTGCGCTGAAGCCGAGCTTCGCCACCACCGGCAGGAGCACATGTTTGACGAAGTCTATTGGCGGAGACCACCTCACGTTGGTGCCCCCTTTAATTTCAAGCAGAACCTCACTTTTGGCAAATGCGCATGGCAGAAGCAGCACCTGCAGAATGAGGGAGACGCTACCTGCGGTGCCTATATCGATGCGCAGCCTCTGAGGTGTTATCTCCCCGGGCTCAAAGTAAACGCGGGTTGACCCAACCTCTGCGCCCTCTACGCGGGCGTTGCATAGCCTTGCCAGAGCCTTTACTCCATGCATGTGCTGCGTTGCCAATCCGGGCTTTGGTCTATTTGCGCGGATGTTTACAACCTCTACCGCCCTGCCGGTTATTGCGCTAAGCGCGAGCGCCGTACGGAGCACCTGTCCGCCGCCCTCGCCGTAGCTGCCGTCTATGCGAAGCATGATAATTACTGAGCATAGAAGGTTTATAAAGTGTTGCAGTCGGAAGTTTTTTATGTTTGGAGACAAGCCTATCAAAAGACAGTAAGGGGCGGTGATGGTTCTGTACAGGATAAGCGCAGGGTTTGCAGTGGTTGTTTTGCTATTCCTGCTTGCAGGTTGTGTCTCACAGCCTCGTGGAGAGGAGCCTGTAGCACTAGACGTTGAGCCTGTGGTAGATTACTACTTCCTCGGTGGCTACACCGGCAAAGCTGGGGAAGGCTTCTATGTAATCGCTGGCGAGGTGAGCGAGGTTAAGGAGGAGCTGAAGAAAATCCTAGCTGGCGAACCTGCGGGGACTAAGTTTTCCAGGGATGAGAGCCTCAACCTCGTGGTGTTCCGCGGAGTTTTCCCCACGGGAGGCTACGGAATAGAGATAAGCAGCGTTGAGAGGGCTGGGAACAATTTCATAGTGCGAGCTACATTCACTGATCCGGAGAAAGGCGCAATAGTTACCCAGGCGTTCACCCAGCCCACAGCGGTTATCCCCCTCGGTAAGCTGCCCCCAGGGACTTATTCTGCAGAGCTGTATGTGAAGAGAGGTGGAGAAGAGAAGTTGGATAAGCGCATCGAATTTGTTGTGGAATAGACGGGAAGGTGCAGATGGTGCGCTGGGTGAGAGGTGGTAGGTGGAAACATCTGCCAAATGTCACAATTACTACTTTGTTTATTTTTCTTTTTGTCTCTTTATCATATTCAACTGCTTATTCTCTAACGCTCTCAGAAAAAATAAATTCAACATCACCAGATGAAAAAATAAGGGTGATAATAAAACTCAAAAAACCAGAAGGACTGATTAAAGCTCAGGCAGTAAAGAGCCACATCAAGAGTGATATACTGAATGAAGGTGGGGAAGTTATAAAGGAATTTTCAATTTTCGAGGGCTTGGCAGTTGAGATTCCAGCTTCAAAGATAATCACATTAGTAAATAATCCAAATATAGAATTAATTGTGGAAGATAGACCTGTAAAAGCCTTCCTGACAGAGAGCGTCCCATTGATTAATGCAGATGACATCTGGAATAAAATTCAAGCCCAAACCAACATAACAGGGAAGGGTCAAACGGTTTGCATTATTGATAGTGGCGTGGATTATAATCACCCTGATTTGGGTGGAGGAATTGGGCCAGGTTTTAAGGTTCTAGGTGGATACGATTTTGTCAACAATGACCCTGATCCAATTGATGATAATGGACATGGAACCCACGTGGCTGGAATTATAGCTGCAAACGGGAACTTAAAGGGCGTAGCACCTGATGCGAATATAGTAGCTATAAAGGTCCTGAATGCTTCAGGAGTTGGTTCCTCAATTGATGTTCTGGCGGGAATAGACTGGTGCGTGAGCAATGCAACCATTTACAATATAACAGTAATCAGCATGAGCCTCGGTGGCGGCTTATACACCTCATACTGCGATAATGAACCTTTTGAGACCTTTTTCAGAGATGCCATTAATGCAGCGGTGGCAAAAAACATCACCGTAGTTGTAGCTACCGGAAATGAAGCCAATTATACTGCCATTTCCTCTCCCGCCTGTATCAGGAACGCTACAAGAGTTGGAGCTACTTACGATAATGATGTTGGAGGAATAACTTGGGGTGACCCACCTATATGTACTGATACCTCAACCTATGCTGATAAAATAACCTGCTTCACTAATAGGGGTACCAACTTTCCAGATATCCTCCTAGCGCCTGGTGCTCTTATAAATTCAACCTATCTATCAAATGGATACCAAGAATCAGGCGGCACTTCTATGGCCACGCCCCATGTCTCAGGACTTATTGCACTTCTAAATCAGGAGTACAGGGCAATTTATGGCACAAATCCAACGCCAGATTATCTCTTCTATGTACTGAACTCCACGGGAGTGCCAATCTACGACAGTGCAACTGGAATGACGTACTACCGAGTGGACGCTTTAGCTGCCTACTATGCAATTAACCCGGCACCGCCTGCAATAACCTTTGTTTCCCCAACTCCAGAGAACGCCACCCTCTGGGACAAAACATGGATTTACATTAATGTCACATTTTCAGAAAATGTGGACACAGCCATACTGGACTGGAATGGTACAAACTATACAAT